>CAVQVT010000016.1:0-86109 GCA_963717255.1 uncultured Chloroflexia bacterium | reverse complement strand
CCACGACCGCCTTCGCGTCGTCCAGGTCCGCCGCCCGAGCCGGGCGGTTCCACGACGGCGGGTCGGCCTCGCCGGCGAGGAGGAACGCGACGCGCCACCACTCGCGCGCCCGCGGCCCGTCGGCCGCATAGCCCTTTCCCACCTCGAAGACGGCGACCCGCTCGGCGCCGTGACGTTCGTTCGTGGCGAGGACATCGAGCAGGCTGGCCGGGAGGTGTCGGCGCAGAACCGAGTGCTGCTGCGAGAGCGGGTTCCGCACCGTCACGACGGCACCGCCCGAGACGTCCTCCCCGGCCGGCACGTCGGGGTCGTCCGGCCACGGCAGGTCCGCGATGGAGTCAGGTGCGACGAGGGCGTGCGTCACCACCTCGACGAGGCCCGCACCGACGAGCGCCTCGCGGACGGCGTCGCGGACGCCGACCGGCGAGGGCCGGTAGGTGGGCATGAGGGTCTCCGGGGTTCGCGTGGGGACCGCGTCGTAGCCGCCCACACGGGCGATCTCCTCGGCGACGTCGGCCTCGATCGCGATGTCACGACGCCAGGTCGGCACCAGCGCCACGAGCGTCTCCTCGGCGGACTCGACGACGAGCGGGTCCGCCCCGGCCGCCACCACGACGGGCGTCCCCGAGGGGACGGTCTCGGTCTCGACCCCCACGCGGGCGAGGAGCGCACGCTGCTCGACAGGGCTCCGCGTCGTGCCGAGGAGCCGCTCGACGCGAGCGGGGCGGAAGGCCACCCGCGACGGGCCGGGCTCGCGGGGATCCGTGTCCACGCGGCCGCGGAGGACCGCGCCGCCGGACCAGGAGACGATGAGCGCGGCGACGCGGTCGGCCCCGACGGGGGCGGTGGGGACGTCCTGACCCTTCTCGAACCTGAGGCTCGCCTCGGAGCGCAGCGCGTACCGCTGGCCGGTCCGCCGGATGCTCACCGGATCGAAGATGGCGGACTCGACGATCACGTCGGTCGTGTCGTCGACGACCTCCGATGCCGCTCCCCCCATGACGCCGGCGATCCCGATCGGGCCGCGAGGGTCGGCGATGATGAGGGTCTCGGGATCCAGCGGCCGATCAACGTGGTCCAGGGTCTCGAGGCGCTCGCCGCGGCGCGCGCGTCGGACCACGATCGTCCCGTCGTGCACCGCGCGCGCATCGAACGCGTGCGTCGGCTTGCCGATCTCGAGCATCACGTAGTTCGACGCGTCCACCACGTTGCTCACCGGGCGCATCCCGGCGGCGCGGAGGCGCATCTGGACGAGGTCGGGCGACGGCCCGACCGTCGCGCCACTCACCCAGCGGCCGACGAAGCGCGTGCAGAGCCCCGGCTCCTCGACGACGACCCGGAGCCTCTCGGCGACGTCCGGGTCCGTCTCGACGAGCGCGGCCACCGGCTGGCGGACCGGCGCGCCCGTGATGGCGGAGACCTCGCGCGCGAGCCCGACGAGGCTGAGGGCGTCGCCGCGGTTCGGCTTGACGTCCACGTCGAGGACGACGTCGCCGTACAGGTCGGAGAGGTCGACCCCGAGGGGGGTCTCGACGGGGAGGATCAGGATCCCGTCCGCGTCGGTCGTGAGCTGGAGCTCGTCGCCCGAGCAGAGCATCCCCTCGCTGACGACGCCCATCTTCTCCGTGCGTTCGATCCGCCGGTCGCCCGGCAGGACGGCGCCCGGCAGCGCCACCGGGACGCGCTGGCCCGGCGCGATGTTCGTCGCTCCGCAGACGATCCGCAGCGGCTCACCCGAGCCCACCGTGACGGTCGTGAGCGAGAGCCGGTCTGCGCGCGGGTGCTTCTCGACGGTGAGGAGCTCCCCGACGACGACGGAGCGCCACTCGGCGCCCCACCGCTCGATCGACTGCACCTCCATGCCCAGCAGCGTCAGCCGTTCGGCGAGGACCGCCGGGTCGAGATCGACGTCGACGTAGTCGCGGAGCCAGGACAGCGGGACCCTCACCGGAGCTGCTCCGGACGAAGTACCGTTGCAGGGGAACAGGAGGCCATTCGGAAGGAGCGCACCGTGGAAAGGTACCCGATAGCCTGCCTCCACCGCAGTCCGTCCGAGGCCACCGATCCCGGCGATGCTTCCCGCGAGGCGCAGGAGGCCGCCGTGGTCGAACCTGCTCGACGCGACGGCGACAACGGCGACCTGCGCACGGGCCCTCCTCGCGCGACTCCTCACCTGCGATCGCGGCCACCGGCTCACCCCGGAAGGAGGCCGCGGCGGTGGAGGCGGAGTCGGACAGGATCGCCGCCGCGACGCTTCTGGTGAACAGCGGAATGCCAGGCGGTGAGTTCTTTCGGTCCTCGCGGGCGCTTTCGTTCGGAAGTCAGGACCGATGCGAGCGCGGGGTGAGACCGTCGTGCGCAGATCTCCCGGACAGACCGAGGGGCATGCGACTCCTTCGATCGAACGCTTGCTCACCGACCGAAGAGGCGAGATCCTCGCGATGAAGATGGCCGTCGTTCATGAGTGGTTCATAGACTGGGCTGGATCCGAACGAGTCGTGCAGCAGATACTGGCGTGCTATCCGCACGCCGATCTCTTCGCACTCGTGGACTTCCTACCGCCGGAACACAGATCCAAGATCCTCGGGAAGCGAGTCGGCACGACGTTCCTCCAGAGACTCCCATTCGCGCGGAGTCGTCACGCGTACTACTTGCCCTGGATGCCGATCGCCATCGAGCAGCTCGATCTGTCCGCGTACGACGTCGTGATATCGAGTTCGCACGCGGTCGCGAAGGGCGTCCTCACGGGTCCCGATCAACTGCACATCTCCTACGTGCATTCGCCGATGCGGTACGCGTGGGATCTACAAGGCGAGTACTTGCGCGGCAAGAACGGCAGCGGACTTCGGGGGTTCTTCCTCAGGTGGGTGTTGCACTACCTTCGGCAATGGGATCTGCGCACCGCGAATGGGGTCGACGCGTTCGTCGCCAACTCCGAATTCGTCGCGAGACGGATACGGAAGGTCTATCGCCGCGAGTCGACGGTCATCTACCCGCCCGTTGATGTGGATGCATTTCCCCTTCACGAACACAAGCAGGATTTCTACCTTTGCGCGGGGCGACTGGAATCCTACAAACGTACCGATGTTGCGGTGAGGGCTTTCGCGGGAATGCCGACGAAGCGGCTCGTCGTCCTCGGCGATGGTCCCGAGTTCGCGACCCTCAAGAAGATCGCTTCCAGTAACGTCCGATTCGTCGGTTACCAGAGCCAAGAGCTGTGGCTCAGGTATCTGCAGAGTGCAAAGGCTCTCATCTTCCCGGGCGTCGAAGATTTCGGAATCACTCCGGTAGAAGCCCAGGCGTGCGGCACACCGGTCATCGGATTCGGACAAGGCGGGCTTCTGGAGACGGTGATCCCTCTGGGGCAAGGTGATTGCACCGGCATCCTCTTCTCGGAACAGTCGCCGGATTCGATCGTGGCGGCAGTCGAGCTCTTCGAGGGCAGCTCGGGGGTGTTCGACCCGCATGCATGCCGTCGCAATGCCGAGAGATTCACCCATGCGAAGTTCAGAGAGGCGTTTCGTGCGTTCGTCGAAGCGCGACTCGCAGCCAAGAGGCAGACTGAACCGCACTGGGTTCCGCGGAGACCCTGAGGTGCCCTGAGTCGCGTCGAGTCGCGTCACCGGGGTTCACGCGACCGTCGCCGACTGGTGCCGAGCCTCGAACTCGACCGGGGTAGACATGCCAAGCGCCGAGTGGCGGCGCCGGCGGTCGTGGAAGACCTCGAGGTACTCGAAGTCCGCGTTCGCGAGCTCGACCCGGGTCCGCCAGTCGCGGGGGTCGAGGAGCTCCACCTGCATCCGACCCCAGAAGGACTCGATCGTCGCGTTGAAGCTCCTGGAGTCGTCAACCCGGGAATCGTGGAGCCTGCCCGGGGTGGCGCTGGGGATGCAGGTATGCCCGGATCTCGCGAGCGACGCAGCGCTTCAGGCAGCGGATGATCTCGGCCTTGGTGTTGGCCTCCGCGGTCCGGCGGGCCACGCAGTCGATCGTCGGTTGGTGGAGATGCCCCGCCGGTGTCGCCCGCGCGTCCCTTCGCCTCCATCTCAGCATCAGAAGCCGACTGTGCTCATGAGGCCGTCCCGCGCCACGGCGGTCGAACCCCCAGCGATCGCCCCTATCGCCGAGGCGCGCGCGGTCGCGATGGTCGGATGGGCACCGGATGCCAGGCAGCAGGGGACGGCCGAACGGACCGTTCACACGCGGCGAGTTCGACGGCCGGCGGTTTCGCAGCCGGCTTCGGGCCGTCCCGCGTCACCTTGCCTCTAGCGGAACTGCTCCAGGAAGCGGAGGTCGCCGTCCATGAAGAGGCGGAGGTCGTGGACGCCGTGGCGGAGCATCGTGATCCGCTCCACGCCCATGCCGAAGGCGAACCCCTGGTGGACCTCGGGGTCGATGCCGCCGTTGCGGAGGACGACGGGGTGGACCATGCCGGCACCCAGGATCGTCATCCAGCCGGACCTGCCGCATGCCGGGCAGCCGGAGCCGTCGCACACGACGCAGCCGACGTCGAAGGCGACGGAAGGCTCCGTGAACGGGTAGTAGCCGGGGCGGAATCGGGTCGCCCGTCCCGCGCCGAACAGCGCATGGGCGAACTCGTCGAGGAGGCCCTTGAGGTCGGCGAGGCTCGTGCCCTCGTCCACCATGAGCCCTTCGACCTGGTGGAACTCGGACCCGTGGCTCGCGTCCACCGCCTCGTAGCGGAAGCAGCGCCCAGGGAGGAGCGCCCGGATCGGCGGTCGGGTCTCGCGCATCACGCGGATCTGGCCCGGCGACGTGTGCGTCCGCAGCAGGTGATCGGGGATGTCCACGTACAGCGTGTCCCAGAGGTCGCGCGCGGGGTGGTCCGCCGGGATGTTGAGCATCTGGAAGTTCGTGACGTCGTCCTCGATCTCGGGCCCCTCGTACACGACGAACCCGAAGCGCCCGAAGATCTCGTCGATCGCGGTGATGGTCTCCGCGACCGGATGCCGCGTGCCGCGCGCGATCCGCCGCCCGGGGGTCGTGACGTCCACCGTCTCGGCGACGAGACGCGCCGCCAGCGCGACGCCGCGCAGGTCCGTGCCGCGGGTCGCGATCGCAGCCTCCACGGCTTCGCGGACCTCGTTCGCGACCGCGCCCACCCGGGGCCGGTCGTCGGCCGGGAGTGCGCCGATCCCGCGGAGGACCTCCGTCAACGCGCCCTTCCGCCCCAGGAACCCCAGCTGGACCGCATCGAGCGCGGCGGGGTCGCTCGCGGCCGCGACGGCCGCGAGTGCATCCGACCGCAGGCGGTCGAGCTGGGCGGTCATCGTCGCGAGGTCCACGGTGATGGCTCCTGTGGTGCTGGCAGCCGGGCCGCCCGGGGAACGCGGAGCCCCCGCCGGCCGCGTCGGTGGCGAGGGCTCGTGAGAGGCGGCGGACGGACCCGACGGGCAGGCCCGGTCAGGCGCTCTTCGCGGCCTCCGCGATCTGCGCGAAGGTGCCCGCGTCGCGCACCGCGAGGTCGGCGAGGATCTTCCGGTCGACCGCGATGTCGGCCCGCTTCAGGCCGGCGATCAGCTTGCCGTATGTCGTGCCGTTCTGACGGGCGGCGGCGTTGATCCGGATGATCCACAGCTCGCGGAGCTGGCGCTTGCGCTGCTTCCGGTCACGCGTGGCATAGGCCATCGCGTGGAGGAGCGCCTCGCGCGCCGGCTTGATGAGCGTCGAGCGCGTGCCTCGACGCCCCTCGGCATCCTGGAGGAGCCTCTTGTGTCGCTTGTGGGCGGTGACGCCCCGCTTGACGCGTGCCATCTGCCGGTGACGCTCCTACAGGTACGGAAGGAGCCGGCGGACCTGCTCGCGGTGCTCCGGCCCGATGACGGCCTTGCCCGCGTAGCGCCGGGTCCGGCGCGAGCTCTTGATCTCGAGGTGGTGGCCGCGCCACGAGATGACCCGGATCGGCTTGCCGCTCCCGGTCTTCCCGATGCGCTTCTGCGCGGCCTTGTGGCTCTTCATCTTGGGCACGGTGGCCTCACTCTCCCGTCGGCGCCGGCGCCGCCGGCTCTGCCGGAGCGGCGGCGACCGCTTCCGGTGTCTCTTCGCTCGCTGCCGGAGGGGCCGCTGCC
This sequence comes from uncultured Chloroflexia bacterium, assembly GCA_963717255.1. Classification (GTDB taxonomy): domain Bacteria; phylum Chloroflexota; class Limnocylindria; order Limnocylindrales; family CSP1-4; genus CAIYQJ01. Next base: position 80,020 of record CAVQVT010000016.1, on the reverse strand, counting down.
GCAGCCGGCTTCGGCGCTTTCTCGGTCCTCGCCGGAGCCGGTGCGACCGCATCCGGAGTCTTCTCGTCCGTCGCGGCCGGGGCGACCGCTCCGGGCTCGCGTGTCTTCGGCTTGTGGCTGGAGGCGATGACGATGTGCATCGCCCGACCCTCCAGCAGCGGCGCCCTCTCGAGCACCCCGTGGTCCTTCACCCGGTCCGTGAACTTCGCGAGGAGGTTCCGCCCGATCTCCGGGTGGGTGAGCTCGCGCCCGCGGAACTGGACCGTCACCTTGATGCGGTCCCCGTCCTCGAGGAACTGGATCGCCCGGTTGACCTTCGTGTCGAAGTCGCCGATCCCGATCTTGGGCTTGAGCCGGATCTCCTTGAACTCAACGGAGCGCGAGCGTCGCTTGGCTTCCTTCTCGCGCTTCGCGAGCTCGTACTTGTACTGGCCGAAGTCGAGGAGCTTCACGACCGGCGGCGACGCCGTCGGCGCCACCTCCACGAGGTCGTAACCGCGATCCTGCGCCAGCCGAAGGGCGTCGCCCGTGGGCATGACCCCGAGCTGGGCACCGTCCTCGTCCACGACCCGCACCTGCGGGACCCGGATCATGTGGTTGACACGCAGGTCTCGGCTCAGGTTCGACCCCTTCGTACGTGCTCCGCGACGCCACGATCAGCCGGGCGCGCTCACGCCCGGGCTTCGGCGCCCGCGGGACTATACCACGCGCTCACGGCGCCGGACAACGGCGCCGGACGACCGTGCCGGGCGACGGCGTCCCCACCCGCGGCGCCGGCACTCGCGTCGTCGTCAGACAGTCCGCGCCGCGACCTCGCCGGCGAGGCGGTCGGCGAGGTCCTCCCAGCCGACGCCCGGCTCCTGGAGGCCAGAGCGGGACCTGAGCGCGACGGTCCGCGCCTCGACCTCGCGGTCGCCGAGGACGAGCATGTACGGCACCTTCTGCTCCTGGGCGAGCCTGATCTTGTTCTGCATCCGGTTGTCCGAGGCGTCCACCTCCACGCGCAGGCCCCGGGCGCGCAGGACGGCCGCCAGGTCGGTCGCGGCATCGACGTGCCGGTCGGCGATCGGGACGACCACGGCCTGCACCGGCGCGCACCAGAGCGGGAAGGCGCCCGCGAAGTGCTCGGTGAGGACGCCGATGAACCGCTCGAGCGAGCCGTAGATGGCGCGGTGGATCGCGACCGGCCGCTGCTGGCGTCCCTCCTCGTCGACATACCAGAGGTCGAAGCGCTCAGGCAGCATGACTCGGTCGACCTGGATCGTCGCCGTCTGCCATTCGCGCCCGAGGGCGTCCTCGATCTGGATGTCGATCTTCGGGGCGTAGAAGGCGCCGTCCTTCGGCTTCTCGCGGTACTGGAGCCCGGAGCGGTCGAGCTCGCGGCGCATGAGCGCCTCCGTCTCCTCCCAGACGGCGACGTCGCCAAGGGCAGCGTCCGGCCGCGTCCCGAAGGTGAGCCTCGGCTCCAGCCCGAACCACGCGTAGGCTTCGCGGATCTCGCCCATGAGGCCTTCGATCTCCGCCCCGATCTGGTCGGGCCGGAGGTAGATGTGGGCGTCGTCGGTGACGAAGTGGCGGACCCGGGTCAGGCCGGACAGGACGCCCGAAAGCTCGTTCCGGTGGAGCGCGCCGTATTCGGAGAGACGGAGCGGGAGGTCCCGGTACGAACGCACCCGGCTCCGATAGATGAACGTCGACTCCGGGCAGTTCATCGGCTTGAGGCTGAAGGTCTGGCCCTCGGCCTCGACGAGGAACATGTTCTCCCGGTAGTGATCCCAGTGGCCCGAGCGCTCCCAGAGCTTCTGGTGGACGAGCGGCGGCGTGTAGACCTCCTGGTAGCCCCGCCGCGCCTGGATCTCGCGCATGCCGTCCCGCAACGTCTGGTAGAGCGTCCAGCCCTTCGGGTGCCAGAACGCGGCTCCTGGGCTGACGTCGTGGAAGCTGAAGAGGTCGAGCTGGACGCCCAGGCGCCGGTGGTCGCGCTTCTTCGCCTCCTCCCGGCGCCACAGGTATCGCTCGAGGTCCTCCTCGCTCGACCAGACCGTCCCGTAGATGCGCTGGAGCATCGGACGGGCCTGGTCGCCACGCCAGTACGCGCCGGCCACCGTGAGGAGCTTGAACGGCCCGATCCGCCCCGTGCTCGCGACGTGCGGACCCTTGCATAGATCCGTGAACGGGCCGTGCTCGTAGAACGTCGTCTCCGGGGGCGGGGTCCCGGCTGCGCGCGCCTTGGCCGCGAGGTCGTCGAGGATCTCGACCTTGTAGACCTGGCCTTGGCCCTCGACGAGCGCCCGGGCGTCCTCGAAGGCGACCTCCCGGCGGGCGAAAGGATGGTCCGCGGCGACGCTCTCGCGCATCCGGGTCTCGATCGCCGCGAGGTCGTCCGGCGTGAGCGGGCGCGGGAGGTCGAAGTCGTAGTAGAACCCGTCGTCGATCGCCGGGCCGATCCCGAGACGGGCGCCGGGGAAGAGGTCGAGCACCGCCTCGGCCATGACGTGCGCCGTGGAGTGGCGCATGGCGTCGAGCTCGCTGTGCGCCCCGGCGTCGAGCAGCTCCTCCGCCGACCCGCGATCCGGAGCGAGCGGGATCAGCTCCTCCGCCTCGACTCCCCCACCCTGTCCTGCAGCCTGCGCGCCCGCCATGTCGACCTCCAGAGAATCGATGACGCCTCCCGTCCCGACAGGACGAGAGGCGTGCCTCCCGCGGTCCCACCCGCCTTCGCTCCCCGCCCCGGCGGGTCGCGCTCTCGTGCCGCGTTAACGGGCGGACCCGGACCGGTTCACCGGCCGCTCGCGGGTGGTGCCGTGCCAGGGGGTGGACCGCCGCGGCTCACAGCTTCGGGCCGCGGCTCTCTGGGGCTCCCCGCCGGCGGGCGTGTCCCGCTCGTCGCGTTCGCGATCTGGTGGGCGGTAGAGGACTTGAACCTCTGGCCTCATGCATGTCAAGCATGCGCTCTAACCAACTGAGCTAACCGCCCGATGCGGACGGGAGGATACCACCGACCGGCGGTCGACGGCGGCATGGGCCCGTGATGGCGTGGGCCCGGAGTCGCGAAGGCCCTCGGCGGCGCTTTTGGTCAGTCGTGCGTGGCCTCCGCCGCCGTGACGGAGGCCACGTCCGAGCCGGACGACGATCGTCCGCAGGAGCGATCCAAGCTCGATCCCCTGGAGCTCGCCGCTCTGCAGGGCACTGTTGGCGCGCTCGGCCCGGACGACCGCGAACGGGATGCCAGGGGCGGCGAGAGCGTCGAGCGCAGGAGCGGTGGGCGAGGCGGCGCCGGGAGGTACGTCCGCGGCGGTGGGCCGGGCCATGGGGATGCAGGATACGTGACGGGAGGGGCTTTCCCTCGCGGGGGCGCCGGCCATACCCTCCCGAGGTGGCCCGCCGACGGGCGCGGGCGGCGCAGGAGGACGGTCGCGTGACTGCATCGGGCGGGGATCCTCGCGGGGGACCCGGATGGCTCGCATTGGCGGCCGGCCTCGTCCTCGTCCTGGTCGGAGGCGCGGCGCTCCTTCTCTCGTTCGGCGCGATCGCGTCGATCACGGCCACCGTGCTCGTCGCGGGGGCGCTCATCGTCGTCGGGGTGGTCGTCGTCGCCTGGGCGGTCATCCCCGCCCGGCGGCGGCCGACGACGGTGACGGTGGAGCGCCAGGACGTCCGGTGGCTCAATCTCACGCTCGCATACGGTGGTGGCACGCTGCTGGTCGGCCCGGCCGCGCCGGGAGGCCCGCTCGTATCCGCCTGGTCCGACCGCGCGGACGTCCGCCTCGGCGTGGAGCGGTCGGCCGGCGAGGCGCGCGTCCGCCTCTCGCGCGATGTGACCGGCTGGGACCCGTTCGGCGCCGGGACGTGGCGGGTCGAGGCCGCGGCGGACCTGCCGCTCGCGCTCGAGGTGCAGGGCGGCGCGGGACGCTTCGACGTGGACCTCTCCGCGCTGCGCCTCGCAGGGGCCGCCCTGTACGTCGGAGCGGCCGAGGTGCGGTGCCGGCTCCCCGTCCCGGCGGGAGACGTCCGTATCCGCATCGAGGCGGGAGCCGCGTCGATCCGGCTGGACGTCCCGGCGGGGGTCGCCTACCGTGCGCGGACCGAGGGGTTCGTCACCCGGTCGGGCGTGCTGGAGGGCGGCGGGTACGCGGCTGCGACGGATCGGCTGACGATCGAGATGACCGGGGGCGCGGCGAGCCTGACGGTCGCCTGAGCCGGGGTGCCCGGCCGGGAACCCGAGGGGGACGGGGTGCGAGGGGCAGAGCCACGCGCGGGGCGGCCGGCATCGCCGCCTCGGGTCGTGCGTCAGGCCGGGTCGTCGAGGAGCGCCGCCAGGTCGTCGTGGTCGAGACCGGCCGCGAGGCCGAGCGAGAGGGCCGCCCGCGCCTTCGGCCCCGTCAGCCGCCCAGCGAGGATCGCGCCGGCACGACGCCACGTCGCGTTCCCGCCGGGGAACGCGTACCCGGACGTCACCCGTCCGCCGGGGACCCGCGAGGCGAGGACCACGACGACCCCGGCAGCCATCGCGCGCTCCGCCGCCTCCAGCAGCGACGGATGCGTGTTCCCTGCGCCCGTCGCCTCCACGACCACCCCGCGGGCGCCTCCGGCCACGAACGCGTCGATGGCGGCGCCGTCCAGGCCGATCGCGGCGACGACGAGCCCGACCGGCGGGACGGGCCCGATCGGGGCCGCGACGGAGCGGCGGCCCATGCGGCGGCGCAGCAGGAAGGGCCGACCGCCCTCGATCCGGCCCAGCGGTCCGGTGTCCGGGCTCGCGAAGGCGTCCACGGCACTCGCATGCATCTTCACGACGGCGTCGGCGGCGTGGACCTGCCCCCCGAGGACGACGACGCAGCCGGCCTCCCGGAAGGCCGGCGACGCGGCGACGACGAGCGCGTCCCGGAGGTTCGCGGGACCGTCGGCTCCGGGGGCGTCGGACGTGCGCATGGCGCCGGTGACCACGAGCGGTCGCTCGTCGCGCCAGGCGAGGTCGTACGTGAACGCCGCCTCGTCCATCGTGTCCGTCCCCTGGACGACGACCGCGCCCGTGAGGTCGGGGGCGTCCGCCAGCACATCGCCCGCCGTCCGCGCGATGCGCAGGAGATCGTCGAAGGAGAAGTGGCTCGCCGGCGTCCGGCCGAGATCCACGACGATCGGCACGGGGAGGTCGCCGCTGCCGACCCCCACGCTCGCGAGCAGCGCCTGGCCACCGAGCGCGGGCGTCGCCCCGCCGGCGATCGGGTCGACGGTCATCGAGATGGTGCCGCCGGTGAAGACGACGGCGACCGGGCGCGCGGGCACTCCGGGTTCGCCTTCACGCCGAGCGTCGCCGGTCACGGGACGCCGTCCGTCACAGCACGCCGGGTGGCTCGCCCCCCGGCGCGAGTGGCGCGGGGGCGACGGCGGGGGGCGTCCGCCGCCAGATGATCGAGGCGATCCCGGAGACGCCGATGATGATGCCCAGGCTCACGAGCACGGTCGTCGACCCGATGAGATCGCTGATCGGGCCGACGATGATGATCGGCACGAAGCTCGCGATCGACACGAGCATGTTCAGGACGCCGAAGACGCGTCCCCGGACGTCCTCGGGGATGTCCTCCTGCAGCTGCGTCTGCGCCGGGATGGCCACGACCGAGTAGGCGATCCCGGCGAGGAACGCGATCACCACGACGATGGCGAGGAGCGAGACGTTGAGGCTGGGTGCCAGGTTGGCCTGGGCCTGGAGGTTGCGGATCGCCGTCGCGATCGGTCCCGCGACCGCGAGGAGGAGGATCAGGACGCCGAGCGAGACGAGCCCCGTCTCGATGAGCCGCCGCCGCGGGAAGAGCCGGGCGTAGCTGTTGAGGAAGAGGACGCCCATCACGACGCCGGCGCCGAGAGGGAGGACCACGACGACGAAGTCCTTCGGGGCGAGGCCCAGGTTCGTCGTGGCGAAATCCGGCCCCAGGACCCCGAGGACGCCGATCAGGGAGGCCGCGATCCCCAGGTACAGCAGTGACCACGCGACGATCCGGTTGCCCCGGATGTAGGCGACTCCTTCGCGCAGCTGGTGCGCCGTCTCGCGCGCGGCGTCGCCGACCTGGCCCATGACCCCGGGCTTCGGCCCGGCCGCTGCCCTCTCGCCGGCTGCCGCGAGCCCCGCGTCGATCGCGATGCCCGGCACCTCGGGGATCGCCCGCGCGACGTCCTCCTCGGCCAGGACGAGCGCCTCGGCTTCTGGGTGCTCGCCGGCCGCCGCGGCGCGTGAGGAGAGCTGCCTCGACGACGGCAGCGTGAAGCAGAAGACGGCAGCGACGAGGTAGAAGACCGCCACGATGACGATGAGGACGTTCGGTCCCGCCAGCGTCACCACGAGCGGCCCGAGGAGGGCGAACCCGACGGCGAAGGCCGCGTTCACGGTCAGCGTGAACAGGCCGTTCGCGGCGACGAGCTGACTCTTCGACACCAGGCGCGGGAGCATCGAGAGCTCGGTCGGCGCGAAGAACGTCGTGACGATCGACACGAAGACGTTCAGCGCGAACAGCAGGACGATGTTCGTGTCGACCAGGACCATGATCCCGAACGCCGCCGCGCGCAGGAGGTTCGTCGCCACGAGCATGAGGCGGCCGTCCACGCGGTCCACGAACACGCCCGCCACGGCCGAGAAGAGGACGGCCGGGACGAGGAAGGTCAGCAGCAGGAAGGAGACCGCCGAGCTCGACTTGGTGAGGTCGAACACCAGGACGGTCAGGCCGTACACCACCATGTTGCCGCCGACCTGGGTCGCGACCTGCGACAGCCAGAGCAGCAGGAATGGCCGGTTGCCGAGGACGGAGAAGGCGCCTCCGCCGTCCCCCGGCGCGCCCTCGCGGGGCGGAGCGGCGACGGCGCTCGTCATCGGGCGGACCGTCCGGAGGCGTCCGCCGCCGGCGTCACGGTCACGACGCGACGCTCGAGGTCGCGGCGTTCGAGGAGGACCCGTCGTCCGCACGTCGTGCAGGCGACGCCGATGTCCGCGCCGACGCGGACGACGCGCCAGCCGAAGCCGCCGCAGGGATGCGCCCGTCGGAGGCGGACCAGATCGCCGACCGCCAGCGGGAGCGGACCCGGTCCTGCCGGGCGCTGACTGTCCATCGGGAGGTCAGGCTATCAGAGCCGGGGCGTGCCATGGGCGGGCGTGATGTCACGGCCCGTCCCGGGGATCTCGATCCGGTCGGCCGGCGTGACGGTCACCTCCACCCCGGGGTCGGTCGCCGCCAGCAGCGCGACGATCCCGCCGGACCGGGTCAACGACCCGGCGAGCGCGGTCGGGTCTCCGAGCGCACGGACCACGATCCTCGGACCCTGGGCGACGCCGTCCACGATCACCGCGCCCGGCTCCCCGGCCGGGACCGACCCGGCGACCACGCGCGTGCCGCCGATCGCGAGGGCCTCCGCGCCGGCGTTGCGGAGCTCGTTGAGGAGATCGCCCACGGCCGCGCCTCCGACCGGACCCGCGATCTCCACCGTGACGCCGCTGCCGACGGCGGGGTCGAGGCCGGACCACGCGCGGTCGCGGGCGATCTCGTTGCGGAGCTGGAGCGCGCTCTGCTGCCCACTGCCGGCCGCCGACTGGACCCGCACCAGCTGGCGCTCGAGGGAGGAGACCTCCGCCCGCAGCTGGTCGTTCCGCGTGTTCAGGTTGGCGACGAGGAGCGTGAGATCCTGCGACGCCAGCCTGTCCAGCCCGGTCCCCGCCTGCTGGGAACGGAACTGGACCACCAGCAGGAAGCCGAGGACCAGGAGGATGCCGGCCATCGCGAGCTGGCCGCGGCGGGTCGCCAGTCCCATCTCAGGGCTGCTCCGTCCGCGTCGGCCACGGTGTCGCCGGCGGGGTCGTGGGGGACGGCGCCGGACGCGTGTAGCGGAGCTGGACCGCGCCGGCGAACGCGGGCACCTCTGCATCGGGGATCTCGGCGTATCGCACGCGGAGCCCGTACGGTTGGACGCGGGCGCGCACCCACTCGGTGAAACCGGGTGAGGCCGTGAGACGGTCGTACATCCCGGTGCCACCGATCGCGGCCACCTGGTACGGCGGCACGAGATACGACGAGTTGGCGAGGATCGATCCGCCGACATCGAGGAACCCCGACAGGCCGTTGATCCGCTCGCTGTTGACGGAGACGGCCTCCGCGCCCGCGAGCCAGAGCTCCTCGACCACGGCGCGGACATCGCGGGCGTTCACCCGCCGGTCGGTGAGGTTCTGGTCCTCCGGCGCAGGCTCTTCCGCGTCCTCGAGCTGGATGACGAGGCCGGGCCCCGTCAGGCCCACCAGCCCGCCGATGAGCCGCGCGTGGTCGAGCTGCGTCGTGAGCGCGCCGACGAGGGCGCCGCTTCCCTGGGTGCCGCGCTCGGTCTCCCGGATCCGCTCGCGCAGGTCGAGGATCGACGCCTGCAGGTCCGCCTGCTGCGCCTGCAGCTGGTCCGCGGTCTCGACGAGGGGCGCCCGCTCCAGCGTCGTGTAGCGGACGCGCGGCGCCTCGGTGCGCACCTGCGTGGCGAGGAGGAACCCGAGCGCGGCCAACGCGACTCCGAGCGTCACCCGCCAGGCGCGGAACGCGCGGAAGCGACCGGTCGCGGCGGTCACGGCATGGGCTCCTCATCGCCGCCCGCCGGCGGTGGTCCAGAGGACGGCGGGCGCTGCGGCTCCTCCGGCGCCCACACGATCGGGCGCGGCGTGGCCGGGCCGGGCACATCCGGCGCAGGAGCCGGCGGAGCCGGCGGGGCCGGTGGGGCGTCCGTCGGGACGGTCGGGGCGGGAGGCCCGACCGCGCGCCGACGCCGGGCACGTGCGAAGAAGACGAGCGTCGCGACCGCCACCGCGACGACCGCGGCGAGGGTGACCAGGAGGAGCGGCATCCCGGACTGCCCGTCCCCCGCCCCACCCCCGCTCGGAAGGACGGACGGCGGCGTGGGCGTGACCGGCTCGGTCGTTCCCGGCGACGTCACCGGGGCCGCGACCGTGGGGTCCGGCGTGGCCGGCTCGGGTGACGCCACGAGCCAGGCCGACGGCACCGGGCCCGGCGGGGCGGGCCGTGGTCCCTGGCGCTCCGGCGCGGACGCGCCGATCGACTCGAGCCAGTCCGCCTCGAATCCGGCGACCGTGACCCCCAGGCCGGCGGTGAACGCCTCGTCGTCGGAGACGCCATCCGCATAGGCGCGGACGAGCCGCACGAGCGCGTCCTTCCCGTACTGGTCGACCATGTGCGAGACCGCGGACACGCTCTCCGCGTAGGCGAGGTCGGCACCGTCCGACGACGTCGGAAAGACGTTCGCGATCGCCCCGAGCGGGAGGAGCCGCCCGTCCGCGACGCCGTCGCGCAGCGAGCTCCGCCAGTTCGACGCGTACCCCTCGGTGAGGTAGACCGCGAGGCCCTCGTTGAGCCAGCGCGGGGGCTCGTGGAGCGGGTTCGCCGTGGCGGTGCCGAAGACGACATGCGCGAGCTCATGCGGGACGTACAGGCTCACCAGCTCGGTGTCGATCTCGTCGGGCGGGATGTCCGCGATCAGGGTCCGCGTCTCGGGGAGCGCGAACGCGCCCGCCCACTCGTAGCTCCCCGAGCCGAAGGCCGCCATGAAGTCCTCGCGCGACGCGTAGATGAAGAAGTCGACCGGCTCCGACTCGGTCACGCCGAGGAACTCGGACGCCTTGGCGAGCCCCTCCTCGCCGACCGCGAGAGCCCGCTCCGCGAACCGGTCGTTCCCCTCGTACCAGTGGAGGCGCACGACCTCGCCCGTCTTCGTCCGCCAGTCGTGGGTCGTGTCCGCGTACGTCACCGACGCCCCGGGACCGACCTCGACGGTGCCGTCCGCACGCGTCACCCGCCAGCGGCCCTCGAACCGCGTGTTCGGGTAGACGTGCGAGGCGGCCGCGTCGTACGTGTAGTCCAGGGTCGTCGGCCGGCCGAGGAACTCGGGAACCACCTCCGTCACGAACGGTCCATCGACGCCCGGCACCGTCAGGAGCATCTCGACCCGTGTCGCGTCGGTCGGAAGCGTCACCGGCTGGCTGAACCCGACGGTGACGCCGTACAGCGAGGACGCGCTGGGCGTCCCCCACTCCGTCTCGGCCGCCAAGGCCGGCCCGGTGGCGGCCGCGGACAGCGCGAGTGCCGCGGTGAGCGCGAGGACGGATCGGAGCATGCGGGAGGACACGCAGCGCGGGGTGCGGCGGCTCATCTGTCGGCCCACGCGAGGCCGGCGAACCGGACGAAGCCCAGCCCGTTCTCCCCCGCGCCGAGCAGCCCGTCCCGCGCGAGCCAGTAGCTCGTGCCGTAGGAGAGCGGGACCACCGGCGCCTCGTCCCGGACGATCCCCTCTGCTCGATCGAAGGCGGCCGCTGCCCCGGCCGATCCGGTGGCCGCGCTGCCCGCGTCCAGTGCGGCGTCGAACGCGGCAGAGCTCCATCGCCCGAAGTTGTTCTGCTGGTCAGACGCGAGCAGGAGGCGGAGGAGCGCCGTCCGCCCGGGGTAGTCGGCCACCCAGTCCACGACCCACATGCCGGGAGGATCCTGCGCCAGGCGGTCGAAGTACTGGCCGAAGTCCATCGTCTCCAGGGCGATATCCGCGCCGAGGTTCCGCTCCAGCTCCGCGGCGATCGCCGCAGCGTGCGTGTTGCCGTTCGTGATGAAGGTGACGGTCGGGAGGCCCTGCCCGCCCGGGTAGCCGGCCTGGGCAAGCAACGCCCGCGCCTCGTCGGGGTCGTACGTCGGGAGGAAGTCCTCGGACGAGCGGTCCGGGATCGCCGGGGGGACCATGCCCGTCGCGGGCTCCTCGGAGCCGTCCGAACCGAGCGTGACGAGCCGCCGCCAGTCCACGGCCTTCGCGAACGCCTGCCGGACCCGGGCGTCGTCGAACGGCGGCGACGCGGCGTCGAACCCGAGGTACTCCAGGTTGACCGAGACCCCCTCGCGGAGGGATGAGCCGAGCTCCCGGTCGTGCGCGAGCCAGGAGGCGAACGGGGAGTAGACCTGCGTGAGGTCGACGTCGCCGGCGCGGAACGCCTCGACCGGGTTGGTCCCGTCCAGCGACGTGACGACCTCGACCGTGCCGATCGCGGGGGTCCCGGCCCAGTAGCGGTCGTTGGCCGCGAGGGCGATGAAGCTCGGTGAGACGGACACCGGGAGGTACGCGCCGCTGCCGACGAACCCGGCCCGGGGAGAGAACGTGTCCGCGCTCGCGTCCGCGGCCGGGGGCACGACGGCAAGGGTCGGGCTCGCGGCGACGGCCGCGAAGTCGGTCGACGGCCGCGCGAACCGGACCGTGAGGGCCCGGCCTTCCGCCTCCAGGCCGACCGCGTCGGCCGAGCCCCGGCCTCGCTGGTAATCGGCGGCTCCTTCCACGACGTCGAGGAGCGAGGCGAGCGGCGACGGAGCGACGGGGTCGAGGACGCGCAACCAGCTGCGCTTGACGTCCTCTGCGGTGAGCGGCGTCCCGTCCGAGAACGTCAGCCCGTCGCGGAGCGTGAAGACGGCCGTCCGCCCTCCGTCCGTGTACGTCCACGACTCGGCGAGGGCCGGTCGGACCACGAGGCCCGCGTCCACGGTGGTGAGCCCCTCGAAGACCTGGGCGATCAGGGCGGCGCTCCCCGCGTCGCCCGCCACGGCCGGGTCGAGCGTCTCCGGCGAGCCCATGGCGATGGAGATCTTCCCAGGCTCGTGCGTCGCGGTGGGCGTGGCGGCCGCGGCCGGGAACGCCGCCCCGAGATCCGCGAGGAGCGGGCCGACGACGAGAGAGGCGGCGATCAGCGCGATGATCGCGAACGCGACGACGCGGGCGCGGCCGAGCTCGGGGGCGGGCGCGGGTGCGACCGGGGCGTCGGGAGGGAGCATGGCGCGAGTATAGGAGCGGAGCCCCGAACGGCCCGTCGGCGGGCCTGATCGAAGGGCCAGGTGTGCGACGGGCGAGCGCACCGCCATGCGACCGGGGGAAGGATGGCGCCCACGGCAGGACTCGAACCTGCGACGCCCGCCTTAGGACGGCGGCGCTCTGTCCGCTGAGCTACGTGGGCCCGCGGGCATCCTACCAGCCCGGCGGAAGGGTCCGGGCCGCCCCGGGCTAGAATGCCGCCGATGGCCATCCCGCCCCCGCCGGCCGCCCGCATCGTCCTCTACGGTGCCGCGGGCTGCCACCTGTGCGAGACGGCCCGGGCCGTCGTCGAGGCACACCTCGCGTCGAGAGCCGACGCCGGGAGGCCCGTCGCGGACCTCGTGGACGTCGACATCCATTCCGACGACCGCCTCGCCCGCGCGTTCCTCGAGGCCATCCCGGTCCTCGAGGCCGGCGGCGCGCGCCTGGAGCTCGCGACCGGCGCCTCGCGCATCCGGACCTTCCTCGACGGGGCGCTGGACGCACCGAGGGCCGGTGTTGGCGTGCGCACGGGTCAGACCCCGCACGGCTCGCCCACGCCCGGCGGGTCGGGCCGATGAGCTCCGACCTGAGCCTTGCCGTCGCCTTCGTGGCCGGGATCGTGAGCTTCCTCTCGCCATGCGTCCTCCCCCTAGTGCCCGCGTACCTCGGCCAGCTGACGGCCGTCGCGGTGGCCGGGCGCGAAGCTGGCTCCCCCTCCCGGTGGCTGGCGGTCCGCCACGCGATCGCCTACGTCGTGGGCTTCGGCCTCGTCTTCACGCTTCTGGGCGTGACCGCCACCTTCCTCGGTGGCCCGCTCGCCGCGTACATGCCGCTGCTGCGGCAGGTGGGCGGGATCGTCCTCATCGTCATGGGCCTCGGGCTCGCGGGGGTGCTCCCGATCCCCTGGCTGGAGCGGACGTGGCGCCCGCTCGACGCCGGCGCCTCGGCCGCCGTCTCCAACGCACAGGGGACGCTCGCCCTCGCGAACGCCGACGGCAGCGGCGTGGGCGACCGCCTCGGCAACACCCTCGTCGCGTCGCGCGGCGGGTGGCTCGCGTCGTTCGGCCTCGGTGTCGTCTTCGCGATCGGCTGGACGCCCTGCATCGGGGTGATCCTCGGCGGCGTGCTGACGCTCGCGGCCACGAGCGGGCGCGCGGTGGAGGGGGCCGCCCTCCTGCTCGCGTACACGGCCGGCCTCGGCCTGCCGTTCATCCTCATGGGCGTGGTCTACGACCGTGCCCCCACGATCGTCCGGCCCCTCGTGCGGCACGGCCGCACCGTCTCGTTCATCGGGGGCATGCTCGTCGCGCTCATCGGCGTGGCGATGCTCTTCGACATGCTCACGCTCCTGCCGCGCTACATCCAGTTCAACACGGGCGTGTGAACGGTCCCGTCCCCACCGATGGTGGCCGTGAGCGCCGCGGCCTCGTCGGCCCGTTCTCCGGCCGCCAGATCGCGGTCGCCGTCGCCGCGGTCGGTCTCGCGGCCGTCGTGCTGACCGTCGCCACCGCCCCGATCGCCGCCCCGGCACCGTCGCTCGCGCCGGTCGCTCCGGCCGCGACGCAGTACGCGGTCGGCCCCGCCGGCGAGGGGCTCGCTCCGGGCCAGCGGCCCCCCGAGCTGACGCTTCCCGGGCCCGACGGGTCGCCCGTGCCGGCCGTCACGCTCGACGGCGAGCAGATCTCCCTCGCCGACCTCCGCGGCAAAGTCGTCTGGGTGGACTTCTGGGCGTCCTGGTGCCCCCCGTGCCGAGCGGAGACGCCGGTCCTGCGGGGCGTGTACTCCCGCCATCGCGATGACGGCCTGGAGATGGTCGGCGTCAGTGTGCAGGAGAGCTCCGCCGGCGACGTTCGCCGGTACGTCGATGCCTACGGGATCGACTACCCGATCGTGGCCGACCTCACCGGCTCGATCTTCCGGACGTGGAGGGTATACGGCCTGCCGACGCAGTTCCTCCTCGACCGCGACGGCACGATCCGGGCGATCGTCCAGGGCCCGGTCGACGCCCGGACCGCCGAGAGCCTCGTCGCACCCCTGCTCGCGGAGCGCTCGGCGGGCCCGGAAGCGTCCGGCGCCCCCGGAGCCCCAGCGACCGCTCCGTGAGGCACCGAAGGCCTCTCCCCTACCGCGGGACCCAGCGGAAGCGATCGCGATCGCGCTCGAGCCGGCCGATCGGCACCCGTGCCTCGTGGGAGAGGACGACGGTCCATCCGTCCTCGGCGGCACGGTCGAAGAGGCGTGCCTTCACGCGGACGGAATCGAGCGGGAAGTCGTCGAAGGCGGTCACCCACCGCGGGTTGGCCGACCACGGCCGCATGGCGAGGTCGCCGAAGAACGCGACGGTGCCCCGCGGCCCGCGGATGACGACGCCCTGGTGGCCGCCGGAGTGCCCGCCGGTCGGGACGACGGAGACGCCGGGGAGGACCTCCCGCTCCCCGTCGGCGGCGCCCTCCGCCCCCCACGGCTGGACGAGCCTCAGCTCCGGCTGGTCGTAGGCGGCCGTGTTCCGCGGGTTGTCGTCGAGCGCCACCTCCCACTCGGCCCGCTGCGCCACGATCATCGCCCGGGGGAAGGCCCGGCGCCCTTCTGCATCCAGCAGGCCGCCGGCATGGTCGAAGTGCAGGTGGCTCATCGCGACGACGTCCACAGAGCCCGGGTCGAAGCCGGCCTTCCGCAGCGCCGGGAGGATCGGCTCGCCCCCGACCCCGCGCACCCGCTGCATCTTCTCGGAGATCCGCTCGCCGATCCCCGTCTCGACGAGGACCCGGCCGGCCGGCGTCTCCACGAGCAGGCAGTTGAGCGCCTGGAGGAGGCGGCGATCCGCATCGAGCTCGTCGCCGACGATGCCCCGCCACAGGACCCACGGAGCGGGGCCCAGGATCGAACCGGCGTCCGACCGGAAGCTCCCGGCGACGACGAGCGCGACCGTGACCCCACCGCCGAGGTCGATGCGTGCGTCGACGGCGTCGTTCATCGGCACGGCCGTGCTCCCGGTCGCACCTCAGCGGCGGGACCCGGGCCCGCGCCGGGTCTTCTCGAAGTCGCGGTGGATCGCCGACTCGGTCGGCTCGGACTGCCCCTGGTACTTGGAGCCCAGCCCGGGCGACCCGTAGGGCCGATCGACGGGCGACGACAGCACGAGGAAGCTGATCTGGCCGATCCGCATCCCCGGGTAGAGGGCGATCGGCAGGTTCGAGACGTTCGAGAGCTCGAGCGTGAGGTTCCCGCGCCACCCGGGGTCCACGTAGCCTGCCGTGGAATGGATGAGGAGGCCCAGGCGCCCGAGAGAGCTCTTGCCCTCGAGCCGGGCCACCAGGTCGTCCGGCAGCTCCACCCACTCGAGGGTCTGGCCGAGGACGAACTCGCTCGGGTGGAGGATGAAGCCTTCGTCCTCACCGACCGTCACCATCTCGGTCAGGTCGGGCTGCGCCAGCCGCACGTCGATGTACGGGTAGCGGTTGTTGCGGAAGACGCGGAAGCTGCGATCGAGGTGCAGGTCCACCGACGACGGCTGCAGGTCTCCGGCGTCGTATGGGTCGATGACGATCTGGCGAGCCTCGATGCGAGCCCGGATGTCGCGGTCGGCGAGGACGGTCATCGGCGGCTCCCGTCGCGTTCCGAGTACAGGCTGTCCACTTCGCGCTTCAGCGTCTCCAGGTCTTCGAAGCTCTGGTAGACGCTCGCGTACCGGATGTACGCGATCTGGTCGAGGGCCCGCAGCCGCTCCATCGCGAGCTCGCCGATGCGCGACGACGGGATCTCGCTCACCCCGGCCCCGCGGAGGGTCGTCTCGATCGCGTCCGCGGCCCGTTCGGGCGCGTCCTCCGCGACGGGGCGACGGGTGAGCGCCTTGCGCAGGCCCGAGAGGACCTTCGCCCGGTCGAACTCCTCGCGACGCCCGTCGCGCTTGAGCACGACGAGCCGGGCGGCCTCGATCCGCTCGTACGTGGTGAACCGCGCCCCGCAGGAGGCGCACTCCCGCCGGCGGCGGATGGTCGCCTGGTCCTCGAGGTCCCGCGAGTCCACGACCCGCGTCTCGCGCTCACCGCACTGCGGACAGTGCATCGCTCTCCTCGCACGGGGCTCCGACCACAAGATGTCGTGGTCGGACGGAAGGATACCACCAGATGTGACGGTCTCAGCCCTTCCTGACGGTCGCCGGCACGGTCCGTGTCGCGACCGTCGCGTGCCGTGCGAACGCGTCGCGTGCATGCTGCAGCTCCAGGTAGCCGCGCTTCACGGACGCCTGTCCCTCGAGGTCTCTGCCGCGTCCGGACCCGCTCGCGAGGATCCGGCACCCGTGCCGCGTGCGGTCGAGAGCCCGCTCGGCGCGCCGGAGGTCCGACTCCAGGTCCGCCCGGACGGGCTGGGTCTGGAACGACACGGGGAGTGCCTGGACGTCCGCGACATACCCGTCGATCGTCGCGAGCGCCGCCTCGATCGCGGGCAGGGCGACCGCGGTGTCCATCCGGTGATGCCGCAGGTCGTCGAGCACCGCGAGCGCGCCTTCGAGCGAGCCGAGGACGCGCGCCGAGACCTCGGCGACGCCGTCGGCGAACGCCCGCGACTCCCTGCTCTCGCGGCCGGCCGTGCGACTCCGGAGGATCACGTAGACGACGAGCCCCGCCAGTGCGATGAAGCCGATGAGCGCGGCGACGCGGCCCTCATCCATCAACGGCCTCGCGGCCCAGCCCCGTCACGGCCGCCGGCCACGAAGACCCGTGCCGGTCGTGTCTGACACGGATCTCGCGAGGACGACGATTCGCACGAACGACCTCCGTCGGGTGACCGGGCGGCCCGCGGCGCGCCCGGCCGGGCAGCCACCCGCCCGGTCGTGCCAGTGTACCGACGCGCAGCAGCGGCGGCGGCGCCCGGCGGCCTGTCGCGCCTCAGCGGGGCGCGACCGCCTCCGCGAGCAGCTCGGCGATGTCGAGGGCGGCGACGCCGTCGCCGCCACCGGTGGAGGCGAGCCCGTCGCCGACCATCGTCATGCAGAACGGGCACTCGACGGCGACGACCTGGGCGCCCGTCTCGAGCGCCTGGCGCGTCCGCTCCTCGTTGATCCGCGTGCCGCGCGTCTCGTCCATCCACATGCGGCCCCCGCCGGCGCCGCAGCAGAACGTCTGCCGGCCGCTGCGCTCCATCTCACGGATCTCGACGCCCGGGATCGCGCCGACGACCTTCCGCGGCTCGGCGACGATCCCGTTGTACCGCGCGATGTAGCACGAGTCGTGGACGGTGACCGAGCGTGGCGACCCTCCTGCCGGTGCGCCGTCCGCCGGCGGGACCAGGCGGCCCTCGGCGAGCAGCCGCGCGAGGAACGCCGCGTGGTGGACGACCGTGAACGTGCCGCCGAAGTCCGGGTACTCGTTCGAGAGCGTGTTGAAGCAGTGCGGGCACGCCGTGACGATCGTCGGCGGGTCGTACCGCTTGAGGGTCTCGACGTTCTGCATGGCGAGCATCTGGAAGACGTACTCGTTGCCCATCCGGCGGGCCGGGTCGCCCGAGCACGCCTCCTCCTGCCCGAGGACGGCGAACCGGACGCCGGCGACGTCGAGGCAGGTCGCGAACGCCCGGGCGGTCCGCCGCGCCCGGTCGTCGAAGGCGGCCGCGCAGCCCACCCAGTAGAGGACCTCGATCCGCCCGAGCGTTCCCGCGGCCGCGAGGTCTCGAGCGACGGGGACGGCGAACGGGAGCCCTCTCGTCCAGTCGAGGCGGGTGGACGCCGGCTGTCCCCACGGGTTCCCCGAGCGCTCCATCCCGTTGAACGCCGCGGTGGCCTCGTGCGGGAACCGGCTCTCCTCGAGGACGAGGTTCCGGCGGATCCCGACGATCTTGTCGACGTGCTCGATGAGGACCGGGCACGACTCGACGCAGGCGCCGCAGGTGACGCAGTCCCAGACCGCGTCGTAGTCGATGGCGCCGTCGATGAGCGGCGCCGTCAGCAGGGTCCGGTCCGGACGAGTGTCGTCGGTGCCGCGGATCTCCCGGACGGCGGGCGAGTCCGGCACCAGGTCGATGCCGCGCTCGGCGGCGGTGGACATCCGCCGGATCCCCATGATCAGCCCACGCGGATCGAGCGACTTGCCCGTCCTGTTCGCCGGGCAGGCGTCCGTGCACCGTCCGCACTCCGTGCAGGTGAAGCCGTCGAGGATGTCCTTCCAGCCGAGGTCCGCCAGGGTGCGGAACCCGAACGTCGCATCCTCCACCTCGAGGTCCATCACGGGCAGCCGGCCCCGCGGGGTGAGCCGCCGGAGGTAGACGTTCACGAAGCTCGTGTAGATGTGGAAGTGCTTGTTCGTCGGGATCCAGATGAGGAACGCAACGAGAGCGACGACGTGGCCCCACCAGAAGGCGGCGAACGCGGCCTCCAGGACCGCAGGGTCGAGAGGGCGGAGGGGGATCGCCAGCGCGTTCGCGAGGAAGGCGCCGGGGATGTCGCCCCAGGCCGCGGCCTCGAGCGCTTGCGCGGCGACCTCCGTCGAGACGACGACGAGGATCATCGCGAGGATGACCAGGGCCGTCCGCGTGAGCAGGAGGCGGGGCGGCCTGCTGACCAGGCGCCGCTCTAACGCCCAGGCGACGCCGAGGAGGGCCGCGACGGCGACGGCGTTCTGGATGGCGACGAGAAGTGTCCACAACAGCCCGTCGAGGGGCCATCCGACGACCGCCTCCGGGATCCCGCCGGTGACGGCGTTGATGTTCCCGATGAGGAGGATCGTCGACCCCAGGAAGAGGGCGTAGTGCATGACGCCCGCCCGGCCGTCGCGGAACATCCGCGTCTGGACGACCGCGTAGCGGACGACGCCCCATGCCCGCGCCGGGACCCGCTCGAGTGGAGCGGGCCCGCCCGGGTGTGCAGCTGCCCAGACGCGGACATGCCGCGCGACGACGAGCGCGAAGACCGCGAAGGCGCCCCAGAAGACCGGGAAGACCAGCGGGTAGGCCGGCACATGCTCGAACGGCTCGAACAGGGCGATCGTCATCCTCCGGCGCTCCCTCTCCCCTGGTCGGTGCGGTCTGCCGCCCGGCTCCACTCCGCGTGGTCGAACGGTCCCGCGAGCGTCTCCACCGCGTGGGCGAGGACGGGCTCGATCGCCTCCAGCGACTCCACCGCTCCGCGCGGGCTGCCCGGGAGGTTCACGACGAGCGCGGCGCCGCGCGCCCCGACGACGGCGCGGCTCAGGTCGGCGAGCGGGGTCCGCGCGCGGCCCGCGGCGCGCATCGCCTCGGCGAGGCCGGGCACGATCCGGTCCACGGCGTCGAGCGTCGCCTCGGGCGTGACGTCACGCGGGGTGAGGCCCGTACCGCCGGTCGTCACGACGAGCGCCGCGCCGGCCGCGGCCGCCACGATCGCCGCCGAGATCGCGGCGCGGTCGTCCGCCACCACGCCCCGCGAGACGGCGTAGCCGAGGGCGGTCAGGCGCGCCTCCACGGCAGGTCCGGAGGCGTCCTCGCGGGCGCCCGCCGCCACGCCGTCCGAGACCGTGAGGACGACGGCCGCCGGCCGACCGCGGTCACGCTCCGCGGTCACGTCGACGTCACTTCGCCCGCGGCCGGGGTGCGCCGCGCTTCGGCACGGCCGGGCGACGCGGGCCGCGTGATGCTCGTCGCGCATCCGGTCCCTCGGCCGGGTCGGGCGGCCGGCGCCACTCGCCGCTCTTCCCGCCGGTCTTCTCGAGCAGGCGGACCCAGCGGATCTCCACCCCCTTCTCCACCGCCTTGACCATGTCGTAGACGGTCAGGGCGGCCACGGACGCGGCGGTCAGCGCCTCCATCTCGACGCCGGTCTGAGCGGTCGTCGCAGCCTCCGCCCGGACGCGGACCCCGCCCGCCTGGCGGTCCGGCGTCGCCGACACCGTGAGGTCCGTCAGGGGGAGCGGATGGCAGAGGGGGATGAGCTCGCTCGTGCGCTTCCCCGCCATGACTCCGGCGAGCTCCGCGACCAGGAGGACGTCACCCTTCGCGTTCGTGCCGTCCACCACGAGCTGGAGCGTGGCCGGCCCCATCGCCACGAGCGCCTCCGCGATGGCGCGCCGCGGCGTGGCCGGCTTCGCGGACACGTCCACCATCCGCGGCCGCCCGGCGCGGTCCACGTGCGTGAGGCGGCGGCGGTCGTTCCGGGTCGGCGGCGCAGGATCCATCGTCACTCCCTCGTGCTCATCGCGCGGGTCGCCGACATCGTCGCGCAGATCGCGCCGTCCGTGGCGGCGTCCGCGCGTCGGGGCCCCGGGGTCAGGCGGAGCGGCCCGTCACCGCGGCGCGCTCGCGGATCTTCCGGGTCGCCGACAGCCGGGTGAGCAGCCCCACGAACGCCCCATCGCGCAGGACCGGGAGCGCATCCCGGCCGGAGCGCTGCAGCTCCTCGAGCGCGGGCCACAGCGCGCCGTCCGGCCCGAGGGCGCGAAGGTCGCCGATGCCCGCCATCGCCTCCTCGACCCGCGTCCGGGGCCAGACGTCCCGCCGGAGCTTGCGGATCGCGCGGAGACCGAGCACCCCCACCACCGTCCCGTCCCGCGTGACCGCGAACGCGTCGTGGTCGCCCGCCTCCAGGGCCGCGGGGCCGAAGGTGTCGAGCGTCAGGGTCGTGGCGACCTCGGGTGGGTCGGCGTCCATCGCGTCGGCCACCGTCAGGCCCGCCACCAGGTCGCGCAGGGTCGCCCGACGCTCCGCCGCGACCGCGCCCGTGCGGACGAACCACCCCGCGAGGATCAGCACGACGCTGCTCGTCACATCGCCGGCGAGCGCCACGACGAACCCCGCGCCCACCATGAGGAGCCCGACCGAGCGACCCACCCGCGCGGTCGTGCGGCGGGCGCGAACCGGCTCGCCGGTGAGGCGCCAGGCGATCGAGTGGACCACGCGACCGCCGTCGAGCGGATCGCCGGGCAGCAGGTTCACCAGCCCGATGAGGAGGCTGAAGCCGGCGCCCACCACGAGCGCCTCGCCCACCGCCGCGGCCGCGTCGCCCGTCACGGAGGAGACCGCGACCGAGAGGCCTCCGAGCGCGGCGGCGACGACGAGGCTCGCCACGGGCCCGGCGATCGCGACGAGGCCCTCGTCGCCGGCGCCCGAGAGGGGCCGGTCGCTCGCGTCCACGCCGCCGAAGAAGTACAGGATCGTGGGCCCGTGGGGGACGCGTCGGGCGCGGGCGGCCAGCATGTGTCCCGTCTCGTGGGCGACGGCACCCACGAGGGCGAGCAACGCGGCGGCAACGCCGGCGCTCCACGCCGCGATCGGGTCGAGGCCGGGCAGGACCGTCGGCAGCCGCGACAGCGCGACGAGCGCGGCGAGCAGCGGCAGCACCGCGCCCCAGCTCACGTGCAGCTGCACGTCGCTCCCGAGGAGCCGGAACGAGGGGCCGTGGAGGGCCGGCATCAGGCCGGCGCCCCGCGCGCCACCATTCGGCGCACCGCCGCTCGGCGGCGCCCGCGCGCCACGAGCGCGACGACGATCGCGATCCCGAGGACGACGACCGCGAGCGCGATGGAGGTCTCCGTCCAGAACGCCTCCGGGAAGAGCTGCACGAGCCGATCGGTCCGGGGATCGAAGGTGTACGAGCCCGCGGCGAAGAAGATGCGATGGAAGACCTCGAACGCGACGTCGAAGAAGAGGGCCAGGAAGCCACCGACCGCGATGACGGCGACGGCGAGGGTCATCGCAGCGATCGCGACGCCCCGCCAGAAGGCCACCCGGCGACGGTCGCCCACCCACGCCGCCACGAGCGCCACGAAGGCGACGAGCACGACGACCGCGAAGGCCAGGACGACCCCGCGCACGTCGGCCATGTGTCCGGCCTCCGCGGGCGTGAAGACGGGCACGCCGCCCACGGCCTGCGCGAACGTCCCAGGCCCCAGGAAGACCTCGATGACCACCGAGTCGGTGACGGCGCGGACCGTCGCCGCGTCCCAGCCGGTCCACACGTCGACCGCGGCGCGACCTTGCCCGAACGCGACCCAGGCCGGGTTGAAGAAGAGCGCGATCGCGACCCCGAGGATGACGAGCGCGGCCGAGACGCCCGCGACCGCGGAGAGCGCCAGGGCCCGCGGCGTCGAGGCGACCGGAGCGCCGTCAGCGCCCGGGGCCGGACTCGCCGTGGCGGTCACTCGGCCTCGAGCGTCTTCGCCTGCTCCCACCACATCTCGACGACGGAGGCGTCGGGCGCCGGGACCTTGAGCTCCTGGGCGGCGCGCGCGAGACGCGACTCGACCACCGCCAGGTCCAGGTCGGTCAGATACGAGACGCCGGCCATCCGCGACTGGATGAAGAGTTCGTGCTCGGCCGGACCGAGCCTCGCCAGGTTGAGGAGGAGCGCCTCGTCGCGCCAGACGAGGACGTCGTTCGTGCTCGCGTCCACCTGGTCCGCCAGCGTCTGGCGGCGCGTCGGCGTCGCCGACACCTCGAGCAGCAGGCCCGTCGTGAAGACGCCTTGCCTCTCGAGCTTCTCGAGGTGGATCGGCTCGATCCGGGTGAGCGCGGTGATCGGCGGCACGTGTCCATTCCTCCTGCCGCCCTGCAGGGCGGTCGTGGCCCGGATGATGCCACGTCACGGCCCGGGGGCGTGCCGACCGCTCCCCCGCATCACGCCTGGAGGCGGGTGGCCTCGGCCCGGAGGGTGCCCCAGGCGCGCGTGACGTCCTCGCGCGTCGTGTGAAGGCTCCCGATCGCGACGCGGATCGTGAACCGGTCGCGCAGGCGCGTGTGGGAGAGGAGCACCTCCCCGGTCGCGTTCACGGCATCGAGCAGGCGCTCGTTGAGGTCGTCCAGGTCGGCGTGGACCGCCGGCTCGTCCTCGCGACCGGCGAGGTCGCGCGGCCGCGCGCGGAGGCACACCGTCGAGAAGGGCACGGGCGCGAGCAGCTCGAAGTCGGGGTCCGCGTCGACGGCCGCCGCCAGCTCCGCCGCCCACGCGCAGTGAGCGTCGATCCGCCGACGGATCCCCTCGAGGCCGAAGTACCGGAGGACGAACCAGAGCTTCAGCGCACGGAACCGGCGTCCGAGCACGGGGGTGTACTCGTTGTAGTCGTGGACGGGCGCCGCCCGGTCCAGCGTGCGCAGGTACTCGGGCACCAGGCTGAACGCGTCGCGGAGCACCGGCATGCGCCGCGACAGGAGCAGCGACGCGTCGAGCGGGGTGAAGAGCCACTTGTGCGGGTTGACCACGATCGAGTCGGCCCGCTCCCACCCCGCGAACGGACCGCGTCGCTCGGGGACGACCGCGGCCGCCCCGCCGTACGCGGCGTCCACGTGCAGCCACAGCCCCTCGCGCGCCGCGACATCCGCGATGGCGCTCACGGGGTCGACCGCGGTGGACGACGTCGTGCCCAGCGTCGCGACGATGGCCATGGGCAGCATCCCGGCCGCCCGGTCGGTCACGATGGCCACCGCAAGGGCGTCGGCATCCATCGCGAGCGCGTCGTCGGTCTGCACCCGGACGAGCGAAGCGCGTCCGAGCCCGAGCGTCATGCACGCCTTCTCGATCGACGAGTGCGCCTCGGCGGACGCGTAGACGCGCAGCCGCGGGACGTCGTCGCGGCCCGCGATGCCCCGCGCGGCGGCGTGGGTTCCGGCCGCCTCACGGGCCGCCCCCAGGGCGATGAGCGACGAGGTCGACGCCGTGTCCGTCAACAGGCCGCCGAAGTCCCCGGGCAGGCCGAGCGCGACGCGCAGCCAGTCGACCACCACCTCCTCGAGCTCGGTGGCGACCGGCGACGTCCGCCACAGCATGGCGTTGGCGCCGAGAGCGGCGACGAACATCTCGGCCAGGATCCCGGGACCGGACGCGGTCGTGGCGAAGTAGGCCATGAACCCCGGGTGCTGCCAGTGGGTCGTGTTCGGCTCGACCAGCCGTGCGACGTCCGCGAGCATCGCCCCCACGGGCTCCGGCGCGGCGGGCGGGGCGGCGGGGAAGAGGCCACGGAGCGTCCCCGGTTCCACCGGCGGGAGCACCGGGAAGGCGCGCACCCCGGCAAGGTAGTCGGCCATCGCGTCGACGACCGCATGGGCGGCGATCCGGAACCGCTCGGGCTCCATATCGCCGACGCCGTCGCGCTGTTGCGCGTCGATCCGGTCCAGTGGCTCGATCTCGTCACCCGGTGTCGGCGCGGGTTCCCCGGTCATGGCCGGCAGTCTACGCTCAGGACGAGCGCCGCCGGAGCGGGGCGCGCCACGCGGCGTCGGGCCCGTGGTCCGTCACCGAGACGCCGACACCCCCGTCGCACTGGCGACGGGGGTGTCGGGCGAGTCGTCGGGGGTGCGCCTACTCGGTGGGACGCGACCTCAGCGGCTCGACGGTCGGTTCGCGCCGCGGCGCCGGAGGAGGAGCTCGAGCGTGCGGCTGCGGACCGGTCGGCGATGGTGGTGGCGGTCGGCCTCACGCTGGAGCTCGGCCGCCCGATCCTTCGCGAGAAGGAGCGCGACTCCACTGTTCAGCATGTCGGTGCCTCCCTTCGGGGGTGCGGCCGGCGGGCCGGCGGGCCGGCCGGGGAGGAGCTCAGATCCAGGGGCGGACGTCGTCCCGGAACGAGAGGCGGGAGTCGGTGCCGGCGGTCGTGGCGAGCCCCGCGAGGATCGCGAAGAGCACCGTCGCGGCGATGATCACGATGAAGGTCATGGCGTCCATCCGTCCGTTTCGTACTGTGTCGGCGGGGGTAACCGCTTGGAAGCGCTGAAGGGGTTATCTGCTCGCCTCACGATAACCCTCTTGCATATAACCTGTCAAGCAGGTATAAGGGGTTACCAGATGACCCGACCGCCCGGACTCCCCCTCTTCGTCTCCGACGAGCAGCCCCACGAGGCGGACCGACACGGCCACAACGCCCCGCTCGAGGACTGCCTCGACTTCGTGAACACCGGCCGGCTCGTGCGCGGGAAGCGCGCGCGCGAGTTCGTCGGGCCAGCGGACGCGATCGAGTGGTTCGTGGCCCGCAACCTGGTTCACGACGACGCACGGTCGCGCCTCCTGACCCGCTACGCAGAGGACCCTGCGGCGGGCGCGGCCGACCTCGGGATCATCCGCCGCGTGCGCGATGCCATGCGGGGTCTTCTCGAGGCGGCGGTCGCCGGGCGTCCGCCGTCGCGCGGTGACCTGCGGACCGTCAACCGGATCCTGCGGACCCACTACGTCTACGTGCTGGTGCCTTCCGCCGACGGGGTCTCGCTCGGCCACCGGCACCTCGGCGACCCGATCGCGGGCGCGCTCGGCCGGCTCGCGGAGTCTCTGGCGCGCGAGCTCAGCCAGGGCATGCCGGAGCGCCTGCGCATCTGCGAGAGCCCCGACTGCAACGAGGCGTTCATCGACCGGTCCCCCACCGGCCGCCGCCGGTGGTGCGACATGGCGACGTGCGGGAACCGCGCGAAGGCCGCACGTCACCGCGAGAAGAGGCGGATGCTCACCGCGGCCGTGTCCGCGGGCGTGGTGGATCCGACCGCCTGACCGACCCATCGACTCCCCGGCGGCGGGCGACCGGCCGGCAGGGTATCCTCGGGCGAGCGCCGCGGCCCGCCCGGGCCGCCGAGGACGCCCCCCATCCGCGAGGACCCAAGGAGGCCCCATGACCGAAGACACCCCGAAGGCACCCGACACGATCGCCGAGCCGGTCGAGGTCGTCGCCGCAGTCGTCGAGGACGAGGCCGGCGTGCAGGCCGAGGCAGCGATCGCCGTCCAGGGCGACTCCGCGATCATCGTCGCGCAGTTCGCCGACATGGATGCCGCGAAGCTCGCCTACGGCGCCCTGCTCGACGCGGAGATGAAGCGCGCCATCGACATCGACGGCGTCCTCGTCGTGAACGCGGACTACCAGGGCAAGATCCACATCCAGAAGATGACGGACCACACGACACGCAACGGCTTCCTCTGGGGTGCCGTGGCGGGCGTCGTCGTCGGCATCATCTTCCCTCCGTCGATCCTCGCGAGCGCCGCGACGGTCGGGATCGCCGGCGCGCTCGCCGGCAAGGCGGGTAACCTCCTGAAGCGCGGCGCTGTGGCCGACGAGCTCGCCGACGTCATCAAGCCCGGCACCTCCGGCATCGTCGCGCTCGTGTCGATCACCGCGATCGACGCGGTGAAGGAGACGATCCCGCAGGCGACCGACGTCAAGGCCGTCCCGGTGGACGACGAGACCGCCGACGCCGTCAAGCAGGCCGCGAAGGCCGCCGGCGACACGACCGCCGAGTAGCGCTCCCGCGGATCGAAGGCCCCCGCGGGCGGCGCCCGCGGGGGCCTTCGCGTTCGCCCGACCGGATCGTCAGCCCGCCCGGAGCCCGGCGGCCACTGTCGCCGCGTAGTCGTCCACCGAGGTGAGCGGGATCGGGATCTCCTCGAGCATCTTCTCCATCGGGATCGGGTCACCCGCCGCGTAGCAGCGCTGGAGGCCGGCGAACGACCGCCCCATGTCGTGCGGCGCCTCGGCCTGCGCGGCCTCCAGGGCCGCGACCGGCACGTGCGTCACCGTGAACGGCCGGCCCACGTGGCGCTCGAAGATCCGCACGACCTCGTTCGGGGAGAGCGCCTGTGGCCCGCCGAGCTCCAGCGTCGCGTTCCGCGCCGCCGGCGCGTCGAGCGCGCGGACGGCGAACTCTGCGACGTCCGGAACGGCGATCCAGCTGATCGGATTCTCGCCGGGCCCGAAGATCGTGGCCGATGCGTTCGCGGCATCGAAGCCGACCGCCGGGCTCAGCCAGACCTCCATGAAGTAGCCGGGCCGAAGGACGGTCCAGTCGAGTCCGCTCGCGCGCACGTGCGCCTCGACCGCCCGCTTCGTGTTCCGCAGTGGGAAGTCGAGATCCATGTTCCCGGAGAACGACATGTAGACGAAGCCGCGCGCACCCGCACGCCGGGCGGCGTCCACGAGCGCGATCGTGCCGTCTCGATCCGTCGGGCCGATGTCGTTCACACCGGGCTCGTAGGCGAACGGCATGGCCGACAGCGTGGAGATGACGCAGTCGGCGCCGGCGCACGCGGCCTCGAGGGAGGCGACATCACGCACGTCGCCGACGACGGTCTCGGCGCCGAGGGACTCGAGCGCGGCGACCTTGGCCGGATCGGACGACGCGCGGACGAGCGCCCGGAACGGCATCCCCTCCCCGGCGAGTCGGCGGCAGATGTCGCTGCCGACCAGGCCGGTCGCGCCTGCCACGAGCACAGGGGACATGGGTGGACCTCCTCTCCGCGCGGCGCCTCGTCCAGGGCCACGACCCGGCCTCCGACCCCCGACCGGGGGTGCGCCGCCGCGCCGTCGCGAGCATGTCATCGAGTGCCCGGGCGGTGACAGGGCCGTCCGTCGCGAAGGGGCAGCGTCCCCGCCGTGGCGTCGCCGCCCGCGCGCTCGAGCCGCCTCAGGCGCGGCGCGGGATCTCGATCGGCTGGACCGCCGCGACGTCGCCTGCACCGAGCGAGGCGAGCCGCGCCAGCCGGTCGTCGATCGAGGCGACCAGGGCGCGAAGGTCGAGCCCGCGGTCGTCCGCGCCACCCTCCATCGCCTCCATCAGTCGGGAGCGGGCGCCCTCGAGGTTCTTCCGCATGCCCCGCGGATTCCCTCGCTCCCAGTGGACGTGGCCCGCCGCCAGCTTGATGAGGCCTTGGCACAGCTCACGCTCCGGCAGGTCGTCGGTCCCCATCCACGCCGGCTCCAGCAGCTCGTGGGCCTCGAACCACTCGCCGCGGTCGTACGCCGCGAGCCCTTCATCGAACGCGGCGAGTCGTTCGGCCTTCGGCAGCGGCCGGTACGCTTTGAGACGGCCGCCCTGGAGGACGGCCGCCGGTTCTTCGATCGGGCGCCCTCTCTCCATGAGCCGAGCATAGCGGTCGGGTCGCGCGGGTCCCCACGGGTCCGCGCAGGCGCCGGGGCTTCCGCCATCGTGGCTGTCGTCCGCAGCGCGGCCGCGAGCGCCATGCGTGGGATCGGCCGGCAGCCACCAGACCGCGGACGACGCGGTGGGTCGCGTACCGGCACGCACGACGCGGACGTTGGACCGTGGCCGCCCTGTGGCGGCATGCTGCCGCGGCTACGACCCGGGGGCCATCCCGGGGCGAGCCACCGACCCGTCGCTCGACTCAGATCACGACCGACCGGATCCGGTCGGTCGTGATCGGGACCCCTCGCTCGACGAGATGCCAGCCGTCATCCCGCTCGACCTCGTACGCCCGGAAGGCGCACGGCACCCCGCGGGCGGTGAGCGGGTCCGGACCGTCCATCAGCTGGAAGTGGAGGTGCGGCGCGGTCGAGTTGCCCGTGTGGCCCACGCGACCCAGCATGTCGCCCACCCGCACGGACTGCCCGACCCGCACCGCCACGGAGCCCGTCGTCATGTGGGCGTACGCGGAGTACACGGCGCCGTGGCGCAGGATCACGTGGTTGCCCACGACCGTGCGCAGCCGCTCGGGTGTCGGGCGGAAGGTGAGGCCGTTCCAGAGCACCAGCGCGAGCTCCCGGACGAGGTGGATCCGTTCGCGCTCCGCGATGCCATCGCTGGCGACGACGACCTCGCCGTCAAGCGGCGCAAGGATCGGCTCTCCCCAGCCGTGACTGTCACGGGTGCGCGTGCCGAGCAGCAGCGCCCGGAGACCCCGCTGCGGGTGGTAGCGGGTCCCCGGCCGGGGGTCGAAGCGGATGAGGTCGAAGGCGTACCGCTGCCCGAGCACGTTCGTCCCGTGGCTCGGGATGCGGCTGCCCGGGGAGTGGACGGCGACCCATTCGCCCCGCAGCGGGAACTCGACGATCCGCGCGTCGGCGAGCTCGTCGAGCCCGGAGGCGGGAGCCATGGTCATGCGGCCGCTCCGGTGTCCGACTCGCGTTCGGAACGGCCGACCGGACGAGCCGGCCGCCGGGCCGCGACCCGGCAGCCATCGGGGAGCGAATGCGCAGACCGTGAACGCGGCCGGCTCCGCGACCACGGCGACTCGTCGGGACCCGCCATGGCGGGAGTATGCCCACCTCGGGGGATGCCCGCGTCGTGAGCACCCCGGTCGCCCCATCGGAGCCGGGGCGTGGCGAAACGCTGTGGGAGCCGGGTCGCTCGCGGATCACCTGGCGGGTCATCTTCCCCATTGACGGGTCCCCGCCGGCCCCCCACAGTCCGCACATCCTCGGGGCGCACGGACGGGCCGTGATCGACGGCCGCAGCGCTCCGGTGGGAGGAGGATTCCGATGCCAGCGTCCCGTTCACGCCTCCGCGCGCTCGCCGTCGGGGTCGGCCTGTTCGCCCTCGTCGCCGTGGCGGCGGGGGGCACGTTCGCCGCGAGCAACCCGGCGACCCTCTACGCCTGTTACGACGCCTACGGCAACGTCCGCCTGTCCGATAGCGCCCAGTGCAAGCTCCCGGGAGGCGGCCGGCTCGTCTCCTGGTCCACCGTCGGGGTCCCGGGCCCGACCGGCCCGACGGGCGCCACCGGTCCGATGGGGCCGACCGGACCGACGGGACCGGCAGGTGTCACCGGGTCGCTCGCCACGACCGTGATCAGCCTTCAGGCCGAGGCGAACCCGCTTGCGTTCCAGCCCCTGTGGTACGCGAATGGCATCCAGGTGCACGTGCTGTGCAAGGGGACCCCGGCTGCCCCCGTCCCGCAGCTTGGTTTCGGCAACTTCAACAGCGCCGACATCTACGTGCAGGGTGGCCCGTACACCACCGTGACCACGCTCGGGAATCGCCTCGCCAACTCTGCGCCGTTCACTGGGCAGGCGACGATGACGGCGATCGGTCCGCTGGGGGCGCTGACGGCGGTCGTGATGGCCGTCGCGATCCCGGGCACAGGCTGCTCGTTCTCCGTGGCGCACTGACCCGACCCCGGTCTCGGCCGCGCGGTGTCCGGGACCCGGCTGGGAACACGAGGATGAGGCCCCTCCGGACACCCTGAGGGGCCTCTTTCGTGCTTGGGATCGTGGCCCAGGCAGCGACCGAGCCGTGTCCGGGAGTCCTCCTCGACATCGTCGATGAGCCTCGGCCGGAGGCTGCAGCTCAGGGTGGCATGGCGGTCAGATTCGGGGTCCGTCCTGCGGGCCGCTCCTTCGTCCCCTACCTCCACGGCCGCCAGCGCGCTCCCCGGACCCGCTGCCCCCGGGGTCACGTGGGTCCTCCCGTTGCCGGTTCCTGGGCCAGCTCCTGCGCCACCTCCGCCTCAGCCATGTCCGGCTCTCGCGCGGGCTCGCGAGCAGGTCCCTCGGCGCACCGCCCACACCGTGAGGATGCGCGCCGGGTCCGCCCGACGGGCATCCTCGTACGGCGAGGCGACGCTAGCCGCCGGGGACGATCGGCGGTCCCGGCGGCATCTGGACCGAGAGGACCAGGCTCTCGTTCACGACCTGCCCCGCGGGGAGGGTCGGCGGACCGGGCGGCTTCGCCGCCGCAGGGCCGACGGTCGCCGCGAGCAGGGCGGCGACGCCGACCGCGGAGACGAGGGCGGCGCGCAGGCCGCGCCCCGGGGGATGGATGGGACGCATGGCGACTTCCGGTCCGTGATCGCTCGTTGACGGGAGCCCGTCGGTGGCCGAGGCCGCGTCGCGCCAGTGTGGGGCCTCGGCCGTGAGATGCAAGGGCGAGCAGGAAGGCGGTGCGCCCGTGCACCGGGCGATCGGGAACGGAGATGGCGCTCCGATGGCGCGCGACTCGCGGAGCGTCTCGGGTCCGCCTCGCTCAGTCTGGTGGAGAGTGCGGCGGGGCGCCCCGGGATCGAGAGACCCTCCGGATCGCCCGGAGGGCCTCTTTCGTGCTCAGGTAGGTGGTCGGGGCGGAGCGATTCGAACGCTCGACCTCTTGAACCCCATTCAAGTGCGCTACCAGGCTGCGCCACGCCCCGACCGGCGGATTCTAGCAGGACCGGGCCGTGGCGCCCCGGGGCGCCTGATCGGCGACCCTGGCGGCGCCAACGCGGGGCGCTCGGTCAGGCGCCGGGCCGCTTGCCGCCGCGACCGCCAGGAGCGCTCCGCCCGCCGCCGCGCCGGCCGCCGCCACGGGGTGTCCCCTTCCCTCCCCCGGCATGCGGCTTCTTCGAGGCCTCGGTCCCCCTCCCGGTCGCCTTGCCGCCCGCGCCCGCCGTGCCCGGCCCCGCGGCCCTCGTCCCGCGCGCCGCCATCCCGCCGGTCGATACGCCCCGCGGTCGCGGGATGCGGTTCTTCGCCTCGTCCCGGCGCCGCTCGCGGAAGGCGAGCCGGAGGGGGGTCCCGATGAACCCGTATGCGTCGCGGAGCTGGTTCTCGAGGTAGCGCCGGTAGGAGAAGTGGACGTTGTCGGCGTCCTTCGCGAAGAAGACGAACGTCGGGGGCGCGACCGCGGCCTGCGTCGCGTAGAGGATCTTGGGGCGACGGTTCCGCACCGTCGGCGGCGCCTGCCGCGCCACGGCCTCCGCCACGAGTCGATTGAGCTCGCCCGTGGGCACCCGCCGCCGGCGCTCGCCCCAGACGTCCACGGCGAGCTCGAGCACCCGGTCGGCCCGCTGGCCGGTCAGTGCAGAGATGGAGACCACGGGGGCGAAGTCGAGGAACGGCGCCTCGCGCCGGATCCAGTCCACGTACCGGTCGAAGGTGCGGTCGGTCTTCTCCTCGACGACATCCCACTTGTTCACCGCGACGACGAGGCCCTTCCCCTCGTCCACCACGTAGCCGGCGATGTGCGCGTCCTGCGCGGTGAGCCCCTCGACCGCGTCGATCAGGAGGATCGCGACGTCCGCCCGCGAGAGCGCCCGCAGCGCCCGCAGCGCGGAGTAGCGCTCGGCCGCGGCCGCGCTCGCCACCTTCCCCCGCCGCCTGATCCCCGCCGTGTCGATGAGGACGACGTCGCCGTGCCCGTACGCGAGGCGCGTGTCGATGGCGTCACGGGTCGTGCCGGGGATGTCGCTGACGATCGTCCGCTCCTCGCCGATGAGGCGGTTCAGGAGGCTCGACTTGCCGACGTTCGGGCGACCGAGCAGGGCGATGGTGACCGGCCCCGGGGACTCCTCCTCGACCTCCTCCGCCTCGACGTCGGCGGGATCGATGAAGCCGTCGGCGATGTCGCGCGCCCGCAGCTCGGCGGCAGCCTCGCGGGCCTTCCGGTCGCGCTCACCCTCCGATTCCGGCGGGAGAGCCTCGACGATGGCGTCGAGGAGCTCGGCGACGCCGCGGCCGTGCAACGCGGAGATGGGGAGCGTCGTGGCCCAGCCCAGGGCGTAGAACTCGTTCGCGTCGAGCTCCCGGCGCTCGCTGTCCGCCTTGTTCGCGGCGACGAGCACGGGCGCGGACGATCGCCGCAGCGTCTCGGCCGCCTCCGCGTCGGCCGGCGTGAGCCCGACGGCGGCGTCCACCACGAAGACGATGACATCGGCCTCGGCGATGGCCAGGCGCGCCTGCTCCTGGACGCGCGCCTCGATCGAATCGCCCGGCTCGACCTCGAGGCCGCCGGTGTCGACGACGACGAATCGCCGGTCCTCCCAGTCGGCGTCTCCGTACAGGCGGTCCCGCGTGGTGCGGGCACGGTCCTCGACGATGGCCGCACGCTCGCCGACGATCCGGTTGAAGAGGGTGCTCTTGCCGACGTTGGGGCGACCGACGATCGCGACGACGGGAAGGTCCGCGGCCATCAGCGAGCGGCCGCGGCCGAGGCGGCGCGTCCGTTCTGGCGGGGCAGGGACGTCGTTCGGCCGGCAGTGGTGGCGGCGGCGGCGAGCGCCTCGGCCGCCAGCGTTGCCTCGCGGCCCGCCACGGCCGGCGCCCCGGCGATCTCGAGGACGCGTCGCGCCACGACCTCGAGGTCCTCGATCGGCGTGGACGTCCCGCCCGTGATGCCGACGGAGCGAGCCCCGTCGAAGACCGCGTTGTCCACGAGGTCGGCCGCGGTCTCGACCTGGGCGACCGGGGTGCCGACGATCTCGCAGAGCCGGGTGAGCTCCTTGGTGTTCGCGGAGTGGCGACCGCCGACGACGACCATGAAGTCCACGGCTCGTGCCGCCTCCACGGTGTCCTCCTGCCGGCGGATCGTCACCGGGCAGACGGTGTTCACGATCTTGAGCTCGTGGGCGCGGCTCACCATGAACGCGGCGAGCTTCTCGAACTTCCACGGCGGCTGGGTCGACTGGCTCAGGAGCGCCATCCGCTTCTTCCGCGGGATCGTCTCCCACTCCTCCTCATCGTCCACGACGATCGCGTCGGGAGCCACGCCCAGCAGGCCGACGACCTCCGGGTGGCGGAGGGTGCCGAGGAGGACGATCGTGTAGCCCTCTTCCACGAGGCGCGCCAGCTGGCGGTGCTCCGCGGTCACCCAGGAGCACGTGCCGTCGATGACGTCGAGCCCCCGCTCCTCCGCCCGGGCGAGCACCTCGGGCCGGGCCCCGTGGGCGCGGATGACGACGGCCGAGCCGGACTCGACCTCCTCGAGGGAGTCGACCGTCCGGATCCCCTCCGCCTGGAGCTGGGCGACCACGCCCTCGTTGTGGACGACCTGGCCGAGGGTGTGCGTGAGCGCGCCGGTCGCCGCCGACTCCTTCGCCCGGTCGATCGCCTCGCGAACGCCGTAGCAGAAGCCGGTCCGGCGGGCGATCAGGATGCTCTCGACGGTCCCCATGGCCCGCGTATCATGCCACGGGCCCGGTCGTGCCCCCCTCCGCGGGCTCCTCCCCAACCCGGTCGGCGTAGGCCCCGCGGTACGCCGGCGGCAGGAGGATCGCGATCCGCTCCATGAGCCGGTCGGTCACCGCCTCGAGGTCCTCGCGTTTCCCGTCCACCGTCCGCCGCTCGAGGACGAAGGGCGCTCCGACGCGCAGGTGGACGCGCCCGCCCGGGTGCAGGAACGTGCTCCCGCGCGGCCAGAAGCGTTCCGTGCCCCACACGGCCACCGGGAGGATCGGCGCGCCCGTACGGATCGCGAGGAACGTCACGCCCTCCTTCGCCTTCTGCAGTGCGCCCGTGGTGCTGCGCGTCCCCTCCGGGAAGGTCCCGAGGACGCGGCCGTCGTCGAGCACGCGCTTCGCGAGCCGGAACGCGTCGGTGTCCGCGGCGCCGCGGCGGATCCCGAACGCGCCGTTCGCCTTGAGGAACGCGCCGGCGACGGGCCACTCGAGCGCCTCCTGCTTCGCCATCCAGTGGACGGCACACCCCATGGCGGGGGTGAGCCACGACGCGATGAGCGGCGGGTCGGCGTTGCTCAGGTGGTTGCTCGCGATGATGAGCGGCCCCTCGGTCGGCAAGCCCTCGAGAGGGCCGATGTCGACCCGCGTGAGGCACCGGTACAGGGTGCGCCCGACGAGGAGAGAGCCCCGCACGAACGGCGTCGGCCGGCGCGAACCCAGAACCAGGGCCTCGGAAGCGGCGGGCGTCCGGGCGGGGCCGTCGTCACTCTGGCGGGTCATGCGATCCTCCCCGCGGGGATGTGCGCACGAGCGAGCTCGACGACGCGCTCCACGACCGCGTCGAACGAGATCCCGTCGGTGACGAGCACCACCGCATCGTCCGCCGGCCGCAGCGGCGCGACCGCCCGGCCGGAATCCACGGCGTCGCGGCGTTCGAGGTCCGTGCGGATGGCGGCGGTCTCCGGGCCGTCCGGGTCCAGGCCGCGCTCGACCGCGCGCCGACGCGCGCGCTCGGCCGCGGATGCGTCGAGGTAGACCTTCAGGTCGGCGTCGGGCAGGACGACGGTGCCGATATCCCGCCCGACCATGACGATCCCCGCCTCGGCCGCGAGCCGGCGCTGCACGGTCACCAGCGCGGTACGGACGTCCGGCTGTCGCGCGACCTCGGAGACGAGGCGATCCACGGCCGCGGCGCGCACGGATCGCGTCACGTCGTGCCCGTCCACGCGGACGCGCGAGAGACGCCCCTCGGGGTCGGGGGCGAGCTCCACGTCCGGCGCCAGGGCGGCCACCGCCGGTCCGTCGTCGAGGGCGATGCCGCGGCGCGTGGCGAGCCATGCGAGGGCGCGGTAGAGGAGGCCGGTGTCCACGAAGCGGAGCCCGAGCGCGCCGGCGGCTGCCATCCCGACGCTCGACTTCCCGCTCGAGCCCGGCCCGTCGATCGCCACCCGGACGTCGGGGACGGGGCGGAACCCCTGGCGGGCGGCGGGGCGCGTCGGGGTCACCATCCGTGCCCGGGCGCCGCGAAGACGGGCTCCCCCTCCACGAGCGTCAGCAGCACGCGAGCCTCGCGCAGCGCCGCGGGATCGACCGCGCGGACGTCCCGATCGAGGACGACGAGGTCGGCCAGCTTCCCGGGCTCGAGGGTGCCGGTCTCGGCATCGAGATGGTTCACCCACGCCGATCCGGCGGTGAAGGCGCGCAGGGCGGTCTCGACCTCGAGCGCCTCCTCCGGGAGCAGCGGCGCGGGGTCCACGTCCGGGTCCGGGAAGGAACGGGTGACGGCGACCTGGATCTCCTCGAGCACGTTCGCCGTCGAGACCGACCAGTCGCTGCCGCCGGCGAGCCGGGCGCCCGCGCGCACGAGCGACCCGAAGGGATACTGCCGGCGGGTCCGCTCCGGCCCGAGGAACGGGATCGTCAGGTCCACCATCTGGCTGTCGCGACACGCCCAGAAGGGCTGCACGTTCGCCGTCACGTCGAGAGCGGCGAACCGCGGCACGTCGGCGGGGTGGACCACCTGGATGTGGGCGACGTGGTGGCGGTTGTCGGTGCGGCCGTTGGCGGCGATGGCCGCCTCGAACGCGTCCAGCGCGTCACGGACGGCGCGGTCGCCGATCGCGTGGACATGGACCTGGAAGCCCAGCGCATCCAGCCGGACGGCGGCGTCGCGCAGGGTCTCGCGGTCGAGGAACGAGAACCCACGGCCGGCCGTGGGGCGCCCGTCGACGTCGAGATAGGGGTCGAGCATCGCGGCCGTGCCGTTCTCGAAGACGCCGTCTCCCATGACCTTGACCGACCCGGCGACGAACCGCCCGCCGGGCAGGGCGCGCGCCGACTCACGCCGCCCGACGAGCGACTCGATCTGGGCGAGCCCCGCGTCGCGGTCCCACCAGAGGGCGCCGCGCACACGCCCGGTGAGCAGGCCGCCGGCGATCGCCCGCGCATACGCGTCGGCGTCGGCCGGGGCCACCCACGCGTCCTGCCAGGCGGTGATGCCGCACGCGTGCAGGTACGCCTGGCCGGCGAGGAGCGCCCGCAGCATCTCGTCGGCGTCGGGCGCCGGGACGCGGGCCTGGGCCTCCTGGAACGCGCCCTCGTGGAGGGTGCCCTGCGGTGCGCCGTCCGCGGTGCGCTCGATGCGCCCGTTCGGCGGGTCGGGTGTCTGGGCGCCGATCCCCAGCGCCTCCAGGGCCCGCGAGTTCGCCCAGGCGCCGTGGCCGTCGCGATTGGCGAGGAAGGCCGGGCGGTCGGGCACCGCGGCGTCGAGCAGCTCGCGCGACGGCGTGCCGCAGGGGAAGTCCGCCATGTACCAGCCGCCGCCGAAGATCCATGGGACGTCGGGGTGCGCCGCCGCGTACGCACGGATGGCCGCGACGACCGCGTCCGCGCCGCGGGCGTCGTGGAGATCGCAGCGGATCCGGTCGAGCCCGCCGTGCGTGGGATGGACGTGCGCATCCTGGAACCCGGGCAGGATCATCGCCCCGGGCAGGTCCGCCACGCGGGTGCCCGGGCCGGCGAGCGCACGCACATCGCGCGCCGGGCCGACGGCCACGATGCGCCCGCCTGCGACCGCGACCGCCTCCGTCCCCGGCGTTCCGGGCAGGCCCGTCCACGCCGACCCGGCCACCAGGATCAGGTCGGGGGCGCCCGTGATCGCGCGGCTCACCGTCCACCTCCGGGCCGGCCGGCGTCGCGCCGGTCCCTCCGGTCAGCGTAGCGCGGGGTACCGAACGGCGTCTTCCCGGGGCGGTCCGAGCGCGCCGCAGCGGGGCGCCGGCCCTCCGCGCCCGCCACGCGGTCGATCCGGGCCACCTCCTCCGCGGTAAGCGCGCGGGCCTCGCCCGGGCCGAGGTCGCCGAGCCGGACGGGCCCGAAGCGCACGCGCACCAGCCGCCGCACGGGCTCCTCCACCACGCCGAACATCCGGCGGACCTGCCGCTTCCAGCCCTGACCGAGCGTCACGCGGTACCAGGCGAGCTCCCGGTACGCGCGCGTGGTCCCATCGAGCGTCTCGAGCAGGCGCCGCGTCTCGGCCGCGGTCGCGGTCCGGACGGCGACCGCACGGGCGGTCCCCTCTTCCAGCTCGATCCCGCCGAGGAGCGCCGAGATGGCGGACGGGGTGAGCGGCCGGTCGACGCCGACGGCGTACTCGCGCTCCACGGCATGGCGGGGGTGCAGGACCCGCTGCGCCCAGTCGCCGTCGTTCGTCAGGAGCACCACGCCCTCCGAGTCGGCGTCGAGGCGGCCCACCGGGTAGAGACGGACGCCCCGGGCGAGCCCCGGCGGGACGAGGTCCACCACCGTCCGCGCGGCGTGGCGGTCGTGGACCGTCGACATGACCCCGGCCGGCTTGTTCAGGACGATGTGGCGGAGCGCCTCGGGCGCGCCCACGGGCCGGCCGTCCACGGCGATCGCGTCGGTCCCGGGATCGGCACGGTCGCCCAGGACGGCCACTCGGCCGTCCACCGTCACCCGGCCGGCGGCGATCATCTCCTCGGCCGCGCGCCGCGAGGCGACGCCTGCCGCCGCGAGGACCTTCTGGAGCCGCTCCGGGGGCATGGCCGTCAGGCGTCCGCGCGCGCTTCGCGGTCCGGTCCGGCCGCCACATCGGGGGTCGCCGCGTCCCGTCCGGCCATCCCGGCGCCGTCGGCCGCGTCGACGTCCACCAGCCGACCCGCGACGGGCGCGTCGAGCGGCGGGAGGTCCTCGAGAGACGCGAGACCGAACCTCTCCAGGAAGTCGATCCCCGTGCCGTACAGGATGGGCCGTCCGGGCGCGTCGGCCCGCCCGGTCTCCACGACGAGTCGCCGGTGCAGCAGCGAGCGCAGGGTGTAGTCAGAGTCCACGCCGCGGATCCGTTCGACGACGGCCTTCGTGACCGGCTGGCGGTAGGCGACGATCGCGAGGACCTCGAGCGACGCCGGGGACAGCCGCCCGGGCTCCACACCCACGTACCGGGCGATCACGGGGCCCGTCTCGGGCGCCGTCGCGAGCGCGACGTGGTCGCCGGCGGCCACGAGGCGGACACCGCGCGCGGCGAGGGTGGTCTCCAGGTCCCCGACGAGCGCATCCACCGTCTCCCGGTCGCAGCCGAGGAGACGGGCGATCTCCGACCGGGCCAGCGGTCGCTCGGCCACGAAGAGCACCGCCTCGAGCGCCGTCTCCGACGCCGCTGCCTCGAACAGAGGCTCGCCGCCTTCGTCCGGAGCCTCGCCGGACCCGACCAGCACGCCCTCCGGCCGGGACGGCGCGCCCCCGGCTCCCTCCGACGGCCCGGCCGTCGCCGCCGGCTGGACGTCTTCGCTCATCGACCCTCCCTCTCGCGTCGCCGGACGACGATCGGCCCCCACGGCTCTGCCTGCTCGGCCGTCACCTCTCGCCGCTTCACGAGCTCCAGGAGGGCGAGGAAGGTGACCGCGACCACCACCCGGTCGCGCGCACCCGTGAGGAGATCCTGCAGGACGATCATCGGCGCGTCGCGGAGAGCAGTGCGGATGACCGCGGCCCGCTCGGCCAGCGTGACGATCCGGCCGATGACGACCGGTGGCTCCGGCGGGGGCGGCGCGATCCGGAGGAGGCTGTCGAGCGCCTCGACGAGAACGGCGACGTCAAGCGGCGGTGTGGACGCCGGACGCGCGCCGGCGATCCCCGCGGCCGACGCCGCGGAGGGTTCGCGACGGAAGAGCCGGCCACCGGCCGCGGCACGGTCGGCCAGGGCCCGCGCTGCGTCGCGGTAGGCTCGAAAGACGAGGAGCCGTCGCCGGAGGTCCTCTTCGGGGTCCGTCTCCTCCGCGCCGGGCTCCACGGGGCGGGGTGCCCGCGGCAGGAGCGCGCGGCTCTTGATGACGATGAGCTGGCCCGCCACGGCGACGAACGTGGCGATGTTGCCCATCCGGTCCGCCTCGAGCGTCGCGAGCGCGTCGAGGTACGCCTCCGTGAGCGCGCCGAGCGGGACCGTGAGGACGTCGAGACGACGCTGCTCGATGAGCGCGAGCAGGAGAGCGAGCGGGCCGTCGAAGTCGGCCACGCGGACGACGGTCGCACCCTCCGGCCGGGGCGATGCGGCGAAGGCGACGCTCGGTGCGCCCGGCGGGATCGGGAGGACGCCCTTGGCGGCCGCCGGCCGTTGGGCGGTCATCGCGCGTTCATCCGGCTGGCCGCCGGCGTCACGCGGCCTCGTCCGCCGCGCGCAGCAGGTCGCCGAGGATCGGATCGACCGGAGCGGCCTGGTGGCGGGCGAGATCGGCGGCGCGGGGCGACGATCCCGCGGCGAGCATCATCTCCGCCGAGACCTCGGCGTGGTCGCGGATCCGGGCGATCGCGGTGCCCATGCCGGGCACCGCGGCGGCCGGCGCAAGGACCCACGACCCGTAGCGCTCGGAGAGCGACCAGGCGACGCGGTGGACGAAGCGGACGTCCGGCCCCTTCCCGCAGTCGTGCAGGAGCCCCGCCAGCAGCAGGTCGGGGTCCCGGGCGCCGACCGCGCGCAACCGGGCGACGACGTCGAGGCCGTGCCGGCGGTCGGCGACGGGCATCGCGTCGAAGAGGGCGAGCTCCGCCGGCGTCAGCCACGCGGCGAGGCCGGCGTGCTCCTCGTCGGTCACCCGGGCGGCCACGTGCGCGCGCGCCTGGCGGACCTTACGCCCCCACCAGGAGCTTGACGATCTCAAGTGCGAGCCTCCCGACGGTGAGGCTGAGGATCGACTCGCCGTTGAAGAGCGGCAGGATGAGGAGGATGAACAGGAAGATGCCGTACTGCTCCAGCACCGGCCGGATCCGGTAGACGGTCCGGGCGTCCAGGAAGCCGAACAGCAGCTTCGATCCGTCGAGGGGAGGAATCGGCACGAGGTTGAAGATCGCCAGGATGACGTTCACGTAGACGAACAGGTACAGGGCCTGCAGCACGATGACCGGGACGTCCAGCGTCGAGCCCAGCATGAACCGGAGCGGGATCGCGCCGGCCACGGCCATGACGGCGTTGGACGCCGGCCCCGCGAGCGCCACGAGAGCCTCCCCGCGGTGCCCGCCCCGGATGTTCAGCGGGTTGACGGGGGTCGGCTTCGCCCACCCGAAGATGAACCCCCCGAACAGCGCGGTCAGCGCGAGGAGACCGCCGCCGATGGGGTCGAAGTGGACGACCGGGTTGAGCGTCAGGCGGCCGTAGTACTTGGCCGTCGAGTCCCCCAAGCGGTACGCCGCGAGCGCGTGGCAGAACTCGTGGACGGGGAAGGCGAAGAGCAGGAAGGCGGCGATGATGATGATCGTCGCCGGGTCGAGGTTCAGACCGAGGCCAGACACGCGAGACCGCTCCGGGCGGGGATGGGGACCGGCGTATGGTACCGCGCGGCCCGGATGCCGGCCCGTGCGCGCCGGGCGAGCGTCCGAGCCGCGGGATCGCGGTCAGATGCGGCCGAGCAGCTCCGCCTTCTTCGCCTCGTAGTCGGCGTCGGTGATGACGCCCTTGTCGCGGAGATCGGCGAGCTTCGCGAGCGTCTCGGTCACGTCGGCGGCGGATTCGGCCGGCGGCGCGGGAGCGATGCCCGGAGCCGGCTGGGCCGTCGCGGGGGCCGCCATGGCGGCCGCCTGGCCCGCGGCATCGACGACGGGCTCCCTGGACCCCACGGGAGAGGTCGTCACCACGGGCTCGGCGTGGAGGGGCGCGTCGACGAAGCGCCCGGAGGCGACGCCCATCTCCAGGGCGTGCTTCGCCTCCATCATGTCCTTCTTGAAGTCGTTCGGCGTCGTGAGGAAGCGCATCTTGTTGATGCCGCTCGCGCTCGCGGTCATGACGTCGAGCGCCCCGAAGCCGAAGACCCGTCCGATGACGCCCTGCTCCAGGAGCGCGTCGTTGATCTTCTCGAGGGACGTATCCGCCGCCTTCCGGTTCAGGAACCCGCTCGTCTGGACGATCCGCCGGGTCGTGATGACGTCGCGGTCGTTCTCCCACTGGAAGTACGCGAGCAGCATCTGCGCGATGCCCGCGAGCAGCACGACGAGCGTGATGATGCCGGCGAGGCTGCGGACGGTCCCGAGGATGCCGTCGCCCGGGAGCCAGCCGCCGACGATGAACAGGCCGAGGCCGACGAGGATGAGGACGATCCCCAGGCCCCACCGGAACACGAGCCCGAACCAGTGCTGGCGCTGGTTGCGCAGGATCCGCTCGCCGCTCGCGAGGAGCGACTGCGCGTATGTCTCCGAGAAGTTCAGGTCCACTCCGCTCTCCCTCCGACCGGGCCGTCCGGCCCGGCGTCCCTCACCGCGCCCGCGGATGCGCGCGCGCGTAGATCTCCCGGATCCGTTCCCCGGTGACGTGCGTGTACAGCTGTGTGGTGCTGATGCTCGCATGCCCGAGCAACTCCTGTACGACGCGCAGGTCGGCGCCCCCCTCCAGGAGGTGCGTGGCGAACGAGTGCCGCAGCGTGTGCGGCGACACGCGCTCGACGAGGCCGGCGCCCAGGGCCGCCGCGCGGATCCGCTCCCACGCGCGCTGGCGCCCCAGCCGTCTTCCCCGGTCGCCGAGGAAGACCGGGCCGCCGCGCTCCGTCCCGGCGCGGCCGAGCTCCAGGAGGGCGGGGCGCACCTCGTCCAGGTATCGGGCGAGCCAGGCGATCGCCTCGTCGCCGATGGGCACCAGTCGCTCGCGATCGCCCTTCCCCACGACCCGCACGAACGCGCCGGTGAGCGACAGGTCGTCCGCGTCGAGCCCGAGAGCCTCGCTCACGCGGAGGCCGGCGGCGTAGAGCAGCTCGAGGAGCGCACGGTCGCGAACGCCCTCCGCCACCGAGACGTCCACGGACTCCAGGAGGCGGTCCACCTCGTCCACGGTCAGGGTGTCGGGCAGGAGCCGCGACTGCCGTGGGAGGTCGAGACGCGTGGCGACGTCCACGCGCGTCATCCCTTCCGCGTACGCGAACCGGTAGAAGGACCGCAGCGTGGCCGCGCGCCGCCGCAGGCTGGTGGGCCGGAGGGCGCGCCGCGCGCCGCCCCCGGCCGCGCACGCCGCCAGGTGGCCGAGGGCCACGTCCGGGCCGGCCGCCCACCGGGCGAGCCCCCGCTCCCGGCCGAACGCTGCCAGGTCGGCTCGGTACGCGCGGACCGTCGCGTCGGAGAGGCCGCGCTCCACCCGCACGTAGTCGAGGAACGCCTCGGCGGCCTCATCGAACGAGGGGGGCGTCACGTGGGGTGCGCGCGCCAGGCGGCCGCGCGGTCGAGCATCTCGCGGGCACCCGCGGCGGCGGCCGGCCCGCCACCGGGACCACCGAGCATCAGCGCGATCTCGGCGACCCGCGCCTCGCCGGAGACCTCGACGACCTCCGTCACGGTCCGGCCGTCGCGCTGTGCCTTCGCGATCCGGACATGCGCGTCCGCGTAGGCCGCGATCACGGGCAGATGCGTGACGCAGAGGACCGCGCGGCCGCGGCCGAGCCGCCACAGCGCACGTGCGACGGGCTCGGCACTCCGCCCTCCGATCCCGCTGTCGATCTCGTCGAAGACGAGCGTGGGCGTCGCGTCGGCGCCGACGAGGACCTGCTCGATCGCCAGGGCGATCCGCGAGAGCTCGCCGCCGGACGCGATCCGTGCCAGCGGCATCGCGGGCTCGCCGGGGTTCGGCGCGATCACGAACACGACGTCGTCGATCCCGCTCGCATCGAATGCGTGCGGGATCCCGTCCACGACGACCGACGGCGAACCGTCCACGGCGGGGCGCCGGCGGACCTCGACAGCGAAACGGGCGCGACTCATCCCCACCTCGCGGATCACTGCCTCGATCCGGGGCGCGATCCGCCCCGCCGCCGAGGTCCGCGCCTCCGACAGCCGACCGGCGACGATCCCGATCGCCGCCCGCCGGCCCTCCGCCTCGTCCGCGAGGGCGGCCGCCCGGGCCTCCACGTCGCGCAGGTCGGCGGCGCTCGCCTCCGCACGGTCCCGGTACGCGAGCACGGCGACCTCATCCTCCCCGTACCGACGCTCGATGGCATAGATGGAGGAGAGGCGCTCCTCGAGGCGTCGCAGGTCGGCGGGGTCGTGGTCGAGCGAGCCGGCGAGGTCGCGCGCCTCTGCCGCCGCATCGGCGGCCTCGGCCTCGAGTCCCGCGAGGCGGCCGGCCGGCCCCTCCCACCGCGGGTCGAGGCGGGCGAGCTCCGCGGCAGCGTGCGCAGCCACCGCGATGAGGTCGCGCGCGGTCGGGGCCTCGGCGCCCTCCCCGCCGAGGAGCGCCGCCTCGAGCGTCGCCGAGCCCCGGGCGATCGCCTCACCGTGACGGGCGGCCCGGAGCCGTTCCTCCAGGGCGGCCGCTTCACCGACGCGGATCCGTGCGGCGTCGATCTCGGCGATCTCGTGCTCGAGGACGGCGAGACGACGGGCGGCATCGCGGGGATCCATCGTCAGGCGGTCGAGCGCGTCCCGCGTCTCGCGCCACGCTGCCACACCGACCGCGACCTCGGCCGCAAGCGCGTCGGCGGCCACGAAGGCGTCCAGGAGGTCCCGCTGTCGGCGGGGGTCGAGCAGGCGCTGCTGGTCGTGCTGCCCGTGGATCTCGACCAGCTCGCTCGTCACCTCCGAGAGCCTGCCGGCCGTGACGGGCTCGTCGTCGATGCGCGCCGTGGACCGGCCCGCCGCGTTCACCTCCCGGACGACGATGAGCGGCTCCGGCAGCCGGTCGAAGAGGGCCTCCACCCGCGCGGAGGCCTCGCCGTGTCGCACGAGGCCGGCGTCCGCCCGGGCACCGAGCGCGAGGCCGAGGGCATCGATCAGCAGGCTCTTCCCTGCCCCGGTCTCCCCCGTGATCACGGTGAAGCCGTCCGGCACGACGAGGCGCACGCGCTCGAGGAGCGCGAGGCCCGCGACCGACAGGTCGATGAGGCGGCCGGGGGCATCCGTCACGACGGGAGCAGCTCCACCTTCCGCCGGAAGAGGTCCCAGAACGGGATCGCGCCGTCCGGCACGATGAAGCGGATGGATCGTTCGAGGGCTGCCACGGTCACCGCGTCGCCTGCGACGACCGGCCGGTCCTCACGGCCGTCGATGCTCACGAGCGCCTCGTGCGCCTCGGCGATGACGATGCGGATCGTCCGGCGCGAGCTGACGACGACCGACCGGATCGCGGAGAGATACCCGGCGATGGGCGTCACGATGAGATTGCGG
Source organism: uncultured Chloroflexia bacterium (assembly GCA_963717255.1). Classification (GTDB taxonomy): domain Bacteria; phylum Chloroflexota; class Limnocylindria; order Limnocylindrales; family CSP1-4; genus CAIYQJ01. Next base: position 35,985 of record CAVQVT010000016.1, on the reverse strand, counting down.
CTCAGCGGGTCCACGACCGGGCCACCGGCGGAGAACGAGTACCCGGTGGAGCCGGTGGGGCTGGAGACCACGAGCCCGTCGGCGATGAACGTCGCGAGGTGCGACCGGCCGATGTCCACCTCCAGCCGCACGACCCGTGCGAGCGCGCCGCGCGCCACGACGACGTCGTTGAGCGCGACGAAGCTCCCCGATCCGCCCGGCCGGCCGCCGGGATGGACGGCGCCTCTGAGGGCCATCCGCTCCTCGATCCGATATCCGCCCGCGGCGACACGCCCCAGCACGGCCTCGACCTCGTGCGCCTCCACCTGCGACAGGAAGCCGACCTTGCCGAGGTTGACCCCCAGAAGGGGCGTGTCCACGCGCGCGACCGCCTGCGCCGCGAGAAGGAGCGTCCCGTCGCCGCCCAGCACGACGAGCGCGTCCGTCTCGGGCAGGTGGGCCGCGAGGTCGTCGGTCGCCCCGGCGGGCGCGGCCCAGTGGTCGAAGCCGCGCGCCGTGCACCAGCCGGCGACGCGCTCGCGCAGCTCGATGGCGGGTTCGCTCGTCGGGTTGTACGCCAGTCCGAAGCGGCGGATCGCCGCGCTCTCGCTCATCCGGCCGTCACCTCCGCGATGCGGGCGCGCAGCGCGTCGTCGACGCCCTGAGTCCCGCCGCCCTTGCCGGCGCCGGGGCCGGATCGGTCCCCGCCGGCGGCCGGCGCCCCGGCCCCGGCCCACCCCGCCGGCACATCGAGTCGCAGGAAGAACTCACGGTTCCCGGCCGGTCCCAGCAGCGGCGACGCCTCCACCCCCGATGCATGGAGACCCAGCTCCGCGGCGTGGTCCACGATCCCCTCGACCACCGCCCGGTGGACCGCCGGATCCCGGACGACCCCGTCGCGCACGCGCGACCTGCCCGCCTCGAACTGCGGCTTCACGAGCGCCACGATGCTCCCGCCGTCGTCGGCGAGACACGAAGCCGCGGGCGCGAGCACGAGACGCAGCGAGATGAACGAGACGTCGATCGTCGCGAGCGAGGCGTCCTCCCCCACCAGCGCCGGCGTCAACGTCCGTGCGTTGGTGCGGTCGTGGACCACCACCCGCGGATCGCGCGCGAGGCGGTCGGCCAGTTGTCCGCGCCCCACGTCGATCGCATGCACGCGCGCGGCGCCCCGCCGGAGGAGGACGTCCGTGAAGCCGCCGGTCGATGCGCCCAGGTCCAGGCAGATCAGGCCGGCCGGATCGATCCCGAGCGGGTCCAGGACGCCGGCCAGCTTGTCCCCGCCGCGCGACGCATGGTCCGGCCCCACGTCGAGGGCGATGCCCACCTCGTCCGCGACGAGGTCGCCCGGTTTGAGATCGCGCCGCGCCCCGTCGCCCGTCCCCACGCGGACGCGCCCCGCGAGCACGAGAGCCTGGGCGCGCGTGCGCGACTCCGCGAGGCCGCGGTCCACGAGCAGCTGGTCGAGGCGCCTCCGGCGCGTCCGCTCCACGGCGCTATCCTCCCACAGCGCCACGGCCCCGGGATCATCCGACGCCGCACGGGCTCGCCGACGGGCGGCTGCCCGTCCCGATGGTCGGCCCGGCTTCGGGCCGATGGTCGGCCCGGCGCCACCCCCCGTCTCAGGCGGGGGTCGTGGCCCTGCGGCGACCGTGGGGAGCCTGGTCGAGTGCGTCGAGGGCCTCGCGCACCTGCGCGGTGAGCCCGTCGACGTCGAGCCGCAGGACGCGCCGCAGGTCCGTCACGGACCCGTGGTCCACGAACCGGTCGGCCGGCAGTCCCACGATGCGGACGGCAACGTCGCGGAACACCGTGTCCGTGAGGCGCGCCTGCTCGAGCACCTCGAGGACCGCCGTTCCGAACCCGCCGGTGACGACGCTCTCCTCGAAGGTCACGACGAGGCGCTTGCCCCGCGCCCGGTCGAGGATCAGGCCCCGGTCGAGGGGCTTCGCGAACCGAGCGTTCACGACTTCGACGGAGACCCCGTCGGCCGCCAGCCGGTCCGCCGTCTCCATGGCCCGCATGACGATCGGGCCGAAGCCGACGAAGAGCACGTCGGAACCCTCGCGGAGCACCTCGCCCCGGCCGATCGGCAGGACCGCGGGGTCGCGCGCCGGGACGCCGAAGCCCGCGTCGCGCGGATAGTGCAGCGCGAACGGATGATCCTGGGCGAGCGCCGTGCGCAGGAGCGAGCGCAGCTCCTGCTCGTCCCTGGGGCTCGCGACGATGAGGTTCGGCAGCTGCAGCTGGACCGGGACGGTGAACATCCCCTGGTGGCTGGTGCCGTCCTCGCCGACGAGCCCGGCCCGGTCCACCGCCAGCACGACGGGCTGGTCGTTCTGGCAGACGTCGTGCACGGTCTGATCGAAGGCCCGCTGGAGGAACGTGGAGTAGATCGCGACGACCGGCCGCATCCCACCGATCGCGAGCCCGGTGGCCATCGTGACGGCATGCTGCTCGGCGATCCCGACGTCCACGAAGCGGTCCGGGAACGCGGCCTGGAGCCGGTTCATCCCGGTCCCCGTCGGCATGCCCGCGGTGATCCCCACCACGCGCCGGTCCTCCGCGGCGATCTCGACGAGCTCCATCGCGAAGAAGTGCGTGTAGTTCGGGACCTTCGCCACGACCGGCGCCACGCCGTCCGCCGGCTCGCTCGCCGATGTGACGGCGGGTTCGGCCTTCGCCGGGGCAGCCTTCGCCGATCCGCGCGCCTCGTGCGAGTCCGCCATCGGCGGCAGCGCCGCGCCGTGGAAGGCGACCTGGTCGCGCTCGGCCGGATGGTACCCGCGGCCCTTCTGCGTGCGTACGTGCACGAGCACGGGGCCGCCGAGCGCGAAGGCGGCACGGAAGTTGCGCTCCAGGGTCGGGATGTCGTGGCCCGGCACGACGCCGATGTACGTGATGCCCAGGTCCTCGAAGAGCTGGCCGGGCTGGGCGAAGTTCACGACCGACTTGCGGAAGCGCTGGCTGAGCTCCAGGGCGAGCCCGCCCATGACGGGGATCATCTCGGCGCTGCGGTCCCAGAGGCTCCGGCCCCTCCGCCACGTGCTCGAGAGCTTCACCTCCGAGAGGTACCGCGAGAGAGCGCCGACGGTCGGGCTGATCGACATCTCGTTGTCGTTGAGGACGATGAGCATGTCGGTCCGGCGGTGGCCGATGTCGTTCAGGGCCTCGAGCGAGAGACCGCTCATCAGGGCCGCATCGCCGACCACGACCGCGATCCGCTCCAGCGAGTGACGGATGTCGCGGGCGGCGGCGAGCCCCTCGGCGATCGACAGCCCCGTCCCGGCATGGCCGCCGTCCATCACATCGTGCTCCGACTCGGTCCGTCGCGGGAAGCCGCCGACGCCCCCGAGCTGTCGCAGCGTCCCGAAGTCCTCGAACCGTCCCGTGAGGAGCTTGTGGGGGTAGGCCTGGTGGCCCGTGTCCCACACGATCCGGTCGCGCGGCGACTCGAGCAGGCGATGGAGCGCGATCGTCAGCTCCACGACGCCGAGCGACGAGCCGAGGTGACCGCCCGTCGTCGCGACGGTCCGGATGATCGCCTCGCGGATCTCCTCGGCGAGCCGCGCCAGCTGCGCGTCCGTCAGGCCGCGCAGGTCGGCCGGCCCGTGGAGGCTCGGAAGGATCGGGGCGGCCGGCTCGCGGCGCACGCCCTCCATCGGTGCGGTCATCGTGCAGCCTCCTCGGCGGCCGCGTCCTGCGGCCCCGACGGCCCGGCGTCCTCGCCGGACTCGTCCACGAGCGTCGGGGTGCCGTCCGGCCCCTCGGTCAATCGGCGGATCCGGAGCTCGGCCTCGTCGAGCAGGGTCGCGCATCGTGCGTGGAGCGCCGCCCCGCGCTCGTACAGCTCCAGCGTGCGCTCCAGCGGGAGGCCGCCCTCCTCCAGCGCCGCGACGGTGCGCTGCAGCTCGGCGAGCGCCTCGTCGAACGTGAGGGTCTCGATCGCCGCGGGCTGTGGATCCGACGCCGCCGCCGGTCTCCCGGCCACGGCCGCGCGCGGTGCGTCAGCGCCGCTCATCGTCACGGGATGGAGCCTCCCCTTGGTGATCCGCCGACATCCTGTCCGCGGCGCGCGTCAGGACCGGTGCCACGATGATACCGACCGCGACCCCGACGGCCCCGATGACGATCGCGGCGAGGATGAACGCCAAGGCCGTCATGCCGGTTCTTCGACCGCCACGACGGCACGGATGCCGCCCCGGGCGACCTCGATCGCCAGCACGTCGCCGACGGCGACCTCGGCGGGCCCCCGGACGATGACGCCGTCGGCCGCGCGGCGCACGATCGCGTAGCCGCGCTCGAGCGTCGCGCCCGGGTCGAGCGCCGAGAGCGCGGCGCCCGCGGCATCGATGGTCGAGCGAGCCGCGGCGACGCGCCGGGCGGCCCCGGCGGCCATCGGGCGGCCGGCCCGCTCGATGGCCAGCGCCCGCCACGCGACGGCGGCGCGTGCTGCCTCGGCCGCGGCGTCGAGGAGTCTGCCCGCCCGTTCGCGCATGAACCCGACGGCGACCTCGGGAGCGAGCCGATCGAGTGCGCGCCGCTCCCCGGCGAGCACCGCGCGCGCGTCCTCCAGCCGGCCCGCTGCGGCGCGAGCCGCGCGCACCCGTGAGGCGTCCACCTCCGCCCGGACCCGTGCCCGGTCGGGCACGACGAGCTCGGCCGCTGCGGACGGCGTGGGCGCACGGACGTCCGCGGCGAAGTCGGCGAGCGTCACGTCGATCTCGTGGCCGACGCCGACCACCACCGGCACCGGACACGTGACGACCGCGCGGACCACCGTCTCGGCATTGAACGCCCAGAGGTCCTCGAGGGTCCCGCCCCCACGGGCGAGGATGACCACGTCGGGGCGCTGGGCGCTCGGCAGGGCGGCCACCCGTGCGAACGCGTCCACGATCGTCGGCGGTGCCGCGTCCCCCTGGACGAGGCACGGGACGAGGACGAGCTCCGCGAGCGGCCAGCGGCGCGCGACGACCGTCCGCACGTCGTGCCAGACCGCCCCGGTCGGGCTCGTGATCACCGCGATCCGGCACGGGCGGGCCGGCAGCGGTCGTCGTCGCGCGGCATCGAACAGCCCCTCGGCCGCCAGGCGGGCCTTGAGCGCCTCGAACCGCAGCGCGAGGTCGCCGACCCCCGCCGGCCGAAGGACGTCCACGTACAGCTGGACCCTGCCCTGCTGTTCGTACATGTCCACGCGGCCGTGCGCGAGCACGCGCAGGCCGGTCCGCGGCTCGAACGTCGCCGCGCTCAGCTCGCGCGCGAAGACGACGCACTCGAGGACGCCGTGGTCGTCCTTCAGCGAGAAGTACGCGTGACCCGCGCTGGAGATCGAGACGCGGCCGACCTCACCCTCGACCCACACGTCGCGCAGCACCGGGTCGCCCCGGAGCGCGTCGCGGACGTGGCGGGTCACCTCGCCGACGGTCAGGACGCCGAGGAGGCCGCCATCGACGACCACCGCTGCCGCCGCGACGTCCACGGGGTCCGACCGACCAGTCATCGGGGTCGCTCGCCGGCCGCGGCGTCAGACGCGCGTGACGTACTCGCCGGTCCGCGTGTCGATGCGCAGGACGTCACCGACGCCGATGAAGAGGGGCACCTGGACGACGAGCCCGGTCTCGAGGGTGGCGCCCTTGCGTGCACCCGAGGCGGTGTCGCCCGCGAAGCCCGGCTCGGTCTCCGTCACGGCCAACTCGACATTGACGGGGAGCTCGACGCCGATCGTCTCCCCCTGGTAGCTCACGCGGTCGATGACCATCGCGTCCTTCAGGTAGTTCACCGCGTCGTCGAGCTGCTCGGCGGAGAGGATGAACTGGTCGTACGTGTCGGAGTCCATGAAGTGGAAGTCGTCGCCGTCGCGATAGAGGAACTGCGCGGGGCGCTTCTCCATCGAGGCGCGGGGCCACCGTTCGCCGGCCTGGAAGCTCCGCTCGACCGTGGAGCCCTTGCGCACGTTCCGGAGCTTGATCCGCACCTGCGCCGAGCCGCGGCCCATCTTGATGTGGTGGTAGTCGAGGATCTGCCAGAGGTCGCCGTCGAGCTCGATGACGACCCCCTTCTTCAGCTCGCCGGTGGAGATCATGCGGGGGGCTCCCGATCCGTGGTGCCGGCGCGGCGGGTGGGCGTGCGGCGGCTCGGTCTGGTCGATGTCGCTCGGATTGTAGCCGAGGCCCGGACCCCGGACCCGGCTGGGCGTCCGGCGGCCGGGCTGCGTCGCACAGGCCGGCCGGGCCGGCCGGACCGGCCCCGCGGCCCGGCCGCTACGACTGCCGGTCGATCTCGTCCATCCGGACGCGGAACTCGATCGGATCGATCTCCCCGCGCGCCAGCCGGGCCTTCAGCTCGGCCACCGCCGGGTCCTCCCGGGCCGGCGCGTTGCGCCGGATCGCCCAGACGACGACCCCGAGGATCAGGACGGTGACAAGGACGGTGACGACCAGGCTGCCGACGATCGACGCGACCGTGATCCCCATGACCTGGTCGAAGACGCCCTGCGGATCCATCGCGCGAGGGTAGCGTCTGGGGCGGGCGTGCGCCAGCCCGCCCGGCGCGGGGCCACCGGCCGCTGCCCCCCACGGCAGCCGAGATCAGCCGACGACGAGCACCTCCCGCGGGAACGAGGTCAGTCGCTCGGCACGACGCGCGGCCGGGTCGAAGAGCACGAGGTCCTCGATGCGGACGCCCGTCTCGCCCTCGAGGTAGACGCCCGGCTCCACGCTGAAGACGGTCGGCGACGGCAGCGGCGTCTCCGGCGCGACGCGGCTCAGGCTCGGCTGACTCGTGCGTGGCGAGGCCGATGCCGTGCCCCGTCCCGTGCCCGAAGTGCTCGCCGTGCCCGGCCGCCTCGATGACCGCCCGGGCCGCGGCGTCCATCGCGCGCCCATCAGGGGAGATGCCCCCGGCGGCGGCGCGTTCGACCGCCTCGATCGTCGCAGCCTGCGCACGCAGCACGAGCTCGTACACCTCGAGGTCGCGCGCCGCAGGCTCCCCGACGAAGAGCGTCCGCGTCATGTCGCTCCGATAGCCGTCCACGCGCGCCCCGAAGTCGAAGAGGAGGACGGCACCAGCGAGCACGGGGCGATCGCCCGGCGATCCGTGCGGGAGAGCGGCCTCCGGTCCGGCGAGGCAGGCGACGTCGAAGGCCAGACCCTCGGCGCCGCCGGTGCGCATGAGGACCTCCAGCCGCCACGCGAGCTCCTTCTCTGTCACGCCCGGCCGGATCTCGGGCAGCAGGGCCGCGAGGGAGCGGTCCGCGACGGCGCAGGCCGCGCGGATCCGCTCCACCTCTGCCGGTTCCTTGACGGCGCGGTCCGTCTCGACCCAGCCCTCCACCGGGACCAGCTCGACGTCCGGGGCTGCAGCCTGGAGCGCGGTCCAGGCGGCATGGCTCACGAAACCCGCCTCGACCGCGACGCGCCGTGCCCCCACCGAGCCGACGAGATCCGCCCAACCGGCCGCGAGGTCGTACGTCACGGGCGCGATGCGGGCGCCGGTCGCTTCACGTCCGGCCTGGATCGTGTAGCGCGAGTCGGCGAGCACGACGACCTCGTCGCCGGCGACGAGGAAGCGGCCGCTGTTGCCCGCGACCCTCTCCTCGCCGTCGCCGAGCCGGAACCCCGTCAGGTAACGGGAGTTCTCCGGGCGGACCCCGAGGTAGGCGTCGAGCCCCTCGGCGGCCGGACGGTCGCGCAGGCGCGCCAGTCGCGCCGGGCGAGCAGCCTCGTCCGCCTCGGCCCAGCGGGCGAGGTCGGCAGGCGTCGGCGGCGGGGCGAAGTCGTCGGGGATCGGGCGGCGGGTCGTCATGCGGGAAGGGTATGCCGCGGGACGCGACGTCATGGCGCCCGAGCGGCGCCCGGGGTTGGGATCTCAGGCCGTTGTCGTCGGAGTCGCGACCTCGGCCGACGCTTGCGCCGGTGGCCTCGGGATGGCCTCGGATTCGGCATCTCGCCTCAGCTCGAGGATGGCGGTATTCCTCGCGATCGCCTCGTCCAGCCACCGCCGCATCGAGGCAACGTCGACCTCCGGGGGCCGACCGCCGCGTGCGACCAGCCGCGCCCGCAACCGTGCCGCCAGCGGTTCGATGTCGTCCAGAATCCTTGGATCGCCCTCTCTCTCGCGCTCCTCGCGGATCCGCTCACGCAGGAGGGCCGTCCAGACCTGCATGCTCATCCCCCAGTTGTCCTCGACCTCCTCGATGTCGATGTGGCCCTTCTCGAGGAGGCCGGACACGTCTGTGAAGAACCCCATGACCTGCCACATGTCCCGCGACATGCCGGGCTCGCGCTCGCCGTAGCGGAGGCTCAAGGCGGTCCGCAACCGGGCGAGAGTCAGGAGGCGCGAGTTCCAGCGGCCGTCGAGCGTCTCGAGCCGCACGAGCGCGTTCGCCGAGGCCTGGACGCGCAGCTGCCGGTAGATGGCGATGAAGGTGACAGCCAGGACGATCCCGCTCAGCGCCGTCCAGAACCACTCCGACCCCGGCCCGATGAGCGCCATCCCGTCCGTGTTGACGATCTTCATGACCGGTTCCCCCTCCTCCCACGACCGCGCTGGGCGTTCGCGCATCCGCGAGCCGGAGACTACATCTGGGGGGACTACTGGATGTAGCCGTACTTCTTCAGGTTCGCGAGGTGCTGCTCGTAGGTCTTCGCGAACGCGTGCTTCCCGCCGCCGTCGGGGATCGCGACGAAGTAGAGGTAGCCGCCCTTCGTGTCCGGGGCGAGCGCAGCGTCCACCGCCTTGAGCGACGGCGTCACGATCGGCCAGTCCGGGAGGCCCACGGTCACGTACGTCTGGAAGCTCGCGAGCGCCTTCGGCAGCTTCACGTCGGCGAGCGCCTTGTCCACCGGTTCCCAGAACGAGTAGCTGGGCCACTTCGCGAACGGCAGCTTCGCCACGTTGACGGAGTCGACCCCGTAGATGACGGTGGGATCGGCGTTGAGGATCATCCCCTGGTCGAGCCGGTTCTGATAGACGCCGGCGATCTTCGCGTACTCGCTGTCGAGGACCGCCTCGCGGTCGACGATCGACGCCAGGGTGAGGACCTGGTGCAGGGTCATCCCGCGCGCCGCCGGGACGTCGAGCCGGTCGCCCATCTTCGCCTCGAAGCCGTCGAGGAGCCGGCGGAGGAGCGTCTCCGCGTCGATCCGCGGGTCCACCTCGTACACGCCGCTCCCGAGGTAGCCCTCGAGCGAGGCGCCCTCGGGGAGGTCCTCCAGGAACGGGTAGTCGGCCGTGACGGATGCCGGGGGCTTCTTCGCGAGCGTGTAGAACGCCTCGACGTCCGTCTTGATCGTCACGGTCTGCAGGTACGCCGCGACCTGCTCGACGCGCAGCGCGTCGCGCAGCGCGATCGTCGACGCGAAGAGCTTCGTCTCCAGGAGGGACGTGACGAGCTCCTCCGGCGTCATGTTCTTCCGGAGCACGAACGTCCCGGCCTCGAGCTTGTCCGCGAGCTCCCTGCTGACCGCGAGGTAGACGAACGTCCGCGGGTCGGCGAGCAGGCCCTCCGCGTGCAGGCGGTCCGCGATCCCGGCCGCGGTGTCGCCCTGCGCGACCGTGAACTCCACGTCCGACGTGTCCGAAGATGCCGGCGTCGTCAGCGCCGGCCCGAGGTCGTCGCGGACGAGGTCGGAGACCCAGCCCATGCCGAGCAGGCTGGGGTTGTCGTACGCCATGCCGGTGACCCACCCGCCGATCGCGGGGCGCAGCACGGTCATGAACAGGACCCCGCCCACGACCACGAAGACGCCGGCGACGATCAGCAGTCCGACGATGACGCCCACGCCCCGGCCGACCCGATCGCGCGTGGGCGGACCGCCGTCGCGCTGCCGCCGGGCGGCGCGGGCGCGGCGGACGGGGTCGCGGAGCTCGGCCTGGGAGGGCGCGTAGCGGCGGCCCCCGCCGCCCTGCGTCCCCCCGCCGTCCCCCGTCGTCACGTCCCTCTCCCCGAACGCGCGTCGATCTCGTCGCGCAGGATGATCGCCGCGGCCTCGCGGTCCAGCCGCGCGCGATACGCGCGGCGCTGCGTGCTCGTGGGCGGGCCGCCCGACCGGCCGCGCTTCATCGGTCCCATGCGCCGGGCGGCCAGGTCGCTCGTGAGCCGCTCGTCGCGGAGGACGACCGGGAGGCCCAGGGCGGTCGCGATCGCGTCGCCCCACTCCCGGGTGACGAGGGCCTGACGTCCCTCGCCGCCGTCGAAGTCTAGCGGCAAACCCAGGACCACCTCCTCGACGCCGTCGCGCTCGACGACGACCCGGAGCGCCTCCGCGTCGTCGGCGGGCGTGGGCCCGCGGCGGATCGTCGCGAGAGGCCGGACCGGCCCGTCCGGGGCGTCGCCGAGAGCGAGCCCGATCCGGACCGAGCCGAGGTCTACGCCGAGGAGCCGCGTCACGGGGCCGTGGACGACGGCTCGGCCGCGGGCGTCGACCGGGATGGCGCCGGGAGGGACGCGCCGTCGGCGGCCGGCTCGATCCGGATCTCGATCCGCGCGTCGGAGGACGTGACGGTCGGGAAGAACGACGGCCAGACCGCCACGCTCACCTCCCCGAGACCCGAGAGGGCGGTCGCCGCGTCCACCGGCGACTTCCCGCGGACGAGGTCGCGGACGGCGGCCTCGTCGATCGTGCGGATGATCGACACGCTGCTGGTCGTCGGGACGTCCGCCATCGTCTCCACGGCCATCGCCTCGCCGGCCTCGGCCATCGCGGTCCCTTGCACGATCTCGAAGCCCTCGGGCACGTCCGCCGCCAGCCGCGCGAGGGCGACCGAGCGTGCGGCAGCCGGCGAGTACGCCGTCACCGACCCCGTCGCCGACATCGTGAGGTCGAACGTCTCGATCTCCTGGTCCACGAGGCTCTCGGCCTCAGGCTCGGAGACCGCCGGCCCGAGGATGGCCGTCCCCGGCACGAGGACGGTCCCTTCGCCCGCGCGCGCGGGATCCGCTGCGGCGTCGGCGAACCGCGCCTTCAGGCGCTTGTCGAGCGTCTTGATCGCCGCGTCCACGTCCTTCTGCGTGACGACGGTCGTCGTCTTCCGGGTCCCGCCCGTCGTCGCCGCCCGGTTCCGGACCTCGAGCAGGACCGGGTCCTCCGCAGGGGGCACGACGGAGATCGTGTTCGGCGCCACGTTGCCCTCCGGCCCACCCTTCACCGCCGTGACCCGGACGGTCGCCGTGCCCGGGATGATCGTCAGTCCCTCGATCTTGGCTTTCGGGATCGTGACGGCGGATCGCGTCGCGAAAGCGACGCCCGCGGACGTCCGCACGACGCTGCCGGCGGCGATCGCGTTCGACCGCGTGGGGTCCTTGCTGATGAAGGTCACGCTGCCCGAGGCCCTGGTCTCCTCCTTCTTCTTGCCGGTCGCCTCGAATGTGTCGCCCACCTCCACCGGGATCTCCACGGAGGTCCCGGGGATCGTCGCCGCGGTGACGTCGATGGACGTCGTCGCGGGATCCACGCGGACGACGAGGTCCACCGGCCCCAGCGTCTCGGTCGCCGGCCGGATCGTCACGATCGCGCTCGGGAGCGTCGTGTACGCGAGCACTCCGCTCACCCCGAGCACACCGACGATGACGACGAGGGCGATGACCCACGGCCATCGGCGGCGCCCCCCGCCGCCGCGGCGGCTCGATGAAGGCCCGGACACGACCGCGGGGAAGCCCGCCGTCGAGCGCGAGCGACCGTCCGGCTCCTGCCCACGCGCCCCGGAGCCTTCGAACCCGGCGGAGGGAGTGGCCGCCGACGGGGCCCCGTCGGGACCCGGTCCGGACACGCCCGCAGCCCCTGCCGCGGCGGCGCTCCCGGCGGCGATTCCTGCGACGCCGCCACGTACCGGCCCGCCCGAACGGACTCCTCCGGGGGCCTGGCCGGCGCCTTCCGCGGGTGGGCCCGACGCGGAGGCCGCGGGCGTCGCGCCGAGCGCCGCCGCCGCGGCGGCGCCGCCGCCCGCCCGCGCGGCCTCCGCCGCCTCGTACTCCGCGACGCTCCCGTGCGTCTCGAGGCCGGCGGCTCCCGCGAGCGCCCGCACCGCGACGTCGGGCGTGACGATCGCGAGCGCCCGCCCGCTCCCCGCGGCCTCGCGCGCGAGGAGGCGGAAGTTGATCCTCGAGGTGGCGACCCGCGAGCCCGGCGGCACGACGAGCGCCACACGGGTGTCCGGGAGTCGCCGGAGCCGCGCAGCGACCGACGTGATCTCGTCGTCGACGTCGATGTAGACGACCGCCATGGCTCAGATCTTCATCGCGCGGAGGACCTTGCGGAGCGCGGCGTCGAGCGGGTCGTCCTCGAACTGGAGCTCGATCGCCTGGTACGCGAGCCCGAGCGGGGTGACGTCCTGCTGGTCCACCAGGAGGCGCGTCTCGTCGGTGATCGCCTCGACCTGGTCGGGCGACATGATCTGGACGTCCGGCGGCCGGGAGAACGGCAGACTGGACCAGAACCGCTCGTCACGGAGCGCGGCGGGGATCTCCGGGAGCCGCGACCCTCCGCCGCAGAGATGGATCCGGCCGGGCAGCAGGTCGCCGCCTGACAGCTCCTCGAGGACGAGCTCGACCCCCGCCGTCCACACGGCGACGTCGTCGGCCACGATCGCGGCGACCGTCTCGCGGTCGTCCACCGGCAGACCGCGCGCGTAGTCGACCTTCGTGGACTCCGCCCGCGGGAAGGGCAGCTCCATCCGGTCGGCGATCGACTTCGTGAAGGCGCGCCCCCCGAGCGCGAACATCCGGGTGCCGTCGATCCCGCCGGAGCGGACGAGGGCCACGTCGGTCGTCCCTCCACCGACGTCGATGAAGAGGGCCCCGGACGACTTCGTCTGCTCTGGCCCCAGGGCGCGCGCCACCGCGTACGGCTCGGCGACGATCTCCAGGAGCTCGAGGTCGAGCGCCGCCGCCACGCTCTCCAGCGCACCGAGGTGGACCAGCGGCGCGAACGCGTTGAACACCCCGATCCGTACGTGGCGGCCCTGGAAACCGATCGGATTGGTCACCGGGTACCCGTCGATGCTCGCGCCCGTCACCGCGGCGTGGACGAGCCGGATGTCCACGTTCGGGAGGCCGGTCTCCCAGGTGATCGCGCGCTCGGCCTCGCGGAGTGCCGCGTGCTGCACCTCGTCGATCAGGCGGTGGAGCTCCTGCTCGACGATCGGCGAGTCCGGCTTCTTCCGCTCGATCTCGTGGGAGACGGTGAAGCCCTTCACCAGCTCGCCCGCGATGCCGATCACGACCGAGGTGGGGCGGAAGCCGGCCATCTCCTCGGCCTCCTGGAGCGCGACCGCGCAGTTGTCCACGACCGCGGCGATGTCCGTCACCGTCCCGGACTGCATGTGCGCGAGCCCCTGGCGCTTGCGCCCGACGCCGCGCACCGTGCCGTGCCCGTCGGGGCCGATCTCGAAGACCAGTGCCTTCGCGAACTCCGTCCCGACGTCCAGCGCGGTGCACGCGGTCGGCAGGTCGCCTCCGTCCCGCTGCCAGAGCCGGCGGAGGAAGGCCATCAGCCCGGCGCTCCGTCCCGCGCCCGCAGCTCCGCCGCGGCCGAGGCGAGCGCCTCCGCGAGGCCGTCGCGTCGCGTGCCCGTCCCCTGGGCCATCTCGGGTCGCCCGCCGCCCTTCCCGTCGATGTGGCCGACCATCGTGCGGACGAGCGATCCCGCCGAGATCCCGGCGCCCACGAGGTCGTCGCTCACGGTCACCCAGACCGCCGGCGCCTCGGCGTCGAGGCCCAGCGCGATGACGCCCGAGCCGAACGCGGCCCGCACGTCCTTGCTGAAGCCCTTCATCGCATCGACCGACTCGAACGGACCGGCGAAGGCGATGAGCCGGACGCCCGGCGCCACCTCCTCCGCCCCGGCCGCCAGCTGGGACGGCTTCGGGAGCCCCGAGCCCCCACCCGCGCGCAGGCGTCGCTTCGTCTCCCGCAGCTCCTCCTGGAGCGCGGCGGCACGGTCGGCGGCCGCCTCGACCGTCGTGGCGCCCACGACCTCTGCGACGCGGTCGAGCACCGCGAGCCGGGCGGCGACGTACGCGTCCGCCCCGTCGCCCGTGACCGCCTCGATCCGGCGCATCCCGGCGCCGATGCTCTTCTCGCCCGTGATGAAGAAGCCGCCGATCTGGCCCGTCGCACGGCAGTGCGTCCCGCCGCACAGCTCGAAGCTGTAGTCGTGGACGCGGACGGTACGGACGGTCTCGCCGTACTTCTCGTCGAAGAAGGCGTCCGCGCCCGACTCGATCGCCTGGGCCATCCCCATGCGGGCGATCGTCAGCGGGCGGTCCTCCCGGACGATCCGCCGGACCTCGGCCTCGATGGCCTGCTTCTCGGCGTCGGTCAGAGGCCGGTCGAGCGGGAAGTCGAACCGAAGGTACTCCGGCGCCACGAGGGATCCCGCCTGCTTCGCGTGTGGGCCGACCACGTTCCGGAGCGCACGGTGGAGCAGGTGCGTGCCGGTGTGGTTCCGCATGGTGCGCGCCCGCCGGTCCGCGTCCACGACCGCGTCCACGGTCTGGCCGACCCGGAGCCGCCCGTGGAGCCTGCCGCGGTGCACGTGGAGGCCCGGGACCGGCTTCTGCGTGTCCTCGACGTCGAAGATCGGCGACCCGCCGCCCTCCTCCCGCAGGATCCCCCGGTCGCCGACCTGGCCGCCGCCCTCGCCGTAGAAGGGGCTCCGGGCGAGGATCACCTCTGCCTCCCCCACCCCGGTGAGCTCCTCCATCTCGATCCCGTCGCGCAGGATCGCGAGCACGCGCGCGGGCGCCTCGGTCGTCTCGTAGCCGAGGAACTCGGTCTCGCCCGCACGGCGAAGGATCGACTCGTACAGGGATGTCAGCTCCGCATGGCGCGCGAGCTCGGCCTTCTTGCCGGTGCGCGAGCGGGTCCGCTGCTCGGCGAGCGCGACGTCGTAGCCTGCACGGTCGACCGCGACCCCGTACTCGGCCGCGAGCTCGATGGTGAGATCGACCGGGAAGCCGAACGTGTCGTGCAGCCGGAACGCGACCAGCCCGGGAAGGACGGGCGCGTCGGCCGGCAGGTCCTCGACCCGGCGCCCCACCACCCGGTCGGCGCTCGTCAGCGGGATCAGGGCCTCCTCGAGCAGGTCGGTCCCGGCATCGAGCGTCCGCGCGAACTGCGCCTCCTCGCGACGGATGACCTCCAGGATCCGGTCCCGCTGCTTCGCGAGGTACGGATAGGCTGGAGCCATGACCTCGATGACCGTCGCGGCCGTCTCGCCGAGGAACGGCTCGTGGCGGCCGAGGAGCCGGCCGTGCCGCACGGCGCGGCGGAGGATCCGCCGCAGCACGTAGCCGCGGCCCTCGTTGGCGGGCAGGACCCCGTCGGCGACGAGGAACGTGATCGCCCGCGAGTGGTCGGCGATCACCTGATAGCTGAACCGTTCCGACTCGAAGCGCTCGGGGTCGTGGCCCAGGATGCGGCGCATCGTGACGTGGACCGGCGCGAAGAGGTCCGTGTCGTAGTTCGTCCGCACCTGCTGGACGACGCTGGCGATCCGCTCCAGGCCCATGCCGGTGTCCACGCCCGGGGCCGGCAGCGGGGTGAGCGAGCGGTCCGGGTGGAGCTCGAACTCCATGAAGACGAGGTTCCAGATCTCCAGCCAGCGCGGGCACTGCTCGGAATGGTCGGGCACGCAGTGAGGGCCCTCGCTGAACTCCTCCCCCCGGTCGAAGTGGAGCTCGGAGCACGGGCCGCACGGCCCGATGTCGGCCATCCGCCACCAGTTCTTCTCGTCTCCGTTCGGGAAGTCGCCCCAGCGCGCCATCCTGTGCTCAGGGAGACCGATCTCGTCGCGCCACACGTTCCAGGCGACCTCGTCCGTCGCATACGTCGTCGCGGCGAGGCGGTCGCCGGGGATGCCGAGGTCGACGGTCAGGAACTCCCACGCCCAGTGGATCGCCTCGCGCTTGAAGTAGTCGCCGAAGCTCCAGTTCCCGAGCATCTCGAAGAGGGTGTGGTGCGACGGCGACCGCCCGACCTCCTCGAAGTCGTTGTGCTTGCCCGCGACCCGCAGGCAGCGCTGGTAGTTGACGGCACGCGTGTAGGAGCGCTGCTCCACGCCGGTCAGGGCATCCTTGAACGGGACCATCCCGGAGTTGACGAACAGCAGGGTCTGGTCGCCGGACGGGACGAGCGACGCGCTGGGGACGATCTCGTGGCCGCGCGCCGCGAAGAAGTCGACGAAGCGCTGGCGGATCTGGGCGCTGGACAGGGGGCTGATCCGGGGATCGGGCATGGAGGGCTGCATCCCGACCATGTTACCGAACGGTCGTGCGGTCGCGGTCCGGCGCGCGCCCGCACCGGTCACGGCGCAGGCTCACGGGGCCGCCGGCCCCTCCGGCTTCGGGGCAGCCAGGACCGACAACAGCTCGATGATGGCGAGCCCGGCCACCGCGCCGAGGACGGCCGCGGGCAGGTGGAAGTCGCCGATCGAGAGAACGGAGACCTCGGCCAGCCCGCCGACGGCATCGCCCGCCCAGGCCCCCAGGATGGACGCGCCGACGACGAACGGGAGGCGCGACTGGGTGCGGCCGCGCAGGAGGAGGTACAGCGAGACGACGAAGATCCCGACGAGGACGGACAGGACGACCGCGGGCCCGATCGACGGCACGGCCGGCTCAGGGCCGCGCGATGCGGCCGCCGCCGAGGACGACGTCCCCGGCGTAGAGCACGCACGCCTGGCCGGGGGAGGCCGCCCAGACGGGCTCGTCCGTCTCGACGACCCAGCCGCCGCGGGTGGCCGACGATGCGCCGGTCCGCCGGACCGTGGCCGGGACCGGCCGCGCGCGATGGCGGACCTGGGCCAGAACGCGGACGCCTTCCGCGGGCGGCTCGCCCCGGGTCCAGGTGACCTCGTCGACGACGATCGCGCGTGTCTCGAGGTCCTCGCGGCGGCCCAGGACGATCGTGTCCGTCTCCGGCTCGATCCGGCTCACGTACCGCGGCTCGCCCACCGCCACCCCGAGGCCGCCTCGCTGGCCGACGGTGAACCCGGAGACCCCGTCGTGGGTCGCGATGACACGCCCGTCGGCGTCCACCACGGGCCCGGGCCGCGCGGCCGCGGCGCCGGCGCGCTGCCGGAGGGCCGCCCGGTAGTCGCCGCCGGGGGCGAAGCAGAGCTCCTGGCTCTCCGCCGCCCGCGCGGTCGCGAGGCCGCGCGCCGCGGCGATCGCCCGCACCTCTGGCTTCGTGAGGCCGCCGAGGGGGAACCGTGTCCGCGCCAGCTGGTCCTGGCGGAGCCCGTAGAGGAAGTAGCTCTGGTCCTTGGCCGGGTCGGCGCCGCGGCGCAGGACGAACCGCGGCGGACGCCCATCCGCGGCCTCGCCGTCGGAGACCGCCTCGACCCGCGCGTAATGGCCGGTGGCCACCGCGTCCGCGCCGTAGACCTGCCGTGCCCGACCGAGCAGCGCCCCGAACTTCACGTGCGTGTTGCAGTCGATGCACGGGCTCGGCGTCTCGCCCCCGAGATAGGCGGCCACGAACCGCGCGATGACCCCGGCGTCGAACTCGCGCTCGAGGTCCAGGACATAGAACGGGATCCCCAGCTGGCCGGCGACGCGCCGCGCGTCGTCCGCCGCGTCGAGCGAGCAGCAGGCGGGGCGCTCGTCGGAGCGAGCGTCCGCGAGCGCATGCAGTCGCATCCACACGCCCACGACCTCCTCGTCCGCGTCGTGCAGGAGCGCGGCGGCGACCGAGGAGTCGACGCCCCCGGACATGGCGACGAGGACGCGGCTCACGGCTCCCCGACCGTGTCGGCCGACGCCTCGCGGGCGCGCCGGATCGCCGCCGGCACGAGGCCTGCCGCCCGTCGCACCTCGGCCTCCGTCGTGGAACGCCCGAACGACAGACGCACGGCCCCCCGAGCCTCCTCCTCCGGGTAGCCCATGGCCGTGAGGACGTGGCTCACCTCCGCCGAGCCGGTCGCGCATGCGGAACCGGTGGAGCACGCGAGCCCCTCGAGGTCGAGGATCGTGGTGATGGCGCCGCCCTCGGCCCCGTCGACGACGATGCTCAGGTTGTTCGGCAGCCGTTCGGTGGGGTGGCCGGTCAGCCTCACGCCGTCGGCGAGCACCGTCGCGGCCAGGCGGTCGCGGAGGGCGGCGACGCGCGGGACCGCGTCCGGCCGCTCGGCGACCGCGAGGTCGAGGGCGGTCGCGAGGCCGACCGCGTACGCGACGTCCTCCGTGCCCGCCCGGCGGTACCGCTCCTGGCCTCCCCCGTGCTGCTGGGCGACGATGTTCGAGCCGCGCCGCACGTACAGCGCGCCGACGCCCTTCGGCCCACCGAGCTTGTGACCGGCGATCGAGAGGAGGTCCACGCCGAGTCCGTCGACGTCGAGCGACAGCCAGGGCGCCGCCTGCACGGCGTCCGTGTGGAAGAGCACCCCGCGATGCCGGTGGACCGACTCGGCGATCTCCCGGACGGGCTGGATGGTCCCGACCTCGTTGTTCGCGGTCATGACGCTGACGACCGCCGTCCGGTCGGTGATCGCGGCGTCGACCTCGTCCGGGTCCACGCGGCCGTAGCGGTCGACGGGCACCACGGCGACCTCGAACCCGTGCCGCTCCAGGTGGCGCGCCGCGTTCTCCACCGCGTGGTGCTCCACGGCCGAGACGACGATCCGGTGACCCCGCGCGGAGCCGGCCCACGCCGCCCCCTTGACGGCGAGGTTGATCGACTCCGTCCCGCCCGACGTCAGGACGATCTCGCGCGGCGCCGCGCCGAGGGCGCGGGCGATCCGTTCGCGGGCGGCGTCGAGCAGGTCGCGCGCGGCCCGCCCGGCGGCGTGGGCGGACGACGGGTTCCCCCACCCTTCCCGCATGACGGGAAGCATCGCGTCCACGACCTCCGGGCGGAGCGGGGCGGTGGCGGCGTGGTCGAGGTAGACGGTCGGCTCGGGCATCGCCGGGATCGTACGGCATGCCCGGCCGGATCGCGGATCAGGGCCGGGGATGCTCCTCGAAGAAGGCCCACAGCTCGGCCGTCGCATCGAAGGTCGCGGCCGGCGTCGCCGCCCGTCGCCCGCCCGGCCACTCGTGACCGGCCGTCGCGATGGTGACGAGCACCACGTCCGTGCCGAGGGCACAGCCGCGCGCCTCCGCACGCCGGACGACGCCGGCGGTCCGCACTACGGGGAGAGGCCGACACCCGTCGACGTGTCGCCATCCGGAAGCCAGCGAGGGCAGCGACGGGTACGCGCCGATGGCGCCGCCGGACGCTCCCGCGTACCGGACCAGCCGATCGCGCAGGCCGTGCACGTGCATCACCGACACGGGCCGTGCTCCGGGACAGGCGGCCCTCCGGCTCGCGGCCACCACGCCGACGGCGGCGATCCGGTCCGGCATCTCGCATGCGAGCCGCTCGGCCATGAAGCCGCCGTTGGACATCCCCGCGACGTACACGCGGTGCGGTTCGACGGCGTAGCGCGTCGAGAGGTCGTCCACGAGCCGGGTCAGGAAGGCGACGTCATCGACGTCCGCGTGCCGATCGAGGTCGGCGTCGTTCCAGCCACGCTCCACCCCGTCGGGGTAGGCCACGACGAACCCTTCGCGGTCCGCGAGCGCGTCGAACCCGTACGCACGCTCCGCCTGCGCTCCGCTGCCGCCACGGCCGTGGAGGACCACGACGAGCGGCCGCCCGGGCCCCATCAAGGGGGCGGGCGGGACGTGGACCCGATAGGTGCGGACCAGGCCGTCGGAGACGAGCGACGCGGTCATGGACGTCCCCGCGTGGGCAACGGCGGGGGCCACGACGGGGGCGAGCACCGCCAGCGTGATCGCCGTGGCGATCGCCGCGGCCGGCAGGACCGCCGCGGCGATCGCCGGCCGCGCGTCGCGACCGTGCGGGCCGGGGTACCGTCGCCGGAGCCTCATCGCCTCTCCCTGCCGGATACTGGTGAGCATCGCGATCCTCCCCACCGAGTGTGCGAGGACCGACGGCGCTCCGTAAGGCGCCGGTGAGGCGCGGCTCAGCGTCCGGCCGCGCGGACCTCCGCGAGCCTGCCGGCCTCGCGCCGACGGTCGTGCTGCGAGAGAAGGCGCTTCCGCATCCGCAGGCTGTGCGGGGTGACCTCCACGAGCTCGTCGCCCCCGATCAGCTCGATCGCGGCCTCCAGCGTCACGTCGCGCGGCGGGACGAGCCGGAGCGCCTCGTCGTGCGCGTGGGTCCGCATGTTCGTCAGCTTCTTCTCGCGGGTGACGTTCACGTCCATGTCGCCTGGTCGGCTGTTCTCGCCGACGATCATCCCCTCGTACACCTCGACGCCCGCGTCGATGAGCATCGAACCCCGCTCCTGGAGGTTGAAGAGCGCGTACCCGGTGGAGGTCCCGGCCCGGTCGGCCACCAGGACACCGGTCATCCGGTGGGTCACGTCGCCGGCCCACGGGCCATATCCCTCGCCGATCTGGTGCAGGAGCGCCGTCCCGCGGGTGAGCGTGAGCAGCTGGCCACGGAACCCGATGAGCCCGCGGACGGGCAGGACGTACTCCATCCGCACGCGGCCGTCCGCGTCGGTCGTCATGAGCTCCAGCCCCGCCTTCCGGTCGGCCAGGGCGGTCTGGACCGGCCCGATGAACTCGGGAGGGATGTCCACGGTCACGCGCTCGTACGGCTCGCGGATCTCCCCGTCGACCGTCCGGAGGAGGACCTCCGGCCGTGAGACCTGGAGCTCGAAGCCCTCGCGCCGCATCTGCTCGATGAGGACCGCCAGCTGGAGCTCGCCGCGCCCCCGCACCTCGAACGTCTCGGACGCCTCGGCCTGGACGACCTCGATCGACACGTTGCCGAGCACCTCGCGCTCGAGCCGCTGCCGGAGGTGGCGACCGGTGACGTAGCGTCCGTCGCGGCCGGAGAGCGGCGAGGAGTTCGCCGCGAACGTCATGGAGAGCGTGGGCGCGTCCACCTCCAGCCGAGGCAGTGGGCGCGGGTCCGTCGCGTCGGTCAACGTGTCGCCGATCGTCACGTCCGCGATGCCGGCCACCGCGACGATGTCGCCCGGCCGGGCCTCCTCGACGACATCCACGCGCTCGATCCCCTTCGCGGTCGTGAGCGCCGTGACCGTTCCCACGAGGGTGACGGTCCGGCCGGGCTCCACGGCGCCGTCGACACTCTCCTCGTCCGACCGGACGATGACGATCCGCTGGCCCATCCGCAGCGTCCCGTTGCGGACCCTGCCCACGGCCATCCGGCCCACGTACTCGTTGGCGGACAGGTTGGTGACGAGCAGCTGCAGCGGGTGACCGGGCTGGTGGACGGGCGCCGGCGTGACCCGGATCATCAGGTCGAAGAGCGGGCCGAGGTCCGTCCCCGGCATGCCCGGATCGAGCGTCGCCGTCCCCGCCTTCGCGTTGGTGTAGACGATCGGGAACTCGATCTGCGACGCGTCCGCGCCCAGGTCCAGGAAGAGCTCGTAGACCGCGTCCACGACCTCGGCCGGGCGTGCGTCGTGGCGGTCGATCTTGTTGATGACGAGGATGACCGGCAGCCGTCGGTCCAGCGCCTTGCGCAGGACGTAGCGGGTCTGCGGGAGCGGGCCCTCGGCCGCGTCCACGAGGAGGAGGATCGCGTCCACGAGCAGCAGGGACCGCTCCACCTCACCGCCGAAGTCCGCATGACCGGGGGTGTCCACGATGTTGAAGTGGACGCCGCCGTGCTCCACGGCCATGTGCTTCGCGAGGATCGTGATGCCCTTCTCGCGCTCGAGATCCATCGAATCGAGCACACGCTCGGCGACCTCCTGGTTCGCCCGGAACGCGCCGCTCTGCCGGAGCAGGGCGTCGACGAGTGTGGTCTTGCCGTGGTCAACGTGGGCGACGATCGCGATGTCGCGGACGTCGTCTCGGACGGCGGAGGGCGCGGAGGCGTGCGGGGCGGTGTGCGTCATGGGCTCCCGCATCTTCTCACAGGCTGGCGGCAGGCCCCCCGCGGCGGGCGCCGCGGCGACCTCGCGCCGGACGCGGCGCCGCTCTCGGGCCGGCGGGTAGACTGCGCAGCACGATGGAGGATCGCACGTGACCGTCGCCGCCATCATCCTCTCGGCGACGGCCGAGGGTGCCGTCGCGCTCGCCGACGGGACGCCACGGGTCCGACGGATGGCGGACGCGGCGTGGGCCGGCGGCGCGCTGCCGATCGTCGTCGTGGCGGCCGATCCCGACGGCGCCGTGGGCCGCGCGCTGGCGGGATCGGAGGCGCGCCTCGTGCCGCCCGCCGAGGCGGCAGGCGGGTCGGCCGGCCAGATCGCACACGGGTTCGGGGCCGCGATCGACGCGATCCACGAGACCGACGCGGCCCTCGTGTGGCCGGCCCGCCTGTGCTGGGTGGACGCCGAGACGCTCACCTCGCTCATCGAGGCACACGGGGTGGACCGCCAGGCGATCATGCGCCCGGCCTGGCGCGGCGAGCCAGGGTGGCCGACGTTGATCCCCTCGGACCTTCTCCCGGCCCTTCGGGCCGTCCCTTCCGATCTCATGCCGCCGGACGTCCTCGGGGCGATGACGGCCGCGGGCTGCCGCATGGTCGTGCTCGATCTCGGCGATCCGGGCTGCACCCTCGACGCGGAGACGGCGCGCGCGGACCTCCCGTCCTACGAGGGCCCGCCGGAGCCCGCGAGCGGCCACCACCACGAGTGGGGCGCAGCGGCCGCCGGTCCCCCGGACCAGGCGCCGGGCGGCTGACGGGCCCTATTCGCCGCCGATCGACGGCGCGGTCTCGCGGGAGCGACCGGCCACCGCGGACCGGACCCTCCCGATCGGTGCGGTCGCGACGAGCAGGCCCCCGAGGATGAGAACGCAGCCCGCGAGCTGGAGCGCTGACGGCGCCTCCGCGAGGATCAGGGCGGCGGCCACCACGGTGACGATCGGCTGGACGAGGAGCAGCAGGGACGTCAACGCGGCCGGCAGGCGCGGCAGCGAGACGTTGATGAGCCCGTAGCCGGCCACCTGCGACGTGAGCGCGACGACGAGGAGCCACCACAGCGCGACGGGGCCGGGCGTGGGGTCGAGCTCCCCGAGGACGATCCCGAGCGCAAGGCCGGTCACGGCGCAGACGGCCGACGCGTCGAACAGCGGTCCGAAGACGCGCCCGCCGCCACTCCCGCGGCGGATCAGGAGCAGGTACGCGGAGTACGCGGTCGCCGCGCCGAGGCCGAAGACCACGCCGAGGGCGGGGTTCGCGCCGTAGGCGTCGCCCTCGAAGGCGCCCGAGATGCACGCCGCCCCGGCGATGACGACCGGGATCGCCAGCAGGAGCCGGCCCGACGGCCGCTCGCCGAGGAGAAGCCAGCCGGCGGTCGCCACGATGACGACCTGCATGTTCGCGAGGACCGTCGCCAGCCCGGCGCCGACCTCGACCACCGCATGCATCCACAGCAGGAGGTCGAGCGCGAAGAAGAAGCCCGCCGCGGCGGCCAGCGTCCGGGCGCGGCGCGTCCGAGGGCCGACTCGCCCCTCCTCGTAGCGCCGCAGGAACCAGAGGAACGGGAGCGCGAACCCTGTCCGGAAGACGGTCGCCGTGCTCGGGGTCGTGCCCGAGAAGCGGAAGAAGATCCCCGAGAAGGCGATGAACGTGGCCCCGACGACCGCGGACGCCCGCGGTCGCGACGCGAGGGCCGGGTACAGGGTGCCGGCGTCGACCGGCTGCGCGGGCGCCGCGCCGCCGGCCTCCGCCCCTCCGCCCGCGCCGTTCACGCCCCGGCGTCAGTCGCGCGTCAGGCCGACGAAGCGCAGCCCCAGCTCGCCCCATTGTCCGGGGTCCGGCTCCGAGGGGGCGCCGAGCATCAGGTCGCTGCCCGACTGCGTCTTCGGAAAGGCCATGACCTCGCGGATGTTCGTCTGGTCCGTGAAGAGCGCGGTCCAGCGATCGACCCCGAGCGCGATGCCGCCGTGCGGCGGCGCGCCGTAGTCGAACGCCTCGAGCATCCCGCCGAACTTCTCGTACATGCCCTCCAGGCTCTGTCCCTGGAGGAGGAAGCTGTGCTCGAGATCCTCGCGGCGGTGGATCCGGACGGACCCGCCGCCGAGCTCCCACCCGTTGAGCGCGACGTCGTACTGCAGCGCGCGCGCCCGTCCGGCGGGGTCGTCCGGGGTGCGGACGGAGAGATCGCCCGAGACCGTCGTGAGGAGGTGCAGGTCCTCGGGCACGGTGCCGCTGAAGGGGTTGTGCGTGGCGTCCCACCGGGTGAACTCCGCGTCCCACTGGTACATCGGGAACCGGTGCACCCAGCAGTACGCGAGCACGTGGGGATCGGCGAGGCCCAGGCGCGCGCCGATCTCCAGCCGGAGGCGCCCGAGGACCTCGGCCGTCGTCTCGAACGTGTCCGCGACGATGAGGACGAGGTCGCCGCGCTCCGCCCTCGCAGCGTCGGCGACCGACCGCAGCGTCTCCTCGCCGAGGAACTTCCCGATCGGTGAGTGGAGCGCGCCGTCCTCGCCCACCGAGACGTGGGCCAGGCCCTTCGCGCCCCAGCGCTTCGCCATCTCGACGAGCTCGTCCATGTGGTGGCGGCTGATGGCGCCCATCCCGGGGGCCTTGACGCCACGGACGCGCCCACCGGCCGCGAGGACGTCGTCGAAGACGCGGAAGCCCGAGGGCGCCGGGGCGCCGATGGCGGACGCGAGGTCCACCAGCTCCAGCCCGAACCGGAGGTCCGGCTTGTCCGAGCCGAAGCGCTCGAGCGCCTCCTCGTACGTGAGCTTCGGGAACGGGACGTGGAGGATGGGTCTGTCGGGGACGACGCGCCGGCTGACCTCGATGATCATCGTCTCGACGAACTCCATCACGGTCTCCTCCGTGACGAAGCTCATCTCGAGGTCGAGCTGCGTGAACTCCGGCTGGCGGTCGCCGCGGAGGTCCTCGTCGCGGAAGCAGCGCGCGATCTGGAAGTAGCGGTCGATGCCCGCCACCATGAGCAGCTGCTTGAGCTGCTGGGGGCTCTGTGGCAGCGCGTAGACGGTCCCCGGCTGGAGACGGCTCGGGACGATGAAGTCCCGTGCGCCCTCCGGCGTGCTCTTGATCAGGTTCGGCGTCTCGATCTCGACGAAGCCGTGCTCGTGGTGGACGTCCCGGATCGCCCGGACGAGGGCCGAGCGCAGCATCAGGCGCTCCGTCATCGGCTGGCGGCGGATGTCCAGGTACCGGTACGTGAGGCGCAGCGCCTCGTCCACGGGGGCGTCCGGGTCGTTGATGTAGAACGGGGGCGTCTTCGCCTCCGCGAGCACCGTGACGCCCGACGCGTGCATCTCGATCTCGCCCGTGGCGAGCCGGGCGTTCTCCGTGCCCGGAAGGCGCGGCGCCACCTCCCCGTCCACCGAGAGGACGTACTCGCTCCGCACCCGGGACGCGACCTCGTGCGCCCCGGGCGCCAGGTCGGCGTCCACGACGACCTGGGTGATGCCGTGGCGGTCGCGCAGGTCGATGAAGATCAGGTGGCCCATGTCCCTGCGGCGGTGGACCCATCCGGCGAGGCGTGCGGTCGTGCCTGCGTCGGCGGCGCGCAGCGCGCCGCAGGTGTGCGTGCGATAGGGCGTCGCGAGGTTCGTCATGGGCGGAATGGTAGCCGAGCGAGGCCCCCGACCGCCCCCGCGTCAGCCCCCCGGGCTCTTCCGGCGCAGGAGTGCCGGCAGATCGTCGAGCGCGACGACCTTCTGCGAGGCGGCCTCGAGATCCCGGAGCTGGACGTTCCCCTCGGAGAGCTCGTCGCCGAGGATGACGGCGAAGTGCGCGCCCTCGCGCGCCGCGGCCTCCAGCTGGCGGCCGAGCTTCCGGACCGCCAAGTCGGCGCGGACGTGCAGACCCTCCGCCCGGAGGTCGGTCGCGACGCGCAGGCGCTCCGCGGTCCCGCCCGGGTCCGCCCCGACGACAACGGCGATCGGCGGCCGCTCGACGGCCGTCTCCACGCCGCCGTCCTGCTGGGCGAGGATCACGCGGTCCAGGCCGAGGGCGAACCCGATCCCGGGCGTATGCCTGCCGCCGAGCAGCTCGACGAGGCCGTCGTACCTCCCGCCGCCGCCCAGTGCCTGCTGCTGGCCCTCTCGCCCGCTCCGGTAGTACTCGAACGTCGTCCGGGTGTAGTAGTCGAGCCCGCGCACGAGCCCGGGCTCGGGCCGGTGCTCCACCCCGAGGGCGTCGAGGTGGTCCCGCACCTCCGCGAAGTGCTCCGCGCACGCGTCGCACAGGTGCTCCGTGATCAGCGGCGCGTCCACGTTCAGGCGGACGACGGCGGGGTCCTTCGAGTCGAGGAGGCGGAGCGGGTTGGCCGCCAGCCGCTCGCGCTCGTGCGGCGGCAGCTCGTCCGAATGGCTCTCGTAGAACGCGCCGAGGCGCTCCACGTACGCCGGTCGGCAGGCAGGGTCGCCGATCGAGTTGAGGTGGACCTCTACGTCCTCGAGCCCGGCCTCGCGGTAGAAGCGCAGGCCCAGCTCGACGATCTCCGCGTCGATCGCGGGTCCGGCGTCGCCGATCGCCTCGACGTCCCACTGCCAGAACAGCCGGTAGCGGCCGGCCTGGGGCCGGTCGTAGCGGAACATGGGGCCGAGCAGGGTCAGCCGGACCGGCTGCGGCCACGTCTGCATGCCGTGCTGCACGTACGCCCGGACGATCCCGGCGGTCCCCTCGGGGCGGAGGGCCCATGCTTCCCCGTCCTCCGTCCGGGGCTGGAGGCGGAAGAGCTCCTTCTCGACGATGTCGGTCGCGGCACCCACCCCGCGCTCGAAGACGTCCACCTGCTCGAACAGGGGCGTCTCGATCTCGCGGTAGCCGTACGCGTCCGCCAGGGAGCGGGCGAGGTCCGCGAGCGAACGCCACGCGGGGCGCTCGGCCGGAAGCAGGTCGCGGGTGCCGCGGGGCGCGCGGTAGGCGGGCATTGCCGAAGTCTAGCGGGCCGCGGCGTCGCCGGGCTGCTCGTGGGGATGCTCTACGCGAGGTCGCGGGCCACCGCGGTGACGCCCTTGAGCTGCTCGATCCGGCCCATCACGCGGGCGAGCTGCGCCACCGAGGCGACCTCCAGCGTGGCCTTCACCAGGGCGGTGCCGCCCGGGTTCACTCCGACCGAGGCCGCGACGATGTTCACCTTGTGCTCCGCCACCACCTGCGTGATGTCGTTGAGCAGCCCGGTCCTGTCGTGGCCCTCCACGATGATCGTGATCGGGTACGTCTGGACCGGGCCGGTCTCCCACTCGACGTCGACGAGCCGCGCGCGTTCCCGCTCGCCGAGGACGGTCGCGCACGACCCCAGGTGGACGGTCACGCCCTTGCCGCGCGTGATGAAGCCGACGATCGGGTCGCCCGGGATCGGGTGGCAGCAGCCGCCGAACCGGACGAGAAGGTCACCGACGCCCTTCACCCGAACGCCGCCCGTCCGCGCGACCGAGGGCGGGGGCGCGACGGTCGGCAGCGTGTCCTGCTGCGTGTCGTCGGCGACCCCCAGGCGCATGACGACCTGCTGGGGGCCGGTGGCGCCGTAACCGATCGCCGCGTAGAAGTCGTCGAGGGAATCGTAGCCGTAGCCGCGGGCGACATCGAGGAGCCTCTCCTGGCCGACCGCCTTGATCGAGGTCCGGGCGAGCCTGCGCAGCTCGCGCTCGAGTGCCTCACGGCCGTGGACGATGTTCTCGGAGCGCTCCTCCTTCTTGAACCATTGGCGGATCTTCTCGCGGGCGTGGCCGGTCCGGACGAGCCCGAGCCAGTCCCGGGACGGGCCGTGCTCGCCCTTCGTGGTGACGATCTCGACGATATCGCCGTTGCGCAGCCGGTAGTCGAGCGGCACCAGCCGGTTGTTGACCTTCGCGCCGATGCAGCGATGGCCGACGTCCGTGTGGATCCGGTACGCGAAGTCGAGTGGCGTCGCGCCCGCCGGGAGGTCCTTCACCTCGCCCTTGGGCGTGAAGACGAAGACCTGGTCCTGGAAGATGTCGAGCTTGATCCCCTCGACGAACTCGGTCGCGTCCGCGACGTCGCGCTGCCAGTCCATCAGCTGGCGCAGCCACGCGAGCTTCGCGTCGTAGGCTCGCTCGGAGCGCGAGCCTTCCTTGTAGCGCCAGTGCGCCGCGATGCCGACCTCGCTGATCGCGTGCATCGCGTGCGTCCGGATCTGGATCTCGAGCGGCTTCCCGTCGAGCGCGATGACCGCCGTGTGGAGGCTCTGGTAGCCGTTCGACTTCGGGACGGCGATGTAGTCGTCGAACTGGCCGGGGATCGGGTGCCAGAGCGAGTGGACCACTCCGAGGGCCGCGTAGCAGTCCTTCACGTCGTCCACGAGGATGCGGATCGCGTACACGTCGTAGATCTCGCCGAAGGACGCGCCCTTGCGCTGCATCTTCCGCCAGATGCTGTAGATGTGCTTC
Organism: uncultured Chloroflexia bacterium; assembly: GCA_963717255.1. Classification (GTDB taxonomy): domain Bacteria; phylum Chloroflexota; class Limnocylindria; order Limnocylindrales; family CSP1-4; genus CAIYQJ01. The sequence continues at coordinate 7,671 of CAVQVT010000016.1, read as the reverse complement.
GGGCGCCCGTTGAGGTCGGCCTCGATCCCCGCCTCGGCGAGATGGGGCGCCAGCTCGTCGATCGCCCGCTCGACGTACGACTCCCGGTGCCGTCTCCGCGTGTCCAGGCTTCCGACGAGCTCGCGGTAGCGGTCCGGCTCGAGCGCCTTGAACGCGAGGTCCTCGAGCTCCCACTTCATCTGCCAGATGCCGAGGCGCTCGGCGAGCGGCGCGTAGATCTCGAGCGTCTGGCGCGCGATCCGGGTCTGCTTCTCCCGGGGCAGGGAGCCGAGTGTCCGCATGTTGTGCAGCCGGTCGGCCAGCTTGATGAGGACGACGCGGATGTCGTCCGTCATCGCGAGGAACATCTTCCGGATGCTCTCGGCCTGCCGCACCTCGTGGCTGTGCGTCGAGAACTTCGACAGCTTCGTGACGCCGTCCACCAGGTGCGCCACCTCGGGCCCGAAGCGCTCCTCGATCTCGCCGAGGCTGTGGTCGGTGTCCTCCGGGACGTCGTGGAGCACGGCCGCCTGGATCGCCGTGGCGTCGAGCCCGAGCTCGGCGAGCGTGATGGCGGCCGCGATCGGGTGCGTGACGTACGGCTCGCCCGACGCGCGGCGCTGGTCGCCATGGGCCTCCACGGCGAAGGCGACCGCGTCCCGGACGCGGGCCACGTCGGCGGGCGTCATCTGCGGGCCGAGGGCCTCGACGAGGGCGGCCTCCACGGCAGCGACCGAACCGCCGTGCCGCGGCCGCCGCGCGCCACGCCGCGGTCCGCCGCGGGAAGGGGCCTCCGCGGCCCCGGTGGAGGGAGCCTGCTCGGTCGTCATCGGTGGGCGGAAGGATACCAGCCGACCCGGTCGCTCACGCCCGCAGGCGATCGAGCTCCTCCTCGGCGACGGCGCGCTCATCCCACGGGATGGGCCCGTCACGGCCGATGATCTCCGCCTCGTGCCCCTTCCCGGCCAGGACGACGACGTCGCCGGGCTCGGCGAGCCGGAACGCGAGAGCGATCGCGGCTCGCCGGTCCAGCTCCAGGTGGAGTGACGCTCCACGGCGCAGGCCCGCGTCCTCGGCCCCTGCGGCGATCTGCTCGAGGATGGTCGCCGGGTCCTCGCCCCGCGGGTCCTCGTCCGTCAGGACGACCGCGCGGCACCGTTCGCCGGCGATGCGGCCCATCATCGGCCGCTTCGCGACGTCGCGCTCCCCGGCCGACCCGAAGACGGCGATCAGCCCGCCGCCGCCGGCGGCGATGGGGCGGAGCTCATCGAGCACCAGCCGGAGCGACGCCGGGCTGTGGGCGAAGTCCACCACGACCGTGAACGGCTGGCCGCGCTCGAGGCGCTCCATCCGGCCCGGGACCGGCGGCGCGGAGGCGACACCCGCGAGCGCCGCGTCGAGGTCGAGCCCGACGCCTTCGACAAGCGCGAGGACGGCGAGCGCGTTCCACACGCTGAACCGTCCCAGCAGGCCGAGCCGCATCCGGCGCGAGCCGTCCGGGGTGTCGACGTAGGCCGTGAGCCCCGTCACGTCCTGCTCGATGCGGATCGCCCGCACGTCGACACCCGGCCCCTCGCCGTACGTGACCACGCGCGCCCCTGCGGCATGCGCCGCCCGGAGGACGTACGGCGCCGCGGGGTCGTCCGCGTTGATGACGGCCGTCTTGGGCCAGGCGCCCGGGCCGGTCACGCCGCCCGGGCCCTTGCGCGGGTTCTCGTCCGAGATCGCCAGTGCCTCGAAGAGCCTGAGCTTGGCCGCCCGGTACGCCTCGAAGGACCCGTGGAACTCGAGGTGCTCGTGCGTGAGGTTCGTGAAGATGGCCGCGTCGTACGCCACGCCGCCGACCCTCTCGAGCGCCAGGCCGTGCGAGGTGGTCTCGATCACCGCGCATCGGTCGCCTGCACGCGTCATCGCACGCAGCAGCCGCTGCACCTCCGGAGCCTCGGGGGTCGTCGCGTGGACGGGGTTCGGCACCTCCGTGGCGCCGACGCGCACGATCGCGGTCGTGGACATCCCCGTGTGGACGCCGGCCGCCTCGAGGGCGGCGACGAGGAGGCGGCTGGTGCTCGTCTTGCCGTCGGTCCCGGTGACGCCGACGACGGCCAACGCGTGGCTCGGATCGCCGTACCACCAGCACGCGCATCGAGCGAGGGCGCGCCGGCTCGACTCCGCGACGAGCTGGGGCACGTCGATCCCGGCCACGGGACGCTCCACGATGACGACGGCCGCGCCGCGCGCGACGGCATCGGCCGCGTGCGCGTGGCCGTCCGTGTGCACGCCGGGCACGGCGACGAAGACCGCTCCGGGCACGACGCGGCGTGAGTCGTACGCGATCCCTCGGACGAGCACGCCGGCCAGCCAGCCCGCGGCGACGGACGCCGACACGACGTCGCGGCGGGCGTCCGCACCGCCCCCGCCCCCCTCGCTCGCGGGCACGATCCCGCGCAGCAGGCCCGCGTCCTGCAGGCGCGTCGCAAGGTCGGCGACCGGACGCGGCTCGGCCGGGTCGGCTGCGTCGAGCATGCGCGCGAGGCGCGCGGCGGCGGCCGGGTCAGCCACGTCCGGCCCCCCGGATCCGGCGCACTGCGGCCGCGAGCGCGCGGCCCGCGGCGTACCGGCGGGGCCGCGCGACGCGTTCGTGCGCCCCGGCGAGCTCGATCCACTCGCCCCCGAAGGCGCGCTTGAACTCGAACAGGCCCCACATCGGATCGCCCTCGGCGGGGACGCCCCGCGCCCCGGCGACGTCCACGCCGCCGAGATCGAGCTCGGACGCGCCCTCGGTGGCTGCGAGGCGGAGCGCCTCCCACAGGACCAGGTGGACGACGCCCGGATGCGCCGCGCGCAGGTCCGTCCGGTCGCCGGAGTGGCCGTACGTGAGGCGGCCGCCCTGGCGGAAGAAGACCGCCCCGCCAAGCAGGATCCCGGCAGGGTCGGTCCAGTCGTCGTCCGGCACGGCGTCCCGGACCTCCAGGTAGACGAGATGGCCCGCCCGCAGCGCCGCGAGCCACCAGGCGACGGAACCCGCCCGTGACCCGATCGCGAAGCCGCGGCGCGTCCCGGTCGCCTCGAGCAGCGCGTGGAACGGGCCCAGCGCCGCCGCGGCGGCCTCCTCGAGCAGCGGCGCCGGTGGCCGCGCGACGCCCTCCCCGTGCTCGCCCGCGCGATCCTCGCCGCGGGCGTCGAAGCGGCGGACGACCAGGCCGCGGCGTTGCGCGCTGCCGATCCGCTGGCGCGTCTTCTTCGCGATCCGCTCCCACGCGTCGTCCACGCTGCCGTCGAGGGCGACGGCCATCCGGTCGCGGGACGGCATGAGCTCCTCGATCGGGACGAACCCCGCCTCGCGCAGCAGCGCCGGATAGCCGGTCGCCGCAGGGATCTCCGCGTCGGTCGCCACCACGTCCACGCCGTCGGCGACGAGCCGCTCCGCCACGCCGAGGAGCCGCTGCACGACGCGCGCCGCCGGGTCCCCGGCCGAGACCGGCCCTCGCGGGACGTACGCGCTCGCACCGCGCACGACGGGCCACGGGCGGAGCAGCGCGAGCAGCGGGACACCGGCATCGTCCACGAGGTGCCGCGGCCGCCACCCGTTCCGGGCGGCGTGCTCCGCCCACCCGCGGGACTGCCAGATGCTCCCGCCCGGGCCGTCCACCGCCGCCGCGTCCCAGGCGGCGAGATCGTCCGGGGTCGCGTCGCGGACGCTCACCGCGGTGTCCCTGTCACTCCGCGCCGACCGGCGGCGTCGAGCCGCGGTCGAGCCCGGCACGCCGCCGCGCCCACCGGACCCGGGCCGCCTGACCCCGCTCGTACACGGCGCGACCCACCGGATCGAGGACCAGGTCCCATGCGCCGACGTACCGGACCTCGCGGCCGCCGAACCCCGTCTTGAAGTGCTCGATCCCCGGGTGCGCGAGGCCCCACATGTCGTACGCGGCGGCGCCGGCTGCCTTCGCACGGAGGATCGCCTCCCACTTCAGGAGGTAGTTGGCCCGGAGCTCGGCGCCCGTCGCGGTCATCCCCCCGTACGGCTCCACGACGCGGGACCCGGTCGCGATGAGGAAGAGCGCCGCGAGCGGCGTCCCGTCCCGGCCCTGGGCGAAGAGGAGCGTCGCGCGGCCGTCCGGGCGGAACGCCTCCCAGACGTCGCGGTAGGCGCCGAGCGTCCGGATGAGGAAGCCGGCCCGCGCCGCGGTCTCCTCGTAGACCGCGTAGAAGCGCTCGAGCTCATCGCCCTCGGCCGCCCGCACGGTCACGCCCTCCGCGCGGGCCCTGTTCGCGTACTGCCGCCACTTCTTCCGGAGGTCCGACCAGAGCGCCTCCTCCGGCGCGGTCAGGTCCACGATCCGGGTCCGGTCCGGCTGGATCGGCGGTGCCGGCCGGAAGCCCGCGGCCGCGAGCGCCGCCCGCGCGGCGCCGCCCGGATCGTCCGGCCCGTCGGCCTCGATCTCCGGGTCGAAGCGCACGTGCGAGAGGCGGCCGACCGACGCCCGCGCCGCGGCCCGCAGCGCGACCGCGAAGTCCTCCAGCGACGCCGCGTCCCAGGCCGTCGCCACCGGGCCGCGGGGAGCGTACCCGAACGTCCAGGGGACGGGGCGCGGCCGCCGCAGGAGCACCTGCGCGCCGATCGGCCCGGCGGGAGCCTCCGCGGAGACCAGGCGCGCGTCCCACCCGTTGCTCGCCTTCACGCGCGCCCAGGCGCGAGTCTGCAGGTAGCTCCCGTGGGGGTTCGCCGCCACCCGCTCGTCCCACGGGTCGGCCGGGGCGGCCGTCTCCAGCGGCGGCGCGAGGACGACGCCGAGCGGTCCCCGTGTCACGCCGGGGACCTGCGGAGGGCGTCGCGCATGAGGCCGAGGATAGTCGGCAGCTCCGGGATCCGCAGCGCCGTCGCGACGGCGAGGAAGGCGAGGCCTCCGGCCAGGCCCGCGACGGCGACCTCGAGCGCCAGCGCGGGCTTCCCGAGGTCGACCCCGAGCACGGACTCGACGAGCCGGACCGCGACGAGCGCCGCCAGCCCGGCGGCGATCGCCGCCAGCCCGGATCGGAGACCGGCGTCGACGAGCTCGGAGATCCGGAACCCGCTCACCCTGCGCCAGAGGATGAACGTCAGGATCGCGGTCTCCACCCACGAGCCGATCGCGAGGCCGAGCGCGAGGCCCGGCAGCCCCATGGTCCAGACGGTCGCGACGCCGACCGCGACGTTCACGACGACCGCGACGATCGCCGCGAGCACCGGGGTCAGCGTGTCCCGACCCGCGTAGAACGCCCGGGCCAGGATCACGATGAGCGACTCGGACGCGAGCCCGAGCAGGAAGTAGAAGAGCGCGTCGGCCGTCAGGTCCACCGCGTACGCGTCGAACCGGCCGTAGTCGAACAGCAGGGTGATGATCTGGCGCCGCAGCACGATCCCGAGCGCGGTCGCCGGGAGCATGACGAAGAGGATGAGCCGGAGGCTGCCCACGAGGAGGTGCGTGTACTGACGGATGGATCCCCGGGCGAGCGCGGCGCTCATCGCCGGCAGCGTGACGATGCCGAGCGGGACCCCGATGACGCCGAGGGGGATCTGGAGGACGGTGAACGCGATCGTGTACGCGGTGATCGACCCGACCGCCAGCAGCGAGGCGAGCGACGTCATGATCACGAGGCTGAGCTGGCCGACGCCGAGCCCGATCGCCCGGGGCGCCATCAGGAGGAGCGTCTGGCGGGCCGCCGCGTCGCGCACGTCGATCCGGGGCGCGTACCGGAACCCGGTCCGGAAGAGTGCCGGCACCTGCACGGCGAGGTGGAGGACCGACCCGACGACGACGCCGACGGCGAGCCCCACGATCCCGAGGGATGGTGCGAGCAGCAGCGCGGCCGCGATGATCGCGAGGTTGTACAGGATCGGGGCGACCGCGGGCGCGAGGAAGTGGTGGCGCGCGTTGAGCACGCTGTTCGCCACCGAGCCCGCCGCCAGGAGGATCGGGCTCAGGAGCATGATCCGCGAGAGCTCGATCGTCAGGTCCATCTGCTCGGGTCCGAAGCCCGGCGTGATCGCAGGGATGATCCACGGGGCGAGCACGAAGACGACGGCTGCCAGCAGCCCCAGCGCGAGGATCATCAGGTTGCCGATCGTCGAGGTGACGCGCCACGCGTGGTCGTTCTCGTCCCGCGCGAAGAGGCCCGCAAGCACCGGGATCAGGGCGGTGCCCAGGGCGCCGGCCGCCACCAGCTGGAAGATGAGGTCGGGGATCCGGAACGCCGCGAAGAACGCGTCGAGCTCGGGGCTCGCGCCGAACGTGGTCGAGATGACGAGGAGCCGGACCCAGCCCAGGATGCGCGCCGCGAAGAAGGCCGACGTGACGATGAGCCCGGCGCGGGCGAGCGCGCGGCGCGAGGTCACGGCGAGCGCTCCGGCCGGACGGCGCGCGGGTGGGCGGCGCGGTAGGACGACCGCAGCCGCGCCGGGGAGACGTGCGTGTAGACCTGGGTCGTCGCGAGGCTCTCGTGGCCGAGGAGCTCCTGGACCACGCGCAGGTCGGCCCCGCCGTCGAGGAGGTGCGTAGCGAAGCTGTGTCGCAGCGTGTGCGGCGTCACGTCGTCCGGGAGCCCGGCCTCGCGGCGGTGCTGATCCAGCCGGAACCGGATTCCTCGCGCGCCGAGCGGCCCGCCGCGGTGGTTCAGGAAGAGCGCCGGCTCGGGGACGTCCGCCACCCCGACGGGGCGGCGGACGAGCAGGACGGGCCTCCCCCCGGCCAGGTAGGCCGCCAGCGCGTCGCGGGCGGGGCGGCCCAGGAGCGTCATCCGCTCCTTGCGGCCCTTGCCCACGACCCGCATCTCGCCGTTCCTGAGATCGGCGCTCGCGACCGTGGCCGCCGCCAGCTCGCTGATCCGGAGCCCTGCGGCGTAGGCGGTCTCGACGAGCGCCCGGTCACGCAGCGCGAGCGCCTCGCCGAGGACCGGTCCGGCGTGGCGGCCGACGGTCCCGGCCGCCTCGATCAGGCGCTCGATCCCCGCCAGGTCCACGACGGCCGGGAGGCGACGCGGCAGACGGGGCGTGGCGATCGCGGCCCACGGGTCGCCGGGAGCGAGGCCCTCTCGCGCCGCCCACCGGTGGAAGGACCGGACCGCGGCGAGGCGCTGTGCCACCGTCCGGCGGGCGCGCCCGGCCGAGAGGTCCGCCAGGTAGGCCCGAAGCTCGCGGCGCGAGGGCCTGCGCCAGTCCGCACCCGCGGCCTCCAGCCACGCGAGGTATGGGCCGATCGCCCCGCGGTACGACCGCAGCGTGTGCGGGGACGCGTCACGGGCGGCGAGGAAGCGCAGGTACCGTGAGAGCGCCACCTCGCCGGTCACTGCAGCGGTCCGGCCCCATCGGCATCGCCCCCGGCGTCGCCGGCTCCCCCCCTGCTGCGTCGCCCGGCGTCCCGGGTCGCCCCGCGCGACGTGCGTGACGGTGCGGTCGCCGACGTCCCGCGGGAGACCCCCGGCGCCTTCGTCCGGCCCCCGCCCGTGGACCGGTCCGATGCTCGACGACCGTCCGAGGCTCCCCGCGCCGGCCGGCGCGGGCGTTCGAGGCCCGCGGGATCCGGCTGGCCGCCCTGGAGCCGCGTCAGCGGCGCGACCGGCCCGGGCGGGATGGGGACGGGTGCGCCGCACGCCAGGCAGATGCCTGTCGCGGGATCGTCGGTACCGGCGACCGCGGCCCCATCCGCGTCGTGC
>CAVQVT010000015.1:0-62878 GCA_963717255.1 uncultured Chloroflexia bacterium | reverse complement strand
GCGGGCGGCGGCGAGGGCGCCGAGCATCGCCTGCGGGTCGCGCGTCTCGCGGTACATCGCGACGACGACATGGAGGATCTCGTCCACGAGCCCCATCGCATTGAGGTCGCCGGCCTGGACCGACGGAGCGCCGGGGTCACGGGCCGCGTTCATCGCGGCGGCAAGCCGGCGCGTGGCCGGGAAGCCGGGCAGGACGACGTTCCCCGTGACGGAGAAGAGCGACTCGTCGACGCGGTACCGCTCCCGGGCGGCGCGCGAGACGTGGAACTCCATGGGCATGCGGCGAGGATAGCGCGTCGGGGGGCGGGTCCCGAGGCGCTCAGGCGGCCGGCGCGCGGAGGATGACGCCGATCGCGTAGCCGGCGAGCGCGGAGAGCAGCCCGATGACCGCCATCTGGGCGGCGGCGCGGTACGGCCGGCCTCCGGAGATGCGCGCGCGGTAGAGACCGACGACCACCAGCACGACCGTCGCGAGCACCAGCGCCACCCACGTCGCGACCGCGACGGGCAGCAGCAGGAACGGGACGAGAGGGATCGCCGACCCGGAGAGCGTCGAGACCCCGACGACCGCGGCGGCCGCCACCGGGTGGTACTCGCTCATCGGCGCGAGGTCGCGGCGGACGCTCACCACTTCCTCCTCCCAGGCCGCGGCCTCGTCCGTGAGCGCGGCCCGGATGATCCCGGCGTCCGCGGCACCCGTCGCCTCCGCCTCCGCGGCGGCCTGGTGGTGGCGAACCTCGGCCCTGCGGCGGATCCCGGCGAAGACCGTGGCGGCGACGAGCTGCGTCCTCTCGCGCTCCGCCCCCGCGGACGTGTAGGCGACGCCGGCCATCGCGATCGACTCAGCAAGCATCGCGGCGAGCCCAGCGGTGATGACCACCCGGGTGTCGCCGGTCGCCGCGGACATCCCCAGCGCGAGGCCCAGGACGTTCACGAGGCCGTCCTGGCCGCCGAGGATGATGTCCCGAAGCGGGACGGGCGGGCGCGAGCGGCCCGTACGGGCCGCGGACGTGGCGGCCGTGCCGGACGTGGCGGCCGTGCCGGACGTGGCGGCCGTGCCGGACGTGGCGTTCGCGGTCGGCCCGTCCGCGGCGCGCGGGTCGCTCGTGTGGGTGGCGGGAACGGTCGACATCGCGGCGCAGTATGCGACAGGCGCGCAGGCGGCGCGCGCGGCCGACGGGTTGCGGCGTGCCGCCGCCGGCCGCGACACTGTGCCCGGCGGGCCGCCGCCCCATGCACGGCGCCACGGCCCGGGGAGGACCACGTGACCGGTCAGCACACGCCCCCGCTCGACCGCGGGCGCCTTGCCCGCCTCATGGAACGCGAGAACGAGCGGTTCGCCGAGACCCATCCGAGATCCGGCGCGCTGTTCGCCCGCGCGCGCGGCCCGCTCCTCGACGGCGTCCCGATGAACTGGATGGTGAAGTGGGCCGGCCCCCACCCGGTCTTCGTCGAGCGTGCCGAGGGAGCTCGCTTCCTCGACGTGGACGGCAACGCGTATGCCGACTTCTGTCTCGGCGACACCGGCGCGATGGCCGGCCACTCCCCCGCCCCCACCGTGGAGGCCGTCCGCCGCCAGGTCGCCCGCGGGATCACGACCATGCTCCCGACGGAGGACGCGATCGCGGTCGGCGAGGAGCTCCAGCGCCGGTTCGGCCTCCGCTACTGGCAGTTCACGATCACGGCGACCGACGCGAACCGGTTCGCCCTGCGCCTCTGCCGGATGCTCACCGGCCGCTCGAAGGTCCTCGTGCACGACCACTGCTACCACGGGTCGGTGGACGAGTCGCTCGCGACGCTGCGACCGGACGGGACGGTCGCGCCGCGCCACGGGAACATCGGGCCGCAGGTGGACCCGGCGGTCACGACGAAGGTCGTCGACTTCAATGACGTCGAGGCGCTCGAACGCGCGCTGGCGCCGGGCGACGTGGCGGCCGTCCTCATCGAACCGGCGCTCACGAACGTCGGGATCGTCCTCCCCGACCCCGGCTACCACGACGCCGTCCGCCAGATCACCCGGCGGACCGGGACGATCCTCATCATCGACGAGACCCACACGATCTCCGCCGGCCCCGGCGGGATGACGAAGGAGCACGGCCTGCAGCCCGACATGCTCACGATCGGCAAGTCGATCGGCGGCGGGATCCCCGTCGGGACGTACGGCATGAGCGAGGAGCTGGGAGCGCGCGTCTCGGCATCGATCCCGGTGGAGGACTCGGACGTCGGCGGGATCGGCGGCACGCTCGCCGGGTACGCCCTCTCGCTCGCGGCCGTCCGGGCGACCCTGTCCGAGGTGCTGACCGAGGAGGCCTACGCGCGGACGATCCCCCTCGCCCAGCGCTGGGAGGCGGGCGTGCGGGGCGCGGTCGAGGCGCGCGGGATCCCGTGGTACGTCACACGGCTCGGCTGCCGGGCCGAGTACCACTTCCTGCCGGTGCCGGCGCGCACCGGCCGGGAGCACGCGGCGTCGAACGACGCCGAGCTCGAACGCTTCCTGCACCTGCACGCGCTCAACCGCGGGATCCTCCTCACGCCCTTCCACAACATGGCCCTCATGAGCCCGGCGACCACGGCCGACGACGTGGACCTCCACACGCGAGCCTTCGAGGAGGCGGTCGAGGACCTGTTCGGGGAGGGGTAGGAGGGGCGGGTCGGGAGTCCGCCGGGGAGCGACCGCGTCGGCATGCGGACGACCCGGCCCGGCCGGCCAGTGGCGCCGACGCACCTGCCTCGGGCGCCGGCCGGGAGTCCGGAGGGAGGTTCGGCTCTGGCCGCGCCCGACCATCGCACCCGCGGACCAGGCGCTCGCACGGCTCCGGGGACCAGCGAGATCAGCTCCGGATCCGCTCGTTCGCAGGGTCGTAGAACGCCCGCAGCGATGCCCTGGCCGGGGTCCGCACGTCGGCGATCTCCAGCTCGTAGCGGCCGGTCCCGACCCACTCCGGGGTCACGACGCCGCCGAGGGGATGCGCGACGTAGCCCATCCCGATCGACCGCCCGACCGTGTGGCCGTAGGCCGCGGAGGTGATCCAGCCGCACAGGACCCCGTCCCGCCAGATCGGCTCGTTGTGCGAGAGCAGCGGCTCGGGATCGTCCAGGGCGAACACCACGAGGCGCCGCCGCAGGCCCGACTCCCGCTGGCGCAGCGCGGCCTCGCGCCCGATGAACCCGCCGGGCTTCTCGTAGTCGTGCGTGAACCCGAGCCCGGCCTCGAGCGAGGTATCGGTCTCGCCGATGTCGTGGCCCCAGCTGCGGTAGGCCTTCTCGATCCGGAGCGTGTCCATCGCGTGGAAGCCGGCATGCCGGAGGCCGAACGCGTCGCCGGCGGCGACGATCGTGTCGTAGACGTGGAGCGCGACATCGGCCGGGATCCAGAGCTCCCACCCGAGCTCGCCCACGTAGGTCATCCGCGAGGCGCGGACGAAGGCGTAGCCGATGTCGATCTCGCGCGAGGTCGCGAACGGGAAGGCATGGTTGGACAGGTCGCCGTCGGTCAGGGACGACAGGAGCTCCCGCGAGCGGGGCCCCATCACCCCCAGGACGGCGTACGCGTTCGAGACATCGACCGCGACCGCGCGGGCATCCTCGGGGATGTGCCGCCGGACCCAGTGCAGGTCGTGATAGAGGACCGGACCGCCCGTGGCCACCAGGAAGCTCGTCTCGTCCAGCCGCGTCACGGTCACGTCCGCGACGGTGCCCCCCCGGTCGTTGAGCCACTGCGTGTACACCATCCGGCCGACCGCCACGTCGATGTCCGCCGTGCAGATCCGGTTGAGCACGGCACAGGCGTCCGCGCCCGACACCAGGACCTTCCCGAACGTCGACTCGTCGAAGATCGCGACGCCCTCGCGGACCGCCCGGTGCTCCTCGGCCGAGTACGGGAACCAGTTCTGGCGCCCGTGCGAGTACTCGTAGCGGGGCTCCACGCCGGGCGGCGCGAACCAGTTGGCGCGCTCCCAGCCCATGAGCTCGCCGAAGCAGGCGCCCCGCGCCGCCAGGCGATCGTAGAAGGGCGTCCTCCGGACGCCGCGGGCCGTCTCGACCTGGCGGAAGGGCCAGTGCGGCGCGTACAGCAGGCCGACCGACTCCCTGGTCCGCTCGTGCAGGTACCGGCGGTTGGACTGGAACGGCGCGAACCGGCGGATGTCCATCTCCCACAGGTCCTCCTGCGGGTCGCCATCCACGATCCAGTCCGCCAGGGCCCTCCCAGCTCCCGCGCCGCTACGCAGCCCGTGCGAGTTGAAGCCCGCGGCCACCCAGTAGCCGGACAGCTCCGGCGCCGGTCCCAGGATCGCCCGGTCGTCGGGCGTGAAGCTCTCGGGCCCGTTGAAGAACAGCATGATGCCGACGTCGTTGATCAGCGGCAGGCGGCGTGCGGCGAGCTCGATCTCCGGGGCGAGATGGTCCCAGTCCTCCGGCAGGCGGATGAACTCGGCGCCCTCCGGGATCCCCATCGTCGCCCATGGCTTGGCCTCGACCTCGAGGAAGCCGATCAGCAGCTTGCCGGTGTCCTCGCAGACATACGTCCGCTCGTCGGGGCAGCGCAGGACGGGCAGGTCGGGCGTCAGACCCTCGATCGGCTCCGTGACGAGGTAGAAGTGCTCCGCTGCGTGGAGCGGGACCGATACGCCGGATCGCCGCCCGACCTCGCGGGCCCACATCCCGGTGCAGTTCACGACGGTGTCCGTGGTGATGTCCCCGCCGGTCGTCCTGACCCGGGTCACACGCCCGTTGGCGGCGTCCACCCCGCTGACGGTCGTGTGTCGCAGGATCCGCGCTCCGCCGAGGCGTGCGGCCGCGGCGACGGCCTGGGTGAGATCGGTCGCGGTGGCGACGGCGTCGTTGGGGTACCAGGCGGCCCCCACGATCCCCGTGGTGTCCAGCAGCGGCCAGGCCCGCTTCGCCTCGTCCGCGCCGATGACGTGCACCTCGACGTCGGCCGCGTGGGCCATGGAGATCGATCGCCGGACCTCCTCCCAGCGGGCTTCCGTGCTGGCCATCAGGATCGATCCCGTCCGTCGGTAGCCGGTCCCCATGCCGGTCAGGGCCTCCACCTCGGGGATCAGCTCGTCGTTGTACGTGCCCCACAGGGTGACCGTGCGCGACGACTGGACCTGCATCATCAGGCCGGCCGCGTGCCAGGTGGTCCCGGCGGTGAGGTCCGCGCGCTCGACGAGGACCACGTCGCGCCAGCCCCGCTTCGTGAGGTGGTAGGCGACGGAGACGCCGATGATGCCGCCGCCGATGACGACGGCCTGCGCGTGCGGCGGAGCGGTCTCGTTCATCGCGGTCCGAACCCCTTTCGTGGAGCAACGGGACGCTCGGGAGCCGGCCCGCTCGCCGGGCGGCACCGCCCGGATGATAGGCGCTCGGACCGCGAGCATCGGCCCCGTTCCAGGGTCGCCGGCGGGCAGCGCCGTCGGACGTCGTGAATCCGGGCCGGCAGGTCTCGCTCCTCGACGGCGGGGCGGGGACGAAGCCGCTCTCGCGGCTGCTGCGACGTTCGGCACTATCCCGAGCGGCCGGCTCCCGCGAGAGTCGAAGCGACGGGCCGCGCATCGGAAGGACCGGGGGCGCCGGATGGTCACGCGGAGCGAGGCATCCGTCGGAGTGGTTCGCGTCCCGCCGGGGGTTCTCGATGCGTTCCGCGCTCGCTCGGTCCGCGGCCGTCTTCGTCGCGGCCGCCCTGATCGCATCCTGTGGATCCGCCCCGACGACCCAGCCGGCGCCACCCGCCTCCGCGAGCCCCGCCGCGACCGCGACGGTCGCCCAGCCGTCACCACCGCCCGTCGCCACGACCGCGCCCGTTACGCCCGCCTCTCCGCCGCCGAGCCCGACGGCAGCCCCGTCGCCCACGGCCATGCCGACGCCGGCCGACGTTCCGCTGGCACCGGGGGACGCGGTCGTCACGACCGTGGACGACGTCTTCATGCGAGCCGAACCGCGGATCGCCCAGGACTCGGCCCCCTACGCGCCCCTGCTGCAAGCGGGCACGGAGCTCGAGATCATGGAAGGCCCGGCCACGGCGGACGGCTACGTCTGGTACCGGGCGCGCCCGACGAACGTCACCATGCTCGAGGGGCCCGGTTCCGGCTGGGTGGCCGTTGGCCGGCCGGACGGCCTGTGGATCACCCCGGCCACGGCATCGATCAGCGGCATCGAGCTGGCGCGCGCGACCGTCCCGCGCGGTCCGGCAGACCCCGCCGCCGCACGCGAGGTCGCGGCGTCCATCAACGCGTTCGGCGTGGACCTCTACCGCAAGGTCCTGGCGGACGGGACGCTCGATCCCGCGAAGGGGGCCGTCATCTCGCCGGCGAGCATCGTCCTCGCGCTCGCGATGGCCCGCGCAGGGGCGAAGGGCGAGACCGCGGCGCAGATGGATCGCGTCCTGCACGCCGCGGGATGGGACGCTCTCGCCTCCGGCCTGAACAGCCTGGACCAGCTGCTCGCGTCGAGGAACGCGACGTTCGTGGACGAGATGGGGACACCCCATGAGCTGACGCTGCGCATCGCGAACGCCGCGTTCGGCCAGCAGGGGTGGGCCATCGAGCAGGGCTACCTCGATGCGATCGCGGGCGCGTTCGGGTCGGGCCTGCAGCTGGTGGATTTCGAGCGCGCGACCGAACAGGCCAGGCAGGCGATCAACGCCTGGGTGTCGACGCGGACACGAGGACGGATCCCCGAGCTGCTCGGCCCCGGGACGGTCAACGGCCTGACGCGCCTCGTCCTCGTGAACGCCATCTACCTGAAGGCCCCGTGGCTCGCCGAGTTCCAGGAGGACGCGACACGGCCGGCGCCCTTCACGCGGCTCGACGGGTCCACGGCGGACGTGCCGACGATGCACCGGTATGGCGAGATGGAGATCCCGTACGCCCGCGGGACCGGCTGGCAGGCGACCGAACTCGACCTCAATGGAGGGGAGGGCACCGCGCCGCTCGCGATGACCTTCGTCCTCCCGGACGATCTCGCGGCGTTCGAGAGCCGGCTCTCCGCCGCCCAGCTCAGTCGGATCACCGGCACGTTGACGACGGAGCGCACCCGGCTCCAGAAGGTGGCCTACACCGGCCTCAGCTGGGAGGAGACGGGCGAGCTCGACTGTGGCACGTATCCCTACGCGGTCGACCTCTTCCTCCCGAGGTTCGGCGTCGCGACCCCATCGAAGGACGTCGCCCCCTCGCTCAAGGCGCTCGGCATGACCGACGCGTTCGATTCGGAAACCGCGGACTTGAGCGGCATCAACGCGCTCGAGGACCTGTTCATCTCGTTCGTCATCCACCAGGCGAACATCGACGTGGACGAGAAGGGCGTCGAGGCGGCCGCAGCAACGGCCGTCGGAGCTTCGACCACGGGCGGCTGTGGCGGGCCCTCGCCGCTGAAGACGATCACGCTCCGGTTCGACCGGCCCTTCCTCTTCTTCGTCCGGGACGTCGAGACCGGCGCGATCCTCTTCATGGGCCGGGTCGCCGACCCGAGCGAGCGGAGCTGACGGGATGAGCCGCCCGACGATGCGGTCCTCTCGAGTCGACCGCCGCCTCCGCGCCGGCGTGGCGCTCGTCGCCGTCGCGTCGCTCTGCATGGCGTGCGGTGGCACATCGAGCACGCCGTCCGCCGGCACCGGCTCGCCCGCGTCGGCCTCCGCCGCGGCGGCGGCATCGGCCACTGCGCCGTCCGTCGCGCCGACCTCGACGACGCTGTCCTCGGGCTCCGAGCCCGTCACGCAAGCGTCTCCGGCGCCATCGCCGGACGCCACGCCCACCGCCTACGTGTCCGCGAGCGGGGTCGTCGGGAAGTGGGTCGCCCTGGGGCGCTCGCCGGGCGGCGGATCCGTCGACCGGCTCGTCGCGCTGCCGGACGGACGGATCCTCGTGACGGGCGCGTTCCCGGGACCGGAGACCCGCGCCCTCGTCTTCGATCCGGTCGCCAGGACGTGGACACCGAGCTCCGTCCAGCTCGACCCGCGCGACGCCGTCGTCGCCCGGCCGGACGGGAGTGTGTTCGTCGCGGGCACGTCGGAGGCGACCGTGTGGCGCGACCTCGACAGCGGCGTCGGCTCGAGCAACCCGTCGCGCCACGGGCTGGCGCCATCGGCCGCGGCGCTCGATGACGGCCGGATCCTCGTCGCCGGCGGGTGCATCCCGAGGAAGGCGGCCTCCGGCGTGGGTGGGGCCGACTGGCCGGTCGGCGGGGACGCGATCGGCCTCGCGGATATCCGGGACCTCGATCCAGGGACAGGCCGCGACGTCGCCGCTCCGACCGGCGACCTCGGCCGGGCGCGCGTCGCCGCTCCTGCGGCCACGCTCGCGGACGGGCGGGTGCTCATCGCGGGCTCGGTCACCTCACATCGGTTCTGGTTCTCGGACGCGATCGGAGTCGCGGCGTGCGCGCCGGACCGGGCCGGCGACGCGGAGTGGACGGCCGAGGTCTGGGACCCGGCGACCGGGCGCTTCGTCCCGACCGGCGCGATCCCGGAGCCCGATCGGGCCGCGGTGGCGTCGCTGGGGATCGAGCTGCCGGGCGGCCGGCCCAGGGTGGACGACGCAGGCCGGCTGGTTCCCCTCCTCGACGGTGGAGCGCTGCTGCTCGACAGGCGCGAGAGCTGGTACGTCGGCGAGGAGGACCCTCCACGCAGCTGGCCCGTCGAGACGCAGGTGACGCGGTCTCTTCGGTACGACGCGGCGACCGACGCCTGGCGTGAGATCGGGCTGTCGTTCGTCCGGCAGGAGGCGAGTCAGCGTGGAGCCGATCGCTTCGACGAGGCGGTCGCGCGCCTCGCAGACGGCCGGGTTCTCGTGGCCGGCGGCGGCCCGCAGTACGGATACGACGCGATTCGCTGGGCCGACCTCTACGACCCGGCGGCCGGCCGATGGCTTCCGGTCCCGCCTCTGCCGGAGCCCCTCGGGCCCGCCGCGGCGGTCGCCATGGCCGACGGCTCGGCGGTCGTCATCGGGGCGACGGAGGAGGACTACCGCGCCGACAGCCCGCCGGAGCTGGTCGCGTACTGGTTCGTCCTGACATCCCCGCCCGACGCCGCCTCGAGCCAGGGTGCGGCTGGGTCGGCCCCGCCGGC
Source organism: uncultured Chloroflexia bacterium (assembly GCA_963717255.1). GTDB lineage: Bacteria > Chloroflexota > Limnocylindria > Limnocylindrales > CSP1-4 > CAIYQJ01. Next base: position 53,811 of record CAVQVT010000015.1, on the reverse strand, counting down.
CCCCGCCGCGGGCGCGTGCCCGGGGGCCGTCACACCGTCGTCGCTCGCCGCGCTGGAACCCAGCCTGCGCATCGGCTGCTTCGGTGGCCGGGACCTGGTCTTCGACGCCGACGTGGTGATCGCCTCGGGCACGATCATCGACATGGTCCCGTTCGAGACGCCCACCACCTTCCGGCCGGTGAGGCGGCCGACATTCGATGGAGACCCGGAGACGGAGTGGCCCGTGGTCCTCGTCGACACCGGCTCGACCGTCGGGACCCCGGCGACCTGGCTCCCGCTGGTGGTCGCCGACGGATCCGTCCTCCCGTGGCAGCTCGACGGTTCGTCGTCGCCTCTGCGCGCGCGGATCACGGGCCACGTCGACGACGGCGCCGCGCCCGCCTGCCTCAGGCCTCAGACCGGCTGGCCGGAGCTCACCGACGAGGACGCCGTCCTCGTGTGCCGCTCCACCTTCGTCGTGACGCGGATCGAGCCGCTCGAGTAGGAGCTCGCGGTCCCGGCGTCCGTGCGCCGCATGCAGGGACCTGCGGCACTGTCCCGCCCAGGACATGGCCCCGATGATGGACCCGACGTGCGTGGAGGCGGCGTTGGCCGCTGCGCGCCGGGGGACGCCGGATGCCCGAAGATCGCGGACAGGGCGAAGCGAACGGACCGGGTCACACGGGAGATCCCGCCCCGGCCGCGCCAGGGCCGCCGACTGCGCCGCCGCATCGACCGGTCGCGCGCGGGCTCGCGATGGGCGCTGTCGTCCTCGTCGTCGCGACGCTCGTCGTCGGCATCCCGCTCGCGCTGCTCCCGCCCGCGTCGCCGGGGCCGTCGACCGCGCCCACGACGCCGGCCTCGGCGGCGCCTTCGGTCGCGCCGCCGTCCGCCACCCCCCTCGCGGAGGCGACCCCCTCGCCATCGCCCTCGCCCCGTCCCGACTGGGCCGGCCTCGACCTCCCCCCGCTGCCGGCGATCGCCGAGCTGACCGCCGACGTCGCCGACGCCGCGGGCCCCGACCCGGGTACGACGTTCACGCTGCGGACCACCGACGGGAGTCCGGCGACCTCGCTCGCCGCCGGCGTGACCGTCGAGCCCGCGGTCGTGCTCGCGGTGGCGGAAGGGTCCGACCCCTCCCGCGCGACGCTGCGGCCCACGACGCCGCTCGACCGCGGCCGGACGTATCGGTTCACGCTCACGGGTCCCGACGGGACCGTGGAGGGCGGATGGGCCTTCCGGGTCGCGGCCCCGCCCCGCGTCGTGGGGACCCTGCCGGCCGACGGCGTCTCCGGCGTCCCGGTCGACACGGGGATCGAGATCGCCTTCGACCAGGACGGCGTCGCGGATCCGACGAAGTGGTTCTCGATCTCGCCGAAGGCGGCCGGCCGCTTCGAGCGCCACGACCGGACGTGGGCCTTCGTGCCGGACGCTCTCGACCCCTCGACCCTCTACACCGTGATCGTGCGCCCCGGCGTCCCCCTCGAAGGGTCGTCGCTGGCGCTCGAGGAGAGTGTCCGGTTCCGGTTCGAGACCAACGGACCGGAGACCGGCCGACCCGTGTCGATCGAGCCGGCCCGCGCGGTCGTCGAGGTCGCTCCCGGGGAGCGTCCGGCCGTCGGCGTCACCGTGACGAGCTCGGGGGAGGTCCGCCCGCCGCGATCGGTCGAGGTGACGCTGTACCGGATCGCGGACGTGGACGCAGCCGCGGCCGTCGCCGCCGCCCTCGCCGACCAGCCGACCTGGACCTCGTACCCGCACGACCCCGTGGACGTCTCGGGGCTGCCGCTCGTCGGGCGCGTGGACACCCGCATGGTCCTCGACCTGGGAGACGGGTACGCCGGCGCCCTCCGGTTCCCGGCGCCGCTCGACCGCGGCTGGTACCTCGTGGACCTCCCCGACGACATCTCGGCCGGCGGACAGGTCCTCCTCCAGGTCACGCCCGTCGCCGCATACGTCGCGGCCGCACGAGACAGGACGGCGGTCTGGGTGAACCGGATCGGGCGCGGCCCGATCGACGGCGCGACGGTGCGCCTCGCGGATGGACCCGGCCTGGGGCGGACCGGCGCCGACGGGCTGCTGCTCGCCGGCACGCCGGAAGACACCTTTCCTGGTCCGGAGGCCGAGGACCCGTGGACCGCGCCGCACCCCGTGCTCGTCGTCGAGGCGGCCGGAGTGGGGGCCGCCGTCCTGCCGCTCGGTCTCGACTCAACGGGCCCGTACGGCATCGAGGAGTGGTCCCCGTGGGTGCGCGCCGCTCCCTCGCCGTGGACGTCGACCCTCGCGACCGACCGCGCGGGGTTCCGCCGGACGGATTCGGTCGCCGCCTGGGGAGTCGTGCGGGACCGGGCGACGGGTGCCCCGCCCGCGTCCGTCCGGCTCGAGCTCGCGCCCGCCTCGGCCGACGAGGGCGCGTGGGCGTCGTCGACCACGCCGGCCGCCGTCGCCAGCGCCGACGTGACGCCGTCCGATCGCGGCGTCTTCACGGCGACGCTGCCGTTCGAGGACCTGCCGCTCGGGTCCTACCAACTCACCCTGTCAGTGGCAGGCCGGACGCTTGCGACACGGTGGGTCGAGGTCACCGTCGTACGGAAGCCGGCATGGCGCCTCGGCCTGTCGCCGGACCACACCGCGGTCATGGCGGGCGACCCGGTGACGCTCACGGCGACCGCGACGTTCTACGACGGGACCCCGGTCCCCGGGCTCCCGGTGCGCTTCGAGGTGGCGGGCGTGACCGATGCCGGGTCCGATGACGGGATCGCGGCATCGACGGGAGCGGACGGGCGGGCGGTCACCCGCATCGCTGCTCGTAAGGAGGGGAGCGTCCAGGTCTCCGCCGCGAGCCCGGAGCTCGGCGAAGTCGACGCGCAGTACGCGAACATCGTCGTCTTCCCGTCCTCTCTCTTCGTCTCGATCGCATCCTCTGGACTCGTCGGTGGCGACGTCCGCGTGGAGGGCAGCGTCCGGGGCGTGGACCTCGCCGCGGTGGAATCCGCGATCGCCGCGGACGAGTCGTGGTCCGAGAAGGTCGGGCCGGCCGTGCCCGGCGTCCGCGTGACCGTCTCGGTCGAGTCGTCCACGTGGGTCCCCGTCCGGTCGGGGACGGAATACGACTTCGTGCTCAAGCGCACGGTCCCGACCTACATGTACGAGCAACGGGACCTCCCGAAGGTCTCCGGCACGGCGACGTCGGCGGCGGACGGCTCCTTCGACCTGCGGATCCGGCTCCCGACGGCCGCCCGTGCGACCGGCGTCAGCGTGCAGGTGACCGCGACCGCGACCGATGCGCGGGGACGCGCCGCGAGCGACGACGGATGGGCCTATCGGCCGCACGCCGACACCGGCGGTCGCGACGTGTGGCTCGACCCGGGACCCGCCGGCGACCCGGCCTTCTCCAGCGCCTGGTGCGGCTCGCCCAGCGAGGAGTACGCGTACGGCGAGACGGTCCGGCTCACCCTTCGCGACGAGGACGGGCCCCTCCCGACCGGCGGCCTGCGCCGCTTCCTCTTCGTGACCGCGCGCGAGGGGATCCAGGACGCCGACGTCTCGTCGTCCCCGCTCCTCGTCCGGCCGTTCGACCGTGACGCGGTCCCGAGCATCGATCTGTACGGCGTCGCGTTCGACGGCACGACCTACCGCGCCACGAAGTGGCCGACGCGCGCCTACGTGGACCCGGAGAGCCGGAGGATCGAGGTCGCCCTGTCCACGGACCTGGCCGCAGGCGCGGTCCACCGGCCCGGCGAGACGGCGTCCGTGACCGTGCGGACGCGCGAGCCGGCCGGAGGCCCGGTCGCGGCGGACGTCGTGATCCGGGCGATCGACCAGAAGCTGTACGACGCGGGGATGGCCTGGGACGACGACCCGGCCTGGTCCCTCTACGGCGCGGTGGACGGCGGCCTGGCGGCGACCTACGTCTCGCACCAGCTCCCTGGGCGCCACGAGTCCCCCGGCTGTGGCAGCACGACCGGCGGGGGCGACGGCGGGGGTGGGGACGTCCGCACCGACTTCCGCGACCGGGTGGTCTTCGTCCGGGTGCGCACCGGCCCGGACGGAATGGCGACGGTCTCGATCCCGCTGCCGGACGACCTCACCGCGTGGCACGTGGCCGCCGACGCGACCACCGACGACCTGCGCGTGGGCACCGCGACGACGAGCATCCCCGTCGGCCTGCCCTTCTTCGTCGAGCCGGTCGTCCCGGACACCGTCCTCGCCTCGGATGCGCCGGGGATCGTCCTGCGGGCGTACGGGTCAGCGCTCGCCGCCGGAGACGTCGTGCGCTACACCGTGCGCGCCCCGACGCTCCTCACCGCACCAGCGACAGTGGATGCGCCGGCGTTCGAGAACGACGTCGCGTGGCTCTCTCCGACGGGCGCACCGCTGCCTGCCGGCCTGCATCGGATCGTCGTGGAGGCGACCGCGCGGACGGCCGCCGGCGAGCTGCGGGACGCCAAGGAGGTCACGCTCGAGGTGGTCCCCACGCGGCTGACGGCCCGACGGACGGTGGTGGCGCCGGTCGCGTCCGGCCGGGGCCTTCCCGGGGCAGCGGACGGCCTGACGACCTGCACGCTCGCGGATGCCGGGCGGGCCTCGCTCGTGCCGCTCCTCGAGTCGATCGCCGCCGGGGAGGGTCCCCGGGCGGACCAGCGCTCCGCCGCCGCGGCGGCCGCGGACCTCCTCGTCGCCGAGTTCGGCCGCGCCCCGGCGGACCTCCCGGCGTCGTCGTTCGACCCGCGGCCGTTCGTGTACACGGCTGGCGTCGCCCTCCTGCCGTACGGGTCACCCGACCTGGACCTGACGGCGCTCGCCGCCATCGGGGCGCCGGACGTCTTCGACGCGGCCGTCCTCGAACAGTACCTCGGGGCCGTCCTCACCTCGGCCGGCACGCCGCGAGACCGGCGCATCGTCGCGCTCGCGGGCCTCGCCGCACTTGGCGCCCCGGTCGCCGCGGACCTGCAGGCCGCGGCCGCCGCCGACGACCTGTCGGACCTGGAGCGCGCATGGCTCGCCGTCGGGCTGGCGGAAGTCGGCGACCTGACCGCGGCCGCCCGGATGGAGCGCGGGCTGCTTGCCGAGACGGGCGAGCGGTCCGGCGGGTGGGCGCGGCTCCGGACCGGCACGACCGCGCACCACTCGATCACCGCGACGGCGCTTCTCGCGATCGCCGCCGCCCGGATCGGCGACCCGCTCGCGCCGGACCTGGAGGCGTACGTCACGGGCGAGCGAGACCCGGATGCGGTCCATCCGCTCGAGGAGGTCGCCTATGCGACACGGGCGTTCGAGCGGCTGCCGAGCGCCGAGGCGCGAGTGGCGTGGACCGTCGACGGGACCCGCCATGAAGAGGACCTGGGGTCGGATCCCCCCGTCGCGCTCGTCCTCACCCCCGCGCAGCGCGATGCGATCGTCCTCGAGCCGCTCGCCGGCGCGGTCTCCGCCGCGTGCGCGTGGGACGAGCCGACGCCGGCCGCGGCCCTGCCTGCCGACGCCTCGATCTCCGTGATCCGGCGGGTCGCCCCGTCCGGCGCGCTCCCTTCCGGCGCCCTCGTGACGATCGAGCTGACGGTCACCGCGGGACCGCTGGCCCCGACCGGGCTCTACCGGACGGTCGAGACCCTCCCCGCCGGCCTCGCACCGACGGGGCGCCTCGTCGGTCCGCCCGTCGACGACGGCGAGGGCGATGGGAACGAGGCCGAGGAGGACCATGCGATCCCGCCGTGGTCGATCGTCGGGAACCGCGCCGAGTGGGGATTCTGGCTCCCAGCCGCCGACGGGAAGCCGATCGTCCTCCGGACCGTCGGGCGCGTCGTCGCGCCCGGCACGTACGCCTGGGAGCCCGCGGTCGTCCAGTCCGTCACCGCCCCGTCGATCGGCGCGACCGTCCCCGCGACGAGCATCACGGTCCTCGCGCGGTGAGCGGGTCCGGCGCGCCCTGACCGCCGACTCTCGCGTGGGCCGCCGGACTCGCGTTCGCGGGCGGCTCATTCGTCGTGGTCGGGATGGAGGTGAGGCCAGGAGCACGCGACGTCGGCGCGTTCGCGCTCATGCCATGACCGGGCCGCAGAGGACGCGGGGCGCCAGGTGGATCTCGCGTCGGCTGCGACATCCGGCCCTATCCCGACCGGCAGGCTCCCGCGAGAGTCGAGGGCGACGGGCCGCGCATCGGAAGGACCGCGGGGGGCGCCGGACGATCGCGCGGAGCAGGGTCGCCGTCGGAGCGGTTCGCGTCCCACTGGGGGTGCTCGATGCGTTCCGCGCTCGCTCGGTCCGCGGCCGTCCTCGTGTCGATCATCCTGGTCGGTGCTTGCGGGTCGACGGGGTCGACGCCCGCAGCCTCGTCGTCGGCCTCCGCGAGCCCCGCGGCGGCCGCGACGGTCGCCCAGCCGACACCGCCGGCCGTCGTCACGGCCGCACCCGCGATGCCGCGTCCTCCGCAGCCGAGCCCGACGGCCGCCCCCTCGCCCACGGCCGCACCGACACCCGCCCGCCCCCTCGGGTCCAGCGACGCATGGAGTGAGATCGGACGACAGGCCGCGGATCGGGCGGCGGTACGCGCAGCGCTGCCGCTCCCCGACGGCCGGATCCTCGTGACCGGGGGGAGGCGCAGCGATGCCGTCGAGGCGGCTCTCCTGTTCGACCCGTGGTCCGGGTCGTGGGAGGACCTCGGGCTCGTCGACGTCGATCCCGAGGACGCCCTCGTGCCCCAGCGCGACGGCACGATCCTGCAGGCGGGCGTCACGGAGCCCCGTCTGTGGCGACGCGAGGGCGGCACCTGGTCCTACTACGGCTCGAACATCGCGCCCCGCGGCGCCGACGCCCCGTCCGTCGTCTCGCTCGCCGACGGCCGGGTGCTCGCCATGGGTGGATGCCCGTCCATGGGTCAGGATGACGGATCAGCCGTGCCCACCGCGCTCGCCACGGCGGACGTGTACGACCTGGCGCCGGGATGGGAGTGGGACGCGAACACCGCGACGGGCTCGCTCGCGACCGGCCGGATCGGTGCGCCCGCCGTCCTCCTGTCGGATGGTCGCGTCCTGATCGCGGGCTCGCTCTCCGGGCCGGTCTCCGAGGCGGCGCGGAGCGAGGGCGCACCGGCCGTCCCGTGCGCGACGGACCCGCAGGCCGCGTGGACCAGCGAGACGTGGGACCCGGCGACCGGCCGGTTCGCGAGCGCCGGCGCGATCCCGCCGCCGGACCGGGACGCCTTCGCGGCGCGAGGGATCGAGGTCCCGGCCGAGCCTCCCGCGGTCGAAGACGCCGGACGCCTCGTGGCACTCGCCGGTGGAAGCGCGCTGCTGCTGGGCCGACGCGAGCGTTGGCCGGAGCGGTCGGCGATCACGCGGATCCTCCGGTATGACGCGGCCGGCGATCGATGGACGGAGATCGCCCAGCCTCACGCCGCAGACGACTGGGGATGGTCGATCCGCGGCGTGGACCGCCACGACGCGGCCGTCGTCGCCCTTCCGGACGGGCGGGCTGTCATCGCCGGCGGGCTCGTGCGGCGCACGGGCGATACCGAGGCGCGAGCCGTGCGCTGGGCCGACGTCTACGATCCGGCGTCCGACCGATGGTCGTCCCTGCCGTCGCTGCCCGCCGCGCTCGAGTCGGCCGCCGGCCTGGCGGTCACGGGCGGCTCGGTCGTCGTGGTCGGGCTCGAGACGAGGCCCGGAGGACGCGACGTCGGAGCGTTCGCGCTGACGCCGTGAACGGCTCGCGGCGGGCGGGCGACATCCCGGCGCGGTACGCCGCCGGCCGCCGCATCGGAGCGACACCCGGCACTGGTCGCGGCCGTTGCCACGCGCGAGGCTGGCGGAGGCGCGCGTGAGGGCGGCTCTGTCGCTGCGAGCCTTGGGGCGGACGATGTCCGAGTCGGGTGAGCCCACGGCGGGCGATGCGACGGCGCGGGATGACGGCCTCATCGCGCCGAGCGGCGGCCGCGGTCCCCGCTCCCGGCGTCCTGCCGCGGCGGCCGCCGGTCTCGTCGGCGTCGTCATCGTGGCACTCGTGGCCGGCGTCGTGCTCCTCGCGCCGCCCGCCGCGTCGCCCGACGCATCGCCCGGGAACCCAGGGGCGGCCACCGGGCCGTCGGTCTCTGCCGGGTCGCCGGCCGCGGGAGTGGAGTCGGCGTCGCCGGTGGCCGCCGGCGCGAGCCCAGGCCCGAGCGCCCCGATCGCCTCGCCTACCCCCTCGCCCATCGCGTGGGGCGCCCTCGACCTCCCGCCGCTCACCCCGGTCGCCGAGCTGACGGCGGACGAAGCGGACGCCGCCGGGCCCGATCCCACCACCACGTTCACCCTCCGGAGCACCGACGGGACACCGGCGGTCACCCTCGCAAAGGGGCTGACGGTCGAGCCGCCGGTCCGGCTGGTGGTCGCGGAGGGCCCGGATGCGTCCCGCGCGAACGTCCGTCCGGCCGCGCCCCTGGAACGCGGCGCGGCCTACCGGTTCACCCTGGCGGCACCCGACGGGAGCCTCGCGGGCGGGTGGGTCTTCGACGTCGCAGCGCCGCCGCGTGTCGTGGGGACTCTGCCGGCCGACAGGACGTCGGGCGTCCCGGTCGACACCGGGATCGAGATCTCGTTCGATCGCGACGGCGTCGCCGACCCCACCCGCTGGTTCTCGATCACGCCGAAGGCCAAGGGACGATTCGAGCAGCACGACAGGACCTGGGTCTTCGTCCCCGAGGCCCTCGCCAAGTCGACGGTCTACACGGTCAGGCTCAGCGCCGGCGTGCCGCTGGAGGGCTCGAACCTCCGGCTCGAGGAGCCGCTCGAGGTCAGGTTCGAGACGACGGGGCCGGAGAAGGCTCGTCCCGTCTCGATCCAGCCGGCCACAGTCGTCGCCGAGGTCGCCACCGGACAGCCGCCGGTCGTCGCGATCTCCGTCACCAGCTACGGCGAGGCGCGGCCTCCGAAGTCCGTGAAGGTCATCCTCTACGGCGTCCCCGACGTGGCTGCGGCGGTCGGGATCGCATCGGCGCTCGTCGATCAGGACTCGTGGGGCGAGTGGGGCGAGTCGCGCCGGGACGCAGTGGACACGTCCCGCCTGGCCGTGGCGGCCCGGCTGAGCGTCCCGCTCGTCCTCGACACGCGCGACGGCTACGCGGGCGCCCTCATGTTCCAGCGGGCGCTCCACCAGGGGTGGTATCTCCTCGACCTGCCGGACGACATCGCGGCCGGGCAGCAGGTGCTGCTGCAGGTCACCCCCGTGGCCGCGTACACCGTCATGGCGCGCGACCGGACCCTGGCGTGGGTGAACCGCGTCGGGTCCGGGCCGATCGCCGGGGCGACCGTCCGGTTCGCGACGGGCCCGATCGTGGGCGTCACGGCTGCCGACGGCCTCATGCTCGCCACGACGCCGCCCGCGATCCTCGCGGCGATCGACGCTGTCGTGGAGGGGCCGGTCCCGCATCCGATCCTCGTCATCGAGGCCCCGGGCATCGGCGCGGTCGTCGCGCCGGTCGGTGCCTCCCGCACCGGCGTCGAGATGTACGGCGGCTCGGACGACTCGGGCGGCTGGGATCCGAGTGCCGGTCGCGCCACGTCCCAGGTGGCATCGACGCTCCAGACGGACCGGAATGTCTACCGGCAGACCGACTCGATCGCGGCATGGGGGATGGTGCGCGACCCGGCGACCGGCGAGTCGCCGCGATCGGTGACGCTCGAGGTCGCGCCCGTCGGGGCGGAGTCGTGGGGCTGGGAAGAGGAGGAAGAGGCGGAGGCGCCGCCGCGCACCACGGTCGCGGCCGCGACGGTCGCGACATCGCCCCTGGGCGTCTTCACCGCGACGCTCGGCGCCGATGACCTGCCCCTCGGCACGTACGAGGTGACCCTCTACGTGAACGATCGCCGGCTCGACTCCCGATGGATCGAGGTCGGCACCGTCAGGAAGCCGGCGTACCGGCTCGTGGTGGCGGTGGACCACGCGGCGGTGATGGCCGGCGATCCGGTGGTCGTGACCGCCACCGCGTCCTTCTACGACGGGACGCCCGTGCGGGGCCTGCCGCTGACCCTGGGCGCGCCAGGCGTGGAGGACGTCCCCGTGACGACCGGCCCGGACGGCCGGGCGTCGACGATGACGCATCCGACTCACTCCGGCGATGCCTCCGTCTCGATCGCCGGCGCCGAGCTCGGCGAGGTCGGCTCGGCAACCGTCGGCGTCGAGGTCTTCCCCTCCGCCTACTCGATCACCCTCGACACCGCCGAGATCGTCGGCGAGGCCGTGCGGATCGCCGGGACCGTCCGGACCGTGGACCTCGCCCGTGTGGAGGCGGGCATCGCCGCGGGCGAGTCGTGGCGCGAGGACGTCGGCCCTGCGGCGTCCGCCGTCCCGGTGGCGATCGCGGTCCGATCGACGATCTGGGTCGCGCGCCGGACGGGGACCGCGTACGACTTCATCCTCAAGAAGGCGGTCCCGGTGTACACGTACGACGAGCGGGAGCTGCCGGCGGTGGAAGCCGCCGCCCGGACCGGGGCGGACGGCGGGTTCGCGACCACGGTGCAGCTCCCTCGCGCGGCACGCGGCCTGCACGCTCAGGTCTACGCGGACGCCGTGGTCACCGATCGGATCGGCCGGCCGGACAGCGCGTCGGAGTATGCCGAGCGGCGCGAGACGCGGCCGAAGACCACGCTGCACACGGTGTGGCTCGACCCCGGCCCCGCGGATGACCCCACCTACGGAGCGGACACGTGCGGCGGGTCCTCGGCGGACGGGGAGTATGCGTATGGCCAGACGGTCCGCCTCCTGCTCCGCGACGCCGCCGGCCCGGTCCCGGCCGGGCCGTCGACGCGCTTCCTCTTCGTGACGGCGCGTGACGGGATCCGCGATGCGTCGGTGGCCAGGTCGGCGGAGTACCGCCGCGTCGTCGACGCGACAGAGGCCCGTGGGTTCGCCGTGCTTGGCGTGGCCTTCGACGGCGAGCGGTACCGGGCGGCTCCCGGGACGTTCCGCGCGTACCTCGACCCGGAGACCCGGACGATCGACGTGCGCGTCGCCTCGGACCTCGCGGCCGGCGCGACGCATCTGCCCGGGGACCCCGCGTGGGTGCGGGTCTCGACCAGGGACCGAGCCGGCAGGCCCGTCGCGGCGGACGTCGTCGTCGTGGCGATCGACGAGAAGCTCTACGACGCGAACCTCGCGTGGGAGCCGGGTGCACTCTGGTACCCGGCCATCTGGCCCGACGCCGCGATCATGGGGAGGTCCGTCTCCCACGAGCTCCCCGAACTTGTCGAAGACCTGGGTTGTGGCCGCTCGACCACCGGGGGCGGGGGCGGCCCCGAGGGCGGGGTCCGGGACGTCCGGAGCGACTTCCGCGACCGTGTCCTGTTCGCCCGGGTCCGCACCGGCTCCGACGGGACGGTCCGCGTCCCCTTCGATCTCCCCGACGACCTCACGGCCTGGCGTGTGACCGCGAGAGCCGTCACCGACGACCTGCGGACGGGCTCGGACTCGGTCGACGTCCCGGTGGGACTCCCGTTCTTCGTCGAGCCCGTCGCGGCGGACACCGTCCTCTCGACGGACGCCCCGGGCCTCGTCCTGCGGGCGTACGGCCCGGCGCTCCGCGCGGGCGACGTCGTCCACTACGTCGTGCGCGCCCCCACCCTCGCGACGGCGCCGATCGCCGTCGACGCCGGGGCCTTCACGGGCGGGGTCGCCTGGCTGTCCCGCGTGGGCGCCGCCATGCCGCTCGGGACGCACCGCATCGAGGTCGAGGGCACCGTGCGGTCCGGGAGCCGCGTCCTCCGGGATGCGAAGGAGATGACGATCGTCGTGGTCGCGGCGCGGAACGGCATCCGGACGACGCGTATCGTCGCCGTCACCGGCGATAGCCGGCCGCCCGGCGGCGACGGCGCGCTCACCACCTGCACGATCGCGGACGCCGGGCGCGCGTCGCTCGTCCCGCTCCTCGACGAGATCGCGGGCGGTGGTCCCCGCGCCGACCAGGCCGCTGCTGCTGCCGCCGCCCGCGGCATCCTGGCCTCGGAGTTCGCGAGCGAGGAGTGGCGCTCCACGTCGGCGGCGTTCGACCCTTCGCCGTACCTGGTCGACTGGCGCGGGATCTCGCTGCTCCCCTACGCGTCGGCCGACCTCCAGCTGACGGCGCTCGCCGCGCTGGGTGCGCCTGACGCCTTCCCGCTGCTGAACGTGGAGCCATACCTGCTCGAGGTCGCATCGTCGTCCGACGAGACGCGCGACCGACGGATCGTTGCCACGGCCGGCCTCGCCGCGCTCGGCTCCCCGGTCGCCGCGGACCTGCGGCAGGCAGCAGTCGCTGCGGACCTGTCGGTGGCCGAACGCGTCTGGCTGGCCGTCGGCCTGGGCGAGGCGGGCGACCTGACGCGCGCCGCCGCGATCGAGCGCGCGCTGCTCGCGGAGTCCGGCCAGCGATCGGGCGCGTGGGCCCGCCTCCGCGTGGGGTCGACGGCGCATGCGTCGATCGAAGCCACGGCGCTGCTGGCGATCGTCGCGGCCCGCATCGGCGATCCGCTCGCGCCCGACCTGGAGTCGTACGTTCGCGAGGCCGTCGACACCGAGGCCGTCCACCCGCTCGAGGAGGTCGCGTACGTCTCGCGCGCGATGGAACGCCTGCCGCGCACGACGGCCCGCGTCGCCTACACCGTCCAGGGGACGCGGCACGAGGCGACGCTCGGCCCGCGTCGGTCCGTCGCACTCGTGCTGACCCCGCCCCAGCGAGCCGAGACGGTGGTGCGGACGCTCGAGGGCGCCGCATCGCTCGTCTGCTCCTGGGATGCTCCGGCCGCGGGCGGGGACCTGCCGCACGACGCGTCCATCTCCCTCAAGCGAACGGTCGAGCCGGCCGGACCGATCCCCGCCGGTTCGCTCGTGACCGTCCGCCTCTCCGTCTCGGTCGGCGCCCTCGCACCGTCCGGGTTCTACCGCGTCGTCGAGACCCTCCCCGCGGGCCTCGCGCCGACCGACGACTGGGTCATGCGTCAGTCCGCGGATGGTGAAGACGTCACATCTCACGAGGAGAGTCCCTGGGTGATCGAGGGGAACAGGGTCCAGTGGGGCTTCTGGTGGGGCGGCACGACCTCGGGGGACGGGGCGATCCTCCGCGTGACGGCTCGCGTCGTCGCGCCGGGCGGCTACGTCTGGGAGCCCGCCGTCGTGCAGCTCGAGAGCGCGCCGGGGGTCGGCGCGTCGACGGAGCCGACCGGGATCGTGGTGAACGCGCCGTGACGGGCGCATCGTAGCGCCGTGTTCTTCCCGGTCGAGCACTGGTTCCGGGCGTTCCTCCTGACCCTCGCGGTCGAGGTGCCGATCGCGACGTACCTCCTTCGTCGCGCCGAGCCCGACCGGGTCCGGCTCGTGGTCCTCGTCGTCTTCGCGAACCTCGCCACGCACCCGATCGTCTGGTATGTCTGGACGCAGCCCTTCCTCGTCGGGACGCCGGAGTACCTCGTGGTCGCCGAATCGTGGGCCGTGGCGGCGGAGGCCGTGTTCTACTGGGCCGCGTTCCGGGGCGTGCGACCGCTCCGGGCACTGGGCGTCTCGCTCGCGGCCAATGCCGCGTCGTTCGTCGCCGGCATCGTCGTCGGCACCATCTGGCCGGGGGTGTTCGGATGAACGGATCGATCGGGCATCGGGCGGCCGGGCCGGCCGCCAGGCTCGCGTTCGTGACCGTGCTCGTCGCACCGCTCGTGGTCGCAGCCTGCTCGTCGTCGGCCACGCCGTCGCCGGGCGCGTCCACGGCACCGGTGCCGTCCACGACTCCGTCCGCGTCGGCCGAGCCCTCGTCCGCTATCCCCACGCTCGCCCCGATCCCGACGGCACCGGCCACCACCGGTCCCACCGCCGCCCCCGGTCCGACCACCCCCACCCAGGCCCCCCTCACTCCCGCGCCCACCGGCTCCTGGGCCGCGGGCGGGTCGCTGCCCGCCGACTGGTACCACGGCCCCGTGGTCGCCCTGCCGGGCGGAGGCGCGCTCGCGATCGCCGGCGACGGGTCCGCGGTCGCCCGGTGGGATCCGTCCACCGCGACGTGGTCCAGGGGCAAGGGCCTCGCGACGCCGCGCTGGAACTTCGCCGCCGTGGCACTCCGCGATGGTCGCGTCCTCGTCGTGGGCGGCGCGAACGACAAGCAGCAGGCGTACTCGAGCGCCTGGGTCTACGACGCGCGCACGCCGGCCGGCGGCTGGTCGAAGGTCGGCCTGATGAGCACGGCGCGCTCCGAGCCCGCGGCGGCCCTGCTGGAGGACGGGCGCGTGCTGGTCGCGGGTGGCGCGTACTTCGACAAGCCGAGCGGCGGGACCGCGCCCGGGGAACCGGCCCCGGCCGCGGCCGCGGTGCTCGCCGCGTATCGACCCGGGGCGGACCCCGGCGCGCAAGGCGAGCGGCCCCTCGGTGACGTCGCCCCGTCCCACACCGTGCCGGCCCTCGCGACAGCCGAGATCTTCGACCCGGCGACCGGGCGGTTCGCCACCACCGGCTCGATGCGGTTCGCCCGCGCGGGCGCCGCCGCCACCACGCTCTCGGACGGGCGCGTGCTCCTCGTCTCCCCCGGCGGCGAGCTGTGGGTCGGCTTCGACGTCGGCGTCCAGCAGGACGAGCGTGCCGCGAGCACGCCCGAGGCGTACGACCCGGCGACCGGACGCTTCTCCCTCGCCGGGAGTCTCCCGCCCATCGACCGGGCAGCGATCGCCGCCGACGGCGTCGAGGTCCCGACGACCGACCCGTGGATGACGTCGACGGGGACGCTCGTCGCGCTTCCGGATGGTGGCGCGCTCCTCGTGGGCCACGACGTCTCCTGGAAGCACGAGGCGGACGTGGTCCGGACGTTCCGGTTCGACGGTGGCACGAACGCGTGGACGCAGGTCGGGCCGGCCTACGCGGGCGTCAACGACTGGCATGCCGGCACGTGGCGCTCGACCCCCGGGATCGACCTCTCAGGGTCGTTCGCCGCGCCTCTGCCGGACGGCCGGGTGCTCGCGGCGGGTGGGCTGGAGCCGGATGCGACGCTCGGCCTGAAGGCGACCGCGATCGCCCGAACCTTCGACCCGGCCACGAACGCCTGGCTCGACCTGCCGTCCATGCCCA
Source organism: uncultured Chloroflexia bacterium (assembly GCA_963717255.1). Lineage (GTDB taxonomy): Bacteria > Chloroflexota > Limnocylindria > Limnocylindrales > CSP1-4 > CAIYQJ01. The sequence continues at coordinate 38,781 of CAVQVT010000015.1, read as the reverse complement.
CCGCGCGGGCGGACGGGGCGACGACAGCGCTCACCGACGGCTCCGTCCTGCTCGTCGGCGGCGACTGGTCCGAGTCCGGCGGCCAGACCGCCGTGTGGTATGTGCCGGGGCGCTGATCGGCGGGCCGCCGGGGTGCGGTCGCCGGCCGGGAGCGACGGCTGCGCCGCTGCCCCGCGGCAGCGCCGTTCGGGCCTCTCCGCCCTCGGATTGGACGATTCCGGCGCGGTCGGATAGGATTCGAAGATCGACCGATACCTCTCTTCCCGCTGACGCCGGTCCGAGCGAGCCCATATCGCAGCTCCCGCGTCGCGCCCGAGAGGACACCACCGCTCCGCCCACCCATATCAGGGCGTGTCGAGCGGACAGCACGGCGGGACCGCGCACCAGGATCGCGCGGACGCCGTAGACAGGATCAAGGCACAGGCATACTCATGCGCTCCCATACCGCGAGCCGCCGCGCCAGCTCGGCGCTCGGCTCACAGCTCTCCTCGTCCTCTCGCAGGCGCCTGCAGCGCCGCGCGTCGCTCTACTGCGGCACGAACGGCTGCGCGAGCTTCCTCGACGTGGACCCGATGACCGGCGACGCCGTCTGCCGGATCTGCGGCTTCCGCCGCCCGGCCTGACGCGATCGGCGGCTCAGCTCGCCGACAACCCTCGCACCAGCCACGCGGCGAGCGCCTGCGCGCATCGCACGACCTCGTCGAGATCGACGGATTCGTCCGCCGCATGGGCGTCGCGGACGTCGCCCGGGCCGTACAGGACGCACGGCGTCCCGCCCGCGTGGACCCACAGGCGCATGTCCGACCCGTACGGGACGGCCACGACGGCCGGCGCATCGCCCTCGACGTGCTCCACCGCCGCCGACAGCTCCCGCTCCAGCGGCAGGTCCGCCGGCTGATCGACGGAGTCGAACCGTCCGCCGGCGATCTCGACCGTCGCGGGGTGCTCGCGAAGCCACGGATCGGCGGCGCAGGCGGCCGCGACGACCTCCTCCAGCTCGGCGAACGCGCCTGCCGCGTCCTGCCCCAGCCGGACGCCGTACCGGCCCTCCGCGACGACCACGTCCGGCACCGTTGACGCCCAGTCGCCGCCCGCCACCTTCCCGATGATGGTGGGATAGGGCATCCCCAGGCGCCGCATCCGCGGATCCGGCTCGGCCTCGTTGCGCCGCGTCTCGTCCGCGCGCAGTGCCGCGTGCAGGACCTCGAGCTTCTCCAGCGCGGAGACGCCCTCCAGGCGCGTCGACGCGTGCGCTGCGCGCCCAGGCACGGTGAGCCGGAAGGTGATCGCCCCCGCGGCGGCCGTCACGATCGCGAGGCGCGTGGGCTCCGTGACGATCACGGCGTCGCCCGTCCAGCCGGCTCGGATCGCCGCGAGCGTCCCTGCTCCCCCGTCCTCCTCGGACGGGACGCAGACGAACCACGCCTCGCCGGCGAGCGGCTCCGGGAGAGTCCCGTCCGGGCCCGCGAGTGACACCAGCGCCCGCAGGGCCTCCACGGCCGCCACATCCCCACCCTTCATGTCGCACGCCCCGCGCCCGCGGAGGCGTCCGTCGACCACGGTCGGCTCGAAGGGCGGCGTGGTCCAGGTGGCCGGGTCGCCCGCCGGCACCACGTCCGTGTGCCCGGAGAGGATGAGCCGCCGGCCGGCACGACCCGCGCGCACGGTCCCGCGCACCAGCGGGAGGATCGTCCGCGGCACCTCCGACCCGGGGTGCGCCGGGTCCGCGGCGAACGCAGCCGCGTCCACGTCCCGGCGTTCCACCTCGATCGCCGGCCCGGCCGCGCGGAGCAGCCCCGCGACGTGGTCGGCGGCCGCGGCCTCGTCGCCCGTCACGCTCGCGAGGCGGACGAGCCCCGCGAGGTCCTCCGCGATCCTCACCTCGGAGACCGCCGCGACCGCCCGCCGCTCCAGGTCGCTCGCAGCCCGCGCGGCGTGGTCGTCCATCGTGGTCACCCTCGCAGGACGGGACGCGAGAGGCAGGTGGGGCCGCCACCCCCGTTGACGCCGATCTCGCCGGCCGGGAACGCATGGACCTCGCAGCCGGCGGCGCGGAGCGCGGCGGCCGTGACGGGGTTCCCCTCGGCGACCACCACCACGCGCGGCCGGACCGCGAGGACGTTGCAGCCGAGGGTCGGGTACTCGTCGTCCGGCACGGGGATCGTCGCGACGCCCAGGTCGCCGAGCAGCTCCCACAGCCCCACCGGGAGGAGCCGCGGGTAGACGACCGCGAGGTCGTCGGCCACCGGCGAGATCACGGAGAGCAGGTGGACGAGCTCGGACGGGCCGTTCCAGTACGGGACGTCGAAGACGCGCACCTCGTCGTCGAGGAGCGCGGACAGCTGGCGGATCCCGTCGGCGTTCGTCCGCAGGGTCCGGCCGACGCAGGCCAGGCCGGGTCGCAGCCAGAAGACGTCACCCCCGTCCACCGTCCCGGGGGCCTCGATCCGCCCGTGGACCGGGATCCCCTCGGCGGCGAACCAGCCGCCGAGGGCCTCCTCCTCGCCCCGGCGGTTCTCCTTCCCCGAGCGCAAGAGGATCGCCCCCCGGTCGGTCACCAGAGCGGGGTCGTACGTGTAGACCAGGTCGGGGCTGTCCGTCTCCACGTCGAGCTCCGCGACCCGGACGCCCAGCGCCTGCAGCCTCGCGACGAGAGCCGCGTGCTCGACCTGCGCGCGATCGAGATCCACGGGGTGGAGGAAGCCGTGGGCGGGGTCGTCGAAGGCGCGCCCGAACGCCCGCCCCGGCGACTTCACGAGGACCTCGCGCAGCGGCGCCGTCATGTTCGCGGCACCGTAGCGCCGTCCGTCCGTCCCCGACCCCGACATCCCGCCTCCCGGTGGTGTCCCGCCCTCCGCGGCGTCGCGTCCGCCTGCCCCTGCGGCCGTCGCATCCCCGCGGGAGACGAGCGTACGCGAACCGGGAGCGGCGGTGTCATGCCGGCCCGGGGGCGGTGCCCGCCGTGGCGCCGTCGGACATGGGAAGGGCCCGGACGGGCGAGCCTGCGCTCGTCCGTCCGGGCCCCGCGTCGCGGGCGGGCCGCCCGTCGTCAGTCGATCGTGTAGGAGACGGCGACCGTCACCACGACGTCGTTCGTGCCGGTCGAGATCGGGGTGGCGTAGGAGTCCTTCATCGCCCCGCCCGCGTTCATCGCGATCGGCATCGGCGCGGGAGCGGACGTCTCGACGATCGACGCGACGCCCGTGATCCGGACGCCGGCGGCGGAGGCGAGCGCCTGCGCCCGGCTCTTCGCGTCGGCCATGGCCGCGCTGCGCGCCTTGGCCTCGGCCGCGACCGGGTCGTTCACGCGGAAGGTGACGCCGTCGACCGTGTTCGCGCCGGCGGCGATCGCGCCGTCGATCACCTCGGCGACCTTCGTGATGTCACGGACCGTGACGGCCACCTGGTTGGTGAACTGGTACCCGAGGAGCTTCTGCTGCCCGTTCTGCGAGTAGTCGTAGACCGGCGAGAGCGAGACGGTCGTCGTCTTGATGTCGTCCGCGGCGACGCCCGACTTCTTCACGGCAGCGACCGCGGCCTCCATCTGCTGGGCGGCGGCGGCCTGAGCCTCCTTCACCGTCGGCTTCTGCACGGAGACCCCGAGCCGCACGTCGGCGACGTCCGGCTTGACGGTGACGGTGCCGGTCCCCGTGACCGAGATCGTGTGCTCGTCCGTGCCGCTCGCCGCGCCGACCGGGCCTGCGCCTCCGGCGGGCGCGAGGGCGGTCGCGACGACGAGGCCGGCCACGGCGCCGAGGCCCACGAGGGCGAGACGCGCGCCGGGGCGCGTGATCGTTGCGATGGTGGACATCTGGGCTGCTCCTGCTGCGGATGCGACGGGCGGCGCGCCGCGGCGCTGCGACCTCCCAGACGCCATGGTGCACGACCCGGTTCCCTCGCGGCGTCCGCGCGCCGCGCCCCACGGGTCAGGAGGTGGCCGCGGCCGGATCAGGAGGCCCGGGCTCGGCCGGCGCGGCGTGCTGGGTCGTGACCGTGACCGGCGAGGTCCGGTCCGGCCTCAGGTACAGCCAGAGCACCACGACCACGTACGTGACCCAGACCGCGAACGTGACGAGCTCGGGCGTCGCGCTGTATCCGAACATGGCCCGCAGGAACATGCCCACGCCCTCGCTGTGCGGCAGGACGGCGGAGAGGTCATAGGCCTGGCCGGTCGCGATCGTGATGACGCCGATCTCCGCGAGCTCGTGGACGGCCCGCGACAGGAGCCCAGCCGCGATGAAGATCAGCAGGACGCCGGACACCCGGAAGAAGAGGCGGAGGTCGATCCGCCGCGACCCGGCGTAGATGGCGTAGCCGATCCCGACCGCCGCCGTGAGCCCGATCAACGCGCCCACGACCACGCCGCCGGCCCCGCCGCTGTCCCGGGCGGCCGATGCCTGACCGATGAGGAAGATCGCGGTCTCGATCCCCTCGCGGATGACGGCGGTGAAGGCGAGGAGCGTGAGGCCCCACATGCCGCCGTGGTCGAGCGCGCGGTCCACCCGCGCGTGCAGGTCGCTCGCCATCCCGCGCGACTGGCGCTTCATCCAGAAGAGCATCCAGGTGACGATGCCGGCGGCGAGGAGCATCGTGGCCGCCTCGAGGATCTGCTCGTACGGCTCCTCGAGCTCGCCGACGAAGACGAAGATGCCGGCCCCGATGACGATGCTGACGCCGACGGCCGCGGCGACTCCCAGGAGGACGGTCGGGATCCGGCGGGCCTCGCCGGTGCGGACGAGGTAGCCGGCGATGATCGCGACGATGAGGGCCGCCTCGACCCCCTCTCGGAGGCCGGTGACGAAGCCGCCGAAGAACGCACCAGGATCGATCACGGGACGCCTCGCGGTCGGGGTGGGGACGACGGAGGCGATGCTACCGTGCCCTCACCGATGGGTCAACCGCTCCTGATTCGCTGTAGAAGGTGACCCTGATGTAGACGGGAAGGCAGGCATCGCCGACGGACGCACAGGTGTCCGCGCGCCGCGCCGCCCCCGCCGCGCTGCCGCTCGCCGGCCGCGTCAGAGAGCGAGCGGGTCCTCCTTGTCCGGGTCGATCCCGAGATCCTGCAGCGCTCGCGCGGCCGACCCGGCAGCGATCGCGCCCTCGTCTTCCAGCGCGCGGACGGCGGCGTACGCGATCGACGGTGCGTCCACCTCGAAGAACGCGCGCAGCGCCTCGCGCGTGTCGCTGCGCCCGTAGCCGTCCGTGCCGAGCGGGACGAACGGCGCGGGGATCCAACGGGCGACCTGGTCCGGGATCGCCTTGAGCCAGTCGGTCGCCGCGACGACCGGGCCGCCCTCCGGGCCGAGGATCCGTGTGACGTACGGCACCCGGGGGTCGGCCCCGGGATGGAGCCGGTTCCACCGTTCGACCACGACCGCGTCGCGCCGGAGCAGCTGGAACGACGGGGCGCTGTACACCTCGGCCGCCACGCCGAAGCGCTCGGCGAGGAGGTCGCGGGCGGCGACGACCTGCGCGAGGATCGAGCCGCTCCCGACCAGGCGGACCGTCGGCGCGCCGGCACCGAGGTCGGGTGCCGCGTGGAGCCGGTAGAGACCGCGGAGGATCCCCTCCTCCACCCCGTCCGGCTTCGGGGGCATCGGCTGGTTCTCGTTGTGGATCGTGACGTAGTAGAAGACGTCCTCGTCGTCGACGTACATCCGCCGGATGCCGTCGCGGACGATCGCGGCGAGCTCGTACGCGTAGGCGGGGTCGTAGGCGCGGATGCTGGGCAGGTGGACGCGAGCAGGTGCGAGTGGCCGTCGTCGTGCTGGAGACCCTCGCCGTGGAGCGTCGTCCGGCCGGCCGTCGCCCCCATGAGGAACCCGCGCCCCCGCGCGTCGCCGAACGCCCACGCCTGGTCGCCGGTCCGCTGGAAGCCGAACATCGAGTAGAAGATGTAGAAGGGCACCATCGCGACGCCCTGCGTGGCGTACGCGGTCCCGGCGGCCTGCAGCGAGGCCATCGAGCCGGCCTCGTTGATCCCCTCCTCGAGGACCTGGCCGTTCGTCGCCTCTCGATAGGAGAGGATGAGGTCCGAATCCACCGGCTCGTACCGCTGGCCCAGCGCGGCGTAGATCCCGACCTCCTTGAAGAGCGGATCCATGCCGAAGGTGCGCGCCTCGTCCGGGATGATCGGGACGACGCGGGCGCCCACGGCCTCGTCGCGGATGAGGTTGCGGAGGAGCTTCGCGAAGGCCATGGTCGTGGAGACCGGGGTCGCGCTGCCGGCGTCGAACTCGGCGTCCACCTTCGGCGCCGGCTCGACGAGCGGCTGGTGCCGGACGATCCGCTTCGGAAGGGAGCCGCCGAGCGCGCGCCGGCGCTCCAGCATGTAGCGCACCTCCTCCGAGTCGGGCCCCGGGTGGAAGTACGGTGCCTCCTTCAGGGCCGCGTCCGGGATCGGCAGCTCCAGGCGGTCGCGGAAGATGCGCAGCTCGGCCTCGGAGAGCTTCTTCACCTGGTGGGTGACGTTGCGCCCCTCGGCTGCCGCGCCGAGCGTCCAGCCCTTGATCGTGTGGGCCAGGATCACGGTCGGTGCGCCGGTGTACTCCGTCGCAGCCCTGTACGCGGCGTAGAGCTTCCGGTAGTCGTGCCCGCCCCGGCGCAGCCGTGCGAGGGCGTCGTCGTCGAGGTCCTCGACCATCCGGCGCAGGCGCGGGTCCGGCCCGAAGAAGTGCTCGCGGATGAACGCGCCGCCGCTGACCGAGAGCTTCTGGTACTCGCCGTCGAGCGTCTCGTTCATCCGGTTCACGAGGACGCCCTCGGTGTCGCGCGCGAGGAGCGGGTCCCAGTCACGGGACCAGATGACCTTGATGACGTTCCAGCCGGCGCCGCGGAAGAGGCCCTCCAGCTCCTGGATGATCTTGCCGTTCCCGCGGACGGGTCCGTCGAGGCGCTGCAGGTTGCAGTTCACGACGAACGTCAGGTTGTCGAGCCCCTCGCGGGCGGCGAGCGAGAGCCCCGCCAGGGCCTCCGGCTCGTCCATCTCGCCGTCGCCGAGGAAGGCCCACACGCGGGTCCCGGTCGTGTCCGCGAGCCCACGGTTCTGCATGTAGCGGTCGAACCGCGCCTGGTAGACGGCCGCGAGCGGCCCGAGCCCCATGGAGACGGTGGGGTACTCCCAGAAGTCGGGCATGAGGCGCGGGTGGGGGTACGAGGAGAGCCCCTGGCCCCGGACGACCTCCCGCCGGAAGTGGTCGAGCCGGTCCTCCGTGAGCCGGCCCTCGAGGAAGGCGCGGGCGTACATGCCCGGGGCGGCGTGGCCCTGGTAGAAGACCCTGTCGCCCGGCCTCTCGTCCTTGCCCCGGAAGAACCAGTTGAACCCGACCTCGTAGAGGCTCGCGGAGCTCGCGTACGTCGAGAGGTGGCCGCCGATCCCCGGGTAGCGGTTGTTCGCCCGCAGGACCATCGCGACCGCGTTCCACCGGATCAGGCGCCGGATGCGGCGCTCCAGCTGCTCATCGCCGGGGAAGTCGGGCTCCTGCTCCGGGCTGATCGTGTTGATGTACCGGGTCTGCGTGAGCGCCGGGAGGCCGACGTGGAGCTGCCGGGAGCGCTTGAGCAGCTTGAACATCAGGAACCGCGCCCGGGCGATCCCCTCGGCGGCGACGACGTCGTCGAGCGACTCGAGCCACTCGGCGGTCTCGGCGGGATCGGTGTCGGGGAGCTGGGCCTTGAACTCGTCGAAATACATCGCCGCCGTACGGTATCCCATCGTCGCCGGGTGCGCGGGCGGCGGGGAGGGGCGGCGGGCCGACTCGACCCGATGGGGTACGCTCGCCGCATGCTCGAGGCTCGCCCGCCGTACGACTCCGCCACGGCGCTGCTCGTCGTGGACGTCCAGAACGACTTCGCCGACCCGGCAGGCTCGCTCGCCGTCACCGACGGCGCCGCGGTCATCCCGGTCCTCGCGGCGGAGATCGACGCGGCGCTGGCATCCGGCGCCCTCGTCGCCTACTCGCAGGACTGGCACCCGGAGGTGACGCCGCACTTCGCGAAGGACGGCGGGGTCTGGCCGGCTCACTGCGTCATGCAGACGTGGGGCGCCGAGCTGCACCCGGACCTGCCGATCGCCGGCCACGTGGTCCGCAAGGGCAGCAACGGCGAGGACGGCTACTCGGCGTTCACGATGCGCGACCCGCTCACCGGCGAGACGATCGAGACGGAGCTGGACGCCCTGCTCCGCCGGCGGGGCGTGACGCGGGTGGTCGTCGGCGGACTCGCGACCGACTACTGCGTCGTCGAGACGGGCCTGGACGCCCTGCGGCTCGGATACGCGACGATCCTCCTGCTCGACGGGATCCGGGCGGTGGACCTGGAGCCGGGCGACGGCGACCGTGCCATCGAGCGGATGCGGGCGGCGGGTGCCACCGTCGTGGCGCGGCTGACGAACAGGAGCACCGCCGGGGCGGACGACGCGGCGGACGGCGGTGCAGGCCCAGCCGAGACCCGGGCCGAGGGCGGCCCGGCATGAAGCGCCTGATCCGCGACGCGCTGGCGCTCGCCGGGTTCGCGGTCGGGATGACGGGGCTCGCGGACCTGGTCCTCGCGCGCCTCGCGCGGGCGGGCCTGCACGACCCGACGATCCGGATGTCGCGGGAGATCGACGCGCCGATCGAGACGGTCTGGGATGTCGTCGCCGACGTGGGCCGCCAGCCCGAGTGGATGGCGGAGATGTCCGACCTCCGGATGCTCACGGACCCGCCCCTCGGTGTCGGCTCCCGGGGCGAGGCGACCGTCACGATCGCAGGGATCTCGACCACCGACCCGGTGACCATCAGCGCCTTCGAGCCGCCGCGACGCTTCGGGATCGTCCATGAGGGGCGGATCTCCGGTGACGGGCTCATCTCGCTGGCGTCCCGCGCCGTGGGCGGCCCGACGATCGTCGAATGGCAGGAGCGGCTCCTCCCGCCCGTCTTCCCGTACGTGGGCGCGGCGATCATGCGGCCGATCCTGCGGCGCGTGTTCCAGGGCGACCTGGAGCGGCTGGCGGCGATGGTGGCCGTGGAACGGGCCGCACGCGCCCGGGATGGTGCGGCCGGGTCGGCGAACCGGGCAGCGGCCCGGGCGCCGGAGCCGGCCTCCGGGGAGTCCGAGGCAGTGCCCGGGGCGGCTCCCGCCCCCGAGGCCGAGCCGGCTCCGCGGAAGCGGCGACGGAAGGCAGCCGCCCCGGCACCTGCGACCGACGCGCCCGACGCGCAGGCCGAGGCCTGACGGCCGACGGCCCCGCCCGGCCCGCCCGGTCGATCCGGACACGTCCGATGGAGATCCACGTCGTCGACGCCACGTACGAGCTCTTCCGAGCGCACTTCTCACCGCGCCCCCGCGTCCGTGGCCGTGGTGGCGCCGACCTGACGGCGGTGTCCGGGCTCGTCGAGACGCTCCTGGCGCTGCTGCGCGACGAGGGCGCCACGCACGTGGGCTGCGCGACCGACCACGTCATCCGGTCGTTCCGCAACGACCTCTACCCGGGGTACAAGACGGACGCCGGGGTCCCGCCCGCGCTCCTCGCGCAGTTCCCGGTGGCGGAGGCCGCGATGGGTGCGCTCGGCGTCGTGGTGTGGCCGATGGTCGAGATGGAGGCCGACGACGCGCTCGCGACCGCGGCCGCCCGCTGGGAGAGCCACGCGGACGTCGACCGGATCCTGGTCTGCACACCCGACAAGGACCTCGCGCAGTGCGTCCGGGACGGCCGGGTCGTCCTGCGCGACCGCCGCCGCGACCTCACCTACGACGACGCGGCGGTCCGCGGGAAGTGGGGGGTCGCGCCGGCGTCCGTCCCGGACCGGCTCGCCCTCGTCGGCGATGCTGCGGACGGGTTCCCCGGGCTGCCCGGATGGGGCGCGCGATCGGCAGAGGCGATCCTCGCTCGCTACGGCCACCTCGAGGACATCCCCCGCGACGCAGGGGAGTGGGACGTCGCCGTCCGGGGCGCTGCGGCGCTCGCGACGGCCCTCCGCGAGCGGTGGGACGACGCGCTGCTGTTCCGGACCCTCGCGACGCTCCGGACCGACGCGCCGCTGCCGCAGGGGTCCCCCGAGGAGCTCGCATGGCGCGGGACGCCGCGGGATGCGTGGGAGCCGTTCTGCGCGGAGACCGGACTGACGCGGCTTGCGGCGCGGCCGCACCGCTGGGCGGAGGGCTGACGCCCGACGGGCCCTAGGCCGTCAGCAGGTCGAGGAGCGCCGACTGGTGCGGCGGCGGGGCCGCGACGACGCTCATCGTCCGTGTCGGCGCCTCGAGCGTGAACCAGGGGCCGCCCGCCAGGTCCGTGACCGAGGCGCCCGCCCGCTCGGCGATGAGGCCGGCCGCGGCGATGTCCCAGGGCGAGAGGTTCGATTCCTGGATGAACGCGTCGAAGCGCCCGTTCGCCACGTACGCAAGGGCGAGCGCCGCGGCACCGAACCCGCGTGGGACGCGGACCGCGCCGCGCAGCCGTGCCCACCGCTCGGCCACCCGCTCGCCGGAGAGCCCCATCGAGATCACGCAGTCGCGCAGGCGCTCCTTCGGCCGCAGGACGATCGGGCGGCCGTCCAGCACCGCCGGGCCGTCCTCCGTCGCCGCGTACGACTCTCCGCGGATCGGGTCGCGGACCACGCCGACCACGGGCCGGCCGTCCACGACGAGCGCGAGCGAGAAGCAGAAGAAGGGGATGCCGTTCGCGTAGTTCACGGTCCCGTCGAGCGGGTCCATCACCCACGTCCGGCCGCTCGGCGCGACGCCCTCCGCCGGGCGGACCATGCCGATCTCCTCGGAGAGGACGCCATCGCCGGGGAACGCCTCGCGGACCGCGTCCAGGACGAGGGCCTCGCTCCGGTGGTCGGCCTCGGTGACGACGTCCGTCTCCGACTTGTGCTCGATCGAGACGAGCCGGTCCTGCAGGTCCACGAGCAGCTCCCCCGCCCGGTCGGCGAGGTCGAGCGCGAAGGCGAGCTCGGCGGCCCAGCGCGAGCCGCCCGCGGGCCCCGCCCCGGACGACGTCGCCTCTTCGGGGCCGCTCATCGACACTCGGTCTGGAGGGGCCGGACCTCGGTCCCGAGGGTCGTCACGAGCGAATTGAACGTCGCCGTCTCGCCCGCGCCGATCCGCGGGCTGTAGACGATCGCGGGGCGGTCGCTCAGCCCTGGCGACGCCGGGTCGAAGACCCGGCACCGCGTCGTCCCCTCCTTCGTCCCGGCGTTCTGCACGGAGAGCGTGACGGTGAGCCCTCCGGCCACTGCCTCGACGCCCGCCACGCGGCCGGTGAAGGGCCCCACCCCGGAGACGGCGAGCTTCGCGACGATCGCGAGGACGACGACGCCGATGAAGAGGCCCAGTGCGATCGTCCCATGGGCCTGCGAGGTCGCCGGCTGCTCGAGGCCGAGCGGGTTGCACCGCTCGCACATCGAGAGGTCGAGCGGGATGGGCGCGCCACATCGGATGCAGGCGTGCATCGGTCCCAGGTCTCGCGGCGCCGGGGCCGAGGGGGTGGCGGTGGGCGGGGCGGACATCGCGCCCGTCAGGGGGTGGGCCGGGTGAGCGCGGCGAGCGCGGTGTCGAGCATCGCGTCGACGGCCTGCTCGAGCTGGCCCAGCGGCAGGTAGGTCTGCTCCGGGCCGACGTCCTCGGTGAGCACGTCGCTCACGGTGAGGATCGTGCCCGCCACCACGTCCTCGCCCTGGGCCGCAGCACGCGCCGCGAGGTAGAAGAGGACCGACGACTCCATCTCGAAGGCAAGAACGCCGCGGTCCCGCCACTTCGTGGCGTAGTCCGGGTCGGGGTTGTAGAAGACGTCCACCGTCGCGACCTGGCCCACGTGGTGGCGGAGGCCGCGCGCCGCCGCCTCATCGACGAGGAGGCGGAGCAGGCCGTGATCCGCGGTCGGAGCGTACGGCTCGCCGTGCAGGTACGTCTGCGTCGCGCCGTCCATGGGGACCGCCGAGGCGGCCACGACGACGTCGCCGGTCCGGATCCCGCGACCGATCCCGCCGCACGTCCCGACCCGGACGAGGCGCCGGACCCCGAGGCGGAGCAGCTCCTCGACGACGATCGCCGCGGACGGCGCGCCCATGCCGGTGGTCTGGACGCTGATCGGGACGCCCCGGTACGTCCCGGTGTACCCGTGGAGGGCGCGATGCGCGTTCACCTGGCGACAGGCCTCGAGGCCGCCGTCGAAGCGGTGCGCGATGGCCGTCGCGCGGTTCGGGTCGCCGGGCAGCAGGACCGTCGGCGCGTAGTCGCCCGGCTCGGCGCGGAGATGGATCTGCGGCATCGTGCCCTCCGTCCGGCGCACCTGCGGCGCGCCACCGGGGAGTCTACCCGTCGGCGGCCCGGCGGTCAGCCGGCGAGCGTGACCGCCCCGGTCGCCGGGTCGATCGAGATCGGCACGGAGGCGAGTGGACGGCGGGCGGGGCCGTTGACGACAGCGGCATCGGCAGCCGGGTCGAATGCGGCACCGTGGCACGGGCACAGGAGGAGGCCGGACGGCGTGTCGTACCCGACCGGGCAGCCCTCGTGCGTGCACGTCGCGTCGTACGCGACGACCTTCCCGTCCGCGAGCTTCACGACGACGCCGGGGTCGCCGCCGGTGAGGACGAAGTCCGCCGACGAGCGTGCGGGCATCGCGTTCGCGTTCGCGATCTCCCCGGTCGCGAGGGATGGCGCCGCGGGCGCACCGGACCCCTCCGTCGCGGGCGTCGGGCCGGAAGGTGCGGCGCTGGGCGACGGCGCGGGCGTGACGGCCGCCTGCTGGGTGAAGACCGGTCCGAGGACGCGCCCGACGGCCCGCCCGGCCATGGCGACCCCGATCGTGGCGAGCGCCAGGACGCCCGCCGCGAGCACGGTGCGCCGCCCGGCCGAGGCCGGCGTGCCGTCGTCGACGAGCGCGGAGGGGAGCGGCGCCTCCCTGAGTCGCGCGAGCAGCGGGCCTTCGAGGACGTACAGGCCGCCGCTGCCGGCGAGCGCGAGCGTGATCCAGCCCATCATGTACGGGAGGTCCGGCCCGTAGTAGATCGGCCGGGTGTCCCACGATGCCGTGAGCAGGAAGAGGAGCGAGACGGCCGCCCCGAGGGCCGCGCTCGCTCGGTACAGGATCCCTGTCAGCGCTCCGAGGCCGATCGCGATCTCCAGCAGCGCCATCCCGAGCCCGATCGCCACCGGCCATGGCTGGGCGAACGCCTCGATGAGCGGCGCGAGCGGCGACACGTGGGTGAAGGCCGCCAGCTGCTCGCCGACGGATCCCGGCCCGGTCGCGGTCAGGAAGGCGGGATCCACGAGCTTGTCGAGCCCCGCGTAGAGGAACATCCCGCCGAGGAAGAAGCGCAGCGGCAGGAGCGCGCGGTAGACGGGGTGGGGCGCGAGACGCTGCGTCGGGCGGCGCGGGCCGGCGCCCGGGGGTGTGACGGGCGTGGCCTGCTGGGCGTGTCGCGTAGGGTCGGTGGCGTGACGGCCCCGGCCCTGGTCGATCGAACGTCGGCGGCTCATGGTCCCCTGCGGTGCGCGGCGCGCTCTCCCGCGGCGCCCGGGCGCCGCCCGCACGCCGGCGGGCCCCGGCGGCGACCCCTCCCCGACCGGCGGAGTCTACCGCCGCACGGCCGCCGCCGCCGCACGGCCGGTACCATGAAGAGGTCACCCACCGACCGACCGCGCGTCCCACACCACGGGGGTGCCACCCGCCCGGAGGCAGCATGCCCGACCGATCGACCGCCGCCCTCAGCCCCGAGGCACGCGCCTTCCTGTCCTTCGAGCGTTTCGCGGTGGTCGCCACCGTGGGAGCGGACGGGATGCCGCACCAGGCGGTCGCGTGGTACACGCTCGACGGCGACGTGCTCGTGCTCAACAGCGCCGACGGCCGCCGCTGGCCCGTCGACCTGCGTCGCGACCCGCGCGTCTCCGTCATGGTCGAGGACGGCTACCGGTACGTCGGGCTCGCCGGGACCGTCGAGATCGACGACGACCAGGAGAGGGCCCAGGCGGACATCGCGGCGATGGCGCGGCGGTACCACGCGCGCGAGCCGGACAAGGCCGAGAGACTCATCGAGGACCGATTCCGGCGGCAGCAGCGGGTCAGCTTCCGGCTCCGGCCGGCGACCGTGAGCCAGGACCTGTGAGGACCCGCGTCGGCCGACGCGGAGGCACGCGGGACGAGCCCGGTGGGCGCGACCCCGGACGGGAGGCGGCATGACCAGGGCGAAGGTCGGCTACGCGGCGATGCTCGAGCAGTTCGGGCCGCGCGAGGTCGTGGACTACTGCGTCGCGGCCGAGGCCGCCGGCTTCTCGGGGGTCATGGCCGCGGACCACTTCCAGCCGTGGGTCCCCCAGCAGGGCCAGGCGCCCTTCGTCTGGACCGTGATGGCCGCCATCGGGGAGCGCACCACGGGCGACGTCGGGCCGGGCGTCACCTGCCCCGGCTACCGGATGCATCCGGCGACGGTGGCGCAGGCCTCCGCCACGCTCGCCGCCGCCTACCCCGGGCGGTTCTGGCTGGGCCTCGGGTCGGGCGAGGCCCTCAACGAGCACGTGGTGGGCGGCTACTGGCCGGAGACCCCGGAGCGGATCGCCCGGATGCTCGAGTCGATCGAGATCATCCGCAAGCTCTTCTCGGGGAAGGACGCCAAGCATGACGGCCGGTGGTACCGGCTCGAGACGACCCGGCTCTGGACGATGCCCGAGACGCCGCCCCCGATCTACGTCGCCACGGCCGGCCCGTACACCGCGAAGAAGACCGGCGAGCTCTGCGACGGGATCATCACCGTCGGGGCGGTCGAGGAGAAGATCGAGATCGTCTTCGAGAAGTTCGCGGAGGGGGCGCGGTCGGCCGGGAAGGACCCGGCGGCGATGCCGCGGATCCTCCAGCTCCACCTCGCATGGGCGCCCACCTACGAGGAGGCGCTCCGCGACGCGATGGTGGAGTGGCCGAACGGCGGGATGAAGTTCCCCAAGCAGGACATCCGCTCGCCGTTCGACTTCGCCGCCATGGCCAGGCTCGTCCGCGCGGAGGACTTCGAGGGGCGGATGGTCATCAGCGAGGACCCGGAGGTCCATCGCGCGTACATCCAGAAGCTGCTCGACCTTGGGTTCGACCAGGTCTACCTCCACAACGTCGGGCGGAACCAGCTCGAGTGGATCGAGGTCTTCGGGCGCGACGTCCTCCCGAAGCTCCACCGATGAGCGCGCACCGCGAGCGCCACCCCATCCGCGTCGGCGTCCTCCTCTGGCCGCAGGGGACCGACTGGCCGGAGCTGCGCGACGCGGCCGTCCTCGCCGACACGGTCGGGCTCGACTCGCTCTGGGCGTGGGACCACCTCCACGCGATCGTCGGCGACTCGGACCAGCCGATCTACGAAGGGTGGGCGACGATCGCCGCGTGGGGCGCCCTGACGCGCCGTGCGACGGTCGGGCTGATGGTCGGCGCGAACACCTTCCGCAATCCGGGCCTCACCGCCAAGCTCGCCGTCACGGTCGACCACATCACCGACGGCAGGACCTGGCTCGGGATCGGCGGCGCCTGGTTCGAGCACGAGCACGCCCGGCACGGGATCGACTTCGGGTCCGGGTTCGGCGAGCGGCTCGACCGTCTGGACGAGGCGGTCGCGGCGGCGAGCGCGCTCTTCCGCGGCGAGACCGTCACCTCCCCCGAGGGCGGGGCGTACCGCTTCGATCGCCTCCGCCACGCCCCCCTCCCCGTCCGAGGGTCCGGGCCGCCTGCCGATCATGATCGGCGGCGGCGGCGAGAAGAAGACGCTCAGAACCGTCGCCCGGTACGCGGACGGCTGGAACGTGGGAGGCTCGCTCGAGAAGATGCGCCGCAAGGTCGACATCCTGGCCGGCTACTGCGACGAGATCGGGCGGGACGTGGCGGAGATCGAGTTCACGCTCTTCCCGTACTGCATCATCCGGGACGATCCGGAGGCTGCGCGGCGATACCTCCGGGAGTCGCTGGCCCGGCACGGCGAGACGTACGAGGCGAACCCGGGCTTCGACATGCTGGGGCCGGAGGAGGCGATCGCCGAGACGTGGCGCCCGTTCCTGGAGCTCGGCTTCACGCACCTGATCCCCGACCTCGCGGGCCCGTTCGACCGCGAGACGATCGAGCGGCTGCCCGAGCTGCGCCGGCTCGTCGCGGGATCCTGACGGGCAGCGGCGGAGGGGCGGCGGCGTGAACCGGGTCGAAAAGGCGTTCAATCCGCTCGGCGGTTCGTTCATGGTCCGGATGGGCTGGGTGGCGAACCTCGGGACCACCGGGGCGAGGACGGGCCGGCCACGGACCGCGACGGGAGGCGTGGCCGTGGGCGGAAGAGCGGGCGGCGACATCGGTGCCGAGGGGCCGTCGTCGTGAAGGTCGTCGCGCTCGCCGGCGGTGTCGGAGGCGCCCGGCTGGCCGCCGGCCTCCAGGCGGTCCTGCCCCCCGGCGACCTCACGGTCGTCGTGAACACGGGCGACGACACCGAACGCCACGGCCTCCTGGTCTGCCCCGACCACGACACGGTCCTCTACACGCTGGCCGGGATCGCCGACCCGGAGCAGGGCTGGGGGATCGCCGGCGAGTCGTGGACGGTGATGGACCGCCTCGAGATGCTCGGGGAGGAGACGTGGTTCCGCCTCGGCGACCGAGACATCGCCACGCACATCGCCCGGACCGCGCGCCTGCGGGCCGGAGCGCGCCTCACCGAGGTCTCGCTGGGCCTCCAGGCGGCGCTCGGGGTGCGGTCGCGCATCCTCCCGATGTCCGACACCGCCGTCCGGACGCGGGTGCTCTCCGATGCCGGCTGGCTCGAGTTCCAGGACTACTTCGTCCGTCTCCGGCAGACCCCCGAGGTGCGCGCGGTGAGCTTCGACGGCGTGGATGCCGCAGAGCCCACCGCCGAGGTGCTCGACGCGCTCGGGGCGGCCGACGCAGTCGTCTTCTGCCCCTCGAACCCGATCGTCAGCGTCGGCCCGATCCTGGCCGTCCGCGACCTGCGTGACGCGATCCGGGCGGCACGAGCGCGGGGGGTCCCGACCGCGGCCGTCTCCCCCATCGTCGGCGGCAGGGCCCTCAGGGGGCCGGCGGACAGGATGCTCGCGAGCCTCGGCCACGAGGTGAGCGCCGTCGGGGTCGCGCGCCTGTACGCGGGGCTCGTGGACGTCTTCGTGATGGACGCGGAGGACGACGCCCGTGCACCGGACATCGAGGAGCTCGGGATGCGCGCCCTCGTCACGGACACGATCATGACGGACGGGGACGCGCGCGCCCGCGTGGCACGCGAGACGCTGGCGTCCCTCGGCCGGGGGGACACCGGGCGCTGACGGCCGCGCGGTGCCGCAGGGGCGGGCCGCGGGGCCGGCCCGGTACACCGGCCCGCTACCATCGACGGCGATGGACACCGTCCCCGTCCGGCCGAGCGCCGGCTCCGCCGATCTCTCCCGGCTCGTCGCCCTCGTGCCGGTCCGCAGCCTCGAGCGCGCGAAGACGCGCCTCGCGCTCGCGCTCGACCCCGAGGAGCGCCTGTCGCTCGCGGCCGGGCTGACCGGACGGACGCTCCGTGCCCTCGCGGAAACGCGCGCGGCCGGCGACGTGGCGGACGTGGTGGTGGCCAGCGACGACCCCGCCGCGCTCGCGGCCGCCGTCGCGTCGGGCGCTTCCGCTCTCCCCGCCGGCGGGCACGACCTCGTGGCGGACCTGCGGACCGCGCGCGAGCTGGCCATCGCAGGCGGCGCGACGGCGGTCGTCGTGGTCCCGACAGACCTCGCGCGGGTCTCGGCGGCCACGCTCGGCGAGGTCGTCGCTGCCGGGCGGCGGGCGTTGACGCCCGGCCGATCCCTCGTCGTGATGGTCCCGGACCGCGCTGGCGAGGGGACGAACGTGCTGCTGGTCTCACCGGCCCGCGCCATCGACTTCTCCTTCGGCCCGGGGAGTCGCGGCCACCACGCGGCTGCCGCTCGCGCCGCCGGCGCGATCCTCGTGGAGCTCGACGGGCCGCTCGCGCTCGACCTCGACACGCCGGAGGACCTCGCGGCCGCGCCCGAGGCGGAGGCGATCGCCGACGCGGCGGCAGAGGCGGCCCAGGCGGCCGACGGGATCCGCCGCGAATGAACGCGGACGAGGAGCCCGCCGGCATGCCCGCAGGCGCCCTGCCACACCCGGACCCGCCGGCAGGCGACGCCGCGGAGGCCGGCGGTCGCGTCGAGGTCATCGCGCTCGCCGGGATCGGCGAGGTCGGTGCCGGCGACGACGTCGGCGCGATTCTTGCGGACGCCATCGCCGCGACGTCCGGCCTCCTCCCTCTCCGACGCGACGACGTGCTCGTCGTCACGCAGAAGATCGTCTCGAAGGCCGAGGGGGCCGTGGTGGACCTGCGGGAGATCGTGCCCCGTCCGGAGGCGGTCGCGTTCGGCGAGCGATGGGACCGCGACCCGCGACAGGTCGAGGTCGTCCTGCGCGAGGCCGTCCGGGTCGTCCGGATGGAACGCGGCGTGATCGTCACGGAGACCAGGCACGGGTTCGTCCTCGCCAACAGCGGCGTGGACGCCTCGAACGTGGGCCCGGGGACCGGCGACGTCGTGACGCTCCTGCCCCGGGACCCCGACGCGTCGGCGCGACGCATCCGCGAGGCGGTCCGCGAGGCGCACGGGGCGGATGTCGCCGTCGTCGTCTCGGACAGCTTCGGGCGGCCGTGGCGGTGGGGGATCGTGGACGTCGCGATCGGCGTCAGCGGCCTCCTGCCCATCGAGGATCTCCGGGGTGCCCCCGACGCCGACGGCCGCGTCATGCGCTCCACGATCCGCGCCGTCGCCGACGAGATCGCGTCGGCGGCGGAGCTCGCGCTCGGCAAGTCCGCCGGACGGCCGGCGGCGATGGTCCGTGGGGCGGCGCCCCTGCGCGGGGAGGGGTCGATCGCCGACCTCGTCATGCCGGCCCGCTTCGACCTCTTTCCCTGACCCGCGGTCCGGCGGAACGCCGGCTGCCACGAGACGACGAGGAGCCACCGTGAGGATCGGCCTGCAGATCAACCGCTTCGACTGGCCGGACGCGCCGGACGGGATCGGGCCGCCGCTCGCGCGCTACGCGCGGGCGGCGGACGAAGCCGGGTTCGACTCGATCTGGGTGATGGACCACTTCTTCCAGATCCGCGGGCTGGGCCCGGCCGAGGCCCCGATGCTCGAGGGCTGGACGACCCTCGGCTTCCTCGCGGCGGCGACGCGGCGCGCGCGCCTCGGCCTCCTCGTCGGCGGCGTCCACTACCGTGCCCCGGGCCTCTGGGTGAAGGCGGCGACGACCCTCGACGTCCTCTCCGGCGGGCGCGGATCGCTGGGGATCGGCGCCGCGTGGAACGAGGAGGAGTCGGTCGCGCTCGGCTTCGACTTCCCTCCGCTCGCCGAGCGCTTCGAGATGCTCGAGGAGACGCTGCGCATCGCCCACGCGATGTGGGACGGACCGCGCGGCACAGAGGAGGCCTTCGAGGGCGCCCACTATCGGGCCGGTCGCCTGCTCAACGCACCGCAGTCGGTCAGCAGGCCGCGGCCGCCGATCATGG
Organism: uncultured Chloroflexia bacterium; assembly: GCA_963717255.1. GTDB lineage: Bacteria > Chloroflexota > Limnocylindria > Limnocylindrales > CSP1-4 > CAIYQJ01. Next base: position 19,285 of record CAVQVT010000015.1, on the reverse strand, counting down.
TGGGCGGCGGCGGCGAGCGGAAGACGCTGCTGCTCGTCGCGCGGTACGCGGACGCCTGCAACGTGTTCGGCGGCCCGGCGCAGGTCGCCCACAAGTACGCCGTCCTGCGCGAGCACTGCGACGCCGATCGGCCGGCCGTATGCGGACATCGAGCGCACGAACCTCCAGCCCGGCGGGCTGAGCCAGGAGGTGGCGGACGGAGGTCGGACGCCCGAAGCCCTCCTCGACGACCTGGCGGCACTCGCGGAGGCGGGGGTGCAGCACACGATCCTGGGCATCCCGGCCCGGGGCGTGGAAGGCTGGATCGACGTCGTCGGGGATCGGGTGATCCCCGGGGCGCGGGCGCTCTAGGGTCGGAGTCGGCGACCGCCTCACGGCGCCGAGCGCGGGCCCGAGGCCTCCCACATATACTCCGGGGGAGTATCCACCCGCATGGTAGAGTCGGTGGACGGCCGGATCGGTCGAGCGGGCCGGACGAGAGGCGGAGACGGATGACGGAAGAGAAGGCGGGCGGCGCGTTCGGCGGGTTCGCGATCGATTTCGGCGGGATGATGGCGGCGCCGGCAGAGGTCGCCGCCGTGCGACCGGCCGCGACGGGCGAGACGGTCGATGCCACCGTGGTCGTCGTCGGCTCGGGCCCCGCCGGGCTGACCGCCGCGATCTACGCGGCGCGCGCCGGCCTCGACCCCGTCGTCCTCGCCGGCCACGAACCCGGCGGCCAGCTCATGCTCACGAGCGACGTCGAGAACTACCCGGGCTTCCCCGAGGGGATCCAGGGGCCGGAGCTCATGGCCCGGTTCCGGGCGCAGGCCGAGCGGTTCGGAAGCCGCGTGCTGGACGTCGCCGTCGACCGGGTCGACTTCACGGAGCGCCCGTTCCGCCTGTGGGCCGACGGCATCGAGTACCGCGCGAAGGCCGTCATCGTCGCCACCGGCGCGTCGGCCATCTGGCTGGGCCTGGAGAGCGAGACGCGCCTGCGCGGCCGCGGCGTCTCCGCGTGCGCCACGTGCGACGGCTTCTTCTTCCGCGACCAGGACGTCGCGGTCGTCGGCGGCGGGGACACGGCGCTCGAGGAGGCCCTGTACCTCACGCGGTTCGCGAGGTCGGTCCGGATGATCGTCCGCCGCGACGAGTTCCGCGGCAGCCGGATCATGCAGGACCGCGCGCTGCGCGACCCGAAGATCGCGGTCGAATGGAACTCCCACGTCGCCTCCGTTCTCGGAGACGGGAAGGTCGAAGGGGTCCGCCTCCGGGACGCGAAGACCGGCGCCGAGCGCGACGTCGCCCTGGACGGTGTCTTCGTCGCGATCGGGCACCGGCCGAACACGGACGTCTTCCGCGGCTGGCTCGACGTGGACGAGAAGGGCTACCTCCGCGTCCACGAGCACTCGGGCTCGGGGATCCCCGGCGTGTTCGTCGCCGGGGACGTGGACGACCCCCGATACCGCCAGGCGGTCACGGCCGCGGGCGAGGGCGCGCGGGCCGCGATCGACGCGGAACGCTGGCTCGAGGCGCAGGCCGCCGCCGAGGCCGATCTCCGCGGTCCGGCGAGCGTCGGCTCGGCGGCCGGCACGACCTCCGCGGGCACGGACGGGGCCGCGTCCGCGGCACCCGCGGCCGCGGGCTGACGGCGCCGACGATGGCCGGGCCGGAGAGCACGGGCGGGGTGCGGGGCCGGGGACGGCTCGACCTGCTCCCGCGCCTGGGGATCCGGCCGTCCACCGGCGAGGTCGTCTCCATGCTCCTCGACGACGCGCTGACCGAGGCGTCCGTCCGGGCCATCGCCGAGGGGCGCCGGACCACCGTGCTCGACGCCGGCTGCGGGCGCGTCTCCGCTCTCCGGCCGTTCCGGTCGCGCATCGGAGAGATCGTGGGGCTGGACATCCACGGGCAACCGCCGGGGAGCGTCGGCCATCTCGACCGCTTCGTCGCGGCGGACCTCTGCACGGATGCGGACGCCTTCGCGCCGGGGACCTTCGACGTCGTGCTCCTGAGCTTCACCGTCGAGCACCTCTCGGACCCGGAGCGCGCCTTCGCCAACCTCGCGGCGTGGACACGACCCGGCGGGACGCTCGTCGCGACGACCGTCAACCGGCGGCACCCGTTCGTCGCGGCCTACCTGGACCTCCCGCCGGAGCTGCGCGCCAGCCTCCAGTCGGTCGTGAAGGAGCGACGCGAGGACGCGCACCCCCTCGTGGGAGCGTGCAACACGCGGCCGGCCCTCGCGGCGGCGCTCCGCGGCGCCGGCTGGACGCAGGTCCGCGTCTCGTCCGTGGGCCACCTCGCGCGGGCGTGGGGCCGGACCTGGCCCACCTTCGCGCTCGGCGTCGCGGGCGACGTCGTCACCCGGGGGATGCCCTCGCGCCGCTCGACCCTCATCGCCGCGGCACGCCGCCCGGCCGACAGCGCCCGGTGACGGGGCGGAGGGTCGCTCGCCTCGCGGGACCGACGGGCGGGGCACCGGCCGTCCCGCGGGAGCGCCGCTGGGCGACGGCGCGCCGGATCGTCGGGTTCTTCCGGCCCTACAGGCGCCAGGTCTTCATCGTCCTGGTCGCGATCATCGTCACGAGCCTCCTCGGGCTCATCAACCCGCTCCTGCTCAAGGCGCTCATCGACACCGCGATCCCGCAGGAGGACTGGCTGCTCCTGAACCTCTTCGTGGGCCTCATGATCGTCGTCCCGATCATCAGCGGCCTCATCGGCGTCGGCCAGGCGTACGTGAACAACGTCGTCGGCCAGAACGTCATGCAGGACCTCCGCAATGCGCTGTACGCGCACCTCCAGCGGATGCCTCTCCGGTTCTTCACCGAGACGCGGACCGGCGAGATCCAGAGCCGCCTCTCGAACGACGTCGGCGGGATCCAGGCCGTCGTGACAGACACCGCCGCGAGCATCACCGGCAACATCGCCGTCGCGGTGAGCACCGCCATCGCGATGCTCCTCCTGGACTGGCGCCTCACGCTCCTCTCGCTCGGGATCACGCCGATCTTCCTCGTCCTCACCTACCGCGTCGGCAAGATCCGCCGGGCCGTGAGCGCGGAGACGCAGAAGTCGCTGGCCGATCTCTCGGCGGTCACGGAGGAGACGCTTGAGCGTCAGCGGGATCCTCCTCTCCAAGACCTTCGGCCAGCAGTCCACGTCGAACGCGCGCTTCCGTGCGTTGAACCGGAACCTCGCGGCCCTCCAGATCCGGCAGGCGATGGTGGGACGGTGGTTCGGGATGCTCATCGGGACGGTCTTCTCCATCACGCCGGCCCTCGTGTACTGGCTCGCCGGATACCTCGCGATCAACGATCCCGCCGATGCCCCCACGATCGGGGACATCGTCGCGTTCACGACGCTCCAGAGCCGCCTCTTCTTCCCCCTTGGCCAGCTGCTGTCCGTCCAGGTGGAGATCGCGGGCGCGCTCGCGCTGTTCGACCGGATCTTCGAGTACCTCGACCTCGACCCGGAGATCGCGGACGCTCCCGACGCTGTCGCCCTGGACCCGCACACGGTGCACGGGCGCGTGCGATTCCACGACGTCTGGTTCGGCTACCCGACCGCCCCGATCCCCTCCTCGCGCGCGCTTCGAGCGAGCCGCCGACGGCCACACGCACGCGCCGCCGGACGAGGACGCCGCGCTCGCCGCGGTGGAGGAGGCGCACCGGGAGGAGGAGGCCGTCGGCTCGGCGATGGTGGTGGACGGCCACGCCGTGGAGGGCGCCCCGTCGGAGGCCGCCGCCCTCATCGGGACGGCCCTCGAGACGCAGGCCGAGGCGGACCGGACGGGGGCGGAGGGGAGCGCGACCGAAGAGGCGAGGACCGGCGACCCTGCGGCCGGGCCGCGCGCCCCGAGGTTCGCGCTGCGGGGGATCGACTTCGCGGCGGAGCCCGGCGAGCTCGTCGCCCTGGTCGGGCCATCGGGGTCGGGCAAGACGACGACGACCTACCTCATCCCCCGCCTGTACGACGTGGACCACGGCTCCGTGGAGATCGACGACGTGGACATCCGCCGGGTCACGCTCGAGTCGCTCGGGCGGACCATCGGCTTCGTCACGCAGGAGACCTACCTGTTCCACGCGACGGTGCGGGAGAACCTCCTCTACGCCCGGCCCGACGCGACGTCGGCGGACATGGAGACCGCGGCCCGCGCTGCGGCGATCCACGACCGCATCCTCGAGCTGCCCGACGGCTACGACACGGTCGTCGGCGAGCGCGGGTACAAGCTCTCCGGGGGCGAGAAGCAGCGGATCGCGATCGCCCGGGTCCTCCTGAAGGATCCGCGCATCCTCATCCTCGACGAGGCGACGAGTGCGCTGGACACCGTGAGCGAACGGCTGATCCAGGCGGCGCTCGAGTCGCTCACGGCCGGGCGGACGACCGTCGCGATCGCCCACCGGCTCTCCACGATCCTCAAGGCGGACCGCATCCTCGTGTACGAGCGCGGCCGGATCGTGGAGCGCGGCACGCACGACGAGCTCCTCGCGCTCGACGGGCTCTACGCCCGGCTCTACCGGGAGCAGTTCCTCGGCGGCGCGGACGCACAGCCTGCCCCGGATGCAGGCGCGATCTGACCCGGGCGAGGCGGGGCGCACGTCGGTCTTGCATGACTATGCAGAGCTGTGTATAGTCATGCGTGCGATGGCGGCGACCCAGCACGACCCGGCCCGACCCTCCCTGCGGCCCCCGGTGAGGGGCCCCAGGCGCCCGTGAGCGCAGCGGGGAGCGGGGCGGGCACGCCGGGGCGCCGCACCGTCGCTCTCGACGCGATCCCCGCGCGCCCTTCCGGCCCCGTCCGCGTCGCGATCGTTGGCGCGACCGGCTACGTCGGCGCCGAGCTGGTCCGGATCCTCCACGACCACCCGGACGTCGAGATCGCCGGCCTGACCGCCCGTGGCCGCGAGCAGGAGCCGGTCGGCGTCACCCACGTCCACCTCGATACGACGGACTACGTCGTGGACGCGGACGTCCCTTCCTCGGACGCCGTCTTCCTCGCGCTCCCTCACGCCGCGGCGGCCGAGATCGTGCCCGAGCTCCTCGCCGGCGGCCGGGCGGTCGTGGATCTCGGACCGGACTTCCGCCTGCGCGACCCGGCCGACTACCCGCGGTGGTACGGCTTCGAGCATCCGCACCCGGAGCTGCTCGGGCGGGCCGTGTACGGTCTCCCGGAGCTGCACCGGGCCGAGATCGCCGCCCTCGCGGGGACCGCGCCCGCGATCGTCGGCGCGCCCGGCTGCTACCCCACCGCGACGGTCCTCGCGCTCGCGCCGCTGGCGCGCGCGGGCCTGATCGGCGACCTCGTCGTGGACGCCAAGAGCGGCGTGTCGGGAGCGGGCCGCGAGACGAAGGCCGAGCTGATGTTCGGCGAGGTCAACGAGAGCGTGCGGGCGTACGGGATCGCGGGCCACCGGCACACCGCCGAGATCGAGCAGGAGCTGCAGGCGCTCGGGGGGCCTGCGGGCGCGGACGGCCCGGCGAACCCCGGCGCCGTGGCGGTGGACTTCCTCCCCCACCTCATCCCGATGACGCGCGGGATCCTGTCCGCGTGTCACGTCCGGCCGACGCGACCCGTGACGCAGGCCGACGTGGACGCCCTGTACGTGGCCGCCTACGCGGACGAGCCGTTCGTCCAGGTGGTCACGACCGCGCCGGCGACGAAGCACGTCCTGGGGAGCAACACGTGCCGCGTCTTCGCGCGCGTCGACGAGCGGACCGGCCGGATCCTTGCCATCGGCGTCATCGACAACCTCGTGAAGGGCGCGGCCGGCCAGGCCGTGCAGGCGTTCAACATCCTGTTCGGGCTGCCGGAGACGGCGGGGCTCGGACGCCTGCCTCTCGTCCCGTGACCGACGACCCCCTGGCGGTCGCGGCCGCCTCGGCCGCCGACCGGCTGCCGCTGGATCCGCTCGACGAGGTCCCGTCCGGGCTGCCGGCCGTCGTCCGCGAGCCCACGCTGCCCGGCGGCTTCCGCGCCGGGGGCGCGGCCGTCGGGATCAAGCGGTCGGGGAAGCCGGACCTCGCGCTCGTCGTCGCGACCGGGCGGCTGGCTGCCGCGGCGGCCGTCTTCACGACGAACGCGTTCGCGGCCGCTCCGGTGCGGCGGTCTCGCGCGAATCTCGCCGCCTCGATGCCTTCGGGGGGCGGCGGGTACGGCGTCGCGCGCGCGGTCGTCTCCACGTCGGGCTCCGCGAACGCCGCGACGGGCCCCTCCGGGGACGTGGACCAGGCGACGATCTGCGAGGCCGTCGCCCGCGCGGTCGGGTGCGAGCCGTCGCACGTCCTCGCCCTCTCCACCGGCCTGATCGGCACCCGGCTCCCCGTCCCGCTCGTGACGGCCGGTGTCGCGGACCTCGCCGAGCGGCTCCCCGCGGGCGCCGTCGGGATGCAGGACGCCGCGCGCGCCCTGATGACCACGGACGCCAGGCCCAAGTGGGCGACGGCCCGGATCGCACTCCCCCGCCCCGACAGGACGGCAGCCGAGGTGACGATCGCCGGCATCGCGAAGGGCGTGGGGATGATCCACCCGCGGATGGCGACGATGCTCGCGATCATCATCACGGACGCCGCCGCGGAGCCGGCCGCGCTCCACGCGATCCTCCGCCGCGTGGCCTCACGCACGTGGGACCAGCTGACCGTGGACGGCGACACGAGCACCAACGACACGGTCTTCCTCCTTGCGTCCGGGGCATCGGGTGCGGCCGACCCCGAGAGCGGCTCCCCGGAGGAGAGGCTGCTCGAGGCCGGGGTGGAGGCGGTCGCGCGCGACCTCGCGCGGCAGCAGGCCGCCGACGGGGAAGGCGCGACGACGCTCATCGTCTGCCAGACGACCGGGGCGGCCGACGACGTCGACGCCCGCGCGGGGGCGCGGGCCGTCGTCGCGAGCAGTCTCGTGAAGGCGGCCGTCCACGGCCGCGACCCCAACTGGGGCAGGATCGCGGCCGCCGTCGGCTCCGCGCGCCTCCCCGATGCGGCGGTGCTGGAGGCCGCCGGCCTCGATTCGGTCACCGCGCGCGACCGCGCCGGATCGCCGGTCCGCGTCGTCCCGGAGCGGACGCGGATCGCCATCGCCGGGACGGACGTCTTCGCCGGCGTCCCTCTCGCCTTCGACGCCCAGGCGCTCCGCGCCGTGATGGACGCGCCCGAGGTCCTGATCCGCGTCGACCTGGGCCTCGGGTCCGGACGGGGCGAGGCGTTCGGCTGCGACCTGACCGAGGCGTACGTCGTCGAGAACAGCGCGTACTCGACCTGAGGAGGCCATGAGCGACGTCCTCGTCGTCAAGCTGGGCGGCACCACCATCGCCGAGCAGAGGCACGTGCTCGACGACGTCGCGCGCCTCACGCGCAGGCGCCCCGTCGTCCTCGTCCACGGTGGCGGCAAGCGGATCACCGAGTGGCTCGACCGTCTCGGCGTCCCCACCCGGTTCGAGGGCGGGCTCCGGGTGACCGACGCCGCCGCGATCGAGGTCGCGGCGGCCGTCCTGCGGGGCGTCGTGAACGGTGAGCTCGTGTCGGGCCTGCGGGACCTCGGCGTGGACGCCGTGGGGCTCTCGGGCGTGGACGGCGGGATGCTGGTCACCGAGCGGATCGAGGGCATGGGCCTCGTCGCCCGGGTGGTCGGGCTCCGGCGCGACCTCATCGACTCGCTCCTGGTGGCCGGCCAGGTCCCGGTCGTCGCGCCGCTCGCGCGGGACGAGGACGGCGTGGTCTGCAACGTCAACGCGGACGACGTGACGGCCGGGATCGCCTCGGGGCTCGGCGCCCGGCAGACGGTCTTCATGACCGACGTGGACGGGGTCCGCGGGGCCGACGGCACGCGCATCGCCGGTCTGACGGCGGCCCGGGCCGAGCGGCTCATCGCGGAGGGGGTGATCTCCGGTGGGATGATCCCCAAGGTCCGCGCGGCGCTCGCGGCGCTGACGACCGACGGGTCGGAGGCGGTGATCGCGGACGGCTCGGTAGACGGCGCCCTCGTCCGCGCGACCGAGGACCCGACCTTCGGCACGCACGTCCGCCGGGCGCCGGCCGCGGGAGCGGCGTGACGTGGTGACCGAGGCCGCGGCGCGGCCGGCACCGTCCAAGCACCTGCGCCAGCGCGCGATCGTCGAGATCGTCGGCGCCTCTCCGGTCGGGAGCCAGGACGAGCTCGTCGAGCTCCTCCGCGACCGAGGCTTCGTCGCGACGCAGGCGACCGTCAGCCGGGACATCGCCGAGCTGGGGCTCGCGAAGGTCGCCCGCGCAGGGCGCCATGTGTACGTCACGGCGGCGGACCTGCCCGTCCCCACCACGCGACGACCGCCTCCGGCGGATCGTCGCGGACATCCCGATCCGCGTCGGGCGGAGCGGGCTCACGCTCGTCCTCACGGCCCTCCCGGGCACCGCGTCGGTCATCGCCCAGGCGATCGACCAGTCGGACCTCGATGAGCAGGAGGGGACGCTCGCGGGCGACAACACGCTGCTCGTGCTGTTCCGGGACGAGGTCCGCCTCGAGCGGTGGCTCGGCCGGTTCCGCGCGCTGCAGGGGACGGTCGGCCCCGTCCGGGCCGGACGGCACGGGTCGAGGCATCACGAGGGGCGGCGCCCCCGGGTCGCGCGCCGCGGACCTGGAGGCACGTGCATGAAGAAGGTCGTCCTCGCCTACTCGGGTGGGCTCGACACGTCCGTGGCCGTCGCGTGGCTCCGCGAGCAGTACGACGTCGAGGTGGTCGCGCTCACCGTGGACCTCGGCGGCGGGTCGCTCCGCGAGGGCGTCGAGGGTCGCGCGCATGAGCGCAGGCGCGAGCCGCGCCTACGTCGTCGATGCCAGGGAGCGCTTCATCCGGAGCTTCGTCTGGCCGCACCTCCAGGCGGGCGCGCTCTACCAGGGCGTCTACCCGCTCGCGACCGCGCTCGCCCGCCCGCTCATCGCCCAGCTGCTCGTCGAGGTCGCGAGCCGCGAGGGGGCCGACGCCGTCGCGCACGGCTCCACCGGCAAGGGCAACGACCAGGTCCGCTTCGACGTCGCCGTCCACGCCCTCGACCCGTCGCTCGAGGTCGTCGCGCCGCTCCGCGTCGGGATGGGCCTCTCGCGCGAGCAGGAGATCGACTACGCGATCGAGCGCGGGATCGAGATCCCGATCACGAGGGCCTCCCCGTACTCGATCGACGTCAACCTCTGGGGCCGCTCGTGCGAGACGGGCGTCCTGGAGGACCCGTGGGTCTCGCCGCCCGCCGACGCGTACGAGTGGACCGTGGACCCCGCGTCCGCCCCGCCGGCCGTCGAGGTCGTCATCGGCTTCGAGGGCGGGGTGCCGGTCTCGATCGACGACGAGCGACTCGGCCCGGTGGCGCTCGTGGAGCGGCTGCACTCCCTCGGCGGCGCGCACGGGATCGGTCGGATCGACCACGTGGAGGACCGCCTGGTCGGCATCAAGAGCCGCGAGATCTACGAGACGCCGGCGGCGACGGTGCTCCACCGCGCCCACCGCGCGCTGGAGGGCCTGACGCTCACGAAGGACACCCTCCGCTTCAACCGCATCGTGGCGGACGAGCTCGCGCAGCTCACGTACGACGGGCTCTGGTTCAGCGCGCTGCACCGCGACCTGCGCGGCTACGCGGCGTCGTCGCAGCGTGTCGTCTCCGGCGACGTCCGGATGCGCCTCGACCACGGCAGTGCGATCGCCGTCGGCCGCCGCTCGCCGCTCTCGCTCTACGACAGGAACCTCGCGACGTACGACGAGGGCGACGCCTTCGACCATGCGAGCGCCGTCGGCTTCATCGAGATCTTCGGCCTCCCGCTTCGCGTCGAGGCGGCCCGGCACGGCGCCGTCGGCCGGCATCACGGCGCGGCGTGGACGTGGACGGAGCCGCTCCTCGAGTCGCTCCCGGCCACGGTCGTCGACCGGTCCTGATGCGGCCGGCCGGCCCGGAGGGACCACCGATGCCGCGCGGCACGGGCAGCGGCTGCGGCGGCCTGCGCGGCCGGCGCCGGGCGGACGCGGCGCGCCGCGTCCGCGACCTCGAGCTGGTTCATGACCTCGCCCGTCTCGCGACGCTCGCGCGCGACTGGGACGAGCTGATGAACACGATCATCGAGCGGACGGCGGTCGCGCTCGGGGTCGAGGGCGTCTCGTTCTACCTGCTCGACCCCTCCACCGAGCGCCTGACGCTCGCCGCCACGAACGGTCTGGACCCCGGGCATGTCGGGAAGGTGAGCCTGGCGGTCGGCGAGGGCGTCACGGGCACGGCCGCGCTCGAGCGGCGGCCGATCGAGGTCCCCGACGTCCGCCTGGAGCCGCGGTTCAAGTGGGTCCGCGGGTACGACCTCAAGGACCTCACGTCGATGCTCTCCGTCCGCTCTGACCTGGAATGACCGGGTCGTCGGCGTCCTCAACCTCCAGACGCGATCCACCAGGCGCTTCGACCAGCATGACGTGGAGCTCGTCACGACGATCGCGGCCCTCCTGGCGGGGATCGTCGAGAAGGGCCGCCTCCAGCGCGAGGCCGAGACCCAGCTCGAGACGCTCACCGCGCTCGACGCGGCGCGAGCGGAGCTCCTTGGCGTCGTCACGCACGAGCTGCGGACACCGCTGTCGGTCGTGCGCGCCTACCTCGATCTCCTCGCGGAGGCAGGGACGGGGGCCGGGGATGTCTCGCCGCGAGCGACGATCGACGAGTGGCACGCCGCGGCCATCGACCAGGTCACCCGGCTGGACCGGCTCGTGGACTCGATCCTCGCGTCGGTGCGCGGCGAGGGCCTCGTGGGCCTGGAGCGCACCCCCTTCGACGTCGCGCGGGCCGCGGCGGAGACGATCGACCTCATGGCGCCGCTCCTGCGCGCCCACCGGCTCCGCTGGGAGCACGGCGAGGGGCCGCTCGTCGCCATCGGCGACGAGGCGCGCTTCCGACAGGTCCTCGAGCATCTGCTCGAGAACGAGGCGAAGTACGCTCCTGCGGGGTGGGGCGTGAGCGTGGGAGCATGGCCCCTGGGATCGGAGGTGCAGGTGTACGTGACGGACGACGGACCGGGCATCCCGGCCGAGGAGTGGGAGCGCGTCTTCGAGGCCTACGTCCGGGTGCGCGCCGGGGGCCGATCCGGCTCGGGGATCGGCCTGTACGCGGCGCGCCGGCTCATGGACGCGATGGGTGGCCGCGTCTGGATCGAGGCCAACGGGTACGGCGGCAGCCGGTTCATCGTCGCGCTGCCCGCCGGCGGGGAGGGTCCGTGACGAGCGGGGGCCACGGCGCCGCGATCGAGGGTCGGGCCACGGCGCCGCTGCGGATCCTCGTCGTCGACGACGAGCCCGCGATGGTCGGTGCGATCACCGCGCTGGTGGGGAGCGCGGGTCACCGCGTCATCACCGCGTACGACGGCGAGGCGGCGCTCGAGCGCTTCACGGCCGAGGCGCCGGACCTCGTCCTGCTCGACCTCGCGATGCCGGGGGTCGACGGCGTGGAGGTCCTCCGCCGGATCCGTCGCACGAGCCGGGTGCCCGTCATCGTGCTCACCGGCGAGTCGGACGAGCTGGCGAAGGTCGAGGCGCTCGACATCGGCGCCGACGACTACGTGACGAAGCCGTTCGGCCGCCAGGAGCTGCTCGCCCGGATCCGGGCCGTCGTCCGTCGAGGCGAGGGGTCGGCCGGGTCGCTCCCGGAGTCGCCGATCCGGGTCGGGACTCTGCAGCTGGACCCCGGTCTCCACGAGGCGACCGTCGACGGGGAGCCGGTCGTGCTCACCAAGACCGAGTTCCTCCTGCTCGCGACGCTGGTCGCCGCCGGCGGCCGCGTCGTGCCGCACGCGCGCCTCCTCGCGACGGGCTGGCCCGGCGTCCCGGACCCGGACCCGCAGTGGCTCAAGCCGCACCTCGCCCGGCTGCGGGCCAAGCTCATCGAGGCCGGCGGGCCCGCGCCGGTGAGCGTGCGCGGCGTCGGCTACCGTCTCTCCGACGAGGGCGCATCCGAGGGCTGAGGGGTCCGGGGAACCACACGCCGGCGTCGAGGCCAGCGTGCGGCGGGCAGCGCGTGGAGGCGAGGGTGTCTCGGTGGCGGCCGGTCGGGGATCCGCCACGATGTGGGGGTCCCCTACCCGGGATCCGTGCCGGCACCGCGTTCGCGGTCGATGCGCACGCGGGCCGCCGCGAGCGCGGCCGCCACGCGGGCGGGCGCCGTCCCGCCGACCACGTCGCAGCTCGCGAGCGCGGCCTCCAGCCCTGCGGCGGCGCGCAGCTCCGCCCCGATCCCGGGCCGGAGCGCCAGCTCGGTCGCGGCGGGGTCCGCATCGGCGCCGAGCGCCCCGATGTAGGCCTCGTCGGGGAGGTCGGGGAGCGTCGCCCCCCGCCGATCCGCCTCGGCCACGATCCGCCCGACGACATGGTGTGCCGTCCGGAATGGGACCCCGCGCCGGACGAGCGCATCCGCGACGGCGGTCGCCGTGACGTGTCCCTCGGCCGCCGCCTCGCGCATCCGCTCCTCGTCCACCGCGAGCGACGCGACGAGCCCGGCCATGACGCCGAGCGAGGCCTCGAGCGTCCCGAGCGCGTCGAAGAGCGCCGGCTTGTCCTCCTGGAGGTCGCGCTGGTACGCGAGCGGGAGACCCTTGAGCATCGCGAGCGAGGCGACGAGGTCCCCGATCACCCGGCCCGCCCTGCCACGCACGAGCTCGGCCGGGTCGGGGTTCTTCTTGTTCGGCATCATCGACGAGCCGGTCGAGAAGGCGTCGGAGAGGCGGACGTAGCCGAACCGCGGGTTCGACCACCACGCGACCTCCTCGGCGAGGCGCGAGAGGTGGACCATCGCGAGCGCGGCAGCGGCGATGGCCTCGACGACGAAGTCGCGGTCGCTCGTCGCGTCCATCGAGTTCGCGGTCGGCGCGGAGAACCCGAGGTCTCCCGCCGTCGCGTCGCGGTCCAGCGGATACCCGGCGCCCGCGATCGCCCCCGAGCCCAGCGGCGAGCGGTCCGCCCGCGCGTTCGCGTCCGCGAAGCGGCCCCGGTCGCGCTCGAGCATCTCGACGTACGCGAGGAGATGGTGCGCGAGGAGGACGGGCTGCGCGGGCTGGATGTGCGTCGCACCCGGCAGGATCGCGCGGGGATGGCGCTCCGCGAGCGCGACGAGCGCGTCCTCCATGTCGAGGAGCGCGGCATCGACGACCCGGACCGTCCGGCGCAGCCAGAGGCGGAGGTCGGTCGCGACCTGGTCGTTCCGGGACCGCCCCGTGTGCAGGCGCCCGGCGACGGGCCCGATCCGCTGCGTCAGCGCCGCCTCGAGGTTCATGTGGACGTCCTCGAGCGTCGCGTCCCAGACGAACGTCCCGGCCTCCACCTCCGTCCGGAGGTCCTCCAGGCCGGCGAGCAGCCGCTCCTCCTCCTGGGCCGTCAGGAGTCCCGCGCGACGCAGGCCGCGGACGTGTGCGACGGAGCCGTCGATGTCGTCGACCGCGAGCACGGCGTCGAGCTCGACGGAACGGGTGAACGCGGCCATCCGCTCGTCGCTCTCGCCCTCGAACCGTCCGCCCCAGAGCCGCATCGGGCCTCCTCCGCTCGCGGGCCCCCGGGGCCGCGCACCACGCGCCATGGTACCGGCGCGGTCACATGCCCAGCGGCAGATCGTGCTCGGGCGCGAGCGCGACGGCGATCGCCGACTCGTCGAGCGGTCCCGTCCCCGCGCCGCGGACCGGGTATGCGGCCATCCCCACGGCCGCCGCCGCGAGGGCCGACACGGCCGTCAGGGCGAACATGAGGGACGGTCCCACCGACGCGTAGATGAGGCCGCCGATGAGGTTGGCGACGATCGCCGCGAGGCCGAATGCGACCGTCTGGTACAGGGCCTGTCCGGTCGCCTGGAGGCGTGCGGGGAGCAGCGAGCCGATGGTCAGCGCGGAAGCGACGAGGACGCCGCCGTACGCGATGCCGGTGATGGCGCGGGTCGCGACGATCACCGCTGGATCGTCGATCCCGATCCAGCTGGCGATGCACGCCGCGTAGACGACGCAGCCGACCGCGAAGAGGCCGCGGAGGCCGATCCTCCTGGCCACCATGCCGGCCAGCAGGATGCCGGGGACCTCCGCGAGCGCGCTGACGCCGGCGGCGAGCGCCACGAGCTCCGGCCCGCCGCCGAGGTCCGTGATGAGCAGGGGCAGGTACGTGAAGCTCGCGAGGACGCCGACCTGGATCAGGCCGATCGCGAGGAGGACGAGCGGCAGGCGCGGCTGGAGCGCCATCGCCTCGCCGGCCGTCCCCAGGCGCGATCGCGACGCGGGGTGCGAGGCCGGTCTCGCCGCTCCCACCGTGGAGGGGTGAGCGTGGGTGGGTCGGGTGAGGCCGCGCGCCGCGTCGTGCAGCCCGATCACGCTCACGCAGATCCAGACGGCGGCGACCGCGAAGACCGGCGCGGTCGCCCAGAAGCCGGCGCGGTCGTACAGGACGCCGCAGGCGATCGAGGTGATGGCGAACGAGAGGGACGCGAGGAGGCGGACGCGCCCGTAGTCGCGGCCGCGGTCGGGGACGTGCTCGAGCGCGAGCGAATCCGCCAGCGGCTGCATCGAGCTCTGGAAGCCGTGGAACGCGACGACGAGGGCGGCCGCGACCAGCATCGGCACGGGCAGGGCGAAGAGGAGCACGACCACCGCCGCCCCGATCGCACCGACCTGGAGGGCACGGGCCCGCCCCAGGGTGACGTCGCCCAGGTGGCCCCACGCCGGCACCGCGGTCGCGTACGCGACCGACGCCGCCGCGGTGACGACGCCGATCTGCGCGGGGTCGAACCCGCGGCCGGCGAGGATCACGACGAGGAAGGGGAAGAAGCTCCCCATCGCGGCGCCGACCGCGAGGTACAGGGAGCGGAGAGAGCGCACGTCCGCGAGTCTACGGCCGCGCGGGTGCCCGCGACGCGCCGGGCACTGCCCTCGAGCCGGGGCACGCCGAGCGACCACCGGGCGGCGCGGCAGCCGGATCGCCGGCCACGCGGCGTGCGACACTCCAGCGATGCGTCCGCCCGCCGCGACTCCCCTGCCCCACGAGCGGCGGGAGACCGGCGTCGAGCCGCTCCTCTTCGTCCTCCTCGCGGCGGCGTGGGGCAGCAGCTACCTCTTCATCAAGATCGGCGTCGAGTCCCTGCCGGTGTTCTCCCTGGTGACGTGGCGCCTGGTCTTCGGGTCCGCGCTGCTCCTGGCGGCGGTCGCCGCGATGCGCGTCCCGCTGCCGCGCGATCCGTGGATCGTGGGGCGGCTGGCCGTCCTCTCGGTCATCAACATCGTGGTCCCGTTCGGGCTCATCACGTGGGCCGAGCAGTCGATCGACTCGGGGCTCGCCTCGATCCTGAACGCGACGACGCCGCTCTTCACCCTTCTCCTGTCGGTCCTGATCCTCCGAGGGGACCGGATGACGGGCATCCGCCTCGCGGGCCTGTTCGTCGGCTTCGCCGGCGTCATCGTGATCTCCAGCGGAAGCCTGGGCGGACCCGAGGCGCTCGGCGAGATCACCGGGATCGTCGCCGTCGTGATCGCGTCCGTCTCCTACGCCCTGGGCAACATCTTCTTCGCCCGCCAGGTCCGGGGGCGGGTGGATCCGACGGCGGCGGCCCTCGGCCAGGTCGGCCTGGCGCTGCCGATGGTCGCCGCGCTCGGCATCGTCGTTGACGGGAGGGTCGCGGTCCCCTCGGTCGCCGAGGCCCTCTTCGCCGTGGCGTGGCTCGGGGTCGTGGGCTCCGGCTTCGCCTACCTCGTCTTCTTCCGCCTCCTCGCGGTCTGGGCGCCGACGCGCGTCTCCCTCGTCACCTACCTCATGCAGGTCGTGGCGGTGGGGCTGGGCGTCGTGGTCCTCGGCGAGCCGCTGACCATCGGCTTCGTCGCCGGCGCGATCCTGGTCGTCGCAGGCATCGCGATGGTGAACGTCCGGTCCGTGCCGTGGCGGCGAACGGCCGTCCCGACGGAGCCGGCGCCTGAGGTCTCCGTCCCGGAGCCCTGACGCCGTCGGTGGACGCGGCGTACGACCCGCGCGTCACCGCGGGCCGTGCCGCTCTCCGCCGTCAGTCCTGCAGGTCGCGGCGCCGCATCCCCCAGGCGCCGAGCGCGATCCCGCCGACGGCGAGCACCGCGCACGCGATCATCCCGGCCGCGTCCCAGACCCCGATCATCGGCTGGCCGAGGTGGGTCGTGAGCGCGACCTGCTGGACGATGTCCGGGAGGTTCAGCGCCGGCGCGAGCAGCCCGACGAGGAACGTCGCGATGACGAAGGTCGCGGCGAGCTCGGCGGCGAGCGAGGTGCGCCAGAGGCCGCCGATCGCGACGCCGATGCCGACCACCGCCGCAGCGTACGCGCCGAGGGCGATCGTCCCGGCCACCGGCACGAGGACGTCTCCGCCCGCGAGCACCGACCCGAGGCCGATCCCGAACGCGTAGACGAGCGTGGTGACGGCGACGGCGAGGATCGCCCCGACGCCGCCGGCGAGCGCCCACCGGCTCCGCGTCATGGGGGCGGCGAGGACCGTCTCGAGCCGGCCGCTCGTCTCGTCGGATGCCCACCGGCCGACGAACGTCGCGGCCGAGAAGCCGACGACGATGAGTCCCATCTCGACGAAGACGAGCTGGAGGAACCAGCCGGACGACGCGAGGTCCACGCTGGGGAAGATCGCCTCGAGGACCTCCCGGAACGTCGGGTAGTCCGTGACGATCTGGTTCGTGAACGACGTGCTCATCGCCGCGAGCATGAACCCGAAGATCCCGATCCCGATCCCCCAGCCGAGGGCCAGCGGCAGCTGGTCGCCGAAGGCCCGCCCGATCGGCCCGTGCAGGCCGAGGGTGACGCGCGGGAGCCCGGGAACGGGGATCCCGCTCATCACGCCGAGGTCGCGGCGCGCGAACAGCTCGACCCCGACGGCGAACAGCGCGACCGCCACCACGAGGACGAGCCCGATCGACGGCCAGTCGAACTGGCCAGCGAGCGCGACGTGGTCGTACGTCCAGTGGAACCACGAGAGGTTCGCGATCCCCTCGAGCGCCGGGAAGTAGGGCGCGTAGCCACCGAGGAGATACGCGCCGATGAGCGCGACGAAGGCGACGCCGGCCGCGCTGGCGCGACCGACGATGGGGGCGATCGCCCACGCGACGGAGCCCGCTGCGAGGCCGAGGAGCCCGACCCAGGCGGCGAACCCCACGGCGTTGAGCGGCGGGATCTCGTCGCCGAGGGAGGCGTCGCCGAAGGCGTACGACGAGACGACGGTGATGACCGCGAGGAACGCCATCGAGAGGGTCATCGCCGTGACATGCGCAGCGAGCTTCTCCAGCGCGATGCGCCGCTTCCCGAAGGGTGCGGCTGCGACGAAGTCGAGGCTGCCCCTCCGGGCTTCGCCGGCGAGGGTCGAGGAGAGCGCGAGGATCGACCACATCGACGCGATGAACGCGAAGAAGGGGCCGTACTTGTACGTGAGGAAGCCGCCCATCGTGTCCGGGTTCACCACGGGCCCTGCGATGCCCGCGATGACCGCGGGCATCGAGGAGACGAGGGCGGCGATCTCCCTGCGCGCCTCGGCGGTCCCGTAGGCGCTGCCCCAGGCCGAGCCGATCGCGAGCATGAAGCCCGCGAGCAGGCCGGTCATGATGAGGAAGGCCAGGCGCGAGTCGCGCATCGTCTTCGCGTAGATGCCGCCGAGCCCGTAGACCCGGCTGAGGACGGGGATGCGCGGCCGCGGCGTCACGAGCTGCGGCGCACCGGTTCCGACTGCCATCGCGCTACTCCGCCTCGCGCCCGTACTGCGCGAGGAACGTCTCTTCCAGGCTCGGCTCACGGCTGACGAAGTCGAGGAGATCGTACCGGGCGGCCGCCTGCACGACCGGCGTGATCGCGCCCGAGACGCGCATCCGGAGCACGTGGTCGTCGGCCACCACCTCGCTCACGCCCGGCAGCGCCTCGAACTCGGCCGCCGGCGCGGCGCCGGCGAACCGGAGCTCCACCTGGTGGTGCGCGAGGTCCCGCAGAGCGTCCACGCGGCCGACCTTCGCGAGGCGGCCCTCGCGGATGATCGCGACGCGGTCGCAGCTCTTCTCGACCTCCGAGAGGATGTGGCTCGAGAGGAAGACGGTGGCGCCGTTGACCACTGCTTCCCGGAGGATCTGGAAGACCGTCTGCTGGACGAGAGGATCGAGCCCCGAGGTGGGCTCGTCGAGGAGGAGGAGCTCCGGCTTGTGCTGGAGCGCGATGACGAGGCCGACCTTCTGCTTGTTCCCCTTGGAGTACTCCTTGAAGCGCCGGGACGGGTCGAGGTCGATGCGCTCGATCAGTGACGCCTGGTACGCGGGGTCCACGCCGCCGCGGAGGTTCGCGAAGTACGTGAGCGTCTGTCCGCCGGTCAGCCTGTCGTACAGGGTGAACTCGCCGGGCAGATAGCCGACGCGCCGGTGGATCGCGACCGGATCCACGCGCGACTCGATCCCGAAGACCCTCGCGCTGCCGCTCGATGGCCGGATGTGGTCGAGGAGGACGCGGATCGTCGTCGTCTTCCCGGCCCCGTTCGGCCCGAGGAATCCGAAGACCTCCCCCGTCTCCACGACGAGGTCGACGTCGATGATCCCGCGGCTCTTCCCATACGACTTCGTGAGCTTCTGCGTCTCGATGATCGCTGTCATGGGGCTCCTCGCGTGGGGTCAGTCGAACCAGACGTGCAGTGCGGGCGTGTCGACGAGGACGAACGAGCCAGCCGGGAGGCCGAGGATCCGCTCGATCGCCTCCTCGTACGCGCCCATGGATCGCTCCGCCTCGTCGAAGGTCGTGCGGCCGTCCTGGCGGTCGAGGACGAGCCGGCCGATCGCGTCGCTCGAGCCGTTCAGGAGGGCCAGGAGGATCGTCGCGGCGTCGTCCGGCGACGTGCAACTGAAGGCGCCCTCGGCCGCCCCCTGGCGGGCGATCCGCTGCGAGGATCGGCGTCATGCGCGCGGCGCCCGAACGAGCGGCCCGGAGCCGGACGAGGTCGTTCTCGTCCGAGTACCACGAACGCATGAGCGCGAGCAGGAGGTCGCTCCGCTCGGTCTTCCAGCGACCGGCGGTCAGGAACACGGCCTGGAGCTTCGACGCCGCTGGGAGGTTCGGGTCCGCCGCGGTCGGCTCGATCACCGCGATCGCCGCCTCGGTCATCCGCTCGACGACGGCCTCCAGCAACGCCTCCTTCGAGGCGAAGTAGTGGTAGAAGGCCCCGCGCGACGCGCCGGCGGCATCGAGGATGTCCTGCACGGTCACGTGGTCCCAGCCGCGCGATCGCATGAGGCGCTCCGCGGCGTCGAGGAACGTGTCGCGGCGGACGGCGTATGCGGTCGGGTCGAGCGTGCGTGGCATCGGGT
>CAVQVT010000014.1:0-137344 GCA_963717255.1 uncultured Chloroflexia bacterium | reverse complement strand
GGTCGGCGAGGTCTACTACGCGACCGGCTGCTGCGGCAACGGCGTCGCGCTCTTCCCCTACCTCGGCGTCGAGATGGCGCGCTGGATGGGCGGCGGGCCGGCCCCGCCCTCGCGGATCGGCTTCCCGCTCGTCCCGGCGCCGTACGAGGGCCGGGCGTGGTTCCTGCCCCTCGTCGGCGAGTGGTACCAGCTCAAGGACCGCCGGGCCGGGAAGGGGCGAGCCCGGGACCTGGTGTCACCGGGCCCAGCCGGAGCATCGGCGGAGGGCTGAGTGAGCGGTTCCGGTCGGTCGGCGAGCGTCAGAGCGGCCGGATGAATTCGAGGAGCCGCCGGACGGCGGGCGGATCGCTGGCCGTGTCTCCCGGGGTTCCCTCGCCGTATGACGTCATGTACTCGAGCACGATGAGTCGCCCGTCGACGTTGAGCCAGTGGGTGACGTTCGTCTGGTAGTAGGTGAAGATGAACGACGTCGCGCTCGTGTAGGCGATTCGGATCGCCGGCCCGGCGGGGAGGTCGACCCGGCGCACGGAGATCTCCGAGTTCCGCGCGAAGCCGCCGCCTCCAGCCAGGAGGCGCGGGACGGTCCGTTCCAGCTCATCGAGGTCCCCCGGGACCTCGCGCCCGTTCTCGGTCAGGATGCTTGCCCCATCCTCGATCACGAAGCGCGTGCTTTCGCTCCCCGCGGACGCCGCGTAGAGTCCGTCGTCCGGTCTCGTTGGCGACCAACCCACGGTCGCTCGAAGGAGATACCGGCCTCCGGGAGACAGGTCCTGCCCGAGGGACACGACGGAGCCCACCAGGCGACGATGAGAAGCACCCCGGCGGGAACGGCGACGACCGCGATGGCTGCCAGTGTCGCCCAGGCACGCCGATGGGAGCCGGGCGCCTCCTCGGCGCACCAGCGCCACACCGTGCCCACGACCATGAGCAACGCCGGCACGAGGAACGCGACCGACGACGGCAGGCGCGCGGCGTCGGCGACCCGATAGGGATCGAAGCCGTAGAAGCCGCCGTGCGTCGGCAGGAGGGCCGCGACCGCAGGCGCGAGGAGGACGAGCAATGTCCCCGCGCCGAGGACGAAGGCGACGATGCCCGCCCGCGCATGCCCTGGCGACGCCGCGCGCCACGTCACCACGGCTGCGCCGAGCGGGCCGCTGACAAGGCCCGCGGCCATGAGCAGGGCACGCGCCCCGTCCGCCTCCGACGGCTCCCCGCCGAAGAGGGGTGAGGAACGCGAACCACACGCGACGGCACCCAGAAGGCCGCCGAGGACCGCAACGGCGCCGAGCCAGACGGCGGCCGCCCGGAGGAGGCCCGCAGCCGTGCCGATCGGAACGGGGCGCGTCGGCCGCCGGGGCTGGACCCGCCCGATCGTCGACGTTCGGGCGGAGCGGCGAGATAGGAGCCGCAGTGCCGACCATCGCCGAGCCTCCGTGCCCGCGAGCGGGCCATCGCGGCCACACGGCGCTAGCGGCCGCCCGGCCGGTCTGAGTCGCGGCCGTTACTCGCGTTCGGCGCGATGATGGTCGTCCGATCGGGCTCGTGCCAGTGCCGACGGTCGTTCAAGCCGGCGACGGCGAGCGATGGGGTCGCGAGGGCGGAACCCTGACCGACTACCGCCTCCCGTACCGCCGGAGGAGCGTCGCGATCTCCGCCTGGTACTGGCGGCCGACCGGCGCTCGCTCCAGCCACTCGAGGAACGAGAGGTCGTGCCGCGCGATCTGGCCGAGCGACCATCCGCTGTACCGCCCGAAGGTGATGACGGACCCGCTCGGGACGCCCCACGGCGGACCGGCCCAGTCGCCCTGGGTCCCGCCCGTGCCGGCGGCGCCACCGGCGCGCCACTTCTCGCCGTCGCCGGTGGACGCGCTCGCGCCGGGCGAGCCGCCGGGGGCCGGCCGCCCCACGTGGTCGAGTCGGCGCTGCGGTCGCTCGCGCCGGGCGCGCGCTCGCCGGCACCTCGTCTTGCGCCCGGGTCCGCCGGCATCCCGTTCGCGGCCGACCCGCCGTGCCCCGTGCCGCCGCCGGTCGTGAACCGACGCTCGCGGTCGTAGAGGGCGCGCCTCGCCGGATCGCGGAGGACCTCCCACGCCGCGTTGATCGCGGCCATCCGCGCGGCCGCGTCGGGGTCGTCGGTGACGTCGGGGTGGTAGCGCTGGGCGAGCTTGCGATAGGCGGCGCCGATGATCTCCGTGTCCGCCTCCGGGTCCACCTGCAGGAGGCGATAGAGGTCGGTCGATCGGTCGGACCGGCCGGCCGTCACAGCCCCATCCCCTCCGCCACGCCGGGGCCCAGCCGGCGCAGGATCGCCAGCATCCGGTCGGCGTCCTCGTCGGTCGAGAGGTAGTTGACGATCCCCGCCCGGAGCCATGTCGAACCGCGGAGGCGCGTCGTGGAGACCCAGCCCTCACCGGACACCTCCAGGGCGCGCTGCAGGCGGTCCTGCACCTGGTCGAGCGTCGCCGGATCGAGCCCCGCAGCCGCCGTCCGTCCGCCCGGCAGCCAGCGGAAGCAGACCACCGACAGCTCCGGCTCGGGCGGCGTCGCCTCGAAGTCGTCGCTCCGCGCGATCAGTGCCGCCAGGCGCGCGGCCAGATCGTCGGTCCGCTCCACGAGCCGCCCCAGCCCGCGCGTCCCGAGGTGCTTCCAGCTCATCCAGAGCTTCATGGCGCGGAGACGGCGGGACCCCTCGATGGAGAGCTGGTAGAAGTCCAGCGGTTCCTCCTCGTGCCCGGGGGTCCGGTAGTACTCGGGCGCGCGGTGGAAGGTGCCGCGGAGGTCGCCGCGCCGGCGCACGAGCAGGGCGCCCACGTCGTACGGCTGGAAGAACCACTTGTGCGGATCGATCGTGACCGAGTCCGCCCGCCCGAGCGGTCCGATCCGGCCGGCGTCGCGTTCGGAGAGGAGCGCGCCCCCTCCGTAGGCGGCGTCCACGTGGAGCCAGAGGTCCTCGGCGGCCGCGAGAGCCACGAGCCCGGCGACGTCATCCACCGATCCGGTGTTCGTCGAGCCGGCGACCGCGGCGATGGCGAACGGCCGGAGCCCGCCCGGCGGTCCTCTGCGACCGCCGCGGCGACCGGGCCCGCCTGGAGCCGGAAGCGCCCGTCGGACGGCACGATCCGCAGCGTGTCGGGAGGGAAGCCGAGGATGTCGATGGCCCGGCCGATCGAGAAGTGCGCCTGGTCGCTCGCGTACACGCGGGCACCGGCGAGCGCGGGGACGCCTCGCGGCGGCGGCCAAGCGTCGCGGCCGAGCCGCCGGCGATGAGCCGACCGAGGTGGATGTCCCGCGCGACGGTCATCGCCATGATGTTCGCCATCACGCCGCCGGAGGTGAGCACGCCGAACCCGTCCGGGCCGTACCCGACGAGGTCGCAGAGCCAGCGGACGGTCTCCTCCTCGACGAACGCGCCGGTGGGCGCGGCGCGCCAGACGTCCACTCCCTGGTCGATCACCTGCGCGAGCAGCTCGCCGACGACCGACAGGAGGAGGGGCGGCGGGGTGAAGTAGCTCCACGAGAGCCGGTGCACCGAGCTGAGCTGGTGCTCCGACAGGCGGGCGCGGAACTCGTCGAGGACGGCGGACGCCGGGACGGGGTCGGAGGGCGCGGGCCCGGGGCCGACCGACGACGCCGGTGCGTCGGCGGGCATGCCGTACCACAGCCGGCGGAGCTCGGCATAGCCCATCGGGCCGGTCGGGCGGCGGAATCCCTCGTCGTAGAGCCAGTCGAGCGCGACCTCCCACGCGGCGGCGCCGAGGGCCTCCACGGACTCGCGCGACCGCGCGGGGTCCACGTACCACACGAGCTCCGGGTCCGGGTGCCAGGCGAAGTCGTCGAGGGGGTCGCGGGCGGGTCGGTCGGTCACGGGTCGATGGTACCGGGCAGGCTCGGCCCCGATGCACGCCCGGCGGCGCCGCAGACGGACGGTCGTCGTGCCCTCTGGCCGATGACGCGCGCCCGTCGGCACGTCCACGTGGCCGGCCCGCGGTATCGTGAGCACCGCCCCCGCGCACGCATCCCGGTGATCCCGTGACCGACGAGCCCCACCAGGCGCCGCCCGTGACCGACGAACCGCAGCCATCTCCGACGACCGCCGCCCGGATCCGGCCGGGCGCCCCCGCCGCCGCGCCCCAGGAGGCCGCCCATGCCCGACTACAAGGGCGACGAGCTCGACGCTGAGCGCGGCCCCGGGCTGGGCTGCTTCTGGCTGCAGGTGATCCTGCTCGCGTTCTTCATCGTCTTCACCCCGCTCACCGTGAGGCTGGGCTGGCCACCCATCGTCAGCGCGATCCTCCTGTTCGTGACCCTCGGGTTGCTGCTGTTCGTCGGCCAGACGGTGATCTTCCTGCTCCGGATCGTGGCAGCCGAGAGGCGCGGGCGGCGGCGACCGGTCGCGGCGCGGACGCGGACGGTGGGCGAGATCGAGGACGCCGCCGCGGGCACGGAGGGGGAGTCCGGCCCGGGCGCCGACGGCGCGCCCGCACCTCCCGCCGACGACCGGCCCGACCCTCCCGCCGACCCGGCCGCGCCCGACGGTCCGACCCCCGGCGGGGGCGTGCGACAATAGCGGCCGGATGCGTCCGGGAACGGCTCCCGGAGCACCGAGCACGCGCGATCGCAAGAGGAGCTCCGACCCCGTGCCCGTCCTCGCGACCTTCTTCTCCGTCCGGCGCGGCCGCGACCCGTTCTTCAAGTTCTTCATGCAGACGCAGTTCCCGCGCCAGGTGAAGGACTACGAGGAGAAGTATGGGATCAAGTTCATCGGCTGGTTCAACGTCGCGCACGGCTGGGACTTCGACAACGTCATCATGTTCGACCTGCCGGACTACGCGACCCTCGACCGCCTGGAGGCGGACGAGAGCATGCGGGCCATCGGGCACCGGGCCGGCGAGTGGATCTTCCAGCGCCATCACTCGATGTTCCTGCGGTGGCGGATGGGCGACGACCTGAAGTTCATCCCCTGAAGGAGGCCCAGATGGACACGAACCGGAACGACCTCCTCGGCGAGCTCGCGTCGGACGCGGCGCTCGAGCGGTCGGACTTCCTCGTCACCGCGGGCGAGCAGATGCACCGCTTCCTCGAGGCCAACCGGAAGCGGATCGATGCCCTCGACGGCCTCGTCCTCATCGACGACGACCCCGACTACCTCGCGATCGCCCCGGACCTCACCTTCCGCAGCCGGAGTCGCTACCAGGACTCCGAGACCGGCGAGTGGATCTCGGAGACGGAGGTCATCGAGAGCCCCGCCGAGCTCGTCGAGCTCTACAACCCGGCCGACGTCTACCAGTGGTTCACGGAAGCCGCACGTGAGGCGGCCGGCCTCGCGCCGGAGCCGACCGGCGCCGACGACGTGCTGGCCACCGCCAATGTCGCCGGCGAGGACACGCCGGCAGTGGACGAGGACCGCGGGTACGCGGAGGCTGCCGACACGTGGGCGGCCCGCCACCCGAGCGGCGCGGACACCGAGGAAGAGGCGGCCGGCCTGCTCTACGACCTCGCGGTCGACTATCTCGACCGGAGCCAGAAGACGGAGGCGGGGCTCCTCGCCCGGTTCGAGGAGGAGGCCGCGCCACTCATCGGACGGATCGGCGACCTGATCATCGTGGACGACGACGACGAGCGCCTGGTGCTGACCGCGGCCGGCAGATTCGCCGGCGAGGTGGTTCCGGAGGGCGCGGACGGCGAGTGGAAGAAGCTGGCGTCGCCCGAGGACCTCGTCGGGTTCTACGACCCGACGGACGTCTTCAGCGACCTCGCGGACGCCCTCGCCGAGGGCTTCCCCGGCATCGATCAGCCGGCGGAGCCGACCGAAGAGGTCGAAGCGGTGGCCGAGGAGAAGGAAGCCTGACCGACCGACCGACCCTCTCTCGAGCGCGTCGCTCCCCACGCTGACCGCCGCCGGCGGCCCGCGATGTTCCTGACCGACGCCGAGCTCGTCGAGGCGCGCCGGATCCTGCCCGGCCAATGGATCCAGTGGTACCACGCGCCCGTCCTGGCTTCGGCGGTCCGCGCCGGCCAGTTCGTGCACGTCCGGACCGGCGACTGGTCGGGGCTCGTCCTCCGACGTCCGTTCACGGTCAACACCGCGGACGCCGCGACCGGCATCGTCTCGATCCACTTCCGCGAGGTGGGGCGGGGGACCGCCTGGCTCGCGCACCTCCGGCCGGGCGACCGGCTCGACGTCCTCGGCCCGCTGGGCCAGGGCTTCCAGGTCGATCCGCGCAACCGCCACCTCCTCCTCATCGCCGGGGGCGTGGGGATCGCCGACCTGCGCCTCCTCGCCGACGAGGCGATCCGGGACGGCCGGCAGGTCGTCCTCCTGTACGGCGCGCGCGACGCGGCCGAGGTCTACCCGTCCAGCCTCCTGCCGGACGAGCTCGAGTACGTCGTGGCGACCGAGGACGGCTCGGTGGGCCATCGTGGGCTCGTGACGGACCTCGTCACCGACTACGAGGCGTGGGCGGACCAGGCGTTCGCCTGCGGGCCCGCGCCCATGCTCCGCGTCCTCGCCGGGCTCGCGGCCGGCAGGTCGAAGCGCCTCGGGATCGCCACGCTCGGGCGGAAGCGCGGCGGGGGCAGGCCGGTCCCGATGGGGAGCACGCAGGCGCGGAGGAAGGCCTTCCTCCAGGTCTCCATGGAGCAGCGGATGGGCTGCGCGGTGGGAGCGTGCCTCGGGTGCGTGATCTGGGGCGTGGACGGCCCGCAGCGCGTCTGCCGCGAGGGGCCGGTCTTCGCCTCCGACGAGATCGACTGGGAGGCCACCGCTGCGGCGGGTGGGGCGCGCCGGTGAAGGCGAAGAAGCGCGTCATCACGTCTGGCGGCGGCAGGCCGAAACGGACGCCCACGGTCCGCAAGATCAAGCCGGCCTGGGTCGGTCCGACCGGGACCGCACGTCGGCCGACGTCGGCCGCCCCCACCGCCCCGGCCACCCCCGTTGCCCCGGCCGACGCCGCCACCCCGGTCGTCGGCATCGCGGCCGGAGCGTCGGCCGTCGACCTCTCCGTGGACCTCGGGCGCGGGCTCGTCCTGGAGAATCCCATCCTCGTCGCCTCGGGCACGTTCGGGTACGGCGTGGAGTACGGCGAGGTCGTGGACGTCGAGCGGCTCGGCGCGATCTGCTGCAAGGGGACCACGCTCCGCCCGCGTGCCGGCAACCCGCCGCCGCGCGTCACCGAGACGCCCGCGGGGATGCTCAACTCGATCGGCCTGCAGAACCCGGGCGTGGACGCGGTCATCGAGAGGTACGCCGCGATCTGGGCCGGCTGGCACGTGCCCGTCATCGTCAACGTCGCCGGCGAGTCGATCGAGGACTACGTCGCCGTGGTCCGGCGCCTCGACGGCGTCCCGGGGGTCGCCGGCCTGGAGCTGAACATCAGCTGCCCGAACGTCGGCAGGGGCGGGCTCCAGTTCGCGATCGACCGCGACGCCGCCGGTGCCGTCACCCGGGCCGTCCGCGCCGCCACCGACCTTCCGCTCATGGTGAAGCTGAGCCCCAACGTCCCGGACGTGCGTCCGATCGCCCGCGCCATCGCCGACGCGGGCGCGGACGCGCTCTCCGCGGTGAACACGCTGTCCGGGATGGCGCTCCGGCCGGACCGCACCGGGCCGCTCCTGGGGAACACGTACGGCGGGCTCTCCGGGCCCGCGATCAAGCCGGTCGCGCTGCGGATCGTCTACGAGGTCGCACAGGTCGTGGACATCCCGATCGTCGCGATCGGCGGCGTCTCGTCGCTCGACGACGTGCTCGATTACCTCGCGGCCGGTGCGGTCGCGGTCCAGGTGGGGACGGCGGTCTTCGCCGACCCCACGCTGCCCGTCCGGCTCGCGGACGAGCTGCGCGAGGTCTGCGCCGCCCGGGGGCTGGCTTCGCACGCGCCGCTCGTGGGGACCGCGCTGCCGCGCCGGCCGGTGCCGCCGGCCGCGAAGGGCGCGGAGTACCGCCCGTGAACGCACCGCAGGACCGGCCGGCCGCCGCCCGCGATCGGTGCAGCGAGGAGCCATGAGGCAGCGACAGTTCGGCCGCCTCGGCTGGCAGGTCGGCGAGGTCGGCTACGGGATGTGGGGGATGGCCGGCTGGTCGGGCTCGGATGACGATGAGTCGCGCGCCTCGCTCCGGCTGGCGGCCGAGATGGGCGTCACCTTCTTCGACACCGCGTGGGCCTACGGCGACGGCCGGAGCGAGCGCCTCCTGGGCGAGCTCGTTCGCGCGAACCCGGACAGGCGCCTCTACACGGCGACGAAGCTCCCGCCGAAGGACCGGCGCTGGCCGCCGCTCCCGGGCGCACCGATCGAGGAGGTGTACCCGCCCGCGTACATCCGCGAGTACGCGGAGAAGAGCCTCGCGAACCTCGGCCTCTCTTCCGTGGATCTCCTGCAGTTCCACGTCTGGTCGGACGACTGGGCGAAGGACGACGGCTGGCAGCGTGCGATGGACGACCTCAAGCGCGAGGGCCTGATCGGGGCGGCCGGGGTGAGCGTCAACCGCTGGGAGCCGTGGAACGTCCTGCGCACCCTCCGGACCGGCATGGTCGACGCCGTCCAGGTGATCTACAACGTCTTCGAGCAGGCGCCCGAGGACGATCTCCTCCCTCTCTGCCGGGAGCTGGGCGTGGCGGTCATCGCCCGGGTCCCGCTCGAGGAGGGCGCGCTCGCCGGGACGCTCACGCTCGACACGACCTGGCCCGACGGCGACTGGCGGGCGACCTACTTCGTCCCGGAGAACCTGGCGTCCACCGTGGCGCGCGTCGAGGCGCTCCGCCCGCTGGTACCGGCCGGCACGACCATGCCCGAGATGGCGATCCGCTACGTCCTCTCGAACCCGGACGTCGCCTCCGTGATCCCGGGGATGCGCGTAGCGCGGCACGTCCGGGCGAACGTCGCCGCCGGTGAGGCCGGGCCGCTGCCGGCCGACCTCCGCGAGAGCCTGCGGGCCCACCGGTGGGACCGGACGCCCACTCGCTGGTCGCAGTAGCGTGACCGGGCGATGACGACGGCGGGCGGGGCGACGGCGGGGACGGTCGCACCGTGACGACGCTGAAGAAGGGCGCCGACGCCGCTGCGCGCGTCGCCATGGCCCGCCGCACCGAGGAGCTGTTCCGGGCGAGCGGCGCCCTGCGGGTGGGCCACTTCCTCCTCAAGAGCGGGCGCCACGGCGATCGCTACCTCGAGAAGTTCCTCGTCCTGCAGCACCCGGAGATCACGAGCGAGCTGTGCGGCCTGTGGGCCCGCCGGTTCCGCGACCGCGACGGCCGGCCGATGGTGGACGTGGTCGCGGGCCCGACTACCGGCGGCGTCGTGCTCGCGTTCGAGACGGCCCGCCAGCTCGGCGTCCGGAGCATCTTCGCGGAGGAGGTCCGCGACCCCGACGGCTCGGCGCGGCGCGAGTTCCGGCGCGGGTTCGCGTTCGCCCCGGGCGAGAGGGTCCTGCTCGTGGACGACATCCTCACGACCGGCGGCTCGCTCCTCGCGATGCTGCCGCCCGTCGAGGCGGCCGGTGCGACGATCATCGGCTGTGCGGTCCTCGTCGACCGCTCGGGCGGGACCGCGAGCCTCGTGTCCCCGCTGACCGGCGCGGTGCACCCGCTGCTGTCGCTCTGGGTGCTCGACCTGCCGACGTACGAGCCCGGCCCGGCCACCTGCCCGATGTGCGCGGCCGACATGCCGCTCCACGTCCCAGGGAGCACCGGGGCGGCCGCGCCGGCCTGAGTGCCGCGGGGGGCCGCCGCCGGCGGGCTCCCGGCGCGCCGAAGCTTTGCCCGTGCCTTCGGCCCGAGCGGCCCGCCGTCCGCCGCCGGCGCCGGACCTGCCGCGCTCCGCGCGACCCTCACCGCCCGTGGGCCGGCGCACCGGCGGTCCCGCCGTGCCGCTCCGCCCCGCCCGCTCCATCCGGGCCGGTCGACGTGCATGTCGCGGACATACGGCCCGTGACACGCCGCGACCGCACCGGGCACCGTATCGCCGTCGAGGCAACCGCGGGGTCGTGGTCGGAGGGTCACCTTGGACGTCGAACTGCTGTCGCGCGTCCAGTTCGCGCTGACCGCGAGCTTCCACTTCATCTATCCGCCCCTGTCGATGGGGCTGGGCCTGATGCTCGTCGTCATCGGGCTCATCTACCTGCGGACCAAGGACCCCAAGTGGCGACGCCTGTCGTTCTTCTGGGTCAAGGTCTACGCGCTCATCTTCGCGATCGGCGTCGCCACCGGCGTCGTCCAGGAGTTCGAGTTCGGCACGAACTGGGCCGAGTACTCGCGCTTCGTGGGCAACGTGTTCGGCAGCCTGCTCGCCGCCGAGGGCGTCTTCGCCTTCTTCCTCGAGGGCGGCTTCCTCGGCCTCATGATCTTCGGCGGCAACCGACTCGGACCCCGGATGTGGCTGCTGGCGACGTTCCTGGTCGTCTTCGGCGCGCACTTCAGCGCGCTGTGGATCGTCATGGCCAACTCGTGGATGCAGTCGCCCGCCGGCTACGAGATCGCGACCGACCCGCTGCCGGTCCGCGCGGTCATGACGGACTTCTGGCAGACGGTCTTCACCCCGACCTTCATCCCGCGCCTGCTGCACGTGTGGGTCGCGTCGTGGACCGTCGGGTCCGCCCTGCTTCTCAGCGTGGGCGCCTGGTACCTGCTCCGGAAGCGCCACGTCGACCTCGCGAAGTCCATGATGGTCGTCGCCCTCCCGTTCTTCGTCGTCTTCGCCATCCTCAACGTCACCCTCTCGGGCTCCGAGCAGGCGCGCTCGGTGGTGGAGAACCAGCCGATCAAGCTCGCCGCGATGGAGGGCCTGTGGCAGACGCAGTCGTGCGCTCCTGCGTACGTCGTGGGCTGGGTGGACCAGGCGGCGGAGACGACGTCCGGCATCGCCGTCCCGTGCCTGCTGTCGATCCTCGCGTACTGGGACCCGAACGCCACCGTCCAGGGCCTGCAGTCGTTCGCGCCCGAGCCCATCCCGCCAGTGAACCTGGTCTTCCAGGCCTACCACGCGATGGTGGGCATGGGGTTCCTGTTCATCCCGATCGCGGTCCTCGCGGCCGCGCTCTTCTTCTGGAAGAGACGGCTGTACGAGACCCGCTGGATGCTGTGGGTCCTCGTCGTGACGGTCTTCATGGCGACAGCGGCGATCACCGCGGGGTGGTGGACGGCCGAGATCGGTCGCCAGCCGTGGATCGTGTACAACGTCCTCGAGACCGCGAAGGCGGGCTCGCCCGTCCTCGGCGGCACGGACGTCCTGCTCTCGCTGATCATGTTCATCGTCCTGTACGCGATCCTCTTCGCGCTCTTCCTCTACCTCCTGAACGCGAAGATCCAGGCGGGACCGGAGCCGCTCGAGGCCCTGGAGACCCAGAAGGTCTCGTCGTTGCCGGACACCTTCCGCGACATCTTCCGCCGCCAGCCGCGTGCCGGGTGAGGGACCGACGATGACACTCACGCTCAGCGACATCTGGTTCGTGCTCTTCGTCGTCATCATCGGCGGCTACCTGATCCTCGACGGCTTCGACATGGGCGTCGGGATCCTGCACCTGCCCTTCGCGCACACCGACCAGGAGCGCCGCGTCCTGCTCAACAGCATCGGGCCCGTGTGGGACGGCAACGAGGTCTGGCTCATCCTCGGTGGCGGCGTCCTCTTCGCCGCCTTCCCGCTCGTCTACGCGTCGCTCTTCTCGGGCTTCTACCTCGCGATGATGGCCGTGCTGCTGGTGCTCATCCTCCGCACGGTCGCCATCGAGTTCCGCAGCAAGCGCCCCTCGCCGCGCTGGCGGACGGGCTGGGACCTCGTCTTCGCGCTGTCCTCGGCAGGGCTCGCGCTCCTGCTGGGCGTGGCGTTCGGCAACATCCTTGTCGGCGTCCCGCTCGGCGCCGACGGCAACATCCGCATGTCGCTCCTCGACCTCCTCGGCCCGATCCCGCTGCTCATCGGGGTGACGACGGTCGCGATGTTCGCGATGCACGGGTCGATCTACCTGTCGATGAAGACCGACGAGGCCCTCCAGGCGCGGATCAAGGCCTGGCTGCCCCGCCTCATGGCGGTCTTCTTCGTGCTGAACACGCTGCTGATCCTGGCCATGGTCGTCATCCACCCGGCCATCACGGACCGCTACATCGAGCAGCCGTGGCTGGTGGTCTTCCCCGCGGCGGCGCTCGTCGCGATCTTCGCGGCGTACGGGCTCCTCCGGATCGGTCACCAGTTCTGGGCGTTCGTGGCCTCGTCCGCGATGATCCTCTTCCTGCTGGTCTCAGGGGCCGTCGGGATCTTCCCGAGCCTCCTGGTCTCCACGATCGACGCCGCCTACGACCTGACGATCTACAACGGGGCGTCGGCCGACCCGACGCTCACGGTCATGCTGATCATCGCCCTCATCGGCATGCCGTTCGTCCTCCTGTACACCGCCGGCGTCTACTATTTCTTCCGCGGCAAGACGGTCGTCGAGCCGACGGGATACTGACGGCCGCCGCGGCGGCCCCATGGCGTCCCATCCGGTGACGGCGGGCCGTGCGCCCGCCGTCAGCCTCGTGCCGGGCCGGTGATCGCGCTGCCGCGACGCGCGCCGGCGCCTGCGGCGAGGCTCCTTGCCCTCGATCCGGCCGCGCGTCTCCGGCTCCGTGCCGCGATCGCCTGCGGCTTCATCGCTGCGGCGCTGGTCGTGGTCGCGGCCTTCCTGCTCGCCGCGATCGTCGCGCGGGTCTTCATCGGCGGCGCGGACCTCTCCTCCGTTCTTCCGCTCCTCGCCGCGGTGGCCGTCCTCGCGTTCGTCCGCGCGGGGCTCGTGTGGGCGGCCGAGGTCCTTGCCCAGCGGGCCTCGAGCGGCCTGAAGGGGACGCTGCGCGCCGCGCTCACGGACCGGCTGCTGCGGCTGGGGCCCGTCTTCGCCGGCGGGGAGCGGACCGGCGAGCTGGTGAGCGTCCTGACGGCCGGGATGGAGACGCTCGACGCCTGGGTCGTCTCGTTCCAGCCGGCGCGGGCGCTCGCCGTCCTCGTGCCGGTGCTGGTGCTCGGCGTGACGGTCGTTCTCGACCCGCTCACGGCGCTCGTGCTCGTCGTGACGGGCCCCGTGCTGGTCCTCCTCCTCGCGCTCATCGGCGGCCGCGCGAAGGCGATCACCCAGCAGCGATTCGTCGAGCTGCGATGGATGAGCGCCTTCTTCGCCGACATGCTCCGCGGGATCGCGACGCTGAAGATGTTCGGCCGGAGCGAGGAGCAGGTCGAGAACGTCGGAGCGATCAGCCGCACGTACGGCGACACCACGATGGAGGTCCTCCGGACCGCCTTCCAGACCGCCCTGGTCCTCGAGTGGGGGGGCACGGTCGCGACGGCCCTGGTCGCGGTGGAGGTGAGCCTCCGCCTCATGGCCGGGACGATGGACTTCGAGCGGGCGCTCGCGGTCCTCATCGTGACGCCGGAGTTCTTCCTGCCGCTGCGCCAGCTCGCGATCCGGTTCCACGCCGGGGCGGCCGGCGACGCGGCGGCCGAGCGGATGCTCGAGATCCTGGACTCGCCGGGGCCACGGGCGGCGGCCGCGGTCCAGGTGCCGTCTGTGGCCGCACCGGGAGCCGTGGCCGCTCCGGCGCCCGTCGCGGCCCCGCCCGAGATCCGCCTCGCCGGTGTCCGCGTCGCGTATGAGGGCGGTCGCCGCCCGGCGCTTCGCGGCCTCGACCTCGTCATCCCGCGGGGCCGGACCCTCGCCCTCGTGGGGGAGACCGGCGCCGGGAAGTCCACCGTCGCAAGCCTCCTCCTCCGGTTCCTGGAAGCGGACGGGGGCACCGTCACGGTGGACGGCGTCCCTCTCGTCTCGATCGACCCCGCGGCGTGGCGTCGCTCGATCGCCTGGGTCCCCCAGGCGCCGCACCTGTTCGCCGGGACCGTCGCCGACAACATCCGGCTCGCACGCCCGGACGCCACCGACGCGGAGGTGGACGCGGCCGCCCGCGAGGCGGGCGCGGACGTCTTCATCCGTGCGCTGCCGCTCGGCTACGCGACGCCGCTCGGCGAGGAAGGGGCACGGCTGTCCGGCGGGCAGCAGCAGCGGATCGCGATCGCGCGGGCCTTCCTGCGCGACGCGCCGTTCGTCATCCTCGACGAGGCGACGTCGCACCTCGACGCGGCGAGCGAGGCCGCGATCGTGGACGCGGTCCGACGCCTGGTGCGTCGGCGCACCGTCCTCGTCATCTCCCACCGGCTCCGGCTGGCCGCCGAGGCGGACGTCGTCGCCGTCCTCGCCGAAGGGAGGTCGGTGGAGGTCGGACCTCCGGCCGACCTTCTGCTCCACGATGGTCCGTACCGGCGGCTCGTCGCGATCGAGGCGGAGGGCGGGTCGTGAGCACCTTCCGGCGCGAGCTCGGGCTCATGGCCCGCCACCGGTGGTGGATCGTCGTCGGCGCCCTGCTCGGCTTCGCCGCGATCGGGTCGAGCGTGGGCCTCATGGCGGTCTCCGCCTACCTGATCTCGAAGGCGGCGATCGTCACGAACGTCGCGGAGGTGGCGCTCGCGATCACGGCCGTCCGCGTCCTCGCGATCTCGCGCGCCGTCTTCCGCTACCTCGAGCGCTACGCGACGCACCGGGCGACGCTCCGGATCCTCGCCGGGCTCCGCACCTGGTTCTACGGGGCGATCGAGCCGCTGGCGCCGGCCCGGCTCTCCGCGCACCACAGCGGCGATCTCCTCGCCCGGATCGTCGCCGACATCGACACGCTGGAGGACCTGTACGTCCGCGTCCTGGTCCCGCCGGTCGTGGCCGCGCTCGTGACCGCGCTCGCGTCGATCCTGCTCGGCGCCTTCGACCCGGTCCTCGGGCTCGCGCTCCTCGCGTTCCTCGTCCTCACCGGAGTCGTCCTGCCCGTCCTCAGCCGCCGGCTGACCCGCGCGCCCGCCTCCGCGGTCGTGTCCGCGCGCGCGGAGTCGAGCGTGCTCCTGGTGGACGGGATCCGCGGCGTCGCCGACCTCCTGGTCCTCGGGGAGGGCGACCGCCACCGCACGCGCACCCTCGCGGCCGGCCGTTCGCTCGACCACGCGGCCGAGCGGCTCGCCGAGGTCCGCGGCCTGAACGCCGCGCTCGTCGCGCTCTGCACGAGCCTCGCAGGCGTGACGGTCCTCGGCCTCGCGATCCCTCTCGTCACGGGCGGCCGGCTCGACGGCGTCCTGCTCGCCACGATCCCTCTGGCTGCCATGGCCAGCTTCGAAGCGGTCGCGCCCCTGTCGCTCTCGGCGCAGCTGCTCGACACGACGGACCGGGCGGCCGCGCGCCTCTTCGAGCTCGTGGACACGGAACCGGAGGTGGCCGACCCGCCGGAACCGGCGCCGGGCCCCGTCACCCACGACCTGGAGATCCGGGGGCTCCGGTTCCGGTACGACCCGGCCGAGCCGTACGTCCTCGACGGGCTGGACCTGGCGATCCCGGCGGGCGGCAGCCTTGCCCTCGTGGGTCCGAGCGGGGCCGGGAAGTCCACCCTGGTGGACCTCCTCCTGCGCTTCCGGGACTACCGCGAGGGCGAGATCCGCATCGGCGGCCACGACCTCCACGCGTACCGGGCGGACGACGTGCGACGGGCCTTCGGCGTCGTCTCGCAGCAGGTCCACCTGTTCAACGCGACGGTCCGCGACAACCTCGCCGTCGCCGACGCGGATGCGACCGACGAGGAGATGGAGGCGGCCTGCCGGATCGCCCAGCTCCACGACACGATCCTCGCTCTGCCCGACGGCTACGAGACGCGGATCGGGGAGGACGGGGTGCGGCTCTCGGGCGGCGAGCGGCAACGCCTCGCGATCGCCCGGGCGATCCTCAAGGACGCGCCGATCCTGGTCCTCGACGAGGCCACCGCGAACCTCGACGTCGCGACCGAGAGCCGGCTGCTCGATTCGCTCGCGCCGTTCATGGCAGGGCGGACGACGCTGGTGATCTCGCACCGGGCGACCGTGGCGGGCCGGGTGGATCGGGTGGTCGTCCTGGATGCCGGCCACGCGGCGGTGACCGGCGGCGCATGATGGGAGCGATCCGGCGGCGCGGCCGACCGCCCGGGAGCGCCCCCGGAGTCGGCGGCCAGCCGGGGAGGTGACGATGCGACGCTGGAACGGCTGGGGCGACGACGCCGAGGCGTTCACGCTCCCCGATGGCGCCGATGCGTTCCTCCTGCGGGTCGTCGGGCCGGCCGTCCCCCCGGCGGACGCGACGCTCGACGAGGCCGTCGCCGCCGTCGAGGCGGCGGGCGTGCCCTCGCTCCCGCCCCATCCACTCGTGTCGTCCGACGCCGAGGACCGGCTTCGCCACGCCCGGGGCCAGAGCCTCCCGGACTGGGTCGCGCTGCGGAGCGGCCGGGTCGGTCGCGTCCCGGATGGCGTCGCGCGACCCGCGAGCGCGACCGACGTCCACGACCTCCTCGGCTGGGCCGCGGGGATCGGCGCGCGCGTGGTGCCGTACGGCGGCGGCACCAGCGTGCTCGGCCAGCTCGCCGCCCCCGAAGGCGACGCGCCGTACCTGTCGGTGGACCTCGGGCGGATGTCCGGCCTGACGCGATGGAACGAGGCAGCCGGTCTCGCGACGTTCGGGCCCGGGACCACCGGCCCCGGCGTGGAGGCCGCGCTCGCGGAGGTCGGCCGGACGCTGGGCCACTACCCGCAGAGCTGGGAGCTCTCGACCGTCGGCGGCTGGGTCGCCACGCGGTCCGTCGGGCAGCAGTCCATCGGCTACGGGCGGATCGACGAGCGCCTCGCCGGAGGCACGGTCGAGTCGCCGGCCGGGACCCTGCCGATGCCTCCGCACCCCGCCTCGGCGGCCGGGCCCGACCTCCGTCAGCTCGTGCTCGGCTCGGAGGGGCGCCTGGGGATCGTCACCGAGGCGATCCTCCGGACCTCGCCGCTCCCCGAGGAGGAGCGGTTCCACGCGGTCTTCTTCCCCGACTGGGAGAGCGGGTCCGCGGCCGTCCGCAAGCTCGCCGCGGCGGAGCTGCCGCTGTCGATGATCCGGCTGTCGACGCCGGCGGAGACGGAGACGAACCTGGCGCTGGCCGGGCACGCGCGGACGATGCGCGCGCTGCGCGCGTACCTCGGCGCCCGCGGGGCGGGGCGCGGGCGGGCGATGGCGATCGTGGGCGCGGCGGGTGCGCACGCGACGGTGACGGTCGCCCTCCTCGAGGCGTTCGCCATCCTCGGTCGCCACGGCGGGGTCCGCGTGCCGCGGGTGGGGGAGGAGTGGCGGAAGAACCGGTTCCGTACGCCGTACCTGCGTGACGCGCTCTGGGCCGCCGGCTACGCGGTGGACACGCTGGAGACGGCGGCCGACTGGTCGGTCGTGCCCCGCCTCCTCGCCGGCCTGGCGCCGATGATGCGACGCGCGCTTGAGCCCGATGGCGAGAAGGTGCATGCCTTCGCGCACCTCTCGCACGTCTACCCGAGCGGCTCGAGCGTCTACGTCACCTACGTCTTTCGCCTTGCGGCCGACCCGGACGCGACGCTCGCGCGCTGGCGGACCGTGAAGGGCGCGGCGAGCCGCGTCATCGTGGACCTCGGGGGGACGATCAGCCACCAGCACGGCGTGGGCCGGGACCACCGCGCGTACCTCCCCGCCGAGAAGGGCGCGCTCGGGATCCGCGCGATCGAAGCGGTCGCGGCGACCTTCGACCCGGATGGGATCATGGCGCCCGGCACGCTCGTGGAGGGGCCCGCACGGGCGGCGGCCCATGGGTGACCGGATCCTCGCGATCGACGTGGGCACCCAGAGCATCCGGGCGCTCGCCTTCGACCCGCGCGGCGAGGTCGTCGCGGCGGCCAGGGTCCCCATCGAGCCGTACGTCAGCCCGCACCCGGGCTGGGCGGAGCAGGACCCCGAGCTCTACTGGCGTGCGATCGGCGAGGCGTGCGCCGCGCTCTGGGCGGGCGGGTTCGATCGCGGCTCGCTCGCCGGCGTCGCGCTCACGACCCAGCGAGCGACCGTGGTGGTGCTCGATGCCGACGGTCGCCCGCTGCGACCGGCGATCGTCTGGCTCGACCAGCGGCGCGTCGAGGGACTCCCGCCGATCGGCGGGAGGTGGGGTCTCCTGTTCCGGGCGATCGGCGTGACGGAGACGGTGGCTTCGCTTCGGGCCGACTGGAGGCGAACTGGATCTCCCGAGAGGAGCCCGAGGTCTGGTCGCGGACGGCGCACTACCTGCTGCTCTCGGGCTTCCTCGTCCACCGGCTGACCGGCCGGTATGCCGACTCGGTCGGCAGCCAGGTCGGCCTCCTCCCGTTCGACTACAAGCGCCAGCGGTGGTCGGCCGCCGGTGACTGGCAATGGATCGGCGCGCCGTTCGATCCGACGACGCTCCCGGGCCTCGTGCCGGTGGCGCAGCCGCTCGGCGAGATCGTGCCGGCCGCCGCCGACGCGACCGGGATCCCGGCCGGCCTGCCCCTCATCGCCGCCGCGGCCGACAAGGCCTGCGAGGTCCTCGGCTCCGGCGCCCTCGAGTCCTCGATCGGCGCGCTCTCGTTCGGGACGACCGCCACGTTCAACACGACGCAGCGCCGGTACGTCGAGGCGATCCCGTACCTCCCGGCCTATTCGGCCGCGGTCCCCGGCGCGTGGTCGCTCGAGCTCTCCGTCTACCGCGGGTTCTGGATGGTCGAGTGGTTCCGTCGCCAGTTCGGCCATGCCGAGGACGCGCGCGCAGCCGAGCTCGGCGTGCCCGCGCACCGGGTGCTCGACGACCTCCTCGCGTCGGTCCCAGCCGGGTTCGCTCGGCCTCACCCTCCAGCCGTACTGGTCGCCCGGCCTGCGCGTGCCGGGCCCGGAGGCGAAGGGCGCGATCATCGGGTTCGGCGACGTCCACACCCGGGCGCACGTCTATCGCGCGATCCTCGAGGGCCTCGCGTACGCCCTCCGGGAGGGGATGGAGCGGACCGAGAAGCGGACGGGCGTGAAGGTGACGGAGCTCCGCGTCGCGGGCGGCGGCGCCCAGAGCGACCGGGCGGTCCAGCTGGCGGCCGACGTCTTCGGGCTCCCGGCGGCGCGCCCGCACACGCACGAGGCGTCCGGCCTGGGCGCCGCGATCGACGCGGCCGTGGGCCTCGGGATCCACCCGGACTTCCCGGCCGCCGTGCGGGAGATGACCCGCGTCGCCTCGGTCCGCGAGCCGGACGCCGCGAACCACGCCCTCTACGACGAGCTGTACGCGAGGGTCTACCGGCGGATGTACGGGCGCCTGCGTCCGCTCTACGAGGAGATCCGCCGGATCACCGGCTATCCCGGGAGGCTCTGAACGGGACGGGCCCGGGGGTCGCCGCCCATCGAGCGGCTCCCGGGCCCGCGGCGGCGCGGGTCAGCGGCTGTCGCGCTCCCCCGCGCGGAAGATCACGAGGCTGTCGGTCTCGGTGAACGCGGGCGCGCGCTCGCCCGCCCGGAACAGAACCAGGCCGTCCGCCTCGGTGAAGAGCGGGGCTCGCTCGGCGGCGCGGAACTGGACGATGCTCCGGGACTCCGCCGTGGTGCCGGCGGATGGCGCGAGAGCAAGCGACGCGACCCACGCGACCACCACGATCGCGGCGAGGACGACGAGCGCGGTCACGATGCCCGACGCGGCCTCGCCGAGGTGGGGCCAGGCGAGGTGGAAGTGGAACGGGGGACGATGGGCGGGTGCGTGGATCGCCATCGGGCAACCCTCATGCCAGGGCGGGTCGGTCTCGCCAGTGGCTCGACGCGGACCCGGCGGCCGCTGTGTGGCCCGCGTCTCTTCGCCCCCCGCGCGCCTCCCACCGTCGCGCGGCGGGCACCGCGGCGGAAGGGCCGTATGTCGCTCCGTTCGGTCGGCGTCTACTTCACCGCGTCGATCGCGGTCTGAAGCTCCTTCTCGGAGACGACCGCCTCGAACGAGCCGCGGACCACCCCGTCGCGGTCCACGACGAAGATCCAGGGCTCCACGAGCAGGCCGTACGCCTCCACCGACGGGACCGGCGTCAGCTGGCCGTTCGCGTCGAGGACCGGCTGGAGGGAACCGTCCTTCCAGGCTACCTGGTACGGCTCCACGTTGATGAAGGTGACGTCCGGCTCGGCCGCCTTCACCTTCTTCACGATGTCGAGCGTGGGGCCGCAGACGCGACTCTGGCAGAAGGCCGGCGTGGCGAAGACGAGGACGAACGGCTCGTGCGCGTCCAGCGCTCCCTTCACGGACGTCGCGTAGAGGGACGGGTCGGGGCTCGGGTCGGTCGAGAGCCTCCGCACGTCGCCGCCGGCGTCCGGGAGGGTGGGGGTCTCGACGCTCGGCGCACGCTCACCGACCTGGACGCTCGTCCCCGTGGGCTGCACGTCGAAGCGGACGCGGGCGGCCTCCGGGGCGGCGCCCTGCCGGGCGACGTCGACCTCCACGCCCCACTCGCCCGCCTGCCGGAAGTCCACGGAGGCGACGTAGAAGCCGCGCTCTCCCTCGATCGCCCAGAGGAAGTCCGCGGCGACGGTCTGCGCGGGGTTCACCGGGTCTTTCGCCAGGTCGAACATCTTCAGCGTGACCTTGCGATCCGGCGACGCGATGGGCCGGTTGTCCCGGTCCACGAGCGTGAGGAGGAAGCGCGATCGCCCGACCACGTTCTCGGCCGACGCGAGGACGGGGATGAAGCTGGTCGTTGACGCCTGCCCCGGCAGCGGCCATCCGTCGAACGCGGCGTTCGTCGCCGTCGCCACCGCCATGGACGCGGCGGCGACCGAGCCGCTCGTCCCGGTGCCGGACGAGCAGGCGCCGACGGCGAGGAGGGAGATGATCGCGACGGCCGTCACGGACGCGGCGGGTCGGCCGGGGAGCTGGGGGAACGTCATGCCGCGGCGAGTGTATCGCCGAACGTGCGGGAGGGCCGTCGGCGGCCCCGGGCGCCACACGGCGTGCGGGGCGGGACCGCCCGGCCCGGATCCGGCTCGGGAAGGCCCCCTCTGCTAGCATCGCGCTGCTCGAGCGGCAGGAGGGACGGTGACCCGCTTCCAGAAGATCACGGCGGTGGCGATCGCTTGGACACTGGCGCTCGTCACCATCGGTGTGCTCGTGCGCGCCACCGACTCGGGCCTCGGCTGCCCGGACTGGCCCCTCTGCTACGGACAGGTCCTGCCGCCCCTCGACGACTACAAGGCGTGGTTCGAGTGGATCCACCGCACGGTCGCGGCGGTGCTCGGCCTCCTGATCCTCGGCGTCGCCGGCATCGCCATCGTCGACCACCGCGACCGGCCGTCACTTGTCTGGCCCTCCATCGGGGCCGTGCTGCTCGTCCTCTTCCAGGCCTGGCTCGGGCGCGAGACGGTCCGTCTCGGCAACTCCGGCGAGTCGGTGACCGCCCACCTCGCGGCGGCGATGCTGCTGCTCGGGCTTCTCGTCTTCCTCTACGTCCGCTCGGCGTATCCGGCGCGCCTCGCGGGACGGGGTGGGAGCCAGCGGTTCGCCCTGCTCGCCGCCTTCAGCGCCGCCTCCGTCTACGCGCTGCTGCTCTTCGGCTCGCACGTCACGGCGACCGACGGCACCCTCGTCTTCCCGGACTGGCCGCTGATGGGCGGGACGCTCTTCCCTCCGATGACCGACGTCACCAGCTCGCAGATCCTGCACCGCTACGTCGCGGGCATCGTCGGCGTCGTCGTCGTCGTCGCGGCCCTGGTCGCGTGGCGCACCCAGCGCGCGCATCCGGTGGTCATCCGGCTCGAGGTGTGGGCCGCGGCGCTCTTCCTCGTCCAGTCCATGGTCGGGGCCATGCAGATCTTCACGCAGAAGTCCGCCTGGAGCCAGATCCTCCACGTGGCGATCGGGGCCTCGGTGTGGGCGCTCGCGCTCGCCGCCGCCGTCCACGCGCACTACGCCGCGCGAGGGGAGCAGACGGCGGACAGCGCCGCGGGAGCCGACGGACGGCCGGCGGGTGGCGATCGATCCCGCCGCGGTGGCGCTCGCCGAGGCAGCCCACGCGGTCGCCGTCGCCGGACCGGTCGGCCACGTCGAGATGCCCGAGGCGGACGACGCCGACGCCATGCCGGCGAGGATCGATGGGGGCACGGGTGAGCCGGGTGCGGTCGGGGGCGTCGCCGAGTCGCCGCCCGCCCGCCGTCGGCGCGACATCGTGCTCGCCTACATCGCGCTGACGAAGCCGCGGATCGTCGAGCTGCTGCTCATCACCACCATCCCGGCGATGGTCCTCGCGGCCAAGGGCTTCCCGCCGCTCGCCCTCATCGCCTGGACGCTCATCGGGGGATCGCTCGCCGCGGGCAGCGCGAACGCCATCAACTGCTACCTCGACCGCGACATCGACGTCATCATGACCCGGACCCGTCGCCGGCCCCTCCCCGCGCACCAGGTCGAGCCCGCGAACGCGGTCGTCTTCGGCATCGTCCTCGGGGTGATCTCGTTCGCCATCCTCGGCTACTTCGTCAACCTCCTGTCCGCCTTCCTCGCTCTCCTCGCGATCGCCTTCTACGTCGTCGTCTACACCCTGATGCTCAAGCGCACGACGCCGCAGAACATCGTCATCGGCGGGGCCGCGGGCGCCCTGCCACCCGTCATCGGGTGGGCTGCCGTGACGGGCCGCGTGGAGATCCCGGCGCTCCTGCTGTTCGCCGTGGTCTTCTACTGGACCCCGCCGCACTTCTGGGCGCTGGCGCTGCGCATCAGCCGCGACTACGCGAGCGCGAGGATCCCGATGCTCCCGGTGGTCTCCGGCGCCACCGAGACGGTCCGCCAGATCCTCCTGTACACGATCCTCCTCGTCGCGATCTCGCTCGTCCTCTGGGCGGTCGCGAAGATGGGCGCCATCTACCTCATCGCCGCGGTCGTCCTCGGCGCCGTGTTCCTCTGGCAGGCGATCCGCCTCTGGCGCGAGGGGACGGGGGTCGGCGCCATCCGGCTGTACAAGTACTCCATCACCTACCTCACGCTCCTTTTCCTCGCGATCGCCGTGGACACCCTCGTCCTCGTGCCTGTCGGGTGACAGGGTCCCATCGGCGGCACCCGCGGCCCCCGGACGCTTCTCCCATGCGGCCCGGTACCGTCGTCCCGGTGCGCCGACGCCACCCCCGGGTGGACACTGTGGGTCCGGCAACGCCCTCGAATGGGAGAACGATTCGTGGATGCTGGCGGGTTTCCGTACCTGACGGTCGTCGTCGGCACGAGCCTCGCCTCGCTGACGCTCGTGACGTTCGGCCTGCTCCGGCGGCGCAGTCCGATGGCGTGGGAGACCGGCCAGCCCATCGCGAGTCCTCGCCGGAGACCCCGACGACGGACCCCACGATCGCACGCCGCATCGCCGAGCTCGTCCCGCCGCCCACGGAGCCCGACGGGTTCATGGGCGCCGACGTCCTGGAGCCTGCCGACCCGTCCGTGCCGCACGAGCCGGTCCAGCTCGCCGACCCCACGATCGCGCGCCGATCGCTGAGCTCGTCCCGCCGCCGACGGTGCCCGACGCACCCGGGCGCAGAGGACCTGGAGCGGCTACCCGGCCGGCGCGGCCCCCGAGCTCGCCCCGATCTGCAGCTCTCCGACGGCAGCGACGAGTCGGCCGTGGGGGCCGAGGACCGCGAATGGTCCGGGTCCCCCGGTCCGGTCGTCTGGCCGGAGGCCGTCGTGTCGTCCATCTTCCGCCCCGAGATCCTGCAAGCCCCGCGACCTGGCCCGAGAGCCCGGACGGGGACCCCGCATGGCCGGTCGCCGACCCGGGCGTCATCCACCCCCTCCTCGACGCCGCCGCGACCATGAGCCCACGCCGACCGTCGATCGGCAGGCGTTGACGCGCCTGCTCACCGATCCGGTCACCGGGCTCGGGACGGCGTTGGCGTGGGAGCTGTGGATCGCCGACGAGGACCCGCGCGAGCGCCGCTACCGCCGGCCGACGACGATCGTCCTCGCCGAGCTCGGTGGGCTCGACGCCGTCGTCGCCGTCCATGGTGCCGGCCTTGCGGAGAGGGCCGCGGCGATGATCGGTACCGCTCGTTCGAGCCAACGTGCGTTCGAGTGACCGCGCCGCCGTGCTCGGTGCCGGCCTCTACGCGGTCCTGCTGACCGAGACGGACGAGATCAGGGCGGTCAACTTCGTCGAGCGGGTCCGTGCCACCTGCGAGGAGTGGCTGGCGGCCAATGCCCCCGGCGTGACGATCGCGTTCGGATGGGCGAGCCCCGAGGGAGACGGTCTCGGCGGCGCGCGCGCCCGCGCGCAGCAGCGCCTCCTCCGCGACCACGGCTGAGCCCCCACCCGGAGGCCTTGCGCCGGCGCTCTCCCCCGCTTGCTCGGGGTCCCCTACTCGCCGACGGTCCCCGGCCCGCGAGCTCCTCCGCGAGGTCCGGGTCCGTGCGCGCGATCTCCGCACGTCCCTCGGTCGAAGACGCGCAGGACGACCTGCACGACCGGACCGATCCCGAACGCGAACACGACCGTACCGATGCCCACGGTGCCGCCGAGGAGGAACCCGACGACCAGCACGACCACCTCCACGGCCGTCCGCGCGCGGCGCACCGACCAACCGAACCGGCCGTGGATGCCGGTCATGAGCCCGTCCCGCGGGCCGGGCCCCAGGCGTGCGCCGAGGTAGAGGCCCGACCCGACGCCGATCACGAGGACCCCGGCGAGCATCATCGCCAGCTGGCGGGCAGGTCGGTGGGGTGGGGGAGCGCCGGGAGGACGATGTTCGTCGCGGTCCCGATGAGCAGCACGTTGAGGACCGTCCCCACGCCCGGGTACTCGCCGAGGGGGATCCACAGCAGGAGGATCGGAAACCCGAGGAGGATGCTCACCGTGCCGAGCGGGATGCCGGTGTGGCTCGAGATCCCCTGGTGGAGCACCTCCCACGGCCCCAGCCCCACGCCCGCGGCGGCCATGAGAGCCACGCCCGCGCCGAAGACCAGCAGGCCGACGACGAGCCCGGGCAGCCTGGGGATCAC
This sequence comes from uncultured Chloroflexia bacterium, assembly GCA_963717255.1. Lineage (GTDB taxonomy): Bacteria > Chloroflexota > Limnocylindria > Limnocylindrales > CSP1-4 > CAIYQJ01. Next base: position 112,499 of record CAVQVT010000014.1, on the reverse strand, counting down.
CGTGCGGGGCGACCACCGATCGATCAGGGCGGGAGGCAGGGCGCGGGGCACCGGCGGATGGTGACACACGCGAGCGTCGCGGCGGCGCCACGGGCGCGCCACGCCCTGCCCGGCGCCCGGCCGGCGCCCATCGGGCCGGCACGGTGGCACCCCGCGTGCCACCATCGGGCCATGCACCTCCACTTCCTCGGCGGCGCCCGGACGGTCACCGGGTCGCAGTACCTCCTCGAGACGTCCCGGGCCCGGGTCCTCATCGACTGCGGCATGTTCCAGGGGAGCCCCAACGAGTTGGTCCGCAACCACGTTCCCTTCGCGTTCGAGCCCGCGTCGGTCGACGTCCTGCTGCTGACCCACGCGCACCTCGACCACTGCGGACTGATCCCGCACCTTGCACGCGAGGGTTTCGCCGGGCCGATCCTCGCGACGCCCGCGACGATCGAGCTGGCCGGCCTCGTGCTGCTGGACTCCGGCAAGCTGCAGGAGGAGTTCGCCAAGCGCGAGGACCGCTGGGAGCGCCGCGACCCGGCACGCGCAGCCGCGGAGGACGCGAAGGACGCCGAGCGCTACGAGGCGGCGGTGGACCTTGCGGAGGCCGGCGAGGAGCGCTGGGCCGGGCACGCCGCCGAGCCGCACCCTGCCGAGACGACGAGCACGTGCCGACCTCGATCGTCGCCGGGCCGGGCCGCGGCGACGTGCGCGCCGGCCGCGGCGCGGGGTCGGCCGGTCGCGACCCCGAGGACGAGCTGCGGGGCCAGCCGGCCGAGATCGACGTGGAACTCGACGAGCCGCTCTACACCGAGCGCGACGCCCAGCTGGCGCTCCGCCTCTTCCGCCCGATCCCGTATGGCGAGGAGCGCGAGGTGGCGCCCGGCGTGCACGCGACGTTCCTCGACGCCGGGCACATCCTCGGGTCGGCCATCATCCGCCTCCGCGTCGCCGACGAGCCCGGCGGGCCCGAGCGGACGATCGTGTTCTCGGGCGACCTCGGTCGGCGAGGCACGCCTATCCTCCGCGACCCGTCGGTGCTCACCGACGCGGACTACGTCGTCGTGGAGTCGACGTACGGCGGGCGCGAGCACGAGCCCGAGGGCGAGGCGGTCCGCATCCTGGCGGAGACCGTCCGCCTCGTCGACGAGGCCGGCGGCGTCCTCCTCGTCCCGTCGTTCGCGATCGGGCGGACGCAGGAGGTCGTCTGGGAGCTCGACCGCCTCGTGTCGGCCGGGCGCATCCCGCAGATCCGGCTCTACCTCGATTCGCCGATGGCGACGAAGGCGACCGACATCTACCGGCGGCATCCCGACTGCTACGACGAAGAGACAGCGCGGCTCCTCGCGGAGGGCGAGACGCCGCTCGACTACCCGAATGCCGTCGTCGTGAACACGGCCGAGCAGTCCCGCGCCCTCGCGCGTGCCCGGCGGCCGTACATGATCGTCGCCTCGAACGGGATGCTCACCGGCGGGCCGCGTCGTCGGGCACCTGCGGAACCTCATCGACGACCCCGCCGCGACCCTGCTGTTCGTCGGCTACCAGGGGGAGGGGACGCTCGGCGCGCACCTCCAGGCGGGCGCGAAGACCGTCCGGATCGACGGCGCCGTCCGCCGGGTCCGCTGCCGCGTCCGCTCGATCAGCGGGTTCTCCGCCCACGCCGACGAGTCGGAGCTGCTCGACTGGCTCCGCGCGTTCGTCGACGGGCGGCGGCCGGGCGATCCCCCGCGGCGCGCGGGCGAGACGGGCGTCCCCCGGCGCGTCTTCGTCGTCCACGGGGACCCCGACGCGCAGGCGGCGCTCGTCCCGAAGGTCTCCGCGCTCGGTCTTCGGGCGTATGTCCCGGTGTGGCGGGAGGCGGTCGACCTCGACTGACGGTCAGCCGCGGACCTCGGCGACCATCGCATCGACGGCGCCGGCGAACAGGGCGTAGTCCGTCGCCACCGTGACGAATGCGAACCCCTGCGCGATACGCACGCGGGCCGCGGCTGCGCTCGGGACGTGGATCCCCACGGGCATCCCCCGCGCCGCCGCGCGCGCCCGCACCGTCTCGATCGTCGTCGCGACCTCCGGGTGGTCGATCTCCGCCGTGTGCCCGAGGGCGCCCGAGAGGTCGTACGGACCGACGAGGAGCGCGTCGACGTAGGGCGCGGCGATGATCGCGTCCAGGTCGTCGATCGCCTCCCGGGTCTCGACCTGGACGACGCACGCGACGAGCCCGTCGGCGCGAGCGAGATATCCGTGGTCGCGCCCATAGCCGCCGGCGCGTCGCGGGCCGATGCCCCGCGTCCCGCCCGGCGGGTAGCGGGTGGCGCGTGCGGCGCGCGCCGCGTCGGCCGCCGAACGGACCCGCGGGATGATGACCCCGCTCGCCCCCGCGTCGAGCGCGTGCTGGATCCGCGACTGCTCGTTCTCCGCGACCCGGAAGAGGACGGGGATCCCGCGCGGCCGGATGGCGGCCAGGATCGGGCCGAGCGAGCCGACATCCACCGCGCCGTGCTCTCCGTCGATCGCGATGAAGTCCAGCCCGGATCCGGCGACGATCTCGGCTGCGGCCGGATCGGTCGACGTCAGCCAGGTCCCGATCGGCGTCGCGTCGCCGCCGAGGACCGCGTGGAAGTCGGGAACGTGGTCGGGTGCCTTCATCGCGGCTCCTGCTCTGTCACCACCACCGCGAGTCTACGGCGCCACTGCGGTGCCGGTGAGGCTCGGCGGGCGCCGGTCGCGAGCAGCGGTCGCGACCGCCCGGGTCCGCACGGTCCCGGGCGGCCGCGTGCATCCGCCTCAGGAAGGCGGCGACGGCGACGGCTACGTGCCCGCGCTCTCGTCATCCAGTGGCGTGAGCGGGACGTACAGCGTCGGCTCTTCCCACGACCACGCCGACACGTCGAAGCCGCCCTCGTAGACCAGCGTGAGCGAATCGTGGTCATCGGGCGGGATCGCGATCGTCACCCAACCCTCTGCGCTCTCGCCGGGCGCGAGGTCGCCCGATCCAAGGTCCGGCGACCGGTATCCGACCGCCCCGATCGGCCTGCTCCACGTCGTCCCGTCGGGAGCCAGGAAGCCGTAGGCGAGATCCGAGTACTCGGTCTGTGCGCGCGCCGTGATGCGGACGTAGACGGTGGCGTAGATGCCGTCACCTTCGATCGACACGCCCGGCGGCGTGGCCCAGTGCTCGACCCGGCTCACGACATGCACCTGCTGACTGCCGACGCGCACCGACCCGCCGACCCGCCCCACGGCCGCGAAATGGGAGCACCAGAACTTGGAGCGGCCCGTCAGGACGAGCACGACGCGGGACCCGGCGTTCCAGGCAGCACGGACCTTCTTCGCGGACGCGGCACTGACCGCGATGCTCTTCTGCAGCGAGCCGCCGGCACCCGACGACACGCGCGGCAGCGTGACGAGGGTCTTGCCGAGCAGGAGGGACGTCGACGGACAGCCGCCCTTGCGGATCGTGGCCGCGAACGACGACCGGGCGGGAAGCCCGGAATCCGCGACACGGAACCGCAGGGCCGCATTCCCGGCCTCGTAGATGTAGAGCGAGGCCATGTCGGCCGCACCGCTTCCCACGCGTGCCTGCCACGTGTATGCCACGGTCGCCGCGGAGACGCCGCCCGCGGCGAGCACCGTGGAGGCGACCAGCAGCGCGCCTGCGGCGGCGGTCGCGAGCGCGGTCCTCCCGTAGCGACGATGCATGGACATGTCCGCCTCCCCGTGGCCGCGCGCCGGCCCCGACGTGCGGCCGACCGACCCGATCGCGCGTTCGATGGCGAGCGTGGACGCGAACCGCATCGACCACCGTGGCGCGCCCCGGTGGGCCGGGCCAGTGCCGTTCGTCGTCCGCGACGCACCGCCCACGCGCCTCCGGCAGCGCGCGCGACCGGCCGGCGGTGGGGCGCGACGAGTGGGCGTCGGAGACCCGCGTCTCGCCGGGCCGGGTCCCTCAGCCGTGCGCCGCGCGCCGCGCGGCGGATCTCTCGTCCGCGCCGGCCCAGCCGGGATCGAACCCCTGCCCGGGCTCGTCGAGATCCATGACCAGCGGCGCGTGATCGGACGGGACGGGCTTCCCCTTCCGCGCCTCGCGGTCGATCTCCACGCCGACGACGCGCGCCGCGACCGGCGCGGACGCGAGAAGATGGTCGATCCGCATCCCCTCGTTGCGCTGGAAGTCGCCGGCGCGGTAGTCCCACCACGTGAAGCGGCCCGGCTCGTCGTGGCGGTCGCGGTAGACGTCCGCGAGGCCCCAGTCGAGGAGCGCACGGAACGCGTCGCGCTCGGGCTCGCTCACGTGCGTGGAGCCGTGCGTGGCCGCCGGATCCCACACGTCGCGGTCCGCCGGCGCCACGTTCAGGTCGCCGCCGAGCACGAGCCGTGCCGCCGGGTCCTGCGTCTCGTCGAGCCATCGCCGGAGGCGGGCGAACCACGCGAGCTTGCCCGCGTAGAAGGGCGTGTCGAGCGCCCGGCCGTTCGGGGCGTAGAGGGAGACCACCCGCACGCCGCCGCAGACCGCGGAGACCATCCGCGCCTCGTCGAACGGGTCGAAGTCCTCCTCGGCGGTCGCCACCGCCGCGCCGGCCGCCGACGACCGCACGGGCCCGTCACCGAAGTTCGTCACGACATCCGAGGCACCCACGCGGCTCGCGATCGCGACACCGTTCCACCGGCCCTCGCCGTGGTGCACCAGGGTGTACCCCGCCATCTGGAACGCCATGACCGGCGCCGCGTCGTCGGACAGCTTCGTCTCCTGCAGGAGGAGCACGTCCGGCGCGGCGCGCTCGAGCCACCACTCGACCTTCTCGAGGCGAGCCTTGAGCGAGTTCACGTTCCACGTCGCGATGCGCATCGCGTCTCCCTCGCGATCCCGCGGGCGGTTCGGTCCCGCGCCGGTGCTTCCTGCGTCGCCCTCGGTGAGTGGCTCCTGTCAGTACCGCTTGCCGCGCTGCCGCGCGAGGTCGAACGACGCCGTGTCGGCGATCGCCATGACCGCCATCGTGCCGGCCTGGACCGGATCGGTGACGACGAGATCCACGTGGTCGGTGATCGACCCGGCCATGTTGAGCGCGATGACGGGGATCCCGCGCGCACGGAGCTCGTCGGCGGCCTTGCTGATGTCGCCGCCCATGATGGAGCCGGCGAGGACGAGGAGGCGGGCGCGAGGCAGGTCGGCGACGGCGCGGACCGCCGCCGCGATCTTCTCCTCCGAGACGAGCGGGATCGTGTCCACGCTGATGAGCTCGCCGCGGAGGTTGTGGCGGTCCGCCTCGCTCACCGCCCCGAGGGCGACCTGCGCGACCTGCGCGCCGCCCCCGACCACGATGACGCGCTTGCCGAACACCTTGTCGAGCGCCCGCGTGGGGCGGACCGCGAGAACGCCGGGCACGCCCCCGATCGCCGCGAGGAGGTCGTCCGCCCCGACCGACTCGACCTCGAGCTCGCTCTCGACGTGATCCGCACCCGCCCCATCCGCGACGCGCCGGACGGTCGAGAGGGTCCGGACCGTCCCACCAGCTTCGGCGACGCGCGCCGTGATCGCGGCGACGAGCGCCGGTCGGTCGGCGTGCTCGACGCGGATCGCGACGGTGGGGGCGGGAGCGCGCTCGCCGCGGCGCCGCGATGTCATCTGTCGGCCAGTCCCGCTGCCATCCCCGCGATCCGCGCCCCGTCATCGGCCGCGTGCTCCTCGAACGCCAGGCCGAGCGCGGCGAACGCCTCGCGCGTGCGGTCGGGGTCGTTCGTGGTGAGCATGAGCGCGCCGTCGGTGTCCTCGGCGACGCCGACGATCCCCGTGATGTTCACGCCGCGCTCTCCGAGGGCGGTGGCGACGCGCGCGAGCGATCCCGGCCGGTCGTCGAGCGTGACGGTGAACCAGGTCGACATGGGGCGCCTCCGTGGGCCGCGGGTCGCGCGGATGCCTGCGCGGCGGATGGTACCGCTCCCGCGCACGACGTACGCTGTCGTCATGACCGCGCCCTCCGCCCGCGCCCCCATCCAGGTCTTCGGCCGCGACGACTCCCAGGCGACGCGCGCCGCTCTGCGCTTCTTCAAGGAGCGACGGGTCCCCGTCGCGTACGTGAACCTGCGGGCCCGGCCGATCGCCCCGGGGGAGCTGCGGCGGTTCGTCGAGCGGCTGGGCGCGGCCGCGTGCGCCGACACGGACGGGAAGGCCTGGCGCGACGCCGGGCTCGGGTACCTGCGGATGGACGATGCCGAGCTGGCGGGGCGCCTCCTCGCGGACCAGCGGCTGCTCCGGCTGCCGCTCTGCCGGGATGGGCGGGAGGTCTCGGCCGGTCCGGCGGAGGCGGCGTGGACGGCGTGGGTCGCCGCGGGCGCCCCTCCCGTGGCCGTGATCGGCGCCGGACCCGGCGCGCGCGCGCCGGGCACGAAGACATGACCGGGCGGGGGTGACGCGATGACGGACACCGGCGAGCCGATCTCGGAGCACCGGCGATCAGGGCGCGTCGTCCTCCGCGGGCGCGGCGTCCAGCTGGCGCGTCTCCACGAGGGCGGCGCCACGGCCGACGAGCGGCTGCTCCGCCGGCCGCCGCGGCCGGCCTTCCTCGACAGCGACCCGTGGCGGGTCCTGCGGATCCTCGGCGAGTTCGTGGACGGGATCGACGACCTGGCGGTCGTGGGGCCGGCCATCACGGTCTTCGGCTCCGCGCGGTTCGGCGAGGAGACGGAGGCGTACGAGAAGGCCCGCGAGCTCGGCCGTCTCCTCGCGCGGGAGGGCCTCGCGGTCATCACCGGCGGCGGGCCGGGCGTGATGGAGGCGGCCAACCGCGGGTGCCAGGAGGCGGGCGGGCTGTCGGTCGGGCTGAACATCGAGCTGCCGCACGAGCAGTCACCGAACGCGTACCTGGACCTCTCGATCGAGTTCCGCTACTTCTTCGTCCGCAAGACGATGTTCGTGAAGTACGCGGACGGGTTCGCGATCTTCCCCGGCGGCTACGGGACGCTCGACGAGCTGTTCGAGTCGCTCACGCTGGTCCAGACGAAGAGGATCGAGCACTTCCCGATCGTGCTCATCGGGCACGAGTACTGGGACGGGCTCTTCGACTGGGCGCGCTCCACCCTCGTCCCTTCGGGCGCGATCGGCGCTGACGACCTCGACCTCTTCCACGTGACCGACGAGGTGGCCGAAGCGTCGGCGATCCTCGCCGAGTACTCCCGCCGACGGCACGCGCTCGCGGAGGCCACGCCCTTCGAGGACCCGGGCGGCATCGGCCGCTGAGAGGAGCCGACGGATCGGCGATGCGCCTCTGAGGGGGCTCGCCCGCGCGCCGCCATCATCCCGAGGACTGCGGGATGCTCGCCCTCGCGCCGCGCATCACCCCGGCGACGGTTCCGGTGACTCGGCCGTTCGTCCGTGAGCGTGCGCGGGCAGGTCGAGGACGGCGCACCCCCGTCCGGAGTCCCCGCGGTGATGGATGGCGCAGCGGACCGCTCGACCTGCGGCCCGGCCGGCCGCCCCCCGCACCCCGGCCGCCCCGGAGACGCCGAACGGCCCCGGGGCGATCGCCCGGGGCCGTCGAGGGGGTCGTGCGGGGCGGGTGGGGTCCGCCTGCCTGGGTCAGCCGTTCGTGTTCGGCGACCTCGTCGTGAGGGTGACCTGGATGTCCGCGTCGGCGCTGCCGCGGCGGACGGAGAGGGTGATCGTCTCGCCGGGGGCGTTCGAGGCGATGAGCTCGATGAGAGGGTGGCTCGTGTCGATCCTCGTGCCGTTCACCGCGGTGATGATGTCGCCTTCCTTCAGGCCGGCCTTCTCCGCCGGGCTGCCGGACTCGACCGCCGAGCCGTTCCCGCCGGACGTGATCCAGGCGCCCGACGTGACCGAGAGGTCGTTCCGGGTCGCGACGCCTGTGTCGAGCGGCTGGTAGCGGACCCCGAGCCACGGGCGGCTCAGCTGCTGGCCGGCGAGCGCCTGCTGCATGAGGGGCTTCGCGAGGTTGACGGGGATCGCGAAGCCGATGCCCTGGGCCGACCCGGCGATCGCCGTGTCGATGCCGATGACGGCGCCGGTCTCGTCCACGAGCGGGCCGCCGCTGTTGCCCGGGTTGATGGCCGCATCCGTCTGGATGAGGTTGTCGAGGTCGATGCTCGCGTCCTGGATCGAGCGGCCGAGGCCGGAGACGACGCCGGTCGTGACGGTGCCCGGGTACTCGCCGAGCGGGTCGCCGACCGCGATGGCCAGCTGGCCGACCCGCAGGGCGGACAAGTCGCCCAGGTTCGCCACGGGGAGGCCGGTCGCGTCGATCTTCACGATCGCGAGGTCCGTGAGGGTGTCGGTGCCGTAGACCGTGGCCGGGAACGAATGTCCGTCCGCCAGCTGGACCGTCAGGTTGGTCGCACCGTCGACGACGTGGTGGTTCGTGAGGATCCAGCCGTTCGCATCGAAGATGAAGCCGGAGCCGACGCCGACGGGGGACTGGTCGGCGGGCAGGCCGTAGGGAGACTGGCTGCTGCCGCCGTCCCCCTGGCCCTGGCCGTTGTTCTGGCCGAACGGGTCGGTGCCGTTGCCCTGGCCGAAGGGATCCTGGAGCTCGCCCGGACCCGGTCTTACCCGTCGTGGTGGACGAGATGATCGTCACCACGGCGGGGCTGATGCGGCCCGCGGCGGCGATCACCGTGTCATTCACGCCGGTGAACGCGGCGGTCGGCGACTGCTGCGCGGATTCGGCCTGCGGGGTGACAAGGCTCGCGGCCTGGGCCGGCGTCTCCGCGATGACGGCGACCGTCCTCTGGTCGAGCATGCCCGCCGCCGCAAGCGCGCCGACGGTGCCGCCGGCGCCGATGACCGCCGCGCTGACGGCGATCGCTGCGACGGCCACCAGACCGCGACGGCGAGGCGAGGTCGCGGCAGCGGGGGGAGGGCCGGGGCCGGGGCGACCTGGTCCGGGGCGGGCGTGGGGGCGGCGGTCTCGGTCGGGATCGCGGGGGCGGGTTCGGGCGCTGGCGCCGGCGCCTCCGCCTCCCACACGATGGGCTTCTGCGTCTCGGGGTCCATCAGGGACGTCGTCTCCTCTGGTCGTGGCCGGACCCGTGAGGCCAGGTCCGGACGTCGCACACCATCGGTCCACTCCCTGAACGTTCCCTGAAGATTCAGGCTCCTTATCCCAGCCGCAACGCGCGGGGCCGGAGGGCCTCGCCGCGACGGGGCGCGCCGGCCGGCGACGCTGCCGCCCCCCGGCCCCGGCGGCCGGCGTGACTACTCGATCGGGCCCACCACCTCGCGCGGCAGCGCGACCTCGACCGCCCCCCCGTATCCGCACCGGGTAGAAGCGGATCCGGCGCGTCCGCGTCAGCTTCCGCGCCTCGGCCTTCGGGCCGGGCGGGTCGGGCTTCGGCTCTGAGCCGGCCGGGGCCCAGTCGGATGGATCACGCCGTCGGCGTCGAGCCCGCCCGTCGTCGGCGGCTGGAGGGTGTCACCCGTCGCGAGGTCGAACACCCCGCGATGGAGCGGGCACGCCAGCGAGCAGCCGTCGAGCGCGCCGAGCGACAGCGGCGCCGACATGTGCGGGCACCGGTCGTCCGTCGCCACGATGCCCTCGCTCGTATGCGCGAGCAGGATGTCCAGGTCGCCGATCGACACCCTGCGCATCGTGCCCGCGGGCAGGGCGGCGAGGGGGAGCATCGGGCGATGGGGCGCACCAGTCGTGCCGTGCGCGGCGAGCCCGTCGGGGATGAGTGCGATGCGGGTCGTCACGGGATCACGCCGTCCCGGGCGCCTCGGCCGGCTCCGGGGGCGCCTTGGCGCCGCCGGCACGGCACCCGGCTGCACGCCGTCCGCCGGAGCGCCCTCGACCGTCCCAGGAGCGGGGGCCGTCGCCCCCTCCTTCGTCTTCATCGGCAGTCGCGTCGCGGTCCGCAGCGGCAGCTCCCGGATGAACAGGACGGCGACGAACGCGGCCACGCCGCCGATCACCCCGAGCCAGAAGACGTTCGCGATCGCGAGCGTGATCGCCGCGTAGATGGCGTTCACGATGTCCGGGATCAGCGGCTTCACGTCTGGCCGGAGCTTGTACGGGACGGTCCCAAGGATGGTCTTGCCCAGGTCGCCGCCGACCCCCACGAGGTTGTTCGGGTCGAATGCGCCGCCCTGGAAGAGACCCACGACCTGCGCCGGGACACCCTCGGCCGCCAGCTGGACGGGGATTGGTCCCGGAGGATGGTCCCGAAGACGGTGCCCGCGATCGAGAGGCCCACGACGCCGCCGATCTGCCGGAAGAACGTCAGGTTGGATGTCGCGACGCCGAGCTTGGAGAACGGGACCGCGATCTGGACGATGATCGTGAAGACCGCGAGGGTCGGGCCGATGCCCACGCCGAGGACGAACATCCAGGCACGGATGACCCACGGGTCGGTCGTGGACGTCATGTTCGTGAGCAGGTACGAGCCGACGACGATGAGCGCGACCGAGACCGTGATGAGGAGCTTGTACTTCCCCGTCCGCGCCACGATCTGCCCCGACAGGATGCTCGACCCGATGACGCCGATCAGGAGTGGGAACAGCTCGTAGCCGCTCATCGTCGCGCTCTCGCCGAGGACCACCTGGTAGAAGCGCGGCAGGAAGACGGTCGCGGCGAAGAAGCCGAACGCCGCGAAGAACGTCGCGACGATCGAGCCTGCGTACGTCCGTCCGCGCCAGAGGTCGAGCGGGACGATCGGCTCCTTCGCCTTCCACTCGATGACGAGGAACACGAGGAACGCGGCCAGGCCGAAGATGATGAACCCGCCGACCGTCGGGTCCGTCCACTCGCCGCTCTGCGCGTTCGTCAGGCCCACGAGGAACGGCACCATCGCGACGACGAAGACCGATGCGCCCAGGAGGTCGAACGTCCGCGTGGCGTCCGCCCGCTTCACCGTGGGGAGCAGCCGGACGATGAAGTAGAGCGAGACCATGCCGACCGGGATGTTCACGTAGAAGACCCAGTGCCAGCTCCACGTGTCGGTGATGAACCCGCCGAGGGCGGGACCGACGAGCGCCGAGACGCCGAAGACGGCGCCGAAGAGTCCCTGGTACTTGCCGCGTTCCTGCGGGCTGAACAGGTCGCCGATGATCGCGAGGCTGATCGGGAAGAGCGCACCGGCGCCGAGGCCCTGGATGCCGCGGAAGAGGATCAGCTGCTCCATCGTCTGCGAGAGGCCCGAGAGCGCCGATCCGATGAGGAAGATGACGATCCCGATGATCAGGAGCGGCTTCCGCCCGTACAGGTCGGAGAGCTTCCCGTAGAACGGGACCGAGATCGTGCTCGTGAGGAGGTAGATCGTCACGACCCAGGTGTAGAGGTCGTTGCCGCGCAGGTCGGTGACGATGGTCGGCAGCGCCGTCCCGACGATCGTCTGGTCGAGCGCGCCGAGGAGGAGCGCGAGGAGGACGGCGCCGAGGATCTCCATCCGCGCGCGGTGCGAGACCTCGATGGCCGGCCGCCAGCCGTGGCCGCTGTAGCCGCCGGGCGCGCCGGTCTCCGGGACGGGTGTCGCTTCCATGCTCTCCTCAGGCACTCTCACGCCGGACGCGACCGGCGCATCGTGGATCGGATGGCGCGGGGCCGGCCTCCTTCTCGACCTCGTCGAGGACGGCGAGGCATCGCACGAGCGTCTCGCGGTCCATCGCCTGCAGGACGCGTCCGAGGACGTCGCGCTGCAGGCCCTCCATCCCGTCCGGGATACGGCCGCCGGCCGCCGTCAGGTGGACGCGCACGACCCGCCGGTCGGCGGGGTCGCGCCGGCGCTCGACCAGGCCGCGCTCCTCCAGCCGGTCCACCAGCCCGGTGACGTTCGGGAGGCCCAGCCCCAGGAGGTCCGCCAGCCCCGTGATCGACACGTCGCCGAGATACCTGAGCCGCAGCAGGACGCTCATCTGGGCCGCGCTCACGCCGTCACGTACGAGGCCGGTCACGTACTCGCCCCGCCGGCGCGCGAGCGCACGGGCGAGGCGGTCGCCGAGGTCGGCGCGCAGCGCCGCGTCCGTCGCGGAGGCGGCGGCTGCCGGCGCGGGCGCCTTGCGTCTCGCGGCGGGCACGGGCGGCGGTGCAGGGTGGGTCACGGGCGGGAAGGATAGGCGACCTGAATGATTGAGTCAACCTGAAGTATCGGCTCCCGTGACCCCGGCTCCCGCGCCCCGCGTCTGCCCGCCCGCCGCCCCGCCCGCCCGGCGGGCGTCGCGGGTGTACCGTGCGGACGCCGTCCGACCCCAGGAGGATCCGATGCGCTTCGCCCTCATGACCGAGCCCCAGATGGGGCTCTCCTACGCCGACCAGCTCGCGATCGCCCTTCATGCGGAGGCGGCCGGTTTCGAGACCTTCCTCCGGTCGGACCACTACGAGAGCTTCCCCGGCGGCAGCGATGGCCCCACGACCGACGCTTGGGCGGTCCTCGCCGGCCTCGCGCGCGAGACCGACCGCATCCGGCTCGGTGTCCTGGTCTCGCCCGTCACCTTCCGCCACCCCGGCAACCTCGCGAAGCTGGCCTCGACCGTCCAGGAGATGAGCGGCGGTCGCCTCGAGCTCGGGATGGGCGCGGGCTGGCACGAGGACGAGCACCGGCGCCATGGGTTCGAGTTCCCGCCGATCGAGCGGCGCGCGGACCTCCTCGAGGAGCAGCTGGCGATCGTCCGCGGCCTGCTGGAGGGGCCCGACGGCTGGACCTTCGGGGGCACCGCATACCGCGTGGACGACGCCCGCTTCCGGCCGAAGCCGTCTCCGATGGTGCCGATCGTCGTCGGCGGCGACGGGACGCCCCGCGGGTTCCGGATCGCGGCGCGTTGGGCGGACGAGTTCAACCTGAGCGGCGCCCCGCCGGAGACGGCGCGGGAGAAGTTCGCGCGGCTCGACGACGCCTGCATCGCCACGGGACGCGACCCGGCCACGCTCCACCGGTCGGTCATGGCCGGCGTCATCGTGGGGCGCGACGCGGCGGCCGTGGACGAGCGACTCGCGACCGTCGCGCGCGCGGTCGGCACGGCCGACGCAGCCGACTGGCTCGACGCACGCCGCGAGCGCTGGGTGATCGGGACGCCCGACGAGGCGCGTGCGATGGTGCGCCGCTACGCCGACGCCGGCGCGGAGCGGATCGTCCTCCAGGACTTCATCCCGACCGACCTCGCGATGATCGCCGAGATGGGGGAGATGCTCGTCGGGCGCGCCTGACGACCGGCGCCGCGCACGGGTGGCCGCGACCTTGCCGGCCGGCGGCCGGGTGCTAGATAAAAGCATCCGCCCCGTCACCGGTGCGCCCGTCAGCGGAAGAGCCGGCGCAGGCCGGGCATCGGGCGGCGCCCGTTCTCGCGGACGCTGGCGGCCTCCAGCTCGGCGACCGGGTCGGCGAGCGCCGCCGCGAGCACGGCGGTCAGGGCCCGGCCTTTCGCGTTGCAGGCGCCGCCGATCTGGCTCGCCGGCGCGCGTGCCCGTCGCCTCGCCCCCTGACGCGGCTCCCGTCCCGGGACCGATCGGGGCGAGGACGCGCACGCGGAACCGGGTCCCGAGCCCGGTCTCGAGGAAGCCCGCGAGCGCGACCGGGACGAGCGGGACGTCGCCGGCCAGCGCGAGCCAGGCGGCACCGGGCGCGATCGTCCGTGTCCGGCCGCGTGGGCTCGGCGGCCCTTTCTCCGCGAACACGACGAGCACGCATCCGCGACCGAGGACGAGGCGCGCCGCGTCGAGGTGCGTTCGCACCGCAGCGACGGACGGCGTGGCCGGGATCGGGATCATCCCCAGTCGGGGGAGGAGCCGCCGGCGCCACCACGACCGTGCCATCGTCACCTCGTCGCCGAACCAGGCGAGCCGCGGGGCGTCGCGCGGCCAGGCCAGGAGGACGAGGAACGGGTCCGGCCAGCCCCTGTGCGGCGCCGCGGCGACGACGCAGGGGACGATCCGCCCTTCGGGTCCGCGCGGGAGCAGGTCCAGTCCCTCGGCGCGCACGCGCCAGCCGACGAGCGTGGATCCGGCCCGAACGACGAGTCGGACGGCGCGGTCGAGCCGCCCCGGTCGCCCGCCGACCTGGCTCAGCGCGGAGAGGTAGCGGGCCCGCTCGGACGGATCCACGGTCCCGATGATAGGCTCGCCGTCGATGCGACGGCCGCCCGTCGGCCCGCCGCGATCCGCCCCGCACGGTCCCGCCCGCGGACCTGCGTGGGCGCGCCCGGGCCCCGGGCCCCCAGGTCCGCGCGGGTGCGAGGGTGTCGATGAGCATGCACGTGGGCCTGATGGTCCCGCAGGGGTGGAAGGGCGAGTACGACGGCTGGGAGCCGCGCGCCGCCTGGGAGCGGTCGGTCGCGCTCGCGCGCGACGCAGAACGCCTCGGCTTCGAATCGCTGTGGGTCTTCGACCACTTCACCACGGTCCCGCAACCGACCGACGAGATCACGTTCGAGTCGTTCACGATGCTCGGCGCCCTCGCGCAGGCCACCGAGAGGGCCCGCATCGGCCACATGGTCGTCTGCACCGGCTTCCGCAACCCGGCCCTCACCGCGAAGATGTCGTCCACCCTCGACGTCGTGAGCGGCGGCCGCTTCGAGCTCGGGATCGGGGCCGGCTGGAAGGAGGACGAGTGGGTCGCGTACGGCTACGGGTTCCCGGATACGCCGACGCGCCTCGCCATGTTCGCGGACCACCTCGAGGTCATCACGCGGATGCTCGGTCCCGGCCGCGCGACCTACCTCGGGGAGCACGCGTCCGTCCAGGGCGCGATCAACGTCCCCAAGGGCCTGCAGCCCCCGCGGGTCCCGATCGTCGTGGGCGGCAACGGCCGCCGCGTCACGTTCCGGCTCGCGGCGCGGTTCGCCGACGAGCTGAACCTCGTCTTCCTCGACCCCGCGGCCACCGCCGAGGCGATGGCCGTCGCGCGGGAGCGCTGCGAGGAGATCGGCCGCGACCCGGCGACGCTCCGGCTCTCGCTGTACGCCCCGGACCGCCTCTTCGTGACCGAAGGGCAGGAGCGGGTGGAGGCGCTCGCGCGGTATGCCGAGGTCGGCCTGGACCGGCTCATCGCGTTCCTCGGGAAGCGATCCGTGGATCTCGAGACGCAGGCCGCGTTCGCGGAGGACGTCCGCGCGGCCGGGCTCCCGCTCGCGCAGGCGGAGGCACCGCCCGTCGGGGTCTGACGGCCGGGCCCCGGCGGGCACGACCGGGCCGCTCGTCACTCCGGACGGCCCGGCGGCGGGAACCCATCTCCCCGTCGCGGCGTCCCCTGCGTGACGAACCGGGCCAGGAGCCCGGGAGCAGCGCCGGCGGGACCGGCGGAGGCCCTCGATGCGACGACAGATCTCGCGCCGGCCGCAGCGCCTCGCCCCCCTCGCCGCGGCCGCGACCGCCCTCTTCCTGACCACCCTCCTGCTCGCCGCGTGTGCCGGCGCGGCGACCAGCGACCTGGGTCGCACGAGCTCCGGCGCGGACGGCGGCACGATCATCGCCGAGCAGCCCCTTCCGCCCGTGGAGGGCGCGAAAGGCGGCGGCACTGTCGGCACGTCCGAATCTGCGCCGCTCCCCGGGGACCAGGCCCTCGACGCGGCGAACGCGACGGGCCCGATGATCGTCCGGACCGGGATGATGGACCTCCAGGTCGCGGACGTCGATCGGTCGATCGCCGACGCGACCGCCGTCGTCACCGGCGCGGGCGGCTACGTGGCCGGCTCCCAGCGCTCGCTCGACGGCGACCGGCCGTTCGCCAGCCTGACCTTCCGGATCCCGGCGGCGAAGTGGGACGCCACGCTCGCCCAGCTCCGCGCGCTCGGCACCAAGGTGCTGGCGGAGCAGACCTCCGCCGACGAGGTGACCGCGCAGGTGGTCGACCTCGACGCGCGGCTGAAGAACCTCCGGGCGACCGAGACCCAGCTGCTCGGCGTCATGGAGCAGGCGGTGAAGATCCCCGACATCCTCGCGGTCCAGAACGAGCTCACGACCGTCCAGGGCGAGATCGAGCAGCTCCAGGCGCAGCGCGACAACCTCGCGGACCAGGCCGCCCAGGGGACGCTCACGACATCGTTCGCGCTGGCGCCGGCACCGGTCCAGGCCGTCACGAACGCCTGGGACCCGGCGACCGTCGTCGCGGACGCGACGGCCACTCTCGTGGGACTCGGCCAGTCGATCGCATCGGCCGCGATCTGGCTCGCGATCGTGGGGCTCCCCATCCTCCTCGTGGGTCTGCTCGTCCTCCTGCCGCTCCTCTTCATCGTGCGGCGGCTCGCCCGGCGCGGCTCTCCGACCCTCCCGCCCGCCGACCCGACCGGCCCCTCCGCCGAAGTCCCCTCGGCCGCCTGACGCGGCCGCGCGGCACGGCGCGCGGCCCGCTCGACGTCCGTCGCGCCTCCGGCAGCGTCAGCGCTGCCGGAGGCGCTCCTCTTCCAGGGTGCGCCGCGCGAACCCGCCGATCACCGCGGCGAACAGCGCCGGCACGACGAGGAAGACCAGCGATGCCGCTCCGAGGAGCCCGGGAGGTTCCGTCGGGAGCGCGAGGTCCACGCCGAGCAGCGCCGCCGCCACGCGGACCCCGGGGACCGCGAGCCCGACGCCGAGACCTGCCGCCACGATCCCGTCGGGCCGGAGGAACCCGGCGACCGCCGCCGCGCCGATGAGGGCGACGAGCACGGGGACGACCGGTTCCACGAGGAGGTCCGCCGCGACGACGACCGCCCCGAGGCCGAGACAGGCGGCCAGGTGGGCCGGCCGCGAGAGCCCGATGCCGGCGAGACGCGGATCGCCGGTCACGGGTCCTGCCGGGCGCCGCGCTCCGGCGCCCACCGGGGCGCGCTCACGGACACGCGCCCCGCCCGGGTCACCGGACCCGCCCCATCCGGCCGGCCGGCCAGTACCGGAACCACGCCCGGGCGACGAGGTGGTCGGCCGACACCGGGCCGTACGACCGCGAGTCGATCGAGCGGTCGAGCGCGTCGCCGAGGAGCCACGCCTCGTGCCGATCGAGATGGACGAGGCCCTCGGGCGTTCGCACGTGGTCGCCCGGCCGCGCGACGACACGCTTGATCGCGAGCACCTCGCTGTCGGGCTCGCGGATGACGACGACCGTGCCGCGGCGCGGCCAGCGGCGGACGGTGGGGTCGAGGAGGAGGAAGTCCCCGGGCAGGATCCCCGGGGACATGCTCTCCTCCGCGACGGCGGCCCGCCAGGGCCGCCGTCGTCGGATCTTCTCCGCGCCCGGGCCCGGCTCCGGCGGGGTGCCGCCTTCCGGTCCGCCGGGTCCTGCGGAGTCGGTCCCGTGGGCTACTTCTTCGTCTCCCAGAAGATCGCGCCGAACTCCTCGACCTTGGCGATCAGCTGCGCGGCCGCCTCGGCGTCCACGTTCTGCTTGTTCTTGCCGGCCAGCTTGAGGATCGACCACGTGAGCTCGTGGATCTGCGGGAACTTCTCCACGTGCTCGGGCTTGAAGTAGTCGCTCCAGATGACCTGGATGTCGCGCTTCACGAGCTCCGCGTGCTGCTCCTTGACCATGACGGCACGGATGAACTTGTTCCGATCGGCGACGGTGCGGCCCTCGTCGGGGATCCCGCCGATGATCTCGACCATCCGGGCGACGGTCTTCGCGCCGAGCAGTGCGCCGGCGGGGTCGTAGATGCCGCACGGCACGTCGCAGTGCGCGCGGACGACGGTCCTGGGGGTGAGCAGGGACGAGATCCGGGACATCTGGGCTCCCTCTTCGCGGTGCGGTCGGGCCGGGGTCTCGCCTCGGTGGCGCGGCGGGGCGCGATCGTGCGCCGTCGGGCCCGTGCCCGAAGTGTCCGGGGGAGGGGAGAGGCTGTCAATCACAGGGTGGGAGTACGCTGCACTCGTTCGGCGGCAGCCACCGCCGGGCCATGCCCCCGGGCCGCGGAACCGGTCGCGGGGGCGCTTCGTGTCCCGGGGCGACCGGCGACGGCGCATCGCCGGGATGCGCCATTCGGTCCCCTCCGGCCTCCCCGTCCGGCACTTCCGGCGGGTCCGCGTGCCGGGGTCCACTCGGAGCGTCGGTCCCCAGCCCTTCGCGTCCCGCGCTCGGAGGAGCCACCGGATGTCGAAGCGCGCCGTCGCGGCCACCCTGCTCACCGCGGTCCTTCTCGCCGGCTGCGGCGCGACCGCCACGCCGGCTCCCGCATCGCCGGTGGCCGGCGCCACGCAGGCGCCCGCGTCCGTGACGGCGGCGCCGATCACCCCGACGCCCGCCCCGAGCGCTCCGCTGGTCCAGACCGTCGTGGACGCCCCGACCGTCATCGACGTGCCGACGGAGGTCGTGAGCACGAGCACGGTGACCCCGGCCGGCGCGTCGATCGCCGCGGACGGCGTGACCGTCATCGTCCCGGCGGGCGGCGTGTCGCAGGACACCGAGGTCGTCGTCGCGCGCCTCGGTGCGCCGTTCGGGATGAGCGTCTTCGCGCCCGCGGCGTCGACCGACGCGCCGGCGATCGCGATCGGGAAGTCGTACGACTTCGGCCCGTCCGGGACGACGTTCGCGCAGCCGGCCGTCATCACGCTCCCGTTCGACCCGGCGAACGTCCCCGTCGGGACGGATCCGGCGCAGATCACCGCCGCGTACTGGACCGGGACGCACTGGGCGGTCGCCGGAGGCACGGTCGACCCGGTCGCGCACACCGTGACGTTCGGCGTCGAGGCATTCGAGGGGGAGGTCTTCACGACGATCCTCGCCGCCACCGCGGCGGGCATCGTCATCAACCGCGTGATCAAGTGGGCATACGGCGGCGAGGGCGTGAAGAGCGACGCGATCAGCGAGAAGACCGCACCCAAGTGGGTGACACCGGACGATCCCACCGTCCGGAAGACGGGCCAGTCGGCGAACGTCGGCGGTGTCCCCCTGACCGATCCAGCGAAGGTCGCCGACTACCTGAAGAAGAACGCCGACAAGAAGCCGGTGCCGGTCTCGGTCACCGGTCCGGACGGCTCGCCCACGACGTTCGAGGGCAAGTACTCGACGGCTCCGGGCAAGGGCTGGCAGAAGCCGGCCGACTACCTCACCAAGGGGAACCTCTCGGGCGACTGCACGGACGTCACGAACGCGATGGTGTCCATGTTCCGCGCCCTCGGCTACCCGGCGAAGGGCGTCTTCGGCTACGTCGTGGACAAGGACTCCCCCCACGCATGGGCCGAGGTCGTCATCGGCGGGAAGCCGTACGTCGTCGACGAGGAGGGGAAGATCCAGCCGCTCGCGCAGGCGGTGGAGAACATGAAGCTGATCCGGCCCGACCCGGGCGACCCGCGCGCCTACATGTGGGACGAGACGGGCCAGGCGCCCTACACGGCGGAGTGGTGGAACGAGCAGATCGACGTGAACGGGAAGTGGACGGGCACGTTCACCGTGACCGACGTCTCGATCGACCCGAAGCTCCGCGCCGAGGCCGAGAAGGCGGCGGAGGAGGAGGGCTGCGACCTGACGGACGCGCTGAACCAGCTGGTCGGCAAGGCGGTCCCGATGACGCTCGACATCTCGGTGGACGACAAGGGGAAGGGGACGGCGACCGTCTTCATCGACTACTCGGTCATCAAGGACAAGAACGGGAAGCCGCTCAAGAGCGAGCCGTCGAGCGCCGACGTGACGTATGCCGGGAACCGGCTGGAGTTCGTGAGCGAGGACGGGCAGGGGGCGATGGCCGGGACCGCGTCGCGGAACGGCGACGTCCTCACGATCCGGGGCACGACGAGCGTCGGTGGTGAGGGCGTCACGATGACCGGCGTCTGGACCGTGAGCCGGCAGGCCTGAGCGGCCCGGCCAGCGCGAGCGAGCGATCGGACGCAGGCGCGCGATGCAGCCCATCCTCGCGACCTTCGACCTCGGCGGGACGGCCGTGACGCTCTCGGCGTACGCGACGTTCGTCAGCCTGGCCGCGGTCGTCGCGCTCGCGCTCGGCGTGCGGGCGGCGAGGGGTCTGGGCGTCGGGTGGGTCGCGGCGATCGCCGGGCTGGGCGTCGCGGTCGTCGCGGGGCTCGTCGGGGCCCGGCTCCTCTCGGCGGTCCTGGACTGGCCGGCCTACGCCGCCGACCCGGGCCGCATCGTCGAGGTCCGCTTCCGCGGCTTCGCGCTGTACGGAGGCCTGCTCGCGGGGAGCGCCGCGGCTCTTGTCGTGGCGGCCCGTGCCTGGCGCATCTCGCCGGCGCGCCTCGCCGACCGGGCGGTCGTGGCGGTCGTGGCTGGGATCGTCCTCATCCGGATCGGATGCTTCCTCAACGGGTGCTGCGCCGGGATCGCGACCGACCTCCCGTGGGGCGTCGTCTTCCCGCCGCGGGCCGGCGCGCTCGATGCATCCGCGCCGGGCGGGTTCGGCTTCCTCTCGTTCGCGGAGGAATCGGCTCCCGTCCACCCGACCCAGCTGTACGAGATCGCCGCCGTCCTCGCCTGCGGTGCCCTCGCGTGGGCGCTGGCGCGTCGGGGGGCGGCGCCCGGTGTCCCCGCGCTCGGGTTCGCGGCGGGCTTCCTCGCGTTCCGCGCGGCGGACCAGCTCCTCCGCGTGCCGCCGCCGGAGGGCGGGATCCCGGCGTGGGCCCTGCCCGCAGGCTACGTGGTCGTGGCGGCCGCGGCCGGCGCGGTCCTCTGGCGGCGCTGGCGAGCCGCGCCGCACGGCCGGGAACGGATGGCGTTCGCTGCGGCCCCCCGGGTCGCCGGCCCCGACACGGACCCGCGACCCGGGAGTCCGGTCGCTACTTCGTGACGATCCCGATCGCCCCCACGTCGATGGCGTGGTTCGTGGACGCGAAGTTCAGGCGGAGCCCCAGCGTGATCTCGCCCTTGATCGAGATGCCTGAGACCACCATGCCGCTCCGACAGGCGCCGGCGGTGCTCGTCAGGTCGGTGCCGTCGTCGTACATGACGGTGGCCGTCGGTGGGATCGTCGACATGCCGAGCCGCACCTGTGAGATGAAGCTCGTCGCGTCATCGAGCTTGTAGCAGACGATCACCTGGACGATCTTCCGGTCGTTGGGAAGCTGCAGCGGGTAGTTCACCCACTGCAGGTCGCCGGCCTTGTCCGTCGTGATGTGCTCCTCGTCCCCGCTCGGCGAGGTGAGGGTGAGGTTGCCGCCGGCGAGGTTCTGACCAGTGACGAAGCCTCGCGGGCTGAGCCAGACGATGTACTTGGGGGCCGCGTCGACCACCGAGGTCGCGACGATGGCGGAGCTGACGGCCACGAGGCCTGCCAACGCCGCTCCGACGACCAGTCTCCGGGCGAACATGTGCGCTGCCCTCCACGCCTTCCAGCCGGGCACAGCCGGGCGGCGTGCCCGATGGCGGCGACGCTGCTCCCCGGCCCGCCACCAGGCAATGGCCCGTTCGGCGTACCGCGGCCGGGCGGCGCCCGTGGCCGCTGCGCCTCGGCCGCGCAGGGGTCGGCCCCGGAGTCGGTCAGCGCTTCGTCGTGAACGCCCAGGTGGACGGCGCGAGCCGGTTCCCGGCGTAGTCCGCGATCGTGCCGGCGACGAGCACCTGGTAGCGGCGCCCCTTCGTCAGTGCCGCCTTCGGGCGGAGCGTCGCGGTCCGGCCCGCCGCGTCGTACGTCACGGTCGCTGCGACGGCCTTCCGCGTGACGGCGTCGCGCAGGACGAGCGACTTCGCGGCGACGCCGGTGACGGGTTCGCTGAACCGCACCACGACGCGCGTGCTCGTCGCGACCTTCGTCGCGTTCGGCTTCGGCGCGCGGGCCGTGATCGTCGGCCGCGTCCGGTCCGGGGCGCCCACGGTGACGGCCGCGGCCCGCGCGGCGTCCGGCGTGAAGCCGCCGTCGCCGACATAGCCGTCCATCGCGACCGGTTCGACCGGGACGACCATGCCGGCCGTCCACGCGAGCGGGAGGCCGACCGTGTAGGTCCCGGGGGCTCGCACGGCGACCGTCCACGGCCCGGCCGAGGGGAGCCCCAGGGCATACGTGCCGTCGCGCAGGAGGGTCCGCGTCCAGACGCACGTCCCGGCCGCACCGCAGGCGACGACGACGCCGCCCCGCAGCGGCGTTCCACCACCGGTCGCGGCGCCCTCGATGCGCGCGACCGCGAGCGGCAGCGTCACGTCGAGGGCGCCCACGTCGCCGCCGGCGACCGAGACCCGGGCGGCCGTCACGCGGCTCGGCGTGAAGCCGCCCTCGCCCCGATACCCGCTCACGTGTGTGGGGGTGGAGGGCAGGCTGAAGGAGATGACGTACGTCCCGGTGCCCAGCCCGGGGATCGCGAACCGGCCGTCCTCGTCGGTCCATGCGGCGGGCCCGTAGACGCACGCCGTGTCCGCGCACGCCTGGGCGAGCACCTGGCCGGGCGCCGCCATCCCGGCCTTCTCGAGCGTCACGACGCCGCGCGCGCTGCGGCCCCGCGGAAGCTCGATCGTCAGCGCGGCCGAGCCCGCATCCACGCGGCGGGCGGATGAGGTCGCCGGGGAGACGCCGGAGGAGGTGACGTATCCGCTCACGAGGCCCGAGCCGGTGGGCGCCTGCGCGCCGACGGTGTAGGCGCCGGCCCCGAGCCCCCCGATCGAGAAGGTCCCATCCGGGGCGGTGTACGCCCCGGTGCAGGCGACGCCGGCCGGCGCGTCTGCGGCGCACGCCTCCACGAACGCGTCGCGGACGGCCCGGCCGCCGTCCGCGACGACCGAGCCCGCGATGATCCGGCCGGCCGGGAGCGCGAGGTCCACGCCCGTCCGGTCCGCGGTGACGCCCAGGGCCTGCGCGGCCCCGCGCGCCGCCACGTAGCCGGCGGCTCCCACGTACCCTGCGGCCGCGGCGGTCCCGGCCGACGCCGGGGGCGCGGCACGGACGGTGTACCGCCCGGGTGCCAGCCCAGTGATCGTCCAGGTGCCCGCGGCCGTCGTGAGGCCACCCTTGCAGGCGACCGGGACGGTCGTGGCGGGCGCCGGCGACGGGCACGCCGTGACGACCGCGCCCGCCACGGGTCCGGCGGCGGCGGTGACCGTGCCCGAGACGCGGAGGCCGGCAGGGGCCGCCAGCGCGATGCGCTCGACCGCGGGGGAGGCGGCCGCTGCGACCGGGGCCGGGACGGCCGCTGCCGTCTCGCCGGCCGCGACCGGGACGGTGGACACCGACGCAAGAGCCGCGAAGGAAGCGAGGACGACGGCGGCGCGCGAGAGTGCCCGGCCGGCGGGGCGGGACGAGGCCGGGCGGGAAGGCTGCATGGGAACCTCGGGGCTGTGACGGGGGGCGACCGGGTCGGTGGCGCCGGTGCACGACGCGGGTATGATGCCCGAGATGACCGATCGCAGCCCCGCCGAGCGGACCACTGCGTGTCCGTTCCTGGCGTTCGAGGACGACCGCGACTACCGGTCCGACCGGCCCGACCACCGCCACCGGTGCTTCGCCGACCAGCGGCCGGCCCCGCGCGCGATCAGCCACCAGGAGCTCTTCTGCCTGGGTGGCGCCTTCGGCGAATGCCCGACCTTCGCGTCGTGGGCGGCACGCGAGGCGGCCGCCGTGAAGCGGCCGACCATCCGCCGGACGGATGCCCCCGTGACACCGCGTGGCGCCTACCCGGCCGACCGTCCGCCCCCCGGCACGACCGGCGGGTTCGCCGCGGTGGGCGGCGCGTACGCGGTTCCGCCCGAGCACGCGATGCCGGGCACGCCGCAGCCGGCAGGCCCGTCGCAGCCCGTCCCCGAATGGCAGGCGCCGCCGCCGTGGATCGCCGAGGCGGCCGCGGGCGCGGCCGCGGAGGACGCCTCCGCGCCGGGCGCGGCGTCGTCGTGGACGCCGGCCCCGCCCCCCGCCGGCCCGGCCGGATCCCCGTACGCCGACGACGGTGAGACACCCGCCTTCCTCGCCGGTCGCACGCCGCGGCCGACCCCGAACGTGCCGCCCTCCGCCCCGGCGCCGCGGGGCGCGGGGGCAGGGATGCCGGCTGCCGGCGCCACCGGGGCCGCATCGGTCGCAGCCGCGGCCGGGTCCGCCGCGCTCATCGGCGGGATGTCCGGGTACGAGGACGACGACCTCGGGGACCTCGTGTCGGGCGGCGCCGCCGCCGCACCGGCCGCGCCCGTGCCCCTGCCGGCGCCGCGGTCCTCGGCCACGCCGCGTGCGCAGCCGGTCTCCGGCCGCACCGGCCCGCCGCCGTCCACGTCCCGGCCGGCACCGTCGTCCGACGCGCTGTGGGTCGAGCCGGACGTGGACGTGCCCGCCGAGGATGAGCCCTGGGAGGACCCGGTGGAGGCGGCCGCCGCCGCCCGGATCGCGCGCGCGGCCAGGGAGTCGGGCGGCTCAGGCTCGTCGCGGTTCGGGCTCGGCCGCTCGAAGCCGTCCTCCTCCGGGCAGGCGCGGCCCCTGCCGCAGCGTGCGGCGGACCCCGCGGCGCCGGCCTGGGAGCGCCCGCGGCGGTTCGAGGCCTATCCCGCGATCAAGTCGAGCGGCGGCGGGCAGCGCCGCGTCCCGCGCGGCGTCCCGCGCGTGCTGATGTGGGCGGGGCTCCTCGCGCTCGCGGCGGTCGCGCTCTTCCTCATCCCGCCCTTCCTCCTCGGCGGGGGAGGTGGCGGCGCCGATGCCAGCCCGACCCCGGCGGCGACGGCCGGGGTGTCGGCGGAGCCGTCGGTCGCACCGACGCCCGTCCCGTCGCCGACCCCCTTCACGTACAAGGTCAAGGCCGGCGACACGCTCTCGGGCATCGCCGCGAAGTACAAGGTCAGCGTGGACGACATCCTCGCCGCGAATCCGGACCTCAAGGATCCGAACCAGCTCCAGGTGGGTCAGGTCCTCGTGATCCCGCTGCCGGCGTCGTCCGTCATCCCGGACGCGGGCACCCCCGAGGTGACCCCCGCACCCTGACGCGCGTGGTCGCGCCGCCGCGACGCGCACCGGGCGCCCCGGGCCCGCGCGTCAGCGCGGCGAGAGGTTGATCGTCGTGATCTTCCCCGCCTCGATCCGGAAGGTGGCGTCGAGGTGCTGGCTCGGGGCGCCCGGCCGGACGGCGACGATGTCCGCCTCGTACATGTTGCCGAGGTCGCGCACGTCGCCGGGGACCATCTTCAGCCCGGCGTCCGCACGGAGGAACCAGCCGCCGACCTGCTCCGACCCGCGCAGCACGCGAGCGCCCTCCCCGACGTGCACACGCATCTCGACGCGCTCGTCGAGCAGGGCGACCGCGCCCTCCCGGTCCCCACCGTTCAGGCGCTCGAAGAAGATCTCCATCGTGTCGACCGCACCCATGCGCGCAGTCTACCCGCCGGAGGCCCGCCCGCGGGCGCCCGGCGTCCGGGCCGGCGGCCTCAGAATCCGCCGCCCGCGCCTCCTCCGCCCCCGCCGGATCCTCCACCGCCGAACCCGCCGCCGCCGCTGCCCGATGAGGACGGCGAGTCCCCGATCGTCCCGAGGGCGGCCATCATCCCGCCGAAGTCGGGGATGGCCGAGGCCGACATCAGGCCCGGCGCGACGCCCCCTGCGCCGGAGGTGCCCCACCCTCCGCGGTCGGCGGCCGAGGAGTACCAGATAGGGAACCAGGCCGCGGACGCCCTTCCTTCGCGGACGTCCTCGACGCTGCGCTCGAGGACCTGCTCGATCTCGTCCTGCAGACCGAGTGCCGTCCCCCACGCGACCGCGCGATCGGCCGTCTCGAGCCAGGTCAGGCCGGACGTGGCGACCACCTCGTCCATCGACCGTGCCCGTTCCATCGTGGCCTTGAGGGTCCGGCGGTACCCGTCGAGCCAGACCCGCGCGAGGGCGCCCTTCTGCGTCCGCGCGGGCATGGCCGCCGCGGCGACGAGCGTGACGATGCCGGCGGCCACCGCTCCCCCTCCGACGACCGCGACGCCGCTCGCCGGGATCACGAACCCGAGGACGAGGACCACGATCCCGCCGATCAGCTCGAGCGAGCCCAGGCCCGCCCACTTCCCCTGCACCTTCCCGGGTGGGGCAGCGAACCAGCCGAGGCCGGTCGCGCTCTGCTCGAGCATCGTGTCGAACTTGCCGACCTTCGCACCGAGCTTCAGGAGCTCGTCCGGCGAGACCTGGTCGTCCGAGCCGGCGAGGCCGCGGACCTGCGTGAGGAGGTAGTCCTCCGCGGGGCCCGTCGCCGGGCGCCGGTTGAGGACCACCCGCGGGTCGTCCAGGTCGGGGCGCGCCAGGCGGATCGCGAGCTTCTTCGACTTGATGAGGACGCCCTTCTCCTCCTGCTCGAATGCGAGCTCGCCACGGCTGGCGAGGTCGAGCATGGCCGCGGTCAGGGCGCGGCGCGACGAGCGTCCGTGCTCGACCACCGATCCGAGCGCCGGCGTCATCTCGGCCGGCGGGTCCGGCATGAGCATCGACTCGCTCTGGGTGACCATGGGGTCGCGCCCGCGACGGAACCACGTGAGGATGGGCCAGCCCGCGAGGAGGAGGAAGACGATGACCCCGATGAGCCCGATGACCGCGTTGAGCTGGCGGTAGAGCTGGAGGCGCCCGGCATTCTCGGTGGTCGTGAGCTCCTCGAGCCTCTGCATCGCGATCGTCATCGCGCCGTCGAGGTCGTCGCCGCTCAGGTATGGCAGCATGTCGTTCTCGTAGATCGACTGGCGCTGCTCGTTGCTGACGATGTTCCGGTAGCCGGGTCCCGCGTACAGCTGCACCTGGCCGTGGCGGAGCGACTCATCGAGGTTCCAGAGGATCACGAGGCCGTCGTCGAAGCCCTTCCTGCCGACCCCCCACGTGTCCATCAGCGAGATCGCGTCCTGCTCGGTGGATGTGGCATCCGCGCCGGGCTTGACCTGGGTGTACACGGCGATCTGGGCGCCGGTCCGCTCCTCGATCCGGTCGATCGCCGCCTCGGTCGCCGCGACCGTCCCGGCCGAGAAGACCCCGGCGTAGTCGTAGACGCGTCGGCCATCCTCGGGCTTCGGCCACGGCGGGCCGACCGGCGGCGCGTTCGCCGCCGCCGCGTCCGGCACCCGTTGGACGTAGACGACCGGGTCGAGCCCCGAGATGACGGCCGGCGTCGCGAGGATGCCGGGCATGACGGTCCCGGTCGTCGATCCGAGGACTCCAGCTTCGACGTACACGACCGTGCCGGGGACGGAGTGCTGGGTGAGGTCGGCCGCGGCGGCGCCACCCGCGCCCGCCGCCAGGGCGACCGGGAGTGCGGCGAGGAGGGCGATCAGCCGGCGGGCGCGGTGGAGGGACGGCATCATCGACGACAGCGTACCGTGCCTGTGGTCACCGCGACCGCGGCGCGGTACCGTTGGGCTGTCCGGCCGACGGCCACGGTGGCCGGTGACGGCGCTGGAGGGCTCGTCGCATGGATCGCGTGCTCCACCGTTCCCGGCGCGTCGGCGCGGCCGCGGGGCTGCTCGCGGCGGTGCTCGTCGTCCTCCTCGTCTCCGCCGGCCCGGCCGGCGCCGCGTACGAGCCCGCGCAGTGGTGGGTGGCCCGGGTGGGACCCGGTGGCGCGAACGGGAACGTCGTCGTCATCTTCTCGTCCGATCCGGTCGCGGGACAGATGCGGATGGCCCTGCGCGGGCTGCCGGCCCGCGCGCAGGTCTCGGGCGCGATCCGGGCGGGCACGTGCGCCGCGCGCGGACGGGTCCTCGCGCCGCTGCCCGCGGGCCGCGCGACGGCCACGGGCAGGTTCTCGCGCAGCCGCGCGCTGACCCCCCGCGAGGTGACCGCCATCGGGTCGGCGTCGTCGATGATCGTGCTGGTCCGTGCTGGCCCGGTCAGCCGGTGCTCTCCGCTCGTCGAACGCCCCCTCGTCACGCCGGGTCCGTCGCCGTCCCCGACGCCCACCGTCGCGCCCTCGCCGTCGCCGATGCCGTCTCCGACGCCCTCGCCGAGTGGTGATGCCGTCCCCGTCGAGGTCGGCCGCACGTTCATGGTCGGCGGGTCGATGCACCTCACGGTGCAGTGGGTCTCGCCGTTCACCGACGCCGTCGGGAACACGGGGGTCCTCCTCCGGGTCCAGCTCGTGGCGCTCGTGCCCGGTCTCTCCGCCTCCTCCGAGGACTTCCGGATCGTCGAGCCCGACGGGAGCCTCCGCCGCCCGGTCTACTGCTCCGGTTGCGACGACATCCCGGCGCCGTGGTCCACGTCGCTCTCCACGACGATCCCGTTCACGGGCAGGCTCCTGTTCCCGGCCCCGGTCCTCGGGCGGCTCGACCTCCGCTTCAGCGCTTCGTTCGGGTCGGTCACGATCCACATCCGCGACTGACCCGTCGCGCGAGTCGCGAGCGGCTCAGGCGAGCGAGGCGAGGCTCCCGCGCCTGCGCGCGAGGTCGACCGAGCCTCCGGGCTCGATGAGCACCTGCGGCGGCCGCGGGCGACCGTTGTAGCGCGATGCCATCGACGCGCCGTACGCACCCGCGTCGCGGATCGCGACGAGGTCGCCGCGCCGCAGCGGCGGGAGATCGTGGACGCCGAGGGTGTCGGTGGACTCGCAGACCGGACCCTCGACCGCGGTGGGGACGGCTCCGGGCGTCCGCTCGCCCGGCTCGGTCGGCCGACCACCCGCGGTGAGGGACACGACGCGATGGCGCGCCCCGAACAGGGCGGGGCGCACGAGCTCCGCCATGCCCGCGTCCAGGATGACGAGCGGCCCGCGGTCGGGTCCGCGATGCTCGCGGACGTGGAGGACGCGTGCGACGAGGTACCCGGAGCGGGCGACGAGAAACCGCCCGGGCTCGATCGCGAGCCGCGACGGACGGCGGGCGGCCGGGACGGCCGCGAGGAGCGCCGGGATCTCGCCCGCGAACCGCGCCGGCGTCGGGACGGACGCATCGTCGCCGTCGATGGCGACCGGTAACCCGCCGCCCACGTCGAGCGTGTCGAATGCCGCGTCGTCGCCGCGGAGCAGCGCGCCGACGGCCAGGGCGCGGCGGACGGCGTCGCGCCACGCGTCCACGGCACCGAGCTGGGAGCCCACGTGCAGGTGGATCCCGCGCCAGCGCAGCGGGCCGTCCCGCCCCCCGCCGGCCTCGATCGCCTCCGCGATCTCGTCGTCGGCGAGGCCGAACTTGCTGTGCGCGGCCCCGACCGCGAGCGCCCGGTGCGTCTCCGGGAGGACCGCCGGGTTGAGCCGCAGCAGCACCTCCGGGCGCGAGCCGCCGCGGAGCCCGGCTGCCCGGGCGAGGCCGGCGAGGACGCGGGCCTCGTCCGCCGACTCGATCGCCACCCAGCGCAGGGGGTCTCCCGCGGCCGCCGCCCGGACGATCGCGCGGAGGTCCGCGTCGGGCTTGCCGATCCCCTCGAACGTCGTGGCGGCGTTCCCGACGCCGGCGCGGCGCGCGATGGCCCACTCGCCGCGCGAGACGACGTTCGCCCCGAACCCGCGGGCGGCGATCTCGGCGACGACCGCGGGGACGTCGTTGGCCTTCACGGAGAAGGCCCGGAGCCACGGGTCGGGGAAGGCCGCACGGACCTCGGTGGCCGCGTCGTCGAGCGCGGCGAGATCCGTCGCGTACAGGGGCGTCCCGTACCGACGGGCGGCCATGCGCAGCGCGTCGGCGGCCTCGCGGATCCGGTCGGACATCGTCGGCTCACCCTCCCCGGCGACCGATTGGCAGGTGCACCAGCCTACCGCCCGACTGCCCGGCCTGCCGCCCCGGCCGTCGCCCGGCCTGCCGCCCCGGCCGTCGCCCTGCCACCCGGCAGCACGTTCGTGCGCCCGTCCGGCGGGACTACACTCGGAACGTGACCACCACCGACATCGCCCCGGTCCTCGACGCCTTCGTCCACGAGCTGCTCGAGCTCGACCCCGTTGGGGCGACCGCCGCCGGCCTGCACGCCCACGACGGCCGCTGGCCGGACATGACCGAGGCCGGCCGTGCCGAGCGGGTCGCCTTCCTCGATCGGTGGGAGGAGACCCTCCATGCCGTCCCGCCGACCGCGCTGGACCCCGACGGCCGCGTGGACCGCGACCTCGTCCTCGACGAGATCGCCGCCCGCCGCTTCGAGGAGACCGATCTCCGCGAGGACCGCTGGGACCCGCTGGCATGGGTCTACCTCATGGGCGCCGGCATCTTCCCGCTGCTCGCCCGCGACTTCGCTCCGTTCGCCGACCGTCTCGCGTCGCTCGCCGGCCGATTCGAGGGGCTCGATACCCTCCTGGACGCCGCCGAGGCCTCGCTGACCGGGACGCCCGAGCGGCCCGTCTCGCGGTTCCACGCCGAGGTCGCCCTCCGCCAGCTGCCGGGCATCGCCGACCTCGTGGACGAGGCGGGGCGCGCGGCCGATGACGCGGCGGACGACCCCGCGGTCGCCGCCGTCCGCCCGCGCCTGGGCGTCGCGGCCGCGCGGGCACGGGCGCGGCTCGAGCGATTCCGCGCGCACCTGGAAGACGCGGTCCTCCCGGCGTCGGACGGGGAGGGCAGGCTGGGTGCCGATCTCTACGCCCGGAAGCTCCGGCACACCTTCCGCAGCGGGATCGCGGCGGAGGCGATCCGCGAGCGGGCGACCGGCGAGTTCGCCGCTGTCCGGTCCGAGATGATCAGGCTCGCGCGGGAGGCGTGGCCCGCCTGGGTGCCGGACCGGCCGCTTCCCGACGCGGCGGCCCCGGGCGCCGACGCCGAGACGGTCCGGACCGTCCTCGACGCGGTCGGCGCGGCGCACCCGTCCGGCGAGGCGATCCTCGGCTTCTGCCGGACGGAGCTCGCGTCGATCGAGGAGTTCGTGCGCGCGCACGACCTCGTGGGCCTGCCCGTCGACCCGCTCGCGATCGAGTGGACGCCCCGCTTCCTGCGCTCGCTCGCCGGCGCGATGTTCGACGCGCCGGGGCCGCTGGACGTCGGCCAGCGCAGCTTCTACTACATCACGCCGGTCCCGGACGACTGGACGCCGGAGCAGGTCGAGTCGTACCTGCGCGAGCACAACGAGCGGATGCTCCGGCTCATCACGGTCCACGAAGCCGTCCCGGGCCACTACCTGCAGCTCATGGCCGCGATCCGCTGCCCGTCGCTGCCGCGCGCCGTCCTTGCGAGCGGCGTCTTCGCCGAGGGCTGGGCGGTCTACATCACCCAGGTGATGGTCGACGCCGGCTACGGCGCCGGCGATCCGGCGCTCCTCCTGAGCCACTGGAAGTACTACCTGCGAGCCGTCGCGAACACGCTCCTGGACCTCGGGGTCCACGCCGACGGGATGAGTCGCGACGAGGCGATGCGCCTCATGGTGGACGGCGCCTTCCAGGAGGAGTCGGAGGCGATCCGGAAGTGGGATCGCGCCCGCCTGTCGTCCACGCAGCTCTCCACCTATTTCGTGGGGAGCGCCGAGATGTGGGACCTCGAGCAGGAGGTCCGGCGGCGTCGCGCCGCCGCATCGGGCGACCCGCGCGGCGCCGAGGCCGTCCCGGCGCCCCGGGTCGTCGGCGACCTCGGCGACACCCCGGGGTTCGTCTACCGCGAGCACCTGGAGGAGGTCCTGCGCCACGGGACCCCGCCGATCCCGCTCCTCCGGCGGCTCGTCCTCGGAGAGGCGTGATGAGTGGCACCGCAGCACCCGGGCCCGGCATCGTCCTCGCCGACGCCCCCGGCGCCGACGCGCTGCCGCAACCTCCCCGCGGCACGCCGGAGACCCCGCTCCCCATCGTGATCGACTGCGATCCCGGGCACGACGACGCGGTCGCCATCCTCCTCGCCCTGTCGCGGCCGGACCTGCGCGTCCTCGGCATCTCGACCGTCGGCGGCAACGCCGTGCTGGAGCGGACGACCGAGACGGCGCTGCGCGTCCTCGCGCTCGCGGGACGGCCGGACGTGGAGGTCGCCGCGGGTGCCGCCCACCCGCTCGAGGGGCCGCTGCACACGGCGCCGCACGTCCACGGAGAGTCGGGGATCGAGGGCCCGACGCTCCCGGATCCGATCTCGGCCCCGATCGGGGAGTTCGCGCCGGCGGCGATGGCCCGCTGGATCGACCGGGCGGGCGAGCCGGTCGTCCTCGTCCCCACGGGCCCCCTGACCAACGTCGCCCTGCTCCTCGAGGAGCACCGCGGCGTCCGCGACCGGATCGCCCACATCTGCCTCATGGGCGGGTCGATCACGGAGGGGAACATCACGCCGGCGGCCGAGTTCAACATCTGGGTCGATCCGGAGGCCGCCGAGATCGTCTTCGGATCGGGCATCCCGGTGACGATGATCGGCCTGGACGTGACCCACCGGTCGATCGTCTGGGAGCGCGAGCGGGAGGAGCTCGCCCGTGCGGGGAGCCGTGTCGGACCGGTGGTGGGCGGCCTGCTCGCGTTCTTCCAGGAGTTCCACGAGCGGACATACGGCTGGGCGGGCACGCCGATCCACGATGCCGTGGCGGTCGCCCACCTGGTCGTGCCGGGCCTGGTCCGCACCGCGCCGCTCGATGTCCAGATCGAGACGCAGGGTCGGTTCACGCGCGGCCGGACGGTCGTGGACCTCCGGCGGGTGACCGGCCGGCCCCCGAACGCCCACGTGGGGCTCGACATCGACCGCGAGCGCTTCGTCGCGCTGCTCGGCGAGGCGATCCGCTCGTACGGGTGACCGACGAGCCCGGTCCCCGGGTGACCCCGGCTCACCGGGGTCAGGGAAGCGGCTGCCCGACCTCGCCGAGGGCCTCGCGGTAGATGGCGGCGCCGTCGATCCGCCGCGCCGGCGACGACAGGAGCGAGAGGTCGTCGAGCAGCTCGCGCTCGATGCGCGTCCCCGCGACCGTGTCGATGGCGCGGACGGCCTTCGCCGCGCACCGGAGGACGTGGCGGGTCTCCTCGCGCGCCGGGTCATCCCAGTACCATCCGTCGCTCGCGAACATCGCGAGCCGCCAGCGCTGCGCGTCGAGGAGCCGGACGAGCAGGTCGCGCCGCTTCCGTGACCGGTCCCTGCCGAGCGCCTCGCGCGCGGATCGCTCGGCGTCCACGCGTCCGGCGACGACGTCCACGTAGCGATCGCGGGCATCCCAGAGCACCTGGGGGTCCGTGCCGGCCACGCGGAGGAGGCTCAGGCTCACGGCGTCCACCCCGCCGGCGAGCCGGTCGAGGGCCGCGCGCAGCGGCCGCTTCCAGCGCCCATCCACCACGCACGGGCACTCGGCGTGCCAGCGGAGGATCCCGTGATGGCACGACCAGGACGTTCCCTCGCGCAGGCGCGTGCGAGGGAACGGCTCGCGCGGTCCCTCCTGGACGACCTCGTGCAGCGCGGCGATGTCGAAGCCGCGGTCGGGCACCGCGGCGCCGTCCGCGACCAGCCGGTGAAGGAACAGGTCGCGGAACGGCTTGTGGTGCCCGTACAGCTCGCCGTCCGTGGCGAGGAGCACGAGCGGGTCCGCGACCCCGAGCGGGAGCGGTCCCGCGAGGCGCGGCGCGACCCAGTCCCGCGCGAACCGGTCCGCGTCGGCCGTCGCCTCGTCCTGGAAGCTCACGGCCGCCGAGAGAGCCCGGTCGTAGAACGCGACGACCATGGTCCGTCCGCCGCCCGGGTCCACGCGGTACGGACGGCGGGTGTCGATCTCGTGGTCGGCCGCCTGCCACGGCGCGAGGATCGTGTAGCGGATCCCCTCGGCGGCCGCGATCCGGAGCGTCGGGAGGTCCATCGCCGCCTCGGGGAGCCAGAGGCCGCGCGCCGGCCGCCCGAACCGCGCGGCGAAGTCGCGGAGACCCCAGCGGATCTCGGTGCGGCGGTCGCGGAGCGAGGCGAGCGGGAGGATCGCGTGGTGGAACGGCTGCGCCATCGCGTCGGCGCCGTCCGCGGCGACCCGCGCGAGCGTCTCCGGGTCGTGCTCCTCGAGCCACGACGCGAGCGTGGGACCCAGGTCGAACGAGATCCGTCCGAAGTCGCCCCGCTCGGCCACCGGCCGATAGCATTCCGCGTCCACCCGCTCGTTCCAGTCGCGGAACGGCGCCGCGGCGCGGGCAGGCGCGAGCCGGCCGGAGAACGGGTCGCGCCGTTCCGGCTGGTAGAAGTGACCGTGGACGACGAGGCGGCCGCGGCTCACGGGAGGATCAGAGCCCCTCCTCGACGGCGCGGTCGCGAGACGTGGCGATCGCGTGGCGGACGCGGACCGTGCGCGATCCGCCGGGCGCCAGGTGGAGCGGCCATGTGAGCACGAGCGCGCTGCCCTGGTAGACGCGCTCGAAGCCGCCCTCGGAGTTGGAGACGGTGTCGATCGGGCCCCAGAAGGCGGCTGCCGGTGGCTCCGGCCGCGTCGCGACCTCGATCCCCACGTAGGTGTTCCCCGACCGGATCAGGTCGATCCCGTCGGCCGAGCCCGATGCGTCGTGCGCCGTCCGCATGCCGTCCACTGCGTACCAGGCGGCGGGGTTCCCGCCGCCGCCGAGCATCGTGACCGCCCACTCGATGGCGAGCGTCGCCTCGATCGTGGCAGCCCCGCCGTTCTCGAGCGTGACGGTCTCGTCGAGCGTCGGTGCGCCACGGTCGCCGCCGACGGCGATCGTCTTCGTCGCGCGCACCGGGACCCGCGCATCCCCGACGCGGACCGATCCCTCGCGCACCAGCGTCACCTGGTCGTCCGTCATCTCCGTGACGGTGTACGCGACGTCCACGAGGTCGCCGAGCTCGTCGAACGCGGCGCCGAGGAAGTCGACCGCCGACGTGTCCGGCGGGATCACGTGGACCAGGCCGCTCCGTCGCTCGTACGCGTCGTACCGGAGCCGCTCGGCGAGCCCGGGCTCCTTCGTCGAGACGCGATCGTGGATGGAGCCGACGCCGCCCGCGTCCTCTGCGCCCCCCGCGTCCTCTGCGCCGCCCGCGCGCGCGTCCTCCTCGGCCAGGCGCCGCTCGTGCTCCACGAGCGTCGCGTGGTATGCCTCCGGCCGGCGTCGCATCACGGCCGCCAGCGCGTGCCCGACCGCCCGGACGTCCCAGGTGCCGATGCCGCCGCCCTCGTTCGGCTTCACGATCACGACCTGCCCGGGCGTCGCGAGGAGGACCTCGTCGATGCCGTCCATGTCCGCGTCCACCGCGCGGGCGCCGTCCACGCGCGCGCCGGACGCGCGCGCCGCGCGGTCCGCGATGTCCTCCGCCAGGATCAGGTGCTCGTGGGTCGCCAGCCGCATGTGGCTGATGTAGATCCCGCCGAAGAGCCCGTGCCAGTAGCAGTCGTTCGACTGCCCGCGCATGAGGTGGTCGAGTGCCGCGTCCCGCGCCGGTCCCTCGGGCATCGCGGCCACCTTCTCCGAGACCCCGAGCATCCGCTTGTGCAGGTCGTTGATCTCGCGGTACTTCACCTGGAAGTTCCGCCAGAAGCCGCCGCGCAGGTACCGGGCCTCCGGAAGGTGCTCGGCGCGGGCCCGGTGGAGGAGGCCGGCGAAGACGAGCGATTCGTCGGCCGGCAGGACCCACTCGCCCATCTCGGCGTAGGACGCGGTGGGGAGGTAGACGCGTCCGATCGGCGCGCGCTCCGCCAGCCAGCCGCCCGGAGTGACCGTCGTGAGCCAGTCCGCGTTCGCCTCGAGCGCCGTGAAGAACCGGTCCACCCAGCGGTCCGAGCCCCAGCAGTGCTCCCACGTGGTGGGCCAGGACCCGAACTTCTCCCCGTCGTCGCCCATCACGCCGACCCGGTCGCCCTCCTCGGTCGCGTGCGCGCGCAGGTACTCGATGACGTCGTCCACGTCGCCGAAGGGGATCCGGTACCGGAGGCCCTGCTCGGTCCCGAAGACGCGCAGGATCGCCCCCTGGTCCTCGGTCGTGTAGGCGCCCCAGAGCGCATCCTCCCGGATGGCGGCAGCCCGGAAGTGGTTGTCGTCGACGATCGTGTAGCGGTAGCCGGCCCGGACGAGCGCCGTCGGGAGGTCCGGCTCCCAGACGCGCTCCGCGAGCCACGCTCCGGTCGGCCGCGAACCTGTCAGGGCTTCGACCTCGTCGGCCATGCGGACGAGCTGCGCGACGCGGTCGCGCTCGGGGAGCGAGGCGAGGACGGGCTCGAACATGCCGCCACCGAGGAGCTCCACCTGGCCGCGCCGGACCAGCGCGCGCAGGCGCTCGATGAAGTCGGGGCGCTCGGCCGAGAGCCACTCGAGGAGCGGTCCCGTGTAGTGCAGGCCGAGACGGACGCCGGGATGCCGCTCGACGGCCTCGAGCATCGGCAGGTAGGCGGTCTCGTAGACCTCGGCGAAGACCCAGCCGAAGTTGCCGACCGGCTGGTGGTTGTGGAGCGCGAGTGCGAGGGAGATCCGAGGCGCCACCGTGGCAGGTCCTTCCGATGATCGTGTCGTGTTGGTGGGTCGGGCCGGTGCAGCCGGCACACGTGGGTCCGGGTCAGCCCGCCTCGGTCACGAGGTGGGGCGCCGCGTCGCCGGCCCCGGGGACCGGGACGCCCGCGGCGGGGAGGTACAGCTGCTCGACGTACTCGTGGAGCATCCGGGTCGTGGAGAAGCGCCAGATCGTGCTGGCGATCGCGGACCGGACGAGCTGGAGCCACGCGCGCGGGATGCCGTTCGCGTCGCGCTCGTAGTAGCGCGGGACGACCTCCGTCTCGAGGAGCCGGTAGAGGTCCATCGAGTCCGCGTGGTCCTGCGCACCCTCGTCCGGGTCGGTCTCCCGGCCGCCGATCGCCCAGCCGTTGTCGCCGTTCCAGCCCTCGTCCCACCATCCGTCGAGCACTGAGAGGTTCAGGATGCCGTTCTGGGCCGCCTTCATCCCCGAGGTCCCGGATGCCTCGAGCGGGCGTCGCGGCGTGTTCATCCAGACGTCCACGCCCTGCACGAGGTACCGGGCGATCCGCATGTCGTAGTCCTCCAGGATGAAGACCCGACCCCGCAGCTGGTCGCCGCGGGACCGGCCGAAGATCTCCTGGATGACCTGCTGGCCCGGCCGGTCGGCCGGGTGCGCCTTGCCGGCGAAGATGAACTGGACGGGACGGTCGGGGTCGTCGAGGAGCACGCCGAGCCGGTCCATGTCGCGGAAGATCAGGCTGGCGCGCTTGTAGGTGGCGAACCGCCGCGCGAAGCCGATCGTGAGGACCTCGGGATCGAGCTCGTTCTCCAGCGCGGCGAGGACGGAAGGGGCCTCGCCGTGCCGCGCGAACTGCCGGACGAGCCGGCCGCGCGCGAAGTGCATCAGGTCGCGCTTCTGGCGGAGGTGCGCCTCCCAGAGCTCCCTGTCGGGGAGCTTCCCGACCTTGTCCCAGAAACGCGTCCCGTTGGTCCGCCCGTCGAGGTCGTCCAGGTCGGCGGCGAGGTAGCGCGCGTAGAGCTGGGCCATGGGGACGCCGACCCACGACGGGGCGTGGACGCCGTTGGTGACCGCGAGGATCGGCTCCGCGAGGATGGGGCTCCACGTGGCGTTCGCAGTCCGCGCGTGCAGGCGGCTGACCGCGTTCGCACCGTTGGTCAGGCGGAGCGAGAACGCCGTCATGTCGAACTGGCTCGGGTCGCCGTCCGCGCCCTGGCCGCGCTCGAGGATCCCCTCCACCGGCACGCCGCCGGTCCGTGGGCGGCCGTCCCCGTCGAAGAGCGGCCCGGCGACCCGGCGCACCAGGTCCGCGTCGAAACGCTCGTTGCCCGCCGAGACCGGCGTGTGGATCGTGAAGACGCTGTCGCGCCGGACGGTCCCGAAGGCATCGTCCACCGTCGCCCCGGCCGCCACGAGCTCGCGCGCTCGCTCCGCGAGGAGGAACGCCGAGTGGCCCTCGTTGAGGTGCCAGACCGCCGGCGTGATCCCGAGCGCACGGATCGCGCGGACGCCGCCGACCCCCAGGACGAGCTCCTGATGCAGGCGCATCTCGCGGCCGCGGACATAGAGGATGTGCGTGATCGGCCGGTCCGCCTCGTCGTTCTCCGGCACGTCCGTGTCCAACAGGAGCACCGGCGTGCGCCCGACCTGGGCCCGCCACACGGCGACGGTGATCGTCCGACCCGGGAGCTCCACCGGGACGGTCAGGGGGTCGCCGCTCGCGTCGGCGACCCGGAGGATCGGCCACGCGGCCGGGTCGTAGTCCGGGTACGCGTGCTCCTGGTGCCCGTCCGCGTCGATCGTCTGCCGGAAGTAGCCGTTCCGGTAGAGGAGCCCCACGCCGACGAACGGGATCGCCATGTCGCTCGCCGTCTTCGTCTGGTCGCCGGCGAGGACCCCGAGGCCGCCCGAGTAGATGCCCAGTGACTCGTGGACGCCGTACTCCGCGCAGAAGTACGCGATCGGCCCCGGAAGCTCGTGCCCGTGCTTGCGCGCGAACCAGTGGTCCGAGCCGGCCGCGATGTAGGCGTCGAATCGGCGCATGAGGTCCTCGGACTCCGCCATGAATCGCGGGTCCTCGAGCAGCGACGCCCAGTCCACGCTCGAGAGGAGCGCGCCGACAGGGCTGTGGTGCCGCGTCCATGCGTGCGGGTCGATGCGCGCGAAGAGACGGCGGGCGTCGGGGTGCCAGGCCCACCAGAGGTTGTAGGCGATCCTGCGCAGCCCGTCGAGCTGCGGTGGGATCCGGATCGGCGGCCCGGGGAGCGTGGCGACGGTGACGAGAGGCTCCATATCGGGCGGATGATAGCGCCGCGACCCGCGCCGCGTGAACCGGTTTAGTAGGGTGCCGTCGCGGGTGGTGGGGCGGGCCTGTCCCGACCGCGGCCCGCCTGGCCGCCCCCGGCCGCGGCCCGACCCGGCCGGCCGCGGGTACCATGGCACCGTGCGCGTGACGATGATCGCCTCCGAATGCGAGCCGTGGGCCAAGACGGGTGGCCTGGGCGACGTCGTGGACGCCCTCGCCCGCGCCCTCGGCCACCCCGATGCCGACGGGTCGCCCCGCGTCGATGCGCCGGTC
The DNA here is from genome assembly GCA_963717255.1 of uncultured Chloroflexia bacterium. Classification (GTDB taxonomy): domain Bacteria; phylum Chloroflexota; class Limnocylindria; order Limnocylindrales; family CSP1-4; genus CAIYQJ01. Next base: position 73,912 of record CAVQVT010000014.1, on the reverse strand, counting down.
GATGTCTTCCTTCCGCGCTACCGGTCGATCGCGGTCCCCGCGGATGCGGTCACGACGGCCGTGCGGGTGCCCGACCCGGCCTCCTCCGACGGTGCGACCGACGTCGGTATCGTCTCCGTCGACGCCGACGGCTACCGGCTCCGGCTCGTGGATCTGCCGGCCGCGTTCGATCGGGACGGCTACTACGGAACGCTGGCGGGCGACCACCCGGACAACGCCTGGCGGTTCGGGATGCTCTGCCGGTCGGCGCTCGAGACGATGCGGGTGGAGGCGCGGCCCGTGGACGTGGTGCACGTCCACGACTGGCAAGGCGCCCCGGCGGTCCTCTACCGCGACGCCTGGTACTGGGGCGACTTCACGCTCGGGCGCGCCGCCTTCGTCCTCTCGCTCCACAACCCGGCCTTCCATGGCTGGACCCACGCGCCCGACGTGTGGACGCTCGGGCTCCCCGGAGGGTTCGGCGACGCCTACGGACTCGACATCCTCCGGACGGGGATCCAGCGGGCCGACATGGTGAATACCGTGAGCCCGACCTTCGCCCGCGAGGCGAGGACCCCCGAGATGGGGAAGGGACTCGACTGGGCGCTCAGCGACCGCGGCGACCGGTTCATCGGCATCCTCAATGGGATCGATACGGCGCAGTGGGATCCGGCGACGGACGCGGCGCTCGCCGCCGCCTACGGCCCCGGTGCGATGGCCGGCAAGGCCGCCTGCCGCTCCGCGCTGGCACGGGAGCTCGGGTTCGACCCGGACGCCCCGGGCCCGATCGCCGGCGCGGTCGGCCGTCTCGACCCGCAGAAGGGCTTCGACCTCGTCGCCGACGCGGCGGACGCGATGGTCGCCGCCGGGACGCGCCTCGTCGTGCTCGGCTCCGGCGATCCCGAGATCGGGGACCGGCTCCGGGAGGCCGCCGCGGCCCACCCGGACCGCGTGGCCGTCCGCGAGACGTTCGACCGCGACCTGGCGCGCCGGATCTACGCCGGGTCGGACCTCTTCCTCATGCCGTCGCGGTTCGAGCCGTCCGGGCAGTCGCAGATGATCGCGATGCGATACGGGACGCCTCCCGTGGTCCGCGCCACCGGCGGGCTCGCCGACTCGGTCATCGACGCCGACGCGTCGCCCGAGCTGGGGACCGGCTGGACCTTCGTCGAGGAGTCCGGCGCCGCCCTCGCCGCGGCCGTCGCGCGTGCGACCGCCGCATATGTGGGCCCGGACCGCTCCCGGTGGGACGCGGTCGTGGCGCACGGGATGGCGCGCGACTGGTCGTGGGAGGCGGGCCCGGTCGGGGGCTACCTCGACATGTACCGGCGGGCGATCGCCGCCCGCCGGTAGCCGACCCGTCGCCCGAGCGCCCGCGTCAGGCGGGCGATCTCGTGGCCGCGAGGATGCCGCGGAGCAGCACGAAGCGGTCCCCGCCGTCCTCGATCCGGAAGGTCTCGCGCGCCCTCGGCGGTGCCTCGCGCAGCAGACGGCGCGCCGCCTCCTCGCGCCATGCCGCGGTCCGCGAGCGAGCGAACCAGTCGGCTGCATCGATCTCGATCGGCGACGTCTCGGCCACGTCCACGCGGAACCCCGCCGCCTCCAGCACGCGCGCCCACTCGGCCATCGCCAGATCCCGGCCGTGGCTCGGGTCGCGGAGGATCTCCACGGCGTTGATGAACGAATCGAGCGCCGGCTCGGGCGGCGCCACCGTGTCGAGGACGACCATCCGCGCACCGGAACGCAACACCCGTGCGGCCTCGGTGATCCCCGCCGGGACGTCCGCCCAGTGGTGCGCCGAGACCCGGCTGACCGCGGCGTCGAACGTGCAGTCGGCGAACGGCAGCGCACGGACATCGCAGGCGTGGAACCCGATGTTCGAGGCGCCGCGCTCGGCCGCGAGCAGGGCCGCCTGCTCCAGCATCTCGGGCACCAGGTCGATCGCCTCCACGCGGGCGACGTGCGCGGCCAGCCGCACCGCCGCGTGGCCGGCCCCGGTCCCGAGGTCGATCGCCGTCTCTTCGCCTGTCGGCGCGAGGAGGTCCACCATGCGGTCGAGGTCCGGGCCGGTCGCATGGACGCGCGAGGTGCGGTAGGCGGCCGCCACCGCCGCGTACTGGTCGCGCACCTCCGCCGTGCCGTCGCTCACGGGCTCGGTCCTCCAGCGTCGAGGTAGGTGCCGTGATCCGGCTCGATCGTCCGGTGGCGAAGGTCGTCCTCGATCCACGACCGGTGGTCGTCCCCGCGCAGGAACCCTGCCGCCCACGCATCATCCCACCGCCGGGCCACCCGGTGGCGGCCCCGCCCGGTGGCCCGGCGGGGCCGCTGCTCCGCGCCGCGGCACGGCCGGCGGCGGTCGCGCGGCCGCCATCCGCCGGGCCGTCGATCGGGCGATGAGCCGCCGGTGATCCGAGGTCGATAGGGTCGCGCGGGCGCCTCGCTCCGCACCGCGCCAGGTGGGGGGAGCGGGCCAGCGGGCGTCGAGGCCGACCCGCCATCCGCCGTCCCCGGGGATCCCCCGGGGACGGCGGATGGGCACGTTGCGCCGTTCGACTCCTGGTCGTGTGTCAGGCCGGTCGAGCCTCCGGGCGCTCTCCGATCCCCGGACGCTCTCCGATTCCCGGACGCGGCACGGTGCCGCCCGCGCGGGCGGCATCCCGGGTGGCTCGCCGTCCGCGGGACGCGGCCACACCGAGGGCGACGCGGTACGTCGTCAGGAAGACGACGGCGACGGTCGACGCGGCGTAGATCGCGAACGCCCACGGCCGGGTGGTGTCGGTCCCCGCGAGGATCCCGTGGGCGGTCGCCGCGGCGAACGCGAGGAACGTCAGGTAGTGGAGGAGCCGCCATGCCCGTGTCCCGATCCGGCGCCGTGCGTAGAAGCTCAGCGTCACGAGGAGCACGACGTAGAGGGCGATCTGGCCTAGGCCCACCGCGATCGGGCGGTAGGGTGACGCGAAGGGAACGAGGAGGTCGGCGAGCGTGAACCGGATCGTGGGATCGAGCGCGAGGAGCGCCCCGTGGATGCCGGCGAGCCCGAGCCCGACCGCTGCGAGATCCTGGTGGAGCGCGAAGCTGACGGGCCGGTGCGCGATGGCGTCGAGGATCTTCGTCGAGAGCAGGAGCCCGTAGACGACGGACCCGGCGAGCGCGAGGTACGCGACGAACGCGGTCACGCGGGAGGTGACCCACGGGATCTTCTCGGGAGTCGCGAGGGCCAGCCCGGCGATGCCGGTCACGGCCGAGGGGAGCGTCGCCGCGATGACGGCGCCGACGGCCACGCCGAGGGCGAGTGCGACGGCGATCCGGACGGGGAGGGGCAGTCCGCGGTACGTCATGCGACGAGCTCCATCGTGCGCGGGAGGGCGACGACGCGGTCGTCGCGAAGGAGGAGGATCGCGCCGGCGACGCCCGCGCGATCGAGGAGGCCCAGCCCATCGACCGAGCCGAGGATCACGGCGGCCTTCGCGAAGGCCTCCGCGTCGCGTGCGGTGCCCGCCACGACGGTGGCCTGGACGACGTCCGTGGCGGCCGGCCGGAGGGTCCGCGGATCGATGAGGTGATGGGCCTCGCCACCCGGAGTCGCCCACCGGTGGACGGAGATCCCGGACGTGGCGACGCCCCAGGTGCGGCGGCCCGGACCGGCTGCGAGCGAGAGGACCGCGAGCTGGTCACCGTCCGACCGCGGATCCCCCACGCCCACGTCGACCGTCTCGCCGGGCGCAGGCCGGATCGCGATGTCGCCATCGGCGTCGACGATCGCACCGCGATGTCGTTCGAGCAGGCGGAGCGCACGGTCCGCGACCCAGCCCTTCGCGACGCCGTCGAGGTCGATGCGCGTGCCGGGAGCCCGGGTCACCGTCGCTGCGCCGTGGGGCAGGCCCGACCGGACGGACCATGTCGGGCGCGGTGTGGGGGCGTCGAGCGGATGCCGGCCGTGAGGCGCGGGAGCGGCGACGCCAGGGCCGCCGTCGGCGGCGAGGCCCTGCGCCGCGAGCCGCTCGTCGAGCAGGGCGGCGTCCACGATGCCGCCGGTCGCGGCCGCCGCGTCCGCCGCCCACGCGAGCACGGCCGCGAGTGTCGGCCCGACGGGGACTTCGGGACGGGGATCGCGGTTGAGCCGCAGGAGCGCGGAATCGTCGGCATGACGCGTGAGGATGGACGCCCAGCCGCGGACGCGCCGCGCCACGGCCTCGAGGTCGCGCTCCGCCTCGGCCTGCAGGCCGGGGGCCGGGACCACGCGGAGGACGAGGCGGCCGCCCATCGCGGTGGAGGCATGACGGAGGGAGGTCGGGTCGGCTCCGACCGCCCCGCCGAGGCGTCGCGGCGCTCCGATCGGTGCGGCGCCGGCGGTCACTTGATCACCGTGCCCGACTGGGTCGTCGTGATGACGACGACGCGGGGCTTGGCCGGCGCCGGCACGGGGGTCGCGTACACGACCTTGCGGGGAGGCGGCGTCGCGTCGGAGGCGATGTGCACGACCTGCGTCACGTGACGGACCGGGACGTCCGCGGCGGGCTGGGTGACGACGGCGGCGGCATCGACGGTGACGGCGGAGGACCCGGACGCCCCGCCGACGATCGCCGCGAGGATCGCGGTCGTCGCGGCGGCGCCGGCCATCCCTGCGGCGAGTCTCGCGCCGGTGGGATCGGGCCGGGCGGAGGAGCCGGCGCGCGGCGCGCGGTCGGCGACGGGCCCCAGGTCCGCCCGCGTGTGGTCGCGCGGATCGCGTACGGACACGTCAGTCGTCCTCGCCGCCTTCGCCGCCCTCGGCACCTTCGTGGTCGCCCTCATCGCCCTCGTGCTCGCCGCCCGTGACGACGCGGACGACCCGCACGACCTGGGCCTCCGCGGGCGGCGCGGACGGCGCCGGCACGACGATCGGCTCGGGGTTCGCGGTCGGCGCGGGGTCCCGGACGTACACGGTGTCCACGACCACCTGCTCGGTGGGCGCCGGGGTGGCGGCCGCGACGACGGGGACGGAAGCCGCCGACGTCGGCACCGGTGCCGTCGGCGTCAGCGTCGCGACACCGGCGGCGACCCCGAGCGTGCCGATCGCCGCACCTGCGGCGAGCAGGAGCGCCAACCGGCGGGTGCCGGTCGTGGGGCCGGTGGGCCGCCGCGCCGCGCCGGCCGGGCGAGAGGAGGCACCCGGTCCGGCGGCGGCGAGCGGGGAGGGGGAGGGAGAGGAGGAAGGCTCCCTCGGGTCGGTTCGGTCGTCGGTCACGGTCGGCACTCCGGTGGCTGGCGCTCGGTGGATCCGTCTGGTCTGTGGACCGTCCCGGCGACGCCGGTCGAGGAGGGGGATCATCGGCTGGCGTCGGTCCCGGGGCGGTCAACGAGGCGCATCGTCCCGCGTGCGGATGAGGCGGCCCTATGACGCGGATGTGCGTTCTCACAGGAACGGGTCGACGCCATTGACGCGACGGCACAGGGACACCCAGGATGACCGCGATGCACCTTCTCCTCGTCGAGGACGAGCCCCGGATGGCCGACCTGGTCCGCCGGGTCCTCGTCGCCGAGCACCACACGGTGGACGTCGCGCCCGACGCCGTGTCCGCGCTCGCGCTCGCGGGCGGAGCCCCGTACGACGTCCTCGTGCTGGATCGCGGCCTGCCCGACATCGACGGCCTCGAGCTCCTGCGGCTGCTCAGATCGCGGGGCGTCGCCGCCCCTGCGCTCATCCTCACGGCGCTCGGCTCCGTGGAGCACCGTGTCGAGGGGCTCGACGCGGGCGCCGACGACTACCTGGCCAAGCCGTTCGCGTTCGCGGAGCTCCTCGCGCGGATCCGGGCACTCGGGCGCCGCGCGACGCCGGCCGGCGACGCGCGGCTCGCCGTCGGCGACCTCGAGCTCGACGAGGAGCGCCACGTCGCGCGCGTCGGTGACGCGGCCGTGGACCTCTCGGCGCGCGAGTTCGCGCTCCTCGCGTACCTGATGCGCAACGAAGGCAGGGTCGTCACCCGCCAGCAGGCCCTCGACGCGGTCTGGGGTGCGGAGCCCGACGTCTACTCCAACGTGGTCGACCTGTACGTCTCGTACCTGCGGCGCAAGCTCGGCGAGCTCGGACGGGCCGGCCTGATCCGGACGATCCGCGGCGTCGGATACACGCTGCGGGGCCCGGCATGACCGGCACGGCCGGGGCGACGCCGCGCGCGACGGCGGACCCGCACGCACGCCTCCTCGCGCGGACGCGTCGCCGTCTCGCCGCGGTCGTCCTCGTCCTCGTCGGAACGCTCGTCCTCGCGATCGGCGTCGCGACCGCCTTCACCGCGATCCGCGTGATCGACGCCGAGGCGGACCGGGCGCTGCAGACCTCGTCCGACGCCTTCGTCGCCCGGCTGGACGGCTCGGTGGCGGCGGCGCCCGGCGGCGGGGCCGAGCAGGGCTCCGAGGACGAGGGAGCGGGCGACGGAGGCCGAGCAGGACGAACGCCCTCCGGCCGAGTCCGACACCTTCCACCTCGTGCTTGCCCCGGACGGTACGCTCGTCGCCAACCCCGCCCGCGTCCCCCTGGGCGGGCTGCCGGACGCCGACGCCGTGACTGCCGCGGCCGTGTCCGGCTCGGACCTGCGGACCGTGGACGCCGGAGGCGCGCGCGTCCGGCTGCTCACCGTCCCCGTCACCCACGAAGGCGCGGTCGTCGGCTACGTCCAGTCGGGCTACGTCCTCACGCTCCAGGACCGGCAGATCCAGACGATCGTCCTGACGGTCGTCATCGTCGGCCTCCTCGGGCTGCTGGGCGCGGCGGTCGTGACCGTCGTCGTCGTCGGGCGGGCGCTCGTCCCGATCCGAGCGGCCTTCGACACCGAGCGCCGGTTCATCGCGGACGCGTCGCACGAGATCCGCACGCCCGCCGCGATCATCCGGGCGTCGGCGGAGGTGCTCGAACGCGAGGACCTCGTGAAGGAGGGCGGGCGTCCGCTCGTCGCCGACATGGTCGCCGAGACCGACCGGCTCGGGCGCCTGGTGGACGACCTGCTCGCACTCGACGCGTCGGACCGCGGGACCCTCGTCCTCGACCGCCGCCCGACGGACCTCCGAGCGCTCGTCGCCGAGACCGCGGCGCGCGCTCGCCCGCTCGCGGCGGAGCGCGGCGTCGCGGTGGCCGGACCGACGGCCGGCGCGCCCGCGGTCGCCGACGTGGACCCCGACCGCCTCATCCAGGTGCTGCTCGTCCTCATCGACAACGCCACGCGCCATGCCCCGGCGGGGACGCCGGTCACCGTCGACGTCGTCCGGGCGGGCTCCACCGTCGAGATCACGGTCGACGACCGCGGGCCGGGCGTCCCGTCGGGGGCGCGGGAGGCGATCTTCGAGCCCTTCGCCCGCCTGCCCGGCGAGAGCCGGGCGCGGGGCTCCGGCAGCGGACTGGGTCTCGCGATCGCCAGGCGGATCGTCGAGATGCACGGCGGGTCGATCGGTGTCGCGGATGCCCCCGGGGGCGGCGCGCGATTCGCGATCGCCCTCCCGCTCGCGCGCGGCCAGGGGACCGCCGCGGGAGAGCGCCGCGCCTGACGCTCGCCGTCAGCCGCGATCGGGGAGGAGCGCCTCGCGCACGATCGACGCGTCGATGCCGTTGCGGTCGCCGACCTCGCCATCGCGGGGTTGCGGGCCGCCGGGCGCGTCGTTCCGCCCGGCACCCTCGCCGGGCTCCGCCGCCCACACGTCGTGGTACCGGCGTTCGAGGAGGAACCGCGACCGGTCCCCCCGGAGGAGCGAGTTGCTCATCTCCACCGGGACGCCGGCGGAGTCGAACGCCACGCGGCGCAGCAGCAGGGCAGGAGCGTGGCGCGGGACGCCGAGCAGGTGGGCCTCGCGCGGCGTCGTCACGACCGGCTCGAACGACTCCAGCGCGCTCTCGAGCTCGCAGCCGTAGTCCTCGCGGAGGATGTCGTACAGCGAGCGGCCGGCGAAGTCGTGCGCCTCGAGCCGCGGGAACCGCGCCAGGGGGAGCCAGGTCGAGTCGGCCATGAGCGGCTCCGACTCGACCAGGCGCAGGCGGTCCAGCCGGAGGAGCGGGTCGCCGGGCAGGCAGCCGAGATCCTGCGCCAGCTGCCGGCTGGCATCCTCGGTCTCCACCGCCAGCACGCGGGTCGCCAGCTGCATCCCCCGCGCACGAAGGGCGGCGGCGACGGTGAAGAAGCCGGAGATCTCCGCGGCGACCGGGGGACGGGTGACGAAGGTGCCTCGACCCTGGTGGCGGGTGATGAGCCCGCGCTGCTCCAGCTCCGCGAGGGCCTGTCGGAGCGTGGCGCGGCTGATGTCCAGGACGCGGCACAGCTCGCGCTCCGGCGGCAGTCGCGTGCCGGGCGCCCATTCGCCCGACCGGATGCGCGCCTCGGCCCTGCTCGCGACGATCGAATGAAGCGGTTCCTTGCCCACCCGCGCGGGTATCCTCCGGTGTGAGAGCCTGCCCGTCGGAGTGTACGGCAGGTCTCCGTGATAGGTCTGGACCAATCGGCGCCACGCGGATCGCGGTCCGCGGCGCACACGCGGCCGGAGGGGTGCGATGGCACGGACCAAGGCTGAACGGGCGGGAGGCGGCGCCGACGGGCGACGACCGGCACCGGACGGTCCCGGCCGGCGGCGACCCGCGCGATCTCGTCGTCGAGGAGGAGCGGCTCCCCGACGGCCGCTACGTCCTCTACTACACGTGGCCGCGACCCGGCACGGCCGCCGGCGAGCGGCCCGGCGGGGCACAGGGCGGCGCACGCGGCGGGACCGACGGCCGATGAGCGAGCGACGCTGGAACCCGGTCCTCCGCGAGTGGGTCATCACGGCCACCCATCGCCAGGACCGGACCTTCCTCCCCCCGCGCGACTTCTGCCCCCTCTGCCCCACGCGACCCGACGGGATCCCCACCGAGATCTCCCGCGCCGACTTCGACATCGCCGTCTTCGAGAACCGGTTCCCCTCGCTGCGGCCCGACCCGGAGGACCCGGTCGTCGCGGGCACCGAGCTCATGCCGGTGGCGCCGTCGAACGGGGTCTGCGAGGTCGTGGTCTACACGCCCGTGCACGACGGCACGCTCACCGACCAGCCGCTCGAGCGGATCGAGCACCTGATCGGGGTATGGGCCCATCGGACGCTCGTCCTGGGCGCACGGTCGGATGTCGCGGCCGTCTTCTGCTTCGAGAACAAGGGCGAGATCATCGGCGTCACGCTCCACCATCCCCACGGCCAGGTCTACGGGTACAGCTGGCTGCCGTCGATCCTGGCGCGCGAGGCGGAGAGCGCCCGCAAGCACCGCGCGCGGACCGGCCGCTGCGTCTGGTGCGACGTCGTCGCCGACGAGGTTGCCGACGGCCGGCGGGTCGTCGCCGCCACCGACGACTGGATGGCGGTCGTGCCCTTCTACGCCCGCTGGCCCTACGAGGTCCATCTCCTCCCTCGACGGCACGTGGGCTGGCTCCACGAGCTGACCGGTGCCGAGATCGCGGCGATGGCCCGGAGCCTCAAGGCGCAGCTGCTCGCGTACGACGCGCTCTTCGACGGGAGCCTCCCGTACATCATGGCGATCCATCAGCGGCCGACCGACGGCGGCGACCACGACGGGTACCACCTGCACGTGGAGTTCTATCCGCCGAACCGCACCGCGACGAAGCTGAAGTTCCTCGCGGGGTCCGAGGCGGGCGCCGGCGCCTTCATCAACGACACCCTCCCCGAGGAGACGGCGGCGCGCCTGCGCGACGTGCAGCCGGCCGATCCCACCGAGGTGGACCGGTGACGGCCGACGGGGCTGACCGGTCCGCGCCCCCGACCGCGGCGGAGCCGGCACCCGGGCCCGCCCTCGCACCCGTGCCGCCCCGGCGGCCGTGGACCGGTCCGCGCTCGACCCGGGCCGTCTTCGCGCGAGGCTCGCGGCCGTCGAGCCCCGTGCCGCCGCCGACCCCGGGGCCGTCGTCGTCGTGCGGGCGCCGGGACGCGTGAACCTCATCGGCGAGCACACGGACTACAACGACGGCCTCGTGCTCCCCGCGGCGATCGACCTCGAGATCCGCATCGCGCTCGTGCCGACCGACGACCGTCGCGTGGAGATCGTCCTCGACGCGACCGGTGAGCGCGCCTCCGTCGATCTCGACGACGTCGTCGCGGCCCGCGAGCGCCGCGGAGGGTTCGTCGACTACGTCGCCGGCACCGCCTGGGCGATGCACGAGGCCGGCCTCCCGCTCCGCGGCTTCCGCGGGCTTCTCGCGAGCACGCTCCCGCAGGGCTCGGGGCTCTCCTCCTCGGCGGCGCTCGAGCTCGCCTCCGCGTGGGCGCTCTCCCCGGCCACGGACCCGGCGGTGGACCCGCTCACGCTCGCGCGCATCTGCCAGCGCGGGGAGAACGCCTACGTCGGCGTCGCGTGCGGCCTCATGGACCAGTTCGCGTCGTCCTGCGGCCGCGCCGACGGCGCGGTCCTCCTCGACTGCCGGTCGCTCGAGCACCGCGCCGTCCCCCTCCCGCTCGCCGGCCACGTCCTCGTCGTCTGCCACACGGGGTCGGTGCGCAAGCTGCAGGCGAGCGAGTACAACGCGCGGCGCGCCCAGTGCGAGCGGGCCGTGGCGATCCTCGCCGAGCGCGGCCTCCCGGTCCGGGCGCTGCGCGACGTCACGCCGTCGATGCTCGACGGCCTCCGCGGCGTCCTGGACGACGAGACGTACCGACGCTGCGAGCACGTGGTCCGCGAGGACATCCGCGTCGAGGAGACCGTCGCCGCGCTCGGACGCGGGGACCTCGAGGCGGTCGGGCGGCTCTTCGCCGAGAGCCACGCGTCGCTCCGCGACCTCTACGAGGTCAGCTCGCCGGAGCTCGACGCCCTCGTGGAGATCGCCCGAGCGGTGCCCGGCGTGGTCGCGGCCCGGATGACGGGGGCGGGGTTCGGCGGCTGCACCGTGAACCTCGTGCGCCGCGGCGCGGTGGACGCGCTGGCACGGGCCGTCCTCGCGGAGTATCCGGCGCGGACGGGGCTGACCCCCCGGGTCCTCGCGGTGGATCCGGCGGCGGGCGCCGGGGTCGCCTGAGGGCCGGCGCCGGGAGCGACCCGGGCCGCCCCCGGTCGGAACCCATGACCGAAGGCCCTCGCCGCGGGCCAGGGCGAGGGGCAGACTGGTCGGACTCAGCCAGGCTCGCCGGCTCGACCGGCAGGAGGGTCCCCCGATGAAGGCACGCACAGCGGTCGCCCTGTCCGTGGCGCTCTCGCTCGCCGCCACCGCGGTCGCGGTGTCCTACTCGCGGAAGGTCCGCCCGCTCTTCCGGGCGTGGGGCGCGACGGACGAGGAGCTCGCCGCCCCCATGCCGGGCGACGACGTCGTCACGGATCCGAGCTGGCAGGTGACCTACGCGGTCACAGTGGCGGCGCCGCCCGCCGACGTCTGGCCGTGGCTCGTCCAGATGGGCATCGGCCGGGCCGGCTTCTACAGCTACGACATGATCGAGAAGCGGCTGGGACTCGACGTCCACTCGGTCGAGCTCATCATCCCCGAGCTCCAGGGGCTCAAGGTCGGCGACGCGATGCCTTTCGGCGCCTTCGACCTGCCGGTCGTCTCCCTCGAGCCGGACAGGCTCCTCCTGCTCGAGGCGGAGGACTCCGCGGTCGGCGCCGGGTCGTTCTGCTTCGAGCTCCTCCCGGTCGAGGAGGGGACCCGCCTCGTGTTCCGGGGCCGCGCGCGCTTCGCGGAATGGGACGTGGAGTCCGCGACGAAGTCCGCCGCAGGGCTGCGGCAGCTCCCGATGATCCTCGGCTTCGAGCCCGGCAGCTTCGTCATGTTCCGGCGGATGCTGCTCGGCCTCAAGGGGCGCGCCGAGCGGACCGCCCGCGAGGGCCGGGACGCGCTGACCGCGCCGGACGGCTGGTGGGCCGAGCGCGTCATGGCGATGGACCAGCAGCTCGCGGAGCGCGAGGCACTCCTCGACGAGGGCGAGGCGGACGCCGAGGCCACGATCGAGGCGGAGACCGAAGCGACGAAGGAGGCCGTCCTCGAGAGCGTGAGAGCGCAGGTGGCCGATGCGAAGGCGCGGGTCGAGAAGGTCCGGAAGGGGATCCGCGCGGAGGCCGCGACCGGGGAGAAGGCGAACGCGGCCGGCCCGGACGCGCCGATGGCCGACGACGGGCCTGGCCCGGTCCACGTGGCCGATCCGCCGCAGCCCGCGCCGGCCGAACCGGAGTCCTGATCGCGGGGCGGCCGGGGCCGCCTACGACGCCTCGCCCGCCGTCGCGCGCCGCGCGTGCGCGCCGGCAGCTCCCCGCGCACCCGCGGTGAGCGGCAGGTCCGGCCATGCCCGCGGGTCCGGGTCCGGCTCCCATTCGCCGGTCACCGGGCTGACGCGATACGTCCAGGCGGGCCCGGATCGTGCGATCGAGGCCAGCGCGTCCGCGACCGCGTCCACGTCCGCCTCGGTCGTCTCCAGGCCGAAGCTCATCCGGACCGCGCCCGGCAGCGGCGGGTCCTCGCCCGCGCGCAGCGCCGCCTGGATCGTGGCGGCGGCCCCCTCGTCCATGCGGAGCAGGTGGAGCATCAGCGGGTGCGCGCAGAAGCAGCCGTGCCGGACGCCGATCGCGTGCTCGGCGCTGAGGACCGACGCGACCTCGCCATGGTCGTACCCGTCCACCGCGAACGTCACCAGGCCGATGTGCGGCTGGTCGATGCCCCACGTGAGGTGGACCCGGACCCCCGGGATCGCCGAGAGCCGGCCGACGGCATGGGCGTGGAGGGCGAGCTCCTCGGCGGCGATCGACTCCATCCCGATGGCCGCGAGCGTCTCGCACGCGATCCCCATCGCGACGGCCCCGAGGACGTTCGGCGAGCCCGCCTCCTGTCGGTCGGGCAGGGGAGCCCACATCACGTCGTCGAGGGTGACGAAACGGACGGCCCCACCGCCCCAGAGGAACGGCTCCGTCTCTTCGAGCCAGTCGCGCCGCCCGACGAGCGCGCCGGCGCCGTACGGCGCGTAGAGCTTGTGCCCGGACATCGCGAGGTAGTCGATCCCGTCGCGTGCGATGTCCACGGGCAGGTGGGGGGCGAGCTGCGCGGCGTCCACCATGAAGCGCGCCCCGTGGGCGTGCGCGGTCTCCGAGATGCGCGCGAGCGGCCAGATCTCGCCGGTGACGTTGGACGCCCCGGTCGTGGAGACGAGGATGTGCCCGGCGCCGGCGCGCTCCGATCCGTCCGGGGCGGTGCCGCCTGCCCGCTCCTCGCGGAGGGCCGCATCGAGGAGCCCGACGAGGTCATCGGGGGAGGAGGGGACCGGCAGATAGCGGACGCGTCCGTGGTGCGTCCCGTGGCGCCACGGGAGCATGTTCGCGTGGTGCTCGACGGCGAAGACGAGGACGGTCGTGCGCTCGGGGAGCGCGCTCGCGAGCAGGTTGATCGCGTCGGTCGTGTTGCGCGTGATGACGACGGCGTCATCCGACCGCGCGCCGACGAACGTCCGGATCGCCTCGCGGGCCCGCTCGTACAGCTCGGTGGAGACGCGGCTCTTGAACCCGGCGCCGCGGTGGACGCTCGCGTACCACGGCAGGCACGCCGCCACGCCGTCCGCGACCGCGCGGAGCGCGGGTGCGCTCGCCGCGACGTCGAGGTTCACGTAGCGACGCGTGCCGCCGGTGACGACGGGGACCTCGACGTCCTCCCCGACGATCTCCCGCAGCGTCCCGGCTGCCGGTCCCGTCATCCCGTCCCCTCCCCGGCCCCTCGGCGTGGGCGCGCGGCTCGGCGCGGCGCGCGGCTCGGCGCGGCGCGTCCCCACGCGGCGCAGCCTAGCCGACCCCGGGGTACCCTGTGGCCGCTCCCCCCGCTCCCGGGCGCGCACAAGGGCGCGAACCGGGCGCGAGCTCAGCCCACTCGCACAGCCCGGAGGCCCGATGTCGTCGGTCGATGCCCGAGCCCTCGCCGAGACGTTCGGCGGCGCCGACCCGGCCCGTCCGCTCGAGCCCGACCTCCTCCCGGCCGTCCCGGCGCTTCCCGCGGGCGCCGACCCGAGCGAGGCGGACGCGGTCCTCGCCGACGGCGCCGACCAGGGCCCCCGGATCCTCGCGCTCCTCCAGGAGCACCTCGGGACGCAGCCCGAGTGGACCGTAGAGCGGGGCCGTGGCTTCACGTGGTGGCCCGGGCGGCTCGCGCTCACCGTCCGGGTGGGCGACCCGGTCGTCCTCCACGGCCTCTCGGCCGTTCGCGTGACGACGACGACGACACTCCTGCGCGACGTCCCTGCGACGCGGGAGATCGTCGAGCACATCGCCGGCCACAACGCCCGGGCCGCGATCGACGGGCTCGTGTGGGACCCGGAGGAGCGGACGGTCGCCCTCGCCGCGACCATCTGGTGTCACGCGGGCGACGCATGGCTCGACCCCCTCGTGTACTCGGTGTCGGGCCTCCAGGCCGCGATCGCCGAGTCGAGCGTGGACGCCCTGCAGGCGGAGATCGGCGGATCGATCGCCGCGACCGGCCACCCGGCCTCGGGATCACGCGCCGAGCACGACGAGCTCGTGGATTCGGGCGCGGCGTTCGCGGCGGCCGGCGATCGGGCGACGCCGTTCACGGAGGGCGACCTCCGGGCGCTCGTGCGCAGCCCGCTCGCGCTCCTCCCGTTCGCCGTGCACGGCCCCGACGCGGTCACGGCGGAGGTCCCCGCGTCGAGTGCCGACGGACTGATGGCCGACCGGAGCCCCCAGGAGCGCACCCGCGCCCTCGTCGATGCGGCCCGCAGGGACCGGTCAGACCCGGCCCGCGCGCACGAGGCCGCCTGGCTCGCGGCGATGCGCGACGGAGAGACGCCGGCCCCGGTCGTGCCCACGCCAGACGGCGCGGCGGCAGACGCGGCAGCAGGCGCGGCGGCCGGCGCCGCCACCGCGGTCGCGCGCGAGTCTCGCCCGGGCACCGCCCTGCTCCGGATCTCGTTCGGGGATCGCCACCCCGAGTACGGCGCCGGGCTCGCGATGCGCCTCCGGCTGCCCGTCCGGGCGCGGTCGGCCGCAGACGCGGCCGCGCTCGCCTCGCGCCTGAACCGGCGCGAGCTGACCGACGTGAAGCTGGCACCGTTCGTGGGGGCCTGGACCGCCGAGGGGGATGCGCCCTTCTTCGTCACGCACTTCCCGGTCCCGCTCGCGCGCGGCCTCGGATCGGACGACCGACTGGCGATCCTCTCCACGTTCGCGGCATGGATGCAGGAGCGCGCGGCGTGGGCGACGCCGGTCGCGCTGGATGGACCGGAGGGAGCGGCATGAGCGATCCGCACGGCGATCCGCACCAGGAGGAGCGCGCGCGGCTCGCGGCCGAGCGCTCCCGGCTCGCCGCGGAGTCCGCGGCCGAGGAGGCGATGGCGGCCGCCGCGGCGAGCGACCCGGAGGCGGCGCGCCCCCGGCGGACGTTCCGCTATCCGACGGACCACCTGCTCGCGGTCCTGGACCGCCCAGAGGAGGGTCCCGCCGCGGTCGCCGCGATCGTCGGGCTGGGCGTCGCACCCGCCGACGTGGAGGTGCTCTCGGGCGACGGCGCCGACGACCGCCTCGACCTGCTCGCCAAGGACAGCGTCATCCAGCGGGCGATGACCGCCGTCCGGTTCATGACGATGGACCAGGCGCCGGACTTCGCGCTGTACCTCGCGGCGCTGCGGGACGGCCGGGCCGTGGTGGCGGTCCACGCGCCGGAGACGGCGCTGCGCGGCCGGGTCGTCGAGCGGCTGAACGCGCTCGGTGCGCACTTCCTCAACTTCTACGGGCGCGTCGCCACCGAGGAGATCACGCGGTGGCGGGGCGAGGAGCTGCCGCTCCCGGGCTGGCTGCGCCGGTAGGAGGCCGCCGGCCGCGGACGCTCAGACGCGGAACGCGCGCCGGATCCCGGGCGTGAGCAGGTAGAAGACGAGGATCACCGGCACGATCGACGCGACCGCCGCCATCGTCCACGTCGGGCCACCCAGCAGCGCGCCGAGCACGCTCCCCACCACGTGCAGGACGGAGATGCCGAGGGTCAGCCAGTACGCCCAGCGGTGCATGTCCCAGAGGCCGAACGAGACGAGGAAGTAGACCACCCCGAGCGCGAGCGCCGCGAACGCGAGCGTCTGGCCGAGGGGTCCCGTGTCGAGTCCCTGGTCCACGATCGTCGCGGAGGCCGACGACGGGAAGAGCGTGAGCGCCTCGAAGAAGGCCATCACGCTCCAGACGAGCGCCAGCGTCGAGATGAGCGTCACCCCGATGGGGCGTCCCTGGACGGACCGCTGCTCCTGCGTCACCACCGCTCCTTCGCGCTGCCGGCCGACGGCGCCGGGCCCGGTCCGCAAGAGCGTCGCACGCCACGGGGGCCCGCCGCAAACACGCGCCTGTCAGGGGAGGCGCACCTCCGCCCGCGCCCGCGCGGGCCACCGCATCGCGTCGCCGGGCCACTCGGCCGTCACGCGGTAGAGGCCGGCCTCGAGCCCGCCGAGGCTCTGCGTGAACCCGCCGGACGCGTCCGTCGTCACGGTCCCGAGCGGGACCGGCGCGGGCGCGATCGCCCGGATGTCGCGGCGCAGCTCGTCCACCGCGAGGAAGATCGGCGCGACGTAGGCGGCGTCCGCGGAGGCCGCCGGGACGCGCACCGCGATCCACGCACGGTATGCCGCGCCGGGTGTAACGACGAACTCGGCCGAGTTGATGCCGAGGGAACGTGCCGCCGGCGCCACGATCCGGAGCATCCGGCCAGACCCGCGGTCGCTCTCGGGCGTCGTCGAGGCTCCCGTCGCCCCACCGGCCCCATCGGTCGAGCCCCTGCGCGAACGTCGGGTCGGACACGAGGTTCGGCCCGCCCGCGCCCTCAGCGTACCCCACCTCGTAGACCGTCAGGTCGGCGTCGCCCGGACCGGCACCCTCCTGGTTCACGCGGATCCCGACCACCGCGTGCGTCGCACCCGCCGGCACGGTCCCGGTCACCTCGAGCACCTGGTACGCGCCGTCGAGCGGCGTGGCGGACACGGCGACGCGGCCGCCCGCGACCGGCGACCCGCCGAGCGTCCGGAGCCGCCCCATCGCCCGCGGGCCCTCCGCGCCCTTCGCGGCCGACACGTCGATCGCGGTCCGCGCCCGCGTGTATCGCGCGATGAGCCCGGTGAACGTGTTCTCGCCCGACTCCGGCAGGACGAGGTCGGGCTTGTCCGTCCACGACTGGAAGACCGCGTCGTCCGGGGGGCCGTCGCCGTCGAGCTCGTGCGTCGCCACGTGATCCCAGGCGGCACCGAGCCAGGCCGCGTCGGTCGGCTCGGCGGTCCCGTTGTAGATGATCCCGAAGCGTGTCCCGTGCGCTCGCGCGGACTCTTGCAGGCGCAGCGTCTCGGCCGGCCAGCCCGTCCGCCCCCAGTCGAGGTCGAGGTGGAAGAACGGGAGCGGCGTGCCCGTGGCCGCGCGGAACGCGGCCATCCACTCCTCGTACCGCTGGGCCGTCGCCGCTCCCGCGAGCGGCTCGATGTCGCCGACCACGACCGAGGGGCGCGCGGCACGGACCTCCCGCACGAAGCGGGCCACTTCGGTGGCGACCTGCTCGACCGACCAGCGGCAGGCGTTCGGACCGTCGTACAGGCTCGCGAAGAAGTACGGCTCGTCCATCGCGACGTACCGCACCCGTCCCCCGGCGGCCTCGATGCGCCGGATCAGTCGGAGGGCTTCGGCCGATCCACCGGCGAACCCCTCGACGCCCTCGCCGCAGGTGCCGGCGATCAGGGGGCCCGCTTCGATCGCGATCTCGATCTGTCGTGCCTCCAGTGCGGCGACGACGCGCCGCAGTTCGGCATCGGTCGCCGTTCCGCCGAGCCATTCGCCGTACAGCTTGAACACGTGCGTGCGGCCGGCGGTCGCCTTCCACGGCGCGTTCGGCGCGAAGAGGGCGGCGAAGTCCGTGGAGCCCACGTACATACGCCCCGGCCGCTGCGGCATCGGCGGAAGCGGCGCGAACCAGATCCGCGGGGTCACGGCGGCCGACTTCGCGAGGGTCGCACACGCGGTCCGTCCGGCGCCCGTCACCGTGAGCGACGCGCGGCCGGTGCCCGCAGTGGCGGCCCGGAGCGCGGCGGCCTGGGACACGGACAGCGGGCGTGTGGCGGTCAGGGCGCCGCCGCCCGTCGCCTTCGCGGTGCCGACCGACGCGACGACCTTCCCGGGCGCCGGGCACGCACCGCGGCGGACGGAGACCGCGTACGTCGCCGACGCCTTCAGCCCGCGGAGGGAGAGCACGACCGACCCCGCGCCGGTGTCGAGGACGCGGACGGTCCCCGTGCCCTTCGCGGGGGAGGAGGCGAAGGAGGCCGACCAGGCCGACTCGACGAGGGGTGACGGGGACGCCGCACCTGCCGCGACACCCACGGCGCCGACGGCACCCGGAGCGAAGGCGACGGAGGCGCCGAGCACCGGCCGCCACGAGCGCGACGACGGCAGGCGCGCCGCGAAAGGCCGGCCCGTGCTGGCCCCCGTGGTGTCCCGCCCGGATGTGCGCTCGCCGATCGACGCCCATGGTCGTCCTCCCAGGGACCCGAGACCGACAGGGTATCAGCCGACACCAGCCTCACCTCGTGCGGTCACCGGTGACGAGTTGGTCGACCCGTCCCCCGGCCACCCCGTGGTACCCTCGCCGGTGCCTCGCGACGGGCGGGAGTAGCTCAGTCGGTAGAGCGTCAGCCTTCCAAGCTGAATGTCGCGGGTTCGAGACCCGTCTCCCGCTCCAGCACCCCGGTTTCGTGCTCAGGACGACACGGTAGCCGCGACGGCCGGCTATCTCGACGAGCGGGTGATGCGGCCGAATCGCGTGCTGTAGCGCTGGCGGACGGGACAGATGCGTTCGCGACGAACGCCCGGATGGCCCAGTGCCCGTCCCGTCCCGCTCCCCGGTGCCACGCCGCGGTGCCACGCCCGGTGCGAGGCCGCGTCAGTAGGTGAAGCCCCGCTCGATCGTCTCTGGGGTCAGGAGGAGGCCATGGGCGGAGTCCGCGATGCTCACCTTCTCCCATCGTTCGTGCTTCGCCACCCACGGCGAACTGGGGTCCGTGGGGCAGGACTCGGCAGGGGGTGCGGCGACGAGCGAGACCCGGGCGGCGACCGTGCCGTCGGTACCGGCGACCGCCTGAGCGGCGGCCGTGGCTGTCCCCTCCGTCTCGCGGTAGGTGCCGGGCCCACACCCGAGGTCGCCGCACGGCTCGGGCGCGGTCCCGCAGATCCATTCGAGGATGTCGTACCTCCCCGCGGCACTGAGTGAGACGACTTCGCCCGGCGCAAGCCCGGCCACGGTGATCGAGAGTCGGAGGCGACCGTCCGTCCCAGCGGAGTCTTCGACGGCGCCGGCCATGGTGATCCCCGCCCGGCTGACGGAGGGCCAGCCCGCCACGGGTTTCGGCGTTGGCGTCGGATTCGGTGTCGCCGTCGGCCCGACAACCGGAGTCGCCGTGGTTGTGGGTTTCGGCGTTGGTGTCGGGGGTTCGGTCAGCTCGGGCGAGGCGGTGGGCGTGGCCATCGAGGTGGCGAGCGCGGCCGCCGGCGCCTGGGTCGTGGAAGTGCTCGCGCACGCTGCGAGGACGAACCCGAGGAGGAGGGACGCGACACTTGGCTTCGCGTTCACGATCTGCCGCCGCTTGTGCCGGGGGGCCGAGCCACCGATGGGAGGGTTGGAACGGACCGCTGGTGGCGGCCCGGTCGCCTGAGATCACTCCAGCAGGGCGTGCCCGGGCCCGCCAGAGGCGTTCGGCATGAAGGTCGAGCCGCGAGCCATCAGGCGGGCCGGTGGGGCGGTAGCGCCTCGGCGACCATGGTCATCGCGATCGACCGCGACCAGGGCTCACACGCCCCCCACGACGACACGATAACTGGACACGCTAAGCTCGGGCTCCTGAGCACGATGCTGTGACGCATCAGTCGTCCCAGGCCTTCCAAGCTGAATGTCGCGGGTTCGAGACCCGTCTCCCGCTCCAGAGCCCGGTTTCGTGCTCAGGACGACACGGTAGCCGGACGGCCGGCTATCTCGACGAGCGGGTGATGCGGCCGAATCGAGTGCTGTAGCGCTGGCGGACGGGACAGATGCGTTCGCGACGAACGCCCGGATAGCCCAGTGCCCGTCCCGTCCCGCTCCCCGGTGCCACGCCGCGGTGCCACGCCCGGTGCGAGGCCGCGTCAGTAGGTGAAGCCCCGCTCGATCGTCTCTGGGGTCAGGAGGAGGCCATGGGCGGAGTCCGCGATGCTCCACCTTCTCCCATCGTTCGTGCTTCGCCACCCACGGCGAACTGGGGTCCGTGGGGCAGGACTCGGCAGGGGGTGCGGCGACGAGCGAGACCCGGGCGGCGACCGTGCCGTCGGTACCGGCGACCGCCTGAGCGGCCGCCGTGGCTGTCCCCTCCGTCTCGCGGTAGGTGCCTGGCCACACACCCGAGGTCGCCGCACGGCTCGGCGCGGTCCCGCAGATCCATTCGAGGATGTCGTACCTCCCCGCGGCACTGAGTGAGATCGACTTCGCCCGCGCAAGCCCGGCCACGGTGATCGAGAGTCGGAGGCGACCGTCCGTCCCAGCGGAGTCTTCGACGGCGCCGGCCATGGTGATCCCCGCCCGGCTGACGGAGGGCCAGCCCGCCACGGGTTTCGGCGTTGGCGTCGGATTCGGTGTCGCCGTCGGCCCGATAACCGGAGTCGCCGTGGTTGTGGGTTTCGGCGTTGGTGTCGGGGGTTCGGTCAGCTCGGGCGAGGCGGTGGGCGTGGCCATCGAGGTGGCGAGCGCGGCCGCCGGCGCCTGGGTCGTGGAAGTGCTCGCGCACGCTGCGAGGACGAACCCGAGGAGGAGGGACGCGACACTTGGCTTCGCGTTCACGATCTGCCGCCGCTTGTGCCGGGGGGCCGAGCCACCGATGGAGGGTTGAACGGACCGCTGGTGGCGGCCCGGTCGCCTGAGATCACTCCAGCAGGCGTGCCCGGGCCCGCCAGAGGCGTTCGGCATGAAGGTCGAGCCGCGAGCCGTCAGGCGGGCCGGTGGGGCGGTAGCGCCTCGGCGACCATGGTCATCGCGATCGACCGCGACCAGGGCTCCACACGCCCCCCACGACGACACGATAACTGGACACGCTAAGCTCGGGCTCCTGAGCACGATGCTGTGACGCATAGTCGCCGAGGCCTTCCAAGCTGAATGTCGCGGGTTCGAGACCGTTTCCCGCTCCAGAGCCCGGTTTCGTGCTCAGGACGACACGGTAGCCGGACGGCCGGCTATCTCGACGAGCGGGTGATGCGGCCGAATTGAGTGCTGTAGCGCTGGCGGACGGGACAGATGCGTTCGCGACGAACGCCCGGATGGCCCAGTGCCCGTCCCGTCCCGCTCCCCGGTGCCACGCCGCGGTGCCACGCCCGGTGCGAGGCCGCGTCAGTAGGTGAAGCCCCGCTCGATCGTCTCTGGGGTCAGGAGGAGGCCATGGGCGGAGTCCGCGATGCTCACCTTCTCCCATCGTTCGTGCTTCGCCACCCACGGCGAACTGGTGTCCGTGGGGCAGGACTCGGCAGGGGGTGCGGCGACGAGCGAGACCCGGGCGGCGACCGTGCCGTCGGTACCGGCGACCGCCTGAGCGGCGGCCGTGGCTGTCCCCTCCGTCTCGCGGTAGGTGCCGGGCCCACACCCGAGGTCGCCGCACGGCTCGGGCGCGGTCCCGCAGATCCATTCGAGGATGTCGTACCTCCCCGCGGCACTGAGTGAGACGACTTCGCCCGGCGCAAGCCCGGCCACGGTGATCGAGAGTCGGAGGCGACCGTCCGTCCCAGCGGAGTCTTCGACGGCGCCGGCCATGGTGATCCCCGCCCGGCTGACGGAGGGCCAGCCCGCCACGGGTTTCGGCGTTGGCGTCGGATTCGGTGTCGCTGTCGGCCCGACAACCGGAGTCGCCGTGGTTGTGGGTTTCGGCGTTGGTGTCGGGGGTTCGGTCAGCTCGGGCGAGGCGGTGGGCGTGGCCATCGAGGTGGCGAGCGCGGCCGCCGGCGCCTGGGTCGTGGAAGTGCTCGCGCACGCTGCGAGGACGAACCCGAGGAGGAGGGACGCGACACTTGGCTTCGCGTTCACGATCTGCCGCCGCTTGTGCCGGGGGGCCGAGCCACCGATGGCAGGGTTGGAACGGACCGCTGGTGGCGGCCCAGTCGCCTGAGATCACTCCAGCAGGGCGTGCCCGGGCCCGCCAGAGGCGTTCGGCATGAAGGTCGAGCCGCGAGCCGTCAGGCGGGCCGGTGGGGCGGTAGCGCCTCGGCGACCATGGTCATCGCGATCGACCGCGACCAGGGCTCACACGCCCCCCACGACGACACGATAACTGGACACGCCTAAGCTCGGGCTCCTGAGCACGATGCTGTGACGCATAGTCGCCGAGGCCTTCCAAGCTGAATGTCGCGGGTTCGAGACCCGTCTCCCGCTCCAGCCCTCGGTTTCGTGCTCAGCACGACACGCCCGGCACCCAGAGTCCTGGAGGTCACGGGTCCAGGAAGTTGACCCTCCTTGTCATGACTCCCCGGGTGGGTGGGAACGTCCGGCCGCCTACTGGCGCGCCATGTGCATCCTGAGCTCAGCCTCGGGATCCACGATCAGCTCGCCGCTGACGTCCACCACGACCTTCTCGAGGCCCCCGGTGAACTTGAACGGACTCGTGTACTCCGGGGTCACCGGGGACCCCGGGTTGTGGCCGCAGCTGACGCCGCCCGGGTTGAACATGAACGGCGTGGTGTACGGGACGTCGGCGCTCGCGACCAGCGCCCCATCGACGTAGAGCTGGAGCCGGCCGGGGGCACCGTGGCCGTGCGCCATGTCGGGCTGGCCGGTGGGTTCGAACTCGAAGCGCAGCTCATGCCGGCCGGACGGGAGCGCGTCGGGTGACGAGACCGTGAACCGCTGCCGGGCGACGTAGTTGTGGACGTAGTGCAGCCGACCGCCCTTGACGTACAGGGAGTAGCCGCCGGCCGCCGTCCCCTGACAGAACAGGACGCCCTCGGCGCCGCCCTCCGGGATGACCACGGTCGCGGTGATGCTGTGCGGACGGTTATGCAGGCGCGGCGCGGCGAAGTTCGGGATCGACTGGGTCCCGGGCACGTACGTGTACTGGTTGCGAGGGACCGCGACGAGCGGCTTCTCGACGATCATCCGGGCGAGACCCGAGCCGTCGACCGGCATCACCTCGTACTTGCCGGCCTCGACGTACCAGGTGCCGATCAACTCGATCAGCTTCTCGCGGTTGTCTGCCGCCAGATTGTGGTTCTCGGCCGGGTCCTCGTCGATGTGGTAGAGCTCCCAGCCGGTGGCGTCGAGCTTCGTGAGCGTCTCGGCCGAGATCGGGTTGCCGAAGCCCGTGCCGGCCTCGGCGAACGAGGGGCCTGGCCACGGGCAGACCGCTCGCCAGCCATCCTTGTAGATGGCGCGGTGGCCGAGCATCTCGAAGTACTGGACGTGGTGGCGGCTGGGCGCTGAGGGATCGTCGAGCGCGTGGGCGAAGCTCACGCCCTCGATCGGCGCCTGGGTGACCCCGCGGATCGCTCTCGGAGGCTCGATGCCGAGGAGGTCGAGGACCGTCGGCACCATGTCGATGATGTGGGCGTACTGGGTGCGAACCTCGCCGCGCGCCATGACGCCCTTGGGCCAGGACACGATGAACGGGTCGGTCGAGCCGCCGCGGTACGTCTCGCGCTTCCAGCGCCGGAACGGCGTGTTGCCCGCGAACGTCCAGCCCCAGGGGTAGTGGTTGAAGTGCTCGGGGCCGCCGATCTGGTCGATGACGGCCAGGCTCTCCTCGAGCGTCTCCTGGGCGTTGTTGAAGAACTGGGCCTCGTTCGTCGTCCCGCCCGGGCCGCCCTCGGCGCTGGCGCCGTTGTCGCTGATGACCATGACGATGGTGTTGTCGAGGACGCCCTGCTCGCGCAGGTAGTCGAGCAGCCGGCCGAGGTGGTGGTCGGTGTGGCTGAGGAAGCCGGCGAACACCTCCATCATCCGGGCGGAGAGCCGGCGGGCCTCCGGGGACAGTGAATCCCACTCCGGCACGTCCGGGTCGTGGCGCGAGAGCTCCGCGTCGGCCGGTAGGATGCCCAGCTCCTTCTGGCGGGCGAACACGCGCTCGCGGTAGGCGTCCCAGCCGTCGTCGAACTGGCCAGCGTACTTGTCGGCCCACTCCTTGGGCACGTGGTGCGGGGCGTGGGTCGCGCCGAAGCACAGGTGCAGGTAGAACGGCTTGTCGGGGTCGATCTGGCGGAGGTCGGTGATGAACTCGATCGACTTGTCGACCAGGTCCTCGGTCAGGTGGTAGCCCTCCTCGGGCGTCCTGGGCGGCTCGACCGGGTGGTTGTCGTACACGAGCTCCGGGTACCACTGGCTCGTGTCGCCGCCGAGGAACCCGTAGAACCGCTGGAAGCCGCGCCCCAGCGGCCAGCGGTCGTACGGCCCGGCGGCCGTCTCGTAGACGCTCGGGGTGAGGTGCCACTTGCCGACCATGTACGTGCCGTAGCCGTGCTCAAGCAGCATCTCTGAGAGCATCCCATTCTCGAACGGCATGATCCCGTTGTAGCCCGGGTAGCCGGTGGCGAACTCGGTGATGCACGCCATGCCGTTGCTGTGGTGGTTGCGCCCGGTGACGATGCAGGCGCGACTCGGCGAGCACAGCGCCGTCGTGTGCATGTTGTTGAAGCGCAGGCCGTCCGCCGCGAGTGCGTCGAAGTTCGGCGTCTCGATCGGGCTGCCGTAGCAGCCGAGCTGTCCGAACCCGGTGTCGTCGAGTACGACGAACAGGACGTTCGGGGTGCCCTTCTGCGCCCGCGTCGGCGCCGGCCAGGCCGGGCTCGACTCGTCGGCGGTTCGACCGATCACGCCGGGGAAGGGTGCTCCCGCGGGGTATTCGACGATCGGCATCGGGTCCTCCTTGGCGCGTGCAACGGGCGAGCGTGGGCAGCGACCGGTAGGTAGCACAGTCAGGCAACCCGCTTCGCGACCGACACCTGCCGAACGGGGTGCGTCCCCCGACTATAGACGCCCCGCGACGCCCGGATCGCGGTCAGGCGAGGGGATGCCCGCGAGCCACTGGACCGCCCCCGTGACGACACGATAACTGGACACGTTACGCTCGGGCCCCTGAGCACGGTGCCACAACGCTCAGGCGTCCCGGCCTTCCAAGCTGAATGTCGCGGGTTCGAGACCCGTCTGCCGCTCCACTTCCTCGGTTGGTGCTCAGGGCGACACGCAGCCTGCGACCGCCGGACACTCATAGGGCCTGCCGCGGCCCTCGACAGCGCCTGCGTTCGCCGCTACAACGCTCAGTGACCCAGACCTGGCAGCGACGTCTACGACGCCACGCTCGTTCGGGCACGAGCGACCGCCGCGGTCCCCCGCTGGTGCCGCCTCCCCCCGCGTGGCATGCTCCGGTCCTCAGGACGCATCCTCGAGGACGGAGCCAAACCCCGATGCCGACGACGCGACGCTCGGGCCTGACGATCCACTTCGAGCTCGAAGGGAGCGGACCGCCCCTGGTCCTCCTCCACGGCGGGTACACGTCGTCGGAACTCTGGCGGATCGACGGCTACATCGATGGCCTCCGCGACGACCATCAGCTCGTCCTGATCGACCTCCGCGGGCACGGCCAGAGTGACAAGCCGCACGACCCGAATGCCTATCGGTTCTCGCGTCTCGCCACCGACGTCGTTGCCGTCCTCGACGAGGTCGGGCTCTCGTCGGCGGCCGTCTGCGGCTTCTCGCTGGGTGCCAACACGGCGCTCCGCACGGCCGCCTGCTACCCCGATCGCGTCGACGCTGTCGCTGCGATCGGCTCGGACCCGGAGGCGGTGGGATTCGCCGATCTGCCGACCGAGAGCGACTCGGACGACACGCGGGCGCAGTTCATTGAGCGCGATGGGATGGCGAGGCTGGTGGCCAAGCTCGAGGACGAGGGCCGACCCGAGCGGGCCCGCCTCGTGAGCCAGGCCGATCCTCTGGCAATGGCGGCCTGGATGCGCGGCTGGAACCTGGTCGAGCCGATCCCCGAGCGACTTACCGAACTCGCGGTGCCCGCGCTCTTCGCCTGGGGCGAGGTGGAGATCGAAGGCTGGACCGTGCCATCCCTTCCACCGAGTGCCCGGCTCGTCGTGGTGCCCGGTGCCGACCATGTCGGTGTCCTGGAGCGCCCGGACCTCATGCTCCCGGCGCTGAAGGCGCTGCTCGCGGAGCTCTCCGTGGTGCTGCCCGCGACCCCGCTCACGAGCTGAGCGCGTTATCCCCTCGGGATCATGAACGTCGCCGCGATGGCCATCGTGGCGCTGCTCGTCCTTGCCGAGAAGGCCCTGCCCGTCGGCCGGCGCCTCAGCCAGACCGTCGGGGTCGCACTGACAACGGTGGGTGTGGCGATCGTCCTGCTGCCTGATCTCCTGCCAACGACGATGTGAACCCGGCCGAGAAGCGGTCGGTATGCGCGAATCGGCACCCGCGACGACACGATAACTGGACACGTTTCGCTCGGGCCCTTGAGCACGGTGCTGTTACGCATAGCCGCCGAGGCCTTCCAAGCTGAATGTCGCGGGTTCGAGACCCGTCTCCCGCTCCAGTTCCCAGCTTCGTGCTCGAGTCGACATGCTCCCCGTGCGGGCGGCCTTCTGGACCACCCAGAGGGCGCATCCCGACCGTATGCCAAGAGGCTCACGGTGGCGGAACCCCTGTCCGTGACGGGTTTCCTGCGGTACGCTCGGTCCCATACGTCGCATCGGAGTGCCCGGTGGTCTGCGCGAGCTGCGGGACCGAGAACGAGGCGGGGCGCAAGTTCTGCAAGGAATGCGCGGCTCGACTCGAGCTGGTCTGTCCGTCCTGCGAAGCGGCCAACGGCGCCGACGCGAAGTTCTGCGGCGAGTGCGCGACCCCGCTCGCCGGTCCTGGCCCTCTGACCACGACCGCGGCACCCGTCGCCGAGCGCCGTCTCGTCTCGGTCCTCTTCGCCGACCTCGTTGGCTTCACGACCTTCGCAGAGGAGCGCGACGCCGAGGAGGTGCGCGAGACGCTGTCCAGCTACTTCGACCTGGCCCGAGACGTCATCAGCCGGTACGGAGGGACGGTCGAGAAGTTCATCGGCGACGCCGTCGTGGCAATCTGGGGTGCGCCCACCGCCCACGAGGACGACGCCGAGCGAACGGTCCGCGCCGGCCTCGAACTCGTGGATGCCGTCATGACCATCGGCCCGTCGATCCAGGCACGGGTCGGGGTCTTGACCGGGGAGGCCGCCGTCACCCTCGGGGCCGTCGGCCAGGGGATCGTCGCCGGCGACCTCGTGAACACGGCGAGCCGGCTGCAGTCGGCCGCTGCCCCGGGCACGGTCCTCGTCGGCGAGGCGACCCAACGTGCCGCGAGCCGGGCGATCGTGTTCGTGGAGGCCGGCGAGCTGACCCTCAGGGGCAAGACCGCCCCGGTCCAGGCCTGGCGAGCCCTTCGCGTTGTCGCGGAACGGGGCGGCCGCAACCGGTCGGAGACGCTCGAGGCCCCCTTCGTCGGCCGCGAGGACGAGCTGCGCCTGCTCAAGGACCTCTACCACGCGACGGGCCGGGAGCAGCGGGCCAGGCTCGTTTCGATCACCGGAATCGGCGGGATCGGCAAGACCCGCCTGGCCTGGGAGTTCGAGAAGTACCTCGACGGGCTCGTCGAGCCGATCTGGTGGCACGAGGGCCGCAGCCCCGCGTACGGCGAGGGGATCACGTTCTGGGCGCTCGGCGAGATGGTTCGCGCACGGGCCGGCCTCGTCGGGACCGACGACGAGCGCACGACGCGGGCGAAGGTCGCAGGGACGGTCGCCGAGCACGTCCCCGACGTGGCCGAGCGCCGCTGGATCGAGCCGGCTCTCCTCGCGCTCCTCGGGATCGACACTGATGCGGTCGACCCCGAGCAGCTCTTCGCGGCCTGGCGGACGTTCTTCGAGCGGCTCTCCGCGACTGGCACGGTCGTGATGGTCTTCGAGGACATCCAGTGGGCCGACCCGGGGCTCCTCGACTTCATCGACGCCCTCCTCGAGTGGAGCCGCTCGTTCCCCATCTTCGTCCTCACCCTCGCCCGGCCCGAGCTCCTCGAGGAGCTCCCCGCCTGGGGCGCGGGCAAGCGGAGCTTCACCTCGATCTTCCTCGAGCCGCTCCCGGCGGCGGTCATGCGCGAGCTCCTGGCGGGGCTCGTGCCGGGGCTCCCCGAGGCGGCGGTCCTGGCGATCGTCGAACGCGCCGACGGGGTGCCCCTCTATGCGGTCGAGACGGTCCGCATGCTCCTCGCCCAGGGCAGGCTCACCCTCGATGGTGACGTCTACCGGCCGATCCACGATCTCGCGACCCTGGCCGTCCCTGAGACGCTCACCGCGCTCATCGCTTCCCGTCTCGATGGTCTCGAGCCGGCCGACCGGGCCCTCCTCTCCGATGCCGCCGTCCTCGGCCAGAGCTTCACCCGTGACGCCCTGGCGGCCGTGTCCGGCATCCCACAGCCCGAGCTCGAGCCCCGCCTCCTCTCCCTCGTGCGGCGCGAGCTCCTCGCGGTCGAGGGCAACCCCCGCTCCCCGGAGCGCGGTCAGTATGCCTTCGTCCAGTCGCTGGTCCGCGAGGTCGCGTACAACACGCTCGCGAAGCGCGACCGGAAGGTCCGCCACCTCGCGGCCGCCCGCTACTTCGAGGTGCTCGGGACCGACGAGCTCGCCGGCGCACTTGCCGGTCACTACGTCGCCGCCTACCGCAACGCCCCCGGCGGAGCGGAGTCCGACGACGTCGCCGCCCAGGCGCGCATCGCCCTGCGGGCGGCTGCCGAGCGCGCCGCGGGCCTGGGCTCCCATGCGCAGGCCGTCGCGTTCCTCGAGCATGCGCTCAGCGTGACGACCGACCCGGCGGAGCAGGCCCTCCTCCTCGAGCGTGCCGGCCATTCGGCTTCCATGGCCGCCGACCACGACGCGGCGGAGCGCTACCTCGTGCGGGCGACGGACACCTATCGCGGGCTCGGTGACCGCCCGGCGACCGCCCGCGCGACCGCGGAGCTCGGTCGCGCGCTCGGCCGCGGTCTGCGTGACGACCGCGCGCTGGCGATCCTCGAGCCCGCCGCCACGGAGTTCGCCGACCTGGCCGGGGACCCCGGAGCCGTCGCCCTCGACAGCCAGCTCGCACGAGCGCTCATGGTCGGCGAGCAGCATCAACGGGGGATCGAGGTCGCCGACCGCGCTCTGGCCGCGGCCGAGCGGGGCGACCTCGTGGCGCTCGTGGCCGACACGCTGGTCACTCGCGGTTCCGCCCTGTGCAATCTCGGCCGCTCCTACGAAGGGGTCGGCGCGGTCAGGGCGGGGATCGACCTTGCCCAGGCGAATGGGCTCACGCAGGTCACCGTGACCGGCCTGGGCAGCCTCAGCTTCAGACTGATCGACTCCGACCTCCGGGGTTCGTTCGACGCCGCCCGGGCCGCGCTCGCGCTGGCGGCGCGGCTCGGTGATCGCGCCGGATACGCCCACACCATGGTGAACGCGACACAGGCTGCCGTGGAATCGGGAGACTGGGCTTGGGCCCTGGGCGAGTGCGCGGCCGCCATGGAGACGGCGCCGGAGGACGTCGAGCAGGCGCATCTGACCTACAGTCGTCTGATGATCAACTCCCTGCGTGGGGAAGACCCGGCCGAGGAGGCGGGCTGGCTGGAGCGGTACTTCGGTGCCGCGGACGCCACGGTGGCGCGCGAAACGATCCCCGAGCTGCGCTTCTGGGTCGCCTTCGGGTCGGGCCGGCTCTCCGATGCCTGCGACGCGGCGATGGCGTACGGGCACATTCGCCCGGCAGAGGCGAGCTACATCTTCTTCTACGCCGCCATCTGCGCCCTCTGGGAGCGCAACCGCGAGCGGGCGGCCGCCGCGCTCGCCGCCCTGGACGCGACCGGAGTACACGGCAGGGTCGTCGATATCGACCGCCGGACGATCCGGGCCGGGCTGGCGGCCCTCGACGGGCGTGCGGGCGACGCGCTGTCGGCTTTCCGGGAGGCGCTCGCAGGATGGCGCGACCTCGGCGCGCCCTGGCGCGAGTCGCTCACCGGGATCACCATGGCGACGCTGCTCGAGCCGGCCGGTCCGGAGGTGCGGGCCGCCGCGAAGGCCGCACGCGAGATCCTCGTCCGGCTGGAGGCCGCGCCGTTCATCGCCCGGCTCGACGCTGCTCTCGCTCCTTCATCGGACCGGACTGGCAACTCCGCCGCGCCCAAGCTGGCCCCCGTGACGCCCCCGTGACGACACGATGACTGGACACGTTTCGCTCGGGCCCCCGAGCACGATGCTGTAACGCGTAGCCGTCCCGGCCTTCCACGCTGAATGTCGCGGGTTCGAGACCCGTCTCCCGCTCCACTTCCCCGGTTCCGTGCTCCGGGCGACACGCAGCCTGTGGTGCGAGACACCCACTCGGCCTTCTGCGGTCCCCTGAGCGCCCGTGTTCACCGCCACAGCGCTCAGCCGCGACCAGCTTCCGTGTCGCGAAGCCGCGTGATCGCCGCCGACGTGGATCTCGGCGCGCACAGCTACCCGGCGGCGGTCGATGAAGCACGCGGCGGGCTCGTTTCCATCCACCGCCGTCCCGCCCGGGCCCGATCGTGTTCAGGCGCCGCTCGCGCCGACCGCGGCTTCACTGATCAAGGCGACCTCCGGCTCTGGCGAGCGTGTCTGTCCGGAACCAGCATCGGCCGCAGCGGGGGGCTTGGACACGCGGCCCATGCCCCGGCCGCCGGGACCGCGCTGAGCCGCGGGCGAGACCGACCCGCACTCCCGGGCGCTGGGATGACGGCGGGACTGGAGCGGAGGGAGCTGTTCCATGTCGCTCATCCAGCTTCGCGATCTCAGGAAGACGTACAAGACCGGCAAGCTCGAGTTCGAGGCTCTCAAGGGCGTCGATCTCGACATCCAAGAAGGCCAACTCGTGGCCATCGTCGGACCGTCCGGGTCGGGCAAGTCGACGATGCTCAACATGATCACCGGCATCGACCGGCCCACCGGCGGCAGCGTCACGATCGCCGGGGATCGCATCGACCAGATGAAGGAAGACAAGCTCGCCGCCTGGCGGGGCGCCAACGTCGGCATCGTCTTCCAGTTCTTCCAGCTCTTCCCGACACTCACCGCGCTCGAGAACGTCATGCTGCCCATGGACTTCCTCAGGCGCGGGAGTGTCGCTGAGCGCAAGAAGCGCGCCCGCGAGCGACTGGAGCTCGTGGGGCTCGGCGACAAGGTCGACAACCTCCCCTCGGAGCTCTCCGGCGGCCAGCAACAGCGTGTCGCGATCGCCAGGGCGCTCGTCAACGAGCCTAAGGTGCTCATCGGAGACGAACCCACCGGCAACCTCGATTCCAGGACCGAGGCCGCCATGTTCGAGCTGTTCGACGAGCTCAACAGGCAGGGCAAGACGGTCATCTACGTCACGCACAGCCCGGCCCTGGCCGCGAAGGCCAGACACAAGGTGGAGATGGTCGACGGACAGCTCGTCCAGGCCTAGGAGGTCTCCACATGTCAGCGCTGCTGAAGAAGTCGTGGAAGGACCTCGCTCGCCGGAAGGCCCGCACCGCCTTCACGATCGTCACCGTGGCCCTCGGCGTGATGGGCATCGGGCTGTTCGCGATCACGCCGCTCGCCGACCGTGGCGTCGCGGCGGAGCTCAAGGCCGAGAAGATGCACAACGTCGGCGTTCGCGTGACCGATGTGCAGCTCACCGACGCACAGCTCGACGATCTGAAGGCCCTGGACAACGTCGACCAGATGTCCCCGCAGGCCGAGCTGCCGGTGGCGATGGAGATCGACGGCAGGCGCCAGAGGGCACTTCTCGTCGGCGTCCCCGACTACGCGGATCAAGCGGTCGACGTGGTCCGCATCACCTCGGGCGAGGTGCCCCGCGGGATGCAGGTCCTGACCGACCAGGGCAACGCAGCCAACGCCGTCATCTCGCTGGCCGAAGGCGACGAGATCACCGTGCAGGACCCGACGGGCACCACGAGCCGCCTGCGTGTCACGGGGGTCGGCAAGAACTTCATCCACAGCGGGGCCACCCGCGGCGGCGTGGCCGTCTTCTACACCACCCTTGACGCGGTCGAGCAGGTCAGCGGCCGGACCGGGTTCACCAACCTGGACTTCACCCTGAAGGACACCGACCCGGCAGCGATGGCGCGGACCGTGGAGGTCATCCGCGACTACCTGGTGGCCAACACGTCGGTCGTCGCGTTCGACAACCTGGCCGACGTGCGCGAGGAGGGGTTCTGGGAGGGACGGGAGATCTTCTCGCAGATCATGAACTTCATGGCGATCCTGGCGTTCCTGATCCTGTTCGTGAGCCTCTTCCTCATCGCCAACACCATGAACACCATCGTCTCCGAACAGACCCGAGAGATCGCGATGATGAAGGCGATCGGTGCGACCCGAGGGACGGTGTTCCGGTCCTTCCTGACCACATCCGCGATCATCGGCTTCATCGGCGCGGGCATCGGCGCGGGGCTCGGGATCCTCGTGGCGAGCGTGGTCGAACGCACATTCATGAAGCAGAGCTTCGGATTCGACGCGCCCTTCGACGTGCACTGGCCGACCGTCGGCATCAGCCTGGCTGTCGGCGTGGGCGTCGTCATCCTGGCGTCGCTGCCGGCGATCCTCCGGACGCTGCGCGTCTCGGTCGTGGAAGGCCTGGAGAGTCATGGCATCTCGGCTGACTACGGCCGGACCTTCTCCGATCGCATCCTCATGCGCATCCGCGGCATCCCCCGAGTCGTCCAGATGGGCATCCGCAACGCGGCCCGCCGCAAGGGCAGGAGCATCTCGACGATCCTGCAGGTCGCCTTCGCGGTCGCCGTCGTGCTCACCATGCTCAACGGAGGCGACGGCCTCATCGACATGACGGTCGGCGCCTACGACGTCCGGACCTGGGACATGTGGACGACCGTGGCAGACGACCCGACCGACCCCATGACCGCCGACAAGGCCGCCCTCATCGAGGGCGTCGACGGGGTGAAGTCGGCCGAGCCGGTCAACAGCACCTTCGCCCAGGTCAACGACAGGACCGTGCCCTTCTACGGGTACGTGCAGGGCACACAGGCGCTCGACTTCCGAGAGACGCTGCTCGAGAACGGCCAGGGGCGTTGGTGGACTCCGGAAGAGGTCAGGGCAGCCGCTCGGGTCGTCGTCATCGGGGACGCACTCTCCCGATTCGAGAACATCGGACTGGGCGACACCATCGAGCTCATGACGGCGACGGGCGCACACGAGTTCGAGGTCATCGGCATCGACGCCGCCTTCACGGAGAACGGCCAGTTCGTCTATGCCCCCCTGGAGGCGGTGCAGGCGGTGCTGCAGAAGGGCGATGCGGTCAACGGCTTCTTCATCCAGACCGACAGCCGCGACCACCCGGCGATCGACGCCACCGCCCGCCGGGTCTCCGATCGATTGGAGGCATCGGGCTACCGGGCCGACATCACCATCAACTACGTGGCGGCCGCGCAGAACGTCGCCCAGAACTCGACGCTCGTCACGATGTTCCTGATGGTGAGCTTCATCATCGTGCTCATCGTGCTTGTCGGGCTCATGAGCACGCTCGTGATGAACATCCTGGACCGCACCACGGAGATCGGGATGCTCCGGTGCATCGGAGCCCAGTCAAGGGACGTGCGGAACGTCTTCGCGTCGGAGGGGCTCTTCCTGGCGTTCCTCGGGTGGGTCGTGGGCATTCCGCTGGGCTGGGTCGTGTACCGGATCATGGCTGCCGCGATGGCAAGCGGGATGAAGCTCACGCTGCCCGACAAGTTCGCCTTGATCTACATCGGCTGGTCGTTCGTCTTCGCGATGATCGGCACGCTGATCGTGATCTTCTTCCCTCTCCGGCGTGCCACCAGCATGAAGCCCGGCGACGCGATCAGGTACGAGTAGGCGTGGCCTCCTACCTTCGGCCGTCCACGATCCCGGCCGTCGGGACCGCGCCGAGCCACCGGTCGGACCATTGCTCGCCGACCCAGAGTCCCCGCATGAGCTTGACCACGTACGTCAGGGGCAGGAAGGCGGCGATCTCGGCATCCGGCCGGACGGGACGATCGTCGAATGACCAGAGGACGGCCGGCGGGCGGCAACGGCGACCGCCGTCATCGTGACCCCCCAGCGGATCGGGCTCGGGGACCTCTTGGCGGAGACACGATGACTGGACACGTCTCGCTCGGGCCCCCGAGCACCATGCTGTAACCCATAGCCGCCCCGGCCTTCCAGGCTGAATGTCGCGGGTTCGAGACCCGGCTCCCGCTCCACTTCCGGTTCGTGCCTGCTGCGGCGTTCAGCCGCCTTGTGGGTCAGTGGCGCCGCAGCCTCGTGGCGGTGAGACGATCTCCCCACTCGCGATGCACGGTATCGACGCGGCCGACCGTGAGGACGCCGGGTCCGCGGCGGGCCGCCGGCGAGGCGGATCAGGGAGTCTGGCCCAGGGGTGGGTGAGATGGGCGAGGAACGCGATCGCGGAATGAAGGTCGGTCTGATCCTCCCCACGTGGACCGGGAGCCTCGGCGGACACACGCCGCACTGGACCGAGCTCGCCGGCCTCGCCCGACTGGCCGAGGACGTCGGGTTCGACTCCGTCTGGCTCCCCGACATGCTCCGCTACCGGTTCGGCGAGGGGATCGACCCGCTCGCCTGCTGGGAGACGTGGTCCCTCGTGGCCGCACTGGCTGCGTCCACGCGCCGCCTGGAGATCGGCACGCTGGTGCTCGTCGGCGCCTACCGGGATCCGGCCCTCCTCGCCGGGATGGCGGAGACCGTTGATGAGATCAGTGGCGGTCGGCTCATCCTCGGGATCGGGGCCGGGGTCAACCAGGACGAGCACGAGGCCTACGGCTTCACGTGGGAGCACCGGTTCGACCGGCTGGAGGAGACGCTGACGATCATCCGGGGCCTCTTCCGAGACGGGCACGTGGACTTCGAGGGCAAGCATGTCCGGGCACGGGACTGCGAGATCGGACTCCGCGGTCCTCGCTCCGCCGGCCCGCCGATCCTCGTCGGCGGCGAGGGCCCGCGGATGCGGCGCCTCGCGGCTCGCTTCGCCGACCTGTGGAATGTCGGGTTCTTCGGCGTCCCATCCGATGTGGACAAGGTCGTCACGCTGCAGGGAGAGGTCGACGATGCCTGCGCCGAGGTCGGACGAGACCCGACGACGCTCGGCCGGACTGCCGCAGTCATGGTGCACCTGAGCGGACCGCCGGAGATGGTCGGCCCGTTCGATTGGTCTGCCGGCGCTCTGCGGGGCTCCGCCGAGGAGTTGGCGATGTCGCTTGGGGCGTTCGCGGCCGCAGGGATCCGCCACCTGCAGGTCGGTCTCATCCCGTCGACGAGAGCGAGCGTCGAGTCATTCGCGCCGGTTCTGGAATCGCTGGTCCGCGACGCCGGCGATGGGAGGCCCACGCTCTCCTCGCGACCCTGACGTGCCTTCCGCCCAGGGTCGAAGGACGGGCGCGTCCGGCCCCACAGCCGACGGCCGGTCAAGGTCGGTCGTGAGCTCTCGGGCGTCCTGAAGGTCGACGATCACTCGGACTTCGTGCGGTCGAGCTTCGGCTTCCTCCTGGAGCGCGAGCCGAAGGAGTCGATCCTGGGGACGTTCGACCTCAGAGTCATCGGGCGGTACTTCCCCGACTACGAGCGGGAGATCGCTCGTCGGATGCGCCAGGACTCGGCCGACTGATCGTCAGCATCAACGTTCTCCACCGTGGTCTCCCCTCGATCCCGTTCACGCCTGCCCGCCCGCGCCCGCGCCGCCGCTACTCGACGGTGACGACGATGTTCCCCAGCTTCTGGCCGGTCTCGGCGTACCGGTGGGCCTCGACCATCTGCTCGAGCGGGAAGCGCCGGTCGATGACCGGGCGCAGCCGTCCCGCTTCGACCAGGCCGCGCAGGTAGGCCAGGTCCTCCTTCGTGCCACCCGCTCCCGCGATCGACCACCGCTTCCCGGTCCCTCTCGACGCCCTCCAGGCGCGGACGATCTGCAGGAAGCCCGGGTTGGCCATGAGCAGCCATCCGTTCCCGGTCAGCGACCTGCACCATGCGGTCGGACGGCGTGCCGCGGACGATGTCGAAGATGACGTCGTAGTGCTCCCGGCCGGCGGTGACGTCCTCCCGGGCGTAGTCGATGACGCGGTCCGCGCCGAGCGTGCGCAGCATCTCCAGCTTCGGCGCGCTGTCCACCGCGGTCACGTGCGCCCCGAGGATCTTGGCGAGCTGGACCGCGAACGTGCCGAAGCTCCCGCCCGCCCCGTTGACCAGGACCCGCTGGCCGCCCCGGACGTCCGCCTTGCGCAGGAAGCCGAGGGCCTCGCCTCCCCCGTAGGGGATGGCCGCCGCCTCCGGGTAGTCGAGGTTCGCCGGCATCGTCGCCATCGCCCCGGTCGGCGGATCCTCGCGCAGGCAGATGTACTCCGCATAGGCCCCCAGCCCGATGCCCGTCGTCCCGAAGACCCGGTCGCCCTTCTTGAGCGACCCGACCTTCTTGCCCACCGCCTCGACGTCACCGGCGAGCTCCTGCCCGAGCACGCGTCTCCGCGGCCGGAAGACCCCGAAGCCGAGTCGCATCGGGAGCCAGATCCAGGGGGCGAAGTCGAACCGCCGAAGCTCGCAGTCGGCCGCGCTCACGGTCGTTGCCCGGATCCGGACCAGCACCTCGTCGTCCTTCGGCACGGGCTTCCGCATGTCCCTGAGTCGAAGGACATCCGCCGGCCCGTAGCGCGTGCAGACGATCGCTCTCATGAGTCTCCGATCCGTGTCCTTGCGCCCGTGCCTGTCGACGATGTCGTCCCGAGCATAGGTGGTCGATGGCGCGCCTGATCACGGCCCCGCCCATCCGCGACGACATCCGGCTCTGGTGGACCCGGACACCCGGGGCGACGCTCGGTCCGAGCGGGAGGCTCTGACGCCCGGCTCGAACCCGGACACCCGGACCGCGCCGAGTCACAGGCGAGACCGACCCGCCGCAGGCGTTCCGGGAGGACGGCACCATGCGCCGCGTCGCCAAGCTTGCCCTCGTTGCCGGCGGGGCCACGGCCGCCGTCGCGGGCGGCGCTCTCGCCCGCGGCCGGCTCGGGGGGCGGGGACCGCAGGCACCCACGTCGTCCGAGGAGGATCCGCAGTTCACGGTGCTCGCGCCGGGTGGGCCGCGGGGCTTCTGGTTCAACGGGCCGATCGGGCGGGCGTTCGCGAAGTTCCAACCGATCAGCCATGCGGGCGTGTACGCGGTCGTCGCCGAGATGCTCGACCTGCAGCCCGACGACGAGCTGCTGGACATCGGCTGCGGGCCTGGGGCGTTCCTGGCCTCCAAGGCGCGCCATGTTCGCCGGGTCGTTGGCCTTGACCCCTCGCGGACCATGCTGCGCGAGGCCGAGCAGCGGCTCGCGGACCGGCTGGCCGGTGGGACGGCCCGGCTCGTGCCCGCCAGCTCGGCCGTGTTGCCCTTCAACGACGGCGAGTTCTCCGCGGTCACCGCCATCACGGCGCCGGCGAACCTGGCCGAGGTGTTCCGGGTACTGCGCCCGGGCGGACGCTTCGTGTATGTCGACGAGCTCGACCTCGACCCGAGGAAGCCGTCGAGCGAGCGGACTGCCGGCCCCGGCGTCCCCTGGAGCTGGACCGAGGCCGACTTCCGCCGGATCCTCGAGGATGCCGGATTCGCGGACCTGACCGTCCGATACAAGCCCGTCCTGTTCCTCGCGGACAACCGGGTCGTGAGCTGCCACAAGCCGCTCGTGTCGTGACGGAGGGCGATCCGGCATCCGAAGCCGGCGCCCGCGCCCGGCTCC
The DNA here is from genome assembly GCA_963717255.1 of uncultured Chloroflexia bacterium. GTDB lineage: Bacteria > Chloroflexota > Limnocylindria > Limnocylindrales > CSP1-4 > CAIYQJ01. Next base: position 36,194 of record CAVQVT010000014.1, on the reverse strand, counting down.
GCGCTACGTCGGCGTCGACTCGACCGCCCTACGTCCCCGAGCGCACGAGGCGCCAGATCGCACGAGCGCTTGGCCGCTGGCCGTACATGAGCACGCCGGCAGCGTAGATGCGGGCGGCCAGCCAGAGCGCGCCCACGATGGCTGCCACGAGGAGCGCCACCGAGACCGGTACCTCCCAGACCATGGCCTCTCCCGTCGTGACCCGACCGAGCATCATGTACGGGCTGACGAGCGGGACCTGGGCGAGCGCGACCATCCAGGCTGCCTTGATGTCGAGCAGGCCCATCGCCGCGTAGACCCCGACGAGGTAGCCGAAGGTCGCGAAGACCGTCATCGGCATGACGATGGCGTTGACGTCCTCCTGGCGGCTGACGAGTGACCCGGCGGCGGCGTACAGCACGGCGAACAGCAGGAAGCCGAGGATGCCATAGAGGCCGAAGAGCAGCAGGAGCTCGACGGTCAGGCCCTGCGGAAGTGGCGTCGAACCCCCCGTGTCGCCGAGGACGATGCCCGCGACCACGTCCTGCGCGAGCAGCGCCGCCACGCCGGTCAGCAGCAGCGCACCGTACTGCGTGAGCGCGAGGGCGCCGACGCCGAGCACCTTGCCGGTCAGGAGCTGGAACGGTGTCGCGGCGTTGAGGACCACCTCCATCACGCGCGACGACTTCTCCTCGACGACGCTCGCCGCGACCCACTGGCCGTAGAGGATGACCATCATGAAGATCAGAAGGGTCATCCCGAAGCCGAGCATGTCCTGGCCGATCGCTTCGGTCGTCCCGCGCGTGGGGCCGCTCTTCGCGGGGTCGGGCCACTCGACGCCGAACGCGGCGGGCGCGAAGAGGCCCGCCTGGCCGGCCGGCGCGACCCCGAGCCGGGCGAGCCGGTCACTGACCGCGATCGCAGTCGTCGCCTGGCGGATCAGGCCGGCCGTCCGGCCCGTCGCGCTGTCGTTCGTGTACAGCGTGAATCCCAGCTCGCCGCCGGTCGCCCGCCCGATCTCCAGGGCGGCCGCGTACTCCCCGGCGACGACCGCCTGCCGGGCCGTGGCGAGGTCGGGTACGGGAGTGACGACGAAGTCGGGCTTCCGGTCGGACGCCGGCGTCCCGGTGTCCGTCGCCGCGTTGAGAAGGCCCGACAGGGTCGCGGCGGGATCGCCCGCGAGGTCGGTCGCGGCGACGTGGACGGCGATCCGCTGCTGGCTCGACTGGTCGATCGCCCGGATGATGACCGGAGCGAACGCGATGGCGAGGACGCCCACGAGCAGGACGACGGTGCCGAAGACGTAGCTCCGGGTCGTGACCCGGACCATGTACTCCCGGCGCGCGACGGCCGCGATGTTCGCGAGGCCGCTCATAGCCGCGCCTCCGGGGCCGCCAGCGTCCTCTCCTCGACGTCGAGCGCACCGACGCGATCGACGAAGACCTGCTCGAGCGAAGGGTCGGCCACCTCGAAGCGGAGCACGTCGCCACCCCTGGCGACCGCGGCCCGGAGGACCGACTGCGGGTCTGCGCCGGCATCGACGCGGACCTCCGTGTAGTCCCGCCCCGGATGCGTGACGGTCACGTGCGGCAACGACCGCAACCAGACGAGCTCGTCCGGGACGGAGGTCGCCACGCGGACGACCTGGTGACCCGCCGAGCGCTTGACCTCGCGCGTGGGCCCGGCCGTGACGACCCGACCGTGGTCGATGATGGCGACCGAGTCGCACAGCTCCTCGGCCTGGTCGAGCTGGTGCGTGCTGAACAGAAGGGTCTTGCCGCGGTCGCGCAGCTCCAGGAAAGCCTCCCGGAGGAGGGCGGCGTTGATCGGATCGAGGCCGACGAACGGCTCGTCCATCAGGATCACGTCGGGGTCGTGGAGGACCGTCGCGATGAACTGGACCTTCTGCTGGTTGCCCTTCGACAGGCTCTCGGCCTTCCTGTCGGCGTAGTCGGCGATCCGAAAGCGAGCCAGCCACTCGGAGGCCAGCGCGCGCGCCCGCGATCGCGTGAGGCCGTACAGCGTCCCGAAGAACACCAGCTGGTCGATGACCGGCATGCGCAAGTAGAGGCCCCGCTCCTCGGGCATGTAGCCCCACGTGCGGCGCGGCCACTCCCGCGTCTCGCGGTCGTCCCACGTCACGCTCCCGGAATCCGGGCGCAGGAACCCGAGGACGATCCGCATGGTCGTTGTCTTGCCGGCACCGTTCGCACCGAGGAATCCGCAGATGCCCCCGCGCTGGACCGAGAACGTCACGCCGTCGAGCGCCCGGACGCTCCCGAAGTCCTTGACCAGGCCGTCGACCACCAGAGCCATCACGTCACACCCTCTCTCATGCTCTCCGCTCGCCTCCCATGACGTCCTCCTTCGGTGCGAGTCAGTGTCTGGCCTGGTTGTAGACGACGCCGCCGAGGAACGAGCCCCAGAGGGCGACGAGAAGCCAGAACGAGCTGTCGCCGGCGTTGCCCAGGGTCGCGAACTGCCAGGCCCAGTACGCCTGCACGGCGACGGCCATGACGCAGAACGAGAAGCGCATCGCGTTGCCGACGATGAACGTCTGGCGCTCGTCCTGGGTCTCGTCGATGCGCTTGCCGCGCCATGCCATGAACGCGGCGGCGACGCCGCTCACCACGAGCAGGAAGATGCCGCCGCCGATGAGTCGTCCGGCGTTCGGGCCGTCGGACCACAGGCCGATGACGAGATAGGGCAGCGCGAGCACCGCCGCGATGAGGATGGTCATGCGTGCGGTCCGCATGTCAGTCTCCCTCCGTGAAGCAGAAGAGCTCCTCGATGGTCACGCCCAGCCTCCTGGCCAGCTTCCAGGCGAGCTCGAGCGACGGGTTGTAGCGGCCGCGCTCGATGGAGATGATCGTCTGGCGGCTGACCCCGGTGCTGGCAGCGAGGTCTTCCTGACGCAGACCCGCCGCCACGCGCAGCTCCTTGACCCGGTTGACCATCACAGACCCTCTGCCTCATCGTGTAAAGCTCGCTTGGCATGACTCTAGCGACGAGAGGCAGTCCTGTCAAGCCTCCTTTACATGACGCTGCGTGGACTCGCGTGCGCGGCGCGTGGGACGGAACACCTGCCAGCCGGCCGGGCGGGTGAGGCCCGCCGTAGCCGCCTCGGGCCGCTCACTCCCAGCGGAAGAACCGCGCCGATGCCAGACCGCAGACGACGAGGACGGCGGTCAGCACGACCACCTCCAGCCACAGATCGGACCATGGCTCGCCGACCCAGAGTCCCCGCATGAGCTTGACCACGTACGTCAGGGGCAGGAAGGCGGCGATCTGCTGGACGCTCGAGGGGAGCATCTCGAGAGGGATCGTCGCCCCGCAGAGGAACATCATCGGGTAGGCGATCACCATCCCGACCGTCTGGGCGACACGCGCGGAGGGGGCGAAGCTCGCGATCACGAAACCGATCGCGAGGAAGGACAGGGTGCAGAGGGTGAAGCCGGCCAGCACGCTCAGGATGTCGCCCTCGAACCGCACGTCGTACGCCAGCTTCGCGACGATGACGAGGAGCACCAAGCCCGCCAGCGCCATGACCCAGTAGGAGGTCACGTCGGCGACGAAGTAGGTCAGGGGGCGCAGCGGGGTGACCCGGTAGCGGCGCAGGATCCCGAGCTCGCGGTTGACCGACGTCTGGATCGGGAGGCCGATGAGACCCACGGTCACGATGATGATCCCGAGGTAGGCCGGGACGGTGACGTCCATGGACCCGAGCCCACCGAAGATCTCGTTCGGCTCATTGCCGTAGATGAGCCCGAACAGGACGAGCATGAGCGGCGCGAAGAACATCGTGAAGAAGGTCGCGATGGGCTCGCGGAGGTAGAGCTTCCCCTGTGTCCAGGTGAAGATGGACAGCCCGCGGATCGTCATCGCCGTCGCGCCCTCAGTCCCGCATCTCTCGTCCGGTCAGGGTCAGGAAGACGTCCTCGAGGTTCGGCTGCTCCGTCTGCAGATCGTGGAACGGCAGGTGCGCTTCCCGGAGAGCGTCGAGGACCGGCACCAGGACCTGATCCGACTGTCCGTACACCACCACGCGGCCGCCCGACCGCTCGACGCGCTCCACCCCGGGGATCGCCCGCAGTGCCTCGAGGACCTCGTCGGCCATTCCGTCGGCATCGAAGGCGATCCGCTGCTCCACGCGAAGGGCGCGAACAAGCGCCGCGGGGGTGTCGAGCGCGACGATCCGCCCTGCGTCGATGATCATCACGCGGTCGCACAGCCGCTCGGCCTCTTCCATGTAGTGCGTCGTCAGGAAGACCGTCTTCCCCCTGGCTCGAACATCGCGGACGAGGTCCCAGGTCGCGTGGCGAGCCTGGGGATCGAGCCCGCTCGTCAGCTCGTCGAAGAAGACCAGCTCGGGATCGCCGACCAGCGCCAGCGCGATCGAGAGGCGCTGCTTCTGGCCCCCGGAGAGCTCGGCGTAGGCGACGTTCTTCCTGTCGGCGAGGCCGAGCCCGTCGAGGATCGACCCGGGCTCGAGAGGGTGTTGCGTAGAAGGACCCGAACAGGCGCACGGCCTCTCCGACCCGCAACCTGGCCGGAAGGGCGCTCGACTGGAGCTGCGCCCCGATCCGTTCCCGGAGCGCGGCGCCGTCGCGGCGCGGGTCGAGCCCGAGGACGCGCACACTGCCCGCCGTCGGGTGCGCGCAGCCCCTCGAGGCACTCGATCGTGGTCGTCTTTCCGGCGCCGTTCGGACCGACGACGCCGAAGATCTCGCCCGCCTCGACCTCGAACGAGATCGCGTCCACGGCGCGGACGGAGCCGTAGGACTTCTCGAGCGACTCGACCACGATGACCGGTCCGGTCATGCGCGAGGTTCCTCCCGGCACGTCCCCCGCCCCGGCGCCGCGATGTCGGGTGTGATGCCCCAGCCTCGTCCCCTCCGTGCAGCACGCGGACTGCGGGACGCCGCAGGGTGACGCCGCCAGGCTCGCGGCGTCGGGGAACCATGTCCGCGGTGGCGTTCACGGCGCCAGAGGCGATGGGCATGAACGTGACGTGCCGATGCGGGGCGACGGATAATGGCCGCGTGATGCGCGTCGGTCGCACTCGCGCGATCCCCGTTCCGGCCGGTGTCCCGGCGGGCGTGCTGGCGACCGTCATCATGGACGTCGCCATCGTGGCCGCTGGCAGCCTCGGAGGGAGGGCGTTCACCTCCGAGCGCACCGACGTGGACGTGATCGGTCGCTGGGTGGCCGGCCTGGTGCGCGGCCAGTGGCGCCGGGCCGACATCACGAGCGAGCCGGCGCAGCGCGGGGAGGTCGCCCTCGGCTTCCTCACGCACTACGGCACGGGCGTCATCCTCACGCAGGCGTTCCTGATGCTCCCGCGTCGAGGGGACGGGCGACCGACCTTCCTCGGAGGGACGGCGTTCGGCATCGCGACGGCCGTGCTGCCGCTCCTCGTCATGTTCCCGTCGATGGGCTACGGCTGGTTCGGTCTCCGGTCCGGCGAGGCGGCTCGGATCGGCCGGATCATGCTCGTCGGCCACATCGCGTTCGGCGTCGGGATCGGGCTGTGGGCGCCGCGCTTCGCGGAGCGCCGGTCCCCCTAGCTCTCGCCGGCATCGGCCCGACGCGGGGCGACGAGATCCAGGAACGCCAGCACCCGCCGCTCCATGTCGGCGCGGCGGTAGGCGTCGCCCTCCTCCACGCGCTGGAGGACGAGGCCGTCGAGCAGGGCGGTGAACCCCCGGGCCATGGCCTCGACGTCGAAGTCGCCCGGGAGCTCGCCAGTCTCGACGGCCTCGCGGCCGATGAGCGCGGCGACCGTCACCGTCCGCTCGCGGCGCCGGACGAGGAGGTCGCGGATGAGCGGCCTCTGCGACGCCACCGCCCAGCACTGGACGAGGAAGGCGGCGGCGCCGGGCGCGTCGATCGTGTAGTCGAAATACCCCCAGATCGCCCGCTCCATCTTGTCGCGAGCGTTGCCGACGAACCGGCCGTCGGCGAGGACGGCGTCCGCCTCGACATTGACCGCGGCGAGGATGCTCTCGTGGATCAGCTCGTCCTTGCCCCCGTAGTAGTTGTAGATGGCGCCCACGGAGACGCCGCTCTCGGCGACGACGTCGTCGATGCTCGCGTCGTGGAAGCCCTTCGCGACGAACACCCGGCGTGCGGCCGCGAGGATGTGCGCCCGCTTCTCCGCCTCGTGCTCGGCCGTGATCCGTGGCATTCGTGGCCTCCCGAGAGGTCTACGTAGAACGTTCGCTCATCGCAGTCTACCCCTCTCGCGCGCCCTGCGACATAGGGCCGAACGGCACATGTAGAACGAGCGCTCGTTCTACTAGTATCCGGACATCGCGAGACGGGCGAGGCCCGACACACCAGGAGGCGTGGCTCAGCCACGGGAGACAGACCGATGGGAACGGCAACAGACATGGCACGACGTGACATCCCCGGCCGGATCGACGCGATCGGTTGGGGACTCCTGTTCCTCATGACGGGGGCGCTCGCCCTCATCCCCGGCCTCCCCGACGGGACCTGGCTGGCCGGGTTCGGCGTCCTGCTGCTCGGTCTCAACGCGACGCGCGTCTACCTCGGGCTCGCGCCGGAGCGGTTCGGGGTGATCCTCGGGATCGGCGCGGTCCTGGCGGGCCTGGGCGTCATGGCCGGCCTCGACGTTCCGGTGTTCGCGCTCCTGCTCATCCTCGTCGGCCTTGCGATCATCGCCGGGCAGGTCGGGCGGGGGAGGTAGGGCGATGATCTCGACGAGCGGGCGTTCCCTCACCACCCTCCGTGTTCACCTGCCGGACCTCGGTCGGCGCCTTCGGGCTCGTCCGGCACCCGATGTACGGCGGCTTCGTGATCGCGGCCCTTGGCTGGGGCCTCGCCATGGCCTCGCCGGCCGCCCTGGCGGGCGCCGTCGCGCTCCTCGTGTTCTTCGATCTCAAGTCCCGCCGCGAGGAGGCGTGGCTCGACGAGCGCTTCGCCGGCTACGCGGCCTACCGCCAGCGCACGCGCCGACTCATCCCGTCGCTCTACTGACGCCTCCACGTCAGGGCTGTGGCGGGTCCGGACCCGTCGCCCAGCTCCGGCGCTCCCCCTACGCCGGGGCGGGTGCCGTGGCCGTCGGTCGATCGGTCCCGAACGCCACCGCGAGCGTCACCAGCAGCGCGATCACGAGCGAGCCCCCGAGGAGCAGCACGCCGGCCGCGAGGCCGGCCGTCGTGCCGTCGATGCACGCGCGGAAGGCGTCCGCGGCCCACGTCACCGGCATGAGCGGACGGATGAACGCGAGCGGGGCCGGGAGCGAGTCGACCAGGTACGGGGACCCGCACGCGGCCGCCTGGACGCCGGCGAAGAGCAGCCCGACGAGCCAGCCACGGTCGCCGAACGCGATCACGAGCGCCTGGATGATCGCCGCGAACGCGGCGGCCGCCAGCGCCGCGACCGCGATGAGAGCCGGCAGCCGGGCGACGTCCATTCCGACGCCGAGGTTCAGGCCGGCGATCATCAGCACCGCGCCGACGGTCCCCAGGCCGGCGGCGGCGGCGAACGCCGCGACCGGGCCGACCCACCACCGGCGCCCCCGTCCGCGCCGGCCGGCCGGCAGGACGAGGAACGCCACGAGCGCGCCGAGCCAGAGGGCGAGGGCCATCACGTACGGCGCGATCCCGGTCTCCATCCCGCCCGTGCCGACGGTCCCGGACGCCTGCACGGCGACCGGATCCGCGGCCCGTCGTGCGACCGCCGCCCTCGTCGCATCCGTCACGGGCGCGGCCGGGCCGCCCACCCCGCCGAGGCCGTTCGCGGCCCGAGCCGCGTCCGCCGACACGGCACTGCCGTCGTCGGCGAGCAGGCCGGACCGCGATTCGACGACGCGCGCGCCGCCGACGAGCCGGCTCATCGCGTCCGTCAGCTGGTCGAAGCTCGACGCTGCCGTGGCCGTGCCGTCGGCCAGTGTCTCCGCGCCCGACGCCGTCTTCTCGGCGCCGGCCGCGACCTTCGTGGACCCCGTCGCGAGGTCCGCGACGCCTGCCGGCGAGCTGGGAGGCGCCGACCGCGAGGTCGGATGCGCCGGACGCGGCGCTCGCGACCCCCGAGGCGAGGGGGACCATCCCGTCGGCCAGCTGCTGCGTGCCCGTGGCGAGCTGGGTCGCACCGTCGGCGACCTGCTGCGTGCCGGTGGCGAGCTGGGCCGCTCCGTCGGACGACTGCGCGATCCCCGAGGCGAGCTGCGGCGTGCCCTCCGCGAGCTTCGCCGTGCCGTCCGTCAGCTGCGACGCGCCCGCCGCCAGGGCCGTCAGCGCGTCCGCGAGCGCCTTCGCGCCGGTCGCCGCCTGGGCGATCCCGGCCTCCAGCTGCGGCATGCCGGCCGCGAGCTTCGCCGTGCCGTCGGCCAGCTGCGACGCGCCCGCCGCGAGGGCCGTCAGCGCGTCCGCGAGCGCCTTCGCGCCGGTCGCCGACTGTGCGATCCCCGCCTCGAGCTGCGGCGCGCCGGCGGCGAACGTCGCCGTGCCCGTCGCGAGGTCGCTCGCTCCCTGGCTGACGCCCGTGGCGCCCGCCGCCACCTGCGCGGTGCCGTCGGCGACGCCGTGCGTCCCCGTCGCGAGGTCGCTCGCTCCCGTGGCGAGGGCCGGACCCTGCCCGGCGATCGCGGCGAGCTGGCCGCACACGACCAGGCCGCCGCCCTGGGCGATGCACGAGGCCGACAGCCCCGCGATCGCGGCCGTGTAGCCGGCGACAGACGCGGAGAGGGTGTCGGCGCCCTGCGCGAGCGTCGCCGCGCCGGCGGCCGTCTGCGTGGCCCCGCCCGACACGCCCGCGGCGCCGGTCGCGAGGACGGATGCGCCGGACGCGAGCGCCTGGGCCTGCGCGCCCAGCCCCGTCGTCTGGGCCTGCAGCGTCCCCAGGCCCGTCGCGAGATCCGCGGCACCCGAGGCCGCCTGCGTCGTCCCGCCCGAGAGCTGCGCGGCACCTGTCGCGAGCGCCGCCGTCTGCGCCCCGAGCCCCGTCGTCTGCGTCTGCATCGTCCCGAGGCCCGTCGCGAGCTCGGTCGCCCCCGCCGCCGCCTTCGTCGTCCCGGTCGACAGCTGCGCAGCACCGTCGGCGAGCTGCTGCGTCTGGTCCGGGAGACCGGACGTCTGCGTCTGCAGCGTCCCGAGCCCCGTCGCCAGGTCGTTCGCGCCGGCGGCCGCCTGGGTCGCGCCCGACGCCACGTCGGTCGCGCCCGAGGCGAGCGTCGCCGTCTGGCCCGGAAGCGCGGCGGTCTGCTCGTCGAGCGTCTGGAGCCCCTCCGAGAGCGAATCCGCCCCGGAGGACAGCTCCGCTGCGCCGGTCGACGCGTCCTTCGCGCCGGCCGCCACGGCCGTCGCGCCGTCGGCCACGAGCGCCGTCCCCGACGCCAGCGCGCTCGTCCCGTCCACCAGCTCGGTGACGCCGTCGACGGCCGAGGTCGCGCCGTTCGCGAGCTCGTCCAGCCCGACCACCAGCTCGCCGCTCACCGTCCGGATCCCCGAGGCGTCGTCGGCGAGGGCCGACGTCCGATCGGCGAGCGATCGCGCGTCCGTGGACGCCGTGGCGATCGTGCGGTCGGCCGCGGTGACCGCGAGGAGCACGTCCTCCACGTACGACGCCGCGGCGTCCCGCGCCGCGGTCGCGGTGATCGCCGCCCGCACCTCGCGGGCGATCTCCGTCGCGCCGGTGCCCTCGCCCGGCCCCATCGCCAGGTCGAGGCCCGCCGCAGGCTGGCCGCCCGTCGCGTCGGCGCGGATCGCCGCGACCCGACGGGAGAAGTCGGCCGGGATCGTGAGGACGGCGCCGTACCGGCCCGCCGCGAGCCCGTCGGCCGCCTCCGCCGCTCCGACGGTCTCCCACCGGAACGCGTCCGTGACGTCGCCGGCGACGAGCTGCGCCGCGAGGTCCGCACCCAGCGCGAGCGACGCGGTCGTCCCGTCGGCGCGGGAGACGGTCGCCCCCTCGTCGAGGACCACCACCGCGGCCGGCGTCGAGGACGTGCCGCCCTGCGACTGCGACCAGACGACGAGGCCGGCGAACGTCACCGGCACGAGCGCGGCGAGCACGAGGGCGACCGCGAGGCGCCGGCGGGAGCGACGGCCCTGCGCGGCCGACGTCGCGACCCCGCCGTCCCGCGCGGCCGCGACGGGGACCGGCACGATCCCGCGCTCCCCGAAGCGGAGCCCGGACGGCCACCAGGCACGGTCGCCGACGAGCGTCGTGATCGCCGGGACGAGGATCGAACGGACGAGGAAGGTGTCGATGAGGACGCCGATCGCCACCGCGACGCCCACCTGGAACAAGACGACGAGCGGCGCCGTCGCCATCGAGCCGAAGGTCCCCGCGAGGATGAGACCGGCGGACGTGATGACGGCGCCGGTCTTGCCGGACGCGACCCGGATGCCGTCGCGGATCGGTCGGGCCACGCTCTCCTCGCGGACGCGGCTCATGAGGAAGATGTTGTAGTCGGCCCCCAGTGCGACCAGGAGGACGAAGACGATGAGCGGGAGGTAGAAGCTGATCCCGGGCTGCCCCAGGACCTCCTGGAACAGGAACCCGGAGAGGCCGAGGGCACACCCGTACGAGAGGAGGACGGTCGCGACGAGGTAGAGCGGCGCCACGAGCGCGCGGAGCAGGACGATCAGAACGACGAGGATGCCCAGGACCGTGATGATCCCGACGCGCACGAAATCGGTGGAGAGGACGTCCTGGACGTCCGCCAGCTGGGTGGTCGAGCCGCCGAGGTGGCTGACCGTCCCCTGGCCGAACGCCGGCGCGGCGGCCGCGAGCACGTCCTGTGCAGCGCGGACCGCGGCGAACGCGTCGATCGAGTACGGGTCGTCGGTCGTCGTGACGTAGAAGCGGGTCGCGGAGCGGTCCCGCGAGACGAACGCGTCGGTCGCCTTCTGGATGTCCGCGGCCCGGTCGCCGCCGATCCCGACCGGGACGAAGAGGTCGTCCGACCGGCCGGCGAAGACGGTCGCGAGGTCGCGGAAGGCGACGGGCAGCGCCGCGAACGTGGCCTCGGCCTTCCGCCGCGCCTCCTTGGCGGCGTCCGTCCCGGCGAGGCTCTCCGGGGCGAGCGTGGCCTCCGGCCGCGCGTCGAAGTGCGTCGCGAGCGACCGGAGCGCGTTCGACGCTGCGACGGCCGCGTCGATCGTGGGCTCCTTCGCGATGTCCGCCGCGGCAGCCTTCGCATCCGCGTACGCGGGCAGGCTTCGGACCTCGGTGTAGGCGGCCGCGAGCTCGTCGAGGTACCGGGCGATCAGGCCGGTGTCGGCGTCGCCGCCCGAGCTCGCGAGGGCGCTCGTGGACGTGAGCATGGCGGCGAGCGTGCGCAGCTGGGTCGAGAGCCGGCTCTGCTCGCGCACGTTCTCGACGACCGCCTGCGCATCCTCGACCGCGCGCGTCGCGGCACGATACTCGGAGCGGCCGGCGACGTCCGGGAAGGCCACGCCCAGGGCGCTCACGTAGTCGAGGGCCGAGGTGAGCCCGTCCGCGACCTCCGCGTCGAGGAGTGCCGACGTGTCGGCCGACGTGCCGCCGTCCTTCGCGTCGAGCTCGTCGGCGATCGTGCCGAGCTGCAGGGATGGCCGGAGCCCGTCGGGGACGATCCCGTCGCCGTTCGGCGTGACGAGGCTCGTCACCGTGTCCACCCCGGGCGTCGCCTCGAGCGCGGCGACCGTGTCGCGCAGGCGTGCGAGCGACGCCGGCGCGAGCATGTCCCCGGATCCGGGCGCGTCGATGAGCGCCGTGGACTGGGTGATGCGTCCCTTGCCGAGGTGCGCGGCGACGATGTCGTAGCCCGCCCGGGCGTCCGACGACTCCGGCAGCTCTGCGAGCGTGTCGAAGTTGGTCTTCGCCTGGGGCACGTAGAGGATCGGGATGGCCAGCACCACCGTCAGCGCGACGGTGACCACGCCCGGATGGCGCGACACGCCCGACGCCAGGCGCGCGAAGAAGCCGTCCGGCTCGCCGTCGCCGGCGGTCCGCATGTGGAGCGGCCAGAAGAGGTAGTGGCCGAAGATCCCCAGGAGCGCCGGCGTGAGGGTAAGCCCCGCGAGGAGCGTGATGAACACCGCAACGCCGAGCGCAGGACCGATCGTCCGGATCATCTCGAAGTCGGCGAACGCCATCGCGGCGAGGCCGACGATGACCGTGGCCGCGCTCGCGCTGATCACCGCGCCGATCCGCTTGACGGTGTCGCGGACCGCCTCGTGCCAGCCCTCGTGGCGGACCTCCTCGCGATAGCGGGAGATCAGGAAGATGGCGTAGTCGGTGCCGACGCCGAAGACCAGCACGACGACGAACGTGTCGAGGAGCGACGAGATCTGCCAGCCCGCGGCGGCGAGCGTGCCCAGGACGCCGCGGGCGACCACGAACGCCGCACCGATGGTCAGCAGCGGCACGAGCGCGGCGAGGGGCGCGCGGTAGATGAGCAGCAGGATGATGACGACGAGGATGATCGTCACGATCGTCGTGCTGTCCGTGCCGGACTCGATCGCCCGGATGTAGTCGGTGGTGATGCCAGCGGCGCCCGTGACGTGCGTCTCGAGGCCAGCGGGGGTCGTCGCCGCCATATGGTCGCGCAGCTGGGTGACGACCGTGTCGGCCGCTTCGCCGGCGGACCCGATGCTGAGGTTCACCGTCAGCAACTCGAGGATCCCGTCGGAGCTCCGAAGCATCGAGGCGAGCTCGGGGCGGGACGTGGCGGAGTCGACGCTCTTCACGGCGTCGCGGACCTCCTGCGGCGCGTCGGCGCTCGACATCCACGCGGCGACGCCGGCGATGTAGACGCGGTCCGCGCCGGTCAGCCCGCTCTCGCGGGAGAACGTGAGCACGGCTGAGCTCGAAGCCGACGATCCCGGGAACGCCTTCTCGATGGCGGCGGTGGCCTGCACGGACGGCGCGGACGCAGGGAGGAACCCGGCCTGGTCCGCAGCGCCGCTGGTGGCGAGAGACGGCGCGAATTGGACGGACAGCACGGCGAGGACGACCCAGACGACGACGATGAGGATACCGGAGCCTGAATGCCTGGACACCGAGTCGTTCGAACATCGCCTGCCTCCGTGGCCGATCGGGGGACGACCTCGGCCCGCGTCTGTCGAGAGGGTTGCGCCGTGCTGGGGCACCCACTACGATACGGAGGCGTATCCGATACGTCAACGTATCGAGTACGACCGTGTATCCATTTGGGGGATGGGACGTGAGCGTGGAGGCGAGGGAGCCGATCCGCTCGGCGCGTCGTGACGCGACCCGCGAGCGCGTGCTGGACGCCGCGCTGGTCGTCTTCGCGGAGCGAGGCGTCTTCGGCGGCACCGTCGAGGAGATCTGCGAGCAGGCGGGGTTCACGCGCGGCGCCTTCTACTCGAACTTCGCGGACAAGGAGGACGTGCTCCAGGCGCTGATCGAGCGCGAGCACGCGCGTCTCCTCGCCTACCTCGACGCGAACCTGGACCTCTTCGGTGACGAGCCGGGGGCGCTGGCCGAGGCGGCCGGAGTGGCCGCGGACCCGGCCGGGGTCCTCGGCGGGATCGTGGAGCGGATCCTCGCGTCGGTCCCCGGCGACCGGTTCCTCTCGCTCGTCCAGACGGAGATGGAGATCCATGCCGTGCGCCAGCCGTCCTCGTCGCGCCCGTTCCTCGAGGCGGACGACCGGTTCCGGGCGCGGATCGTGCAGTTCATCGAGCACGGGATCGCCCAGCTCGGCCGCGAGCTCACGGCGGACGCGACCGACGTCGCGGACGCCGCGGTCGCCATCGTCGAGCGCAGCATCCGGCGGACGCTGCTCTCGGGAGGGGACGACCCGGATGCGATGGCGCGGGCGGTCCTCCCCGCGCTGATCCTCGGCGCGTCGCGGCCGGCCGGGGCCGGCTGAACGGCCGCGATGGACGCACGCAGGTCCTCCGAGCCGCCCTGCGCGGACCCGGCGGGCCCGGCTCCGTCGGAGCGCCGGGAGGTCGTGCGGACGCTCACGTGGACGCTGGTGGCCGCCCTCGCCTGCCTCCTCGCGATCGTCCTCCTGCGCTTCCTCCCGCCCATGTCGGCCGGGTACGCGGACGACGCGATCATGGCCGGACACCAGATCGCGTACCCGTGCTTCGGGAACGTCTACGCGCGCCACGGGGACAAGGTCGTCCTCGTGGCCGTGGCCCACTGCCACGGCGTGGAGGGCGCCGCGGTCACCGACGCACGCGGCCGGCACCTCGGCACCTGGGGACCGCTCGCGCTGATCGACCCGTGCGATGCGCCGGACCGCCGGTGCCTCGCCTCGGACATGACCTATGTCGTCCTGGCACCGGACCGGATCCCCTGGGGCCTGCTGGACACGGTCCGGATGGGCCGATCGGGGATCCGGAGCCTCGCGGGCACGCGGCCGCTCGCGTGCGCGGACATCGAGCCCGGCGACCCGATGGAGGCGACCGGCGTGCTCGGCTACCGGCGCGGGACCGTCCTGGACGTGGCGCCGCACCTGGTGGATGGTGACGGCGACCACTTCCCGTGCCTCGTCCTCACGGACACCCGGGCCCGCGTCGGCGACTCGGGTGGGCCAGTGTTCGTGGACGGGAAGCCGGCAGGGATCGTGAGCCGCAGCCTCGGCGGGCGGATGGCGTTCACGCCGCTCGCGGAGGGGTTCGCCGCGCTCGGGCTCGAGCTCTGCACGACGCCCGACTGCGACCTGGCGCCGCCGTCGGGGGCCGCGTCGTCGATGGCGCCGGGTTCCCCGGCGCCGACCCGTGCCCCTGACGCGGCCGTCCCGTGGGTCCTCTTCTTCCGGTACGACGAGCGACAGCTCTGGCGCCTCCGGCCGGGCACCGACGAGGTCGAGCCCGCGCTGGCCGGCGGTCCGGAGGAGGTGTCCGGCGAGGTCGACTGGTCTCCCGACGGGGAGCGCTACGCATTCATCGGCGTCGACGCCGACGGCACCAGGGACCTGTGGGCCGCCGACTGGGACGGGACCGACGTCACGCGCCTCGTCGACTGTGCGCCTCCCTGCACCGAGGTGGGAGGCCCTGCCTGGTCGCCGGACGGCCGGTCGATCGCCTTCTGGCGCCTCGACGTCGCCGGCGACTCGCTCGCCGGATCCAGCCTCCGGACGCTCGACGTCGCGAGCGAAACGGTCTCGACCGTGCTCGAGAGCCGACCGCCCCGGATCCTCGCTCTGCCGCGGTGGTCGGGCGACGGTCGGCGCCTCGTCGTGATCGATGCGACGGTCTCTGCCGGGACGACCGCGGCTGCGCCCGAGATCCGCGGCACCTCGCTTGCGGTCGTCGACCTGGCTTCGTCACCTCCGACGGTGCGCCGGCTCGTGGACCCGGAGATGTACGCGGGGAGCGCCGCGTGGCATCCGACCGAGGACCTCATCGTCTTCTCGGCCGGAGCGCTGGACCCGTTCGACCCGCAGCATCCGACATCCGAGCTCTACGCGATCCGCCCCGACGGCAGCGGGCTCACGTGCCTCACGGACCTCGAGAGCGTCGACGGCGCAGCCTTCTGGCCGGCCTGGTCACCGGACGGATCGGCGATCCTCTTCAGCCTTGCCCACCGGGGCGCCGGCACGATGACGCTCGCGACGGTTCGGCCGGACGGGTCGGACCTCGCGGAGCTCGGCGTCGCGGACCCGATCGTCGGCGCGTTCGCCCGCCAGCGGCCGGCGGGGACGCCGGCGCCCTAGAGGTTGCGACCGCCCGGCGGACCGCGCGCCGCCCGGCGCGGTCCGGAGCCCTCAGCGCTGGTCGATCGGCACGTACGGGCGCTCGACGACGCCCGTGTAGAGCTGCCGCGGCCGCCCGATCTTCGTGTCCTTGTCGCGGATCATCTCGCGCCAATGGGAGACCCAGCCGGGTGCGCGTCCGATCGCGAAGAGGACAGTGAACATCTCGACCGGGAAACCGAGCGCGTGGTAGATGAGGCCGCTGTAGAAGTCGACGTTCGGGTAGAGCTTCCTCTCGATGAAGTACGGATCTGTGAGCGCGGCGTCCTCGAGCTGCATGGCGATGTCGAGGAGCGGGTCGTGCTGCCCGGCCTTGTTGAGGATCGTGTCCGCTGCCCGCTTGATGATCTTCGCCCGCGGGTCGTAGTTCTTGTACACGCGGTGCCCGAAGCCCATCAGGCGGAACGGGTCGTCCTTGTCCTTCGCCCGGGCGACCGCCTTGCCCACGTCCCCTCCGTCGGCCTGGACCGCGCGGAGCATCTCCAGGACCTCCTGGTTGGCGCCGCCGTGGAGTGGGCCCCAGAGGGCGGAGACGCCCGCCGACACCGAGGCGTACAGGTTCGCGTGGCTGGAGCCGACGAAGCGGACCGTGGACGTGGAGCAGTTCTGCTCGTGGTCCGCGTGGAGGATGAGGAGGACGCGCATCGCGGCGGCGACCTCGGGGTCCACGTGATACGGCTCCGTGGGGACCGCGAACATCATCCGGAGGAAGTTGCTCTCGTAGTCGAGCGCGTTGTCCGGGTACACGAACGGCTGGCCGATGGAGTGCTTGTGAGCGGCCGCCGCGATCGTCGGGAGCTTCGCGAGCACGCGGATCGTGCTGATCTCCACGTCATCGGGGTCGAATGGGTCGATCGAATCGGGGTAGAAGGTCGAGAGCGCCATCACCGCCGACCCGAGCACGCCCATCGGATGCGCCTTCCGCGGGAAGCCCTCGAAGAAGCGCCGGAAGTCCTCGTCGATCAGCGTGTGGTGGGTGATCGCCGACTCCCAGGCCGCCAGCTGGTCGGCCGTCGGCAGCTCGCCGTAGACGAGCAGGTATGCCGTCTCGAGGAAGGTGGACTGCTCCGCGAGCTGCTCGATCGGGTAGCCGCGGTAGCGCAGGATCCCGTTGTCGCCGTCGATGTACGTGATCGCGCTGCGCGTCGCGGCCGTGTTCGCGAACCCGTAGTCGAGCGTCGTGATGCCGCCCTTCGCCAGGAGCGCCCCGACGTTGAAGACGGGGTGACCCACCGACGCGTGCTCGAGCGGCAACTCCAGCTCGACCTCGCCGACGCGCAGCGTGGCGGCGCTGGCCACGGCCGCGGTGTCTGTCATGTCGTGCTCCCTTCACGCGATGACGGCGACCCGGACTTCCGGATGCGCCAGCCTAGCCGCCCTCCGTCGACCGGGTCGTGGGCCGTTCGGGCCGTCCGGACGGGCGGAGCCGCCCTACCGACTGTACCGCGGCCGGCGTCGCGGATCGCTCATTCCGAGCGGGCGCGACGGCCGCGCCCACTCGAAAGGCGTTCCGGCGGTCAGGGCTCCTTGACGACGGCCGTGACCACCTGCTGCGGAGCCTTCGCGAACGTCAGCGTCAGCTCGACCTTATCGCCCGGCTTCAGCTCGGAGGTGGGCTCGATGAGCATGATGTGGTAGCCGCCCGGCTTGAGCTCGACCGACGCTCCACTGGGGAGTTCGATGCTCTCGACGGGCCGCATCACCATCATCCCGTCCATCCCGTCCATGCCCATCGAGCCTGTCGGCGCCTCGCTCGCCATCCCCATCCCATCGCCCGAGCCTTCCGGCATCGCGGAGCCGGCCGGAACGACCTCGTGGAGCTCTACGACCTTCGCGGCGGGCGAGCTCGCCGACACGAGCGCATCGTCCTGGCCGGTCCCGTTGGTGACCGTCAGGTAGGCGGCGCTCGGGACGTCCTTGCCCATGGTGGGCCGTGCCCACGCATCCGTCACCTGCATCTGTCCGGACGCCGCCGCACCCTGCGACGACGACGGGGACTCTCCCGAGCTCGAGCAGGCCGCGAACACGACCGCCGCCGCGACCGCGAGCCCCATGACGCCGCCCTGAACGGGCAAGTGTCCTCCGATGAGCCTCATCGTTCCCTCCATTCCCCCGGCGCCCACGCGCCGGCGCCCTGCCATCGGCCGCCGGGTACCTCCCGCCGGCCATCCGATCACTCCGTGAGCGCCGTCAGGTCATGCACGATCTCCTCGTCCTGGGTGCCGAACGGGTACCGGTAGCGGAGATCCCCCGCGGCGTCCACGAGGTAGACCTCGGCCGAGTGCGCCATCAGGTATCCGGACGCCGACCCGGAGTCGACCCGGGCGTACCGGACGCCCCATGCGTCCGCCGCGGACCGGGTCTGGGCCGCGTCGCCGGACAGCCCGATCCAGCCCTGGTGGAAGTACGAGAGGTACTCGCCGAGTGCGCCCGCCGTGTCACGCTCGGGATCGACGGTCACGAACACGACCCGCACGTCGGGCCGCTCCTTCGCCACCTCCCGGAGCACGCCCAGCGTCGTCGGGCACACGTCCGGGCAGCGCGTGTACCCGAAGTACACGAGCGCGGGCGCGCCCCGGAGCGATGCGAGGTCGAACACGCCGCCGGCCGTGTCGGGCATGACCAGCGGCGGTGCGGCGACGGGCGGGTCGACGCGGGTCACACGCTGGCCGAGCCGCGCCGTGCCGGATGGGAGCCCGAAGTCCCCCGACGGGATGGGGACGGTCGTCATGGCGGCCGGCGCCTCGCTCGGCAGTCCGGCCGTTGACACCGCCTGCCGCGCGCATCCGCCGCCGACGAGGGCGAGCGTCAGGCCGACCACGAGCAACCCGACCGCCTGCGGGCGCGGCCGGTGCCGCGACCCGGCTCTCATGGGCGATCCACCCGGCGCTTCCGGCGTGTGCCCGGCGCGAGCGCGGCGCCGAGGATGGTCGCCAGTGCTGGGGCGAGCAGGAGCGGCCACGCGACGGCCGCGGACGGCGCCGGCGTGGGTCCCGATCCGTTGATCGACCGAAGGAAGTTCACGAGGTGCCATCGCTCCGTCTCCGACAGCTCGGACCCCCATGCCGGCATCCCGCCGGGGAGTCCCCGGGTGATCCACGTGAAGATCTCGCCGTCCGTATGGCCGACGAGGTGACCGCTCCGCAGGTCGGGCGGAGGGATGGCGGTCGCCCCGGCGCCTGGACCGCCCCCCCGGGCATCGGCTCCGTGGCACACGGCGCAGGAAGCCTGGTAGAGCGCCGCACCGGCCGTCACCGAGTCGACGGTCGCCTGCACCGGGTTCGACAGGCCCGAGCCTGGCGGTCGGTCCGTCGTGAGCGCGTTGATCATGAAGGCGAAGGCAGCCGCGGCCGCGACGAGCCGCACGAGGAACAGTCCTCCGCCGAGTTCCGGGCGCCGCCTCCGGACCCACGGAGCGACCAGCCAGAGGACGACCGACAGGACGAGCGCCTCGACCCCGAGCACGAACGAGATGCTCACGATGCCGGACCCACGAGCAGCGCGACACCAAGGACGGCCGCCACCGCCGCGCCCGCGAGCAGGGCCCCGCGCCCGAGTCGGGGCTCAGTCCGCGGAAGGATGCCGCCTGCTAGGGTGAAGGTCACCGCGAGCAGAGCGAGGAGCAGGCCGACGGCACCGAGGACGGCCACGGGGTCCACGGGCGGTCCCGCGCGCCCCTCGGAGATCGCGGTCGAGTCGAGAGCGAAGGGGAATCTGGCGCGCGCCACCTCGGTCGCGTCGGCCCGGCGCACGACGACCGTGGCGTCCCACCGGCTCTCCGCGGCGAGCAGACCGCCGTCGGCCACCCAGGTCCCGCCGCCGGCCTGCGCGCCATCCTGCGGCGTGCCGCCGATCGAGCAGACCAACGTCGGGATGCCCGCCGGGCCGCCGCCGGCCGTCGAGGCCCCGGATCCGGCGCCGGCCACCTCCCGCAGCGTGACCCTGGTCCCGCCACCAACGGCGTCGGTCCTGTTCAGGTCGAGCTCGACCGTCGCGTCGGCCGGAGCGTCCGCCAGCCGTACGATGAAGCGGGCAGGTCCGGCGGTCCCGGGCTGGACGGCGAGGCCGACCCCGGGGGAGCAGGTGGTCGAGGCAGCGGGCGAGATCGCGACGGGCTGTCCGTTCGCCGGCGGCGAGCCGCTGGCGAGCGTCGCGGTCGCGACGAGGACCGCAACACCAAGGATGGCTTCGATCGCCATGCGTGCCCGGAGGCCGCCGAGCCGGGCGAGCGCCCTGCCGCCGTCGACGAAGTTCGCCGCGCCGACCGCGAGCGCAGAGACGAACAAGGCGACCTTCGCCCAGAGCGCCACCGTGTACGGCGCCGCGTCCACGAGATCGCGGGTGGCGACCCATGCCTGATACGCACCCGTGAGCGCGACGAGCGCCACCGAGACGAGCGCCAGTGCCGAGAAGCGGGACACGACCTCGGGCACCCAGGCGCGGTCGGGATCACGGTCACCGACGATCAGCCACGCGACGCCCAGCAGCCCGCCCAGCCAGACCGAACCCGCCGCGAGGTGGACGAGCAGCACACCGGTCGGCACCGGAGACGCCGACGCCGCGAGGTGGCCTCCCAGGGCGAGGACGACAAGGCCTGCCGCACCGGCGATGCCTCCCAGCCAGACGGCCTGCCCCATCCTCCTCGTGCGCACCAGGACCAGGACCGCCGCCCCTGCCGCGACGCCGAGCAGGCCGCGCAGCACGAGCATCTCGCCGGGGCGCGTGGCGGTGAGGTACCCGACCGGGTCGAGCCCGGGGGCGAGCCCGGCGACGACGCCGATCGCCACGCTGCCGGCGGCGGCGCCGATGAGCGCCAGGCCCTGCGCGATGGGCAGGCCCGAGCGGAGACGGCCGACGGGCCGGAGGACGAGCCACGCGATGACCGCCAGCCCGAGCGCGGTCATGAACCCGAGATAGGCGAGGAACCGAGCCTGCGTCTCCAGGACGGCCTCGCCCGCGGTGTGGCCAGCGTGCAGGCCGCCCGCAGCCGCGCCGTCGACCGACGACGTGCCGAGGACCGTCCGGCCGACACCGAAGGTGAGGAACCCGGATGTGAGGTGCCCATCCGCGGCGGACAGCGCCCGCCACGTGACCGAGTACGCCCCGTCGGGGAGTGGCGGAAGCGACGCGATCACGACACGCGGATCGCCTGCGCTCGGGACCGCCGCGCCCGTCTGGACCGTGCGGCCCGCCGCGTCGAGCAGGATCACGGACGTGTAACGCCCATCGACCGGCTCCGAGAAGACGAGTCGCAGCTCGGCCGGTGCCGACGGGACGACCTCGCCGGCGCCGGGCGTGCTCGAGACGAGCATCGCGTGCGCCGCCGCGACGCCTGCCATCGGACCCGCGAAGGCGAGTCCGATGGCGACGGTCGCGACGGCCGCCCGGGTGAGGCCGACGAGGTGACGGGGCATCGGTCAGGCCGGACGTCGGCGAGCGGCGAGGGCAAGTCCCAGAGCCACGATCGCGACGACGACGCCGATCGCCGCCACGATCAGTGCGATCGTCGCCTGGCCGGCCGCATCCGCTCCCTTCTGTGCCTGCGCAGCGAGATCGGCCTGCGACGGGAGCTGGACGGGGAACTGGCCCGCCGACACCTCCTGGACCTCGTCGAACCCGCCTGGGCTGGACGTGAACGACTTGTCGATCGCCTGGTCTTCGATGGTGCCGCTGATGTGGAAGGTGTACGGACCCGCCACCGTCGGGATGAACGTGCCGTGGTACGTCCCTGGCTCGCCTTCCAGCGAGGCGAGGACCAGGTCCATGCTCGCGTCGTCCTTGACGACCTGGGCCTTCAGGGTCGACTCGAGCCCCTCCACGCCCACATCGTCCTTGGCGACGACGAGCTCCAGGCCGGTGCGCTGGCCGACGAACACCGGCTCGTCGATGAAGCCGACCTCGATGGTGTAGCCGGCCATCTCCTGCTCCTCGTGCGCGAGGGCGGGGACGACCGCGAGCGTTGCGAGGGCGACGACGGCGAGACCCGCGGCGACCGCGAGCGGGCGGCGTGCGTGCATGCGGATGCTCCTCAGGGTGCATCCCGCCGTCCGCGAACGGCGTGCGCGCGCGGCGGGACGGGGGACGTCGGGCAGGCGGGCTGGTGCCCGCGTTCGTCAGGCTTCGACGAACGCGGGCGGCGCCCTCCCCGGATCGAGCCGGACGAGCAGGAGGTGGTGGGCACATCCCGCGGCGATCGCCTGCCACGCGACCGGCGCGGCGCGCCGAGCACGGACCACCCTGGTGCGGCCGGGGGACCACGACGTCTCCCGGCGCAGAGCGGCGATCCGCCATCGGACCACCGCGCCGATCGCCGAGACGAGCCCCGTGACCGCGACGAGCACCGGGATCGCGAGCGGGTACTCGGGCCCGGTCAGAGCCCCGAGGCCGAGCAGGTGGCCGTCGGATGCGAGATGCTCGATGTTCTCGAGCACCGCGAACGAGACGAGCGTCGCGAGGACGAGCGGGGGCCACAGGTCCACGACCTCGCGCAGATAGCCGTCCCAACGGAGCGCGCCGGCCCTGCGACCGGACTCCGTGGACGACGGACGCCGCGCCCGATGCCGCGAGCGCGACCGCGCGGCCGCCGCGACGAGCGTCGACAGGGCGTCGACGGACCAGGCCGCGAGCAGCGCCGCGGCTGCGACAGCGAGAAGGCCGAAGCCGAGCCAGTGCGGGCCGTGGCCCGATGTCGCCATGGCGCGGTCGAGCGCAGGTCCCGCCCCGAACTGGGCCAGGAAGACGGCGTCGTGACCGATGTACAGCGTGAAGAGCCCGAGCAGGACGAACCGGACGATCCGCCCGGTCCTCGCGATCGGAGTCGACGCCTCCACGACCATCCGCGCATGGTACCCGACTTCGGCCTCGCGCCGTCCGCGCCGATCCGCGACCTGAAGCCGGGCGAGGAGATAGGGCGCGACCGGCTGCACGTGCGCTCACCCGAGGGCGAGACCGACGCCCTCGACTACCGGCTCTTCCCCAACACGATGCTCAACCTCTACCCGGACAACATGCAGACGAACGTGATCCTGCCGCTCGGACCGGACCGGACCGACCGGACCGGAGCTCACGATCTTCGAGTGGCACGACGCGGCGCCAGGGACCCCGGAGGGATGGGGTCCACCACCTTCAGTCGCTCGTGGCCGAGTTCATCGCGGAGGTGCGAGCCCGCCATCGCGCGGCAACGGATGGGCGCACCACGGTGACGCGTCCCGGACGACGCCGCGGCATTCGGACGAAGCGACCATCGGCACTGGCGGGCCGCTGCCGGCACCCCATCCTCGGCCGCGAGAGGGGAGGGCTCGGCATGGGGAGCGCTTCGGCCGGTCCCGGAACACCCGCCGCGGGAGGTGCGCCCCGCGGCCGGCTCCGCCGCCGGTGGATCGCGATCGCGGCCACCGTCGCGGTCTCCGTCGTCGCGTCGCGGTCGGACCGTCTGGCTCGTGGCCGGCTGGTTCGCGTACGACCACCTCTCGACGGTCCACGCCCGTTGCGCCTCTCGTGAGTTCGCGACGCAGACGCCCGCCGACTTCACGGCGTACGACGGCGATCACAGCCTCGTGGTCGACACCGCGCCGTACCGCTTCACCGACTACTCGGACGTCGCGTTCCCGTCGCGCGACCCGTCCCTGACGATCCGCGGCTGGTACGCCCCCGCCCCCGGCGGCGTCTCCGCTCCCACGGTCATCGTCGTGCACGGCCGCGACAGCTGCCGGCGCGACCCCGTCGTGATGCTTCCCGCGGCGATGCTCCACCGCGCCGGGTTCGGCGTCCTCCTGATCGACCTGCGCAACCACGGCGACTCCGATGCGGACAACGGACGGTGGGCCGGCGGGGCGAAGGAGTACCGCGACGTGCTCGGCGCATGGGACTGGCTCGTCGCGCAGGGCGCCGACGCGGCCCGCATCGGCCTGTTCGGGCCGTCGCTCGGCGCGGGGACGGTGACCATCGCGACCGGTGAGGAGCCGCGGGTCGCGGCGACGTTCGCCGACAGCAGCTACTACTCGTTCGACGTCGCCTCGAGCGAGTACACGGAGTCGGAGGGCTATCCGGCTGGGTCGTGCCCGCAGGTGTCTTCGTCGGCCGCCTCCTCGGCGAGACCGAGCTCGGAACGCGCGACCCGGCGTCGGAGATCGTCCACCTCGCCGGTCGTCCCTACGACATCGTGCACGGCCTTTCGGACACGACGGTCCTCCCGCACAACGCCGTCGACCTCGCCGCGGCCGCGTACGCCGCGGGCACGTCCGTGGAGCCGTGGATCATCCCCGGCGCCGAGCACACGCAGGGGATGCTGCTTCGACCCGACGACTACGAGGCGCGCCTCCTCGCGTTCTTCCGGCAGGCGCTCGGCGACCCGAAGGCGGCCGCGTTGGCCGCCCCGGCCGGCCGCCGCTGATCCGGCGTCCCGCCGGCCGACTTCCGCCCTTGCGCGCGAGGTACGCTGCAACGCATGAGCGACACGCCCGCGACCTCCGAACCCGCGGGGACCGGCGGCGCAGCCGCCGCGCCGTCGGCACGCACCGCATCGTGGGTAGCGGTGGCCATCCTGGCCTCCGCCCAGTTCGTCATGGTGCTCGACAGCAGCGTGATGAACGTCTCGATCTCCCAGATCTGCGCCGACCTGGGCACGACCGTGCAGGGGGTGCAGACGGCGATCACGCTGTACACGCTCGTGATGGCGGCGTTCATGCTCGTCGGCGCCAAGCTGGGCGACATCTGGGGACGCGACCGGACCTTCGCCATCGGCCTGGTCGTCTACGCGACCGGGTCGGCGATCACGGCGATCAGCCCCAACCTGGCCGTCCTCCTCTTCGGCTGGTCGCTCGTCGAGGGGCTGGGCGCCGTCCTGGTCGTGCCTGCCATCGCGGCGCTCATCGCGGCGAACTACGAGGGGAAGCAGCGGGCCCTCGCGTACGGGATCATCGGCGGCGTCGCGGCCGCGGCGGTCGCCGCCGGACCGCTCATCGGCGGCTGGGTGACGACCACCTTCACGTGGCGCCTCGTCTTCATCGGCGAGGTCGTCATCGTGGCGGTCATCCTCCTCTTCCGGAAGCGGATGCGGCCCAGCCCGAAGCCGGCCCGGACGCCGCAGCTCGACGTGGTCGGTGCGGCCTTCTCCGCCTCGGGCCTGGGCCTGATCGTCTTCGCGATCCTCATGAGCAGCACCTGGGGCTGGGTGCAGCCGCTCGCGGCGCCGACGATCGGCGGGCAGGAGATCACGCCGCTCGGCTTCTCGGTCGTGCCGTTCCTCATCCTCGCCGGGCTGGGCCTGCTCTGGGCCTTCGTGGCGTGGGAGGAGCGACGGCGGCGACTGGGTCTCGACGCGCTGCTCGACCTCGCGATGCTCAGGATCGAGACGCTCAGGGCCGGCCTGATGACGCTCGGCATGCAGCAGCTCGTCCTGCTCGGGACCTTCTTCGTCCTGCCCGTCTACCTGCAGGTCGTCCTGGGCCTCGACGCGTTCGAGACCGGGAAGCGGCTCATCCCGATGTCCGCGATGATGCTCGTCGCGGCGCTCGCCGGGCCGCGGGCGGCCGCGAAGCGTTCGCCGAAGCGCGTCGCGCAGGCCGGCCTGGCGGCCCTCTCGGCCGGGGCGCTGATCCTGCTCGCGACGATTGACGTCGAGCTCAACTCGCTCGGGTTCGCGTTCGGTCTCGCCGTCTACGGCGTCGGGGCCGGCCTCCTCGCGTCACAGCTGGGCAACGTGATCATGTCGTCCGTCGCCCCGGCGCAGACGAACGAGGCGGGCGGGCTCCAGGGCACGGCGCAGAACCTCGGCGCGTCCCTCGGCACCGCGCTCATCGGCTCGATCCTGCTCATCGGCCTCACGAACGGGTTCGTGGACCGGATCGAGACGAACCCGGCGATCCCGGCGGACGTCCAGGCGGCGCTCACCCAGGCGGCCGAGTCGAAGCCGCTCCCGGTGGTGACCGTCGAGCAGGCGGAGTCGCTCCTCGTCGAGGCGGGCCTGCCGGCAGCCGACGCGAGCGTGGTGGCCGCCGACTACGGCGACGCGCTGCTCGACGGGCTCCGCAACGCGCTCGGTGCGGCGGCGCTCTTCGCGATCCTGGCGTTCTGGTTCACGCGGAAGCTGCCGGGGCGGGCCGTGACCGCGGTGGCGCCGGGCGAGCCAGACGTCGAGCGGGGACCGGAGAGAGCGGCCGCGGCCGCCTAGCTCTAGTTCCCAATCAGGTTGTTGACGGGCCGAGAGCCCCTATCGTTCGGTTGGCGGTGTCTGAAGCCACAGTCGAAGAAGGGACCCTCGCTGGCCCATCCTAGTGCCGCGCCTGACGCCCGTCTGCGTCGGCAGACTCCTCGTCGATGCGCGTCGCATCGGGCTGGCCGATCACCCGCGCCGCGGAGCAGCCGGTGTCAGCCGCCAGACGGCTCGAAGTGGGTGCGGCCGCTACCGACGCGAGGGCGAGGCGGGCCTCGTCGACCGGAGCGAGCGCCGTCCACCGCCAGGCGCGTGCGCACCCGGTCGCGCTCGTGGAGGCGGTCTGCGCTCGCCGCCGTGCGCTGCGCGGTCGGCCCCCACGTCCTCGGCTGGGAGACGGGGCTGCCGCCGCTCGACGGTCTACGCGTTCCTCCGGCCGTGCGGGGCTTCAACCGGCTCGGATCGTCTGAGCCGCGACCGCCGGTGTGCGGTACGAGCGCTGCCAGCCCGGGCGCGCTCGTCCATCACGACACGAAGCTGCTCGGGCGGATCGGAGCGCCCGGGCACCGCGTGACCGGCGCTCGGTCAGGGCCGGGACCGTCACCGCGGCATCGGCTGGGACCGGGTCCACCTCGCGGTCGTCGATCACATGCCAGCCTCGCGTACGTCGGAGGAGCTGCCCGACGAGCTCGCCCGCGACGACGGCGGCGCTTCCTCGAGATCGCGCCGGGCGCGTTCTACGCGCGCTCGGGATCACGGTCGAGCGGGTCCTCACCGACAACGGCTGGCCGTACACGCAGCCGCCTCTTCGCCGCGGCGCCTGCGAGGGCTCGGCATCCGCCACACGCCGGACCCGGCCGTACCGTCCCCAGACCAACGGCAAGGCCGAGCGGGTCATCCAGACCCTGCTCAACGAGTGGGCGTATGCCCGGCCGTACACGACGAACCGGGAGCGCGAAGAGGCCCTCCCGGTCTTCGTCGACTTCTACAATCGCGGGCGACCCCATACGGCGCTCGGCGGACGTTCACCCCTCGACGCTGTCAACAACGTCCCTAGGGAACACACCTAGCCAGCGGCCGCACGGCTTGGGGCCGCAGCCGCGGCGGTCGGGGCGCCGCCGGCGCCGGCGGCGCGCGCGGCCGTCAGCCCTTCGCCAGTCGCAGGAGGAACTCGAGCGTCGCGTCGGGCTCGACCTTCACGAAGTCGCCCACGCTCGGCGGCGTCATCCCGAAGTCGGCGAAGGGGAAGGTGAGGTTCCCGACGATCTCGACGACGCCGTCGGCCAGACGTGCCTCCGCGGGGATGCTCACGGGCTTCGTCATGCCGTGGATGGTCAGGTCGCCCGTGAGGGTCACCTGCACGGTCGCTCCGGTGAGCGCCTCCACCGGCACGGCCACCGGCGCGGTCGGCGTGAAGGCCGCCGTCGGGTAGCTGTCGGATTCGATCCCCATCTGGCGGATCCGCGCGTCGCGGCGGTCGTTGTCGGACTTCAGCGTCGTGACATCGGCCGTGAAGGACGCAGCGGTCACCTGGACGGAGTCCCCGGCGGCTGCGAGTGTCGCCTGCCCGGTGACGTCGCTCGTGCGCCCCACGGCGTCGGTCAGGGCGGTCACGCCGCCGAGCTGCTCCCGGACGCGGTACCCGACGACGCTGCCCTCGGTGACCGCCCACGCCCCCGCGAGTGACTCCGGCGTGACCGGGCCGTCCGCCGCGGGCGCGGCGGATGCCTCGGCCGATGCGGCGGGAGACCCTCCGGCCGGTGGCTCCGTCGCGGCGGCCGGAGCCGTCGACTCGCCGCCTCGGTGGCCGCCGGGGCGTTGGTCGGGCCCGCGGTCGCGGGTGCCGGCGAGGTGAGCGAGAGCGGGGCGACCTCGTCGCCGCGGAGGAGCTGGTCCCATGCGACGTAGGCGCCGACGGCGACGACCGCCACGACGGCGACGATGGCGGCGGCGATCCAGCGGTCACGGCTCATCGAGGTCCTCCGGCGCGGCCGCCGCGCTCGGCCGTGACGTGGGACGCGGACCGGCCGCCGTCGGGGGCCGAGCGCGCAGTCTCGCACGGAACGCTGAAGGACGGCTCATGCGAACGCCCGGGCGGCCGCGCGAGGCGGCCGCCCGGGCGTGGGGGCGCGGGGTGGGGATCCGGGTCAGCCCTGCGGCATCCAGGCCTTCCAGGTGTCCGGATGCGCGTCGATCCACTTCTTGGCGGCTTCCTCGGCCGTCATGTTCCCGTTGGTGATGTAGTCGGCGACCTCGTTCTGGTCGCTGTTCGCCCAGGAGAACTTCTTGATGAAGTCCACGGCGTCGCCGCCCTTGTCGTTCCACTCGGCGCGGACGATCTTGTTGAGGGTGTAGGGCGGGTAGTCGCAGGCCACCTTCTTGAGGTCCGCGTCGCAGCCGGCGGTGTACTGCGGCAGCTTGACCTGGACGAGCTTGATCTCGTTGAGGAGCCACTGCGGGTCGTAGAAGTACCCGATCAGCGGCGTCTGGTTCTTCTCGGCCTGCTGGAAGGCGGTGATCGAGGCCGCCTCGCTGCCGGAGAAGACGACCTTGTAGTCCAGCCCCAGGTTGGCGATCAGCGCCTCGTCGTACTGGACGAACGTCGGGTCGGCGCCGAGGAACTGGCCCTTGTCGCCGGATTCGGATGTCTTGAACAGGTCGGCGTACTTGTTGAGGTTGTTCCAGTCGGTGATGTCCGGGTACTTGTCGACCATCCAGCCCGGCACGTACCAGCCGATGATCCCGGTGACGCCGTTCGGGCCGGCGTCGATCGCGAGCTTCTCGTCGGTGATGTACTTCTTCTCGAGGTCCGGGTGGCCCCAGTTCTCGAGGATGACGTCCACCTCGCCGGTGGAGAAGCCCTGCCAGGCGACCTCCTCCGCGAGCGTGTTCGTCGTGACCTTGTAGCCGATCTGCTGCAGCAGGCACTGCGCGACGGCGACGTTCGCCTCCGCGCCGACCCACTGGTTGATCATCAGCTGGACGGTGCCCTTGTCGCCGCTGCCCGTGCAGGTCGCGGCCTCGGCGCCGCCGCCCGCGGACGCCTGCTCGGTCGGCGCCGCGCCTCCCTGCGACTCGGCGGGGGCGGCCGTTCCCCCCGAGCTCTGCGCGCAGCCGGCGACGATCACCAGGGTGACGATCGACAGCGCGAGCCACCTTCCGACGATGGTGTGGCGCATGTGCGGTGCTCCTCCTCCTGCTGTGCCGGCTCAGCCGGCGCTCTCCATGCCGGCCTGCCGCCTCGCGCCGGCCGCCTGCGTGATCCGGTCGAGCAGGATCCCCAGCAGGACGATCGCGATCCCCGCCGCGAGCCCCTTGCCGAAGTCCTTGCCCTGTGCGAAGCCGGTGATGACGTCGTAGCCGAGGGCGCCGGCCCCCACGAGCGCGCCGATGACGACCATCGACAGGACCATGACGATCCCCTGGTTGGCGGCCAGGAGCAGCGCGTGGCGAGACATCGGCAGCTGCACCTTCCACAGGAGCTGGCGCTGGGTCGCGCCCGACGCCGTCGCCGCCTCCATCACCGTCCCCGACACCCCGCGGATGCCGACGTCCACGAGGCGGATGACGGGTGGCAGCGCGTAGATGACCGCGGCGACGATGGCCGTGAAGCGGGTGGGATTGAAGAGCGCCAGCGCGGGGATCAGGTAGACGAACGCGGGAAGCGTCTGGGCGGCGTCGAGCAGCGGCCGCAGGAAGGCCTTCACCCGGTCGTGGCGGGCCGAGAGGATGCCGATGACCAGCCCGATGCCGAGCGTGATGAGGGTCCCGAGCACCACGTTGGCGAGCGTCACCATCGAGTGCTCCCAGAGGCCGAGGGCGACGATGAAGGCGAAGCACGCGGAGACGACGATCGCCGCGCGCCGGCCGGAGACGTACCACGCGACGGTCGTCAGCGCCGCCACCACGAGCCACCAGGGCGCCGTCGTCAGGACCGATTCGAGGGGGTTGAGGACCAGGTTGGTCGCGACGTCCTTGATGCCGATCGTGATCGTGTGGAACGTGGACGTGAACCAGTCCACCGCGGCGTTGACCGGCTCCCGGAAGGACGCCGCGAACGTGTCCGGGAACGTCGTGGCGTCGGCGACGAGCGGCAGCGCCAGGCCGATCCCGACGAGCGCGAGCGCCGCGCCGATCGTCACCCAGCGCGGACCGCGGCGCATCGCGCGCTCGCGCGGGTCCGCCCATTCGCCGGCCGCGTAGGTCAGGCGGTCGAGGATGATCGCCAGGATGACGATCGCGATCCCGGCGTCGAACGAGGCGCCGACGTCCACCTTGGAGAGGGCGTTCTGGAGATTGCGGCCGAGGCCGGGCGCCCCGATGAGCGACGTGATGACGACCATCGAGAGCGCGAGCATGAGCGTCTGGTTGATCGCCAGGCCCACCGGCCGACGCGACAGCGGCAGCAGGACCTTCGTGAGGACCTGCATCTCCGTCGCGCCCAGCGACCGCGCTGCCTCCACGATCGTCGCCGGGACGCCGCGGATCCCGAGCGCGGTGATGCGGATGGCGGCCGGCACGGCGAAGATCAGGGTGGCGATGACCGACGGGGCCACGCCGATCAGGAAGAGGAGGGTGATCGGCGTCAGGTAGGCGAGCGTCGGCATGATCTGCATGAAGTCGAGCACGGGCGACAGCGCCGACGCGACGCGCTCGCTGCGACCGGCGGCGATGCCGAGCGGCAGGCCGATCCCGAGGGCCAGCAGGACCGCCGCGAGCATCATCGAGAGCACGGCCATGCTCGACTCCCAGAGCCCGAGCGAGCCGAGGATGGCGAAGCCGACCGCCGCGAGCAGCGCGACCCGGACCCCGCCGAAGATGAGCCCGATGGCGGTCGCGACCCCGATGACGCCGGGCCAGCCGAGCGACGCGAGGAGCTGGTCGAAGACGCCGACGAGGCCGGCGACGCCGGCGCGAACGGGCTCGAGGACCGTGCGGTTCGCCTCCACCGTGTCGCGGACCCCGTTGAGGACCCGGAAGAGCTCGTAGTCGTCGTCGTGCGGCAGAGTCCACTGCCCACGGAAGACGATGAAGAGGACGACCGCGATCAGGGCCACCGCGACGATCAGCGCCCGCCGGGAGGCGGCCGCGGAGGAGGGGACCGCGAGCCGGGCGCGGACCGTCGTCACGCGTCCGGCTCGGTGCCGGCGATCGCCGCGAGGATCTGCACCCGGTCCACGACGCCGATGAGGCTGCCGTCCTCGACGACACGGATCGGCGACTCCGTCGCCGTCGCGACGTGGACGGCGGTCCGGATCACGGTGTCCGGCGGGAGCTCGGGACCGTCCACGGGGTCGTCGTCGCGCGGTTGGCGCATGATCCAGCGGAGCGTCAGGACGTGCGATCGCGGGACGTCGCGGACGAAATCGCGGACGTAGTCGTCGGCGGGCGCGCCGACGATCTCCTCCGGCCGCCCGATCTGGACGATCTCGCCGGCCCGCATGACCGCGACGTGGTCGCCCAGCTTCAGGGCCTCGGCCAGGTCGTGGGTGATGAAGATCATCGTCTTCCCCACCTCGTTGTGAAGACGGATGACCTCGTTCTGCATGTCGCGCCGGATGAGCGGGTCGAGGGCGCTGAACGGCTCGTCGAAGAGCATCACCTCGGGGTCCACGGCGAGCGCCCGGGCGAGCCCGACGCGCTGCTGCATCCCGCCGGACAGCTGGTCGGGGTAGCTCCACGCGTGACTCTCGAGGCCGACGAGCGACAGCATCTCGATCGCCCGACGGTGGCGCTCCGCCTTGCCTTCGCCGCGGATCTCCAGCCCGAACGCGACGTTGTCGATGACGCGGCGATGCGGCAGGAGCCCGAAGTGCTGGAAGACCATCGCGAACCGGCGCCGGCGCAGCTCGCGCAGGCGCTTCGCGTCGGCCTTGAGGATGTCCTCCCCGTCGAGGAGGACCTCCCCGTGCGTCGGCTCGATGAGCCGGGTCAGACACCGGACGAGCGTGGACTTGCCGCTCCCGGAGAGGCCCATGACGACGAAGACCTCGCCGGGCTGGACGTCGAACGTGGCGGCGCGGACGGCGACGGTCGAGCCGGTCTTCAGGCGGACGTCGGCCGCGGACAGGTCCGCATCCGGCGTCCCGATGATCCTGTGCTCCGCCGGGCCGAAGATCTTCCAGAGGTCGCGGATGGCGATCGCGGGGCGTGCCGGCCGCGCTCGCCGCCACCGGAGCGACCGGGACCGCGGCGGCCGCGGGCGGCATCGGCCCGCGTGCCGTCGTCACCGGGCCGCGCCCGGCGATCGGAAGGATGCCGAGGTGCCGGCCCCGATCCGGGCCGGATGCCGAACGACGTCCACGCTCCCTACGGAACTCCGTTCTCTCCGCCCGCGCCCACTGCCGTCCCTGCCGGGGTCGCGACGGATCGACAGAGGATAGCCACTGTGAGGCGGCGCGGCAAGGCGGACGGACGGCCGGGCGCCCGGGACGCGCCCGCGTCAGCAGGAGCGAGCGGGCCCGAGGGTCTTCAGGCGCCGGTCACTCGGTGGGCATGTCGAGGATCGTCGCGTCGACGACCGACTTGAGACCAGAGAGTCGCCCGCACCCTTCTCGGACGCGAAGACGGCCGCGCAGCAGCCGCCGTACTCGGACCCCTGGGGATACGACGCCTTGATACGAGCATCGTTGTCGGTCAGCCACCGCTGGAACTCGACCTGGCGGTCCTACACCGCCTCGGCGAGCGGCTCGCCGAACTGGCTCTGGTAGAGCTCGTAGTAGAAGCCGTGGTTCGCGAGGAGCTGCTCGTGGCTCCCCTGCTCGACGATCCGGCCGTGGTCCATGACGAGGATCGTGTCCGCGTCGCGGATCGTGGAGAGCCGGTGCGCGATGACGAAGCTGGTCCGGCCCTTCATGAGGCGGCTTCATCGCCTTCTGGACGAGGATCTCCGTCCGCGTGTCCACCGAGCTCGTCGCCTCGTCGAGGATGAGCACCTCGGGGTCGGCGAGGAACGCCCGCGCGATCGTCAGGAGCTGCTTCTCCCCCTGCGAGAGGTTCGATGCGTCGTCGTCGATCACCGTGTCGTAGCCGTGCGGGAGCGTCCGGACGAAGTGGTCGACGTGCGCCGCGATCGCCGCCGCACGACCTCCTCCTCGGTCGCGCCCTCGAGCCCGTACGCGATGTTCTCGCGGATCGTCCCGCCGAACAGCCACGTGTCCTGGAGGACCATCCCGAAGGTCCGCCGGAGGTCGTCGCGGGCCATCGCCCGCGTGTCGATCCCGTCGAGCGTGATCGACCCGCCGTCGATCTCGTAGAAGCGCATGAGGAGGTTGACCAGCGTCGTCTTGCCGGCTCCCGGTCGGCCCGACGATCGCGAGCGTCTCGCCCGGGAGGACCAGCTCGGTCAGGGCCTCGATGAGCGGCTTCTCCGGTTCGTAGCGGAACGAGACGTCGGCGAGCTCGATCCGGCCCTCGACGCGCGCCGGGTGCACGGGCGCGACCGGGTCGGGGATCTCCTCCTGCTCGTCGAGGAGCTCGAAGACGCGCTCGGCGGAGGCGGCCGCCGACTGCATGACGTTCATGATGCTCGCGACCTGCGTGATGGGCATCGTGAACTGGCGTGAGTACTGGATGAACGCCTGGACGTCCCCGAGCGTCATCGTCCCGTTCGCCACCTGGATCCCGCCGATCACGGCGATCGCGACGTAGTTGAGGTTGCTGACGAAGTTCATCACCGGCTGGATGATCCCGGAGATGAACTGCGCGCGGTAGCTCGCCTGGTACAGGGCCTCGTTCTCCGCGTCGAACACGGCGATCGACTCGGCCTGGTGGCCGAAGACCTTCACGAGCCCGTGCCCCGTGTGCATCTCCTCGACGAAGCCGTTGAGCGTGCCCGTCCGGTCCCACTGCGCGGCGAACTGGACCTGCGACCGGCGGGCGATGAGGAACGTGATGACGATCGCCGCCGGCACGACGAGGATCGAGATGATCGCGAGGAGCGGGCTGATCGTGAGCATCATGATCAGGACCCCGACGACGGTGAGCACGGCCGTGATGAGCTGCGTGAGGCTCTGCTGGAGCGTCTGCGCGATGTTGTCGATGTCGTTCGTCACGCGGCTCAGGAGATCGCCGCGGGCGTGACCGTCGAAGTACCGGAGCGGCAGCCGCGCGAGCTTCTCGTCGACCTCGCGCCGGAGCCGGTAGACGGTCCGCTGCGCGACGCCGGCCATGATCCAGGCGGCACCCCACGTGAAGACCGAGGCGACGAGGTAGACGACCGAGACGAGGATGAGGGTCTGCGCAAGGGCCGCGAAGTCGATGCCGGCGCCCGGGGTGACGGTCATCCCCGAGAGCATGTCGGCGAGCTGTCCCTGGTCGGTCGCCCGCAGCATCGCCTCCGCCTGCTCCTGCGTGAGGCTCGCCGGGATCATCTTCCCGACGACCCCCTCGAAGATGATGTTCGTCGCGTTGCCGAGCAGCTTCGGGCCGGCGATGCTCAGCGCGACCGAGACGACGGAGAGCGCGATCGAGACGGTGATGAGGAACCTCTCGTGGCGGAGCTCGCCCACGAGGCGCGCGAGCGAGCGGCGGAAGTCCCGCGGCTTCCCCGCCGGCGGCATCCCGCCCATCGGCCCGAAGCCCATCCCGCCTCCGCCGCGCGGGCGCCCGCCGGCCGGGCGCGCGCCGGCCGGCGGGCCGCCCACGCCGTGCGGGCCGCTCACGCGACCTCCTCCGCGGTGAGCTGCGAGAAGACGATCTCCCGGTACGTCTCGCACGTCTCGAGGAGCTCGCGGTGGGACCCGATCCCGACGACGGCACCCGCGTCGAGGACGACGATCCGGTCCGCCCGCATGATCGTCCCGACCCGCTGCGCGACGATGATGACGGTGGCGTCGCGCGTCTCGTCGCGGAGCGCGGCGCGGAGACGCGCGTCCGTCGCGAAGTCGAGGGCGGAGAAGCTGTCGTCGAAGACGTAGACCTTCGGCCGGCGGGCGACCGCCCGCGCGATCGCGAGCCGCTGGCGCTGGCCGCCGGACACGTTCGTCCCGCCCTGCGTGATCGGGGCGCCCAGGCCACCCTCCATCTCGCCGACGAAGTCGGCCGCCTGCGAGATCCGCAGGGCGCGCCACAGGTCTTCGTCGCTGGCATCCGGGGCGCCGTATCGCAGGTTCGTCGCGACCGTCCCGGTGAACAGGTACGCGCGCTGCGGGACGATGCCGATGAGGCCCCAGAGGTCCTCCTGGTGCATCTCGCGGAGGTCGATGCCGTCGATCGAGACGCTTCCGCCGGTCACGTCGTAGAAGCGCGGCAACAGGTTCACGAGCGTCGACTTGCCGCTGCCCGTGCCGCCCACGATCGCGGTCGTCTCGCCCGGCCGGGCGACGAACGAGACCCCGTGGAGGACGGGGTCCTCCGCGCCCGGGTAGCCGAAGTCCACGTCGCGGAACTCGACGACGCCGAGCGCGGCCTCCACGGTCGTGGGCGCGTCCGGGTCGTTGATCGACTCCACCGTGTCGAGGACCGCGGCGATCCGCTCGGCCGATGCGGCGGCCCGCGGGACCATGACGAACATGATCGTCGCCATCATCACGGACATCAGGATCTGCATGACGTACTGGATGAAGGCGGTGAGGTTGCCGATCTGCATCGCGCCGCTGTCCACCTGGATCGCGCCGAACCACATGATCGCGACGGCCGACAGGTTGAAGATCGCCATGATCGTCGGGATCATCAGCGCGAAGAGCCGCGTGACGGAGAGGGCGGTCTCCGTGAGGTCGCGGTTCGCGACGTCGAAGCGCTCCTCCTCGTGAGCGGTCCGGACGAACGCCCGGATGACCCGGATCCCGGAGAGGGTCTCGCGCATGACCTGGTTGATCCGGTCGATCTTCACCTGCATCGCGCGGAAGAGCGGGAGGGCGCGCCGGAGAAGGAGCCCGATGACGATGAACATCACCGGGATGATCACGAGGAGCGTCGCGGAAAGCGCCACGTCCTCCTGGAGGGCCATGATCACACCGCCGATGGCGGTGATCGGCGCGAGGATCATGATCGTCAGCGCGATGACGAGCAGCATCTGGATCTGCTGCACGTCGTTCGTGTTCCGCGTGATCAGCGATGGGGTGCCGAAGACGTTCGTCTCCGCCTGGGAGAACGACAGGACCTTCCGGAAGACGTCCCGGCGCAGGTCCCGCCCGACGCTCATCGCGACCCGCGCGGCGAAGTAGACGCCGATGACGGCACAGACGGCGGAGCCGAACGTGACGGCGAGCATGACGGCGCCCGTGCGGAGGATGTAGTCGATGTCCCCCTTCACGACGCCGTCGTTGATGATGTCCGCGTTGAGGCTCGGCAGGTAGAGGTTCGCGAGCGCCTGGATCGCGACGAGGATGACGATCGCGATGAGGGCGACCCGGTAGGGCCGGAGGTACGTGCGCA
>CAVQVT010000013.1:0-202835 GCA_963717255.1 uncultured Chloroflexia bacterium | reverse complement strand
GCTCGTGGAGAGCGACGACGCGACGGCCGAACGGATCGGTCAGCCACCAGGAGGGGAGCCCGAGCCATGTCGATGACCAGCGCCACCACCGCTGTGCCCGCGGCCCCGCCTGCGACCGCGCCCACCGCGACCATCGCCCCGGAGCGCGCCCGCTCCCTGCGCCGCTGGAACCGCTTCCTGGTCTTCGCCCACGGGGGCCAGTTCGTCCTGATGCTCCTGGTCTCCGGGACCGCGGTGCTCTTCGAGGTCGTCGTGCCGACGGCTCGCCCGTCATCGAGAACGGCGAGTTCACCGGGATCGAGCCGTCGAGCGTGATGCTCGTCTCGTTCCCGCTGGTCTACCTGATCGCCAGCTTCTTCCTCATGAGCGCCATCGCCCACGCCTCCGCCGGCTTCTTCCTGCGCGGCCGCTACGAGGCGTGGCTCGCCCGGGGCATGAACCCGTTGCGCTGGGTGGAGTACGCGTTCTCGTCGACGGTGATGATCGTCGCGATCGCGTACCTCAGCTTCATCACCGAGTTCCCGGCGCTCGTCGCGATCGCCGGCTGCAACGTCGCGATGATCCTCTTCGGATGGAGCATGGAAGCGGGCAACGAGGGTCGGCTGACGAAGGGCGAGCGCATCGACTGGAAGCACTTCATCTTCGGCTGCATCGCCGGGATCGTGCCCTGGATCGCGATCTTCTCGATCGTGTGGGCCTACTCCGCCCAGGAGGGCCTGCCGGCCGAGGCGCAGATCCCGGGCTTCGTCTACGTGATCATCGCGAGCCTGTTCGTCGCCTTCAACATCTTCGCGGTCACCATGGTCCTCCAGTACGGGAAGGTCGGCCGCTGGAAGGACTACCTCGCGGGCGAGAAGACGTACATGGTGCTGAGCCTGGTCGCGAAGTCGCTGCTTGCCTGGCAGGTCTGGTCCGGCACGCTCCGCCCGTAACGCGGTCCCGAAGGGCGCCGACCGGTGTCGGCGTCAGCCTGTCGCGGAACGCCGCCCCCCCGGGCGCGCCACCGGTCCGGGCCCAGTGCGAGGTGTGAGAGGCTCCGGATGAACGATCCCGGTCGCCCTGACCGGATCGTGCCAGAGGATCTGTCACGGCCGTCCGTCAGGCTCCCGACCTCTCACCACGCGGCGACTCCGCTTCCGGCAGGAGGGTCACAGTTGGGTCACCCGTTCGCCGATGCTCCGGGCCCGCTCCGCTCGCTCAACGCCGCTCGCGTCGTCGCCCTGCCCGACGAGCTGGCGACCGACGACGTCATCGGACGGCGGGGCGTGGAGCTCGTGTCGGGTCTTTGGCTGGGCCGAGAGCTCGCCGGTCGCGCGAGTGAGCTCGGGCTCGACCCAGAGTCGTCCCAGCTGCCGCGCGACTTCGCCGGCTGTCTGACGAACCGCGACGTCCCAGCCTCCGCCCGCGCGCTGGCCGGCGACATCGCGCTGCGTCTGGGCCGGCGTCTCGGCTGCCTGCTGCTCATGCTCTCGCGCGGCGAGCGGGCGAATCGCGCCGCCAGGCCGGATTGGGGCGACGAGCAGTGGCGGCTCTGGGCAGGCGTCCGCCGAGTCGTCATCGGCGGCGGCCTGCTCGCCGGTGCGATCGGCGACGTCGCCCTGCCCGCGGCCCAGGCTGTCCTCGACGCGCACGATGCTGGCCACGTTCGCCTGGCCCGGTCGCCCTGGGGCGACGGCATCGCGCTCGTCGGCCTCGCCCGGCTCCTTCCGGTCGCGGCGGAGCAGCGCGGAGTCCTCGACTTCGGACAGACCTCGGTGAAGCGAGGCGTGGCTCGCTATCGCGCTGGCCGTCTCGCCAGCCTTCGTGTGCTCCCCGCGCGGCCGTGCTTCTGCCCCTCGCCCATCGGGCTCTCGACCGAGAGAGCCGAGATCGAGCGCCAGTGGGAGGCGATGCTCGACCTGACCGTCGAGACGGCCAGGGAGGCGGGATCGAGGCCGGGCGACGCCGCCGAGGTCTCGATCTGCCTCGCCTGCTATCTGCGGGACGGCCGGCCCGATCCGCTCGACGCCCGATCCTGCTACGGCCGCCTTCAGGCGCTCGGCCCCGACCTCGCCGAACTGGCCGGAAGTCGTCTGGCAGATCGTCTCGGGTCCGAGGTCCGCTTCCAGCTGCTGGACGACGGGACCGCGGCCGCGCTCGCCGTCGAGCCGGACGAGACCTGCGTCGTGCTCACGATCGGGACGGCGATCGGCGTCGGGTTTCCACTCGCCCGACACCCGCGTGCGCCGCTCGAGCATGGATCCCGCCTCGTCTGACCGGCGGCGGAGCCCTCACAAGGCTCGAGCCGGCTGCCGCGACGCGTGCCCCCCCCCGGCGGGCGCCTCGCGGAGAGCCCACTCCTGAGCTCTGCTAGCTCGCGGATCAGGTCCTGCAGTACAGGGACCCTCCGCGGGCTTCAACTCCGAGAGGATGACCTCGTCCGGCGACGCGGCGAGGTCGCGGACGCTCACGTGCGCGGTCCTCGCCTCCGGGGGCACCATGTGTGCCGACTACCCTCGGCACACCACGCCGGTCTGACAGTCAGGGACCCACCGTCCAAGCTGCTTGCCGTAGTCAACGAGCCATGATCACGAGGCTGGCACCGGCGTGTCGTGACCTGTTGATGTACGTGCCAGCCGGGGCGCGTGTCTTGGTCAAGCTGCCGTACCCCGCCGGCTGGTGCCGCTCGCGGAACCAGCCCAGCGGATCAGCGGATCCGGACGGCCACGGGACGGGCGGCGGCGCCGACGAGTCCCGCGCCCGACGCCGTCGTAGCCGCCGAGAGGGATGCGCTCACCAGGTAAGACGCTCCCCGGCGGGGTGTCCACGTCAGGGCCACGGCCACCGACGGGACGCGGAGCCGGGCCAGGTTCACGGTCCGCGTGGCGACCACGCGGCCCTTCAGGGTGACCTGCACGACCGCCGTACCCGTTGCGCCGGCCAGGACCGACCGCACCGGGAATGTCGCGATCGAGGTCGCCTTCCCGGCCTTGGTGGTCGTACGTACGACCGGCGTACCCAGGACCGCCGCTCGCAGCACCCGCCCCCGGACGGCCAGGGTTCGCGATCCGTCGGGGCCGGTGATCCGCGCGACCAGCGGCGCGCCGGTGGCCACCGCGAGCACCGGGGCCGTGACCGTCTCCCCGGCCCGCAGGTCCAACGCCAGCGTCGCGGTCTGCGCCCGGGCCGACCGCGCGTTCTTGACCGGGACCGTCGTGACCGTCAGGAGCAGCGACCCACCGGAGCCAGCCGACGCCACAACCTGGCCCCCGGCGACGGCCAGCGAGACGGTCGCCCCGGAGCCGGCCGTCCCGGCCAGGGTGACCGACACCCGCTGTGCCGATGTCAGCCCGACGGAGGTGAGCGTGACGGCCTTGCCGGCACCGGCGGAGGTCGGGGCCGGGGCTGCGCCGGCGGTGAAGCTCACGCCCCCCGCGAGCGGCGCGACCGTGTCGGTGCTGCCCGTCTCGGCCGTGGTGGCGACCGTGGATGCGCCGGCAGGTCCGAACACGCCGACCTGGTAGGGCGCGTTCGCGGTGGCCTTCAGCCGCAGCACACCGGTTCCCGGCACCGACACGACGCCCCCCGCGCCACTGCTGCCGAGAGTAAGCGGCACCGCTCCAGCCGGCAGTTCCTCGAGCGACACCGGGGACGCGGTGGGGCCGGTGACGGCTCCGGTGGATCCGAAGGTGAAGATGGAACCCGCCAGGGTCGACAGGTTGCTCAGGCTCGGGATGTGCATCGGTGTCTGCACGAACGAATAGGGCAGCACCATGATCCCGGAGTTCAGGTTGGCCCAGCTGCCGCCCCAGTGCTTGCCGCTGTCCATGTCGAACGCCCAGCCGGAATCGTCGATCGAGATGCGGCTGCCGTCATGTCTCAGAACGTGGGTAGCCCCGGTCGTGTCGGTGTCCTCTTCGGGTGTGTACTCGCGGTTGGAGTCGTAGACATCGATGAGCCAGTGGCCACCTCCGAGGTCCTCGATCCCGTAGGCCAGGACGACGTGCCCTTCGTCCAGGCCGTCGCGCACCGCGATCACCGCGGGTCCGTGCTTGAGGGCGTCGACCAACCGCAGGCGGAACAGGCTCGACCCGAGGACGTTCTGGGCGGACTGCTTGAGCTCCTCGCCGAACATCTCGACGCTGAACTGCTGCAGGTGGGCGGCGAGGAGCAGCTGGGTGAGCTCGGGCGACTGGGTGAGCCCGTAGATCGTGTCGGACGTGCGGGGGGGCAGCGACTTCACGGCCAGGGCGCCGTTGTGAAGCCGCAGGTCGGTCACCGAGATCCCGTAGCAGTGCCCGCTGCCGGTCGCACCCACGGTGAAGGCCCGCACGATCGCGGTCCACATCATGGCGACC
This sequence comes from uncultured Chloroflexia bacterium, assembly GCA_963717255.1. Lineage (GTDB taxonomy): Bacteria > Chloroflexota > Limnocylindria > Limnocylindrales > CSP1-4 > CAIYQJ01. The sequence continues at coordinate 198,498 of CAVQVT010000013.1, read as the reverse complement.
GGATCACGGAAATCGAAGCTGCAGTCCGCCGGCCAACACGGGTTGAGGGTGTCGTACATCTGGTCATGGCCGAACGCCCGCACCATGTCGTCGTATGTCAGGTCGTTGATCGAGAAGTTGTGGAAGCTGAACGCATCGGTGTTGCGATATGTCCGGACCGTGGCCGGGCCCGCGGCCACCGGGATCCCGTTGCCAGCCGGGATCACGAACACCGCCCCTGAGGTGGCGTACGTCGGGGTCGTCACGGTGAACGTCGAGAAGTCCGGGCCAGTGCTGGAGAAGACTCCTCCGCCGGGGACACCGGCCCCCAACGGCGCCATGGCCTGGTCGTTGCCGACCTTGACCATGCTTCCGGTGCAGAACCCGGCGGCCACCACGGTGAACGTCGAGGCCTGCTGCGCGGTGCCCAGCGGCGGCACGAGATTGCGGGTGGCCGACTGGACGGACGGTTTGAGGTCGGCCATGGAGGCCCGGATGGAGTGCGTGTCCGCGGGTTGTCCGACCACCGTCGCGGTGACATCCAGCGTCACGCCGCTGGTGGGCAGCGCGGACGGCGTCGACCAGGACAGCGCGACGTCGGCCGTCGTGCCCGACCCGTCGAAGGAGACCGTCGCCGGCGTCACCGTGACCGCCCAGCCCGGAGCAGTGATGGGCGTGGCGGTGGCGTCGTCGATGAACGCAGCCACCACCGCCACCGCCCCGACGAAACCGGGCCGCACCTGCATCCGCAGATTGCGCGACTGCGGGGTGCATGGAGCCGTCGACGGGCGGATCAACCCGAGCGGGAAGGACACCGTGACCGCCACCTGCACCTTCTGCACCACACCCGCTCCCGTGCCCACAGCCGGCACGCCGGCGCCGTCCCCGGCGAGGGTGACGTCGACATCGCGTCCGGGCACGGCGCCGGCACCGGCGGTGTAGGTCACGACCGTGGCACCGACCGACGCACCCGCGTAGCTCGGCGGGTTGAACGACGCCGTGACGCCGGCCGGCAGTCCGGTCGCGACGAAGGTCACCGTCCCGCTGGATCCGTTGGCGCGAGTCAGGTGCAGCGACTGGCTCTGCGGCGTCGACGGGGACACGACGACCAGCGGGATGTACGTGTCCGCCGTGACCGCGAAGGAAGGCTGCGCGGCCGGGTCGTTCGCGTAGGTCAGGTCATCGACCCACAACGGACTCGAGCCCACGACCTTGATCAGCACCCACTGCAGGCCACCACCGGTGACCGAGAACGGCACCTGCGCACCGCCGGTCGAATCGGACCCCTGGTCCACCGTCGAGGTGCTGATCGCGGTTCCGTCTGCGTCGAAACCGCGGATCGAGAACGACATCTGGCCGATGTTGGAACCCGTACCCAGGAACCCTGACACCGACAGGCACACCGTGGGGCAGCGGATCAGGATCGCCTCGACCGAGAACTCGCCTGCGGCGCAGCCGATCGACCCGGCCGCCAGCACCGACGTGGGTGAATGCATCCGGTAGCCATCGGGCGGCGACACCAGCTTCACCGGGCCGCTCATCCCGACACACCGCGCATCACCCTTCGTCCCGTCCTTGGGGAAGGCGAACCCGAGATCGACCGGGGTACCGAACTCCAGCCCGCGCACCCCGTCGGAATACTGCGTCGTCACCGCGGTCCCAGTGGGCAGGCAATCCTCGAACGAGTACGTCCCCGAAACCGTACCCGTGGACGGATCGCACGCCGGAGGCCCCCCACCGCTCGCCAACGCAGCCGGGCTCACCGCCAGCCCACCCACGAACAGCAAGGCCGCCAGCGCGCCCGCGACCAGCCGACCACCCCGGCCGAAGCCGCGCCCGAGATCCCTGCTGTCCATGTCCACTCCCCTTGGCAGCCGCCAGCGTGGTGCCGCCAAGCCCTGAAGTCGACGCCCCGGGGCCGGCGGAACAATGAGCCGCCCTGACTTCGGTGGGGACTGCGGCCTGCCCTGACTTCCGTGGAGTCGCGCCGCGCTCATCGACCCGCGCCCGTCATCCGGCCGGCCGACGGCTCGGCCGGGCCAGCGACTCACGCGTGAGGGCCTGGATCGACGTTCGGGCGAGGGATGGGACGCTCCCTTCAGAGTCGCGGCGAGCGCGCACCATATCACGGGCTCCGGGTCCGTCGATAGCCCTGCGAACGATCTCTGTCCTCGGGCCGGTTTCCGGCGCCCCGAGATCGCCCCGGCCCGGGTCCGGGCGCACGGCCAGCTACTTCGTGTAGCAGGTCCAGGTCAGCGTGAGGTCGACGGGCTGCTGCACCTTGTTGCCGTCGCCCGCGGGCTGCATCCCCGTGGCCGTGACGCTCCCGGATCCATCCGCCGCGAGCGTCGCCGAGCCGGTGGTCTTGGAGTCGGCGACGAACAGGTCGTTGCCGACCGCCACCTGGAAGCCGCCGAGGTTCCCGACAAGATCCGTCACGTCGTACGTGCCCGGACCCTTGTAGGTCTCGATGACGGTGTCCGTGTTGACGTCCCCGACCATGGCGGTCGGCAGGGTCAGCATGGTGGGATCGTCCTTGTTCCCCGTGAGCCAGTCGGCGCAGCTCGTCCGGAAGATGCCCGAGACGAAGTCGCTGTCGCGCGTGACGCCACCGCTGATGGCGATGTGGCCGCAGAACGTGACGCCGGCCCCGACGCAGTCGGCCGCTCCCGAGCTTGCGGCGGCCACCGATGCGACTGCCTGGGCGGCGGCGGACGGGGCTCCGGCGGACGGGCCCGAGCCGGATCCCGATGCGGCGGGCGGCGAAGAGCTCGAGCACGCGGCCAGGATCACGGCGGCGCCCGCGACGAGCGCCAGCATCAGAGACCGTCGAGGCGACGGACGCACGGGGAATCGGGACACAGGAGCCTCCGAGGGTGGGACGACTGGCCGACGAGCAGCGACCGGAGTAGGAGCGGAGTCTATCCCGCCCGGCAAGCCCCACGTTCGCCTGGCCCGGTCGCCCTGGGGCGACGGCATCGCGCTCGTCGGCCTCGCCCGGCTCCTTCCGGTCGCGGCGGAGCAGCGCGGCGGGACCGCGGCCGCGCTCGCCGTCGAGCCGGACGAGACCTGCGTCGTGCTCACGATCGGGACGGCGATCGGCGTCGGGTTTCCACTCGCCCGACACCCGCGTGCGCCGCTCGAGCATGGCTTCCGCCTCGACTGACCGGCGGCGGAGCCCTCACAGGGCTCGAGCCGGCTGCCGCGACGCAGTGCCCGCACCGCCGGGCGGGGCGGGCGCCGTCAGGGGCGGGAGGCCCGGTGAGGCGAGGGGTCCGTCGGCACCGACGTGAGGTCGACGACCTCGTGACCGCGCAGCGCCTCGAGGAAGGGCTGGAAGCTGCCGCACACGGTGCAGCGCAGGATCGAGCCCTCGACGGCCACGTCACTGACCCCCGACGCCCGCTCGACCTGCCGGGCCGGAGGCGTGCCCACGAAGCCGACCTCCACGCGATGGATCCGCATCTGCTCGACCATGCCGGCCAGCATGGGCGGACCCGGGCATCCCGCCATCGATGGGATTCGTGACCGGGTAGCGAGTCGGCCGGCACGGGCCGGCATGTCCGGCGGTCCGCCTCGGCGCCGCTACTCCGCCGCCGACATCCAGGCGGCGATCCGCGCGCGCGAGTCGAACCCCAGCTTGTTCAGGATGGCGCGGACGTGGCTGTCGACCGTGTGCTCGGAGATGAAGAGGCGCGCCCCGATCTCCTTGTTGCTCAGCCCGTCGGCGACAAGCCGTGCCACCTCCTCCTCCCGCTTCGAGAGAAGCCCGGTGTCCGGCCTGTTCGGGGCCGAGGCAACGACCTCCGCGGGCCCGCCGAGCGCGAGGCGCACGGCGGCGTCCCGGTCCAGGCGGCTCCCGGCAAGGAAGGCGGCGTCGAACCGGGGTCGCCCGAGCGCCACGAGCGCGGACGCCTCGGCCTGCTCCACCAGCGGTGCCAGGAAGGGCATGAGGTGCGCCCCGGCCCCTGCGCCCACGGTCGCGGCAGCCCCGACGAGCTGCGCCGCGGACCGCGCGTGCCCGGACCCGGCCGCGAGGCAGGCTGAGGCGCCGAGCAGGTGGAGCTGCGACACCCGGTCGTCGATCAGGTGGGCGATCTGCAGGGCCTCGGCGACCAGCGGCTTCGACTCGTCCGGGCGGCCGGCGATCAGGGCGGCGATGCCGAGATTCATGAGCCAGACGTCGAGCGTGTACAGGTCGCCCGACTCCCGGCTGAGACGTGCGCCCTCAGACGAAGCCGACACGACCGCCGCCAGGTCGCCCGCGACGAACCCGTCGAAGGCCCGGGCCTGCAGCACCGAGACGCGCGCCTCCACCGCCTCCGGGCCCGCTCCCCCATCGCGCGCCAGGCCCGCCGCCACGTCCTGCGCCTCGTCGAGCAGCCGTTGCGCGGACGGCCGATCGCCGGCCATGTTCGCCGCGCTCGAGGCCATCGCCAGCGCGTTGACCAGCGGGCCGGGACGACCCGCATCCCGCTCGGCCTCGGCCGCTCGCTCGAGGAACGGCCGCGCTGCGACCGGGTCGGCCTGGATCAGGGCGAGGAACCCGCGCATGAAGGGGCCGCCGGGATGCTCGACCGGGTCCACCGGGCCCATCGCGAGGAACTCGTCCAGCCACCGTACGCCCTCGGTGGTCGCGCGCGTGATCCAGTACCAGGAGGCGGCGACGACGAGGTCGATGCCGCGCGCGGCGTCCCCGCGCAGCGCGCATCGCCGGAGGACCCAGCGGATGTTGTCGATCTCGACGTCCATCCATCCGAGCCACGCGACGAGCCGGAGCCTTGCCTGCGCCGCGTTCCTTCGACCCGTCGAGACGTAGTGCTCGACGCAGCGGAGCTCGACCGCCTCCTCCTCGCCCGCCTCCCGCGTCTTGAGGACGGCGAACTCCCGCATCGACTCGTGCAGGCGATAGCACGCGATGCCCTGTGCGTCGTCCTTCAGCACCAGTGACTTGTCGACCAGCGATGCCAGCACGTCCAGGACGGTCGCCGACGGGACGTCGTCGAAGACGCACACCGATCCGACATCGTCCAGGGTGAACCGACCGGCGAAGGCGGACAGGCGCCGGAAGAGCGTCCGCTCCTCCGGCCCCAACAGGTCGTGGCTCCACTCGATGGCGGTCCGCAGCGTCTGGTGGCGCGGCAGGGCAGCCCGACTTCCCCCCGTGAGCAGGCCGAACCGGTCCGCCAGGCGAACGTCGATCTGCTCCACGGACAGGACCCGCGTCCTGACCGCCGCGAGCTCGATCGCGAGCGGCAGGCCATCGAGCCGCCGGCAGACGTCCACGACCGCCATCCGGTTGGCCTCGGTCAGAACGAACCGGCCCGAAGCCGCCGCTGCCCGCTCGGTGAAGAGCTCGACCGACTCGTTCAGGCGAAGCTGGTCGAGGGGCTCGTCACCCTGCGCCCGGGGCAGCTCCAGCGGTGGGATCGGGAGGACGTGCTCGCCCGGGACCGACAGCGGCTCGCGGCTCGTGGCGATCACGCGCACGCCCGCTGCGGCCCCGAGGACGTCGGCCACGAGCAGCGCGGCCGCCTCGATCAGGTGCTCGCAGTTGTCCACCAGGAGCAGCAGCCGCCGGTCCCGCAGATGGGAGATCAGGAGCGCCCGCGGATCGGTCGCCGCCTGGTCGCGCAGGTCCAGGGCGGCGAGGACCGCGTTGCCGACCGATCCCGGGTCGCGGACGTCGGCGAGCTCGACGAGCCACGCGCCGTCCGGGAAGGCGCGCGCGAGATCGGTCCCCATCCGGATCGCGAGGCGCGTCTTGCCGACGCCACCCGGTCCGACGAGGGTCACCAGTCGAGCCGTCGTGAGCTTCTTCCGCAGCTCCGCGAGCTCGCGGCGGCGGCCGACGAAGCTGGTCGCCTCGGCCGGCAGGTTGCCCCGGCGACGGGTGGGCCTGGCCATGGTGCACAGCACGGTACTACGGGCGGCCGCCGACCCGGAGCCAGCCCGGGGCAGGCTCGCGGCCAGCTCGTGACCGGCACGCTCATGACCGAATCACGAAACCCGTCGATGCCGTCGTGCCCCGCCGCGCCGCAGGCTTGCGAGCATGACGGACGCGGACACGGCGCCCGCGTGATCGAAGGAGAAGAGATGAGCGACCTGCGGGCCGCACGGCTCACCGGCGTGCTGTTCATCGTCGCGACCGCGGCGAACCTGCTCGGTGCGGCGGTCAGGCCGGGCCTGGCCGGCACCGACTACCTCGGCAGGCTGGCCGCGGAACCGGAGCGGGTGGCGGCCGGCTCGCTGCTCCTGCTCATCGCGGCGTTCGCGTGCGCGGGGATCGCCGTCGCGATGTACCCGGTCCTGCGCAGGGCGGCCGTCGGCCTCGCCCTCGGATCGGTCGTCTTCCGGACGGTGGAGGCGATCATGTACGCGGTCGCCATCGTGAGCCTGCTGTCCCTGTCGACGCTGGGCCAGGCTTCCGCTGCGGCGGAGGCCGCGGATCGGACCGCCCTGAGTGTCATCGGCGCCCTGCTCCTGAGCCTGCGCGAGCACGCCGCCACTGTCGGGGTGTTCGCCTTCTGCCTCGGCGCCTTCCTGTACTACATCGCCTTCTTCCGGTCCCGGCTCATCCCCCGCTGGCTCTCCGGCTGGGGGATCGTCGCGATCAGCCTGCTGGCCACCGCGGGCGTGCTGGCGCTGTTCGCCGGTCGCTCGGTGATGGACTACGTGCCCATGGCGCTCCCGATCTTCCTGCAGGAGATGGTCCTGGCGGTCTGGCTCATCGTCCGGGGCTTCAGCCCTGTTCGCGTCTCCGCGCCCGAGGTCGGCGTCGCCGCGGGCATCACGCCCGAGGCCGGCGTCGCGGCCGGCCGGACGGCCGGCACGCTCGCGGCCGCGAGGTGACCGTCATGAAGGCCGCCGTGTGCGAACGCTACGGCCCTCCGGAGGTCCTGCGGGTCACGGAGGTCGAGACGCCGGTCCCGGCGCACGACGAGATCCTCGTGCGGATCCACGCGTCGACGGTCAACTCGAGCGACTGGTACGTCCGGAGCGGCGTCCGGACATCCCCGCTCAGCGTCCAGGTCCCGTTCCGGCTCCTCGTGGGCCTCCGGCGCCCGCGGAGGCGGATCATCGGCCTCATCCTCTCCGGCGAGGTCGTCGAGGCCGGAAGGGCGGTCACGCGCTTCCGGCCAGGCGATCGCGTGTGGGCGTTCACCAAGCTCCGCTTCGGGGCGTACGCCGAGTACGCGTGCCTGAAGGAGACCAGCAGCGTCGCGATCGCCCCGACCGGCGTCACGCACGACGAGGCCGCAGCGATCGCCTATGGGGGCCTCATGGCCCTGCACTACCTGCGGCGGGGCGGCGTCCGGAGCGGGCAGCGCGTCCTGGTCTACGGGGCCTCGGGGGCGGCCGGGACGGCGGCGGTCCAGCTCGCGCGGCACGCGGGCGCCGAGGTGACCGGCGTCTGCAGCGCCGCCAATGCCGAGCTGGTGACGTCCCTGGGCGCCGTCGCCGTGCTGGACTACACGGCCGTCGACGCCCCGCCGGCCGATGCGACGTACGACCTCGTCCTCGACGCGGTCGGGAAGCGGCGAGGCTCGCCGCTGAAGGACGCGTGCCGCCGGGCCCTCGCGCCGGGAGGGCGGTACGTCTCGGTCGACGACGGGGCCCCCGCCTTCTCGGCGGCCGACCTCGTCGCCTTGGCGGAGCTGGTGGACGCCGAGGCGATCGTGCCGGTCATCGACCGCGTCTACCCGCTGGAGCGGATCGCCGAGGCCCATCGGTACGTGGAAGCGGACCACAAACGGGGCAACGTGGTCGTCACCATCGGCTGAAGGGCGGGCGCGACGCGGATGATGGGACAGGCCGCCGTCGGCGGGTCGCCGACGATCAGGCGGAGTCCCAGCGCTGGCCGTCTTCGCGCGCGACGACGCGGCCGAACGGGTGCCCGAAGTGACTCACGGCGACCCGCCAGCGCGCGTCACGGGCCCGCGCGAGCAGGGCCGTCCGCGAGGTGACGCCGAGCGCGGGGTCCTCGTCATGACCCGACCGCCACTCGGGGTGGGCGACCTGGATCGGCAGATGGAGGAGGTCGCCCGTCAGGAGCATCGACGCATCGCCGTCGGCGAGGATCGCGCTGCGATGTCCCGGCGTGTGCCCGGGGCTGTGGACGACCCGGACGCCCGGGGAGATCTCGTGATCCACCGGATCGAGGTCGAGCATCCCGAGCTCCTGCAGCCGGCGCATCGCGCTCCGTGCCTCGGACTCCCCGGAGCCGTCGTCACGGGCGAAGAAGGCCCAGTCTGCCGGGTGAACGTGGTGGATCGCGTTCGGGAACCGGGGCTCGCCGTCGGGACGGCAGGCGCCCCCGGCGTGGTCCGAGTGGAGGTGCGTGTGGATCACGTGCCGCAAGTCGCCCGGGGCGACGCCCACCGACCGCAGCTCGTCGTCGATCCGTCCGGTCACGTCGTACGGCGGGCTGCCGTGGTGCCCGATGCCACTGTCGACGAGGGTCGCCCCCCCACTCGATCGCAGCAGGAACGCGTGGACGTGCCAGGCCCAGCTGCCGACGTCCCCGTCGACGAACGACCATGGGAAGGCGTCGCGCTCCGCGGCCCAGTCCACCGCGTGCCCGGGGAGCTCGGCCGCGAGCGGCAGCGCCGCCCATCCGTCGCAGAGGGGGACGACCTCGACGCTGCCGAGCCGGACCAGCGGATGCACCATGGTCGAAGCCTAAGGCTCGCCGGCGTCCTGCGCGGCCACGGGCCTGGGCGTCGCCGGCGCGGCCGCCACCGGCTCACCCGCGACCGGCCGCCGCCGCTGCCGGAGGATCAGCGCGAACAGGAACCACGCCGCCAGGATGGCGGCCGCGGTCACGTACATGACCGACAGCGGCCCGTACGGCACGAAGAGCTGGCCCACGATCCAGGGGAGGGTCATGGTGCCGAGGCTGCCGCCGATCAGGAAGGCGGAGCTGACCTGGCTCGTGATCGGCATGCGCCTCTCGGCGAGGTTGAAGCTGCTGGGGATCATCGTGGCGACCGACAGCCCGAACGCGACGGTGCCGATCCAGAGCACCGGGAGGGAGTCGGGACGCAGGATCAGGAGGGCCAGGCTCAGCGTGGCGCCGACGAGGTCGAGCTGGAGCATCGCCCGCGGAGAGAGGCGCAGCGCGAGCGGGACCCCGGCCAGCCGGCCGAGGACGATCCCGCCCCAGAACGCGGAGTTGACCAGCCGCGCGGTGGTCGCGGAGCCGGTCGCGGTGTCCGCGTACGTGTAGATCCAGCCGCCGAAGGCGAGCTCGGCTCCCATGTGCATGAAGAAGAACGCGGCGATGAGCCCGACCAGCCACGCGTAGCGGCGGAGGATGCTGCGTCCGCCCACGTCGACGTGGGCGGCAGGTGGGCTGTCGGGGCTCTGCAGGCGGGCGAGCCAGACGGCGACGGGGACCATCAGCGCGGCGAGCAGCCAGAACGTGGTCGCCGCGTTCCCGGTGGCGACCGCGAACCGGTCGAACACGAGAGGCCCGAGGAAGGCGCCCACACCGAACGAGAGATGCAGGGCGTTCATGTACGGGGCGACCTCGTCGCGATACAGCCACACGAGGAGGGTGTTGCCGCCGACGTCCATCACCCCGAGTGGGATCCCGATGAGCCCGAAGACGATGACCAGGGACGCCAGCGACCCCATGGCGGGGATGGTGAGGGTGAGCAGGGCGAGCACGAGGAGCGCGACGGGCAGCACGCGGGAGCCGGGGATCCGTGCGTACAGGCGCCCGGCCAGCAGCGAGCCCGCGATGTAGCCGAGCGAGTTCGCCGTGAACAGCAGTGCGATCGCCTCGGTGGTGGACCCGCTCTGCGCCTGCAGCGCGTCGAGGCTCGGCCCGATGCTCGTGAGCATGAGGCCCAGCAGCACGAAGGCCGCGTAGTACGCCGCCGCGATCCGCAGCTTCCGGCCCTTCGGCAGCTGCGACGGCAGGGTGGCCTCTCGAGACATCGTCGTTGCGCTCCGGTGGCAGCGTGCGCGCGTGCGGGGGCGCCGTGCCCGCACGCTCAAGGCTACCCTCCGGCCTCGCTGACCGGGCGCCGTCCCGCGACCGAGGGCGCCGGCCTCTCGTGTAGCCTCCCGTCTGGGCGACCAGCCATGACCGCCGGGCACGTCGGAGACGCCGATACCGCCGTACGGTCGCCATCATCGCCCACCGGGGCGCGCGGAGCCTCGCTCCCGAGAACACCCTCTCTGCGGCCCGCAGAGCGCATGCGGTCGGCGCCGACCTGTGGGAGACCGACGTCGCGGTCACCGCGGCGACAAGGGCGGCCTCGGCGGCCGTCCCGCGTCAGCGAGGCGTCGCGACCGGTAGGCCGACGGTTCGGGCGGCCTCGACCATGCGCTCGTCGTAGGTCACGACGGCGTCCAGGTCGTCGCCCAGGGCCAGCGCGGTCGCGAGATGGATCGCGTCGAGCGTCCGCAGCACTCCGGGTTCCAGGATCCCGGCCGAATCGAGGATGCGGTCGTCGATCGCGATGAGGTCGACGCGTCGCGACCCCTCTCGAACCGCGGCGAGGGCGTCCGGGCCCAGGTGACGGACCGCCCGCAGCGCCTCGGCACGGAGGAGCGCCGACGAGACGCGCCGCGCGCCGGCGGCCGCGAGATACGCCCGGAGCGCAGCGGACTCTGCTTCCTCGACGACGACCTTGACGAATGCGGAGCTGTCCAGGTAGAGCGCGCTCACTCGGCGCGACCCTCGGCCACACGCCGCGACGGCTCGGGGGCCCCCGCCGGGAGACGCAAGGGCGCGAGCTCCAGGAGATCTCCCTCGGCGCGACGCAGGAGCCCCTCGCGCTCGAGCCGAGCCAGGCCGCTGGGCATCGTCCGGAGCAGCACGGCGACGGGCCGGCCGCGATCCGTGACCTCGACCGTCTCACCCGCAGCGACCCGACGCAGGATCGCGCTCGCCTGCCGGCGCAGCTCCCTGACCCCGACCGTCTCCATGTGCGACATAGTAGCACATCGTGGCCGACGAACCGGCCGCCGACGAGCGGTCCGTGGTACGGGCGTAGCGCCGATCGCGCTCGCCTGCCTCGCGGGTTCCTGTGTCGCCTTCGTCAACAGGACGACCGATCCAGGCGACCGCATCGCCCGAATAGGCTTCGTGCGCTACTGTTCCGCGGCGCATCACGTCGGTGGTCACTGGCGGGCGGACGCCCGGAGACAGACACATCGGAGGGAGCACGAACATGGCAACGGAAGTGGTCCTGGCATTCTTCAAGGACGAGGCGGCCGCGGATGCCGCGGTCGAGTCGCTGAAGGCCTGGGACAAGATCGACGACGACGTCAAGCTCAGCGCGATCGGCGTCCTCGCCCTGGACGACAAGGGCAAGGTGAAAGTCCAGAAGCTCGGGTCGCGGTCGATCACGAAAGGTGCAGGCATCGGCCTGCTGCTGGCGCTGATCACCCCGCTGGGCCTCGGCGTCGTGATCGCGGGCGGCGCCCTGGGTGCGCTCCACGGCAAGGGCCTCGGACTCTCCTCCGAGGACCGCGAGCGCATCTCGGCCAACCTGGCGGATGGGCAGGCCGCCGTCGGCGTCCTCGCAAGGGACGTGGAGGCCTCGGTCGTCGCCGCGAAGCTCCAGGAGCTCGGCGGCGTGCCCGAGACGCACGCGGTCACGGTCGAAGCGGAGGCCGAGGTCGTGGCCGCGGCTCCGGCGATCGAGACCGAGGTCGCGTCGCAGGCCTGAACCGTCGAGGACGGTCAAAGGCGGATCGCGGAGGCTCCCCGACCGGGTGGTTTGGGGAGCCTCCGCCTCGTCCTGCACCCGTCACGGAGAGGTCCACGTGTCCGACACCAACCCGCTCCACGCGTCGCTCTGGGACGACTCCATCCCCATCGCGGAGGACTTCTACGGCCACGTGAACGCGCGGTGGCTCGCTGCTAACCCCGTCCCGGCGGAGTACCCGATGTGGGGCGCGTACGTCCAGCTGGACCACACCAACAAGGAGCTGACGCGGCGGCTGCTCGAGGAGGCGGCGACCGCCGGCCCGGACGCCGACCCGATCACCCGCCTCGTCGGCGACTACTTCGCCGCGGGGATGGACGAGGCCACGATCGCGGCCGCCGGCGTGGAGCCGCTCCGGCAGTACCTCGACCGCATCGACGCGGCCGCGTCGGTGGAGGACGTGCGCGCGCTCGCCCTCGACCTCCACCGGGCCGGCGACGGTCCCTACTTCGGGATCGGGGTCGAGGCGGACTTCGAGGACGCCGACGCGTACCTCGCGTACCTTGGCCAGGGCGGCCTCGGCCTGCCGGAGCGCGGCTACTACCTGGGCGACGACGAGCGCTCCGTGGCGATGCGCAAGGCATATGTGGCGCACGTCGCCGCCCAGCTCGGCAACCTGGGCGCCGGGCCGGACGAGGCCGGCGCGGCCGCCGACGCGATCCTCGGCTGGGAGCGCCGTCTCGCAGAGGCCTCGCTCTCCGCCGAGCAGAAGCGCGACCCCAGGATCACGATGAACCGCCTCGAGGTCGGGGCGCTCGACGCGCTGATGCCCGACTGGCGCCTGGGCGCCTACCTGCGCGAGGCCGGGGTCGGCGGGGCCACGGTCTGCGTGGACAACCCCGGCTTCCTCCGGGAGCTCGACGCCGCCCTCGGCGAGACGCCGCTCGAGACGCTCCGCGCGGCCCTGCGCTGGCACCTCGTGCGCGCGTGCGCCTCGTCGCTGCCGCCCGCGTTCGAGGACGAGAACTTCGCCTTCTACGGCCGGATCCTGGGCGGCCAGCAGGCGCAGCAGCCCCGCTGGAAGCGCGTGGTAGCCGCGGCCGACGCGCGCGTCGGCGAGGCGGTCGCCCAGCTGTTCGTCGCGGAGGCGTTCCCGCCGGCGGCGAAGGCCCGCTGCGAGGAGCTCGTGGAGCACCTGCTCCGCGCGATGGAGCGGGCGATCCGCGGCAACGACTGGATGACGGACGCCACTCGCGAGCAGGCACTCGCCAAGCTCGCCGGCTTCGGCTACAAGATCGGCTATCCGGACGAATGGCGCGACTACTCGAGCCTCGAGCTCGACCGCACGAGCTTCGTCGGGAACCGTCTGAAGGCCGCCGCCTTCGAGATGCGCCGCCAGCTCGCGCAGCTCGGCACGCCGATGGACAGGGCCGAGTGGGCGATGCCCGCCCATGTCGTGAACGCCTACTACCACCCGCTCCGCAACGAGATCGTCTTCCCGGCCGGGATCCTGCAGCCGCCGTTCTTCTACGCGGACGCCGACGATCCCGTGAACTACGGCGGGATCGGGACCGTCATCGGCCACGAGATCACGCACGGCTTCGACGACACGGGGAGTCGCTTCGACGCCGCGGGGGCGCTGCGCGACTGGTGGACGGCGGAGGACCGGATCGAGTTCGAGCGGCGGGCGGACGTCATCGTCGAGCAGTTCGATGGCTACGCGGTCGCCGACGACGTCCACGTGAACGGCCGCCTGACGCTCGGCGAGAACATCGCCGACCTCGGCGGCATCGCGATCTCACTGGACGCGATGCACGAGGCCATCGAGGACGACGCGCCGCTCGTCGACGGGCTGACCCCGGACCAGCGCTTCTTCCTCGCCTACGCGACGATGTGGCGGATGGGCTACACGGAGGCCGCCGCCCGGATGCTCGCGAACGTCGACACGCACGCACCGTCCCGGTTCCGGGTCAACGGCCCGCTCTCGAACACGCCGGAGTTCGCCGCGGCGTTCGGGATCGCGGAGGACGCCCCGATGGTCCGACGGGGCGATCTGCGCGCGAGGATCTGGTAGCGGCGGCCGGACCCGATCGGACGAAGGAGCAGACGATGACGTTCTCGATCGTGGCACGCGACACGGAGACGGGCGACCTCGGGATCGCGATCGCGTCGAAGGCGCTCGCGGTCGGCGCGATCGCCCCGTACGCGCGGGCGGGCGTTGGGGCGATCTCCACGCAGGCGATGCCGAACGTCGCGTACGGCCCGGACGGGCTCGCTCGGCTCGCTGCTGGCGAGGAGGCGAAGAGCGTGCTCGCCGCCCTGGTGGCCGCGGACTCGATGCGCGCCCACCGGCAGGCTGGGATCGTGGACGCGACGGGTCGCGCAGCGACCTTCACCGGCGCCACCTGCATGGACTGGGCCGGCGGGCGGGTCGCACCCGGCGTCGCGGTCCAGGGCAACATCCTCGTCGGCCCCGCGGTCGTGGACCGGATGCTCGCCACCTGGCAGGCGGCGACGGGATCCTTCCCCCGGCGGCTCCTCGCGGCGCTCCGGGCCGGCGACGCGGCCGGCGGCGATAGCCGTGGCCGCCAGTCGGCCGCACTCCTCGTCGTCCGCGAGAAGGGCGGGCTCGCCGGCCTGAACGACCGGTGGATCGACCTGCGGGTGGACGACCACACCGATCCGACCGCCGAGCTCGACCGCCTGCTCTCGATCTTCGAGCAGCAGACCAACCTGCTGGACCCCGCGAACCTGGCGAAGATCGGCTCGGCCCTCGCCTCGACGCTCAAGTCCGCGATCGCGGCCGCCGCGTCCCCGACATCGGCGGACACGTCGCTCGAGGGCACGCTCACGGCGAGCGACGCGGAGGGCTGACCGGCGCGGCCCGCGCGTTCACGGCCCTCCGGGCGCGCCAGAACAACAACGGGGTCGAGGGTGCCGCCCTGGCGAACGGCACCCGCACCGGACATCTCTCGCGTCTTGCGCCCCTCTCGTATGCTGCCGCCCTGGCCTCTTCCGCGCCAGCGAGAGCGCAGGTGTCCGTACGTGAGCTTCGAGGTCGCTGCCGATGCCTATGACGACTTCATGGGCCGGTTCTCCCGCCTGCTGTCCGGTCAGATGGCGGACCTCACTTCTCTCCGCGTCGGGCAGCGGGTGCTCGACGTCGGGTGCGGCACGGGAGCGCTGACGGGCGAGCTGGTCGGCCGGCTGGGGCCTTCTGCGGTGGCGGCCACCGATCCGTCCGAGCCGTTCGTGGCCGCGACGCGAGCGCGCCATCCGGGCGTCGACATCCGACAGGCGCCGGCCGAGAGCCTCCCGTTCCCGGACAATTCGTTCGACGCGGCCCTCGCGCAGCTGGTCGTGCACTTCATGCGGGACCCGATCGCCGGGCTGACCGAGATGGGCCGCGTCACACGACCGGACGGTGCCGTCGCCGCGTGCGTCTGGGATCACGGCGGGGGCCGTGGCCCCCTGCGGCTCTTCTGGGACGCCGCACGCGCGATGGATCCGGACGTCGATGACGAGTCGCACCGGCCCGGCACGCGCGAAGGCCAGCTGGAGGAGTTGTTCCGGGCCGCAGGGCTGCGCGATGTCGAGGCGACGACCATGTCCGTGCGACTTGAGCATGCGAGCTTCGACGCCTGGTGGGAGCCGTTCACCCGCGGCGTGGGCCCGGCCGGCGCGTACCTGGCGAGCCTTGACGAGGATCGGCGCATGGAGCTGCGCGACCGGTGCCGGCGTCGCGTGCCGGTGGAGCCATTCGTGACGACCGCCATGGCCTGGGCGGCACGCGGCCTGGTGTAGGCCGTCGCGCCGGAAGCATTGGACCGCCTGCGTTCCTGGCCCCGTCGCCCCGGAGTGTCCCTGCCATACCCCTGTTGTTCATTCGCGCCTGATCCCCTCGGGGCGCGCCACCCTCCCTACGTGATCGCGCTGCTTCGAGGTGTCTGGCGGCAGGTTGCGGCGGGTCGCCCGCGAACACGCCGATCCTGCCCGCGACGAAGGCGGCCTTCGGCACGCTCAACCTCCCGGCGACCCTTGGACCGGGTGACCGGCAGGAAGAGGTCTACGTGCTGGTCACGTTGAACTGGGTCGAGATGATCCCCACGGGCGGCGCGACTTCAGTCGAGGAGCGGGGGGCGCGTGTGAAGGGCGCGTGCGGGCGAGTGGTCACCGCCGCGCTTCCGCGGGATCGGGGCGGGCTCGAGCGCTGGTAGTGGATCACCCCGCCCGGCGCCGCGGCGCCGGGGCGTTCGGGCGGCGTTGTCGCTGATCGACCATCCGCCATCCGCCCCGCTGACCACACGGCAACGGCGGCATCACGATCCGTGGCGCGCCCGACATGGCAACGGGCTCGGTCAGAGATTGCAGTTCTTGGCGACCCAGACCGCAGTCGTGGCGATGTTCTTCGCGTTTCCGGCCATACCATCCGAGATCGCCTTCTGCAGTGCCGCTTCGTCGACGGTCCCGCCTGCAGCCGCCTTCCCGATGCTGTCCATGACGTCGGCATAGGTATTGGCGGCATCCTTGATCTCGGCCGGTGCGTACTTCCGCATGTCGGCCGCAGCGGCCTGGAACTGTGCGCCCATGCTCCGGAGATCGCCAGAGGGGGCATCGTTGAGCGCCTGAAGCTCCTTGAACGCACCACAGAAGTCGGTGGCCGTGCCTCCGGCGACCGGCGCCGAGGTCGGTGCTTCGCTCGGCGAGATCGTTTCGGAGGCCGACTGGGATGCCGTCTCCGAGGGCGACGATGCGACCGCGGCCTCCGTGGGCGACACGCTGGATGTCACCGCGCTCCCTGCAGGCGACAGGCTGGATGTCACCGTGCTCGGCGTTGACGAGCAGCCGGCCAGCGCGACCAGGAACAGGAGCGAGAGTGGAGCGATGAGGCGCTTCATGATGCGCTCCCCCGTGCGCGGGAAGTCCGCGACAGCTGCGGCATGTCGAGTCTCCTTCGGGTACGCCGCGAGGGCCCTGGCTGGGACGCCGACCTTCGCGGAGACGGGGAGTATGGTCGTCGGAAGGGCTTCCTGTCCCAGACGAAGTCGGAAGGACCACGTCCACGCACGCCGACTGGCGAGCCAGGGCCACGGCCCGACCCCTCGCCGCTTCTCGATGACCCTCCGACGCGATCTCCGTCGCCCTGAGACCGTGCCTCCGAACGTTCGTAACAGGGATCACCGAGCTTGGTGATCGTGTGTCGGCGCTGATCCTCGCGCCCCGACCAGGCCCGGCTCATGGCCCGGGTCGCGCTACCTGGGCGTCGGAGCCACGCGGGGCAAAGAGCCTCGACCGACCCCGCCACGAACTCGTTCACGATGGTTGCCCGCACGCGTCCGATGCCCTCCGGGCGCGCCGGGCCACCTTGGCGGCGGGCCGTCGCGGGATCCGTCAGCGGTTCGCACGACCCGGCGGGGCCGGCGCACCTGCGCGTTGCGACGGCCGGCCGGGATCCGGCTACTTCTCGATGTAGATCGTCACGGGTGGGATCATCCCGTACCGCTCCATCGCCGCGGCCATCTCGGGAGAGGCTGCAGTCTGTGCCGCCTGGAATGCCTCGAGGTCAGGGACGACCCATGTGGTGGCGACGCGGTCGCTGCCATCCATCGCGACGTAGCTGGTGCCGTCCGACGCGACGGCGGACATCTGTGCGACGAGCTCCGGCTTGAACTTCAGCCACGCCTCGACATCCGTGACCGACGCAGTGACCACGATCTTCGGCATGCAGTCTCCTTCCGGAAGTGCGTCTGGGTGCCAGATGGCGGGGCGCCGACCCAGCGCAGGACGCGGAGTATGCGCTTGCGGATGATTCGTGCATGACGCGAGGCCGGCCGGCGTCGAAGCCTTCTCTCGAACCGACCTCCGCTCGAGGGGCCGCGCCAGGCCGAGTTCGCCGAGTCGCGGGGACGCGTCGGCGTCCACGAGCGCTCGTTCCTCCAGCCGACCCGATGGGCGACCTGGTGATCGTCACGCTCGAAGGAGGCGACCCAGCCCGGTCCTTCGGCCAGATGGTGAGCGCCACCGACGCCTTCACCGCCTGGTTCCTCGGGCGGTCAAGGCGATCCACGGTGTTGACCTGGGCATCCCGATGAAGTCGCCGTCCGACCTTGTCCTGGACACCGAGCGGATCGCGGTCGCCGCGGGGTAGCCGTTGGGCCCTCCCGGGCTTGGAACAGCGAGGCCGCTCGCTCGGGCGAGCGGCCTCGCTGGGTTCTGGCGTCAGGAGGGGGGATACAGGCAGGGGGTCGGCCGTTCGTACGGCCGGGATCGACGCCCTCGATCGACCTGCGGTGGTTGTTCGTGCGTGGCCCAAGCCCTCCGGGCGCGCCAGGTCTCCAGGCCGAAACGGTGGCGTCCCGGGCCCGACAGACGTCAGCGGGGCAGCTGGCGTTTGGCCGGTGATCCGGCGAAGGTGCGGATCCGCGCGAGCAACTGACGCTCGGTGAGCGGGCCGCTCTTCTCGACCTCGATCCGCCGCGTGCGGCCGTGGCTGTCGTCGTGCGTGCGGAGCTGCTCGGCGAGATGTTCGACCACCTCGCCGTCACCGACCAGCAGCAGATCGTCGTCGACCGGCAGCAGTCGGACGACCTCGACGAAGAAGGTCCGCATGTGCTCGTCGCGATGGCCCTCGCCGGCCGGGTGCTTCTCGGTGGGTGGCCGTCCGGTCGAGCGGTGTCGTCCGGGGACCGTGGAGTCGATGCGGAGGCGCAGGGTGAGCTCCGGGCCCCACCGCAACACCCTGGCCGAGGTGGCGGAGATCCAGACACCGGTAGCGCGGGGACGGGTCATCGCAGTCCCTCCCTTCCCGGGCGTTCGTCGAGTTCGCGACCTCCCGATCCCACTCCAGCGCCGCGGCGCCACGTGTCGGCGATCGCTTTCCCGGCATCGGGATCGGGGCCAGGCCGCCGAACGGCCAGGCGCGGCACCCTCACGATACCGCTTCACGTGGGAGGCGGCCGGTGGTACCGTGGACCTCAGGTCCCTCCGCCGGCGAGTTCGCAGGTCTAGCGCCCGAACTCTACCCAGCAGAGGGGCCTCTTCCTTCGCGCTCCACAGCGTTGGCGCCTGACGATCCCGGCCATCCCTCGAATGGGCGACCACCGGCCCACATCGGGACCGACGCCTCTGGCGCACCATGCGTGGCCGCCGCATCGTCCTACTGGGTGACGAGCGGGCGACCCTTCACCCGGGAGGGCCGCCCGGCGTCGGGCGTCGATCGAAGGGAGACCATCACGATGGCCGGGAGCGAACGTTCCTGGCGTCCCACCCCGCCGCGGCTCGCCGTCGCCGCCGCGGTCGCGGTCGTGGGCATCGCCGCGGCATGGCTGCTGGTCGCGCCGCCACCGCGATCGACCCCCCCGGCCTCGCCGTCCGCCGCCGCGTCCCCGTCCATCGCGGAGTCCTCGCCCGGCGCGAGCCCCGCCGCCTCTCCCGCGCAGAGCGCCGACGCGACCTGGCACAGCGTGGTGCTGGCACCCCTCGCGCCCGTCGCGACGCTCGAGGCTGGTCCGCGCGACGAGGCGGGCGTCGCTCCCGACACGCGCTTCGCTCTGACGAGCCGGACCGGTGAGCCCGCCATGACGATGGCTGCCCGCCTCCAGGTCAGCCCCCAGGTGGAGCTGGCCGTCGCGGCCGGACCCGACCCGCGGACCGCGACCCTCGCCCCGCGGCACGGGCTCGTCCCCGGGACCCAGTACCGCTTCATCCTGCAGGCCCCGGACGGGTCCCTGGCCGCGTCCTGGGCCTTCCGCGTCCGCTCTCCCGTCCACGTCCTGAGCACGATCCCCGGAGATCGGGTCACGGCCGTGCCGACCCGGACCGGCATCGAGGTGACCTTCGACCAGGACGGGGTCGCCGACATGCGCGACCACTTCAGGATCGAGCCGGCGGCGACCGGGCGCTTCGAGAGACACGGCCGCACCCAGGTCTTCGTGCCCGACGCCCTCGCGGACGGGACCCTGTACACGGTGACCGTCAGCGGCGGCCTGCAGCGTTCCGGCACGGACCTCGCGCTCGCGTCCGACGTGGTGTTCAGGTTCGAGACGGCCGGCACGAGCGAGGTCGCGCCATGGCTGCGGTTCGCCCGCGAGGCCGTCGAGACCAGCCCGACGGAGGCGACCGTCGTCGGCGTCGAGACGATCGTCCCCGACACGGCCGGGACCGACCAGCCGCCGGCGACCCTCACGAAGGCGCCGATCCGCGTCTACCGCATCCCGACGCTCGACGTCGCCGCCGGGATCCTGGCGGACTTCCTCGCGGCGCCGCGGTGGACGACCTTCTCGGCGCCGATGATGCCGACCGCGGGACTGCCGGTCGCGGCCTCCTTCACGGCGACGATCCAGCCGCTCGCCGAGGGGAACGGCGGCACGATCCGGTTCCCGGAGCCGCTGCCCAAGGGCTGGTACATCATCGAGATCGCCGGCGATCGCCCCAGCCAGGCCTTCCTCCAGGTGACGCCCGTCTCGGCGTGGGTGTCGGTGCTGACCGACCGGACGGTCGTGTGGGTCAACGACGTGTCTACCGGCGGCCCGATCGCGGCCGCGACCGCACGGGTGTTCGGAGGGGTCCCGATCGGACGCTCCGGCGCGGACGGCCTCGTGGTGGGGCCGACGCCCGACGCCCTGGTGCCGCCGGCCGAGGCTGGAGACCGCGAGGTCCCGGACACCCCTCCGCTGCTGGAAGTGGACTCACCCGCCGGCGATGCGGTCCTGGTCCCCTTCGAGGTCGCATGGGACGGCAGCATCTACCGCGGCGAGTGGTGGGAGATGACCGGCTCCGCGGATGCGACGTACTGGTCGATGCTGCTCACCGAGCGGGAGCTCTATCGGACGACCGACGTGATCGACGTGTGGGGCTACCTGCGCGGGCGCGACGACGGCTCCGTCCCGTCGACCGTCGAGCTGCGCCTGGTCCGCAACGACTCAGCGTCCTCGGAGAACCCGCCGGTGGACGCCCGGGCGGACGCGACGCCCGACCGGGTCGGGACGTTCAGCGCGTCGCTGCCCGTGTCGGGCCTGCCGGTCGGCTTCTACCGGCTCCAGGCCGTGGTCGGCGGCCGCGTCGTCGCCTCGGCCTACGTGGAGATCGGGGTCATCCGCAAGCCCGCGTACGCCCTCGCTCTCGAGCCCGACCGACGGGCCGTCTTCAGCGACACCACCGTGCAGTGGACGACCACCGCGTCCTTCTTCGACGGCTCGGCCGCGCCGGACCTGCGGGTCACGTACTTCCTCCCCTCCGGGGCGGAGCGGTCGGGAACGACCGACGCCTCGGGTCATGAGGTGCAGGCCGTCGCCATGGCGGTCGACGACTGCTCCGACGATTGGTGCCACTGGGACACGGACGGCCGAAGCGAGACGGTAGGTGTCCGCCCCGCGGGCCAGGAGGAGGCCGACATCAACGCCGCCGAGGCCGTGATCGTCTTCCCGACCTCGCACGACGTCGACCTCGACGGCCGCCTCGACGGGCGGACGCTGCGCGTGACGGGCTCGGTCGACGAGGTGGATCTCGCCAAGGTCGAGGCGGCCATCGCGGCCGGGACCTGGGGGGCCGGCGATGCGGGGTCCGAGGACCCCGACGGCGCGCCCGTGCCGCGTGCGACCGTCACGGTGACCGTGACCGAGCTGGTCCCGGTGCGCCGGCAGGTCGGCACCGACTACGACTTCATCGAGAAGACGGTCGTGCCCCGGTACGAGTACGACGAGCAGCGGAAGACGGTGCGGACGCTCACGGTGCGGACCGGCGCGGACGGCCGGTTCGCCGTCAAGGTCGCCGCGCCGAACGCCGACCATGACTACGAGGTCACCGCCGAGACCGCGGACGCGCAGGGACGCGCGGCGCGGCGCCGGATCTACATCGCCGCCGCGTTCGATCCCTGGGCGGCGGAGGCCGGTGTCCGGTTCCAGACCGTGGGAGGCGAGGAGGCCGGATCGAAGCCGTACGGCATCGGCGACCGGGTGACGTGGCGGATGGCCAGTGGAGGCGTGCCGGTCGACGCCACCCCGCCGGAGCGCTTCCTGTACGTCGTCGCGCAGCGTGGGCTGCAGGCGGCCACCGTCTCGACCTCACCGGTGTTCGAGCGCACGTTCACGGCCGCGGACGCGCCGCGCATCTTCGTCATCGGGGTCCGGTTCACTGGATCGACCTACGCCCCGAAGGCGGCGGCCTGGGCCGAATTCGACACGACCGAGCGCCAGCTCGCCGTCACGGTGACCGCCGACCGGGCGCGCTACCGGCCGGGCGAGGACGCGACCCTGACGATCACCACCCGGGACGCCGCCGGTCGCCCGGCCGCGGCGAGCGTCATCCTCCAGGCGGTGGACGAGAAGCTGTTCGCGATGGGCCGGGCCTCCGTGCCCGATCCCCTCGAGCGGCTCTACGCACCGGTGGACAGCGGGATCGTCCGCCTCACCTCCACCCACCAGGTCCCGGTGGACGCCGGGCCCGAGGGCGAGGGGGGCTCGACGACCGCGAACCTGCGGAGCGACTTCAGGGACACCGTCGCCTTCCGGGCCCTCGCCACGGATGCGTCCGGGCGGGCGACGACGACGGTCCACCTGTCCGATGACCTCACGTCGTGGCACGTCTCCGTCTCGGCCATGACGGCCGACCTGGAGGCCGGGGTCGACGACCTGCTCGTCCCCGTCGGGCTGCCGCTCTTCGCCGACGCGACCGCCGCCGACGACTACCTTGCCAGCGACCGGCCGGTCATCCGGCTCCGCGCCTTCGGGGACGCCCTGCGGCCCGGCGACCCGGTCGTCTTCACCGTCAGCTCGGCGTCGCTGGGCCTTGCGGAGACGTCCCTCTCCGGCACCGCCTTCCGCGACGTGGACCTGCCGCTGCCGGAGCTGGCGCTCGGCAGCCAGACGCTCGTCATCGCCGTGACCTCGCCGACGCGCCTCGACGCTGCCGGGAACGCGCTCACCGACCGCCTCGTCCGGACGTTCGACGTCGTGCAGTCCCGCCTGAGCGCCGCCCGGACGGAGTTCGTGGAGGTCGGCGACCCGCTGCCTGCCATCGCGGGGGACGAGGCGGCGACGTACACGTTCACCGACGCAGGCCGCGGCCGCTACGTGCCCTACCTCGACGCGTTCGTCGAGCCGGCGGGCCTGCGCCTCGACCGGGCCATCGCCGCCTCGATCGCCCACGGGCTGCTCGTCGGGACCTTCGGCCGGGATCCCGGCTCGCTGCCGCCGGAGACATTCGACGCGACGAGGTACCCGGTCGGAGTGTCCGAGGACGAGACCGGCGTGCGGTCCGCCGGGGCAAGCCTCCTGCCGTACGGGGGCCTCGACCCGTGGGTGGCCGCCCGCGTGGCGGTCCTGGCGCCTGTCGCGCTCGATGCGGGCGGCCTGCGCCAGGCGCTCGAGGCGGTGCGCGAGGACGAGGCGACCTTGCGCGACCTGCGGATCGCGACCCTCGCCGGCCTGTCCGCGCTGGGCGAGCCGGTCACCGACGAGCTCGACGCCGCCCGGGCCCTGGGCGACCTCGGCGTTACCGAGCAGCTGTACCTGGGTCTCGGCTATGCCGCCGCCGGGGACGACGCCTCTGCGACCGCCATCGAGCGCGATCTGCTCTCGCGCCACGGCGAACAGCTGGGCCCGTGGGTCCGCCTCCAGATCGGCGCCCCGGACCGGACGACCGAAGCGACGGCGCTCCTCGCGGTCCTCGCGGCACGGGTGGGCGACCCGCTCGCCCCGTCGATGATGGACTACGTCCGCACCCAGCCGTCCCACGAGAGCTCCCTCGCGCTCGAGCTCGTGACTGCGGCGCAGGGCGCGCTCGAGCGCACACCGGCCGAGGCCGCGGCGTTCGCCTACACGCTCGACGGCGAGCGGACCGAGGTCCGGCTCGACCAGGGCGAGTCCGAGACGCTCGTCCTGAGCGCGGCGCAGCGCGCAGGGCTGCGGCTGGAGTCCGTCGCCGGGAAGACGGGCCTGGCCGTCGCCTGGCGCGTGCCTGCGGACCCGGCGGCGCTCCCGCGCGACACTGCCCTGACCCTGACCCGGCGGCTCCCGACCAGCGCGCTGCCCGTGGACCACCCCGTGACGATCGAGATGCACGTCGCCTTCGCCCCGTCCGCCCCCGACGCGACGTGCTACGAGGTCGTCGAGGAGGTCCCGAGCGGGCTCGCGCCGATGACGTCATGGGACATCGGCGCCGGGGGTGATGTCGTGGGACCGGCGAGCGTCGTGGGCCAGCGGGTCACGTTCTGCGTCGGGAACCCTGCGCGCGTGGACGCGGCGGGCAAGCCGATCCGGGAGGCCACCCTCCGGTACGCGGCCCGGGTCGTCAACGAGGGCGCCTTCACGTGGGAGCCCGCCGTCATGCAGCTCGAGGGAGCGGCGGACGTCGGGACCACGGTCCCGGGCGGGAGCGTGTCGATCGGCTCGAAGTAGCGGGGCTCCAGGCGAGGAGAGGCCCGGTCTGCGAGGGCTGTGGCCGGTCCCCGCGCTCGGCGGGTCGTGCCCTGGTCGTTCGTGCGCCCTCGGCGCCCTCCGGGAGCGCCCGCTCTCCCTGGAGGGGACGCGACGCTCACGCGACGGAGTCGTCCTCCAGCCGATGCCGCAGGCTGGCGCGCCAGAGCGCCCGCCCGTGGAACGAGACGTCCGGTCCGATGGCCGGCAGCCCGCCGTACCAGACGAGCGTCTTGAGCAGCGGGGTCACCTGCGAGCCGTACGCCTGCATGCACGCCTCGGGCTGGACGCCCGGCCACGAGTAGCAGGAGACGACCGTTCGCCGGTTGCCGGTCGGGATCCCGGGCGGCAGGCGGTCCCAGGCCGGGTCGTCCGGACCGAACTCCCACTGGTCCAGGTCGCCCTGGGGGATGCCCTCGATCCCCCGCACGACCGGTGGGTCGTCGTCGAGCAGGTAGGGGTCGACCGCGAGGTCGCAGACGATGGCGTGAGCCGGCAGCATGCCGAGCCAGGCATTGGGGAGCAGGGGGCGGGACGTGTCGCGCCGCGCCGTGGCGTCGACGAGGATGTCGGTGTGCGCGAGGCGGCGCCGGACATACGCCTCGTCGCCGGACAGGTTCTGCTCGACCACCACGACCTCGACCCCGGCCAGGCCCTCGCGCACGAATCGCTCGTTGCGCGCCTCGTCGCCACACCTGGCGGCCCACTCGATGGCGTGCTTGCCGACCCCGCCCGCGCCCAGGATCGTGACGCTGATGGGCGGACGCGCGGGCGAGAGCAGCGGCGGCCAGCGGCGCTCGAGGGCGTCGAAGGCTGCCGCCAGCCCGTTACGGGCCACGTCGCGCAGGTTCTGCACCAGGCGCCGACCGTCGTCGCCGGTGACCATGTCGAGCGCGATGGCTTCGATGCCCAGGCTGCGCAGCAGCTCGACGCGTTCCGGCCGCGTGGCGAAGTGGAGCATCGAGAGCAGGATCGCGCCGGGCCGGAGCAGCTCGTAGCGCCCCTCCGGCGCCCGGAGCACCACCACGATGTCCTGGCGATACGCCGTGGCCTCGTCGACGATGTGGACTCTCGGCGACAGGGTCAGATAGGCGTCGTCGGTGTAGCCCATGCCGGCCCCGCTCCCGGCCTCGACGTACACGTCGCGATCCATGTCCGCGAGCAGGCCGATCAGCGGCGGCAGGAAGGCTCGCCGCTCGCCGGGCTCGTTGTACATGCGTGGGAACCCGACAGTGAGTCGGCGGTCGATGGCCATCGAGGGTGTCCTCAGTCCGCGCTCGCCCTGCCCGGGTGCTCCGCGGCCGATGGCGCGCCGGCAGGGACCGCGCCGACGGCTGTCGCGGCGAACCCGGGTCGACGCAGCCAGCCGCGGAGGCTGCCACGGGTGAGTGCTCGTTCGAAGTACGACCCATCGGGCTGGACGCCATCGATGCCGCCGGCCCTGACCAGGACCTCGAGCAGCGGTGCGAGCTGGGACCCGTAGACGTGCATGCACGGCTCGGGGCGCACGCCCGGCCACGAGTAGCAGGACACGACCGTCCGCCTCTCGGTCGTCGGGATGCCGGGTGGCAGCGAGTCCCACGCGGGGTCGTCCGGCGCGAACTCCCATTGGTCGAGGTCACCCTGGGGGATGCCCTCGATGCCGCGGACGATCCGCGGCGTCGCCTCGAGCAGGTACGGATCGACGGCCAGGTCGCAGATGACCGCGTGGTCCGGCAGCAGGGAGATCCACGGGTTCGGCACGACGGGCGAGGATGGGTCACGGCGCGCCGTCGCGTCGACGAGAACGTCCGTCACCGCCAGGCGGCCCTTCAGGTACTCCGCATCGCCCGTGAGATTGCGGCCGGCGGTGACGACCTCGACGCCAGGGAGCCCGAGCCGCCCGAACGCATCGTTCCGCGCATCGTCGCCGTACTTCGTCGCGAACTCGACCGCGTGCCGGCCGACCCGCCCGGCACCCATGATCGTGACCTTGACCGTCGACCGGCGCGGGCCGACGAGCTCCGGCCACGTCCGCTCCAACGCGGCGAACGCGGCAGCGATGCCGTTCCAGGCGACGCTGCGCAGGTTCTCGACGAGCCGTCGGCCGTCCTCGTTGGCGATGTTGTCGAGGCTGACCGCTTCGATGCCGAGCTCGCTGAGCATCGCCACGCGTGCCGGCCGCGTCGCGAAGTGCAGCATGGACACCAGCACCGCGTTCCGACGGAGCAGGTGGTAGCGACCCTCGGGAGCTCGCAGGACGACGACGATGTCCTGGCGGTAGCAGTCGGCCTCGTCCGTGACATGCACGTCCGGCGACAGGGTGCTGTAGTCGGTGTCCGAGTAGCCCATCCCCGATCCGATGCCGCTCTCGACGTGGATCTCGGCCCCGTTCGCTGCCAGGAGCCCGATCAGGGGCGGCAGGAAGTCACGCCGCTCACTCGCCTCCCTGTGCATGCGCGGGAAGCCGACTGTGATCCGTCCGCCGACCATCTGACCCTCCGCCTGACCGCGCGACCGCGTGCCGACGCGCCCGGGGCGCTCATCGGGCAGCATCGGACCACGGGCGCGGGCGGCCACCTGCTGTCGAGCCCGACCGGGGCGGTCCACTCCGCCCCATCGTCCGGGCGGCGCACGCGTGGACCGCGGCGGCCGTCCCCGCGCGGGAGGGGCTGCACGATCCCGGCCAGGCTCGAGCCGGCGAGGATCGCCTCGCGCCGACGCCGGCCGAGGGCGCGCATGAGGGGCAGGATCAGCCAGCGGTCCAGCGGCCCCGCATACCTCGCCATCGCCGCGAAGTCGCCGGTCGCGAGCGGGACCTCGGCCGGATGGACGAGGATCGGGCATCCCCAGGCCCGGGCCTCAGGTCGGCTGGCGGTTGCCGGGCTGCGGCTCGGGTCGCGGCGAGAGGATGACGACCGCGGTCTCGCGGGAGCGCCGAGCGGCGAAGGCGTCGAGGTCCTTGTCGTAAGCGGCCCACTTCGCCCACAGGCGCGGCCGCTCCTCCGCGTTCGCTGCACGTCCGCGGACGGCGCGCGACCCACCGGGCAGGTCGACGGTGACGTCGGGATGCGCCTGCAGGTTGAGCCACCAGGCGGGCTCGGGGTCCGCCCAGCCGTTCATGGCCATCGTGACCAGGTCGGGGCCGTCCTCGAAGTAGCCGAGGATGGCCTTTCGCTCCTCGCCCGAGCGGCGCCCGACCGTCCGGAGCCGCATCATGCCCCAGCGGTCGGCCTTCGCGGCCCGGAGGCCGAGCCGGCCGCCCGTGACGGAGTAGACGGCTCGCTGCACGGCCCAGAACGTGCGGATGAACCAGCGCGGCGGCAGGGACGCTGACTTCTTCGACGGTTCGGACATGGTGCTCTCCAGATCGCTGTGAGGGCGGTCGGTGGGCCCGGCGGCTGCAGGGTCGGGCGGTCGGCTCGTCATCGCTGTTCGTCCGGGTACTGGAAGACCTCGTCGAGCGGCACGCGGAGGACCCGGGTGATCCGGAAGGCCATCTCGAGCGTGGGCGAGTACCTGCCCTGCTCGATGGCGATGATCGTCTGGCGGGTCACGCCGACGCGATCCGCGAGCTCCGCCTGGGTCATCTCGCCGTTGGCGAAGCGCAGGGCCCGGATCGAGTTGGTGACCCGTGTCGGCGTCACCATTGCTGGAACGGCCCGTGATAGGCCGCGATCTTGGTGGCGGAGCTCAGAAGGGCTCCCGCGATGCCCCCGAGGAAGATCGCGTTGGCGATCCAGAACTGCTCCGCATCGAGCATGGCGAGGACGAGAGCGGCGCACGAGCCGGCGATGATCAGCCAGTTGCCGACCCGCTCACCGAAGTGGTCGATCTCGGCGTCGCGCTGGTCCTTCCTGTCCGCCTCGCGGGGGTTCGACGCCGCGGCCACGACGTTGCCCAGGATGTTCGCCACGATGAAGGCGACGATGGCGACGATCATCGACTGGACCCAGGAGACCTCGGCGATCGGCCCGCCGAGCACCTGCGGCACGACCAGGGCCACGTACACGAGAAGCGTCGGCACCCCGACGACGATGACGACCCAGTTGCTCTTCTCGAGGAACGCCATCAGGGTCTCCCATGTCAAAGATCTATTACATGGGAATGTACAAGATGGCAGACATCGTGTCAACGATCTTCGACGTATCGCTGAACCCGAGAGCCTGGACGAGGAGGCGAGATCGTCAAGACCCGCTCGTGCGTCCACGTCCGTGGAGCGACGACGTCAGGCAGCCGTGGACACCCACGTCCATGCGTACCAGATGGTCAACGCGTTGAAGACGAAGCTCACGAGGATGAGGAAGTTGTCGTACATGCCCACGTACGGCAAGCCGGCGAGGTTGAAGACGACGACGACCACTGCCACGACGATGGTGAGCCAGCCGACCGCGGGGTACGGCAGCACCAGGGACAGGACGACCATGACGATCGGGACCAGCATGATCGCCGCGATCCCCAGCCACATCCCCTGGCTCGCCTCTCGGCCCCCGAGTCGGCCCGGCGTGATATCGCCCGCGAACACGCGCAGCACATCCCCCAGGAGGTAGGTCAGCATCACGGCCACCCACAGCCCGGCGAGGATGATCCTTACGTCCGTCATGACCTCTGTCGCCTCGTTCTGGTTCATCGTGATGACGACTCTCCCTCGGGTGCGCCCTGTCGGCGGCGTGGCTCTCGGGCGCCTCAGACCGAGATGACGACCTTGCCGCGCGCATGCCCGGCTTCGAGGTAGCGGAAGGCCTCCGCCGCTTCCGCCAGCGGGTACGTCCGATCGATGACCGGGCGCACCTGCCCGGCCGCGATCATGTCCGCGAGGATCCCGAGATCCGTCCCGTTCTCCTTCGTGACGAACACCGCGAGGCGCTCGCGGACGAAGGGGTCGAGCACAGTCGCGACGAGGATCCGGTCCACGCCCGCGATCCGGCCCTGACCGCTGCTCAGCACGAGCGTGCCGCCCGGCGCGAGCGCGCGGCGCAGGCGTCGCGGCGACGCGGTCCCGGCCAACTGGAGGATGACGTCGTACCGGTCCGCGGCCGTGGTCACGTCCGTCCGGGTGTAGTCGAGGACGTGGTCCGCGCCGATCGATCGCACGAGCTCGAGGTTCGCCGGGCCGCAGACGCCGGTCACCTCGGCACCGAGCGCCTTCGCGATCTGCACCGCGAACGTGCCGACGCCGCCGGACGCGCCGATCACGAGCACCCGCTGTCCCGCCCGCACCCGGCCGTGATCACGCAACCCCTGGAGGGCGGTCATGCCGGCCTCCGGCACGGCGGCGGCCTGCTCGAACGTCAGGTCCTGCGGCCGGCGCACCAGGTGGTCGGCGGGCACGCACACGAGCTCTGCGAGCGACCCCGACGCGAACCCGAACACCTCGTCGCCCGCGCGGAGGTCCGTCACCCCTGGGCCCGTGGCCTCGACGACGCCCGCGAGGTCGATGCCCGGGATGGGGTTCCGGGGCCGGCGAAGACCCGTCGCGAAGCGGACGAAGAACGGGGCGCCGCGCACGGCGTACAGGTCGCCGGCGAAGATGGAAGCCGCGCGGACGCGCACGAGAACCTCGCCGGTACCGGGCTCCGGCTCGGGGAGATCCTCGAGTGTCAGCACACCCGGCGCCCCATACCGCCGCTGGACGATCGCCTTCACGAGCTGCCCTCCCCACGACCTTACACCGTAAGTGCACTCGCGCAGCGTATACGTACATTGTAAGTCTGTCAAGCCTCACGCGCACCCTACACAAGGTTTACGACGTAAGTTATGCTGGCGGGCGATGACCCCTCGAACCCGTGCCGGCCGCGACCCGCTGAACCGTGAGCGCGTGCTCCGTGCGGCGATGGACGTCGCCGACGCGGAGGGCCTTGACGCCGTCACGATGCGCCGGGTGGGTCATGCCCTGGGCGTGGAGGCGATGTCGCTGTACAACCACGTCGGAGGCAAGGACGAGCTCCTCGACGGGATGGCTGACCTCCTCGTGGACGAGATCGAGACGCCGCCCGCGGACGTGGAGTGGAAGGAGGCGATCCGGCGGTGCGCGTGGAGCGGCCGCGCGGTCGTGCGCCGCCACCCGTGGGCGCCCGTCCTGCTCGCGTTGCGCCCGCGGGTCCGCCTGCCCATGGTCATCTACCTCGACGGCGTCACGGGATGCCTCCTGGCCGCCGGCTTCTCGCCACAGCTCGCGCACACCGCGGTCCACGTGCTCGACAGCCGCGTGCTTGGCTTCACGCGCGAGCTGTTCGACCCGGGGGAGCAGGGCGCGCCCGACCCCGCGATCCTCGAGGCGCTGTCCACGGGCACCCTCCCGCACGCGAGACGGGTCATGGACGAGGCCGACCACGACGACGACGCGGAGTTCGCATTCGGGCTCGACCTGATCCTCGACGGGCTGGAGCGGCGGCTCGCGAACGGCTGAGCCGGACCCAGCGGCGATGCCGTCACCCGGTCCCGATGATCCGCGCGAACTTCCGGCGATACGCGGCGGGGGTGAGGCCGGTCGTCCGCTTGAAGAGCCGGCGGAAGAACGTCGGGTCCTCGTAGCCGACCCGGAAGCCGACGTCCTCGACCGCGATGCTCCCGGTCTCGAGCAGCTCGCGCGCGCCTTCGATGCGCAGCGCGTGGACATGGTCGATCGGCCGGCGGCCGGTCGACGCCTGGAACCTGCGGGCGAAGGTCCGCCGGTTGAGGCCTGAGCGCTCGGCCATCGCGGTCACCGGGTTCGCCGACGTGGGATTGTCGGCGATCCATGCCAGGCAATCTCCGATGACGGCGTCGTCCGTCCGAACGCGTCGCGTCATCGCCGAGAAGGGCAGCTGCCCGTCCTCGTGGCCCGACAGCAGGTAGACCTTCGCGGTCCGCGCCGCGTGCTCAGGGCCGCAGAAGCGCGCGATCAGGTGGAGGGCGAGGTCCTGCCAGGCCGTCACCCCGCCGGCCGTGATCAGGCCCTCGTCCTCGCTCGAGAGATCCAGGATCTCGCCCGGGCCGAATCGGACGCTCGGGTACGCGGACCGGAACAGGTCCCGATAGGCCCAGTGCCCGGCGCATGACCGGCCATCGAGCAGGCCGGCCTCCGCGAGCAGCAGCGAGCCGGTGCACACGGAGGCGAGCAGCGCACCACCGGCGTGCGCTCGACGCAGCCAGTCGATCTCGCCGATGAAGCGGCCGCGCGGCGGCGTGTCGATCGGGGTGTACATGTCGCACACGACGACCGCGTCGACCTGGTGGACGTCGGCGACGGAGGCGTGCGGTTCGACGAGGATGCCGCCGAAGCAGCGGAAGGGCTCCCCGGTCGCGGCGACGATCCGGACTTCCAGTAGCGCGTCGGCCGGCTCGGCGGCCGTCATGTCCGACCACATCGGACCAACGGACAGCAGGACGTCGTAGAGCCCGTACAGAACGGACGCCGACGTCTCCGGCGCGGCGAGGAGGGCGATGCGTGGTTGGCGCGCGACTGTCATGTTCGCCCCGATTCGGTGGATTCCGTCTCTTCCACCATGGCACCTGGGCGCCGACACTGCAACGGTGCATCGACGTGAGCGCCCGACGAGCGCCCATCCGGATCGGCGACCGGCCCCCGGGAACAGTCGAGTCGCGCGTCCCGTCCCGGACGCGACGGTCCGGGCCCGCGCTGCGATGAGAGTGAGGAGAAGAACGATGCTTCGCTGGCTTCCCCCCGACGAGGGGCTCCGGACGCTGGAGCGGGAGACCTCGGCGGCGCACGAGCGGGCCCGGCTCGCCCGGCTCGCGGCCGGACCGGATCGCCCGGGCCTGGGCTCCAGGCTCGTTGCCTTCTACCGCTCGTGGCGCCTGCGCCACGCGCTGACCGATCAGCCGTGCCGGACACCCGACGGCAGGATCGGCCGGACCGCGATCGTCAAGGCCGACGGCGAGTGGACGGCGGTGTGTGTCCTGCCGTGACCCGAGGAGGGTTCCCGGACCTCCTCGTGGCCGCGCTGCGCTCCCGGCCGACGTCGTGCCGGGTCCAGCGCGGATGTCCGACGAGCGCCCATCCGGATCAACGACCGACCCCCGGGAACGGTGGTCCAGGCGAAGGGGAACCCAGATGACGATGAGCGGGGACATGATCTCGCGGCTCCGAGCCGCCGTGCAGGGACAGGTCGTGACGCCCGGCGACGTCGGTTACGACGAGGCTCGGCGAGTCTGGAACGGGATGATCGACAAGCATCCCGCGCTGATCGTCCGGGCCACCGGGGTCGAGGACGTCGCACCCACGATCGCGCTCGCTCGGGAGACCGGGCTGGCTCTCGCCATCCGCGGCGGGGGCCACAACGTCGCCGGCAACGGCACCGTGGACGACGGGATCCTCCTCGACATGGGCGACCTGGACGCGATCGAGGTCGACCCCGACGCCCGACTGGTCCGCGTCTCGGCTGGGGCGACCCTCGGGGACATCGATCGGGCGACCGAGCCACACGCGCTCGCGGTGCCGATGGGCGTGGTCTCCGGGACGGGGATCGCCGGCCTGACGCTCGGCGGAGGTGTCGGCTGGCTGACCCGGGCGCACGGCCTGACGATCGACAACCTCGTGTCCGCCGAGGTCGTCCTCGCGACCGGCCAGCACGTCCGGGCGAGCGACGTCGAACACCCGGACCTGTTCTGGGGCCTGCGTGGCGGTGGCGGGAACTTCGGGGTCGTCACGTCGTTCACCTTCCGCGCCCACCCGCTCGACCCGGATGTCCTCGCCGGCACGCTCATCTACGAGCTCCCGCGCTGGAGCGAGGCCCTCCGGGCGTACGTCGAGTGGGCGGCCGACGTCTCCGACGACATCACGACGCTGACGACGTTCATGGTCCCGCCCCCCGACTGGGAGCTGGGCGACCGGGTGCTCATGTTCCTTGGGTTCGCGTGGGCGGGGGCGGATCGGGCCGAGGGCGAGGCGGTGATCGGACGGCTTCGCGCGGCCTGCCCGCCGGACGCCGCGATCCTGGATCCCACCCGATGGCGCGCCTTCCAGTCGATGTTCGACGCCGCGATGCCGAAGGGCGTCCGGGCGTACTGGCGGAACGCGTCGTTCGACCGGTTCGATGGCTCGACGATCGACACGCTCGTCGAGCGGTGCGGCGCCCAGCGCTGGGTCGGGACGGCCGCCGACCTCCACCACATGGGCGGCGCGTTCGGCCGGGTCGCCGAGGACGCCACGGCGTTCCCGGATCGCTCTGCCCAGTTCTGGCTCAACGTCTACGGCTTCTGGCCCGATCCCGCCGACGACGCGGCGCGGGTCGGGTGGGTCAGGGGCTTCTCCGACGCCATGCGGCCCCATGCGACGGCCGGCCAGTACGTCAACTTCCTGGGGCACGACGACGCCGACGCGCACCGGAAGGCTCTCGCGGTCTACGGTCCGGCGAAGCTCGGTCGCCTCGCGGAGGTCAAGCGCCGCTACGACCCGGAGAACCTGTTCCGGGTCAACCACAACATCCCGCCGACGGCCTGAGGGCGCCGACCAGACGACCGGTCTGGCCGTTGTTCCCGCGCGCTCGACGCCCTCCGGGCGCGCCATCGACGCGCGATCGATCCGAGCGCGGACCGATGGCGTCTGTCAGCGTGCGAGCGGCTCCAGGAGCCGGTGCGCGACGCTGGTCCAGCTCCACCGCTCCACCGCGGCCCGCCGCGCCGAGGCCCGGAGCGCCGCCCGATCGGGCGGACCGAGGGCGAGGAGCTCGGTCAGCGTCGCCCGGAGAGCGCCGACGTCGCCCGAGGTGAAGCCGGCGAGGTGCCGCAGCTCCGGCGGGTACTCCTCCGCGAGACCTGCGGCGATCTCCGCGAGCCCGGAGTGGCGGGCGACGAGCGGCGGGCATCCGGTCGCGGCGGCTTCGGCGGCGACCATCCCGAACGCCTCGGGGAAGATCGACGGGACGACGCACGCGTCGGCCAGGGCGAGCAGGTGCACGAGATGCCGGTGCTCGAGCGGGCCCGTGAAGAGGACGTCCGTGCCGGCGAGTCGCTCGAGCTCCGGACGGTGGTCCCCGAAGCCGACGATGACCGCGCGCGCGTCGAGCCCCTCGAGCGCCTCGAGGAGCACGTGCACGCCCTTGTTGCGGATGAGCTTCCCGAAGTAGACGACCGTCGGCCGGTCGCCGCCGAGGAACCGGCCGAGGCGCTCGGCGTTGCCCTCGTCGGGAAGCCGCTCCTCGGCGTTGGCGGGGTTCGGCGGGTCGCGCCTCGCCTCGGCCAGGAGGGCGGCGAGCGCCGTCGCCCGCTCCTCCGGTCTCCAGTCGTCGATGTCGACCCCCGGCGGGACCTCGTGGACGCGATCGACGTGGCCGCACACGTCCTCGAGAACGCGGCGGACGTGGGCGGAGCCGACGAAGGTGGCCGCGGCCAGTCGCAGGCAGTCCCGCCCCCACGCCGCGAGGGCCGGGTCGCCCCGCATCGCGTACTCGAGCTCCGAGCCGTGCGCCTTCACCGCGAAGCGGGCGCCGCTCGCGGCCCCGACCGGTCCCCCGAGCAGGACGTGGTTGCAGAAGACGACGTCGGCCGGGAGGTGCTCGCGCAGTGCCGTCGCGTTCGCTTCCACCCAGCGATCGAGCTCGTCGGCGCGGCACTCCTGGACGAGCCTGACCTCGTACCCCTCGTACCGGTCGAGCACGAACACCGGGAGCAGCCCACCGACGTCGGGGCGGACGACGCGTGCGCCGCCGAGGTCGTGCGCGTCGGGTCGCGGATCCTGGCAGAACACCGTGACGTCGTGTCCCGCCCGCATCCACGCACGCGCGAGCTGCCGCGTGTAGACGTTGGAGCCGGTGCCGCCGAGCAGGTAGCCGTGCCAGAGCAGGATCCGCATCCGCCCATCCTGCCTGAACGCGGCCGGCGGCAGGCCCTCGGGGCGCGCCGGCCGACTCGCACCGCGCCGGCCGACCTAGTGCCCGGCGACGTGCGCTCGAGCTCGCCCCATCGTCCGGGCGGCGAACGCGTGGACCGCGGCGGCCGTCCCCGGGCCCACCAGCGGGAGGCCGTGACCGGCGGCGAGAACCGCGGGCTCGAGGTCGGCGATCTCGCCGATCGAGGCTCTCGTCGCCTCCCGGTCCCAGGTCGTGTACCAGGGCGGGCCGGAGAGACCCTGCTCCCCCCGCACGAGGCCCGACCAGGCGTTGACCTCCAGGGTCACGAGGGCGTCGCCGCTGATGACGACCCGGTCGCGTGCCCGGACGTACGCCACGTGGCCCGGGGTGTGGCCCGGGGTGTGGACCCACTCCCAGCCTCCCAGCCCCGGGATCAAGCCCCCGGGCGGGAGGGGCTGCACGATCCCGGCCAGGCTCGAGCCGGCGAGGATCGCCTCGCGCCGACGCCGGCCGAGGGCGCGCATGAGGGGCAGGATCAGCCAGCGGTCCAGCGGCCCCGCATACCTCGCCATCGCCGCGAAGTCACCGGTCGCGAGCGGGACCTCGGCCGGATGGACGAGGATCGGGCATCCCCAGGCCCGGGCCAGCTCGCGGGCCGACCCGTCGTGATCGGGATGGGCGTGGGTGAGGAGGATGGCCGACGGGGTCCGCCCGGGCCCCAGCAGCGACCGCGCGGCCGCCTGGATGCGCGGACCGTCGTTCTCCCAGCCGGCGTCGATCAGCATCCACGATGACCCGTCGCGGACCAGGTAGGCGTTCGTCTGCGTCCGACCCCACGGTCCGAGAAGGTAGACGTCCGGCGCGATCTCGGTGGCGGCGGTACCCGTCGCGGCGGCGCCGGTCGCCCTCGGAGATGCGCGTCTCGCCGCGTCGACCCTCCCTTCGGCGCGATCGCGGAGGCCGAACAGCATCCGACGTTCCATGACCCACGATGCGGGCACGAGCAGGAGCCGGGTCGCCAGGCGGGCGGGCAGCGGCTGGTGGGCGGTCGCCATCCGGGTGCGGCTGATCAGCCGCGTCCTGGTCGCCGGCGGGCTCGAGGATCCAGGTCCAGGCCCACGTCCCGTCGTCGGTGCGCGTCGCCAGCACGCGATCGGGCTCGATGGCCCGGACCCGCAGCCCGGTCCCGTCGTTGGCCACCGGGATCACGTCGCCGACGACCAGGCCCTGGAGCTCCGGCACGATCCTGCGGCTGCTCCGCAGGTCGAGGCCGAACAGCCGGTCCAGCCAGTCGTAGGAGTAGGCGCCGGCCCGACCCACGCCGATCTGCACGAGCCAGGGCCACACCTCGGCGGGCGAAGCCGCGATCGAGATGGCCCGGGTGGCGACGAGGTCCGCGTCGGGAAGCAGCTCGTCGCCCGGGAGCGCGCGATGAGTCTCCTCGGCGGTGGCACCCCAGTCCAGCAGGCGTCGCCACAGGGGAGGTCCTGCCAGGACCCCGACCGCCGCCAGCGACGCGACCGCCGCCAGGATCCCCATCCGCTTCACGGGAGGAGTGTCCCCCGGCCCGTCGCCGCGCCAGCAGAGGCGAACGGCCCGCGCGCCCGGGCCTCAGGTCGGCTGGCGGTTCTCCCGGTCTGCGGTGCGGTCCATCGACCAGGACGAGTCCATCCTCGAAGGAGCCGAGGATGGCCGTCCGCCCGGCACCGGTGCGGCGCCCGACCGTCCGGAATCGCGTCACGCCCCGGCGTTCGGCGCTCGGGCGCCGGCCCCTCGCGCGTTCGCACGCGCCGACAGGCGATCCGTCCGTCGTCAGTCGGCCCAGGCCACCCTGATCGGGCGAACGCCCGGCAGCGGCAGCGACTCCGCCTCCTCCTCGACAGCGTCCCGCTCCGCCCGCGAGAGCCGCCGCCACGGCTGGAGCGTCACCGCCTCCTGCGCGCGCCGCCAGGTCCCGACCACCTCGCCCGCCACGAGGATCGCGCCGGGCCAGACGCGCGGCGTCCACAGCTGGCGCCTGTGAGCGGCCTCGGGCACGAGGAGCGCGCGGTCGGCACCCTGCAGCAGGAAGTACGCGTCGCCGCTCGGGAGGAGCCGGGCGCGGGCCGTGGGGCCGGGCGGCTCGCGGAACGCGGTCTCGTCGGTGGCGAGGATCCACGCGTCGCCCACGTCGGTCCGCACGGGCACGAGCTCCGGCGCGAGGGCCTCGAAGACGCCACGGGCGCCCGGCGGCCGGATCCCTCCCCACGCGGCGAACGCCGCGGGCGTCGCCGGTCCGAGGACGTGCAGGAACCGGCGGACGAGCTCGAGGCGGGCTTCCTGCGGGTCGATCGCGGGCGGCGGGACGGTCCAGACGGTCGGCTGGCGCGCGCCGTCCCACCGGATCAGCACGCGGCCGGTCGGGGCGGCGTAGCGCAGCATGTTCGGCGCGACACCCATCCCGCGCCCCGCCTGGCCGAACGGCATGCGGCGGCCGGCGAGGAAGGCGTCGAGGCGGTCGGCGGTCTCCTCGGCCCTGCGAAGTCGGGCGTCGTCGTCCGGCAGCCTCCCGAGCGAGAAGACCGCGTGGTCCACGGCCGCCACGACATAGGCGCTGAACCGCGGACCCCAGAGCTGGACCAGCGAGGGGTCCTCCCACGCGGACGGCCCCGTCCCCGCGACCCGGGCGTGGATCGAGTGCAGCGCCGCGCGCGGCACGCTGTCCTGGAGACCGACCCAGGCCGCCGTCCGCAGCGAGTCCGGCCCCGGCGGCAGCCGCTCGTCGAGCGCGCCGACGCGCCGGCGGAACGCGAGGATCCGGGTGCACTCGAGGTGGAGTCGGGCGGTCACGTCGTGGCCATCGTCCCGGGTCGTGTCAACCGGCACGCCGGCGGTTCCCCGCGGGATCGGGCAGCCGCGCGGAGGCCGCAGTACCGTGGACGCCATGAGCGACACCACGATCCGTCCCGCCTTCAGCGTATGGTCGACGTATGACCGGCGCCTGCGCGAGGTCGTCGCGACGATGTCCGACGAGCAGCTCGCGATCCGCCCGTCGCCGGAGCGCTGGCCGATCTGGGCGACCGTGGGCCACCTCGCCTGCCAGCGGGTCTTCTGGCTCTGCGACTTCGCAGGCGAGCCCGGGGCGGCGACCACGCCGTTCACGGACGCCGCGCACGTGTGCCCGGGGGACGAGGACCTCGACCATCCGCTCAGCGCGGCCGACCTTGTCGAGGCGCTCGACGCGACCTTCCGCATCGTCGAGGGCGTCCTCGACCGATGGACGGTCGACGTGCTCGCCGAGGAGATCCGCCGCGAGGACTACGGCCCGGACTGGGTCCACACGCGCGGCTGGGTGATCCAGCGCGTCTTCAGCCACGACGTCTACCACTCCGCCGAGCTGAACGAGGCGCTTGGGGCCGCCGGCCTCCCCCAGGTCGATCTCTGGGCCTGAGGCCCTCGGCCGCCGGGTCGCATCCACCCGCGCCCCTCACACGGCCGCAGGGCTCACGCCCACTACCCACAGGAACAGGCAAGCCTCCCGTGGACCCCGAGCTGGAGTGACCGTCACGCAGTGGTTCGCGCGGGCCCGAATCCACTCCGGGCGCGCCAGGTGCCGGTCGCCGGCGTCGTCGCGGTGAGCGCGCCGCCCGCCGTGACCGATGCCTCTGGCCGCGGGGCGCACCCGGGCGCACGATGCGATCCCCGGGAAGGCGTGAATTGCTTCGCCGGGTGATGGGTCTCTCTAGTGCGAAGTGGTGATGACCCTCCGGGCCGACTTCGCGTCCACCGTCGTCGAGCGGGCAGCGCAGGGCGACGAGACCGCCTTCGCGCGCCTCGTGGCCACGTACCACGCGGACATGGTGCGCGTGGCGTACGTCACGTGCGGGGACCCGGACCTCGCCCAGGACGCGGTGCAGGCCGCGTGGACGATCGCATGGCGGAAGCTCGACTCGGTCCGCGATCCGGATCACGTGAAGGGCTGGCTCGTCGCGGTCGCAGCCAACGAGGCCCGCCGGATGATCCGACGCCAGCACCCCGGGCGGGTGGTGGAGCTCAGACCCGACACGGGTGACCCCGGAGGCCACGACCCAGCCGGCCTGATCGACAGCGTGGACCTCGTCAATGCCCTCGCGCGCCTCAAGCCGGAGGACCGGGCGCTGCTGGCGCTCCGGTATGTCGCGGGGCTCGACTCGACCGAGCTGGGAGAGCGCCTGGGGATGTCACCATCGGGGACCCGGGCCCGGCTGGCCCGGCTGCTCGAGCGCCTGCGCAGGGACCTGGACCATGGCTGAGCCCGACCGGTTCGAAGCCCGCCTCGCCGCCTCCCTGGCACGGCTCGCCGACGACGTGCCGACGGACGTCGATCCCGCGCGGGTCGCGGCCACCGTCGCCGCCGCCGAGCGCCTCGGCTGGCTGCCGTGGTGGCCGGGGCTGCGCGGCCTCCGGCTGGTGCCGGCGCTGCAGCTCGCGATCGTCCTGGCGGCGCTCCTCGCCCTCGCCCTCGGCCTGCTCGTGCTCGCGCCGCGGCTGGTGCAGTCGCCC
Organism: uncultured Chloroflexia bacterium; assembly: GCA_963717255.1. Taxonomy (GTDB): domain Bacteria; phylum Chloroflexota; class Limnocylindria; order Limnocylindrales; family CSP1-4; genus CAIYQJ01. The sequence goes on along the minus strand of CAVQVT010000013.1, from coordinate 159,147 downwards.
TTCGAGGCGCAGCTCCGCGGCCGGATCGTCTGCGAGGGCACTCCGTGGACGACATCGGACGTGGGCGGGCTCCAGCTGGACTGTCGGAGCGAGCTGGCGGATCCGCGACTCGCCGGCACCGTCCGGATCAGCGTGGATGAGCTGCCGCAGGCCGGCACCGGCGTCATCAGGCCCGGGGCGATGGAGCTGCGCGCGGGCGGCGCGACCTGGACGGGAGGCCTCCAGGTGACGACGGCACCGAACGGCCTGGCGATCGGCGACGCCGTCCTCGAGGGCGACGGGACGGCCGACGGGGTCGTCCTGCACCTGCACCTCCTCAGCACCGACGGCCTCGCGTGGGGTGTGCTGGCCACGACGTCGGAGGCGACGAGATGACGACGATCGGCGGCGGCCGCCCCACTCCGCCCGACGGATCACCGAATCACTTCGACCGCGGACGGGTCTCTCTCTGGTGACCACGATGACGTGCGATGGGGAGACGACGATGAAGCGGACCAGATGGGCCGGCCTCGCGATGGCCTCCGTGCTGACGGCGCTGCTGGCGGCCTGCACGAACGCGAGCGCCGTGGAGACGGGCGCCCCGGCCGTCGCCACGGACGCGGCTCCGGTCGCCGCCACGGACGCGGCCCCGGTCGCCGCGGCTTCGACGGGACCCGCGGCCGCGCCCGACATCTTCACCGGCACCGACCACTGCCGTGCCGGGCCGGCGCCGTCGGGCACCGACCCGGCCACCACCACCCTCTGGTCGTGCGACCGGACCACGAACGATCCGCGGATCAACGGGCCCGTCGTCGGCTCGATCACCTCGGTGAGCGGGGATCAGCCCCAGGAGATGGCGGTCGGCTCCGGGACCCTCACGAACGACGGGGGCTCGTGGGAATGCGAGGCGGCGTGGGGCGGGGCCAGCGAGAGCAAGGTCGGCTGGGGTGACCAGGTATGCCTGGGGCGTGGCGGCTACGTCGGCCTCACCGCCTACGTGCACTCCCTGACCGGCACCGACCCCTTCACCTACGGCGTCATCGGCTCGATCGAGAAGACCCCCTGACTCGCGGAGGGGAAGGCGAAGCGCCCGGACGGTTGCCTGCCGGGGCGCCGGGGCCGGCTGACCGGCACCGGCCGAAGCGCGGCGATGGAGTCGGCGCGACCGGGTCGATCGCGTGGCGGGGGCTTGCCGTCCCGGCGCGTGGCGGATAACCTACAACCTGATGGTTGTATCTCACCCGCACCGCGACCGCGCCGACCTGGTGTTCCATGCCCTCGCCGATCCCACGCGCCGCGACATCGTCGAGGAGGTGATGGGGAGCGAGTCGTCGGTGTCGGCGCTCGGCCGGCGCTACCCGATCAGCCTCACCGCGGTGCAGAAGCACGTCGCCGTGCTCGAACGCGCCGGCCTGGTGCGCAAGCGGCGCCGCGGCCGGGAACAGCTGGTGACGGCGGAGATCCAGGCCGTTCGCGACGCCGCGCGCATGCTCGATCGGCTCGAGACGATCTGGCGGGACCGTCTCGAGCGCTTCGCGGACGTCCTCGCCGAGCCCACAGGAGGACCCATCCGGTGACCGTCACCCACGTCCGCAGGGACGTCGACGCCCTGACCCTCACCCTCGTCGCGGAGTACGACGCCGCACCGGAACGGGTCTGGGAGCTCTGGGCGGACCCCCGCAAGCTCGAGCGCTGGTGGGGCCCGCCCGTGTACCCGGCGACCGTCGTCGCGCACGACCTCACGCAGGACGGGACCGTGACGTACTACATGACCGGCCCGGAGGGCGATCGCCACTGGGGGTGGTGGAGGATCGTCTCGGTCGAGCCCCCGTCGTCACTGGTCTTCGAGGACGGGTTCGGCGACGAGACGGGCGCTCCCGACCCGGGCCTGCCGGTGACGCTCGCGCGCGTGAGCATCGAGGCACGCGAGGGTGGCGGGACACGGATGGTCCTGGTGTCCACGTTCCCGTCGCGCGAGACGATGGACCAGGTGCTCGCGATGGGAGCGGAGGAGGGCATGCGCCTCGCGCTCGGGCAGACCGACGCGATCCTCGCCGTGGCGGAGGGGTGAGGCGGCCGGCGATCGCCACGCCGCACTCGCCCCTCCGCTCCCGGCCCGAGGAGCGGGCTACATCGACATCTGGCTCATGAGCTGGAAGTAGTTGCCGTCCGGATCGCTGAACGTGGCGATCCACGCATCGGGCGACTCGCCCGGGTGGTAGGGCTCCTGGACGACCGTCGCGCCGGCGGCCGTGAGCCGCTCGAAGTCGGCCTTCACATCGGCGCTCTCGATGTTCCAGATCAGCCGGCCGGGCTGCGCGTTCGCGCCCTTCACCTCGTCGTGCGGCCCCACCGTGACGAAGCCGCCGCCGAGCTGCCAGCCGTTGAATCCGCCCTCGTGCCAGCCGGGCTCGCCGAAGAGCCTCGTGAAGTAGTCGGTCAGGCGCTGCGGGTCCTCGGATCCGATCAGGACGCTGTTGAGGTTCATGCCGTCTCCCTGGTGATCCCCGGACCGGCTGGGACGCCGACCTGGTGCGGGGACCGCGAGTATGCGCCCCGCCGGCCCTCTCGACCAGTGAGGCCGCGGGATCGCCCAAGGCGCCTCGCGACGACGCCGAGCGTGGGTGACGAGCGCCGGCGCGAGGTCCCGGTCAGGTCCTCCCAGCCGTGCTCGACGGCGAGGCCGTGGCGCCGCAGGAGTGCGCGCAGGGCGGCCGCGGAGTAGGCGTGGTCCCAGACACGGTAGGTCGTGACCGCGTCGGCCTCGATCACGGCGTACTGGGCGAGGTCCACGTCGTCGCCGAACCGATAGGTGGTCTCGACGACGACGTGCGGGCCGGGGCGCCAGAAGCCGCCGTCCGACCGCTCGACGTGGATCCCCGCGTCGGGCGGCCGCCAGCGGGGCGGTGCGTGCACGTCGAGGACGAAGGCACCCCCCGGGCGCAGCGCGGATCGCACGGCGCCGAGGAGCCGGTCGCGCGGGGCATCGGGCAGCACGCCGAAGTCGAGGTAGATGAGCGTGGCCGCGTCGTACGGTCCGCCGAGGGTGTCGGCCGTGTAGTCGCCCACCCGGTAGTCGATCTCGAGCCCCGCGGCGCCGGCCGCCTCGACCGCGTGGGCGATGGAGCCTGCCGAGAGGTCGATGCCCGTCACCGAGACCCCGCGTGCCGCGAACCGCTGGGCGTACAGGCCGGGACCGCATCCGAGGTCGACCAGCCGGTCGCCGGGGCCCAGCGGGAGGACGCGCGCGAGGTGGTCCACCGTCGCGTCGATCGTCTCCGGGCGCCGGCTGGCGACGTCGGTGTCGGGGTCGAGGTGGGCGGCGAGCATCCCGCGGGCGATCCACGGGTCATCCCAGAAGGGCGCGTCGTGCGGCGCGAACGGCTCCGGGCGCGCGAGCGCACGTGCGAGGGCGGCCGGAGCGAGAGCGGATCCGCGGACGTGGCATCACGCGCGTCCCGCCGCCTGCTCCCGCTCGCGTCGCGCGGCCAAGCCCCGGATGACGGTGTCGAGGCCGACCTCGAACTGCTCGTCGAGCGACCGCCGCCCGATGATGGGCGTTACGGCGCGGATCGCGGGAAAGCGCTCGACTGGCAGCGAGGCCATGTATGCCGCACCTGCGCGCTGGACCGCGACGAACTCGGGGCTCCGGGTGGACGTCGCCATGAACCCCAGGGTGAACAGGTAGAGCGACTGGTAGGCGTCGAATGCTCCCTCGGGCGTGAAGCCCGCGTCGAGGAGGATCGCGAGGATGCGCTCGAACGTCGCGATCCCGCCGGGCCCGAAGCGCGCCCGCCCGACGAGGAGGTCGGTCGTGTTCGGGTGTCGCAGGAAGGCCACGAGCATCGCCCGATGGACCTCGCGGAGCTGGTCCATCCAGTCCCCCGTCCGCTCGGGCAGCTCGATCCCCGCGAGCACCGCGTGGCCGACGAGCTCGAGCAGCTCGGCCTTGTCCGTGACATGCCAGTAGATCGACATCGGGGTGACGTGGAGGTCGCCGGCGAGGCGCCGGAGTGAGAGGGCGGCGATCCCGTCCTCGTCCACGATCCGCAGCGCCGCGGCGACGATCCGCTCCCGGTCGAGCTGGGGACTCGGGCCGCGCCGCGCGCGGCGCCGGAAGTCGGCACGCCAGGGCGGGGTCGGCGGGGCGGCGTCCTCGTCGGTGCTCCATGTCGGAGGCGGGACCGCGTCCGCCGGTCCCGGGATCCCCTCGGCCTCATCGCGTTCCTTCATCGCACCGACCTCGCCGTTGACACCACTTGCATTCCTCTACGCTGTATGGTAATCATACACCGTACAGTCTATCACCGCCACGGCGGCCTATTCGCCCGGCCGCGTCGTCGCCGCTCCGGGCCCGACAGTGAGGAAGGTGTGCGATGACGGTCGTCGCAGGGAACCGGTTCGAGCGGGGCATCGACCGCCTCGTCCGCTGGGTCATCCTCCCGGTCACCGGGATCGTCCCCGTGCTCGTCCGCACGGGGCTCCTGTTCGTCGGGTTCGCCGTGCTCTGGGCGGGCTTCTTCGCCGCGCTCGTGCTCGACCCGGCGGCCCTCGACCGCGCCTGGCAGGCCATCGCCGGCCTTCCGCTCGCCGTCCAGGCGGTCGTCTGGCTGCTCTTCCTGCCCCTGACGGCCGGTCTCTGGGTCTGGCAGACCGACTGGCCGCTCGTCGTCCGGCTCGTCCTCATCGTGGGGATCGCCGGCTGGAATCTCGTCGTGTTCCTGCCCCGGCGCGAGGCTGCCGCGCCCGCCGTCACCGAGTGATCGTCTTTGCCGCGACCGACAAGGAGCACGCTGATGAACGCCATCGTCACCGCCCTGGCCGACGGGCTCGCCGCGCTCGTCGGAGCCGTCACCGCGCCGATCCCGCTTCTCGCCTCCAGCGGGATCCTGCTGCTCGTCTTCGGCGGGCTGTGGCTCGCGTTCGCGGCCGCGCTCGTGCGCGACCCGGCGCGGATCGACACAGCCTGGCGCCGCGTGCGATCACTGCCTCTGGTGGTCCAGGCCGTCGCCTGGCTCCTCTTCCTCCCCGTCCTGGCCGGCGCGTGGATCTGGCGGACGAGCTGGCCGACGGTCGCGCGCCTCGTGGTGGTCGGCGGGCTGGCGGGCTGGAACCTGCTCATGTTCCTCCCGCGCCCGGCCTGACGTCGGGCGCCCGCCGGCGAGGCCGGCACGGGGCGGACCCGTGCCGGCCTCGCCGCCTCCGTCAGCCCACGCGCTCGAGCGCCCGCCGCAGCGCGACGTCGCGGGGGTCGCCGTCGAACGTCCCCATCCGGTTCGTCACGTACGCGTAGCCGATGCCGGTCGCCGGGTCGGCGTATCCGAGCGAGCCGCCCGCTCCGGGGGAGCCGAACGCCCCCGCGTGGCCGAACGACCAGTTCGGCGTGGGCTTCATGAAGCCGAGGGAGAACTGGACCTCGCCATGGAAGCAAGCGTCGTCGAACCCGTGCCGCGAAGGGATCGCGGACGCGCGGAGCGCCGCGAGCGTCTCGGCTCGGAGACCGAGCTCGTGGCCGTCGCCGGCGAAGACGCCGTACGCCTTCGCGATGGCCCGGGCCGTCCCCACGCCGCCGCCCGAGGGGACCTCGAGCTCGCGCGCGAAGACGCGCTCGCGATCGAGCGCGACCTGCGTGCCCGGGTTCGAGATGAGCGACCGGAAGAGGACGGATCGGGGGTTGAGCGCGTCGATCAGCATCGGCAGCGGCAGGCCCAGGATCGCCCGGACGGCGCTCTGCTGGACGAGGGGCGCGAGGCGCGAATCCGGGATCGACTCCGGGAGGCGGATGTAGAACTCCTCGCCGAGGGGAGCGGCGATCTCGTCGGCGAAGACCCGGCCGAGCGTCCGGTGCCGGGGGTCGACCCGTCGGACGATCTCCCCCTCGTAGAACCCCAGGCTGATCGCGTGGTAGGCCTGCCGATCGCCGGCCTCCCACTCCGGGCGCTGCCGGGCCATGATCCCGGCGAGGCGGTCCGGGTCCGCGATCGCGGTGCGGTCCACCTTCTCGTCGAAGCCGAACAGGCCGGCCTGGTGCGCGAGGAGCTGGCGGACGGTGATGCGCTCCTTGCCGGCCTGCGCGAACTCCGGCCAGTAGGCGGCGACCCGCTCGTCGTATTCGAGCCACCCGCGCGAGTGCGCCAGCGCCAGGGTCATGGCGGCCATGCCCTTCGTGGCCGAGTACACGAGGACCATCGTGTCCTCTTCCCAGGGAGCACCCGTCCTGGCGTCCCGGGTGCCGCCCCACAGGTCGACGACGCGCTCGCCGCCCCTGTAGACGGCGCACGCGCCGCCGAGCTCGCCGCGGGTGCGGAAGTTCTCCTCGAACGCGTCGCGCACCGGCTCGTAGCCTGGCGCGACGGTCCCGTGGATCCCGGTGCGGATGGTCATCGTGGCGGTCATCGTCGGTTCTCCGGTCGGGGTCGGTGTCGGTCGCTGCGGCTCATGCCGACCGTCGTCACGATGCGCCGGGTCCGTCGGCCGGCGCATCCATCCGAGGACCGACCGGGGGTTGGTTCCCGTCCAGGGAGCGGGCGACCCGCGGCGGATGCCATCAGTCGATGATCCCGAGGGCCCGCCCGCGGGCGACGGCTTCGACCCGGTTGGCGGCGCCGAGCTTCCCCGAGATGGCGTGGACGTGGGACTTCACCGTCCCGACGGTGACGAAGAGCTCGCGCGCGATGGCCGCGTTCGATCGGCCGAGCGCCACGAGCCGGAGGACCTCCAGCTCCCGCGGCGACAGCGTCTCGAACGGACCGTCCGGCCCGGCGAACACGCGCGGGCGCCCGGCAGCCCCGGTGAGCTCGCGGATCCGCTCGCGGGTCGCCCGGGCGGACCGCACGACCTGGGCGTCGCCCGCGCGCGCGCCGACCTCGATCCCGCGCTCCGCCGCGAGCTCGGCCAGCCCGATCTGGCCGAGTTCGGCGCGCGCCCGCGCCAGGGCGATCCAGACCGCGCCGCTCGCATCCGCCGACGACCGCCCGGGCGGGAGGGCGATCTCGCCCTCGCACAGCCGCACGGCCGCCGCCGGGTCGCCCCGGTCGATCGCGATGCGGGCGAGGTCGGCGATGGCACGGCCGGTGGCGAAGAGGTTGCCGCCGGCGCGAAGGTCGGGCAGCGAGGCCGCGTAGGCCTCCGCGGCGCCATCCGCGTCGCCGGCCGCGACGAGGGCCCGTGCGAGCAGGACGGTCGCGTCGCCGCGGAGCGTCGTCTCGGCCTCGGGCGGCAACCCGGCCGGCAGCAGGTCGCGCGCGAGGCGCGCCTGGGCGATCGCCTCGGCCGGATCCCCCTCGAGGTCGGCGAGCCTGGAGCGGATGAGCGCGAGCTGGGTGCGGATCGCGGCGTCGGTCGGCGGGTCGATCGTCGGACCCTCCGCCAGGGCGCGCTCGGCGTCCTCGACGCGGGCGGCGACCCCGGCCACCTCCCCGGGCAGCACGATGCACCAGGCATACGAGGCGCTGAGCTGTGCGTCCCGCCTCACGGCCACACCCGGAAGGGCGTCGAGCCAGCGCCGGACCGTGCTCAGCTCACCGGCGTTGAGGTGGCGGAGAGAGGCGTCGCCGACCATCCGGACCACGGCCGGGAGGTCCCCCGCGGCCAACGCGTGGCCGATCGCCTCCTCGTCGTCGCCGTGCGCCGCGTGCCAGGCGGCCGCACGGCCGTGGAGCGCCGCGACCTCGCTGGAACGGTGCATCCCGAGCCGGGCGCGAAGGACCCCGGCGAAGAGCGCGTGATATCGGTACCAGCGCCGCTCGTCGTCGAGCGGGACGATGAGGAGGTTCGCGCGCTCGAGCTCCTCGAGCCGCTCCTGCCCGTCGGCGAGCCCGGTGACGGCGTCGCACAGCGGCGCCGTGAGACGGTCGAGGATCGACGTGCGGAGGAGGAACTCCTCGGTCTCGGGCGGGAGGCCGGCGAGGACCTCCTCCACGACGTAGTCGAGGACGAAGCGGTGCGTCGCGCCGAACCTGCCGACGAGCTCCGCGTGGTCGCGCCGGCCGCGGAGCGAGATGGCGGCCAGGCGAAGGACGGCGGCCCAGCCCTCCGTCCGCTCGGTCAGCGTCGCGACCTCGCCCGGGTCGAGGTCCACGACCGCGGACCGCAGCAGCTGACCCGCCTCGGCGGCCGTGAAGCGGAGATCCTCGGCACGCACCTCGAGCAGCTGTGCGCGCGCGCGCAGGCGGGCGAGCGGGATGGGCGGGTCTGAGCGGGTCGCGATCGCGAGGATCGCTCCGCGAGGCAGCCGATCGATGAGCTCCGAGACCAGCCCATGGATCGCAGCGTCGCCGATGACGTGGTAGTCGTCGAGGACGAGCACGACGCGCGGGCCGGCCCCGCGATCCGGGGCGACGGCGAGCCGGTCGAGGACGGCGCCGACGGCGAGCTCGGAGTCGAACGGGCGCGATGGATCGACGCGCGTTGGCTCAGTCGAGTCGCCGGCCGCGCGGGCGGCCGCCGCCGCGAGGACGCGGGCGAACCGGACAGGGTCGTCGTCCCGGGGGTCGAGCGCGAGCCACGCGGAGCGGAGCCCCGACGAGCCGAGCCACGCGGCGAGTGCCGTGGTCTTCCCGAAGCCGGCCGGCGCGGCGACGAGGATGAGCCGCGCGTCGGGTGCACCATCGAAGAGTGCGCGGAGGCGCGCGCGATCGACCGTCCTGGCGCCCGGGGCGCGGGCATCGAGCTTCGCCGCGAGCAGGGCGTCGCGCTCGGGCAGCGGCATCGCGATCGCGGGCCTCCAGGAGCTGCGGGGTGGGCCGCACCAGGCAGTGTGGCACGGCGGACGCGGCGGACCAGTGCCGTTCGACGGGAGCGCCACCCGGGATCCGCACCGCAGCGCTGCCACGCCGGATCCACCCAGCACTTTCCATCCGCCGATGGATGCGGGCGGAGGGGGTTGACCCGCAGGCTGACCGCAGGTCTCCGGCGAGCGTGCCGGAGCAGGCGGAGGATCGAGATGGATCGGGCGACCCGCTACACGGTCCGCGTCCGCGTCGAGGGCGAGCTGGCCCCCGGCTGGTCGGCGGTCCTCGGCGGCCTCGCCGTCGCGCCGCAGGCCGACGGCACCACGGACCTGACCGGCGAGCTCACCGACCAGGCGGCCCTCCACGGGCTGATCGTGGCGGTCCGCGACCTCGGGCTGTCGCTCGTCTCCATCGAGACCTTCGCCCTTCCCCACTCCGCGTCCCGCCCGGGAGTCTCGTGATGGTCCTCCTCGTCGCCGCCTTCCTCGTCGTCCACGGCTCGATCCACATCGGCTACGTCTGCGGCCCCAGCTGGCCCTTCCAGGAGGGCGATCCGTGGCCGATCACCCTGCTCGGCCTCGCCTCCGGCAGCGCCCGGGACGACGGTGCCGCCCTCGTGCTCGTGGCATTCCTCGCGTTCCTCTTCGCTGCGGTCGCCGCGGTCGGCCCGCTGCCGGCGCGCCTCTGGCGGCCGCTCGTCGTCGTCGGGTCCGTCGCCTCCGCGATCCTCCTCGTCATCTTCGCCACGCCGTGGACCGTGCCCGGCCTCCTGATCGACGTGGTCCTCCTCTGGGCCGTGGTCGTCGGACGCTGGCGCCCCGCACGGCTCGTCCTTCGCCGCACGGCTCGCGGTCCCGAGGCCGGACGGCCCGTGACGCCCGAGCCCGAACCGACCACCATGACCTGGCTCGCGATGGGAGGCCGGTGATGCCCGCGCTGCACGCCACCGAGATGTACATCCACGAGGCCGGCACTCCGGGCGCCCCGGCCGTCGTCTTCCTCCACGGCGCCGGCGCGAGCGGCCTCATGTGGCGCGCCCACATGGCCCGCCTGCAGGACCGCTTCCATTGCCTGGCGCCCGACCTCCCGGGCTTCGGTCGGAGCGTCGGCCTCGACCCGCTGACCGTCGAGCAGACCGCGGACCTCGTCGCGGACCTCATCCGGTCGCGTGTCCCCGCCGGACGCGCCAGCGTCGTCGGTCTCTCCTGGGGCGGCGGCGTGGCCCACCGGCTCCTGGCCCGCGATCCCGACCTCGTGGACCGCGCGGTCATCGACTGCGCCGGCGTGCTCACATCGCGGGGCGGCTCTCTCTTCCTGCTGGGGATCGTGCTCGTCTCCCCGTTCCTGCACACGCGTCCCGTGGTGGCTCTCTTCAGCCGGATCATCGGGATGGACGAGGCCGGACGGGCCGACCTCCGGGCCGCGTCGCCGCGCGCCTTCCGCCGCGCCTTCGTCGAGGGCTTCAAGGGAGGCGTGTCGCGCGTCGAGCTGAGCGTGCCGTCCCCCACCCTGCTGACCGCTGGCGAGAAGGAGGCGGCGATCCGCCCGTCGAACGCGGCACAGGCAGCGCTCATGCCCCACGCCGAGGCGCGCTATGCGCCGGGCCTGGGGCACGGGTGGCTGGCGCGCCGGACGGACCTCCATGTGGCGATGGTCGAGGCCTGGCTCACCGGGCAGGCGCTCCCTGCGGAGCTGCCTCGCGAGCGGCCGTGGCCCGACGCCTTGGAGCGGATGCGGCGCGAGGCGACGGAGGAGGCGACCGATGCCGACCATCGGCTTGCTGCACGGCCTCGCTGACGGCGAGATCCCGCTGTCCCACCGGGACCTGGTCCAGTACCCGCCGGTCGCGGCCCTGACGACGCTCATGAAGGACGGCGCGCCGCAGACGTCGGTCGTGTGGTGCGACTTCGATGGCGAGTTCGTCCGCGTGAACACGATGCGCGGGTTCGCGAAGGAGAAGAACATGCGGCGCGACCCGCGCGTCACGCTCCTGTGCTACGACCCGCGCCGGCCGCTGCGCTACCTCGAGGTCGAGGGGACGGTCGTGGAGATGACCGAGGACGGCGCAGCCGAGCACCTCGACGGCCTCGCCTCGGCGTACATGGGCCGTCCGGCGCGGTACTTCGGCGACTGCATCTCCGCCGAGTTCGCCGCGACAGAGACGCCCGTCCTGTGTCGGATCCGGCCGGACCACGTCGTGGCGCTCGAGGCCGCGGGGTCTGAGGATGGACGATGAGCGCCACCGTCGCCGGGTCGGCCCCCCTTCCCGCCTCCGGGCCCGTCGCGCTCCCGGAGTCCCACCGCGACCTCCTCACCCGGCCGATCTGCGGCGTCCTCACGACCCTCGGACCGGACGGTCGGCCTCGATCGAGCCTCGTCTGGGTCGACCACGACGGCGCGTCTGCCCGAGTGAACACGACCCTCCAGCGCCGGAAGGGCCGCGACCTCCTGCGCGATCCGCGATGCAGTCTGCTCGTGGTGGACCCGGAGAACACGGGGCGGTTCATCCAGATCCGCGGCGACGCCGAGCTCGTCACCGACGGCGCCGTCGAGCATTGCGACATGCTCACCCGGCGGTACACGGACCACCCGCGCTACTACGGGTTCATCTACCCGGCGGAGCAGGAGACGCTCGACACGCGGGTGATCTGCCGCATCACTCCCCGCCGGATCACGCTCGACGCGATCCACGCCTGAGAGGGACGCTCAGGCCTCGGCGCCTCCTCCGCCCGGTCGCGGCGTCGCGCCTCCACCCGGTCGCGGCGTCGCGCCTCCACGTCCCGCAGGATGGAGCGGCAGAATGTCGGCACGGGCGCATGCTGGCCGGAATGGGAGGGGAACGCGGTGGCCGGGGACCGACTCGACATCGACGACATCTACGACAGGATCCCTAAGGTCGAGCTGCACTGCCATGTCGAGGGTACTGTCCGTCCCGAGACCGTCGTCGAGCTCGCCCGGAAGGCCGGCCGCCCGCTCCCAGTCGACGACCCGCGCCAGCTCTATCGGTACGACTCGCTCGACTCCTTCCTGGCGATCTTCTGGCTGGTCCAGGAGACCCTCGTCTCCCGGGAGGACTGGGCGAGGATCGCCTACGAGTCGATCGTCGACGCCGCGGCGCACGGGCTCCGCTACCGCGAGATGTTCTTCACGCCCGCGCGCCACCTCGTCGGAGGGCAGGACCTCGGGGAGATCGTCGCGGGACTGACCGAGGGGATCGAGGCGGCCGAAGCCGTCACGCAGGCGCGCTGCATGCTCATCGCCGGCATCGACAAGGCGTACGGGCCGGCGGCGGGCCTCGACCTGGTCGAGCGGATGGGCGAGCTGCTGCGGAGCGGGCGTGCCCGCCGGGTGATCGGCGTGGGCGCTGATTCCACGGAGCTCGGCGTGGACCTGGCGGCCTTCGCGCCGGCGTTCGCGGCCGCGCGTCGACTCGGCCTGCGGCGGACCTGCCATGCGGGTGAGGCCGCGGGCGTGGGGCCCGAGAACATCCGGGTGGCGATCGATGTGCTCGGGGCCGAGCGGATCGACCACGGCATCGCGATCGTGGAGGACCCCGCCCTGGTGAGCCGGGTCGCGGCGGAGCGGATCCCGCTCACCGTCTGCCCGACGAGCAACGTCGTCATCGCCAACCGGTACGCGTCGCTGGCGGAGCACCCGCTCCGGGCGATGCGCGACGCCGGCCTCCTGGTGACCATCAACACGGACGACCCGGCGATGATGGAGCTCGACCTCGGCGGCGAGTACCGGGCGGTGGCGGAGGGCTGCGGGTTCTCCGTCGAGTCGCTCGCACGGCTGGCGATCGACGGGATCGAATCGACCTGGCTCGACGCGTTCCGGGAAGGCCGCCCTCCGGGCCGACTTCGAGGCCGCGAGCGGCGAGCTCCTCGCGGCGGAGGCATGACGGCGGGGCCGCGTCGGCGGCGCCCCGCTCGCGGTGCGGCACGGACCGCGGCACGCCCGCGGCGCGGCGGGGCGCCGATGCGGTAGGGTTCCGGCCTGATGCGACCCACCATCCGCGTCCTGTCGGACGACCTCATCGGGCGGATCCTGGACGAGGCCATGCGCGTGCTGGCCGAGACCGGGATGGAGATCCGCGGTCCCGGGATGCGCCAGCGCCTGATCGAGGCGGGCCTGCCGACGAGCGCGAACGGCGACCGGGTCCTCTTCCCGCGCGACGTCGTCGAGGCGGCCATCTCCTCCGCCCCCCGGTCGTTCACGCTGTACGACCGCGACGGCGATCCGCACGCCGACCTCGGCGGCGACCGCGTCCACTTCGTGCCGGGCTCGTCGGGCCTCAAGTGGCTCGACCACCGGACCGGAGCCCTCCGGCTGGCGGACTCGACCGACTTCGTGGAGTACGTCCGCCTCGGCGACGGCCTCGACCACATCGCCTACCTGGCGACGGCGTTCTCGACCAACGCCGACATCGAGGCGCAGGTCTCCGACGCCTGGCGCCTCTCCATGGTCCTGACCAACTCGAAGAAGCCGGTCGTGTCCGGTGCGTTCACCGAGCACGGCGTGCCGCGGATGGTGGAGCTGATGCAGCTCTTCCGGGCGGACCGGGCCGACCTCCTGGCACGGCCGATGTCCATCTTCACGATCACGGCGACCGGCAACTTCCGCTACTCCGAGGACTCGTGCCAGAACCTCATCGACTGCGTGGAGGCCGGGATCCCGGTCGAGATCGTGCCCGTCACGTTGATGGGCCTGGTCGCGCCGGTCACGACCGTGGGAGCGACCGTCTTCCACACCGTGGACGTCCTGGCCGGCATCACCATGGCCCAGGTCATCCGCCCCGGCGCCCCGGTCCTGTTCGGCGGCGCGCCGGCGACCTTCCACATGAAGGTGGCGAGCTCGCCGATGGCGGCCATCGAGGCGATCCAGCTCGACGCCGCCTACGTCGCGGTCGCCAAGGCGCTGGGCCTGCCGTGCCAGTCGTACATGGCGCTCTCCGATTCGCCGATCCTCGACGCGCAGGCCGGCGCGGAGACGTTCGGGAGCGCGCTCATCGCGGCGCTTGCGGGCGTGAACAGCGTCAGCGGCCCGGGGATGCTCGACTTCCTGTTGGTCTTCAGCCTGCCCAAGCTCGTCTTCGACGACGAGATGTGCGGGCAGGCGCTCCGATTCGTGCGCGAGATCAGGGTCGCCGACGACCTCCCGGTCCAGGCGCTGGTCGACCGCCTCATGGCGGACCAGCACCTGATCATGGCGGACCACACGACGACCCACTGGCCGTCCGAGCTCCACCTGCCGTCGCCCGTGGTCACGCGGGACAACCGCGAGGGTTGGCTCAGGGCCGGCGGCAAGGACACGTACGCCCGGGCCTGTGACGAGGTGGATCGCCGCCTCGCCCGCTATCGACCCATCGAGACCGACCCGGCCGTCGAGGCGGAGATGCGGCGCATCATCCTGGGCGGCCTCGAGGAGCAGACGGAGCTGCCGGTCCTGCCGCCCGCCCCCGACCCGGCGGCCGAGGCCCTGCCCGGCGCGTTCCCGGCCGGTGCGAGCGGCGAGGGTCCGGGCCGCGGCCGCCGGGTCAACGCGCGACGCCACCGGGGGTAGGGCGGGCGCAGAGGCACGTCCCGGCTCGGCGGTCCCGCCGGGGCGACCCGCGGATCCGGCGCCGCGCCGCCTACCCCGGCAGCCCGGACGCGAGCTGGAGCGAGACCGTGCCGCCCGTGACGGCCTGGACGAGCTCGAGCGAGACGAGGACGCCGGTGCCCACGTCGTAGCCGGTCCGGATCGTCACGCCGTTCAGCTCGGTGAGGATCGTCGCGACGGTCCCGCTCGCGCCCGGCCCGACGGCCTCGACGGAGGTGCGGGCGCCGGTGACCGGGTCCTCGTCGAGCAGGTCGCCGGGACTCATCGCCGCGAGCGACGCCGGGTCGTACCAGTAGAGCCCCGTGGGGCCGGTGGCGCTCGTCCCCTCGCTGGCCTGGGGCGACCCGCCGAGGTCCGTGACCGTGCGGCTCGCGACCGTCGCCCACGTGGTCCCGACGTCCTGGAAGGTCACGGTGGACTCCATCGGGAAGACCCACGGGCCCGAGGACGGGTCGAGCGGGTTGGTGGCGGTATACGAGCCCGAGTAGACGAGCTGGCCGCCCGGCGCCACCCACCAGGGCACCGGTGCCGTCATCCCCGGGAGCGATCGCTGCCGGGCTCCGACCAGGCGCGTGTTGGAGAGCTGGACGTTGCCCTGGGGATCGTCGAGCGGCCCACGGACCGGGGAGGCCGCCCCCTCCGTGCTCGTGTTCGTCCGCAGGAGCACGCCGCTCGCGGTGTCGAAGGTGGAGGCCTGGTACGCGCCGGGGCCGGAGCTCACGAAGCTGACCGCGGCGTACGTGCTGCCATCGAGCGTGTAGTCCCCGCGGAGGATCTGGTAGCCCTCGTACCCGGTCGCCGCGACCGATGCGAGCAGGTCGGGGTTCACCCACGCGCCGTCCACGAGGACACCGGGGGACCGCCCGCCCCCGAGCGGGTTGAGGACGAGCTGCCGGGCGAGCAGGTCGATGCTGTACATCGTGTTCACGAGCACGACGTCGCCGCCCTCGACGGCGATGACGTCGGTCTCGGTGTACGCCTCGCCGGCGGCGGTCGGCATGTCCTCGCCCGACTCGTCTGTCCGTCGGTAGCGCTTGCCGGTGGTGGGGTCCTCCCACGTCCCGTTCTCGTCCTCGACGTACGTGTAGGAGCTCTGGGCGACCGATGCGGCGGCGCCGTACCAGGTGAGCCGCATGCCCGGCTGCACCCAGCCGGGCGGTCCCAGGGACCCGTCGCCGGCCATCCCGGTCGTCAGCTGTCCCGCGGCCGGGGCGAGCCCGCCGCCGCCCCCAGGTGAGCCCGTGAAGCCGTCCACGGCGACCGGCGTCGGGACCACGGGGGCCGGCGTCGTCTCGCCACCGATGCAGCCCGAGGTCACGAGCGT
Organism: uncultured Chloroflexia bacterium; assembly: GCA_963717255.1. Lineage (GTDB taxonomy): Bacteria > Chloroflexota > Limnocylindria > Limnocylindrales > CSP1-4 > CAIYQJ01. The sequence continues at coordinate 143,511 of CAVQVT010000013.1, read as the reverse complement.
GACCGTGAGCAGGCAGGCGCCGGCGCGCCGGCGGGCGGACCTCGATCCCATCGCCATCACCTCGCCCCGACGACCTACTGGGGGCACTCGAACGACTTCATCTGCTCCGGTGCGGGCATGTCGATCGCGAGTGGACGCATCAACGCCTCCCGGCCGGCGGCATCGGGCGCGGCCGTGAGCTGGGCCCACAGGTCGGCGCTGCACTCCGGTCGGTCGTACACCGCGACCAGTCGGTCGACGGCCTCCCACGAGCAGAGAGTGGGCAACCCCGGCTCGACCGAGGTGTGCACGCCGCCGGACCAGCTGTTGATCGCCGGCGCCTCCGGGTCGGGGGCGACGAGGTAGTAGCCCTCGACGTCCCAGTCGACCGGGGGACCCACCCACTTGTTCGCCCGCGTCGCCGCGTTCGCGTCGGCGTTCCGGTGGAGGAAGACGGTGAACGTCTCGCTGTCGCGGTTGTGGACGAGGACGTCCCACGAAGCGCTGAGGCCATCCTCTTCCTCCACCCACGAGACGTCCGTGAGCTCGAGATCCAGCGCCCCGCCCTGGGGCACGAGGCAGCTCGCGGGGATCGCAGCGCCCGCAGGCTGCTCGTCGACGGGCTGCGCCGCGCCGCCCCCGTCGCCCCCGGCTCCGGGCTGGGCCCCGTCGACGGCCGGCGGTGCCGCATCGCCTTGCTGGGCGGGCGCTTCCGCACCGCCCGCACCCGTCGCCGACCCGCCGCCCGGAGCACCGCCGCCGGGGCGAGTCGCCAGGAGGGCAAGGATCAGGAGGATGGCGCCGCATCCCCCCACCACCGCCGTCACCACTGTCAACGTCCGCAGGCGCCGCACGCTGCCGATCGGACCGGCGGCGGGCACGGGAGCACCGGCCTGGCTCAACTCCAGGAGGCCGACATAGGCCGCGACGTCGTCCACCGTCGGTGGCGTCGCCGACGATGGCGCCGCGCCTCCCGGCTGCGCCCCATGGGGGTTGAACCCGCCCGCCTCCGGGGCGTCGACGACGTGGCCCAGGAACTGCTCCTCGACGGCCTTCACCTCCGCCGGCGTCGCGGGAGCGGGCCCGGGGGCCGAGCTGGGGCCGGGCCCGGGGGTCGTGCCGGGCCCGGATGTGCCCTCGCCGTCCATGCGTTCGCCTCGTGTGTCCGACGGGTCCGCCTCAGGGATTGAGGTCGGTCGACGACCAGGCCACGGCCCCGTTCGCGTCCTTGAGCTTGACCTCGAACGCGTACCCGTGCCCGTTCTCGCCCGTCCCCTGGCACTGGATCGTCGACCCGACGCTCACGGCCGCGCCGTCGTTGCAGGTGATCTCGGCGAGGACGTTCTTCGTCTGCGCCTCGAACTCGGACTTGACCGAGGCGGCGACCTTCGCTGCCTCGACGTTCCCTCCGCCGCAGCCGACGACCAGCACCGCCGCGATGACCACTCCGACACCCATGACGCGTCCCGACCGCATGTGCCTTCCCTCCGGACCAGGTGGCGATCATCGCCGGGACGCCGTGGCGTTCGCCGCGTCTCGAGTCTACCCACCTCCGGCGACCCGGGGTGGGCTCGTGGCGCACGGAGGCCTCGGCGGCCCTGCCCGCGGCCCTGCGTCCACGTCCCACGGCGGGCCGGGATCGGGCAGCGTGGCACTACCCGGGCCGACGGTTGCGACATACGGTCTTCCTGCCATGAGAAGGCTGCGGGGCACAACGACGACCGCGGTCGTCGCGCTGGTCATGCTGCTCGCGGGATGCACCGTCGGCGGGAGTCCCGGCCCGGGGGCGACGCCCGCGGACACGGGCCCGGGGGCGACCCCGGCGGACACAGGCCCGATCACGTACGCGACCGGCCCGACGGACCTCGTGCTCCAGGCGACCTCGGGCGGGGGCCTGTTGCCGCAGAGCATGCGCCTCGCCGAGATGCCGAACGTGTCGATCTACGGCGACGGGCGGGTCGTCACGCTCGGCTCGCACGGCGGCGGGCCCGAGGATCCGCTGCTGCCGGGACTCACCGAGACACGCGTCACCCCTGACGGGATGGCCCACATCCTCGAGACCGCCCGCGAGGCGGGCGTGCTGGGGCCGGGACCGGACCGGCGGTACGCGTTGCCCGACGTCTACGACCTCTGGACCGTGTGGTTCACGGCGACCACCGGCGGCAGCACGCACCGCGTCGCCGCCTACGCCCTCGGCTTCGAGGACGAGGTCAGCCTCGCGCCGCCCGGGGAGATGGAGGCGCGAAGGAAGCTCGACGCTCTCTACGGGCGGCTCGTGGACCTTCGTGCCTGGCTGCCGGCCGGCGCGGTCGGGACCGACTCGGCGTACGCGCCGGCCGAGACCCGCGTCTTCGTGACCCCGCTCCTCGACTGGTCGACGGCCGTCGGCGGCGCGACGCCCGCCCCTGTCAAGCCGCGGGACGACCAGGAGGTCCGGGACTGGCCGCTCGACGCCGGGCCGGAGTCCTTCGGCGCGGCCGTGGGCACGCACGGGGAAGCCTGGTACTGCGCGGTCGCCGGGCCGGACCAGGTGGCGGCGCTCGGTCTCGACACCGCCACGCAGGACACGCGGTGGCGGGTCGGAGACCACCTGTACCAGATCGTGGCGCGCCCTCTCCTGCCCGACGAGTCCGGGTGCCCGTCGAGCGTCTGAAGTGACAAACGCCCCTACCGCCGAGACCCGGTCCGGCACACCGTCGGCACAGACGGCGCAGGGGGCGCCGGGCGCCGGTCGGGTCGTCACGGAGACCGCGCCGTCTCCGTGACCGGAGGGACTCGCCGGCGAGAGGTCGCTCGAACCGACCTCGGATGCGGCTCGATCGACCCGGGGAGGACGACGATGCCGGCGATCCTCGAAGCCGACGACCTGGTCAAGAAGTACGGCGAGCAGGTGGCCGTCGGGGGCATCAGCTTCCAGGTCGAGGAAGGCGAGATCTTCGGCCTGCTGGGACCCAACGGGGCCGGCAAGACGACGACGATCTCGATGCTCACCGGGGTGCTCGAGCCGACGTCGGGCACGGCGCGCATCGGCGGCCACGACCTGCTGACGGAACCGACCGAGGTGAAGCGGCTCGAGGGCCTGGTCCCCCAGGACCTCGCCCTGTACCCGACGCTCAGCGCGCGGGCCAACCTGCAGTTCTTCGGGCGCATCTACGGCCTCAAGGGCCGGGAGCTGCGGGATCGTGTGGACGACGTGCTGGAGATCGTCGCGTTGACCGACCGGGCCAACGAGCCGATCGAGAAGTACTCCGGCGGCATGAAGCGCCGCGTGAACATCGCGGCCGGGCTCGTCCACCAGCCGCGGCTCCTCTTCCTGGACGAGCCCACGGTGGGCGTGGACCCGCAGAGCCGGAACCACATCTTCGAGAGCGTCCTGCGGCTCAACCGCGAGCGGCGGATGAGCATCATCTACACCAGCCACTACATGGAAGAGGTCGAGCTTCTGTGCAGCCGCGTCGCCATCGTCGACGAGGGCCGGATCATCGCGCTCGACACGATCCGGAACCTGATCGGCATGCTCGGCGGCGGCGTGATCCAGCTCGGCCTCGAGCGGGTCGACGACGCGATGCTGGCGGCCATCCGGGACCTGCCCGCCGTCACCGGAGTCACCGTGGTGGCGCCCCCCGCAGCGGCGAGCGCCCAGCCCGACGACCAGGGGTCCGTCCCGCCGGGCGAGGTCCGGTCCGCGGGCATGCTGATCAAGATCGAGACGAGGCGAAGCCAGGACGCCCTGGTCCAGGTGATGAGCTACCTCAACGAGCGGGACGTCGGCTTCACGTCGATCGAGATCTTCGAGCCGAACCTGGAGAGCGTCTTCCTCCACCTCACGGGCAAGAAGCTGCGCGAGTAGCGAGCGCGGACCGGGCGGGACGACTGCCATGCTGAGCATCGCGTGGAAGGACCTGCTGATCCTGGCCAAGGATCGCAACGCCCTGGTCGGCGCGTTCCTGCTGCCGATCGTGTTCATCGTCGTGTACCTGGGCGTCGCCGGGGCCGCGACCGGGGGTGGCGGGGGCAGCGGCGGAGGCGGCGACGCGGCGCGGGTGCCCCTGGCGGTCGTGAACCTCGACGCGGACGGCGCCGCCGCCACGGCGCTCATCGCGGGCATCGCGGCGGAGGGCGGCCTCGACGCTGCCGTCTACCGCGACACCGACGGTCGCGCCTACTCCGAGGCCGAGGCCGTGGCGAAGCTGGACGCGAAGGAGGTCCAGCGGCTGCTGATCGTCCCGGCGGGCTTCACCGCCGACCTCGACGCCGGCCGGCCGGTGACGCTGCGGCTCCTGAGCACGTCGCTCGACCCCAGCCAGAGCCAGGCGGTCCTGATGGCGGTCCAGGGCGTGACCGGGAGCATGTCCCTCGAGCGGCAGATCGTGGCCAGCCTGGAGCGACTGGCCGAGATGCAGCGCGCGAACGCGTCGTTCGACCCGGCGACCTCTGCCCGGCTGGCGATCCCCATCGCCCGTCGCCAGTTCGAGGAGTCGCGCGGACGGCCCCTCGTGACGGTCGTCGAGACGCAGCCCGCCGCCGTCGCCGACGAGAACGAACCGGTGGAGATCTCCGGCGTGCAGCTCGGAGTCCCCGGGTTCGCCGTGCTGTTCATCTTCCTCACGGCCCAGGTCACGGCCCGGTCGATCTTCGACGAGAAGAAGACGGGCACCTTGCGCCGGCTGCTCGCGTCGCCCCTGAGCCGTCGGTCGATGCTCATCGGGAAGCTGATCCCCAACTTCGTGATCGTCCTGCTGCAGGTGGTGTTCCTCTTCGCGGCCGGCATGTTCCTGCTTCCGCTCATGGGCCTCGACGCGCTCAGGCTGGGGAACGACGTCCCGGCGCTCGTCCTCCTCGTGCTCTCGGTGGCCCTCTGCTGCACGACGCTGGGCATCCTGATCGCGTCGATCGCGCGGACCGAGGCCCAGATCGGGGGGATCGCCGGCCTCGTGCTGTGGGTGCTCGCGTTCCTCGGCGGCTGCTTCATCCCCCTGTTCCTGATCAACGAGAGCATGGCGACGATCGGCCAGGTCACCCCCCACTACTGGGCGGTGACCGGCTTCTACGACCTGCTGACCCGGGGCCAGGGACTCGCTTCGGTCCTCGACTCGATCGCCGTCCTGCTGGGGTTCTCGGTGGTGTTCTTCGTCATCGGCGCCCGGCGCTTCGAGTTCGACTGAGGGAGCGCCGACGATGTCCGTGATCCGACCGACGCTCGCCATCACCTGGAAGGAGCTCCAGGTCACGTTCAGGGATCGCGGCCTGCTCGCGATCCTGTTCCTGCTGCCCCTGGTCTTCGCGTCGCTCTTCAGCCTCTCCCAGCAGGGCGCCGCGGACCTCGCGACGGGGGCGACCGCTCTCACCGTGGAGGTGTTCCTGGTCGACGAGGACGACGGTCCCTACGGCGCCCAGGTCGCCGAGACGTTCCGGCAGATGGGGATCCTCCGCGTCGAGGAGCTCGGATCGGCGGCGGAAGCGAATGAGCGGATCGGCAGGGGCGAGCGGGTGGCGGCGATCGTCATCCCGGCCGGGTTCAGCGCCGGGATCGACGCCTACCAGCCGACGCATCTCGACGTCGTCGTCGATCCGGCCCAGCAGGCGCTCGCCGACGTGGTCGTGGGCCTCGCGAACTTCGCCGTCACGCCGGCCTCCACCCAGGGCGAGCTGGCCGAGGGGACCAGGCGCTTCATCGAGCAGGCGGGTGTCCTCGCGAGCGCGCCGCCCGAGGTGAAGGCGGCGGTGGAGGCGCAGACGGTCGGGGCGATCATGGCCCAGCTCCAGGAGATGCAGGACGATCCGCCGATCCGGGTGGTCGCCGAGGGCCCGACCACCTCCGGGGAGCCGGTCAACCTCATGGACTCGTTCATGCCCGCGTTCGCCGTGATGTTCGCGTTCTTCCTCACGGGCCACATCGGCCAGACGTTCCACAAGGAGCGCGACGAGGGCACGTTCCGCCGGCTGCTGGCGTCACCGCTGAGCCACGCGTCGATCGTCGCCGGCCCGATGATCGCGTACACGATCGTCGTCGTGCTGCAGGTCGTGTTCCTGTTCGCGATCGGTGCCGGCCTGTTCAAGCTCGAGCTCGGCGATTCGCTCGCGGGCCTGCTGGCCGTGTCGCTGGCGCTGGGCCTGGCGGTCGCCACGTTCGGGCTGCTTCTGGGCGTGGTCACCCGCACGGGCAGGCAGGCCGACATCGTCGGCACCCTGGTGGCGTTCGTGCTGCCGTTCATCAGCGGGATCTTCCCGATGGGCGGCTTCGAGCCCACGTACCTGGCGGGCGGCGCCATCGGCACGATCGGGACGTTCCTCCCGCACATGCACGCCGCGGAGGGGTTCCGGCTGGTCATGTCCGGCGAGGGGACGCCGCAGACCGTGCTCGCGCAGGTCGGGATCCTGCTGCTGTTCGCCGGGGCCTTCTTCGCGCTCGCCAGCCGCCGGCTCCGGTTCGACTGAGGCGGTCGCCCGCCGCGCCCGACCCGGTCGCCGGCGTCGGTGAGGCGCTGCGGGCCGACCCGACGTCGGCCCGCCGCCGAAGGTCAGGCGCCGAGCACCTCGCCCGCGGCCGGGCCGTCGGCGCCGTCCCCCTGCCGGACCGGCTCGAGGTCGATCGTCCTGCAGCGTCGAGTGGTGCCGGCCTCGGTCCGGACCTGGGCCGCCGGGATGACGCCGCTCGCGACCGACTCGACGACCGCGATCTCGCCCGCGTACAGGCCGCTGAGGATGCGCACGCGGACCCCCGGCACGATCGAAGCGCGACCGGTCGCGGCCAGGAGGTTGATCGACACGGTGCGACCGGGCGGGTTCCGTGGGTCGAAGGCACCGGGCGCGGGCGGTGCCCCCTTCGTGGCGGTCTTCGGCGGCGGGTAGGTCACCTTGCGCTTGCGCACGGTCCTAGTACCGCCGACGCGGAGCCGCGTCGTCCTTCTTCACCTTCGGCTCGCGACCGGGGCGCGGCGGGTTGGGCCTGGTGCCCGGGGCCATGTCGGGCGGGCGCTCCCAGGGGCCGCGCTCCCGCGCCCGCTGGACCGAGAGGGCGAACTCGGCGGCGACGTGCGCCGGGATGCTCGCCTCCCAGGCTCGCTCGATCTCTGCGACCCGCGCCGACTCGGCGGCTCGCTGCTCACGCTCGTGCTTCGAGTGTTTCGTCATCGTCCCTCTATCCGGGGGTCGTCCCGACAATCGGGCCGAGATGACAAGCGTACGTGCGATCGGGCGCGAGCGTGCGGGAGACCCGTCGGCCGTGCCGGGACCGGCCGCCGACGAGGCTCCGCCGTGCTCGGAGCGCCGGGCCGGACCTCCGTCTGCCATCATCCCGCGGTGCGCCATCACTCGAGTCCGGGGGGATGAGTCGCCGCGGGCTCCTGCTCTTCGCCGCCATGTCCGTCGTGTGGGGCATCCCCTACCTGCTGATCCGCGTGGCCGTCGCCGAGGTCAGCCCGCCGGTGCTCGTCTTCGCGCGCACCGGTCTTGCGGCCGCGATCCTCCTGCCCGTCGCGCTCCTCCGCGTGGACCTGCGACCGGTCCTTCGCCACTGGCCGTGGGTGGTCGCGTTCGCGCTGATCGAGATCGCGCTCCCGTGGGTGTTGCTCGGTTCCGCCGAGCAGAGCCTGTCCAGCTCGCTCGCCGGCCTCCTCATCGCCGGTGTCCCCCTTGTGGGCGCCGCCATCGCGGCGATCGTCGGCGGGCCGGATCGCGTGGGTCGGCGCCAGCTCGTCGGCCTGCTCATCGGGTTCGCGGGCGTGGCGGCGATCGCGGGCGGCGACTTCACCGCGGAGAACGCCGTGGCGATCCTCCAGGTCGGGGTCGTCGTCGTCTGCTATGCCGTCGGCCCGTTCATCCTCTCGCGCCGGCTCGTGGGCGTGTCGTCGCTGGGGATCATGGCGCTCGCGCTCACGCTGACCGCGCTCCTGTACGCGCCGGTCGCGGCCGTGGGGTGGCCCGCGACGACGCCGAGCCGGGAGGCGCTCGCGTCGATCGGGATCCTCGCCGTCGTCTGCACTGCGGCCGCGTTCCTGCTGTTCGCGGCGCTCATCCACGAGGTCGGGCCCGTGCGGGCGACTGTGATCACGTACGTGAACCCCGCGGTCGCGGCGGTGCTCGGCGTGGTGGTCCTGGCGGAGACGCTGACGCCGGCGATGTTCGCCGGCTTCGCGCTGGCGATCGCGGGCTCGACCCTGGCGACCCGCCGGCCGGAGACGCCGGAGGCGGAGGCGGCCGCCATCGAGGTGACGGAGGGCGCGGGCGCGGAGGCGTGACGCGGGCGACGGCTGAGCCCCGGCACGCGCGGGCGACGCTGCACCCGGCCCGCCGGTCGCCTCAGAATGGGCGGCATGACGACCCGGCCCGCGACGGTCGACCTGGTGGTGAACGGCGCCCCGCGCCGACTCGACGTCCTTCCCCACTGGCGACTGCTGGACCTCCTGCGCGACGGTCTGGCGCTGACCGGGACGAAGGAAGGCTGTGATGACGGGACGTGCGGGACGTGCACCGTCACCGTGGACGGGAAGATGGTCCGCGCGTGCCGGATGACCGCGGGCGAGGCGGTGGGATGCGAGGTCCTCACGATCGAGGGGCTCGGGACCACCGAGCAGCCGCACCGCCTCCAGGAGGCATTCGTGGCGGCGGACGCCGTCCAATGCGGCTTCTGCACGCCCGGGATGATCATGGCCGCGGCCGCGCTGCTGGAGAGGAACCCCCGGCCCTCCCGCGACGAGATCTCCCGCTGGCTCGGCAGCAACCTGTGCCGGTGCACGGGCTACCAGGGGATCGTGGACGCGATCGAGTGGGCGGCCGACGGGCGCGACGGCCCGCCGCGCCGGTGGCCGTCGGCGGGCGGAGCAGTACCTGCTGGCGAGGTGGGGTCCCTGGACCGGGAGGCGCCCGCCGAAACACCCGGGGTCCGCCGCGCCGACGCGATGGACAAGGCGACCGGCCGCGCCATGTACGCCGCCGACCTCACCGCCGAGGGGATGCTCCACGGCGCGATCCTGCGGAGCCCGCACCCGCACGCGGACATCGTGCGCATCGACACGGAACGGGCGCGCGGGATGCCCGGTGTGGCGGCGGTCCTCACGGCGGCCGACGTCCCGGGCATCAACAGCTACGGCCGCAAGATCAAGGACGAGCCGGTCCTCGCGGAGTCCCGCGTCCGGAAGGTGGGCGACCCGGTCGCGCTCGTCGTGGCGGCCTCGCGGGCGGAGGCCGAGGCGGCGCTGGGGGCGATCGAGGTCGACTACCTCCCCCTCCGCGCCCTCTTCGATCCCGAGGAGGCGCTCGCCGACGGGGCCCCGGCGATCCACCCGGGCGGCAACCTCGTCGCGGAGAACCGTGTCCGCGCCGGGGACATCGCGGACGGGTTCGCTCGGGCCGACGTCGTCGTCGAAGGCACGTACGAGACGACGTGGAACGAGCACGCCTACCTGGAGCCGGAGGCGGTGCTCGCCGCGTGGGAGGGCGACACGCTCGTCGTGCGGACGCCGACCCAGTACGCCCACTACCAGCGGACGGAGGTCGCACGGACGCTCGGGCTGCCCGTCGAGAGGGTCCGCGTCGCCACCACGGTCGTGGGCGGCGGGTTCGGCGGGAAGACGGAGATCACGTGCCAGTGCCTCGCGGCCCTGGGGACGTGGCACACCGGCCGGCCGGTGAGGATCGTGTACGGCCGGCAGGAGTCGTTCGTCTCGTCCACCAAGCGGCACCCGTTCCGGATCCGCGTCCGCACCGGCGTGACGCGCGACGGCGACCTCACGGCACTCGAGGTCGACCTGCTCGCCGACACGGGCGCGTACGCCTCGTTCGGCCCGGGGATCATGGTGAAGACGTTCGGGTCGGCGGCCGGCCCATACCGCTGGCCGGCCGTGGAGCTGCACGGCCGCGTCGCCTTCACGAACAACCCGACCTGCGGCGCCATGCGCGGCCCCGGGACCACGCAGGCCGCCTATGCGCTCGAGTCGCACATGGACCGGGTCGCGGAGCGGATCGGGATGGATCCGCTCGACTTCCGCGAGCGGAACCGCCTCCGCAAGGGCGACCGCCTCCTCTCCGGCCAGGTCCTCGACCGAGACCCCGCATATCCCGCCACCATCGAGGCGATCCGGCCGCACTGGCGCGAGGCGCTGGGACGGTGCGCGGGCGCGGGCGTCGCCGGCGCGGCGGCGTCCTCGGGCGCGGGCGTCGCCGGCGCGGCGGCGTCCTCGGACGCGGCCGCCGAGGCGGATGCCGGCGCGACGCGCGACGCCGCGGTCCGGCGGGGCGTGGGCGTCGCCTCGGTCTGGTACGGGATCGGCGGCGGGGGCGGCGGCCCGATGCCCGGGATGGACCCCGCCGCGACGGTGGGGCGCGGGCCCGGGCGGGCCGCGGTCGACCTCCTGCCCGACGGCTCGATCGCCGTGCGGACGGGCGCGATGGACCTGGGCCAGGGCGCGGCCACCGTCGTGCGCGTGATCGCCGCCGAGGAGATCGGAGTGCCGGTCGATCGCGTCAGCGCGCACCTCGGCGACACCGGCACGGGTCCGGACGCAGGCCCCACGGTGGGGAGCCGCGTGACGTTCTTCGTCGGCAACGCGGTGCGGAACGCCGCCGCCGACCTGCGGGAGGCGATCCTCGGGACGGCGGCCGGCATGCTGGCCCGGCCGGTCGGCGAGATCGAGATCCGCGACGGCGACGTCGCGGTGCGCGAGGATGCGGGCGGTGCTGCGGGCGGATTCCGCGGTGCCGAGGACGACCCCGTGGGCGCCGGGGACGGCGCCCTCGGCGCGTCGGTCGGCACGGTCTCGCTCGCCGAGATCGCGCGCGCCCGGCGCGAGGCAGGATGGGCGACTTCGTTCGACGGCTTCTTCGACGTGGACCTCCCCGGGTTCGACCCTCGATCGGGCCTCGGTGAGCCCTACGCCATGTACGTGACGGGAACGCAGATGGCCGAGGTCGAGGTGGACACGCGCACGGGCGCGGTCCGCGTCGTCCGCGTCGTCGCGGCCCACGACGTGGGACGGCCCGTCTTCCTCGAGGGTCTCACGGGCCAGATCGAGGGCGGGATCGCGATGGGCGTGGGGTTCGCCCTGACCGAGGACTTCGTCCCCGGCGAGACACACGGCTTCAGGGAGTACCGGATCCCGCGCACACGCGACGTCCCCGAGATGACGACGATCCTGGTCGCCGACCCCGGGGCGTCGCCCGAACAGCAGGCGAAGGGCGTCGCCGAGTGCTCGAACATGGTCGCCGCCCCCGCGATCGCGAACGCCGTCGCCCACGCGACAGGCCGCCGGATCACCCGGCTCCCGCTGAGGCTCGACGCGGCCGACTGACGCCGAGCCCGACCCGGCCGCGGCCGGCTGCCGCTCCTCCGGACGAGCGTCAGGCCGGCACGGCCGGACGACACGCGCGGGAGCCTACGGCGTCGCCGCCTCGTCGAGCAGGGCGCCGTCCGCGCCGCGCAGCTCGAGGACCACCGACGCCATGCCCAGAGCGTGCGTGGAGCAGCTGAGGCACGGGTCGTACGCGCGTACCAGGGCCGAGACGCGATTGAGCGCGCCCTCCTGGATCTTCGTCCCGTCCACGAATCGCTGCGCGACCTGGAGGACGCCGCGCCCGATGGCCAGGTTGTTGTGGCCGGTGGCGACGATCAGGTTCGCCCAGGTGATCGCGCCGTTGTCGTCCACCTTGTAGTGGTGGATGAGAGTCCCGCGAGGCGCCTCGATGATCCCCGTGCCCTCGGACGCGTTCACGCCGGCGTGAGCACGGACCTTCGTGCCGAGGATGGCCGGGTCGTCGAGCAGCTGCTGCATCCGCTCGAGCGCGTACAGGGCCTCGATGAGCCGCGCGTAGTGGTAGTGGAAGCCGCTCTGGACGATGCGCCCGAACCGCGTCCGGTACTCCTCGAGCTCGGCGTCGGCCTCCGGCGTCCCGCACCGGTCCGCGACGTTGAGGCGCGCGAGCGGGCCGACCCGGTAGATGCCGTCGGGGTAGCCGGCGGGCAGGTAGTACGGGGACTTGAGATACGAGTCCGGCAGGGTCGCCTCGCCGATGCGGGCCGCGTAGTCGTCCGGCCGCACCTGGTCGGCGACGACGTTCCCGGCAGCGTCGACGAAGCGCAGGTTCCCGTCGTAGAGCCGCAGCGATCCGTCCGGCCCCACCAGGCCGCAGTACATGGTGGGGAAGTTGCTGAACGCCTCGATCTCGTCCGGGAAGTCCGCGACGGTCCTCTTCCAGAGTGCCAGGGTGCGCTGCACGATCGCCGCCGCGGCGGGGATCTCGGCGAGCGTCTTCTCGCGCGCCTGCGGGTCGAGCGGCGCGTTCACGCCACCGGGCACGACCCACGACGGGTGGACGCGCTCACGCGCGAGCCGTTCGATGACCTGCTGGCCGAACTTGCGCAGGGCGATCCCGTCACGCAGCGCGTCGGGATGCTCCTCGAGGAGGCCCGCGATGTTGCGTCGGGCAGGGTCGGCGTCCATGCCCAGGAGCAGGTCCGGCGCCGAGAGGTGGAAGAACGACAGCGCGTGGGACTGCACGACCTGGGCGCAATGGAGCAGCTCGCGCAGCAACGCGGCGGTCTGCGGGACGCGCACGGCCATGATGTCATCGCACGCCTTCGCGGAGGCGAGGAGATGGCTCACCGGGCAGATGCCGCAGATGCGCGACGTGATCGACGGCATCTCGTAGTACGGCCGCCCGACGGTGAACTTCTCGAAGCCGCGGACCTGGGTGACGTGGAACCGGGCGTCCGCGACCTTCCCGGCCTCGTCGAGCCGGATGGTGATCCGGCCGTGGCCCTCGATCCGCGTGATGTGGTCGATCGTGATCTTGGTCATGGCTGGCCTCCCGGCCTCCGCCGGCTGCGGGGCGGGCACCGTCGCAGGCCTGGCGCCGCCCTTGCGGGCCCGCTGTGCGCGGCCGGCGCTCCCGGCGTCGTCTCGTCTGGTCGTCATGGCCGGCCTCACCCGAACCGCAGCCTGGAGCCGAGATCCGGCACCCGGCCATCGAGCAGCTCGCCGAGCACCGTCAGGATCGCGCTGGGCTTCGGCGGGCAGCCCGGGACGTGGACGTCCACCCTGATCGACTGGTGCAGCGGCTGCGCCTGCTTGAGCAGCGCAGGCACGCCGTCGCTCGGGATCTGTGGCTGCGCCGTGGCACCCTCCACGTAGACCCGCTCGAGCAGCCGTCGCGTGGGGATCCCGTTGCGCATGGCGGGGACGTTGCCGGTCACGGCACAGTCGCCGAGCGCGACCACGACCTGGCTCCGCGCCCGGGCGGTCTGGGCGAGCTTGAGATCGTCCTGGCTGCTGATCGCGCCCTCGATGACCGCGACGTCCACTCCTTCGGGCCACTCCTGCGCGTCCACCAGGGGGCCGAACACGATGTCCGCCTTGCGGAGCACGGCGACGATGCCCTCGTCGATGTCGAGCAGCGACATGTGACAGCCCGAGCAGCCGTCGAGCCAGCAGGTACCGATCGTGGGCCTGTCCATCAGTCGCCCTCCCGCATGGACGAGAGGCGGCTGACGACCGACCTCTGCTTGGTCATCTCCTCGACGCCCCAGCCCTTCTCGGCCATCGCGCCGGTGGGGCACGCCTGGACGCACTTGCCGCAGCTCGTGCACGACGACGACTCGCCCCAGGGCCGCTTCAGCTCCGAGACGAGGAGCGACTGGATGCCGCGACCGGCGAAGTCCCAGACGTGGGCTCCCTCGATCTCGGCGCAGGCGCGGACGCAGCGCGAGCAGAGGATGCAGCGGTTGTGGTCGAGCACGTATCGCGGGTGAGAGGTGTCCACCGACAGGCGCGGGTAGCTGTACGGATAGCGGACGTGCGTCACGCCGTGGTCCTGGGCGAGGGTCTGCAGCTCGCAGTGTCCCGACGAGACGCACACCGCGCAGACGTGGTTGCGCTCGGCGAAGAGCAGCTCGAGGGCGATCTTCCGGTAGGCCTCGAGCTGTGGCGACGTGGTCACGACCGCCAGGCCCTCCTGCACCGGGGTGGTGCAGGCTGGCTGGAGCTTGCCGACGCCGGAGATCTCGACCATGCACAGCCGGCAGGCGCCGACCGCGCTCAGGCCCTCCATGTAGCAGAGAGCCGGGATGTACGTGTTGTTCGCCCGCGCGACCTCCAGGATCGTCTGGCCGGCGGTGGCTGCGATCACCTCGCCGTCGATGCGGACCTTCACCTTCTCGGACACGACGGGGCCTCCCTAGCGCTCGGCGCTGCGGATGTCGCAGCGCAGGCAGCGGGACGTCTCCGAGACGGCCGCCACGGGGGTGAGGCCGAGCGAGACCTCGGCGTAGGAGCCCACCCGCTGGGCGGCGGGCGTCTCGGCGGGCACGTGGCGCCCGTCCTCGACCGGCGTCTCGGGTGGCTCCATCGCGTACTCGAACTCGGGGAGGAGACCGGCGAAGCGCTTCCGCCCCATCAGCTTCTTGTCGATGTTCCGGGCGGCCTTCTTGCCGTAGCCCATCGCGTTCGAGACGTTCGAGGCGCCGGTGATCAGGTCGCCGCCGGCGTAGAAGCGTTCGCGGCTCGTCTCGAGCGTGTAGCGGTCCACCTCGATCGTGCCGGCCTCCCTGGCCTTCAGGCCCGAGGCCTTCAGGAAGTCAGGGTCCACCTTCTCGCCGACCGCGAGCACCACCGTGTCGCACTCGAAGCGGATGACCTCGTCGGTGGACACCGGCCGGCGCCGGCCCGAGGTGTCGAACTCGCCGAGCTTCGTCCGGACGGCCTCGATCGCGCGGACCTGGCCGTTCTTGTCGCCGACGATCCGATGCGGGGCGGCGAGGTAGACGACCTTCACGCCCTCGTGCTCGGCCGCCTCGACCTCCTCGGGGATCGCGGGCATGTCCTTGCGCTCGCGGCGATAGGCGACGGTGACTTCGGCGCCGAGCCGTCGCGCCGTGCGTGCCGAGTCGATCGCGGCATTGCCGCCGCCGATCACGACCACGCTCCTCCCGACCGGTACCTGCTCGTCGCGCGCGACGGCCTCGAGGAAGGGCAGCGCGGGGATGACCCCCGTGAGCTCCGTGCCGGGCAGGTAGACCCACGCTTCCTTCCACGTCCCGATGGCGAGGAAGACCGCGTCGTACTGATGGGCGATGTCGTTGAGCGTGATGTCCTCGCCCACGTTCACGTTGAACTGGAAGCGGACGCCCATCCGCTCGATGAGCTCGATCTCCTTGTCCAGCACCGTCTTGGGAAGGCGGTACTCCGGAAGCGCGTAGCGGAGCATCCCGCCGGCGGCCGGCCGCGAGTCGTAGACGACGACGCTGTGGCCCAGGAGCGCGAGGTAGAACGCGCAGGCGAGGCCCGTGGGCCCTGCGCCCACGATCGCGATCTCCCGCCCGGTCGGCTCGAGCCGGCGCTCGCGCACGCGCTCGACCATCGCGTCGAACCGGTCGGAGAGCAGCACCTGGTCCGCGATGAGCCGATGGACGTCGCGCATGTTCACCGCCTCGTCCACCGCGGCGCGTCGGCAGCGGTCGTCGCACGGGTGCTGGCACACGCGTCCGGTGGAGGCTGGCAGCGGGTTGTCGAAGATCACCGAGAGGAACGCATCCTCGAGGCGCCCCTCCTTGTACAGCTGCAGGAAGCGCGGGATGTTCATGTGCAGCGGGCACGAGTTCTCACAGGGCGAGAGCGCAAGGTCCTCGCACACGCCGGCGCGACAGCGTTTCGCGACGATGTGGTCCTCGAACTCGTGGCGGAAGTGGCGCAGCGTGGTGAGCACCGGGTTGGGGGCGCTCTGGCCGAGCCCGCAGAGCGACGTGTCGCGGACCATGCGGCACAGCTCGTCGAGCGCCGCGAGATCCTCGTGGGTCGCTTTGCCGAGCGTGCAGCGGTCGAGGATCCGCAGCGCCTTGTCGAGGCCGACGCGGCACGGGACGCACTTCCCGCAGCTCTCCGAGTGGGTGAACTCGATGAAGTAGCGGGCGACGTCGACCATGCAGTTGTCGGCGTCCATGACGACCATGCCGCCCGAGCCCATGATCGAGCCGAGCTGAGCGAGCGTCTCGTAGTCGACCGGGGTGTCGAACATCTCGGCCGGGATGCAGCCGCCCGACGGACCGCCCGTCTGGACCGCCTTGATGTCGCGGCCGTTCGTGCCGCCCTCGCCGACGTCGTAGATGAACTTGGCGAGGGGCGTCCCGAGCGGCATCTCGACGAGGCCGGTGCTCTTCACCTTGCCGACCAGCGAGAAGACCTTGGTGCCCGGGCTCTTGGGGCTGCCGGTCTCCGTGAACCAGGCCGGGCCCTTGGACACGATGGGCGCGACGTTGTACCAGGTCTCGACGTTGTTGATGTTCGTCGGCTTGCCGTACAGGCCCTTCTGGGCCGGGAACGGCGGACGCGTCCTGGGGCGCCCGGAGTGGCCCTCCAGGGACGCGATGAGGGCAGTCTCCTCGCCGCACACGAAGGCGCCCGCGCCCTCCACGAGCTCGATGTCGAACGAGAAGCCGCGGCCGAGGACGTTCTCGCCGAGGACGCCGTAGGCCCGCGCCTGGTCGATCGCGCGCTCGAGGCGCAGGACCGCGAGCGGATACTCGGCGCGGACGTAGACGATCCCGCGCGTTGCGCCGGTCACGAAGCCGCCGATCAGCATCCCCTCGAGGAGCGCATGCGGGTCGGACTCGATCTCGTTGCGGTTCATGTACGCGCCGGGGTCGCCCTCGTCCGCGTTGCAGATGACGTACTTGACCGGGTCGACGGCCTTCTGGAGGAACTCCCACTTGTTCCCGGTGAGATACCCGGCCCCGCCGCGGCCGCGGAGCTTGGCGGCCTTGATCTGCTCGATCACGCCGGCGGGGTTCTGGTCGATCAGGACCTTGTACAGGGCCTGGTATCCGCCGATCGCGACGTATTCCTCGATGTCGTCCGGGTTGATGAGCCCGCAGTTGCGCAGGACGGTCTTGACCTGCCCGGAGAAGAAGGGCAGCTCGTGCCAGTGAGGGACCTCCGGGTAGCCGTAGCCGTACTTGACGTGGCCAGTGAGGTGGTCCCACTCCTCGATCTTGCAGAGGACGATCTCGTCCGGCGGCATCTGGCCGCGGCCGATCGCGCCGAGGATCGCGTCCACGTGGTTCGGCTGGACCTGTCGCAGCATGAGCAGTGGGCGGCCCGGGACCCAGACGTTGACGAGCGGCTCCTCGGCGCAGTAGCCGAAGCAGCCGACCGGCGCAAGCTGGATGGCGAGGCCCCGCGCGTCGATCTCGGAGGCGAATGCGTGGAAGACCGACTCCGCGCCGTTGCCGGAGCCGCACGTGCCCATGCCCACGCCGATGCGGGGCTTGCTCGGGACGATCTTCGCGAGGCCGGCTTCGCGAACCGCGGCGAAGGCGGCGATGTCCTGGATCCTCATCGTCCGCCATCCTTCCGCAGCGTCTCGACCTCGCGGATGAGCGCCTGCTCCTTCACGTGCCCGCGGATCGCGTGGTTCACCTCGACCACCGGGGCCAGCGCGCACTGGCCGAAGCACGCGACGGTGCGGATGGTGAAACGACGGTCCGGCGTGGTGAGCGTGAGCTTGTCGGCACCCTCGCCCACCTCCTGCAGGCCGAGCTGCAGCTTCACGCGCTCGAGCAGTGCCCGCGATCCGCGGGTGTGACAGGCGGTGCCGCGGCAGATCGCCACGGTGTGGGTGCCCTGCGGGTCCAGGTTGAAGAGCGCGTAGAAGGTCGCCACGCCGTAGACCTGCGACTGGGGGACGCCCGTCCGTGCGGCGACGTACTCGAGCGTCTCCATCGGGAGGTACTTGTGGCGGTGGTGCTCCTGCAGCTTCTCCAGGATGCCGAGCAGCGCGCCGGGGCGCCCGGCCTGGTCGCCGATGACGCGGTCGATCAGGTCCCGATCCTCGTCGCGCGTCGACGCCGTCACCAGGCCGGTGGTCATCGAAGCCTCCAAACGGAGGCCGTGCTCCCAGGTGCGGTCCGGTGACCCGGCCCGCGAGGAGCACGGCGATCCGCTCGATCCTAGGGGGACCGCGGCTCACGGTGACAGGGCCATTCCGGTCGGTCGAGCGTGCCCCTTCGCGGCCTCTCGGGGAGCCGGACGGCAGGGGCTCCCCGAGACGATCGGAGCGCGGCGGGCGGGCCGGATCGACGCTGGACGATCGCATTCACGCGCGTGGCCCTCGGCCGCGCGCCTCGCGCGGCGCGACCACGCCCTCGTCGTGCCGCCGGCGCGTCCCGCCCTCGCGCGCGAGCCCGCGGACGTGCAGCGCGATCCCGAGGGCGACGAGCGCACTCGACCAGATCGGGATCGTCCGGGCGACGGCGTCCGGCAGGAAGATGTCCGAGACGGAGCCGCGCCGAGCGCCGAGGCTCTCCGCGAGAGGAGTGAGCGGCGCGGATGGCCGCCAGCCGCACGCTCCCGGTGCGGGTGCCGTCGGTCCGGACCGCCGCAAGCCCGCTAGAAGTCCGCACTGGCGGGCGTCCGCGGGAACGGGATGACGTCACGGATGTTCGCCATGCCCGTGGCGTACGCGACCG
This sequence comes from uncultured Chloroflexia bacterium, assembly GCA_963717255.1. GTDB lineage: Bacteria > Chloroflexota > Limnocylindria > Limnocylindrales > CSP1-4 > CAIYQJ01. The sequence goes on along the minus strand of CAVQVT010000013.1, from coordinate 125,078 downwards.
AACGGTCGAATCCGAGCCCGAACCCCGCGTGCGGCACGGTGCCGTAGCGGCGCAGGTCGCGGTACCACCAGTAGACGTCCGGGTCGAGGCCCGTCTCGCGGATGCGCGCGTCGAGCACGTCCAGGCGCTCCTCGCGCTGGCTGCCGCCCACGATCTCGCCGATGCCGGGGGCGAGCACGTCCATCGCGGCGACGGTGCGTCCGTCGTCGTTGAGGCGCATGTAGAACGCCTTGATCTCCTTCGGGTAGTCCACGACCACCACCGGGCGCTTCGCGTACTCCTCGCAGAGGTACCGCTCGTGCTCCGCCTGCAGGGCGACGCCCCACGAGACCGGGAACTCCCACGAGCGTCCGGCCCGCTCGAGCGCGTCGATCGCCTCCGTGTAGGTCATCCGTGCGAAGGTCGAGGACGTGAGCGCCTCGAGCCGCGAGACCGCGTCCGGATCGATCCGGTCGGCGAAGAACGCCATGTCCTCGGGCCGTTCGTCCAGGATCGCCCGAAAGCTGTGCCGCAGCAGGTCCTCGGCCAGGTCGGCGTTGTCGTGGATGTCGGCGAACGCGATCTCCGGCTCGACCATCCAGAACTCGGAGAGGTGCCGGCTGGTGTTCGAGTTCTCGGCCCGGAAGGTGGGCCCGAACGTGTAGACGTTCGTGAGCGCAAGGCAGTACGCCTCGATGTTCAGCTGGCCGGACACGGTGAGGAAGGCGGGCTTCCCGAAGAAGTCCTGCGCGTAGTCGACCGCGCCGTCGGGGGTGCGCGGGAGGTTCGCCAGGTCGAGCGTGGAGACGCGGAAGAGCTCGCCGGCGCCCTCCGCGTCGCTGGCCGTGAGGATCGGGGTGTGGATCCAGTAGAAGCCGTGCTCGTCGAAATAGCGGTGGATCGCCATCGCGAGGCTGTGGCGGACCCGAGCGACCGCACCGAAGGTGTTCGTCCGCGGCCGGAGGTGGGCGACCTCGCGCAGGTACTCGAAGCTGTGGCGCTTCGCCTGGATCGGGTAGGTCTCCGGGTCGTCCACCCAGCCGACCACGTCGATCGACTCGGCGAGCAGCTCGACCGCCTGCCCCTTGCCCTGCGAGGCCGCGACGGTGCCGGTGACGCCGACGGCGCAGCCGGCCGTCAGGTGCAGGACCTCGTCCTCGAAGTTGCCGAGCGTCTCGGGGGCGACGACCTGGAGGTTGTCCAGGCTGGAGCCGTCGTTGACGTGGAGGAACGAGAGGCCGGCCTTCGAATCACGGCGTGTCCGGACCCAGCCCTGGACCGTGGCACGCCCGCCGACCGGCGTCCGGCCCGCGAGGATGTCGGCGATCCGTTCCACCTTCGGCATGGGCTCCTCCTCGTGACGTCGGGGCCGCGCTGCCGCGCGGCCCGCTCGCGGAGGCGGGCGCGAGGCGGCGTGGCGCGCCCAAGGATGGACCATCAGAGCGGGGTGGTGCAGGGAGGGTGCGGCGTGGCAGGGCGGCCGATGGCCGCATCGGGTGAAGCCCCGTCCGGGGCACGGGCGGGGCTTCGGGTGGGAGGCCGATCGACGCGCCTTCGATCAGACCCCCTGCGGCCCGTGTCCGCCGCGGCCCATCCGGCTCAAGGCGCCCGCGAGGATCGCGATGCCGAGGGCCACGATCGCGAGTGGCCAGATCTTGTCCCAGTCCAGGTCGGGCAGGTTCACGCCGAACGTGTTGACCAGGACGTAGTAGGCGCCCACCCCGAGGACCAGCACGCCGATGATGATGGCCCCGAGGTCGAGGCCGCGCAGCCGGTTCATCGCTCCCCCTCCGCCCCATCATCGGGCGGCCCGTCGACGGCGGGTCGGTCTCGCCAGTGGCTCGGCGCGGGCCCGGCGACCTGGATCCGGCCCGCGCGTCCTCGCCTCCCGCGTGCGGGCCCACGCTGCGCTCGTCGGCGGCGCCGCGCCAAGTGTCATCCGTCACGTCGGCGGCGTCGGACTCGATCCGCGATCCCACCGCTCGCGTCGGCCGGAGAGCGGGCCGGCGAAACCCAGGAGAGGGGCCCAGCTCGGCCGGGCCCCTCTCCTGGTCGTGGTTCCGGCGCTCAGGCCGTCAGATCGCGCTCGCGCAGAACTTGCACTTCGTCGCGGTCTCGGCGTTCGCCTCCTTGCAGAAGGGGCACTCCTTGCTGGGGGCGGCAGGCTCCTCGCGGATGAACCACATCGCGAGGAGGTACACCACCAGCATGAGGATGACGAACGAGATGAGCGAGTTGATGAAGAGGCCGTAGGCGATCGCGACCTCCTCGCCCTTGGCGTTCGTGCCGAGGACGATCTTCATGGCCGCGAAGTCGATGCCGCCGAGGGCCCAGCCGATGGGCGGCATGATGATGTTGTTGACCAGCGAGTTGACGAGCGCACCCGTGGCGGCGCCGATGATGACGCCGACGGCCAGAGCCAGGGCGTTCGTCTTGGTCAGGAAGGCGCGGAACCCCCCCGCGCTGGGCTTGGCGGCCATGGATCAGTGCTCCACGACCTTCGGCAGGTCCTTCGCCTCGGCGATCCAGCCGGCGATCTCGGCCTCCGTCGGGACGCGGCGCACGATGCCCGGCCGCTCCGCGACGACGGACTGGAAGGCGTCGGCGAGATTCGTCGCGTTGCGCCGGGCCAGCTCGGCGGGCGAGTCGACGCCGGCGGCCTCCAGCAGGTCGGAGTACTGGGAGCCGACGCCCTTGATTCGCATGAGGTCAGCGTGGTTGACCCACTCGAGGATCTTCCCGCCCTCGATGCCCGTCGCGTCGGCGATCGCCACCCGGCCGGCGCGCGACGCGCCCTTCTCGAGCAGCTCCTCGACCGACTCGATGCCGGCGGTCTGGAGCTTCTCGGCGAACACGGGCCCGATGCCCTCGATCTCCTCGATCTTCATCTCTCCCTCCAGCGAGGTATGCGCAGCCGCAGACAGCGGCCGCCAGCCGTCCCCGCCCTACTCTACGGCGCGAGGGAAGCGACGCCCCCGGCCACCCCGGCACCGCGCCGTCCGGCGCCGCCACGGTGCGCGACCCGGTGCAGGGATCCGGCGGCCGGATCCCTGGCGCGGCCGCGACAGGCGCCCGCGGGCCGGTCACCGCTTCCGGCGCGGCGTCCCCGAGTGCGACGTCCTCGCGGCCGGCGCGTCGCCGGGGGCCGGATCCCCGGCCGCCCGCGGGCCCGGATCAGCGTCCGCCTGCGCGATGACGCCGATGGAGACCCGGAAGCCGGCGCGGCGATGCGCCGGCGTCATGAGCGTCGCCTGGCCGACGGGTGCGTCGCCCGGGAACCAGCGCACCCACTCCTCGTCGAACGCGTCGAAGTCGGACGGGTCGCGCAGCGCCCAGCTCGCCCAGACGATCCTGTCGAGCCCGCTTCCTTCGGCCTCCAGGCGCGCCTGGACGTTGCGCATGCACTGGACGGTCTGATCCCGGACGCCGACCCCGACGAGCTGCCCGGTCTCCGGGTCGACCGGTCCCATCGCGGAGACGTAGACCATGCCGCCGGCTTTCGCGACCCGTCCATGCCCGACGGTGACCGGCGCGGGCTTCCCGTCCTGCGTGGCGGCCTCGCTCGCCCAGCGCGACTTGCCGGCGCGGACCTGGCCGGGGCGGGATGGGTCGAACGCGGGGATGCCGAACTCGCCCGGCGGCAGCTGGATCCCGCTCGCCTTGAACCTCCCCATGAAGGTCGGCCGGATCCCGGTCGGCAGGAGCGCGCCCTCGACCCGTCCGTCCCGCATGCCGGTCTGTTGGAAGGCGAAGACGTCCTGCAGGAGGATGCGATCGTCCTCGATCCCGTACACCTCGGTGATGTTGACGACCTTCCGGGAGCCGTCCTTCAGGCGGGCGGTGTGGACGATCACGTCGACCGCGGAGGCGATCTGCTCGCGGATGGACCGGAGCGGGAGGTCCACCCCCGCCATGAGGACCATGGTCTCGAGGCGCCGGAGCATGTCCGCCGGGCTGTTCGCATGGCCGGTCGAGAGGGAGCCCTCGTGCCCGACTGTCATCGCCTGGATCATGTCGAGCGCCTCGCCCGCCCGGCACTCGCCCACGATGATCCGGTCCGGGCGCATGTGGAGCGCGTTGCGCAGGAGGTCGCGGATCGTGATCTCGCCGAGGCCCTCCAGGTTGGGAGGGCGGCTCTCCAGCGTGACGACGTGCATCTGTCGGAGCTGCAGCTCGGCCGCGTCCTCGATGGTGACGATCCGCTCATCCTCCGGGATGAAGGATGAGAGCACGTTGAGGGTCGTGGTCTTCCCCGACCCGGTCCCGCCGGACACGAAGATATTCAACTGGGCTTCCACGCAGACGCGCAGGAAGTCGAACATCTCAGCCGTGGCGGTCCCGAACCGGACGAGGTCGTCGACGGTGTACGGGTGGGCGGAGAACTTCCGGATGGTGATGACGGGTCCGACGAGGGAGAGCGGCTCGATGATGACGTTGACGCGCGAGCCGTCGGGTAGGCGGGCGTCCACCCGGGGACTCGACTGGTCGATCCGCCGGCCGATCGGGCTGACGATCCGGTCGATGATCTGCCGCACGTGGTCGTCGCTGAGGAAGGCGGCGTCCGTCAGATGGATCTTCCCGGCCCGCTCGATGTAGATCTGGTCGGGGCCGTTGACCATGACCTCGGTGACCGTCTCGTCCTTCAGGAACGTCTCGATGGGCCCGAAGCCCTGGATCCCGGCGACCATGTCCTCGATCAGGCGGAGCCGCTCGTCGCGGGTGACCGCGTACCCGCTGAGGCCGATGACCCGGTCCACCATCGCCTCGATGCGACCGCGGAGGTCCGGTCCCGCGACGGCCGCCAGGGATGCCGACGAGCGTGCCGCCTCCGTCCGGAGGCGGATGCGGACGTCGCGGAGCATGTCCTCGCGGACCGCGGATCGGGCCGCCATCCGCGCGGCCTGGGGTGCGGCGGGCAGGACGGCGGGCGTGCCCGGCGCGGTCCCGGCAGAGGTCGGAGGGGCGGGGGGTGGCGCGCCCGTCGCGGCGGCGGTGGCCGCCGCCGCGGCTGCAGCGATGACCGCGGCCGCGCTCGGGGGCGATGGCGCGGCCGGAGCGGGTGCGGGATCCGCCGCTGCGGGAGCGAGAGCGGAGCGCGGGGCGGGATCCGACTCGCCCGGCCCGGCAGCATCCGGGTCGGCTGGCAGCGCCGCCGGAGCGGCGACCGCCGCCGGATCGCCGGCCAGCGTGTCGGCCGGCAGAGTCGGCGTCTCGGCCGCGCTGGCATCGGCCGCGCGCGCGGCAGCCTCCTGCTGGAGCTTCTCCATGCGACGGAGCAGGGACATGATCCGCGGCGCCTCCCGGATGCGACGTGGCCGTCGGTGCGCGGGATTCTAGGGCCGATGGACGGACGGCCGCTATGACCCTTCCGGGGGATGGCGCAGGCGTGCCCCGCCACCGGCTGGATGGTGCTCAGGCGCCGCCGCCGGCGGGCTCGCCCCACAGGGTAGGATTGGCACCGTTTCGTGTCTCACGCCACTGAGGGAGAAGAGCGCGATGCCCATGAGCAAGCGACTCGGTGCCGAGTTCCTCGGCACGTTCTGGCTGGTGTTCGGCGGCTGCGGTGCCGCGGTGCTGGCCGCGGGGATCCCCGATGTCGGCATCGGGTATCTCGGGGTCTCGATCGCGTTCGGTCTCACGGTGCTGACGATGGTGTACGCCGTGGGACACATCTCTGGCGGCCACTTCAATCCGGCGGTGTCGCTCGGCCTGCTGGCCGGGGGCCGGTTCGACCTGCGCGACCTCCTCCCGTACATCGTCGTGCAGGTGGTCGCCGCGATCGCCGCCGGCGGCGTGCTGTACGTGGTCGCCAGCGGCCAGCCCGGCTTCGATGCCAGCGCCGGCTTCGCGTCGAACGGCTTCGCCGAGCATTCGCCGGGTGGCTACTCGCTGCTGTCGGCGGCGATCGTCGAGGTCCTGCTGACCGCCTTCTTCGTGCTCGCCATCATGGGCGCGACCGACCGCCGCGCGCCGGCCGGCTTCGCCCCGATCGCGATCGGTCTCACCCTCACGCTGATCCACCTCATCAGCATCCCGGTCACCAACACGTCGGTGAACCCGGCGCGCAGCACCGGCGTCGCGCTCTTCCAGGGCAGCTGGGCCATCGCCCAGCTGTGGCTGTTCTGGCTCGCCCCGCTGGTCGGCGGTGTGATCGGCGGGCTCGTCTACCGCGTGCTCTTCACGGGGCAGGAGAAGCTGCAGCCGTTCGAAGCATGAGGCGCCCTGCCCGCTGAAGCTCGGCCCGCGAGAGTGGTCAGGGGGCGAACGGGGTCGGAGGTCGAGTGTTCGGATCGCTCCACCTCAGCCACTCGCACGAGCACACACGGCGCTGGGCCTCGCATCGCCGGCGTTGCCGCGCGGCTGAGGAAGGCCCGCCGCCCCCGGGCGAAGGCGACGGCTCCACCGAGGGCGACCGGTGGACTGCGCCGGGTGCGGGCACGACCTCGTCGCGCCGTCTGCCCTAGACTGCGCGGGCCCGGCCGACGGTCGTGCCGGGACGTCGCTCCACGGGGTTGCCAGTGTCCGTCGTCATCCCTCTCTCCGAAGCCGAGATCGCGGAGGCGCACCACCTCGGCGACCTGGCGTTCGCGGAGTTCCGGACGCACCACCGCTACCCGAACAACCTCGGGCCCAGCCATCGGAAGCGGAAGCTCGGCGAGGTCGCGGTCGAGAAGTGGGCCCGGACCCTGGGCGTCCACGTCGAAGCGCCGTTTCGCGACCTGCGGCTCGCGACCCGCGAGGACCTCGTGGTCGGCGGCGTCCGGGTCGAGGTCATGACGTGGCATGCGGCCCGCTGGGCGGAGCTGGGTCGGAGCGTCACACCCGGCCACATCCCCGTGGTCCGGCGCAAGGCCGACGCGATCGTGTGGTGCGCGCTCGACGACGGCGCCGTCACGCTGCACGGCTGGTCCACGCCCGCCGACGTCGAGCAGGCCCCGCTCACGGTCTCCGGGCCGCCGCATCATCCGTTCGAGACGCACCAGGTCCCGGCCGACGGGCTGCGCCGGATGGAGACCCTCCTCGAGCACGCGCCGGGCTGAGCGGCCGGCTCCCGGGGGTGCTGATCGACGCCGGCACGGGCACACGCCGCGGGGCACCGGCCGGACCCTGTGGGCGCGCCCGCGCGGTTCCCCCCGCTTCTCCTGACGTCCGCGGGCCCGTGCCCGTCAGACGGGCGGCACGCGACCCAGGGTCGCGACGAGCCCGCGAGGATGTCCGGGGGGTCCCCGGCAGGACGAGCATCCCGCCGTAGATGGACGGCAGGTCGTGGACCCGGGCCGGGAAGCGGGTCGCCACGCCGATGCTGCCGCCGGCACCGCGGACCGCCCACAGAAGGCCCGGTTCAGCGATGAAGGGTCGGCACCGGGGACGAGCGGTGCCGACCCTTCGCCGGCCGTGTCGGGCTACTTCCAGCCGTGCGCGATCCCCCGGAGGTACTCGCTGTCGAGGCGCGACGCGACCGAGCCGGCGGCGGGTGCGGCCGCAGCGGGAGCGGCCGCGGTCCAGCCCTGCGCGATCCGCCGGAGGTACTCGCTGTCGAGGCGGGACGCGACCGAGCCGGCGGCGGGTGCCGCGGGAGCGGCCGCAGCGGTCCCGGCGGTCCAGCCCTGCGCGATCCGCCGGAGGTACTCGCTGTCGAGGCGGGACGCGACCGAGCCGGCCGCGGGTGCGGCCGCAGCGGGAGCGGCCGCGGTCCAGCCCTGCGCGATCCGCCGGAGGTACTCGCTGTCGAGGCGCGACGCGACCGAGCCGGCCGCGGGTGCTGCGGGAGCGGCCGCGGCGGTCCCGGCGGTCGCGGGTGCCACGGCAGCGCGCCCGGCCGTGCCGGCGCCGGCGGCGAACGCGCCCACGACGAGTGCGCCCGCCACGACGATCCCGGCCACTCCGACCGGCACCAGGTTCGACCGCCGGTCGCGCATCCTGCTGATCTGGTCCATCTCGCACGCTCCTGTTCGATCCATGAAGGTCGGTCTTCCGACGTCACCGATCATCGGATCGCGAGCTGTGCGGCGATATCGTGGGAACCCCTATCCGTTCCCCTCGTTCGGTGCAGCGCCCGAGGCGCCTCCCCCGTCGGTCGCCGGTGCGGACAGCGCCCGGGCCAGCTCCGTTCGACCGCGGACGCCCAGGCTTCGGTAGATGCGGGTCAGGTGCGCCTCGACGGTGTGCGAGCTCATGAACAGCGACTCGGCGACCTCGCGGTTGGTCCGGCCGGCCGCAACGAGCTCAGCCACCTGTCGCTCGGTCGCGGTGAGCGACGCCCCGACCTCGCGATGTCCGGTCCGGGCCAGCTCCGCGGTCGCGCGTTCGTGCCAGCGACGTGCGCCGAGACGCTCGAAGACCGCGGCGGCCGCACCGAGCGCCTCCCGTGCGCGGCCCCGCTGTCGGAAGCGACGGAGGGACTCACCCTGGGCAAGGAGCGTGCGGCCTCGCTCGAACGGCTCGGAGACACGATCGTGGTGGCTGAGTGCCCGGACGAAGGAACGCATCGAACCTTCCTCGTCCCCGCCGGCCGCGGCCACCAGCCCGCGGATCCGCAGGCTCGCGGCGAGGGCGGACGGGAGATCGAGGCGCAGGGCCACTTCCTCGAACGCGTCGAGCAGTCCGTTCGCCTCGTCGACGCGGTCGAGGGCGACGAGCGCCCCGGCCCAGTCCGGGAGCCATTCGAGAACGGATGGGCTCAGGTACCCTTCCTCGAGCCACGGTTCCACCGCAAGGCGCAGCTCGGCCTCGGCGGCCGAGAGGTCTCCCCTCGACAGGTCGAGGAAGCCGAGCGCAGCGCGATTGGCCAGCTCAGTCGCGCGCCCTCGGACCTCCCGGGCGAGGGCCAGGCCCTCCTCGGCCGCCAGTCGCCCGGCATCCTCGTTCCCGAGACCGACCTCGATCAGCGCCCGAACGCTGAGCGCGAACGACAGGCCCTCGGCCTGGCCGTTCTGGCGTGAGCCTCGCTCCGCGTCGATCGCGTGACCCTGGGCCTCGCGCCATGCCCCGCCACGGAAGGCCGCGGACGCGAGGCTGCCGGAGATGAGCGGCAGCGAGTCCCAGTCGCCGACCACCTCAGCACGCCCACGAAGGTCCAGGAGGCTCGTGATCGCCTCGTCGAGGCGGTCACAGGACGCGTCCGTGAGCGCCTTCGCGTAGGCCGGCCAGAGGAACACGCGCTCGTGCTCGACCAGGGGCGCGAGCACCATCGCGCGTTCGAGCAGATCCACGTCGAGGTCTTCACCGGCGTTGAGGCGGGCGAAGACCGCCGCGAGGTAGGCCGAGCATCGTGCGGCGGGATCGGCCTGCGATTCCGCCTCGGCCACCGCCGCGAGGGCGAGCGCCACCCCGCCGCGCGCGTCGCGAGCCGTGTGGTACTTCGTCTGGGCAAGAGCCTGCAGGATCTGGCTCCGGAGTCGATGATCCGCCTCCGCCTCGTCGAGCGCCTCCTCCAGGAGGCCGACCTTCGCCTGCCAGTCGTCGCTCGACCGGGCATCGGCGAGCACGAGCAGGGCATCCGCTCGCCGGGCTCCGCGCTCGGCCGCTGCGACGTATCCCTCAAGGACGGCGCGAGCACGGGTCGGGTCGCCGGCCTGGATGAAGTAGACGCCCGCGGCGATCGTGCGGCGCTTCAGGGCGTCCGGGTCGTCGACGCGCGTGAGTCTCGCCGCCTGGAGCTCGAGCTCGGCGGCCGCGTCCGTTCCGCCTCGCGCCCGCGCGTATGTCGCCGCCCTGTCGAGCTCCGATGCCACCGCCTCGCTCGCCGAGTCCACGGACAGGGCGAGGTGTCGCGCGTGCTGCTCCGGCTCGACCACGATCTCCGCCAGCCGGGCATGGAGGCCGCGTCGCTCCACCGGGTCGAGACGGCCGTACGCGCCGGCCGCGAGCAGCGGGTGCGTGAAGCGCACGCGGCCCGAATCGATCTCCACCACTCCGGCGGACAGCACGGCCCCGAGCACGTCGCCGGCGCCGGGGACGGCTGTCGTCACCAGCCCGATCGTCGGGCTCCCGAGCGCGGCGACGGCAGCGAGCGGCCAGCGGACGGATCCCGGGAGCGCGTCAAGGCGTTCGCGCACGAGGTCGCTCGTGGCCGTCGAGATCGAGAGGCCCTCGAGCCCGGGTTGGACCCCGCCCCGCTGGACCGCCCGTGCGATCTCGAGCGCGAGGAACGGGTTGCCGCCCGATCCGGACAGGATCCAGGCGAGGGCCGGCCGTCGCAGCGAGAGACCGAGCTCACGTCGGACGAGCGCGTCGATCTCGCCGAGGTCGAGCGGCCCGACGTGGAGTCGCTCCACGGGCCCGGCGAAGCCGGACACGGCCGCCGGCATCGCCGCGTCCGGAGCATCGGCGCGGATCGTCGGGGCGAAGCCGACCTGTGCCTCGCCGAGGCGCCGCGTGACGTACTCCAGGACACGGGCGGATGGTCCGTCCAGCCATGCCAGGTCGTCGACGGCGACGATCACGGGCGCGCGCTCCGCAAGCGCCCGGATCGCGGCAAGTGCGCCGAGGGACACGGCGAGCGGTGGTGGGGCGTTGTCCGCCACCGGGACCCGCTGGAGCGCGACCTCGAGGGCGGTGCGCTGCGCCGGGGGGAGTCCGTCCAGGACCTCGTCGACGGACGGGTCCAGGAGGTCGGCGAGGCCGCCGAACGCCAGCTGCGCCTCGGCCTCGACGGCTCGGGTCTCCATCGTGCGATAGCCGCGGCGGCGCGCGTCGGCGAGCAACGCCCGCCAGAGCGTGGTCTTGCCGATCCCGACGGGTCCCGTGAGGACAAGCGCCGCCGGGCCCTGCGCGATGGCGTCGAGGAACGTCGCGACCGCCGCGTGCTCGGCCTCGCGGCCGATGAGCGCCGGTGTTCCGGCGAAGAGCGCCATGCAGGCATGGTAGAGCGTCGGTCGCGGGTCGCCCCGCAGGGGACCGTCCGTCGATGCGGAGACCGTTCGTCCCGTCGCGTAGGCTGTGGGCGAGCGTTCAGCAGGGGGTGGCGCCGGTGTCAGGTCTGGGCAGGCGACCGGTCGGGTGGGGCACCCGGCTCGTCCCCGCCGTTCTTGCCTTCGTCGGCATCGTGCTCGTCGGCTGGGTCCTGGCCGCCGTCGTCGACCCCGCGCCGCAGGAGACGCCCGCCGAGGTCCGGCTCGTCCTTCTCGTGCCGGCGGTGGTCCTCGTGCTCGTCGGCGCCGCGCTCGCGATCGACCCGCGGCCATTGTCGATCCGGCGCGCCCTCGCGGGCGCCGCGCTCCTCTGGCTGCTCTTCCTCGTCGCGGTCGCGGTGATCCGCGCCGGCCAGGGCCGGCTCGACGCGTACCTCGTCGGCGCCGTGCTCCTCGCGGCGATCATCGGGGGCTCGCTCCTCGCGCTCGCCGTGACGACGGACGACGTGACCGACGAGCGCCTCCCGGGGCCCCTCGGGCGTCTCGCGGCGACCGTGCTCTTCAGCATCGCGATCCTCGTCGCGGCCGTCTCGCTGGTCCTCGTGGCGACGTTCGTCACGTGGGCGCTGCGGACCGTGCAGGAGGGGACGCTCCCGCAGAACCTCCCGTGGTGGGCGGTGACCCTCGTCGTCGTCCTCCCCGTCGTCACGTTCGCGATCGCCGCGCTCGACGCCCGCCGGGCCGGACGGAGGGACTTCCGCGCCCAGCAGGCCGCGAACCGCAGGAACAGCCTCCTGCTGCTGGTCACGCTCGTGGGCGTCGTGGCCGCGGTGGCCGAGATCATCACGGCCTCGCTCACGTTCAGCGCGACACCGGCGCTCATCGCAGCGGCGTTCGCGGCGGCAGTCGGGCTCGGTGCGGCTCTCGGCGCGGACCGCTTCGGCGCGGACATCGTCCTCGAGACCGCCGGGGCGAAGCACGCGGACGCGCGCGAGCACCGTGTGCTCCTCGACGTCGTCGACGAGGCTTCGCTCGCCGCGAGCGTCCCGGTGCCGCGCGTCTACGTCATCGACGACGGCAGCATGAACGCCTTCGCGACGGGGAGGGACCCGGCGCACGCGAGTCTCGCCGTCACGCGCGGCCTCCTGACGCGGCTCGACCGCGAGGAGCTCCAGGGCGTCATCGGCCACGAGGTCGGGCACATCCGCAACTACGACACGCGGTATGCGCTCTACGTCGCCGTCCTCGTCGGCCTCGTCGCGCTCGTGACCGACGGCTTCCTCCGGCTGGTCGTCGAAGGGTGGCGGCACGGCGCCTTCATCTGGACCGGGGGCGACGACGCGAAGGAGACCATCGCGGCCTTCGTGAGCGGGATCCTCGTCGGGCTCTTCCTCCTCATCGTCGCGTTCGTCCTCCGGATCGTGGCTCCCCTCTTCTCCCTCCTGGTCCAGGCGGCCGTGAGCCGCGAGCGCGAGTACCTCGCCGACGCGACCTCCGTGGAGCTGACGCGCAACCCGATCGGTCTGGAGCGGGCGCTCGCCTCGCTCGCGGACGACACGGACGAGCTCGACGGCGGCGAACCGCGGGACGCAGCACCTGTGGTTCCGCAACCCGGTGAAGGCCGGCTCCGACCGGGGGCCGGGCATCTTCGCCACGCACCCGTCGCTCGGTGCGCGTATCGAGCGCCTGCGCCGGATGCGCGGCGTGGCAGGTGCGGAGGCGGACGCGTCGTCGCTCGGCGACGAGACGTAGCGATCGGGCGAGGGCAAGCCCGGGGCCGAGCCGAGCGGGACGGCCCGCCGCCCGGCCGTCTTGACGCGAGGGACCGATACGTAATACATTACGGATATGAAGGACCGGACGGCTATGCGCGACGAGGAGCTGGTGCAGGCCAGGGCCGAGATCTTCGGCAGCATCTTCGTCGTGGTGCAGCACCTGGCGCGCCGAGCGGACACGGAGCTCGCGGACATCGACCTGACGACCCGCCAGTGGCTCCTCCTCGCGGTGCTCACGAAGTGGTTCCCGGGCCGCGAACCCTCGCTCACCGAGGCGGCGGAGCGGTACGGCAGCTCGCGGCAGAACGTGAAGCAGATCGCGCTCGGGCTCGAGGCGCGCGGGTTCCTGCGGCTGGTCCCGGACCCGGCGGACGGCCGGGCGACCCGCCTGCGGCTGACGGACAAGGTCGGCGTCTTCGACAGGCCGGAGGCGGTCGCGCGGGCGACGGCGATGCTGGCCGAGGCGACCGCGGGCCTCACCACAGAGGAGACGTTGACGCTCCGGGACCTCGTCCTCCGATGGCTCGCGGGAGTCACCGCGTCGACCCGGCCGGACATGAAAGGAGTCACCCCATGATCCGGATCGTCGCGGCGATCGTCGTCGCGGGCCACGGGCTCATCCACCTCATCGGCTTCGTCGTCCCGTGGGGGCTCGCGCAGGTCGAGGGCTTCCCCTACCGGACCACGGCCCTGGGCGGGGCGATCGCGCTGGGGGATGCGGGCGCACGGGCGGTCGGCATCGCCTGGCTCGCGTGCGCGGTCGGGTTCGTCGTGGCCGGGCTGGGCATCTGGCGCGGGGCGCCGTGGGCACTCCCGCTGGCCGCGGTCCTGGGCGCCGTGTCGATCGTCCTCTGCGTGCTGGGCCTGCCGGAGTCGGTCGCCGGGATCGTCGTCAACGCCCTCATCCTCGCCCTGGTGGCGTGGGCATCGCTCGTCCGACCCGCCCGCAACGCCGGGCCCACCGGGCCGGAGCCCGCCCGATGACCACGACCGCCGCCGCCCGGAGCCGGAGGCTCACGATGCCGTTCGTCACGTCGTTCCAGGCCCGGTTCGATCGGGCCGTGGCCGAGCAGTTCGCCGCCCGGCCCCTCGGGCCGGCCGTCCCCCTCACGGAGGCCGACCTCGCCGCCCTGCCGGCCCCCGTCCGCCGGTATGTCGTCCGCTCGGGCGCAGTCGGCCGCCCGCGGCCCCGGAACGCCCGCGTGGCATTCGACGCGTTCATGTGGAGCAAGCCCGGCGCGAAGCCGATGCGCGCGTCGTCCGTCCAGTACAACTTCTTCGACCGCCCCGCCCGTCTGTTCACGATGAAGGCACGGATGTACGGGCTCCCGGTACGGGCCCTCCATCTCTACCGGGAGGAGTCGGCGACGTTCCAGGTCCGCGTCGCGTCGCTCGTGAACGTCGTGGACCTCGAGGGCGACGGGATCAGCCGCGCGGAGACCGTGACGGTCCTCAACGACATGTGCTTCTTCGCGCCCGGCGCCCTCGCGGACCCGCGGGTCGCGTGGGAGGTGGTGGACGACCGGACGGCCGTCGCGCACTTCACGAACGGGCCGCATCGCGTCTCGGCGACGCTCCTCTTCAACGACGCCGACGAGCTTGTCGACTTCTGGTCCGATGACCGGCCGGAGGGCGGTGCCGGCGTCCTCCGCCCGATGCGGTGGAGCACGCCGATCGACGACTACCGCGACGTGGACCGGCGCCACCTGGCCCGCCACGGCCTCGCCGTCTATGCGTACCCGGAGGGGCCGTTCACGTACGGGGATTTCACGATCCGCTCGATCGCGTACGACGTCGCCGGCCCGACGCCCGGGTAGGACGCGGAACGGGCGCGGGCGGGACGGGCGCGGGCGGGACGGGCGCGGGGCCGGGGCGAGGATCGGCCGGGCCGGGGCGAGGGGGCCGCAGGCCGGGGCCGGGGCCGGGAGGGCCGGCGGCCGGGGCCGGGATGGGCCGTTCAGATAGCGCCCCGGGCGCTGGTATGCAGGACCGACCACGAGCATGGGCGCCGTCCGCCTCCTGACCGGCCACGCAGGACCGCCCACCCAGCGCCCCGGGCGCTATCTGGCGCGTTCAGGTTGGATAGCAGCGCCCCGGGCGGTATCTGGAACGCGGCCGGGGCCGGGAGGACCGCTCCGCCCCGCGACCGCCCCGTCGTCAGCCCTGCTTGGCCTCCACGTCGTGGTCCTCGAAGAAGGCGCGCCACGGGCCGCTGCCCGCGATGAACGGCTGCATGAGGGCGCGCTCCGCCTGGACGACGTGCCCGAGGTCGTGGCCCACCCACTCGCGGAGCATCTCGTCGAGCGTCACCTGCCCCAGGTCGGCGTGCACCGCGGTGCGCTCCAGGTCGGTCTCGACGAGGCCCGCGATCAGGTCGAGGCTCACGGCGCGCGCCTGCGCGAACCGCTCGACCATCGCCTCCGCGTCCACCACCGCGCCGACGAGGGTGCCCTCCTGGTCGGGATCGAAGCCCGGGAAGTCCTCGCCGGCGAGGAAGCACCGGACGCGAACCGGGAACACGTGGTCCTCCGTTTCGAGGAGGTGCTGGAGGCATTCGAGGGCCGACCATTCCCCGGGCGCCGGGGGCCGGCGGAGGAGGTCCGCGTCGGCGGCCTGCGCGAGTCCGCGCCACCGGTCGGGCGTCGTCGCGAGCAGGGCCCGCGCCTGGGCGACGAGGTCGGTCATCGGGAGTCTCCCTTGATGTGGAAGGGTGGCCGCGGGGCCGTCACCGTCGGGGCGCCCCTGCGCCGCGGGTCACCGGCCGCGTCGCTCCGCGAGCACCTCGCGTGAGTGCTCGAGCGCACGCGTGGCGGTGGTCATGTTGCGCTCGAGGACGCCGGCCGGCTCGGGCCGCACGAGCGAAGCCGGGTCGAGCATCGTCGCCGGGAGCGGCACGCGCCCGCGGCGGGATGCGTCCTCCGCCCAGCGCTCGCGCCACGCCTCCGGCGTCGCGTCGGGGACATCGCGATGCGCCTGGGCCAGCCAGACGAGCCCCCACGCCCGGGGGACGACGCGGTAGACGTCGTAGCCGCCGCCGCCCGTGGCGAGCCAGCGTCCGGACGCGTGGGCGTGCGCGATCCCGTCGAGGAGACGGGCCGCCCGGGACATCGCCGCCGTCGTGACGCCGAGGTGCGCCAGTGGGTCGAAGACGTGGCTGTCGCATCCGTTCTGCGTCACCAGCACGGTCGGCTCGAAGGCCTCGGCCAGCGGCGGGACGACGGCCTCCACGACCGCCAGCCAGGAGACGTCCGACGTGTCGGGGTCGAGGGGGATGTTGACCGCCGTGCCGGGGGCCCCATGGCCGCCCCGATCCTCGACGAACCCGGTCCCGGGGAACAGGTGCAGGCCGGACTCGTGGATCGAGATCGTGAGGACGTGCGGGTCGTCCCAGAAGATGGACTCGACGCCGTCCCCGTGGTGGACGTCGAGGTCCACGTAGAGGACCCGGTGGCCGGCGTCGCGTGCCCGGGCGATCGCGAGCGCCGTGTCGTTGTAGATGCAGAAGCCGCTCGCGGCGGCACGCATCGCATGATGGAGCCCGCCGCCCGGGTGGAAGGCGTGCGCCACCTCGCCCGCGATGATCCGGTCCATCGCGTCGAGCGAGCCCCCCGCCACCGTCGCCGCCGCGTCGTGCATGCCGTAGAACGGCGGCGTGTCGGGGCCGTCGAAGCCGCCGGTGTGGGCCGCCGCCTCCGGGTAGTCGGAGAGCATCCGGACCAGGGCGACGTACGCGGGGTCGTGGACGCGCCGGAGTTCCCCGTCGGATGCCTCGCGCGGTGCGACGAACTCGGTCGCCCCGAGGGACCGGAGCATGTCGATCCCAGGGCCGAAGCGGCGCGGCGTGAAGGGGTGGTCGTGGCCGAAGTCGTAGTCGAGCGACGCCGGGCCATGGACGACGAGCGGCTGATCGGCGGCCGAGGGCGGCGGCTGCTGGGGCGAAGCGGACGGAGGCACGGTGGTGTGACAGTATGGCCGGACGGGGGCCGCGGTTCGCGGCCCGGGGCCGGCAGGAGGTCGGCGTGCAGCCAGCGGAGAGCGCCACGTCGCAGGACCGCGCGCGGGACACGATCCTGCGTGACGGCTCGCCGATCCGCATCCGGCCGGCTCGCCCGTCCGACGAGGCGGGGCTCGTCACGTTCCTCCAGGGGCTCGCCATCGAGTCGCGGCGCATGCGCTTCGCCGGTCTCTCCACCGACTTCACCGCCCCCGCCCACCACTGGGCCGCACCCGACGAGGAGGAGTCCTGCTCGCTCGTGGCGGAGGTGGGGGCGGACGGCCGGATCGTCGCGAACGGCAGCTACGACCGCCTCGGCCCGGACTCGGCCGAGGTGGCGTTCGTCGTCGCGGACGACTGGCAGGGTCGCGGCGTCGCCACGCTCCTCCTGGAGGAGCTCGCGCGCCGCGCGCAGGAAGACGGGATCGAGACGTTCGTCGCCGAGATCCTCCTCGAGAACGTGCGGATGCTCGATGTCTTCCGCGCGAGTGGCTTCCCGCTCCGCGTCCGCGCCGAGCCGGGCGCGATGATCGTGGAGTTCCCCACCGAGCTGACGGGCCCGGCACGCGAGCGGTTCGAGCGCAGGGAGCAGACGGCGGCCGCTGCGGCCGTCCACGCGCTCCTCCACCCGGCGTCGGTCGCGGTGATCGGCGCGTCCCGCCGCCGGGGCACCCTGGGCGGCGAGCTCTTCCACAACCTGCTCATGAGCGGCTTCACCGGGCCCGTGTACCCGGTGAACCCGAACGCGGACGTCGTGCAGTCGGTGGCCGCGTACCGTTCGGTCGTCGACGTGCCGGGTCCGGTGGACCTCGCGGTCGTCGTCCTTCCGGCCGACGCGACGATCCACGCGGCACGGGCATGCGCGGAGAAGGGTGTCCGGACGATCGTCGTCGTCTCGCGCGGGTTCGCCGAGGTGGGTGCCGAGGGCGCAGCGCGCCAGCGCGAGCTCGTGGCCGTCTGCCGCCAGGCGGGGATGCGCCTCGTCGGGCCGAACTGCATGGGCGTCATCAACCTCGAGCCCGACGTCCGGCTCAACGCCACCTTCTCCCCCACCCTCCCGATCGCGGGGCGGGTCGGCTTCCTCTCGCAGAGCGGCGCGCTGGGCCTCGCGATCATCGAGCACGCGAACCGGCTGGGCCTCGGCCTCGCGAGCTTCATCTCGATCGGGAACAAGGCGGACCTGTCGGGCAACGACTTCCTCCAGTACTGGGAGGACGACCCGGCCTGCTCGGTGATCGCGCTCTACCTCGAGTCGCTCGGCAACCCGCGGAAGTTCGCCCGCATCGCGCGGCGGGTCGGGCGGTCGAAGCCGGTCATCGCCGTGAAGAGCGGCCGGTCGGCGGCCGGCGCACGGGCGACCTCATCGCACACCGGCGCCCTGATCGGCGCCTCCGACCTGACCGTGGATGCGCTCTTCCACCAGGCTGGGGTCGTCCGGACGGACACGCTGGGCGAGTTCTTCGACGCGGCGGCCCTCCTCGCGAACCAGCCCCTGCCGACAGGGCGGCGCGTCGCCATCCTGACGAACGGGGGCGGTCCCGGGATCCTGGCGGCGGACGCATGTGAGGCGGACGGCCTGTCCGTGCCCCCGATCCCCGGGGACGTCCGGGCGGCACTCGCGGCCTTCCTGCCCGCCGACGCGGCGACGACGAATCCCGTGGACACGATCGACGCGGACCCCGCGTCATTCCGCCGTGCGATCGAGACCCTCGCCGCCTGGGACGGCATCGACGCGCTCGTCGTCCTCTTCGTCCCGCCGCTCGGCACGCGGGCCGAGGACGTGGCGGCGGCGATCCACGACGCCGCGGCCGACCTGCCGCGGCCGATCCCGGTGCTGGCGGTGTTCATGTCCGCGGATGACGGCCCCGCGGCCCTCCAGGGCGATCGCGTGCGCGTCCCCGTCTTCAGCTACCCGGAGGAAGCGGTTCGCGCGCTCGCGCACGCGTCGGCATACGCGGAGTGGCGCGCGGCGCCGCCCGGGACCGTCCCGGCCTTCACGGACGTGCGCGGGGACGAAGCCACCGCGGTCATCGCGGCGGCGCTCGCGCGCGCCGACGAGGCGCAGTCCCCCGCGGGCGGGACGGCGGCCGGATCGTCCCTCCCGGTCGGCGCCGTCGGCGCCGAGGACGGCCGGTCCGGGTGGCTGCGGCCCGACGAGGTCGCCGCCCTCCTCGACTGCTACGGGATCGCGACGGCCGACCGGCGGACGGTGGCCGGGGGCGTCGAGATGCTGGTCGGCGTCGTGCACGACCGGCTCTTCGGTCCCGTCATCGCCTGCGCCGGCGGCGGGACCGAGCCGGAGCTCATGAAGGACGTCGCCGTGCGCATCACGCCGCTCACGGACCGGGACGCCTCGGAGCTCGTCCGGTCGCTCGCGGTGTTCCCGCTCCTCGACGGGTACCGGGGTGCCCCGCCGGTGGACGTGGCATCGCTCGAGGACGTGCTCCTTCGCGTCGGCGCGATGGTGGAGGCGCACCCCGAGATCGTGGAGATGGACTGCAACCCCGTGATCGTGCTCCCGACGGGCGCGGTCGTGCTGGACGCGCGGATCCGGATCGAGTCGCCGCTCGCGACCGCCTGAGAACCGGCCGGGGGTGCGGGAGAGGCCGCGCCCCCGTGGGCGGCGCCGACCTCGCCCGTCCGTCAGGTGGCGTCCGAAGCCCTCGGCCGGATCCTCTCGGCGACCGCGTCGCGGAGCAGCGGCTCGATGTGCGTCGCGTAGACCGCGGACCATCCGTACGTCGCGCGCACCCGGGCGTTGAGTCGGTACGCGGGATCCCCGGACAGGCGCGCCCCGACGACGGCGGCGATCCGCGCCGGGTCCCCGTCCCCACCCAGGTAGGCCGCGTCGGGGCCGCCGACCTCGCGGAGAGACGGCACGTCCGCGCAGACGACCGGGAGGCGGCACACGGCGGCTTCGAGGACGGGGAGCCCGAACCCCTCGTCGCGGCTCGGGTAGAAGAGTGCGTCCGCGACGCGGAAGAGCTCCGCCACGACGCGAGCGGAGCGCCAGCCCGCGGGCCCGTCGACGAGAAGGTGGACACCGTCCGCGACGCCCTCGGCGGCGATCAGCCGGCGCAGGGCCGCGAGGTACGTCGCGCCGTCCGGGTCGTGCGGGTCCGTCGCCCCGGTGATGATGAGGCGCGCGTCGTCGCCGGCGCGTCGCATCTCGGCTACGACGGCGATCGCGAGCTCGAGGTTCTTGCGTGGGGTCACCCGCGCCGGGGCGAGGAGGATCGGACCCGCCTCCGCGAGACCGAGCGCGTCGATGAGCCGGCGCGTCGCCGGGCCCAGCCCGAGGAACGCCGCACGGTCGATGCCGTTGGGCACGACCCGGATCGCGTCCAGCGGCGTGCCCGTCGCCGCGGCCAGCTCCACGCGCCGCGCCTCCGAGACGACGACCGGCACCACGCCCGGCCAGGGCCGGCGGAAGAGGTCCCACGGGTACCCCGGGTGGAGGCGCGGGCCGAGTCGGGCGGAGACGGCCGCGACGTCGTGGTTCCACGCGACGAACGTCGGTCCCGTGCCGGCGTCGGCGAGACGCTGCACGGCGGCGGTGAGCGCTACGTTCAGGTTGATGCTGCAGACGTTGTGGGCGATGACCACGTCGAGGTCGTCCGTCGCCCGTCGCAGGTCGCCGGCGAGGGCGGCGACCAGGGCATCGAAGCCCGGCGGCACGCGCCCCCGGTCGATCGCCCGCTGCATTACGGAGATCGCCGCGTTCCGGGTGTCGGCTGTCGGGATGCGGACCAGGTCGGCGCGGGGGTCGACCGAGCCCCCTCGGCCCACGATCACCCTCACGTGATGGCCGGCGTCCGCCAGCAGGCGGGCGTGGTGGCCGAGAACGGTCTCGACGCCGCCCGTGACGGGCGGCGCCGTGAAGTGGAGCAGGCCGACCGACAGCGTCACGGAGCTGCCGCTTCCACGCCGAAGCACTCGAGCAACAGGCCTTCGAGATGCCGCTGCAGCACCGTGAACGAGAAGTGGCGGGACGAGAGCGCGTAGTTGCGCTCGGCCCACGCCCGCGCCTCCGCGGGGTCGTCGATGAGTCGGCGCGCCTGCGCCATCGTCGCCTCGCTGATAAACCCGTCGAACCAGACGGCGCGGAACCCGCGGGGGCGGATGTCGACCTCGTAGGTCGAGTAGTTGTTCACGAGGATCGGTCGCCGGTGGTAGACGGCCTCGAGGAACGCGTTGCCGAAGCCCTCGAAGACGGACGGGTACGTCACGAAGTCCGCGGCCGGGTAGACGTCCGCGAGCGTGTGGACGCGGCGCCCGTCGGGCAGCATCCCGGGCCGGTCGCCGATCACCGCGTCCTCGAACCGGACATCCACCCCGAGGAGCGCGGCGTACTCGCGGACACGCTCGACGTACTCCGGCCCTTCGTCGTCGGCGGCGTGGGAGATGACGAGCACGGCGGGCCGGCCAAGGCGGCGCGTGAACTCGACGGCGTGCTCGATCCCTTTGCGTGGGATGACGCGCGTCGGCTGCAGGACGAGGAGGTGGCCCGACGGGATCGCGAGATCGCGCCGGAGCTCCATGGGCGATGTCGTCGGCGGCCCGGGCACTCGCTCGAACTCCATCACGTTCGGGATGACGCGGGCCGTGAGGCCATGGCGCCATGCCAGCGCGCCCGCCTGGAGCGAGTTGATGACGACGTGCCGGATCGACCGATGGGCCGGCGGGAACGCCGCGGCGAGCACGTCCGGGACGGAGTTGACGAAGAAGCGCTGGCGCTCCCAGTGGAAGTCGTGGTGGTGCGCGATCGTCGGGATCCCCGTCTCCGCGATGAACTCGGAGATCGCGAGCCCGAGCGGCAGGTTGACGGGGATCGAGCTGGCGTTCTCGACGATCAGCAGGTCGATGACATACCGCCCGACGAAGGTCTCGAGCTCGGCCTTCAGGTACGCCCGAAGCGCGTGGATCCGATCGGTGAGGCCGGGCGGACGAGCGTTCGGCCATCGCCGGGAGCGGGCGAGGTCGTCGCGCGCCGGCCGGGCCGCGACCTCTTCGTGCGGGCCGGCGGAGAACGCGAGGCGGTTGACCGCGTCGATCTCCGGGTGCCGGTAGAACGCCTCGGGCACGACGTGGCTCCGGTCGGCCGGTCGATCGCACTCCCCGGCGAAGTAGAAGCAGGTGTGGCCGAGCCGCTCGAGAACCGTCGCCCACTTGGCCGTCTCGAGCGAGACCCCGTCGGTGCCCGCGAAGCGAGTCGAGACGAACCCGACGCGGAGCGGGCCGAGACGGGTCGTGGAGTCAGGTTCGGAAGGCTTCGGGGCCGTCATCTCCGCCCTCCGGGGTCCGATGCTCACCGGCGGCCGGCCAGCCGGCCGACGCGACAAGGATGCACCCCCGGCCGTGGTCCACGGAAGTGCCGCAAGTGCCGGAGGTCGCCTCGGACATGCCACCCCGGAACGGTCCGTCGGGCGGTTCCGGGCGGGCGGGCGCGACGGATCGCCCCGTACCGTGGCGCCAGACGAGCCACCCCGTCAGGAGGGACGCCATGCACCTCGCGGGCCGACCGGCCGCCGTTGCCACCACCATCCTGTTCGCCCTGTCGCTCGCCGGATGCGGCGGGAGCTCGTCCTCTGCCGCGACGACGGCGGCCGCGCCCAGCGCCACCACCCCGGCGGCTGCCGTGAGCAAGGCGCCGGCCTCCTCCGCCGCGCCCGCGGGCGGCGTCGCCGAGCCCACCGAGAAGCTGACCACGGCGGATGGCCGCGTCATCGTCCACCCGCCCGGCTGGTGGACCAAGGAGGACATGGGCATCGTCTACGTGGCCACGAACGCGAAGACGGCGGACTCGCTCGTCCTGAGCGGGACCGTCGGGCCGGGCGAGTCGTACGTTCAGTTCGGCCAGAACTCGATCCTGCCCGGCGGCACGACCGACCCGGCGGTGCACCTGTCCGACAACATGAAGATGCTCATCGAGGGCCAGGCGATGACTGCCGGGACGCCCGTGGCGATCACGGTCGTCGGGAAGCCCGCCGCGAAGATGAGTGCCTCGAACGACAGGCTCCAGCTGATCGCCGTCACCGTGAAGGCGCGGGACGACATGTTCGCCGACGTGATCGCGTACGGGGCCCCGGGCGAGGAGGCGGCGCTCGAGGAGCTCGTCCTCAAGATGGTCGAGGTGATGACCTTCCCAGCCCCCTGATCGCGACCGCGCGCCGGCTGGCGCCCGGCGAGCCGGCTGGCGCCCGGCGAGCCGGCGGGCTCCCGAGCCTGCGCGCCCTGGACCCCGCGCGGGAGCCGGACTCGGAGGGTCGTCCCGCCCGTGAGCCCGCACGGCGTGGCCGGGGGCCGGTCGGTCGGTGAGGCGATGCCCGCCTATCGCGCCGCGGGTGCTGTGGGTCCGACGACCGCCACCGATCGCGGATGTCCTGGATCGTACCGGACGACCACCTCGCCGCCGGGCGCCAGGCCCGCCTCGGCGGCCTCGTCGAGCATCCCGAGCGCCTTCGCGGGGTAGTCGACGCCGTCGCCCGTGTGCATCTCCAGGTCGAACGCGACCTGGTGGCGCTTCCCGTCCGCACCGGATGCCGTGAGGCCCGTCCGCCAGAAGCGCAGCACGGTCGCGTGACCCTCGACGCCCTCGGCGATCAGGTGCCGCGTCCGTCTGAGCGGGCGGGCGACCAGCCAGCCGGCGCCGGCCATGACGGCCCCGATCGACAGGAGGATCGACAGCCCGATCGCGCGCTCACCGCCGCCGATCCGCAGTGGGAACTCCGCGTCGGTCGTCCACCCGACGGCGTGTCCGATCCAGTAGCCGGCCAGTGCGCCGATCACGCCCAGGACGATCAGCGCGACGACGATCACCCAG
Source organism: uncultured Chloroflexia bacterium (assembly GCA_963717255.1). Lineage (GTDB taxonomy): Bacteria > Chloroflexota > Limnocylindria > Limnocylindrales > CSP1-4 > CAIYQJ01. Next base: position 101,654 of record CAVQVT010000013.1, on the reverse strand, counting down.
GCCTTCATCGCAGCCTCCCTTCATGCCTTCGACTGCGCCCCGCTGCCCGACGGTCACGGCGCGGGCGATGGCGTGCTCGCCTCCGCGCGCGTCCCGAAGACCTGGATCTCCGAGACCGCGTACATCCCATCCCCCTCATAGGCCTCGAACTGCAGGGCATCGGTCGTCACCGTGCGATAGAAGTCCAGGCGAGCCGTGTCGTCGTACTGGTCCGGCCGCGTGACCATCCCGAAGCTGTACTCCGGCTGGACGGTGATGAGCGTCATCCAGTCTCCCGTGGCCATGTCCCGGTAGGCGAGCCGGTACGTGTCGTTGTCGTCGGCCTGCACGATCGCCCCTTCGAGCGTCCAGGCACCGTCGAGCGCGATGCGGATCCACTGCGAATCGACGGGCGCGCCGGGTGCCGTCTCCCACCACACGGCCCCCTCGTCCCACTGCTGGAAGCGGTCGAGGAAGACGCCGTCGACGACCGACTCTGCCGGGCTGACGAGGCCCCTGCCCCGACGGATGTCGAGGTCGTTCGTCGCGCGGGTGAAGAACGGGCCGCCCTCAAGCGTGACACGCGCGATGTCGACCCCCGGGTAGGCGGCCGACGCGCTGGCGCACGGGCACCAGCACGAGGGCTGCGGCACAGGAGTCGGCTCGAGCGGTGTCGGGGTCGACGTCGTCGGGGCCGCGGTGGACAGCGACGGCGGGCCGTCGGCGGGTACGCTGGAGGCGACCGCGACGCTCGACGGTGCCACCGTGGGTGGGGGCGTGAAGGTCGCGCCGGCGACGCAGCCCGCCGCCAGGAGACCGAGCATCCAGGCGAGGACCGCGACGACCGGCCCCCGATCGCGAAGCCTGCGCAGCGCCATGACCGGATCCTCTGGGTCCCGCGCGGGTCGGTCTCGCCAGTGGCTCGCGCGGTCCGGGCGGCCGCTTCGGGGGCCGCGCGTCGACGCCTCCCGTGCGACAGGAGGATGGGCGCGCACGGCGCGTCCGCACAGGGCCGGGTGTCGTGCCGTTCGCGCGTCGCGTCGGACCGGAGCGGGTGGCCGGCCGGCACCGACCGGTGGCCGCGGCCTAGATCCCGCGCGGCAGCCGGACTCGGACGGTCGTCCCGTGCCCCGGCACGCCGTCGCTCTCCGCGCGGATCGTCCCCCCGTGCGCGGCGACGAGATCCCGCGCGATCGTCAGGCCCAGGCCGCTGCCGCCGCCGTCCGCGCGCCGCTGGAATTGGTCGAAGACGCGGTCCAGGTCGGCGGGCGCGATCCCCTCGCCGGTGTCGGCGACGACGATCTCGGCCCACGGACCGTCCGCCCGCGCCGACAGTCGCACGCGCCCTCCGCCCGGCGTGTGACGGAGCGCGTTGACCACGAGGTTGCCCACGACCTCGCGGATCCGGACCGGGTCGACCGACGCCGGGACCGGCACGCCCTCATCGGCTGCGACCGTCAGGCCCGCCTCGCGTGCCGCGGCGGCATGGGATGCGGCGACGTCGGCGACCAGCCGTCGCAGGTCCGTCTCCTCCTTGTGGAGAGGCAGCGCGCCGGCCTCCGCGAGCGAGAGCGTCCGGAGGTCGTCGAGCAGTCGGTCCATGACCCGCGTCTCGGCGAGGATCGGGGCGAGGTGGGCGTCATCCCGCGGATGGACGCCGTCGAGCATCGCCTCGGTGCTGCCGGCGATGACCTGGAGGGGCGTGCGCAGCTCGTGGGTGACGTCGGCGAGGAGCGCCTGTCGGTCGGCCCGCGAGCGGTCGAGGCGCTCCGCCATCCCGTTGAACGAGACGGCAAGCCTGCGGACGGCCCCGGGCCCTTCGACCTCGACACGCACGCCCGGGTCCCCGTCGGCCAGGCGCTCGGCGGCTCCTGCGATCGACGCCAGGGGGCGGACGGCACGGCCCAGCATGGCGCCGACGACGGCGACCGCGACGAGGAGGACCACGACGACCGCGAGCGCGGTCGGGGCGGATGCTCCGGTGCCGGGCGCGACGACCCCGAGCACGGTGGCGGCGACCCAGGACGCGACCACGGTGACGAACGCGACGAACAGGACGAGGCCCAGGAGCGCACACCCGAGGAACCCGGCGAAGTGGCGCGGCCCGCGCCACGCACCACCGCCGCGGCGACGCCGGCGACCGTGGCCGACCGTGGGTGCGCCTGCTCCCCCGACCGGCGGGCGCGCACCCGGTCCGCCGGGCCCCCTCACGGCGCCGGCTCGGCGAGGGCGTACCCCACGCCGTGGACAGTGAGGACGTACGTCGGGGCACCCGGGTCCGGCTCGATCTTCCGCCGCAGGTTCTTCACGTGGCCGTCGATGGCCCGCTCGTACGTCTCGAGGCTGAACCCGTGGACGGCGTCGAGAAGCTGGCCGCGCGTGAAGACGCGCCCCGGCTCGCGGGCGAGCGTGGCGAGGATCTCGAACTCGGTCGGCGTCAGGGCGACGACCCGGCCCGCGACGGCGACCCGGTGCCGCGCGGCGTCCACCTCCAGGTCTCCGACCGTCACCCGGTCGGTCGGCCGGACGGCGGCTTCCGACCTGCGGAGGACGGCACGGACGCGCGCGACGAGCTCCTTCGGGCTGAAGGGCTTCACCACGTAATCGTCGGCGCCGAGCTCCAGCCCCGCGATCCGGTCGGACTCGTCCCCGCGAGCGGTGAGTACGACGACGGGGACCGTCGAGTCGCGGCGCAGGTCGCGGATCACGTCGAGGCCGTCCATCCCCGGCAGGCCCAGGTCCAGGACGACCGCGTCGGGTCGGCGCGCACGCGCGAGCGTGAGCCCGGCGCGGCCGTCGGAGGCGACGAGGACGGCGAACCCGGCGTTCTCCAGGTACTCGCGGACGAGCGACGCGATCCGCGGCTCGTCCTCCACGACGAGGACGGTGCGCATGGGGCTCCATCTGGTGGCGATGCCGGGCGAGGATACTCGCCCGGCATCGCGGAGGGGAGGGGGGTGGCCGGGCCGGGCCCGCGAGGGAGCGGCCGCGGCCGATGCGGCGCCGACGGCGGCCGTCCCCGTCGGCCGGGCGCCGCGCAGTCCGTCCGTCAGCTCGCCGCGGGCTCTCCGGCGGGGGCCGCGGGAGCCGCCGGGCTCGGCATCGGGCCGGCCGCCGCGTCCTCGGCGTGGAGCTGGCGGTGCATCTCGGCGACCCACCGCCGGGGCGGGTCGTCGGAGGAGCCGGAGCCATCAGTGCCATCAGGGCCGCCTGGGCCGCCGGGGCCGCCCCACGGGCCGCGCCACGGGCCGCGCCCGCCCGCACCCGAGCCGCCGTGGCCGTGGGCCATCGCCCCGGGACCCCACGGACCGCGTCGGCGCATCCCCGCGATCGCGAAGAAGACGAACCCGACGAACAGGAGGAAGAAGAGGAACCCGAGCCCCGGGAAGCCGCCCGTCACGACGACGGTGGCGCCGGCCGCGGCGGCGCTCGACGCGGCGCCGGCCTGGTACCCGATGAGGCCGCCGACGAGGGCGGTCGCGCCGAGGAGGAAGACCCCGAAGAGTCCGCGAAGCATGTGCTGTGTCTCCATCACGGGCCCGGATCGTCCGGGCTTCTGTCCGATGGAGCACAGCCTCGGGCCGGGATGTGTGGGAGATGTGTGCGTCGCGTGGCGGACCGATGCGGCCCCGTCGACGGGGCCGGTCGGCCGGGCGTGGGGCCGGTCGGCTGGGCGTGGGGCCGGTCGGCCGGGCGTGTGCGCATGACTGACAGGCATGGGATCCTGGCTCGCGCGGTCGCTCCTCCGCCCCCAGCGCCAGGATCCGACGCCTCGATGGCGGATGGACCCTCCTCGAGGGTCGAAGCCATGTGTCGGGGGCGTGGCCGCGACCGTGAGACCCCCGGAATCGTGCGTGGCAGTCAGATGCGCCCCGTGAGGGTCGGCCAGACCCGGCCCGCGAGGGTCGGCCAGACCCGGCCCGCGAGGGTCGGCCAGACCCGGCCCCGGGCGGTGGCCCCGGCGCCCGGCCCTCAGGCCCGGCCTGCTACGGGCTCACGTGCTGCAGGATCGAGACCAGGTAGCGCGACCGCATCTGCTCGGTCGCGAGCAGCTGCTTCGTCGGGGGCAGGCGGAGGATGACGCCCAGGATCGCCGCCATGGCGCGGTGGCTGGCCAAAGCGCGGTTGTCGAAGATGCAGTCCTGGAGCCTCCCGCGCTCGATCGCCATGAGGACCGTGCGGTGGAGCGTGTCCACGGGCGTGACCACGCGGGCGGGTCGGGCGGCGAGCGCGAGCCCGTCCGTCGGGCAGACGCGCGTGCAGACGCCGCAGCCCAGGCAGAGGTCGTCCACGAGCTCGGCGCGTCGCTTCCGTGGCTTCGCCGGGTCGTTCGCCGAGACCAGGGTCATCGCCGCCACCGGGCAGGCGTCCACGCACTTCCCACAGCCGTTGCACAGCGGGCCGTCCACCGCCGCGATGAAGCTCGTCGTGTGGATCGGGTGCATGGAGCCGAAACGGCGCTGGGCGATCATCGCCTCGCAGCAGCAGCCGCAGCAGTTGCAGATGAAGTTCACGTCCTTCTGCACGTTCTCGCCGAACTGGACGAGGCCGTTGCCGTACGCCTCGACCAGGAGGTCCATCCCCTCCGCCACGTCCACCCGGCGGGCGTATCCGTGCCTGATGAGCGCGTCGGCGGTCCCGCCGAACGTCATGCAGATCTCCATCGGCGCGGCGCACGCCTTCCCGACGTGCCCGGCCTTGTGGCGGCAGTAGCAGGTGCCGACCCCGACGTGGGTCGCCGTCGCCACCACCTCGCTCGCCCGCTCGTGGTCGAGGACGTGCAGGACGCCGTCGCCCGGGAGCCCCGACGGTGCCGGCGCCTTGCGGGCCCGGGAGGCCCGCCCTCCTCCTGCCACCTGGCGGCCCGGGGAGGCCGGGGCGGCCTTCGGCGGCCCGGCGATCGGCAGGCCGGAGGCGTCGAGCGCCTCCTCGTTCACGAAGACCCGCCCCAGCTGCGTCTCGCCGTTCGTGAAGAGCGCCAGGATGAAGTCGTCCTCGACGGTGATGTACTCGTGGAAGAGCTCGCCGAGGAGCTTCTGGTCGATGTCGTCCCGGACCCGCATCATCGAGAACTCGAAGAAGCCGGCCATCGGCGGCGGGAGGATGTAGACGGGGCCGTCCGGCGTCTCCATGTCCAGGAGCACCGCGCGTGACGCGAGCCCGTCGAGGATCTTCCGTGCCTCCGCGACCGGCATCCCCCAGGCCCGGGCGGCCTTCGGCGCGTCGAACGGCCGGATCGGCAGCCGGGCGATGAGGCCGGCCTCGCGCTCGCTCAGCAGGATCCCCAGGATCCGGTAGAGGAGGTCGGAGGGCGGCGCGCCCTGCGGGAAGCGGTTCAGGCGTTCCGCGAGCTCGACATACGCCCCGCGGGTCGTCGCGTGGGCCACGTCCGCATCCTCCTCGAGCCGTGCCGCCCCCGGGGCGTCATGGCTCGCACTCTCCGGGCCCGGGCGGGTCGCGGCCAGTGCGGAAGCGACGTCCGTTCGGGCCGAAGGTCACGCCCGGGCGTCAGGGATGCGCGGCGAGGTCGGCGAGGACCGCCTTCTCCAGGCGCGACGAGAGCGACGCCATGAATGTGGCGGTCATGTGTCCGGCGTCGCGATACACGAGGAGGTTGCCGATCACGGCTGGGCACGGGCTCGAGGGACAGACCCAGAGCGACGGATCGATGAAGCCGACGCTCTCCACCTGCGTGACGAGGTGCTCCTCGCTCAGCCATGCGGCGTTCACGGCGTACGAGACCGGCGTCGCGCACGCGAGCGTGCTCCGCATGTGGCGGGCGAGGCACCTCGGCGGGTCCACGCGGGCGATCGGCGTGTCCGCGACCCAGATGACGCGGGCGCCCGACGACTTCAGGCGGTCGATGGTGCGCTCGATGCCAGCCTCCCATGCGGCGGTGCGCTCGGCGCCGGTGAGGACGGTCCCGGACGCGTCGACCGTCGCGAAGCCGCGGGTCCCCGCCGCGAGGACGACGGCTGGGCTGATCAGCTCGATGAGGCCCAGCGTCGCGTCTCGCCACTCCGCGCACGGTTCGGAGACGGTCCTGTTCTTCGGGATGTAGGCGGGGATCTCCGCCGGGGTGCAGGCGGACATCGTGAGCGAGAGGAGGCGCCAGCCCTTCCGGAGGGCCATCTTCTCGACGGCCGGGAACCAGGACAGCGCGTGGCTGTCGCCGAAGAGGACGATCGTCTTCGATCCGTTGATCCGCCCGTACGTGCACCCGATGTCGTCCGGGAGGCCGCCGTCCTGCTCGACGTGGCAGCCGTCGAAGTACGGCTTCGGGTAGTCGCGGGTCGCGGCCGCGATGGCCGGGCGGATGTTCGCCGGCACCGGGCGATCCGGGGTCTTGGGCCGGGCGCCGAGCGCCGCCACGACCTGGGACGCGGGCGCGCCGGAGACGTCGCCGTCGCCGGCCGACGCGGCCCCGGCGACAGGGGCGGCGGACGGCACGAGGGCGCCGAGCGAGACCGCGAGGGCCGCCGCGAGGACGGCGACACGAGCGCGGCCGATCGCGCCGTGGATGGGGTGGCTCACGAGGCGGCAACCTCCGCCGACGGGGGACGTGTCGGGGTCGAGGATGACCCCGGGGGCGGAATTGGTCAAACGTCCGGGTGGCGGCGACCCTGGGTACAGGCGCCCGCTGCCGTCGCGGGCGTCGTGACCGGCATCGACGTATGTCGTTCCTCTACCCATCGACATAGCGATTCCGACGACCGTCGTCGTCACGCATGCGACCGTCGTCGGCTTCATGGCGGCCGTCGCGCGCGCCGGGGCCGTCGATGCCTGCATCCGGGACCCCGCGGCCCCGCAGCATGGACGCCGGACACGCCGCGCCGGGTGCCGCGCGGGCCTCGATCGCGGCGGAGGAGGATGGTCGGATGAGAGACGAGATGGTCCTGGCGGTGCTGGCGGCAGCGCTGGTGGGGTTCATCGTGATGGTCGTGTGGCTCGTCTACGAGCTGCGGAAGGGCAACGTCGAGGGCGCGCCCGCGCTCTTCGGCACCTGGATCGCCCTGAGCGCGCTGACCGTCGGGTTCGTCCTCGTCGCCGCCTTCGTCATCGACAACGCGCTCTTCTTCTTCTTCGGCAACGTCGCCGCGGGCATCGGCCTGATCCTCACGGTCGTGGCGGTCTTCCTCACGCCGGTCGTGTGGGCGCTCGTCATCCGCCACCGCGCCCACCGCAAGCGCGCAGAGGCGCGCTGAGCGCCGCGGAAGAGGATGAGGGGACGGGCATGATGGCCAGCGGACCCGGCATGGGCGGGGAGAAGGTCGGCATCCTCCTCGCGATCCTCGACTTCCCCCTGCTCTCGGCCGGCTACCGCACCGTGATCGATGCCGAGGGCGACATGCAGGTGGTGGGCGAGGCCGCCGGCCGCGACGAGATCCGCGACGCTGCAGAGCGGACCGGGGCCGACGTCGCGATCGTCGAGTGCCAGCCGTACAGCGGGGACGGCTGCATGTCCTACCGGATGCTCGAGACCCTGAAGAGCGGGAGCCCGGCGCTGCGGATCCTCGCCCTGGAGTGCCGGTGTGGCACCGAGCAGTTCTCGCTCGCGCTCCGCTCGGGCGCCGACGGGTTCCTGAATCGGAACGCGCTGCCCTCGGACGTGACGAGCGCGATCCGCGCCGTCCACCGCGGCCAGGCGTACGTCAGCCCGTCCATCGTCACGAAGATGATCGACACCTACGTCCTCCGCGGCCAGGACGGCTACGCCGAGGATGTCTACGACTCGCTGAGCGAGCAGGACCGCGAGCTCGTCCGGCTCGCCGCCGTCGGGCACACGAACCGCGAGATCGCCCGCGAGCTCCGCCTCTCCGAGCAGACGGTCCACAACCACCGGGCGTCGGTCATGGAGAAGCTCGGCTTCCACGATCGCGTCGAGCTGCTCAAGTACGCGATCAAGCGGGGGGTCATCGAGGTGGCCGACCTGTGAGCGGCATCCGTTCGGCCCTCCGGCGACTCGGCGAGCGGGTCGGGCGCCCCAGGGGCGTCGTCGGCTGGCTGAAGTACGGCATGGTCGCCGTCGGCCTGGCGATCCTCCTCGTCGCCGTCCTCGCCGTCAGCGCGGTCGCCGCGGCGACCTTCTACGAACAGTACGGCCGGCACGACACGCGCAACGCCCGCCAGTGGGCGGCGCTCACCCCTCAGTACGCCGCCGACTCGAGCCTCTGCGCCCGCTGCCACGTCACCGAGTACTCCAAGTGGTCCGGCTCCCAGCACATCGTCGTCGGCTGCCAGACGTGCCATGGGCCGCTCGCCGCGCACGTCGCCACGGCCCCGGTGCCGGAGTCCATCGAGGCGATCGACCAGTCGGAGGCCGGCGAGGCCTCGCCGATCCCGGTCGAGGGTGCCCCGCGCCCCATCCCGCCGACGGACGCCCTGTGCACCGTCTGCCACGCCGCCCGCCTCGGTCAGCCGGACGCCTTCCACTCGGTCGACCCAGCGAAGCACTTCCCCGGCACATCGTGCCTGCAGTGCCACGACGTCCACACGGCGATCGCGATCCCGCCGCCGCGGATCCTGCACACGCTCGAGGGCATCCCCGCGTGCATCACGTGCCACGGGACGACGACGACGAACGGCGTCCGCCCGATGCCCGCCGGCCACCGGCTCTCCGAGGACTCCGTCTGCCTCGGCTGCCACAAGCCCGGCGAGGGGACGCCACGCGTGATCCCCCTGCCGACGACGAACCCCTGAGATGGTGACCCCGATGACCCCCGCTCACACGCCCGCGGACCGGAGAGGCGGAGGCCGATGACGCTCTCCCGGCGCCGGTTCCTCGAGTCGGGCCTCGCGGTCTGCGCGGGCCTGGCCGGCTCCCAGGCGATCGCCTCGCTGCTGCCGTCGGGCGGTGTCGGGACTGCGGCCGCCTCGGACACCTCCGCGTCCGGCACCGAGTCGTCCGCCCCGCCGTACGACCCGTACGCGCACTCCTGGGGCTTCCTGGTGGACACCACGCGGTGCATCGGCTGCGGCCACTGCGTGAAGGCGTGCAAGGAGGAGAACCACGTCCCGCCCGCGCCGGAATACAACCGGACATGGGTGGAGCTCCACGTCGTCCAGGATGACGGGAAGCTGCTCATCACGTCTCCCGAGGGCGGGATCGAGGGCTTCCCGGCCGAGCCCCCGGAGCTCGCCGAGGCGGGTCAGACGGCCGGCCAGGCGTACTTCGTGCCGCGCCTGTGCATGCAGTGCCAGAACTCGCCCTGCACGTCGGTCTGCCCGGTGAGCGCCACGTACACCACGCCGGACGGCATCGTCCTCGTGGACCAGGAGCGCTGCATCGGCTGCGGCTACTGCGTGGTGGCCTGCCCGTACGGCGCGCGCTACCTGGTCCCGAGCGGCGAGATCACGCCGATGGGCTACGCCGGCGTCGTGGACAAGTGCACCTTCTGCTACCACCGGATCACGCGGGGGATGCGGCCCGCGTGCGTCGAGGTCTGCCCCGTCCAGGCCCGCCAGATCGCCGACCTCGACGACCCCACGGACCCGGTCACCATGCAGCTCGAGAACAAGCGGACCGTGGTCATGAAGCCGGAGCTCGGCACGAAGCCCCGCGTGAAGTACGTGGGCCTCGAAGGCGAGGTCGGGTGATGGCACCCTCCGTCACCGTCGGCGACCGGACCGTCACCCTGAGCCCGCGCCTTGCGTGGCGCGCGTTCCGCGCGGACGTGGCGAGCATGCCGCGCCCCTTGAGGATCTGGTTCGGCTTCCTCCTCGTCCTCCTCGCGATCGGCGCCGTCGGCGCCGTCTTCTCGCTGAACCCCGGCGACGAGGTCTTCGGCACGCGGCCGTCGTTCGAGTGGGGGATCCTCATCACGGCGTACGTCTTCTTCGCGATCACCACGTCGGGCCTGTGCCTCGCGTCGTCCCTGGGCACCGTCTTCGGGATCGACCGCTTCCGGCCGCTGGAGAAGCGCCACGCGCTCCTCGCGCTCCTGAGCCTCATCACGGCGTTCGGCGTGATCCTGCTCGACCTGCATTACCCGCTCCGGCTCGTCTTCGGCGCCGTCCTCTCGCCATCGCCCCTGTCGCCGATGTGGTGGATGGGCGTGCTCTACGGCGGCTACCTCTTCCTCCTCATGATCGAGGTCTGGAGCATGTTCCGCGGGCACGAGCGCATCCACAACGTCTCGTGCCTGCTCGCGTCGTTCATGGCGATCCTGGCGCCGTCCACGCTGGGCGCCGTCTTCGGCGTCCTGGCGTCCAAGCCGTTCTGGCACGGCAGCTTCACGCCGCCGTCGCTGCTCATGGCGGCGCTCCTCGCCGGCATCGCGCTCCTCGGTATCGTCTTCGCCTGCGTCGTGAAGTTCCGGCTGGCGGGCTGGGAGCGGGCCGAGAGCCTCGCGATCCCGGGCCTGCGCGTCCTCCTGACCATCGCGCTCTTCACCGCTCTCCTCGTCGTCGGGTGGCAGGTCCTCACGTCGCTGTACGGCGGGGTCCCTGGGCTCTCCGACGCCATGTGGGCGATGGTCCTGGGACCGCTCGCCCTGACCTTCTGGATCGGGAAGGTCCTCCTGGGCCTCGTGATCCCCCTCCTCCTCGTGGTGGTCCCGCGCTTCTACGCCGTCCGCGGCCTCTTCCTCGCGTCCGTGCTGACGTTCGCCGGGGTCTTCCTGGACCGCGTGCTCTTCGTCAACGCCGGTCAGATCGTCTCCTCCACCACGTCGGCGGGCGTGGCCTCGTTCCCGTACAACGAGTACATCCCCAGCCCCGTCGAGATCGCGGTCGTCATCGGGGCGTTCGGGTTCCTCGCGTTCGCGTACACGCTCTGCGAGCGGTATCTCGACATGAGCGAGCACACCGGCGACCACCTCCCGATCCTCTCGCGCTGGGGTCGGCATGAGCCGCACCCGGACGACGAGGCACATCGGCCGTACCACCCGCCGCCCAAGGCGCCGCATGCGCACGGCCCGGCGCCGGCGGAGCACTGACCGATGACCATCAACGGCCGGACCGTCATCACCGCGGCGGGCTTCGCGGGGCTCGTCATCGGCGTCGTGCTGCTCGGCGGCGCGATCGGCGTGGCCATCGGGCTCGTGGGGAGCGACCCGGGTGACGTGGTCGTCCTCCCGCCGTCGCCCCCCGCCCCCACGGTCCGTCCGTCCCTGCCGATCTCCGAGGAGATCGACATGGACCTGCTCGGCGACTGCGACGCCTGCCACGGGACGCCCGACGGCGGGATCGGCTCACGGCCGATCCCGCCGCTCGCGCACCCGCTCGAGGGGTGGACCGACTGCACGGGCTGCCACGCGCCGAACAAGCTCGTGGAGACCGCCCCCGGCCATTCGGGGCTCCACAAGGACCAGTGCACGGTGTGCCACACGAAGCACTCCGCACCGGCGCCCGACCGACCCCACCCGGCGGAGCTCCAGCTCGACTGCCTGAGCTGCCACGGGACCACCAGGGCGCACCTCCCCGACACGATGAAGGGCTGGAAGGAGACCACCTGCTGGCTCTGCCACCGCTCGTCCGAGAACACGGCGCCGCAGGTTCCGCACACGCTCTCGCTCAATGTGGCCTGCAGGTCCTGCCACACGGCGGGGAAGACCGGTGCGCTGCCGTCGAGCCACGCGACCCGCACGGACGACACGTGCACCGCGTGCCACCTCGTGGACCCGAACGCCGCGCCGGTCGCCCCGCACGACCTGGCCTCGCGCGAGGGCCAGTGCGCCTTCTGTCACGACCCGGGGGCGAAGCGATCGCCGGGCGCGACGCTGCCGCTGCCGTCGTCCTCGGCCAACCCCTGACACCTCGCGACGGGCACACTGACCCGGGCCGCCCCGGTCGACCGGCCGCACCACAACGAGCCGGATGACCCTGCCCGAACAGGTGGGGCGCTCCCGGATAGTTGCCATACGCCGCCGGCGCGTCCCAGCGACGGCGCGCCTCGATGCCGAGGTAGCCTCACGTGAGATCCAACGGGCAGACCCCGGGCCGTAACGCGAAGCTGGGGGTCCTGCTCGCCATCTTCGACTTCCCGATGCTCAACGTCGGGTACCGGGCCGCGATCGACGGCGAGATCGACATGCGGGTCATCGGGGAGGTCGACAGCCGCGACGCGCTCTTCGGCCAGCTCGAGAAGTCGGCGGCGGATGTCGTGATCGCCGAATGCATCCCGTTCGGGCACGACGGGTGCTCGTCGTTCCAGACGATCGAGTCGATCAAGGCGGCACAGCCGGCCCTCAAGGTCCTGGCGCTCGACTGCCGGTGCGGGCACGAGCAGTTCTCGCTCGCGCTCAAGGCGGGAGCCGACGGGTTCCTCACGCGGAACGAGCAACCCGCGGACGTCGTCAACGCGCTCCGGTGCGTCAGCCGCGGCCAGACGTACGTGAGCCCGTCGATCGTCACCAAGATGGTGAACACGTACGTCCTCCGGAGCCCGCAGGGCCAGGTGGAGGACGTGTACGACTCGCTGAGCGAGCGCGATCGGGAGGTGCTGCTCCTCGCCGCCGTGGGCCACACGAACCGCGAGATCGCGAAGACGCTCCACCTGAGCGAGCAGACCGTCCACAACTACCGCGCGAACATCATGGAGAAGCTCGGCTTCCACGACCGAGTGGAGCTCCTGAAGTTCGCGATCCGCCGCGGGGTGATCGAGGTCAGCGACCTGTAGAGGGACGGCATGGGCTGGCCGAATCAGCCTCGGGCGCCCCGGCGCCACCCCCGGGCCGTCAGTTCGCCAGGTGTCGCGTGAGCGCGTCGGCCACCAGCCGGGCGTCGTCGTCGATCCCGCAGACCAGGCCGGACCTCCGGCACGTGAGCCAGGGGAATCCGAGGACGTACAGCCCGGGGACCGCCGTCTCGACCCCGTCGTACCGCGGGATGCCGCGCTCGTCGAGGACGTCGGGCTCCAGGTAGTCGAACCGGCCGCCGAAGCCCGTGGACCAGATGACCGTCCCGATGCCGGCCTCGTCCAGGCCGAGCGATGGCGGCGTGTGGACCGACGCCGGGTCCGGGTGCGGCTCATCGGCCGGATCGGGCTCAAGCGGGGCGACCGAACCTCCCAGGCCACGCGCCGCGATCATCGCCTCGATCTGGGCGTTCACCATGGCCGACGACTCATCGGCGAACCGGATGGTGGCACCGAGGTCGTCCTCGAACGACAGATGACCGCCCGACACATGGCGCAGCCGCCCGTACAGGCGGACGCCCAGGCTCTGGAGCCACTGCAGGCTGACCGTGTGGCCATGCCGCCCGAGGCCGGACGCGAGCGGCTGGGCGGCGCGGCTCATCGCCGGGTCAGGGAGGTCCTCGACGCGCTGGTCGAAGAACCCGGTCTCGGCGAGCCACTCCAGGATGTCCCGGTCGCGATACCGGCGGCGCACGCGGGAGACGCGGCTCGCGGACAGGTGGACGGTGCGGCCGGCGAGGACGAGCTCCTCGGCGATCTGCGTGCCCGACTGGCCCGAGCCGACCACCAGCACGCCCCCCGACGGCAGCTGGGCGGGGTTCAGGTAGTGCGCCGTGTGGATGGAGAGCGTCTCGAGCAGCGGGAGCGACCGCGCGATCCGCGGCATCCGTGAGACCCGCTGGATCCCGGACGCGACGACCACCGCCCGCGCCTGGAGGCTCTCGTGGCTGGCGTGTCCCAGCCGCACCTGGACCGAGAAGGAGCCGTCGGGCTGGCGCTCGACGCGGGTGACGTCGTTGCCGGTCCGGACCGGGAGCGCGTTGGCCGCGGCGTATGCGTCCATGCGCTCGATCCACGGCCGCAGCGGGAGGAAGCCGTCGCGCGGTTCGATCTCGGCCTCGTCGCCCGGCAGGCGGTTCAGCCAGTTGGGCGTGTTCAGCGTGAAGGAATCCCACCGCTGGCTCCGCCAGGTCTCGCCGATGCGGCCGCGCTCCAGGACGATGTGCGGCACGCCGCGCTGGACGAGCAGCCGGCTGATGCCGAGCCCCGCCTGTCCGGCCCCGATGACGATCGCGTCTTCCAATCGGCCTCCGACGCCCCCTCGGACCGTTTCGCGGCGCCGGTCGGCGGGCCGCCGGCGGAGAGCCGCATCCTGCGCCGGCAGTCGCGCCTGCGCAAGTGGACCGTTCGGCGTATCGGAGGGGCCGACGGACCGGGACGGGCCCCGCGCGGGGGCGCCGGGACAGGGAATGAGACCACACCGATGCGCCGTGACCGGGACCGGCCCTCGGACGCACCGGGGCGTCCGCGCACCACCTGGAGGTCCGCCCCGGGCTGCGCTGTTCGGCGCAGGGAGTACCATGCGGAGACACCCGCCGGAAGGGGAGACTCCGCGGACGAAGCTCGCACGCGCGGGCGCGTGGCACGCAGCGTGTCGGGCGCCGGCGTGGGGGCATCCCGGGCGCACCGCGCGCCGCTCCCCCACCCGGACGGACCGCACGAGGGGAGCGTGGAGCGCAGCACGGCGGCGCGGCAGAAGGCGACGGAGTCGGGGGCCTCGGTCGACCTCGGTCGCCTCAAGGTCATCGGCGTCGCACTGCCGATCGCGTTCGTCGTGATCGGCGAGGCGTTCCGCTTCCTGTTCATCGAGACCGACCCGACGCAGCAGGCCGAGTACGTCGCCCTGGCGGCGGTCCTCATCGTCGCGGTCCTCGCGTTCGCGGCCGCCATGTTCACGCTGATCGAGCGTGCCCAGCGAGCCGTGATCCGCCAGAACCGCGAGCTCGCCGCCGTCAATGCCGTCTCCACCGCCGTCCAGGGGGAGCTCGGCGTGGAGGAGGTCATCGACGCCGCCCTCGAGAGCGTCGTCTCCTCGACCGGCGCGACCGAGGCGACCGTCACCGTCTTCCCCCGCGAGCACGGGCCGCGCGGCGAGGGAGCGATCGAGCGGCGGGTGGTCGTGAGCCCGCACGGGCCCACGGTGCCGCCTCTGGGTGCGGAGGTCCCTCACCTCATCGACATCCCGCTCGCCGTGGGCCCGTCCGTGGTCGGGCGGATGCGCCTCCACATGCCCCCGGACGCCGAGCAGCCGGACGTGCTCGAGAGCGCGACGCTGGCGAACATCGGCCACCAGCTCGCATGCAGCATCCAGATGACGTCGCTGATCAGCGACCTGCAGAGGCGCCGGCTCGAAGGCCACGCCTTCTACGACATCCTCCTCCAGGTCTCGAACCAGCACCCCCTCGCGGACATCCTCGCGGCGGTGATCCGGCATGCCCGGGAGCTGCTGCAGAGCGACGACGCCGTCCTCTGCCTCAGCCGCTCGGCCTCCGAGCAGATCGACGCCGAGGGGATCGGCGCGGCGTTCTACCCACTCGCGGACGGGACCCTGTGCCTGTGCACCGAGCCCGAGCGGTTCGCGAACCTGCCGGAGAGACCGCTCGCGTGCCCGGTCCGGTCGGCGCCGGACCTGGTCGCCAGCCTGGAGGTCCGCCTCGAGAGCGGGGACGGGCCGCTCGGAGACCTCATGGTGGGCCGCCGGGACGACAAGCCGTACACGAGCCGCGATCGCGGCTTCCTCCTGAGCCTGGCCAGCCTCGCGAGCATCGCGCTGGTGGGCGAGCGCCAGCGGGACAACGAGCGTCAGGCCGCGATCCTCGCCGAGCGCGAGCGGATCGCCCGCGAGATGCACGACAGCCTCGCCCAGGTCCTGGGTGCGACGCACATCCGGCTCCGGTCGATGGCGTCGCGCGACGACATCCGGGCCCAGCCGGCGCTGGAGCAGGAGCTGGGCGACCTCGCCGACATCCAGGAGGAGGCGTACCGGGACGTGCGCGAGGCGCTGCTCGGGCTCCGCGAGGCCAGCCGGCCGCACCGCGGGCTCATCGAGGGCCTCCGCGCGTACCTCGTGAAGTACTCGCAGCAATCGGGCGTGGCCGCCTCCCTCGACACCGACCTGGAGGCCGAGCCGCCCCTCTCCCCGCGCGCCGAGGTCCAGGTCATCCGGGTCATCCAGGAGTCGCTGACGAACGTCCGCAAGCATTCGGGCGCGAAGACCGCGATCGTGCACATCGCGTCGGACGAGGACGCCACCACCATCGTCATCGAAGACGACGGGCGGGGCTTCGACCTCGGCGGGACGCTCCTCGACCGCGACGGGTTCGGCCTCCACTCCATGCGGGAACGGATGGAGCTGATCGGCGGTACCCTGTCGATCGATTCCGCGCCGGGCCGTGGGTCGCGTGTCATCGCGCGCGTGCCCGTCCCGCCGTACGCGCTACACAGCATGCTCGAGGTGACCGGTGCCGGGACCTGACGATCCCATCCGGATCCTTCTGGTCGACGACCAGCCGCTCTTCCGCAAGGCGATCGCCACCCTGATCGACGACCAGCCCGACTTCTCGGTGGTCGGGGAGGCCGAGAACGGCCTCGACGGGGTCGAGCAGGCGCGCGCCCTCCAGCCCGACCTCGTCGTGATGGACGTGGACATGCCGGTGATGAACGGCGTCGAGGCGGTGCGACTCATCCGCGAGCAGGTGCCCGCCACCAAGGTCGTCATGCTCACCGTCTCGGAGGACGAGGACGACCTCTTCGACGCCATCCGGTACGGGGCGCACGGCTACCTGCTCAAGGACCTCCGGCCCGAGCAGCTGTACGACATGCTCCGCTCGGTCATGCGGAACGAGACGCCGCTCTCGCCGGCGATCGCCGGGCGCGTCCTCACCGCGCTCCGCGGCTGGGGCGCCAGCGGCGGAGCGTCCGCCGGCCCGATCCGTTCCTCGGGCAGCGCGACGCCCGAGGGACCCGCGCTCACCCGGCGAGAGATCGAGATCCTGCAGCTCGTGTCCGAGGGCCTGTCGAACAAGGAGATCGGCTCCCGGCTCTCGATCACCGAGGGCACCGTGAAGAACCACGTGCACAACGCCCTCGAGAAGCTGCACCTGGAGAACCGGATCCAGGCCGCGGCGTACGTCGTCCGCCAGGGGATGGGCCGGAGACCCGAGCCCCCGGCCTGACGGCCCGCGGGCGGCCTCCGCCGGGCGCGGGGCACGGCGGGGCGGCCGCGACAGGTCCGGGTCAGCCAGGGCCGAGGGTGATACCCGACACGACCCTCGCGGACAGCGACCTTCTGGGCACTTGGTGAACGAGAAGGGCGGGCCGCCGGCCCGCGGCCGCGGGGCCTGTCCCGGCCCTCGGCCGCGGGGCCGGTCCTGGCCATCGGCCTCGATCGGTGGCATCCTGCGCCACGCGCAGATCCGCGCCTCCGGCGTGCGTCAGGGGCAAGACCTGCAGAGCGGGTCGACGAGCGGGCGACTGTCGTGCGCTGGACGCAAGCCCGGTGCACGTCAGGCGCTTGGCGGGCGACCTGGTGCAGCCCAGTTGCCCGCGGCGCAGCGGATCGGCATCTCCGTCGCCCTCGACCGCATCGGCCGCCACGCTTCTTGCGCCGCGCGCAAAGGCGGATCTGCGGGGCGCCGCAGCCTCGAGCGCTGCGCCTGCTCGCCGCGGACGCGGCCCGCGCCGCCACCGTGCCGCCCGGCCGCCCGCCCGGTCTCGCCAACGAGGGTGTCCGCCGGTGGGCCGACCGGTACCCCGGGATAGAGACCCGTATCCCCCGACTTTGTACCCGACCGGGGATAGCGCCCGCGCCGGCGCCCCCCTAGCATCCTCGATGGAAGGGGAGCCATGCCGGCGGGTCGCGGCCGGAGGCTCATCGGGGATGGGATGGAGGACGCGCAGAGGGTCACGGTCGTGATCCTCGCAACGCATCCGCTGCTCGGCGAGGGCCTCGCGAAGGTGCTCGGCTGCGCGCCGGAGCTCTCCGTGGCGCACCTCGCGGCCGACGACATGGCGGCCGTGGAGCAGGCCCTGGCGGCCTGCCCGGACGTCGTGATCGTCGAGCGGAACAGCACGTTCGCCGCCTACGACCTCATCCGGTTCGCCCCGGACGCGCTCCTCATCGACGTCGGCATGGACAACGGCCACGCGTTCTCCGTGCACCGCGAGGAGATCCCCGCGCAGCCCGACGGCATCCTGGCGGCGATTCGCGGGATGAAGAAGGGCGCACTCGCACCGATCGGCGCACTCGCCCCCGCCAGCGCGCTCGCGCTCGGCCTTGCGGCGACCACGTCCGGCACGCGGGTCCTGTAGGGCGGCCGCGCCCGGCGGCCGCGCCCGGCGACCGCGCCCGGCGACCGCCCGCGCTACGATCGGCGGATGACGCGCCTGGATCGACCGATGCCGGACGAGACCCCCTTCGCGCCCGCGCCCGCGCAGAGCACCCCCGCGCCCCGGCCGGGGACCGCCGACGCGTCCCCGGCCGCCTCGACCGCCCCGTGCCTGTCGCGCCGCGCCTTCCTCGCCGGCTCGGTGGCCCTCGCCGGCGCCTCGGCCGTCTCGCTCGCGGCGTGCGGCACCCCGTACGGCCCGTACCCCTCGCCCAACCGCTGGATCGCCGTCAGCACCGCCGGCCTGGAGGTGGGCGTGCCGACGTTCGTCGAGTTCGAGCTGACGCCCTCAGCGCCTTCCGTGCCCGAGGCCACCCCACCCCTGGGCTCCATGCCCCCCGGTCGCGGCGGCGCGTGGCTGGTGAAGCAGGCGGACGACTCGGTCGTCGCCTTCGTCCCGTTCTGCACGCACCAGGCGTGCGTCGTGGACTGGAAGCCGGACCAGTCGCACTTCGTCTGCCCGTGCCACCCCGGGATCTTCACGATCGACGGCGAGGTGGTGAGCGGCCCGCCGCCGGGCCCCATGTGGCGGTTCGAGACACGCCAGACGGGCGCGGACACGATCGAGGTCGGCTGGGCCGGCGTCTAGGAGGCGGCCGCGCCCAGGCCTCGACGCGTCGAGAGCGCGGTCAGCGGGCGTCCATGAGGCGCTGCGCGTTCTCCACCACCCGAGCTGCCCACCCGACCGACATCGCTGCACGCGGCCGGCCGATCGGGAGGACTCCGTACTGCGCCCCGTCCTTGAGGTCCAGGAGGCGGGAGAGGTGGCGGGCGATCCGCGCGCCGTCCGGGCCGATCGACTCCACGAGCCGCACGGCATCGTGATGGTCCCGGCCACGGGCGCGGTGGCCGAGTGAGCTGCACGAAGCGGCATCGGCGCCCGCGATCCCTGCCAGAACGGCGAGGGATGCAGCCACGCTCGTGAGGGCAAGGTCCGGGTCGTCGGGCTGCGCCAGGACCAGCTCTGCGACCAGGAGGAATGACTCAGCCTGCCGCAGGCGGATGCGGCCTTCATCCGGACCGCACGCGGCGGTCCGGCCCGCCGCTACCGGGCTCATGTCGGCCGCTGCGCTGCCAGGCCGATGAGGAGCGACTTGAGCGGGTCACCCGCCACGACGATGCCGTCCCGGAGCAAGGCATCGACGAGAGGGTCACGTGCATCGAGGTGCTCTCGGAGTCGGGCCTCGTCGATATCGAACACCTGGCAGTGGTTCCCCGTCCATCTCTCGACGCGCAGCCGGAGGTCGTCGATCTGGGCCGTCCATCCCTCCGCGTCTGCGTCGCGCGGCGCGACGAGGAGGAGGTCGATGTCGCTCGAGGCGTCGCCGTCACCGCGCGCCGCACTCCCGAACACCGAGGCGTGGATCGGGGCGATGGGCCATCTCGCGATCTCGTCCACGAGGTGCTCGAACAACGCCACCCTCAGCCTGGCGAGCCGCTCGAGCGCCGGCCACGCCAGGTGCTCACGGTTCGCCTGGTAGAGGATGGCGCCCCCGCGTTCCTCCGCGATCACCAGCCCCTGCACGACGAGTCGCGCGAGGACGAGGCGGACCCCGCGGACGCTGCCGGTGCCGGCGAGGCGCGCGACCTCGCGGCCCGTGAGCGTCCGGGTCGTCTTCGCCAGGACCTCGATGACCGGGGCATCCAGGCTCGGGATGACCCCGCGGATGGGATGGCTCACATGCACGGGATGGATACTAGAGTGCCCATCTGAATAGTCAAGTAGTCACTTTGCCGCCCGCCCCAGGGGGCCGACCTGACCCGGCCACTACCTGTTCGCGCGTGCGCGAGGGCCCGCCCGCCGCGCCCGCCCCACGCACTCGCGTGACGCGGGGGCCGAGAGGCGGGGGCCATCGGATAGACGCCGTCCGGCACCGGCGCGCTCGGGCACCTGTACCCCTTTTCTACCCCCCGGCGGATGGGAACGAACGTGCTCAACGGCGACCATGCACCACAGGGGAAGTGGCCCTCGCTCCGCTCTTCGTTCCCCTTCCGACGGGGCGAGGGCCACGACCCCGCATCAACACGCCATTCACCACCGGCGTCCCGGACACGAGAACGAAGCGAGGACAGGGCTCGCGATGCAGACGACAGAG
The DNA here is from genome assembly GCA_963717255.1 of uncultured Chloroflexia bacterium. Taxonomy (GTDB): domain Bacteria; phylum Chloroflexota; class Limnocylindria; order Limnocylindrales; family CSP1-4; genus CAIYQJ01. The sequence goes on along the minus strand of CAVQVT010000013.1, from coordinate 81,495 downwards.
ACACAAGGAAAGCCGCGCGGCATGTCCGACAGGACCATCAACCGCCTGATCGTCGGGGCGATCGTCGCCATCGTGATCATCGTCCCCCTCATCGGGGTGATCTACTTCCTCGACCGCAGCACGGACCCCGGGCCCAGCATGGCCCAGCGCGCCGTCACCTCCGCCGAGGAGGCGGTCCGCAAGGAGCCGAACAACGTCACCGGCCGGCTGTCGCTCGCCACGAGCTACCTCCAGGCCGAACGCTTCCAGGACGCGGTCACGCAATACGCGGAGGTCCTGAAGGTGGTCCCGGACCACCACGGCGCCCTGCTCGCCCGCGGCAACGCGTACCTCCTCCTCAAGGACGATGCCAGCGCGACGAAGGACTTCGAGGCGCTCGTGGCCATCGCGAAGGAGGGCGAGGCGGCGAACGCCGACCCGCAGCTCGAGGAGGCCTACTTCCGCCTCGGCGAGATCGCCTTCCGCGCGGGCCGGTACGAGGACGCGATCGCCAGCCTCGCCGCCGCCCTGAAGATCAACCGGACGGACGCGGACGCGATGAACGTCCTCGGTGCGGCGCTCGTGCAGACGGGCAAGGCGCAGGACGCAGTGGACGTCCTCACGAAGGCGATCGCGCTCGTCCCGACCGGCTGGTGTGAGCCGTACCAGAACCTCGCCGGCGCCTACACGGCGCTCGGCAAGGCCGACGGCGCCGCCTACGCCAACGGGATGGTGGCCTTCTGCACCCAGCAGCCGGACGTCGCGGTCGCCGCCCTCACGCCGCTCACCACCGGCGAGTTCGCGATGGAGGCGCTCCTGGGGCTCGGCCAGATCGCCGAGTCGCAGGGCGACGTGGCCACCGCGAAGGAGATGTACCAGAAGGTCCTCGCCAAGGACCCGCAGAACGCGAACGCGATCTTCGGGATGCAGCGCATCGCCGGCGGGGCCGCCGACCCGCACGGGTCCGCCGTCCCGGCCGCCTCCGAGGCGCCGGCGGCGTCCCCCAGCACCGGAGCGAACCCCTGAGATGACCGAGCCCCTCAACCCCCCCGAGCCCGTGCCGTCCGCGGCACCGGCTGCGACCCCCGGGGCGGAGACTCCCGCGGCCGCGGTGCCGGCGACGGCATCCGCGGCGACGGCCATGGCGCCGGGGTCCGGCGCCGCCCTCGCGATGGCCGGCGCGGGCGCCGGCGCAGCCGCCGCGGTCGTCGGCGCCGAGGTCGGCATCGCCCCCACCCCGCCGCGGCGCCGACGCCGCCGGGTCGCCCTGCTGGTCTTCCTCCTCATCGTCCTCGGGCTGGTCGCGCTCTTCGCCGGCTGGTACCTGGTGACCCGCAAGCCGGTGAGCGAGCTCCCGGTCATCCCGCCCGTCGTGACGAACCCGCTGCCCGCCTACGGCTACAGCATCTACAACGCCGCGTCGCCGACGGGCGTGGCGGTGACGCCGGACGGCAGCCGCCTCTACGTCGCGCAGACGAGCGGCAACAAGACCGTCGTGGTCTTCGACGCGAAGGGCAACGCCCTCGGCGAGCTGAAGCCCCCGACGGCGGAGGTCGAGACGGATCACGTCCCGGTGTACGTGGCGATCAACCCCGCCAACGGCGACGTGTACGTCAGCGATCGGGTGACCGCGCGGATCTACGTCTACTCGAGTGACGGCGTCTACCGCCGGACGTTCGACCCGGGCAAGGAGATGAACGACAAGGGCTGGCTGCCACTCGGCATCGGGTTCGGATCGGACGGGACGATGTACGTGACCGACGTGGCCACCCCGCAGAGCGTCCACAGGTTCACCCCCGACGGGACGTACGCCGGGAACGTGGGCGAGGGCTTCAACTACCCCAACGGCGTCTGGCCGGACAGGGACGGCAACATCTACGTCGCCGACTCGAACAACGGCCAGCTGCGCGTCTTCGCTCCCGACGGCCGCGAGATCGGCGGGGTGCCTCGCGGTGTCCGCGAGGGCGATCTCGGCCTCCCGCGCGGCGTCACTGTGGACGACCAGGGTCGCGTGTACGTCGTGGACACCTCCGGTCACACCGTCCGCATCTACAAGTCCATCCAGCCCGACCAGCGGAAGCCCGAGTACATCGGCTCCGTCGGGACGCAGGGCCGGACGGACGGCGCATTCGAGTTCCCGAACGGCGTGGCGGTGGACGCCCGCGGCCACGTGTTCGTGACGGACATGGCGAACAACCGTGTCCAGATGTGGAGCTACTGAGTCGGAAGGGAGGAAGGAGGGAGACCGGACCCACGAGGACGCGGATCGATCCGCCCACGGGCGGCCTTCCGCCCAGGCATCTCTCAGCACAAGAAGGGAGGTAGGGACAGTGAGGCGACTGACGCTCCTGCTCGCAGGCGGCGCCGTCTGGCTGTTCCTTGCCGCGATCCCGGCGTTCGCCGACAACGGACCGCACATCGCGTCCGTCAACAGCGGATCCGGCGGGATCAACGCCGACTCCTGCGCCGGGTGCCATCGCGCGCACACGGCTCAGGGCGCCATGCTCCTCATCGAGGAGGACGGCCCCGCGTTCTGTCTCGTCTGCCACGGTGCCGCGGGCACCGGGGCGACGACGGACGTCGCGGACGGCATCCAGTATGCAGCCATCGATCGGTCGGGCGGCATCGTGGGGGCGCTCCGCAGCGGCGGCTTCGCCCAGGCCCGGATCGGATCCGGGAGCGCGGTGCGACTGTCCTTCCAGGTCCCGGTCAAGGGGGGTGGGTTCACCGGCCTGGTCCCGGTGGCGAGCACCGGCTCGCTCACGACGTCCAGGCACGTGAACCTCGATGGCACGGCCTTCGGGCCGGGCATCGCATGGGGCAACGCGACGACAGGAACGTTCCCCACGACTCCATACCCTGGCCCCAGCGTCTCGATCTCCTGCACGACGTGCCACAACCCGCACGGCAACGGCAAGTATCGGATCCTCAACCCCGTCCCGGCCCCGGTGGCATCGACCGGCTCCACGTTCGTCCCGCCCGTGAGCGCGGCGAACGTGACCGACGCGGCCGCCGTGCCGAGCGGCCAGACACGGAACTACACCAACCCGCCGGTCCAGTACATCTCGCAGTTGGGCGGCAGCACGCCCGACTACTGGCGGTACTGCACCCCGTGGAACAACTGCACCGGCGCGAACCGGGGCGACAAGCCCAACGGCCTGCCGTCCGCGCCGTTCCGGACGCAGATGACCGCGTGGTGCGTCACCTGCCACACCCGCTACATGGCGGGCGGCGGCAGCGCCACCTACGACGGCGGGCCCAGCGGGGACGCGATCTTCGCGTTCCGGCACACCACCTCGGTCGTGCCCGAATGCACGCAGTGCCACGTGGCGCACGGCTCCAACGCCGTCATGAACGGGTCGTACTCCAGTGCGTTCCCGTACCCGGGCGGCACGCCGGTCTCCGCCAGCAGCCGGCTCCTGAAGCTGGACAACCGCGGGACCTGCCAGATGTGCCACGACCCCACGGGGTCCGTCACCGCGGCGGGCGTGCAGACGCCGTGATCGTCGCCGCCGGTCGCATGGCCGGCGGCTCGCACACGCTTACACGGAGAACAGCATGAAGCTCGGAAGGGAGAGAGGGGGGAGCCGGGAGGAGGCCTAGCGCGATGAGCCGCATCTTCGTGGCTCCACACGACTAGCTACGTAGCCCAGAAAGGAGGTGAGGACAGTGAGGCGACTGACGCTCCTGCTCGCAGGCGGCGCCGTCTGGCTGTTCCTTGCCGCGATCCCCGTCTTCGCGGACGGCGGACCGCACGTCGCAGCCATCAACAACGGATCCGGCGGCATCAACGCCGACTCCTGCGCCGGGTGCCATCGCGCGCACACCGCGCAGGGCGCGCTCCTCCTCATCGAGGATGAGGGCGAGGCGTTCTGTCTGGCCTGCCACGGTGCCGCCGGCATCGGGGCCACGACGGACGTCGAGACCGGCCAGCAGTACACCCCGACCGGGACCGGCGGGACCGGCCGCGGGGCCGCCCTCGGCGCGCTCCGCAACGGCGGGTTCGTCCAGGCGCGCATCGCGTCGGGTGCGACCTATCGCATCACGTACGTGCGTAGCGCTGGCCCGCCCCCGCAGTACTCCCAGCTCGCGAAGGTCCCGGTCTCGGCGACCGCCGGGAACGTGACCTCCGTGCACGGTGGCGTGGGCCCCGCCTGGGGCAACGGCACCGCCGCGGGGATCGGCGCGTCGGTGGACGTCGAGTGCACCACGTGCCACAACCCGCACGGCAACGGGGCCTACCGGATCCTGAACGCGATCCCGATCAGCTCCACGGCGGGTGGCTTCGTGCCGCCGACCGCGGGCATCACCGTCACCGACGCGGCCCTGCCGCCGGCCGGCGACGCGCGCAACTACACCGTCATCCAGCTGTTCCCGCCCGCCAACTCGCTCCTCGCGAGCCAGGTGACGAGCTACGGCGCGACGGCCGGCGACTACCTCCACCGGCGCGTGCCGTGGAACGTCACCACCACCGGCTCGAACGGCGATGACGCCCCGAACGGCATCAACACCGGGACGGCACGGTTCAACTACCAGATGAACGCCTGGTGCGCCACGTGCCACACGCGGCTCACCACGACGACCAGCACTGGTACGAGCATCGTCACGTACCCGAGCGGCGAGGGCGCGTACAACAACAGCACGGGCACGTCCTTCCCGTTCACGTATCGCCACCCGACGTCGAGCAACAAGCCGTGCACCACGTGCCACGTGGCCCACGGCTCGAACGCCGCGATGACGGGCGACTACTCGTCCGCGTTCGAGGTGGTCCCCGGCGACGCCACGACGATCTCCAACAGCAGCTTCCTGCTGAAGGTCGACAACCGCGGCACCTGCCAGGCCTGCCACGACCCGACGAACACCAAGGTCGGAGGCGACACGGCCGGTCCGGTGCCGGTCCCGCTCGTCCCGTAGCACACGATGGTCCGTGGTGGCCGCTTCGGCGGCCACCACCGGCCACCTCGATCCAGTGACAGCGTCCCACCGCACCACCACAGAACGGACTGGTCTCTCATGACTCGACGCGGACACGTGGGGGGGAACGCCACGCGGCCGTTCGTCATCGCCGTCACGCTGGTGACCGGCTTCACACTCGCCTTCGGGCCCGTCGGCCCCGGCCCCGTCGTCGCGCTCACGGCGCACGGCGGCGCATCCGCCGCATCGAGCACCGCACCAGGCGCCGCCCCCGCGGCCCCCGGCCTGCTGCCCGCTGCCGAGCCGACCCCGGCGCCCGATCCCACGCCCGCGCTCGACCCGACGCCCTCCCCAGCGCCGGATCCGACTCCCGCGCCGGATCCCACGCCGACGCCGGCGCCCGACCCGACGCCGTCCCCGGCGCCCACGGACTCCCCTGCCCCCACCGACAGCCCCGCGCCCACGGCCACGCCAGCCCCGAGCGACAGCCCGGCGCCCACGGCCACGCCCGCGCCGAGCGACAGCCCGGCGCCCACGGCCACGCCCGCGCCGAGTGCCACCCCCGCGCCCTCGCTCCCGCCCGGCGTCGCGGACGAGAACGGCGGCACCGTGGAGCTGGGCCACGTGGATCTGATCCTCCCGTCCGGCGCGCTCCAGTTCGCGACCCGGTTCTCCATCACCCCCACGATGGGACCGGACTACGCGGAGATCCCGCCGGTGGAGGCGTTCGTCCTCCGCGCCATCGGGGTCCCCACCAAGGGCGACGTCACCAGCTTCGGCGTCCCGGCCCGGATGGTCGTCCACACGAAGACCCTCGACCTCTCCGGGATCGTCGGCTCCTCGCTCCGGATCGCCGAGATCGGCCCTGATGGCGCGTGGCGGATCCTCACGACCGGCCGCACGACCGACCCGGAGACCGCCGAGATCACGTCGCTCTCCGCCTCGATCGACGCGCCCGGCACCTTCGGGGTGATCGGGAAGCCGGCCGCGCCGAGCGTGGCCATCACGATCGCGAGTGACGCGCCGTCCGCCGGCCGCCACCGCGTGGACCCGGGGACCACGGTCCGCGTGACGGTCTCCGCACGGCCGGACGGCGACATGCGGACCGGCATGCTCCACGCCACGGTCCCCGCCGACTGGACCCTCCAGGACGCGGACGGCGCCACCATGGACCCGAAGACCGGCGAGCTGACCTGGCAGCCGGACCTCGTTGGCGCAGGCGACGTGCTCGCGAAGACGCTCGTCCTCGTGGCGCCCACGGCGGGGTCGGGAGGCGGCCCGGCGTCCACGGGCACGTTCACCGCGCGCGTCACGCAGCGCCGGGCGCCGGCCTACCGCGCTGAGCCGCACGCGATCCTCGTCGCCCCCAAGGTCGTCATCGAGCGCAGGGTGCTCGGACGCGTGGACCCGAAGACGAAGGACGCGACGTACGGGACGGACGACGCGTCGCTGTCCGGCGTCGAGAAGTTCGACGTCCTGCGCGTGCGCTTCCGCGTCGAGAACCCGGACTCGGTCCCGGTGACGATGACGCCGCTGCTCCAGTACCAGGACGTCGAGTCGATCACCCTCGCCGGCCTTCCGATCGCGGGCCTGGCCGCGCCCACCGTCGCATCGCGCGGCGATTGGGTCACGCTTCCCGGGGCGGACGTCGCGGTGGGCATTGCGCGCTTCTACGTGGCGACGGAGTCCGCCGACTACAAGGTGCACGGTGCGCCCATCGGCGAGTCTGGCACGAGGACCGGCGCGCCGGCCGGCCCGTTCTCCACGGGCGTCCACGCACTGGGCATGAACCCGGCGACGCAGGTCACGCTGACCGCCGACGGCTGGACGGAGGTGGAGTTCAGTGTCCGTCCCACTGTCTGGGCCGACTGGGCCACCGCCTACGACCTGCGCCTGACCGACGATGCCGCGCCGATCGAGCCTTCCGCCGTCGCGACGGTGGAGCTCGCGCCGAACCCGGAGCCTGGTGTCTCGCCGGGCACCATGAAGCCCTCCGAGGCCGAGCGCATCGCCGCGCTCGCCCAGGCGCCGGTGGGCTACTCCTTGCGGGCGGCGTCCGTCAGCGCAGCGGCCGGCCCGTCGCCATCCCACGTGCACGCGGACATGTCGCTGACGACGGACACGTGCGCCATCTGCCACCGGACGCACGCCGCGGCGGAGTCGAGCCTCGTCACGACCGAGGCGGCGGCGTCCACCGGGTCGATCGCCGGTGCCGCGATCAAGGCGGCCGTGGGACTCGACGTGCCGCTCGCCGGCCAGTCGGACATCACGGCCAGCACCATCTGCCTCACCTGCCACAACGGGACCGGCGCGCCGCTGAGCACCGGGGCCCAGTACGCGGCCGCCACGCCCAACGACGCCGCGACGGCGTCCTACTACACCCACGAGACAGGGCTGACGCTTGACGAGCCCGCCGACCCGCACCTGGAGCAGTTCAAGGGAACGCTCAACCGCCGCTCCGAATGCACCGACTGCCACAACCCGCACTCGCCCACGCTGACCACGGACGACCCCAGCATGGAGACCGCGACCGGGTGGACCGCGTCGGGCGCCGTGGGCCTCGCATCGGCCGTCCGTGTCACCAACGGGCCCGAGGGCGCCGCCCCCGCCTACGGCTGGCTCGACCTCCCGCCGGCGACCACCGCGAAGATCGACCGCGAGTACGAGCTCTGCTTCAAGTGCCATTCCGGGTACACCACGCTGCCGTCGCGCGACCCGGCTCACCCGTCCTGGTGGGCACTGGACAAGGGCCGCGAGCTGAACCCGGCCAACACCTCGTACCACCCGGTCGAGGCGAAGGGCACGAACGACTCGCCGTTCATGGACTGCAGCCTGTCAGGGAGCTGCACGGACGTGGCCGAGACGGGGAACACCTACCGCCTCTGGAGCACGTTCACCAGCCAGAGCACCGTCCGCTGCACGCAGTGCCACGGGTCGATGACGGCGGGGACCAGGCCGGACGCGGGCGGCGACCTCCCGGTCCACGCGAGCGCGAACCGGGGGCTGCTCATCCAGCCGTACCGCGACCGCGAGCTCAAGACGTACGCGGAGGACGTGGACCTGCCGGCGGACCTCGGCGACTTCGCGCTCTGCTTCAGCTGCCATTCCACGGCGCCGTTCACGGCGGTCTCCGGCAACCGGCGGTCGGACACCGCGTTCGGGATCCACGGCAACCACATCTCCGGCCTGGCGACCGGCATGAACCCCGGGACGTGCACGGACACGGAGATCGACCACGGCGCCGGGACGAACCCCGGCGGGACACCGTGCCAGGACGGGCACGGGGCCGCGATCGGAGCCGGCTCCGGGAATGCGATCTGCAGCGAGTGCCACTTCCGGACGCACTCCACCCAGGCCAAGGTGGGCGACCAGGGGACGTACACCGGCCTCGTGAACTTCGCGCCGGACGTCACCGGGGTGGACGGGAAGCCGCTGGGCCTGGATGCGTGGCTGAAGGACCCGATCGACCCGCAGGGCGGCAGCTGCACGCTGACCTGCCACGGGAAGGTCCACCTGTCGACCAAGTACTGACGGATGGGCGGCGCGGCCGTCCGTCTCTCCGTGGCCGCATGGCGCGTCCGCTACGATGACCGACGCCCATGATCCGCCGCCACGGTCGCGCCCTCCAGGTCACCCTCGTCGCCGTCGACGCGGCGCTGGCGGCGGCCGTCCTCCTTGGGCTGTCGTACCTCCGGTTCGGCGCGGACTGGGCCGTCTACTGGCGCCAGGCCGTCCGGGAGCCCGTCGCCTTCCTCGCCATCTTCTCGGCCGGCTGGGTCGCGGTGCTCTGGTTCCACGGGCTCTACCGGCTCCGAGCACGCTGGTCGATCTGGTCGGAGACGAAGGACATCGCCCGCGCCACGATCGTCATGGCGCTCCTGTCCCTCTCCTTCCTCTTCTTCTTCAAGCTCCCGGACGTCAGCCGCCTCTTCCTCCTCTTCCTCTTCCCGATCCTGGCCGTCCTCACGCTCGCGGTGCGGGCGATCCTCCGGCGCGCGTTCGAGTCGATCCGGTTCCGCGGGATGAACGCGCGCTACGTCCTGGTCGTCGGCGCGGGACCGCGCGGGCGGCACTTCGCGGAGCAGATCGCGGCGAACCGCGCGCTGGGGCTCCGCGTCGCCGGCTTCCTGGACGACGAACGACACCACCCGATCCCCGCGGACTGGCCTCTCCTCGGCCGGCTCGAGGACCTGCAGGACGTGCTCCACCACAACGTCGTGGACGAGGTGGCGATCTGCCTCCCCTTCTCCATGTGGGAGCTCGTGGACGCGATCGCCGGCATCGCGATGGAGGAGGGCAAGATCGTCCGCGTGCCCATGGACGTGCTCGATCGCGCGTTCGCGCAGGGCCGCGTGGAGGACCTCGACGGCGTCCCCGTCTTCTCGCTCGTCTCCGGACCGGACCGGCTGGTGGGGCTCGCGCTGAAGCGGGCGATCGACATCCTCGTGTCGGCGGTCTCCCTCGTGCTCCTCGCGCCGCTCGCGCTCGCGATCGCCATCTGGATCCGGTCGTTCGATGGGTCGCCGGTCCTGTTCCGCCAGGTCCGGGTGGGCCTCCACGGCAGGCCGTTCGTCGCCATCAAGTTCCGGACGATGGTGAAGGACGCGGAGGCGCGGTACGCGGAGCTCGTCGCCCTCGCCGACCCGCGCGCATTCAAGCTCGACGACGACCCGCGCGTCACCCCGCCGGGGCGCTTCCTCCGGCGGACGAGCATCGACGAGCTCCCCCAGCTGTGGAACGTGCTGCGCGGCGAGATGTCCCTCGTGGGCCCGCGCCCCGCGCCCCCGCGCGAGGTGGAGGGCTACGATGTCTGGCACCGCCGCCGGCTCTCGATGAAGCCGGGGATCACCGGCCTCTGGCAGGTGACCGCGCGCCGGGACGACTCCTTCGAGCGGCGGGCGAGCCTGGACCTCGACTACATCGACCGCTGGTCGCTCTGGCTGGACGTCAAGATCATGGCGAAGACGATCCCGGCGGCCCTGGAGGGGAGGTGACAGCCCCTCGATCGGCGGCAGAACCGGCGACGCCACCCGCGGCAGACCCCGGGTCGCCATCGGCGGCGACTTCGGCGGTCCACACGTTCGGGACGTACGTCGCCATGTTGGTCGTCGGCTTCGGCACGAGCGTCCTGCTCGCCCGGACCGCGGGACCCGACGGCAAAGGCGGCTACGACCTGTCGATCGCGACGGTCGGGCTCCTCGTGGCTGCCCTGGGCCTGGCTCTCCCGAGCGGCCTCGGGTATGTGATCGCGAAAGGCGGCAGGGGCGCGCGGCATCTGCTCGTCCGACTCTCGGCGATCGCGGTGGTGCAGGGCGCCGCGGCGGCGGTGGTCCTGCTCGTGGTCTCGCTCACGCCGCTGGCGCCGGCGTTCCTCGCGAGCGGCACCGGCACCGCCCTGGTCCTGCCCATCGCGCTCCTGTTCACGTTCACGATCATCGGGTCCCACGAGCGCGCGATCCTCGTTGGTCGGCAGCTCTTCATCGCTGCGAACGTGCGCGATCTCGCGGGCAGGGTGCTGATCCTCGTCGCCGTCGTCGCCGTCGCGGCGGCGTTCCTGCAGGCCGGTCAGGCCCCGCCCGCGGTCCCCCTGGTCTGGGCAGGAGCGGCGGCCGCCGCGGGTCTGGTGATCCTCTTCGCGACGGCGCTCCCGGACGACGAGGGTGAGCGGCCGAGCGCCAACGAGATGCGCGAGATCGGCCGGTTCGCGGCCCCCGCATACGGGTCCCAGCTCGCCCAGTTTCTGAGCTTCCGACTCGACCTGTTCCTGGTCGGGTTCTTCCTCACCGTCACCGACGTCGGGCTGTACGCCCTCGCCGTCTCGCTCGGCCAGATGCTCTGGCTCCTCTCCAACGCGGCCTCGGTCGTGCTGTTCCCTCGCGTCGCCTCGAGCGAGGACAGGGCCGAGCGTAGCTCGGAAACGGCGCGGGTGTGCCGCATCGCGCTGGGCGCGACGATCGTGGGCACGCTGGTGCTCGCGGTCATCTCCCCCGTCGCGATCCCGCTCCTGTTCGGCAGCCGGTTCGCTCCCTCGGTCACCCCGCTCCTCCTGCTTCTGCCGGGCGTGGTCGCGTTCTCGGTCGTGAATGTTCTGGGGTCATTCGTCACGGGCATCGGGCGGCCGGCGCACGTCATGGTCGTTTCGCTGGTGGGCCTCGCCGTGACGGCCCCCCTCGACCTGCTGCTTATCCCCGCCGTGGGCATCGAGGGAGCGGCGCTCGCGAGCTCGGTCTCGTACACCGCGGCCGCCCTCGCCATGCTCTGGTTCTTCGTCCACCACTCGCGCGTCGGGGTGCGCGAGACGCTGCTGCTGCGCCGATCGGACCTCGCGCTTGTAGCGACGACGGCGCGGCGTCTTCGCAGTGAAGGGTCCGCAGGCCCGGCGGGCCAGGGGCCGGAGACGTAGGGCCGCGGCCGGCGACGCGGGCCGTCGACTCAAGGGCCCCAACCGGCGCGAGGCTGGCTGACGACTCGGGGACCACCGCCGGCGGGCGCGCCGCCGGCCAACGCGATGCAGTGCGGTAACCTGCGGCCGTGTGCGGCATCGCCGGAATCCTCTCGCTTGACGGAGACCCCGTCCCCGACCCGCGACAGCGCCTGGAACTGATGAGCGGCCTTCTCCGCCATCGCGGACCGGATGGCGACGGCCTGTGGATCCATGACCGCGGCCACGTCGGCTTCGCACATCGCCGCCTGTCGATCATCGACCTCGCAACCGGCGACCAGCCGATGACGGACTCAGCCGGCGACTGGATCACGTACAACGGCGAGATCTACAACTTCCGCGAGCTGCGCGACGAGTTGGGCGCGGACTCGTTCCGCACGACCTCTGACACAGAGGTCATCCTTGCCGGATACCGGCGGTGGGGTCCGGGCGTCCTCGACCACCTGCGTGGCATGTTCGCCCTCGCGCTCTGGGACGAGCGGGAGGAAACGCTGTTCTGCGCCCGCGATCGATTCGGGATGAAGCCGCTGTACTACGCCGAGGTCGATCGCATCCTCTACGTCGCGTCCGAGGCCAAGGCGCTGCTCCCGTTCCTGCCCGCGATCCGGACCGACCTCGACGCGCTGAAGGACTACCTCGCGTTTCAGGCGTGCCTCGACGGGAAGACACTGTTCCGCGGCGTCCGTGAGCTTCCGGCCGGTCACGAAATGCGGGCCCGGGGTGGATCTACGGCCATTCGCCGCTACTGGGACGTCCAGTTCGAGCCCGACCTGCGGCACACGAGTCGGTACTTCGAGGAGGAGCTCCGGGCGCGGATGATCGACTCGGTCCGGGCGCACATGGTCGCCGACGTCCCGGTCGGCGCGTACCTGAGCGGCGGACTCGACTCGAGCATCGTGGCGTCGCTCGCCGCTGACGTGTACGACGGCGACTTCGCCGCCTTCACGGGCGCCTTCGACCTGGGCCCCGCGTTCGACGAGCGCGTGTACGCCCGTGAGCTGGCCGCGGCGAAGGGCCTCCGGCTGAGGGAGCTGGAGATCGGGGTCGACGACTTCGTCCGCTCGATGGCGTCCGTGATCTACCACCTCGACTACCCGGTGGCCGGCCCTGGCGCCTTCCCCCAGTACATGGTCTCGGCGATGGCGGCCGAGGACCGCAAGGTCGTGCTCGGGGGGCAGGGGGGCGACGAGCTGTTCGGCGGGTACACCCGGTATCTCATCGCGTACTTCGAGCAGTGCCTGAAGGGCGCGATCGACGGGACGATGAACAGCGGGAGCTTCATCGTCAGCTACGAGTCGATCCTGCCGAACCTCACGGCCCTCCGCGGCTACAAGCCTCTCCTCCAGGAGTTCTGGCGCGAGGGGCTCTTCGACGAGATGGACCGGCGCTACTACCGTCTCGTGAGCCGTTCCCACCACCTGGGTGACGAGATCCGCTGGGACCTGCTCGGCGACTACTCGCCGTTCGAGACCTTCCGCGCGATCTACAACGCCGAAAACCTGCGCGGCGAGTCCTACTTCGACCGGATGACGCACTTCGACTTCAAGGCGCTCCTGCCAGGGCTCCTCCAGGTGGAGGACCGCGTGAGCATGGCCCACGGCCTCGAGTCCCGCCTGCCGTTCCTGGACCACCCGCTCGTGGAGCTCTCGGCGACGATCCCGCCGGGCGTGAAGTTCGAAGGTGGGAGGCTCAAGCGCGCGCTCCTCGCGGCCCTCGGCGACGTGGTGCCGGCATCGATCGCGGCGCGGGTGGACAAGATGGGGTTCCCGACGCCCTTCAACCTGTGGGCACGCGGGGAGGCCCGCGACTACGTCCACGGGGTGATGACCTCGGGCAGCGCGCTGACGCGGGAGCTGATCGACGACAGGCTGGCCCTGGAGAGGTTCGAGAGCGAGCCGACGTTCGGGCGCAGCTTCTGGGGGCTGTTCTGCCTGGAGCTGTGGCAGCAGACCTTCCACGATCGCGCGGCTCAGCTGCGCTTCCCGGACGGGGCCGCTGCCTCCGTCCTGCCCCGCCCCGACGGCCGCCAGACGGGTCCGGGACCCCGCATCGACTAGTCCGTGCGGGCGGCGAGCGCCGCGTCGACCGCTCGGAACAGGGCGGCCTCGTCGCGCTCCCAGCACACGGTCGCCGCCGCTCGATCCAGCACGTCGTCCGTGATGCCGGGCAGCCTGTCGTTCACGAACGCGCGCAGACCGTCGGCGGTGGTCTCAGGCGTCGAGTAGTCGACGTAGGCACCGTTGCCGTTGGCATCCAGGATCCTCTCGACCATGGGCAGACGGGAGGAGGCGATCGGCAGGCGCGCCTGGATGTACTCGAACAGCTTGTTCGGCGTCGCGATGGTGTGGTTGAAGCCGGCCGCCGCATACGGGAGCAGGCCGGCGTCCGCGGACCCCAGGGTCCGGACCAGGTCGTCCTGCGGCAGCCGGCAGCCGAGGAAGACACGACCCGCGGCGTCCTCGTCGTGGACGATCGCCTCGAGTCGAGACTGGTGCGGCCCGCTGCCGAGGAACGCGAGGACCCAGCCACCGAGCCGGGCACGTAGGAAGCCGCGCACGACGACCTCGAGGTTGTTCGCGGGGCGCAGCGACCCGGCGAAGGTGAGGATCCGTGCCCGCTCGGGGAGCCCGTACAGGGCACGGATGGCGCCGGGAGCGAGCGCCGCCCGCGGGACGAACGGCACGGAGTTGCTGACGACCCCGACGGGGACTCGTGGGTGATACCGGGAGACCACGTACTCGGCGACGGCCGCGTTCACGCACATGAGCGCGTCGGCCTCGCGGATGAAGCGCGATTCCACGCGCCGCCAGTACGCGCGTGCCGACCGCGACGGGATCGCCTCCTCCATCTCCGGGAAGACCTCGTGGAGGTCGCTGACGATCGGCGAGCCCCAGGCATGCCGCAGGCGGACCGCGAGAGGCAGGACGGGGATGTCGTGGGCGAACACGACGTCGTATCGGCCGAGGCCCAGGATCTCCTGCTCGTGGGCGCCGGCGATGGCACCGGCCCTGTCGGTGACCGCATACTGTGCCCGGTCGAGAACCTCGTGGACGAAGGGGAGCGTCCTCTTGAGCCGCTTCTTGAACCGGCGCGCGCTTCCTTCGACGGGACCCGGACCATTCGCGCGGGTGCGCGGCGAGAGCATGCGGACGCGGTCGGGCATCGTGGGACCGCTCAGGGGGCCGAAGACCGCGAAGATGTCCACCTCCGCGCCCCTCGCGGCGAGACTCGCGGCCTCCTGGGCGATCCGCCGGTCGAGGAAGTCGATGTCGGGCGTGAGCATGAGGACGCGCGAAGGCCCAGCGTTCATGTGCGTGAGAGTAGCGGCCGCGGTGATCGGCTGGCGCCGATGACGTCCCCTGACGTCACGATCGTCGTCTCCTCGTACCAGCAGGCCGCGACGGTCGGCGACGCGGTGCGCTCCGCGCTCGCGCAGACGTACCCCTGCCGGATCCTCTGCGTGGACGATGGCTCCACGGACGGCTCGGCGGAGGTCGCCCGCGGTCTCGGGGTGGACGTCGTGGAGCTGGAGCACCGAGGCGCTCTCGCCGCGTTCCGCGCCGCCGCGGAGATGGTCACCACCGACTTCTTCATGATCCTCGCCGGCGACGACACGCTCGAGCCGACGTACGTGGCAGAGACGCGGCGCGCCATGACCGATCCGCGCGTCGGCTTCGCCTACACGGGCGTGCAGTACGCGGGCGCGCGCTCGGGCGAGCGGGCGGCGCCCCCGTTCGACCGCGGACGCCTCCTGCGCGGCAACTACGCCCACGGGACCAGCCTGATCCGCACAGTCGCGTACCGGGCGGTCGGCGGGTTCGATCCGGCGTTCGCACGCACGCTGGAGGACTGGGCGCTCTGGGTCGCGATGGTGGACGCCGGCTGGATCGGGGCGGCGGTCCACGAACCTCTCCTCCGCTACACGATCCACCCGGAGGCGTCGCGGAACGCCCGCGCGCTGCGGTCGGTGTACCGCGTCCGGTGGCGACTCTGGCGGAAGCACCGCCGCCTGTACGGCGTCCGCGGTCTCGCCTTCCTGGTCGCGAGCGAGATCCTCTTCCCGTTCCGCTGGGCCTCGCTGCGGATCCGGCCACGCCGGGGGTGACCGGCCAGCGGCCGCGGCAGGGGCGCTCAGGGGAGCCAGTCGCCCACCGCGGTCGTGCGGCTCCGTCGCCACGCACGGCGCGCGCGGAGCGCCGGGACGACGTCGCCGAGGAACCGCGCACGGGCCATGAGCGTGCCCCATGGGTCAACGAGCAGCCCGGTCACCGCGTAGGCGGCCTGCACGAGGACCACGTCGGGAAGCGAGCGAGCGAGGTCGTCCGCCTCCTCGTTCTTCAGGAGCAGGAGCAGCTGGTTCCGCCACGCCAGCTGGCGGACGCGCCGCGATTTCACCCGCTCCTGGCGCAGGATCCGGGCCACGCTCTCGATGGAGCGCGGCGCGGCGTCCTCTGCCCGCTCGGCGTCCCGTGGCCGCCCATCGTGGGGTCCCGGCCGGGCGTCCGGTGCCCGCTCCGCGCCCCTGGCATGGAGGCCGACCGCCGCGCCGTCCACCGCCGACGTCCACCCCGCCGCGCGGAGGCGCCACGCGAGGTCCACGTCCTCCTTGTACATGACGAAACGAGGGTCGAAGACCGCACCGCGCACGGCGACCGCTTCCAGTGCCGCCCTCCGGTACAGCGCGGCCGCGGCCGACACCCCGAAGGCCTCCCGGCACCCGTCGTACCGGCCGTCGTCCGGGTCGCCCTGGCCGGTGTCCACCACGCGCCGTCCTCGACGCACCTCCAGCCCGCACGAGTCGACGAGGCCGTCGGGCATGCCGTCGTCGTCCGCGTGCAGCAGCTTGCCGGAAGCCGACGCGAGACGCGGATCGGCCTCCATCCGTGCGACGAGCCGCGCCGCGTAGTCCGGCGAGACGGCCGCGTCCTGGTTGAGCAGCAGCACGTACGGGGCCGAGCCGGCGGCGATCCCCGCGTTCGCCGCCGCCGCGAACCCCGCGTTTCGGTCCATCGCCAGGAGGCGCACGTCCGGCGAGGCGGCCGCGAACGCGGCGACGACCGCGTCGCCGGGCGTGTCGTCCACGAGCGCGATGCGGGCGTCGATCCCGACGGCGCCGCGCACCGACGCCAGGCATCGCGCCAGCCAGGCCCCGGGCCGGAAGAGCGGGACGACGACGTCCACCTCGGGCACGATGGGGGGACCGTCGGGCGTATCGTTCGCGCGCACGAGTCTCAGGGTATGTGAGGACCAGGCATCGTGACCACCGCGATCGTCGTCACGTATCGCTCCGCCGGGTGGATCCGCGAGTGCCTGCGGTCCCTTCGCGGAGTCCCGACGATCGTCGTGGACAACGCCGGCGGCGACGAGACGGTCGCGATCGTCCGCACGGAGTTCCCCGACGTCCGCGTCATCGAGCGCGCGACCAACGGCGGCTTCGCCGTCGCGATCAACGAGGGCTGCCGTGCGGCGCCCGCTGACGACATCCTCCTCGCGAACCCCGATCTCGTCGTCCTCCCCGGGAGCGTGGCGGCGCTCCAGGCCTACCTCGATGCCCATCCCCGCGTCGGGATCGTCGTGCCCCGCCTCGTCTATCCGGACGGGTCGCCGCAGGCCTCGATCCGTACGTGGCCGTCACCGCTCACGATGCTCGCCCGACGGTCGCCCTTCGGTCGCACCCGCATGGGTGAGCGGGTCCTTCGTCGGCACCTCCGGCTGGACGACCCGCCGAGAGAGGCCGGGCCGGTGCACTGGGGCCTCGGGGCCGCGATGCTCGTCCGGCGCGAGGCGATCGGGGCGGTCGGCGGGATGGACGAGCGGATCTTCCTCTACGGCGAGGACCTCGACTGGTGCTACCGGATGTGGCAGGCGGGCTGGGAGGTCCACGTCGAGCCGGCCGCGGTCATGGAGCACGCGTACGAGCGCCAGAGCCGGCGGACGCTCGACCTGCGCAACCCCGCGACACGCCACCACTGGGCGTCGATCGCGAAGCTCTTCGTCATCCACCCGCCGCTGCTGCTGGGCCGGGGTCCGCGAGAGTCGCGTCGTCGCGTCCGATGAGCGGCCCGGCGGCCATGCCCAGCACGATCCCGCCCATGACCGCCGCGTAGCTGCGGACGTTGGGGATGTCCCAGGCCATGCAGACGCAGAACGTCACGACCGCGGCGATCAGGTAGGGCGCCATCGTGTGGCGGCGGACCCAGGTCATCCACGCCGAGTAGAGGATGACGATCGCGTTCGTGACCCCGAGGGGGACGCCGCCCGACGCGAAACCGTCGAGGATCGTGTTGTGCGCGTTCGCGACCCCGTACCGGTAGAAGTCCTCGAAGCGGTTGAGCGCGTACCACCCGCCGCCGAGGATCGGGTTCGAGATGACGATCGGAACGGTCGCGAACCACGAGCGGACGCGGTTGCCGTCGCTGTCGATCATCGCGGAGAAGGCCTGTGACATCGCGTCGAGGGTCGTCCCGAAGCGGAAGGCGATCAGGCCGACGAGGGCCACCGCGGCCACCGCCGCGCCCAGGAGCGCCATGCGTCGGTCCACGCGCCCGGTCGCCAGCGCGCCCGCCACCACCCCCAGGCAGAGCGCGATCAGGGGACCGCGTGAGTACGTCAGGACCATGACCACGAGGACGAGGCCCACCAGCGGGATCACCAGCCAGCGGCGGAACCGGTACGCAGCGACGAACGCGAGCGGGAGGGTCGTGGCGAGGCCCATCGCGGTCGGCGTCGGGTAGCCGAGCGCCCCGAGGCGGCCGCCCTCGACCCGCGAGACGAAGGTGAACAAGTCGACCACGGGGATCGAGAACCATGCGCCGAGGGCGACGACCGAGGCGACGACGGTCGTGACCAACGCGACGACGGTCAGCGTCCGGTCCTTCCCGGCGACGACGTGGGCGGCGACGACCCAGGCGACCATCATGGCCATGGAGCCGCCGACGAGCTGGCGGAGGCCGGCCCAGAGCCACAGCTCGTCCTTCCCTTCGGCGAGATAGCCGGTGAGGGCGGTGAGCGCGTACAGGCCCACCGCTGCGATCGCGGCGGCGACGACCCACCACGGAGGCTGGGACGACGTCGCCCGGCCGAAGCTCGGCGCGACGATGAAGCGGTCCAGGAGGACGCGCACCGCGGCGCCGTAGATGGGGAGGACCCGGAGGATCTCGCCGGTCTGCTGATCGGTCGCGCCGCCGTAGAAGGGCACGACCGCGACGGTCACGAGGAGGCCGTACCAGGGACGGATGACCCCGACGGCGAGGCCGGTGACGACCCACGCGGGGATGAAGATCGGCGCGAGCGCCGGGAAGTGGCCCAGGAACCAGCAGGCGAGGGCAGTCAGTGCGAGCAGCGCACCCCAGTCCGTGGCGAGGATCTCGAGGAGGTCGGAGGCGGCGGTCCGGATCGAGGTGCCGGCGGCGGCCACGCGGGCCTCCGGGCCCGCCCCCCCGGGCGCCCCCGGCCGTGCGGACGCGCGGGTCGGCTCGCTCTCGAGCCGTGCGGCGCGGCTGCTCTTCTCCATCGGTGGCGCTCTTGTCCTCCGGGGTCCCGGGCGTGACTCCGTCGGCCCGTGGCTCGAGGCGGAGGATAGCGGCCCCGGGGACGCTCGTCGCCCGGGTCCGGCCGGTGGGGGCCGTCGGGTATAGGTGCGCCTATACCCTCCACGCTCGCACCGGGGCCGGAGCGGCCGCGCATCTATCCGAAACCTACCGCCCGGCGGATGGTCCGCGAAATCGCTCAAATCGACAATCAACGCATCACATCGAACGCACGCGCGGGCCGGAGTCCGCGCAGCGTCCCCCGGAAGGACACGGACTTCATGACCGCTCCCCGACAGGATCCCGGCGCCGCGATGGAGACAGAGCTCCTCGCGCGCCTCGGGCTGACGCGCGACGCCAACACGCAGGACATCGAAGCCGCGCACGACGACGTCATCGCGTTCCTCGAGTCCGCCCCCGACGGCCTTCGCGACTGGGCGAAGCACGAGATCGCCGCGGCGGACGAGGCGTACGCGCTCCTCTTCGACCCCACCACAGGGATCCCCGCAGGCACGGTGATCGTCGCGACGGCCCCGGCCGTCATGGCCGAGGCCGCCCCGGCCCCGGCGAAGGCCCCGACGGCCGCCGAGACGGCCGCGCTCGCCCGGGCCGTGACGGACGACGAGGAGGAGGAGATCCTCGCCGACGAGCCCGTCCCCACCCGCCCGGTGCGCGGCAGGGCCGGAGCGTCCGCCGCCGTTCCCGCGACCGACGAAACCGTCCGCAACCGCCTCCTCACCCGGCTCGCGCTCGTGGGCGCCGGCCTCGTGGGCGTGGCGGTCCTCGTCGTCGCCGTCTACAGCTTCGGTGGCGGCGGCTCCGGCGTCCCCGGCATGAACGGGACGCCGGCGCCCGAGACCGGCGCCGGGGCGGCAGCCGCGACCGGCGCAGACCCGGCGCAGGTCGCCGCGCTGATGGAGAAGCTGCAGGCAGACCCCAACGACACGGCGGTCATGCAGCAGCTCGCGGACCTCTACTACAACGGCAGCGACTTCGCCACCGCCGGCACGTTCTTCGACAAGATCCTCGAAGTCGACCCGAAGAACACCTCCGCGCTCCTCGGTCGCGGCGCCACCGCCTACAACGTGGGGAACGCCACCGGGGCCGAGAAGGACTGGCGCGCGGTCGTCGCGATCGACCCGAAGAACATCGACGCCCACTACTACCTCGGCTTCATGTACCTCGACTCGCCGACGCCGGACATGGAGAAGGTGAAGGCCGAGTGGAACAAGGTCGTCGAGCTCGCGCCGGACTCCGACCTCGCGCAGTCCGTCAAGCAGCACCTCGACAGCCTCTCGTCGTTCAAGCCCGACGCCAGCACGGGCGCCTCGGCCGCCCCGGGCGCCAGCACGGCACCGTCGCCCTCTCCCGCGGTGAGCACGGCCCCGTGAGCGTCGCCGGCCTCGGGCTCGTCATCGCGTTCCTCGCGGGGATCGTCTCCTTCGCGTCACCGTGCGTCCTGCCCCTCGTGCCGGCCTACATCGGGTACATGGTGGGGACCAGCCCGGACGGGACCGCGACGCGCCGGCGGACGGCCTTCTACCAGTCGATGGCGTTCGTGGCCGGCTTCTCTCTCGTCTTCATCGCGCTCTGGGCGTCCGTCGGCCTCGTGGGCTACGTCCTGCGCGACCAGATCGGGCTCCTGCGGATCGCCGGTGGCGCGATCCTCGTCTTCCTCGGCCTGAACATGGCCGGGGTCCTCAACTTCTCGGCCTTCTACCGGGAGGCCCACCTCCCGGTCGGACCCATGAGCGGCGGCACCATCGGCTTCGGCCAGGCCGTCGGGGCCCCCAGCTACGGTCGCTCGACACTCCTGGGGGTCGTCTTCGCCGCCGGGTGGACGCCGTGCATCGGCCCCATCCTCGGTGGGATCCTGGGCCTCGCCGCGGTCAGCGCCAGCGTCGTGGAGGGCACGATCCTCCTCGTCGCCTACGCCGCCGGCCTGGCCATCCCCTTCGTCCTCGTCGCGCTCGGTGCGACCGCCGTGAGCCACCGCCTCGGCTGGCTCCGGACCCACCAGCGTGCCGTGAACCTCGCGACCGGCGGGATGCTCGTCCTCGTGGGCTTCCTGATGATCACGAACACCTTCGCCAAGCTGTCCGCCCTGCTGCCGGCGTTCGGTCTCTGAGGAGCGTGCCCATGAGCCAGTTGACTGTCCCCACCCAGGTCGCGGCGCAGAAGCGCCCGGTCGCCCCGGAGCCCCAGGAGGGCACGGGGGGCAGGCTGACGATCAGCCTGTCGGACATCGGCGAGCGCCTCTGGCGGATCTTCACGTCCATGCGGACGGCGCTGATCCTCATGCTGATCCTCGCCGTCCTCGCGCTCGTCGGGACGCTCGTGATCCAGGCACCGTCCGGCATGACGGGCGATTCGCAGGCGTACCAGGCCTGGCTCGACTCGATCACGCCCAAGTACGGCGGCTGGACGGGCCCGATGAACGCGCTGGGGCTGTTCAGCATCTTCTCGTCGGTCTGGTTCAAGGGGATCATCGTCCTCCTGACCACGAGCGTGCTCGCGTGCTCCGTGAACCGCTTCAAGGGCCTCTGGAAGACGGCGATCCACCCGCGGACGAAGATGACCCCGGTCTTCTACGACCGTGCGCCGCACAGCGAGACGATCGACGCGACGGTGGCCACGGACGCGGCCCTCGCGGACGTCACGAAGACCTTCAAGTCGCACCGCTTCCGGACGGTCGTGGAGCGCGACGGTGACGAGATCGCCGTGTACGCGGACCGCTACCGGTGGGCCCCGTTCGGCACGCTCATGGCGCACATCAGCCTCGTGATGATCCTCGTCGGCGCCCTCGTCGGCGGCACGTGGGGCTTCAACAACGGCGAGTTCGCGGTCCCGGTGGGCTCCACCGTCGAGGTCGGGAACGGGACGGGCCTGGCCGTCAAGGCGAACTCCTTCAACGACTCCTACTACGAGAGCGGTGCACCCTCCGACTACGCCGCCGACCTCGTCCTGTACAAGGACGGGCAGCAGGTCGCGGCGCAGACGGTCCGGGTCAACCAGCCGCTCGGCTACGGCGACGTGAACTTCTACCAGTCGTTCTTCGGCGCGGCGACGGACATGAGTGTGAAGGACGCCTCGGGCACGGCGCTCTTCTCGCAGGGCGTCCCGCTGCTCTACACGGCGCAGAACGGGACCGAGCGGGTGGGCCAGTTCCTCCTGCCGCAGCAGGGCCTGACGGTCATCGTGGTGAGCCCGGCGTCCGGCGAGATCAGCCAGACGATCCGGCCCGGCCAGGTCCAGATCGAGGTCTACAAGACCGGCGACGCGGCCCAGCCGCTCGCCACGCAGGTCGTCTCCCAGGGACAGCCGGTCGAGATGGCGGGCCTGTCGTTCACGTTCGACCGGGAGCGCCAGTTCACGGGCCTCATCGTGGCCAAGGACCCGGGCGTCCCGTTCGTGTTCGGCGGGGCCCTCCTCCTCATCTTCGGTCTGTTCCTCGTCTTCTTCTTCCCCAGCCGCCGGATCTGGACCCGGATCGTCCCGGGCGGAGCCGGCAGCGAGGTCCGCGTGGGCGCCACGTCTCGCCACGACGCCACGTTCGGACCGGATTTCCAGAAGATCGTCGGCGAGATGAAGTCTTCCCTGGTCGGGAAGACCGGGATCTAGCGGAAGGGGCCGTCAGATGCTCAAGATGTCGGAGTACTCGTATATCGCGGGGATGCTCTCCGTCGCGCTGTCGATCGCGTTCTACGTGATCGCGTACGCGACGGTGCGCGTCGCCAGTCGCCGCACCGCGGTCGCCGGGGGCGCCGCCACCATGGACGGAGGGACGACCGTCGAGGTCGTCTCGGGGCCGTCCATCTTCGCCTCCTACGGCACGCTCGTCGCCTGGCTCGCGTTCATCTTCCTCGTCGCGAGCATGACCTTCCGGGCGATCGTGACGGGGCACGGCCCGTTCTCGAACATGTACGAGTTCTCGATCGCGTTCGCCACCGGCGTCATCGGGGTCTACCTGTTCTTCGAGCGCAAGTACCACCAGCAGATCCTGGGCCTCATCGTCCTGCCGATCGCGCTGCTCATGCTCCTGTACGCGTGGACCATCCCGGCCACCGCCGACCCGCTCGTCCCGGCGCTCCAGAACAACCTCCTCCTCTCCGTCCACGTGGCCGTCGCGATCGTCGCCTACGGCACCTTCGCGGTGAGCTTCGCCGCCGCGGCGCTGTACCTGCTCCAGGCGTACGGCGTGCCTCGCCTCCCCAAGGCCGAGCTCCTCGACGAGATCGGCTACCGCGCGGTCGTCATCGGCTTCCCGTTCATGACGCTCGTCATCGTGCTCGGCGCGGTCTGGGCGAACGTGGCATGGGGCCGCTACTGGGGCTGGGACCCCAAGGAGACCGCCTCGCTGGTGACGTGGCTCATCTACGGCGCCTACCTCCACGCACGGGTCGTCCGCGGCTGGCGCGGAAACCGGGCCGCCTGGCTCCTGGTCATCGGCTTCGCCGCCACGCTCTTCACGTACTTCGGGAACCTCTTCTTCGGCGGCCTCCACAGCTACTCGGGCCTCGGCTGATCCGGGGCACCGGGTACGACCGTGACGAACGCCGGCGGGCACGCGGAAGGTGATTCGGGCATGACCACCCTGGAAGCGCAGCCGATGGTCGAGGACGAGCCGGAGACATCGGCCGCCGAGCCGGAGGCATCGGCCGCCGAGCCGGAGGCATCGGCCGCCGAGCCGGAGGCGGAGACCGCGGCGCCCCTCGACGAGCGGCCGAAGCGGCCGCTCCGCAGCAGGGTGATCTCGCTCGGGCTCCTGGCCCTGACGGGTGCGATCGTCCTGGCGGTCGCGATCCTCGCGAACCAGCCGGCGAAGCCGGTCACCGACGGCCTCCAGTCCGTCAACCTGACGGGCGCGCTCGGCAGCGGGCCGGAGGTCGGGAAGCCCGCGCCCGACTTCGCGGCAGCCACCGTCGGCGGCACGGATGTCGTGCTCAGCGAGTTGAAGGGCCACCCGGTCTGGCTGACGTTCGGCGCCAGCTGGTGCCAGCCGTGCCGCGCCGAGGCCCCGGACATCGAGGCCGCGTACGCGGACTTCAAGGCGAAGGGCGGCGAGATCGTCCAGGTCTTCCTCAGCGAGGACGGGACCACCGTCAAGGACTACGCCGACCGCGTCGGCATCACCTACGTGAAGGTCCCGGACCCCAACACGACGATCGCATCGCAGTACCGGATCCTGGGGATCCCGTCCCACTTCTTCATCGCCGCCGACGGCACTCTCCTGGCGATGAAGGTCGGCACTCTCGATCCCGAGAAGATCAAGGCCGCCCTCGCGGAGATCGGTGGATGACAGGTCCCGGAGCTCCGGCGGAAGACGGCGGACCCCTTCCCGTCGACCCGTCGGAGCCCGCGTCGCAGCCGGTGCAGAGCACGGCGGCCCAGCACCGGGGCCTGCGCGGCGCCCTCGGGCGCTCCTTCACGAAGGTCCCGCACCCGCCGCTCCGGAGCCGGCGCGGCCTCTTCATCGTCGCCACCATGGGCGGCCTCATCGCGATCGTCATGACCGTCGGCGGTGTGGTCGCCGTCCAGTGGACCGAGACGGCCGACTTCTGCGGCCGCTGCCACACGATGGCGCCCGAGCTCAAGGCGTACGCGCTCGGTGCCCACAGGGACGTCACGTGCGCCGAGTGCCACGTGGAGCCGGGGCTCACCGGCTGGGTGAAGGCCAAGCTCAACGGCACCAGGCAGCTCGTCGAGGTCGTCACCGGCACCTTCCCCAAGCCGATCCCGCCCCCGGACCACGGCGAGCTGCCGTCCACGCAAGACACGTGCCTCAAGTGCCACGCCCTCTCGTCGATCATCGCGAACGGCGGCCCGGTGGACCTCGTCCTCAACACCCGGTACGCGAAGGACGAGGCGAACACGCCGGCGTCGGTCGCCCTCGTCGTCCGGCCGAACGGGTTCGGGTCCGACCTCGAGGAGAGCTCCCGCAAGGGCGTTCACTGGCACGTCATCTCGGACGTCGAGTACCTCAAGGCCGACCCCCAGGCGCAGAAGATCCCGTACGTCGAGATCCGGAACGACGACGGGACGACCAGCCAGTACATCGCCTCGGACGCCATCGAGGTGCCGACGGACGTCCAGCCCGACATCGATGCGCTGAAGAAGAGCCTCGAGATGCGGCGGATGGACTGCCTCACCTGCCACAACCGCGTCGGGCACCCGATCCCGGGCGTGGACCAGTCGATCGACAGCGGGATCACGGCGGGCGCGATCAGCCGGGACCTGCCGTGGGTCAAGAGCCAGGCGAGCGACCTCCTGGTGCAGGAGTACGCGAGCGTGCCGGACGCGAACGCGGCCATCGAGAAGGGGCTGACGGACTACTACGCGACGAACTACCCGCTCGTCGCGCAGAACGACGCCGCCGCCATCGATCAGGCGATCCGCCGACTGAAGCTCACGTACGACCTCGTCGCGACCCCCGAGATGCGCGTGACGGCGGCCACGTACCCGAACAACCTGGGCCACCAGACGGCGCCGGGCTGCTTCCGTTGTCACGACGGCGCGCACTACAAGGTGGTGGACGGCGCCATCACCAACGAGACGATCCCCGCCGGCTGCGCAACTTGCCATACCTTCCCGCAGATCGGCTCGATCAACTCGGGCGTGGTGATCGGCGAGCGCCCCGAGACGCACAACGAGGCGCTGTGGATCTTCGACCACAAGACGGCCGTGGACACGACGGACCCGTCCACGACGGAATGCGGCCAGTGTCACACGAAGACGTACTGCGACAACTGCCACAACACGGCGGCGGTACAGATCCCGCACGACCAGATGAAGTTCAACCACGGGCAGGTGGCGCGGGAGGTGGGCGTCAATACGTGCGCGTTCTGCCACCAGCCCGCGTACTGCGCGCAGTGCCACTCGGACGACGTCCTGCCGAACCAGTACCCGCAGGACCAGTCCACGCCCAAGCCCGAGGCCGACGCCGCGCCGGGCGGCGCGGGCGGCGAGTCCGGCGGCTCGGGCGGCGCGGGCGGCGAGTCCGGCGGCTCGGGCGGCGCGGCGCCCGGTGCCCCGAGCGGATCCACACCCGGGCTCACGCCGTTCGCGGGCCTGCGGCCCCTGCGGCCCCTCACCGCCGTGACGGCACCCTAGGGACGGGCGGACGATGGAGCCGACGACGACCCGGACACGGACCCCTGGCCCGTGGATGACCATCCACGAGGCGAGCGCCCTCATCGGCGTCTCGACGGCGACCCTCCGCCGCTGGTGCGACCAGGGCGAGGTGAAGGCGTTCACCACCCCGGGCGGGCACCGACGCTTCTCGCGAGCGGCCGTCCTCGGCCTCGTGCCGGCAAGCCGGCGGGGACGGCCCAGCCTGGAGAGCCTCGGCGAGTCCGCCGACCGGATGGTGGGTGATGTCTACCGCCGGAGCGCCCCCGACGTGGCAGCCGAAGCAGGGTGGATCGATTCCGGGCCGGGCGACCGCGACCGGATGCGGGAGCTGGGCCGGCGGGCTGCCACCGCGCTCCTCGCGCACCTCGAGGCAGCCGACCCGGCCGACGCGGCGGCGGCGCTCGCGGCCGCCGAAGAGCTGGCGGCGGAGCACGGCCGGATCGCGTGCGGGCACGGACTCGCGACGGGGGCCGCCGTCAGCGCGTTCCTCGGGTTCCGGGCCGTCTTCCTCCACGAGCTGTGCGACACCGCCCGCGCTCGCGACCTGGACACCGCGGAGACGACCGAGCTCCTCGAGAGCGCGAACGGCGCGATGGACCGGCTGCTCGGCGCCTTCGTCCGTGCGCACGAGCAGACGATGGCCCAGCGGATCCACTGCGGCTGCGTGGCTCAGGCGGGGGCGGCCTCCGGCTGAGCGCGGGTCGGGTGGCGACGGCAGGCGGCCGGAGCACGCGGACGGCAGGCGGCCGGAGCACGCGGACGGCAGGCGGCCGGAGCACGCGGACGGCAGGCGGCCGGAGCACGCGGACGGCAGGCGGCCGGAGCACGCGGACGGCAGGCGGCCGGAGCACGCGGACGGCCGACGGCCGCTTCCTGCGTCAGGCGCAGATCCGCACCTCCGGCGTGCGTCGGACGCAAGACCTGCAGGTCGGGGCGTGGACCGGGCGACTCGCGTGCGCCGGGCGCAAGTCCGGTGCACATTCGGGGTCCGCGAGCAGCCTGGTGCAGCCCGGTTGCCCCCGGCGCAGCGGGTCGACGCATTCGTCGTCCTGGACCGCGCTGACCGCCGCGCTTCTTGCGCCGGGCGCAAGACCCCTGATCTGCAGGGCGCGGGGGTGGCCGCGAGACCGGCCCGGCCCGGACCCGCCGACCGCGTGACCGTCGGCGTGACCGGCCACGATGCCGCGCGGGGCGGGGCCCGGCCGCGCGAGCGACCGCGCTCGACCCTCGACACCGTGCCCGCGCGCAGATCGACCACTGCGGCCGGGAGCGGCGCCGCGGTCCGCGCGCAGAGCGGTCGCGCGGACGACCGCAAGCGGCCGCCAGATTCACACGGGGCGGACGTGAGGCGCAGCGCCACGGTCTGCGGGCGCCGGTGGCCCCGCTTCGCACGACGCGTGCGCCGCCAAATTCTCGCGACACGTGAACGTCACGGTCGGCGTGGCGGTCATCGAGGATGTCATCAGCGAGGCGGACGTCGCAGACCCAGCCACGCGACCACTCCACGTGAATCTGGCGGGGTCCGGGCCCTGGCGGGTTCGGGCCCTGGCGGAGCCCGACACGCTGGCGGGGTCCGGGCCCGGGCGGAGCCCGACACCCCGGCGGAGCCCGGCACGCTGGCGGGGTCCGGGCCCGGGCGGAGCCCGACACACCGGCGGAGCCCGCGGCCCCGGCGGAGCCCGGAGTCGTGCCGTCGCCGAGGAGGCGGCCCGCGGCGCGGTGCAGCCGCGCCGCGACAGTCTGATGTCGCCGCCGGCCGTGCCGGCGGCGACCTGCCGGATCGCGTCGGAACCACCCCGGGGCGCGTGTCCGATCCCGCGTCGACATCGGCGCAAAAGGTGGGCGGACTGCAGCGTGGTCCGGCATGCCCGGCCGTCCTTCGCTGTGGTGAACGCTCGCGGAACGCCTTCACCCCTGCGGCCCGGACGAAAGGGATGGAAGCGCCGACGCGCGGTCCGGATCACGGCCGCCGGGGACCGCGCCGAGCGACTGGCGAGACCGACCCGCACCGCGCGGGGGCGGTCCTCGTTCACCGCCCGGGCGCCTCCTCCGGCGCGGGCGGGTCGATCTCGGTCTCCATCGAGTCGATCTCGAAGGGCAGGCGGACGATCTCGGGCTCCGTCCCCGCCGCGGCTCCGCCCGCGCCCTCCGCCCCTGCCGCCGCCACCACCGGCGAGCGGTAGCGCATGAGCTCCGGAAATCGCCGGACGACGACGCCGAGCCCCGCGAGGCAGAGCAGGCCGCCCGACACGACCGAGAACTGCGGCCCGGCGATCGCCGCGACGAACGCCGCCTCCGCGTCGCCGAGCCGCGGGCCGCTCGTGACCACCAGGATGTGGATCGAGGAGAGCCGGCCGCGCAGCTCGTCGGGCGTCTCGAACTGAAGGATCCCGCTCCGGAAGACCGCGCTGATGACGTCGGCCGCTCCGGCGAGCGCCAGGAAGAAGAGGGCGAGCGGGAAGCTCGCGGTGACGAGGCCGAAGGCGGTGATCGCGAGACCCCAGCCCGCGACGGCCCACACCACCGCACGCCCGGGGAGCCGGACCCGCGAGACCCAGCCGGTGAGCAGCGCGCCGACGAGCGCACCCGCCGCCGGGGCCGCGGTGAGGAGGCCCAGGCCGGCTGCGCCCGTTCCGAACACGTCGAGCGCCAGCGCCGGGAAGAGCGAGCTGGGCATCCCGAAGACCATCGCGTTGAGGTCGATGACGAAGGTGGAGAGGACGATCCGCTTCGACCGCGCGAAGCGGAGCCCCTCCTTCACGGCGGCGACGCTGGGACGGGCGGCGCCGGGGCGCGGCGGGATCGGGGCCATGAACAGCAGGGCCACGATCGCGGCGATGAAGGTGACGGCGTCGAACGCGAACGCGGCGGAGACGCCGACGAGGGCGATGAGGATCCCGCCGAGTGCCGGCCCGGCGACGCCGACGACGTTGAAGCCCAGCTGGCCGAGGGCGATCGCGCCGTTGAGGCGCTCGGGCGGGACGAGCCGGGGGATCGACGCGGAGCGAGCGGGCTGGTCGATGGCACCGAGGCCGGCGGCGACGAAGGCGACGACGTAGAAGCCGAAGACGGGCGGGGTCGGGAGGAAGGCCAGGACGGCGAGGGCGGCGCTGCACGCGGTGAGGCCGGCCTGGGTGAGGAGGAGGAGCCGACGCCGGTCCACGGCGTCGGCCACCGCGCCACCGCCGAGGGCGAAGACGAGGATCGGGACCAGCTGGACGAGGGCGAGCACACCCACGGCCAGGGGAGATCCGGTGAGGACGTACAGCTCGTACGGCAGCGCCACGACGGTGACGGCGCGGCCCACGCCGCTCACCAGCTGGCCGGTCCACAGGAGGCGGAAGTCGTGGTCGCGGCGCAGCGGCTCGAGGTCCACGAGGAGGCCGCGCAGGCGTCTGGCGCGGCTCGCGGGAGCGTGGGGCATCGCCGCCAAGGATAGGGGCGGCGGCGGGGCCGAGAACCGGCTGGCGCCGCGCGGCGTATCGCCCTCGAGCGGCCGGACGGATGGCCGGCCACGGAGGGGAACGCGATGCAGACGATGGAACCGACCGACCGGACGGGTGCGCGGCGCCGGGTCCGCGACGCTGGAGGGCTCGCGGTGCTCGCCGCCGGGACCGTGCTGATGCTCGTCGCGTGCACGGGCTCCGGGTCGGCGGGCAGCGGCTCGGTCGCGGGTGCGACGGCGGAACCGACCGCACCGGCCGCGAGCGCACCGGCCGGGACGACGGACTTGGCGGGCGGCGACTACGGCCGGGCACCTGCGACCGATGCGTCGGCGGCGAGCGCGGAGGCGGGCGGAGGCGAAGCGTACGTCGTCAACGCCGCGACCGACGCCGCTGCAGGGCCGTACCTCACCGGCGAGAAGGGGATGACGCTCTACATCTTCACCAAGGACAGCCCGGGCGCCAGCGTCTGCGATGGGCAGTGCGCCGCGAACTGGCCGCCGTTCACGCTCGGCACCGGCGAGACCGTCAAGGCCGGCGCGGGCGTCACCGGGACGTTCGCGACGATCTCCCGGTCCGACGGCACGGCCCAGGTCACGTACAACGACAGGCCGCTCTACTCCTACGTCGCGGACACGAAGGCCGGCGACGTGGTCGGCCAGGGCGTGGGCGGCGTCTGGTACGTCGCGGCCCCCTGACGCCGAACGCCCCGCGTCGCCGGCCGGAAGGGGCGGCGACGCGGGGCGTGGCTCGAGCCGGGCCGGGTCCTCGCGGCCGAGGACAGGCGGCCGGGTGACGCGGCCGGGGGTGCACGGGCCCCCGGCCGCGTCGTATCGTCCAGGGATGGACGCGAGCCACACAGCGACCCCGGCGGCCGGCGCGGTGGGCAGCGTCGCGCCGGCCGCTGCCGCTGCCCGCATCGTGGCGCTCATCCCCGCGCACGACGAGGCGCCGCGGATCGGCCCCGTGATCCGGGAGGCGGCCCGCCACCTCCCGGTCGTCGTCGTGGACGACGGCTCGGCGGACGACACGGCCGGCGTCGCGGCCGCGGCCGGCGCCCGCGTCATCGTCCAGCGGCCGAACCGCGGGAAGGGCGCCGCGCTCCGCGCCGGGTTCGCGGCCGCGCTCGCGGACGGATGCGACGCGGTCGTCACGCTGGACGCCGACGGCCAGCACGACCCGGCCGAGATCCCCCTGTTCGCGGCGGCGTTCGCGGGGACGGGCCCGGGTGGTGCTCGGGACAGCGCCGTCGCGCCGGGCGCGGACCCTCCCGTCGCCGGCGCCGCCGCGCCGGGTCCCGGCGCGGCGCGGCCGGCCATCGCCGGTGCCGGGCCGGACCTGGTGGTGGGCCGGCGGGACTTCCGCCGGATGCCCCCGGTCCGCCGGCTGTCGAACGAGATCGGCGGCCGGGCGTTCTCCTGGTCGGTCGGGCGGCGGATCCCGGACAACCAGTCGGGCTATCGCCTCGTGAGCGCACGGCTCATGCGTGCGCTCGAGGGGAGCGAGGAGCAGGGCTTCGCGTTCGAGGTCGAGATGATCACGACGTGCGTCCGCGAGGGCTGGCCGATCGCGTGGGTCCCGATCCGCACGATCTACGCCGGAGAGCCGAGCCACATCCGCCCGATCGCCCATTTCCGCGAGTTCGTCGGCATCTGCCGGAAAGCGCGGCGCGAGGTCCGCTCGGCGCGTCGCTGAGGACCGTCCGGGCGGACGGTCCTCAGCGACCATCCCGGCCACCCGGAGGCGCCCCTGTCTGTCATCCTCGACCCGGCGCCACACCGCACCGTCCGGCCCGCGGCCCGGCGCCCCGCCAGCATGCGACCGCCGAGGAGACCCGTGACCGACATCTACCCGCCGATCGAGCCCCATCGCACGGGGATGCTTCGTGTCTCGCCCGTCCACGAGGTCTACTGGGAGGAGTCGGGCGCGGCGGACGGCACGCCGGTCGTCTTCGTCCACGGCGGCCCCGGGGGCGGGACCTCGCCGGACCAGCGCCGGTTCTTCGACCCGTCGGCATACCGGATCGTCCTCTTCGACCAGCGAGGGTGCGGGAAGAGCACGCCGCACGCGAGCCTCGAGGAGAACACCACCTGGGACCTCGTCGCGGACATGGAGCGGATCAGGGAGCACCTGGGCATCGACCGCTGGGTCGTCTTCGGCGGGTCGTGGGGGAGCACGCTCGCGCTCGCGTACGCGCAGACGCACCCCGACCGCGTCCGGGCCATCGTCGTCCGGGGCATCTTCCTGCTCCGCTCGAAGGAGCTGCGCTGGTACTACCAGGAGGGCGCGAGCTTCGTCTTCCCGGACGCCTGGGAATCGTTCGTCGCGCCGATCCCGGAGGAGGAGCGGGACGACCTCATGGCGGCCTACCGCCGGCGACTGACCGGCGACGATCCCGAGACACGCGTCGTGGCGGCTCGCGCGTGGAGCGTCTGGGAGGGCTCGACGAGCTGGCTCCTCCCGAGCGAGGAGCACGTCGCGTCGTTCGGCGAGGACGACTTCGCGGAGGCGTTCGCGCGGATCGAGAACCATTACTTCGTGAACGGCGGGTTCTTCACCCACCCCGAGCAGCTGCTCGACGGCGTGGACCGGATCCGGCACATCCCGGCGGTGATCGTCCAGGGACGATACGACATGTGCTGCCCGGTGACGACCGCGTGGGACCTCCACCGCCGGTGGCCGGAGGCCGACTTCCGCATCGTCCCCGACGCCGGCCACGCGGCGATGGAGCCGGGGACCCGCAGCCTCCTGGTGGACGCGACCGACCGCTTCCGCGCGATCGAGTAGGCGGACCGGGGCGTCGGCCTCAGGGGGCGATCCGCTCGAGACCCGCGGGCCCGACCGCCCAGACGCTCCCGTCCGGCGCCGCCGAGACGGACCCCCAGGCGCCGCCCCGGACGATCGTCCATCCGGTGCCATCGAGGCGTGCGAGCCCGCCGTTGGTCCCGACCCAGACCGTCCCGTCTGTCGCGACGGCGATCGGCGAGGTCCCGTCCGACACCAGCGGCAGGCCCTCCGCCGTGCCCCACACCGTCCATGTCTGCGTGGCTGCATCCCACCGGGCGACGCGCCGATCCGCTCCCCATGACTCGGCGACCGGGTCGTACGTGAGCAGCACGTCGCCGTCCTGCGCGAGCGTGAGCGCGTTGGCCGCGCAGGGGGCGACGTCACCGTCGGGCGTGAGCACCGGCGCCTGCGTGGTCCACCACGGTTGGGAGAGCGGCGACGGCACGAGGGAGTGGCGCGCCACGCATCCCCGCCGGTCCCCGGCCCACCCGTTGTCGCCCGTGACCCAGAAACCTCCGCTCCGGTCCACGAGGACGGACGCGACGGTCTCGAGCGGCGACGGGAACGTCGTCATCGTCCACCCGTCGCCGGACCGGCGATAGACGCGCACCGCCGGGCGCACCGCGGGCGGCGAGCGGACGGCGACGTACGCCGCCCCGTTCGCGTCGAACGCGATCGAGTCGGCCGGGACGGTGGCCAGGGTCTCCCAGCGTCCGCCCGCGAACCGCCGGACGCCCGAGAGGCCCGCGACCCAGAGGGCACCGTCGGGCGCGATGCGCAGCCGCCCCTGGTCCGGGATGCTCACGCCGGCCGCTTCGCCGATCCGTGCCCACCTGCGGTCGTGCCACCACCAGACGTCACGGGCGTCCTGTGCGTAGGCCTCGTCGCGCGAGACGGCCGCCAGGGACGTCAGGTCGCGGGCGTTCGGGCCGCCGGAAGCGTCCGCCGCAGGGACGACGCGCGCCCAGGCCCCGTCGACGAGGCGGAAGACCCCGGCTCCGGTCCCCGCGAAGACGCCGTCCCCGGTGGCGGCGATGCTCGGCCAGGTGACCCACCCGTTCTCGACGCCGGACGGCAGCCCCGCGGTCGTCCCGTACGTGTTCCAGCCGTCCTCGGCTTCGGGTGGCGGCCCGGCCTGCGTCCCGTCGCTCCCCTCGGACGGGAGCCGGAAGGCCGCGACCCGCACCGGCCCCGGGCCTTCCGAGGCCGGGTCCAGGTTCGTCACGAACCAGGCGGTCCCGTCGGGGCCGAGGCTCATCGCCGTGACCGGCCGGATCGGCGGCTCGAGGGTTTCGATCGGCTGCCACGAGACCTCGCCGAGACGTGACGCGCGGCTCTCATCGACGGCCCACATCGTGCCGTCCGCGGCCGGACGGAAGGCGGTGACGCACGAGCTCGCGAGCGGGGAGCCCGCGTCGGTCGCGCTCCATCCGCCCCAGACCAGCCGGGCGACCCCGCGGCAGGCCGGGCCCGGGTACTCGAAGAGCGAGACCCAGACGCCGCCCTCCGCGTCCACGCCGATCACCCCGGCCTC
The DNA here is from genome assembly GCA_963717255.1 of uncultured Chloroflexia bacterium. Taxonomy (GTDB): domain Bacteria; phylum Chloroflexota; class Limnocylindria; order Limnocylindrales; family CSP1-4; genus CAIYQJ01. The sequence continues at coordinate 47,736 of CAVQVT010000013.1, read as the reverse complement.
GGTCGTCGGCGGGTCCGGCAACGCGTTCCAGGCCGTGCCGGTCCAGGACCACACGTGCCCGCCCGCCGTGGCCAGCAGGGGCCAGACGGACGACTCGGCGATCCCGGCCCAGACGTCCCAGCCCGACGCACCGGCCGGGAGGGGCACCACGTCGCGCATGCGCTCGCCGTCGAACCAGGCGGCCTCGGTCGCGCCCAGAAGCCAGACCCCGCCGCCCCGGGCCGCCACGACGTCGCGCGCCTCGAAGGCCGCGTCGTCCGCGACGGTCCACGCACGCGTGGCTCCCGAAGCCGGGTCGTACCGGACAAGGTGACCGGACTCATACCCCCAGACGATCCCGTCCCGGTCCGCGAAGACGTTCGGGTACGACTCGCCCGCGGCCACGACCCGGTCGGTGGGGACGAGAGCGCGGGGATGACGCGCGATCGCGAGGGGCGGCTCCGAGGGCACCGCGGTCGACGGCGCCGCGGTCGCCGACGCCGCGGTCGCCGACGCCGCGGTCGACGCGACCGTGCGCGCGGGGGACGTCCCGACGGCCGCGAGTGACGGCGTGGCCGGCTCGGGCGCGGACGGAGAAGCCGGCGCTCCCGCCCCGGACGGGGTGCCGCCCGACCGGAGGGACGCCAGCAGCAGCCCCGACGCCGCGAGGAGTGCGACGGCGAGCGCAGCGACGAGGACCGTGGTCCTCCCGGATCCACGGGGGCGACGCGGCTCCGCCGGCTCGAGGCTCGGGATCATGTCTGCCGCTCTTCGCGGGGAAGCGTCCGGCGCGGGAGGCTCTCGCGCGCTCACACGTCCCCGTACATGGGGCCGCGCTCGCGCAGCGCGCGCAAGAGGCTTTGGTCGTGTCGGATGCCCGCGCCGCGCCGCGCCCGGCCGCCGCGCCCGACGCCGCGTCCCTCGACCGGCTAGCCTCCTCGCATGACGTGGCATCGGAGCGCGAAGATCGCGTTCGTCGGGTCGCACGGGATCCGCAAGACGACCGCGGCGCACGCGTTCGCCCACACGATCCAGCGTGCCGGCCGATCCGCCGAGTACGGGCGCGAGGTCATCCGCGACAACCCGCTGGGCCTCAACGAGGGCGCGACCGGCGAGGCGCAGCTCTGGGTGCTCGTCAGCCAGATCCGCCAGGAGCTGGAGCTCGCGCGCAAGGCCGACGTCCTGGTGACCGACCGCGGCGTCATGGACAACTTCGCCTACTACCTGCGCGCCTGCGGCGGCGAGGACCGGTTCTCCGCGGAGCCGCTCGTCCGGAGCTGGTCCGCGACGTACGACCTGGTCGTGCGGCTCCTCCCGGACATCGCGCTCCGCGCCGACGGGATCAGGAGCACGAGCGACGCGTTCCGGGCGGAGATCGAGGCGCTTCTCGACGCCCATCTGCCGGACTTCATCCGCCCGGACCGGCTCGTGACGGTCCTCGCCTCCGAGGTGACGGACACGTACGACTGGTGGCCCGTCGCCGAGATGCTCGCCGCGACCGTCGGCGAGCATCTCCTCGCCGACGGGGTCGCCGCGCATCGGCGGCCGCGCCATCGCACGACGTCCGCCTTGCGGCCTGGACCGGAGGCCGACGAGCCCCAGCTCGCGCTCGACCTCGACGACCGCTAGCCGCCGCGACGCCTCAGAACATCGTCGAGCAGGCCGGCGTCCGGTCGGGGAGGAACATCGCGTCGGCGAGCGCGACCGCTCCCGGCCGGAGCTCCCGGATCCTGTCTGCCGCGAGCAGGTCCGCGAACCGGACGCCGCCGAGGTAGGCCGCGCCGAGGTCCGCCACGTCGAGTTCGATGTCGGGACCCCGGTCGACGGTCCCGGACCCGACGGCCGCCACGCGGGCCGGCCGGCAGGCGCCGGCTGGCCCCGCACCGGGGGCCGGCTCCCCCACCTCGATGCGCCAGGCCCCGGCGTTCCACGGGCAGAAGTCGTCGACGACGCGGAGCGTGACGGCGCCGGGAGCGGCGTACCGCCGCGCCTCCAGGGCCGCGGGCAGGTCGAGGATGCGGAGCCACAGGCCGTCGGAGAGCGTCACGCCCAGCCGACGCGGCTCGGCGAGCGCAAGGAGGAGAGGCGGGGGCGTGGGCAGCTTGTCGCCGGAGACCTTCGCGACCAGGTCGAGGTCGAGGACCCACCGCCAGACGTCCAGCTCGACGGCAGGCGTCGCGCCCAGGACCTCGCGCACGACCACCTCGCTCTTGGGGCCACGCTGATCCCAGCCCGCCTTCACGCGGTAGATCGCGTAGCCGTCGGGCGTGCCGTCCGTGTCGTGGACGGCGAGGAACTTGGCCCCGTGCTCGCCGGCGAGGTACGAAGCGTCGAAGAGGAGCCCGAGTCGCCACATCGTCTGGTCTCGGGTGAGGGACCCGGGCACGACGGCGCGGACCGCCTCGTACACGGACGGGAAGATGCGGGACGCCTCGTCCACGTCCACGATCCGCATGCGGCCTCCAGGCTCGCGCGGACGGAGGAGGACGACCCGCGCGCGCTCGATCTCGAAGGCCGACGCGACGGTGGCGAGCCCGTAGCCGAACCGCTGGTAGATCGCGCCCTCCGACGCCCAGAGGATCGAGACCGCCTCGCCGCGCGCACGGTACTCGTCGAGCTGCTGGCGCATGAGCGCCCGGAGGATGCCGCGGCGCCGGTGCGTGGGCTTCACACCGACGAGGGTCAGGCCCCCCGCGCCGACATCGCCGCCGGGGACCGTCAGGCGGAACCCTTCCGCACCGGCGCACCCGACCGGCTCGTCGCCGTCGTACGCGGTGACGATACGGAGCGGGTCATACGCGTCCCCGCGGTCGGCCCACTCCTGGTCGGACCACGACTCGGCGAACGCACTGGTGAGAGGCGAGAGCGCCGTGCGAACCGTCTCCTTCGTCGCTCGCCGGAGGGCGATCCCGTCCGGCATCGGCGCATCGATCCGTTGCGTGGCGTCGTCCATGGATCCCCTCCGATCGCCCGGCGGGCCGGCGGTCGTGCCGTCGGCGGTGCCGCAGGCGGCGCTCGCCCGTCCGTCGGGCTCAGGCTCCTCCGTCAGCCCCTGGGTCCTGCCCGTTCGGCCCCGGGGTCCTGGCCGAGGTCCCCGGGGTCCGTCCCGTCCTCCGGGCGTGCGTCGAGGCTCGTGACGTCGTCGTCGATGGCGACGGCGCCCTCCCGCGTGGCCGATCGCCGCGTCCGGCCGATGTTCCCGACGATGACCGCGACGACCGAGACGAGGTAGAGCTGGCCGAGCAGCGCCTGGGAGACGGCGAGCATGCGCCCGAGGTCGGTCGCCGGCGTGAAGTCGCCGTACCCGACCGTGGCCATCGTGATGTAGCTGAAGTAGATGTAGATCGCCGAGGACGGGTCGGCCGTCTGGTTGAAGAACGGCTCCCCCTGGAACCACTGCACGAACCCGTAGAGGTACGAGTACGCGAGCCCGAACAGGAGGTAGATCGACAGCGCCCCGAGCACGACGCGGAAGGTGATGACCGGAGCCTTCGCGACCCGGCGGACGATCGCGAACGGAGCGAGGAAGGCGATGGACAGACCGAACAGGCCGGCCATCTGGTGCCCGTCGTTCTGGGTCCCGAGGACGATCCCAAGCCCGCTGAGCGTGACCGCGAAGACGATGAGGATCTCGACCGAGATCAGGAGCCGCCGGTGGACGCCGCACGTGTGGAGGATGAACGCCAGCGTCAGCTCCGCCGAGGGCGACGCTGAGGAAGAGCCCGATCTTCGTGTCGCCGGCCCAGGCCCGGAGGACGAGCGTCAGCGCGATGAGGACGAGGACATAGCCGAACTGGTCGCGCTCTCGCACGATCGCGCGGAGGTGGGCGTTGACGCGTGCGCGGAGGTCGCGCAAGTCGGCGCGGGTCATGGACGGATGGTAGCGCCGCCCCGGAGACGCGTGACGGCCGCGCCGGGCAGGTGCCCGGCGCGGCCGTCGATCGTGGGGGCGTGGTGCCGCGGACGCCTAGGAGTTGCCGGGGAAGACGAGGCTCAGCGGCCCCTGCTTGCCGGGCTCCGGCCAGCGCTCGGTGACCATCTTCTGCTGGGTGAAGAAGCGGACGCCGTCCTCGCCGCGCATCGCGAGGTCGCCGATCGCGGACTCCTTCGACCCGGAGAAGCTCATGTAGCCGGCGGGGACCGGGATCGGCACGTTGACGCCGATCATCGGGACCTCGACCTCGAGCTTGAACCGCCGGGCGGCGCCGCCGTCGGTCGTGAAGACCGCGGTGCCGTTGGCGTACTTGTGGTCGTTGATGAGCTTGAGGCCCTCCTCGAACGTGTCGGCGTACACGATCCCGAAGACCGGGCCGAAGATCTCCTCCTGGTAGATCTGCATCTCCGGGGTCACGTGGTCGAAGAGCGTGACGCCGAGGAAGAAGCCGTCGGGATTGGGACCCTGGAACGTGCGGCCGTCGACGAGGAGCTCGGCGCCCTCGGCCTCGCCGGTGTCGATCCACTTGACGACCGACGCGCGGTGTTCCGTGGAGTACATCGGGCCCATGTCGACGCCCGGCTCCATGCCGTCGCCGATCTTGAGCCTGGCGATCCGCTCGAGGATCTTGGGCTTGAGGCGCTCGCCGGTGTCGCCGACCGCCACCATGAGCGTCTGGGCCATGCAGCGCTCGCCGGCGGAGCCGTAGCCCGAGGCGACCGCCGCGTCCGCGACCAGATCGAGGTCCGCGTCCGGCAGCACGAGCATCGCGTTCTTCGCGGAGGTGTAGGCGCCCACGCGCTTGCCGCGCTTGGTGCCCTCCTCGAAGACGTACCGGCCGACTGCCGTGGAGCCGACGAACTGGATGGCCTTGATGTCCTTGTGCTCGACGATCGCCGCGACCGCCTCGCGGCCGCCGTACACGATGTTGAACGTGCCGTCGGGGCCGCCGGCCTTCGTCCAGAGCTCGGCCTGCAGCTGGGTCGCACCCGGGGTGTGGCTCGACGGCTTGAGGATCACCGTGTTGCCGCACATGAGGGCGATCGGGTAGATCCAGGTCGGGACCATGACCGGGAAGTTGAAGGGCGTGATCGCCGCGACGACGCCGAGCGGGGCGCGCAGGGTGAACGCGTCGACCTTGGAGGAGACGTTGGGCGTCATCATCCCGGCGAGGTGCACCGGGAGGCCGCAGGCGAAGTCGATCGTCTCGATCCCGCGGAGGACCTCGGCGAGGGCGTCGGGGAACGTCTTGCCGTGGTCGCGGGTGATCAGGCGGGCGAGCTCCTCGCGGTGCTCGTACATGAGGTTCCGGAACTGGAAGAAGATGTTGCTCCGCGCGATGAGGGGCATGTCGCGCCACGCCGGGAAGGCGGCCTTCGCCGCGACGACCGCGGCGTCGACCTCGGCCTGGCCGCCGCGCGGGACGCGGGCGATGACCTGGCCGGTCGCGGGGTTGTACACCGGGGCCGTCTTCTCGGGGAGGACCTCGACCGCGGTGCCGTCGATGTAGTGGGAGAGGATGGGCAGGACCGCGCTCTCGGCGGTCGGGACCTCGATGGACACGTGCACCTCCTGGGAAATGGGGACGTCTTGTTCGTGCGCTCGTGGAGTGACGCGGCCCGACCGCCAGAGGCGGCCCGCATGACGCGCCGTTGGGTCGAGCCTACCCCAGCGTCCGGATCGCGACCAGCCCCCGTCCGGCCTGCACGGGAGTCCCGTCCGGCCCCCGCCCGGGGGGTCATCCGGCCGCGATGGAGGCCAGGACGGCCTGCACCGCCCGCGGGACGGCCGCCGCGACCGCCGGGCTGAGATCCGCCGAGAAGACGTCCGTGCGGTACGCCTCGATCGCGACGACGAGGATGTCGTCGGGGATCTCGGCCCCGAGAGCCCGGCCGGCCGCGAGTGCGGCCGGCAGCGGCATGTCGTGGGTCCCGTCGAGGTGGGTCGCGGCGCGGATCGGGATCTCGGACAGGCGCCGGCATCCGACGGTCCCCGGGGGGACGGTGCCGGTCTCGACCGCGTCCACCAGGATCGCGCGCGGCGCGCCGACGAGCCGCTCCATCAGCCCGATCCCGCCGACGGCGAGGACGTCGGTCTCGATGGCCCGGCCGTCGGCCTCGGGCGGCGGGCCAGGCGACGCGAGCCGGCGCTCCAGCTCCTCCACCACGCGCCAGCCGACCGCATCGTCGCCCAGGAGCGGGTTCCCGAGGCCCACGACGAGGACCGGCCCGGCGGCCCGCAGGCGACGGGGGACGCCCGCAGGCGGCAGGACCCGCGCCCGAGCAGCGGCGACCCCCGGCGCCCCGCCCTGCTCAGCAGTGCTGCCGGAGCTCATCGACCACGTTCCCGTCCGCGTCGCGGATCACCACCTCGAGCGGCATCTGGCCCGGGAGCGCGTGGGTCGCGCACCCGAAGCACGGGTCGTACGCCCGGAAGGCCATCTCCACGCGGTTGAGGAGCCCGGGGCCCACGACCTCGCCGCCGTGGATGAGGCTCCGGGCGGCCCGCTCGATCGACATGGCGATCGGGGCGTGGTTGTTCGTCGTGCCGACGATGAGGTTCACCGACGTCAGGATCCCCCGCTCGTCGGTCCGGTAGTGGTGGGTGAGGGTGCCCCTGGGCGCCTCCACCGTCCCCACGCCCTCGGTGGGGGTCTGCGTGGGCAGGGCGCGGATGTCCGGCGAGGTGATGTCGGGGTCGGTGGCGAGCTCGACGACCTTCTCGGCCGCCTGCATGAGCTCGACGAGCCGGGCCCAGTGGGCGGCCAGCCGCTGGTGCACCAACCGCTTCCGGCCATCGGGGCCGGCCGGCGCCAGGGTGGCGTAGAAGCGCTCGTACGCCTCCTGCGCCCTCGGGGTGGCCATCCCGTCGGCCACGTTGAGGCGCGCGAGCGGCATCGCGACGTAGACGCCGCTGTCCTTGCCGTCCACGAACCCGCGCCACCCGACCTTCTTCAGGTACGGGAACTTGAGGTAGGTCCAGGGTTCCACCCGCTCGGCGATCCACTCGCCGTACTCCGCCGGCGCGTACTCCCCGAGCATCTCGCCGTCGGGTGCGACGACGCGGACGCGGCCGTCGTAGAAGGCGACCTTGCCCTTCTCGTCCACCATCCCCATGTAGTAGGTCTCGTGGGCATACGCGTCGCCGCGGATCATCTCCACGTACTCGGGGTTCGCCATGATCGCGGCGTCCCAGAGATCCAGGCTGAAGGCGGCGAAGTCGACCATCCAGCGCCCGGAGACCTCGATCGCACCGCGCTCCGCCTCGGTGATCCCCTTCGTCAGGCCGCCGGGAACCGAGGTGCACGGGTGGACCTTCCGCCCGCCGATGGTCTCGATGATCGCGTGGCCCCGCCGGCGCGCCTCGATGACCTTTGAGCCCACGTCCATCCCCACCTTCCGGATGACGCCGAGGAGGTTGCGGTCCTCCACCGGCGCGTCCGGCCCGACGAGGAAATCCGGGCCCGAGAGGGCGTAGAAGTGGGTGGTGTGGTCGGCCACGTAGAAGGCCGAGTAGAGCAGCTCGCGGAGGAGCTTCGCCGGCCGGGGCGGGTCCACGCCGTAGACGGCGTCGGCGGCCTTCGCGGCCGCCATGTGGTGGGCCTCCGGGCAGACGCCGCAGATCCGCGCGGTGAGGGTCGGCATCTCCTCCACCGGCCGGCCGACGCAGAAGCGCTCGAAGCCCCGGAGCTCCGGGACCTGGAACGCCGTCCGCGCGACCTCGCCGGAGTCGTCGAGGAAGATCTCGATCTTCCCGTGCCCCTCCAGACGGGTGATGGGGTCGATGGTGAGCTGGGTGGTCATCTCGTGGGTCCTCCCGCCGCGGCGAGGACGGGCTCCGGCGGAGCGGCCTCCGGGGTCGTCGCCCGTGACGCGTCGGTGGTCGCCGCGCGCGCGCCGCGCAAGAGCGACGACGCGAGGCTGAACCGGTAGAACTGGCCGACCGGGTCGACGATGCCGTCGAGGATGCGCTCGATCTCCTCGGGCTCGTCCGCGTCCACGACGGACGCGAACGCGGACATCAGGCGGGCGCCGTAGTCGAGGACGCCGTCGGCGGCCCCGTAGCAGCCGATGCACGGCGCCGCGGCGGCGGGGCAGAGGGCGCCGCAGCCGTCCCGGGTCGCCGGCCCATTGCAGGGGATCCCCTGCTCCAGGAGGCAGAGCTGCGGGTCGATGGTGGCGATCTCGGTGATCCGGCGGAATGCCGCGATGCGTTTCACGTTCCGCTCGCGGCTGCACTCGTCGCAGACGGTGGACGTCCCGGCCCCAAGGACCGACCCGGGTGGCGGCAGGACCGCCGTCCCGTCGAGAGCCTTCCCGACGAGCTCGATGACGTCCCCGATCCGCTTCGTCTCGGGCGGGCAGCCGGGGACGGTGTAGTCCACCGGGACCACCTGGTCGAGCGTGCGGAGGAGCGGTGCGAAGGTGGGGATCCGGAGCATCGCCCCGTCCCACGGCCACGCCGGGACCGGCCGGATGCCGTCGGGATTCTCGGTCGTCTCGCCCGCGTATGACGCGTCGAGGATCTCGTCGACGGTCGAGAGGTTGGCGAGCCCGGGGATGCACCCCTCGCTCGCGCACGACCCGAATGCCACGAGGATCTTCGACTTCGCCCGCAGCAGGTGGGCGAGGTGCTCGTTCTCGTCGTTGCGGATCCCGCCGCAGAACAGGGTGATGTCGATGGACGCGTCCGGCATCGCCTCGACGTCCGCGTACTTCGTGTCCATCACGGCGGGCCAGAAGACCACGTCGAAGCGGTTCCCCACGTCGACGAGGGCCTCGCCGAGGTTGAGGACCGCGATGTCGCAGCCGCCACAGGCGGCCGCCCAGTACATCGCGAGGCGCGGCTTGCCGGTCATGCGGTCACCTCCGCGAACTCGCGGTCGGCCGGTGGCGCGGGGGCCTGCACCGGGGCGGCCCCAGCCGCGGACGGGGCCGGGGGTTCCCCGACCGTCGGCACGACGTACACGGCGTGCCGACCAGCCCAGTCGAGCGGGCCGAGGGCGCGCACCTCCTCCACGATCCGGTCGAACGCGTCGGCGAGCTGCTGGCCCTCCGCCGCGCTGGCGTAGAAGCGCTGGAAGCGCGCGGGCTCGATCCCCATCGACTCGAGGACGCGCCGGAGCAGGATGAAGCGCCGGAGCGCTTTCACGTTCTGGATCCGATAGTGGCAGTCCGCCGGCCAGCAGCCGGTGAGGACGACCGCGTCCGCACCGTCGACGAAGGCCCGCATGACGAACGTGGGGTCCATGCGCCCGGAGCACATGAAGCGGACGAGGCGGACGTTGGGCGGGTACTTCATGCGCGCGGTCCCCGCCAGGTCCGCCGCGCGGTAGCTGCACCAGTTGCAGGTGAAGGCCAGGATGACCGGCTCGAAGCGGCCACCCTTCGCCCCGGGCGTCGCGCCCGCGTGGGTCGTGGTCGCGCTCATACCGGCACAGCCTCCCGCTCCTCGACCACCGTGTCCGGTGGCGACGAGCCCAGTGCGGTGAGGAGCCCGTCGATCTGGCTGAGGATCTGGATGTCGGAGAAGCCCGAGCCGCTGATCGCGCCCGCAGGGCACGCCGCGATGCACACGCCGCAGCCCTGGCAGAGCGCCGGGTTCACCTCGGAGACCTGCTCCCAGCCGTGGTAGACGATCGCGCTGTACGGGCAGAGGTCGTTGCAGATGCGGCAGCCGGAGCACCGTGCCTGGTCCACGGTCGCGCGGACCGGCTCGAGCGCCAGCTCGCCCTCCTGGATGCGGGCGAGGACGCGCGCCGCAGCGGCGGCGCCGTTCGCGACGCTGGACGGGATGTCGCGCGGACCGAGCGCGCACCCGGCGGCGAAGACCCCCTCGGTCATCGTCGCGACGGGGTCGAGCTTGGGATGCCGCTCGATGACCCATCCGTCGGCGCTGCACGTGATGCCGAACCGCCGGGCGACCTCCTGCGCATCGGCCGCCGGCTCCAGCCCGGAGGACAGGATGACCATGTCCACCGGGATCCGTCGCTGGCGACCGACGAGCGTGTCCTCGACGCTCACGATGAGGCGGCCCTGCTCGGCCTCCTCGTCGGGCAGGCGGACGTCGTCCGTTACGGCGGCCACGCGCCCGCGGACGAAGACCGACCCCTCCTCCATGACCCGCTGGTAGAACTCGTCGAACGCCTTCCCCGGCGCCCGGATGTCGATGTAGAACTCGTAGACGGTCGCGTCCGTGTGCTCCCGCACGAGGTGCGCGAACTTCAGGCTCTGCATGCAGCAGATCGCGGAGCAGTAGTTGTTGTAGTTGCGGTCGCGGCTGCCGACGCAGTGGATGATGCCGACCGCCTTCGGCTCGGTCACCCCGTCGCGAAGGACGATCCGCCCGGACGTGGGTCCGGCCGCGTTGCTCATCCGCTCGAACTCGAGGCTCGTGAAGACGTTGGGCATCCGGCCGTAGCCGTACTGCTCCACCCGTCGGGCGTCGAAAAGCTCGAAGCCGGTGGCGATGATGATGTTGCCGACCTTGACCGTGACCTCCTCGTCCTGCTGCTCGAAGTCGATCGCTCCGGTCGGGCAGAGCTTCTTGCACGCCCCGCACGTGCCCTTCTCGAAGTAGATGCAGTTCTCGACGTCGATGACCGGGTACTTGGGGACGGCCTGCGGGAACGGGGTGTAGACGCCCTTGCGGTAGCCCAGGCCGGCCTCGTAGCGGGTGTCGACGACCTTGACCGGGCACTTCTCCTGGCAGATCCCGCACCCGGTGCACAGCGCCGCGTCCACGTACCGTGCGCGGTGCTTGATCGTCACCGTGAAGTTGCCCACGTAGCCGGCGACGTCCGTCACCTCGCTCCAGGTGTGGAGCGTGATGTTCTGGTGCATCCCGGCGGTGACCATCCGCGGCGTGAGGATGCACGCCGCGCAGTCGAGCGTGGGGAAGGTCTTGTCGAACTGGGCCATGTGACCGCCGATCGACGGCTCGCGCTCGACGAGGTGGACCGGGAACCCGGCGTCCGCGATCTCGAGCGCCGCGGAGATCCCGGCGATGCCGCCACCGACGACGAGGGTCGCCGGGTCGATCGGGACGCGGAAGGGCTCGAGCGCCTCGGAGTGGGCCACGCGGTACACGCCGCCGGCGACGATCGCCTCGGCCTTCGCGGTGGCCGCGACGCGGTCCGTGTGGACCCACGAGTCCTGCTCGCGGATCGACACGAGCTCGCAGAGGTACGGGTTCAGGCCGGCGCGCCGGCAGGCTCCCCGGAAGGTCTTCTCGTGCATGTGCGGCGAGCACGCCGCCACGACGACCCGCGTGAGCCCGAGCTCCTTGATGTCGTTCTCGATGAGCTCCTGCCCGGTGCTCGCGCACATGAACTTGTTGTCGCGGGCGATCACGACGCCGTGGTCGCCCAGCCTCTCCGCGGCCCAATCGCGGACCGCCTCCACGTCCACCGTGGCGGCGATGTTGCTCCCGCAGTGGCAGACGTAGACGCCGATGCGCTCCTGCTGCGTGCCGCTCATCGGTCGACCTCCGCCTGTTCCGGCATCGTCGGCATCGGCAGGCCCTGCGGCCTCTTCTCGCGCTTCGACCGCGCGGGCGGGCCGGCGGCGGTGTCGGGGGGCGGCTCCACGACCGGCACCTCGATCCCGATCCGTTCGAGCGCGTGGCGCGCGGACACGACCTCCGAGCCGATCCCGAGGGCGTGTGCCTCCGCTCCGAACGCGAGCCCCATGAGCTGCGTGAAGAAGAGGATCGGCATGTGGTGGTGCGTGTGGAAATGGCGGTTCATCTCGCCCTGGTACGCGTCCACGTTCATCTGGCACATCGGGCAGAGGGTGACGAGCATGTCCGCGCCGTGTCGATCGGCCCCATCCACCAGTCGCCGGATGAGCTCGAACCCGGTGGACGGGCCGATCTGCGTCATGTGGCCGCCGCAGCAGTCGGTCCGCAGGGGGAAGTCGACGACCTCCGCGCCCAGGGACGCGAGCAGGCGGTCGAACGCGACCGGATGCTCCTTGCTCGCCCACCGGCCCTCGTAGTCGGGCCGGGTGACGAGGCACCCCAGGTACGGGGCGACCTTCAGGCCGGAGAGCGGCCGGGTGACGGCCGCGTGGACCGCGTCGAGTCCGATCTCCTCGACGACGACCTCGAAGAGGTGCCGGACCTTCACGGCGCCCGGTGTGTACGCCAGCCCGCCGGCCTCCAGCGCAGCGTTCACCGACGATGCCACCGTGCGGTCCGTCCGCATGTAGTGCTCGGTCTTCGCGAGGTTGACGTAGCAGAGGCTGCAGGGGGCGACGAGCGTGGACGAGCCGTTGCGCTGCTGCTCGGCCAGGGCGAGGTTGCGCCCCACGAGCGCATGCGCCTTGGCCTGGGAGAGGGAGAAGTACTCGCTGGCGCCGCAGCAGTTCCAGTCGTCGATCTCGTGGAGGTCGATGCCCAGGACGCCGCAGACGACCTCGAGCGACGAAGCATAGGCCTTCGCGCTGCCGTCCATCGAGCAGCCGGGATAGTAGAGGAACGTCGCGGTCATGCCGACACCTCCCGGCCAGCACCGCCGCGCTCGAGCTCCTCGGCGCGGGCGAGGATCGCGCGGAGCCCTGCGACCCCGCGGATCCGGTGGGGCGTGAACCCCATGCGGCCCTTCGTGACCATCGCGATGCCCATCGGCGCCATGCCGGGCAGGCGCAGCGGGTAGTGGCGCAGGTAGTGCTTGGCTGCGAGGCCGACTTCGAAGCTGCGGCCGTAGCGGTGGATGTTGGCAACGAACGTCCGGCTGAAGTCGGGGGCGGTCGAGTCGGGCATGACGCCATCGCGGGTGGCGATCGCCTTCACTGCGTACATGACGTCCGGGATGTGGACCTCCTGCGGGCAGCGGACCGCGCAGAAGTAGCAGGAGACGCACATCCACGGCGTCGAGCTGCGAAGGACCTCGTCCCGCAGGCCCGCCCGGATCATCGCGAAGAGCATCCGCGGGGTGTGGTCCATGTCCGCGGCGGACGGACATGAACCGCCGCACGTCCCGCACTGGATGCAGCACCCAAGGCGGGAGTCGCCCTCCGTCGCCGCGACGATCTCGCGGAGGAAGTCACCCTCCCGGACGGGGGAGGGTGCGTCCACGTGGCCGGATCCCGGCATCGAACACGCTCCCTGCGGCACTCCGGCCGCTGTGCGGCCGCGGCGCGTCGGGCGCGGGGTGGGGACGTGACCGGGCGGAGGGCGCGAGCTGCGGCGGCGATTCGTCAGTCGTTCACGCCCACCTGATCGGTGATCCCGAGGATCGCGCGCGCCTTCGACTCGTCGTCGACGGAGAACGCGATCTCGACCTTGCCGGGCTTGTGCCCGACGACCAGCGACCCGTAGATCTTCACGCCGGCCTCGTCCAGCCTCGCGGCGACGCCGGCGAACGCGCCGGGGACGTCGTCGAGCTCCACGAGGACGGGCGATCCCTCGATGTACTTGTGGCCGAGCCCGTCGAGGACGATGCGCATCCCGACGGGGTCGGTCGTGTTGACGAACGCACAGGCGCAGTCCCCGGCGCCGGCGGTGGAGATGTGGCGGATGTCGACGCCGCGCGCGGCGAGCGCCTTCGCGATGTGCGCGAGCTCGCCGGGCCTGTTGTCCAGCTCGATCACGAACTGTCGACTCATCGCCGCTCCTCCCTCTCGCTCTCGCCGTGGCGGCCACGTCAGATGCCGGGGACCCGGGCATGCACCGGGACCGTCGCAGCGAAGGTCGCGAGGGACGGCTCCGCTGCGACGAGCGTACCCGGCGGGACCGGGGGCTGCGGAAGTGCCGAAGCGGCCGGGGGGGTCGGGCCGAACCGACCGGGCCACCCCGTGCCGGGCGGCGGGGTGGCGCGAGGCGGCACCGGCCCGGAGACCGCCGGCGAGGGCCGCCGGCACGGGCTCCGAAAGGCGGATCCGGGGCGGGGCGGTTCGGGGGTCAGGGTGGCCCGCGAGTGACTGGCACGCACGTGCACCAGACCTCCAGCGGTCGAATCGATGCGTGGTGGTCATCGAATTGACCTTCACGAGCACCCCGGAGCCGTCGAAACGGTCGCGTTCGAGCGCACCAGTCGCACATGCGACGCCGACACCACCGGAATCGTGCGTGCCAGTCACGGGCCCGGCGCATCGGGCGCCCAGCGACGGCGGGGCGGTGCGGGGCGGGGGGCGTCTTCTGCCAGATGCACGCCCTGCGAACGCCTGACGGCCGGGCGGGCGCGCTCCGCTCCCACGAGCGGCCGCCTGGCGCGCCGATCGAGCGTGGACGTGGGGAGCGGCGGCGTCCATCACCCGGACGTCGGCGTCGTCTCGCCGTCTCGTGCTCACCGGATGTGCATGTGGCAAGAGGCGGGGCGCGAGCCAAGGGGCGCGGGCGGGGCGCGAGCCAGGGGCGCGGGTCGGGCGCGAGCCAGGGGCGCGGGAGGGCGGGCCCGCCCTCCAGAGGGGCGGGCGGGGCGGGCCGGCGGCTCCACGCACCTCGCGGTCCGGCGCCGGGCAGCGGCGCCGGACCGCGTTGTCGCCGGGAGGTCAGCCGACCGCGAGCGCCTCCGCGTCGAGCCCCGGCATCCCGCTCAGCCCCACACCCTCTCCCTCGCGCCGCGCGATCTCGACGATCGCGGCGGCGGCGGCCGGGTCGATCGCGGGCGGCTGCCACGAGGCGACGAGGGCGTCGGCCCGCTGGCGGGCGTGGGCGAACGCGTCCATGCCGCCGGCATCGGCCCAGGCCCGGTACGAGCGCCGCTCGATGACGGCCGACGGGATGTGCTGCTCCGTCCGGAAGAGCTTCCGGGTCTCCGGCAGCTCCAGGAAGCGGCCCTCCGGCCCCGCCGCCGCGAATGAGGCTGTGGCGAGCGTCTCGGTGGGGGTCCCGATCCCCCGCACCAGTCGAAGCGCCGATGCGATCGCCTCGGCGTCCACGACGAGCTTCTCGGCGCTGTGGCAGAGCAGGGTGTCGAGCATCCCGGCGCCGGAGACGAGGTCCACGCCGCCCAGCGCGGCGATGACCGCGCCCCACGCGCTCTCCATCCCGGCCTGGGCGTCCACGAGCTTGGCGTCGCTGCCCACCAGGTACGTGTGGGTGGGGAGCCCCAGCCCCCTCCCGACTTGAGCGTACGCCGCGTCGATCATCGCGGTCTCCACCGCGCCCATCGGCGTGGTGCCGCTCCGCATGTCGAGGATCGCGGGCGCCCCACCCCAGACGATCGGCGCGCCGGGCTTCGCGAGCTGGTGGATCGCGATCCCGGACAGGCACTCGGCCGCATGCTGGACGACGCTCCCGATGAGCGTCACCGGCGCGGCCCCGCCGGCGAGGGGCATGGAGACCATCTGCGCGGGCACGCCGGCGCGCGCGAGGTCGATGAGGGCCCGGCAGCCGAGCTCGGACCACGAGAGGGGCGGGCTGGGGCAGACGTCGAAGACCGCCCGGGGACGCTCCGCGAGCGCCTCCGGACCGCCCGCGTCGATCGCGAGCATGTCGAGCATGACGCGCGTCGTCCGGATCCCGAATCCGCCGGTGACCACCGGCTTGTCCGAGTTGAGGAGGACGAGGAGGAGGCGCCAGAGGTCGCCGATCGGCGGCGGGACGTCCCCGCAGACGACGGCGGTGGACTGGGCGGCGTAGGCGTCGAGCCCCTCCGCGACGCGCACGAGTCGGACGAGGTCCGCCGCGAGCGACGGGCGGTGCTCGAGCGTGTCCGGGTCGAGGACGGCGACGCCGCACGACCCGGGGTCGAACTGGACCACGCCCGCGCCGTACCGCACGGCCGGGAGCCCGGCCCGGTCGTACAGGGCGAAGGCGTGCGGCACGGTGGCGAGCGCATCGCGGACGACCTTCTCGGGGATCCGCGCGACGCCTTCGCGGACGTCGGCGCCGGCGGCGGCGAGCAGCGCCGCCGCCTCCGGCTCGTGGACCTTGACGCCCGGCTCCAGGAGGAGCGCGAACGCCTCGTCGAGGACGCGGGCCTCCAGGGCCGCGTCCAGGAGGGTGAGGGTCGGTCTCATCGCGTCACCCGCGGGCGGCGACGACGAGCGCCCCGCTCGCCACGTCCGCCTCCACGCCACCGATGATCCGGTCGAGCTCGGCGGAGATCGCCGGGTCGAGGGGGTCGGGCTGGTGCGTGCGAAGGATCGTCCGCGCCTTCTCGAGCGCCCAGTCGCGGTTCCGGTCGGTCGCCTCTGACCACTGCCCGTAGGGGCGCCGTTCCATGAAGCGCGGCGTCCAGAGCTCGCGCATGTGTGCCCGCGTGTGCTTGATCGCGAGGTAGTCGGCGGGGGCCGGGCCCACCTCGCGGATCGCGTCGAGCGCCAGCCCCTCGTCGGAGGTGTCGATGCCCTTGAGCATCGACCGGACGATCGAGTAGATCTCGCAGTCGAAGAGCATCTGCTCGTACGAGAAGATCCGGCTCCCGTTGAGGAGTCCGACGCCGAGGAGCATGTCGCTGGTCACGACCGAGGCCATGAAGCACGACATCGCGTTCTCCACGCCGGCCTGCCAGTCGGGCTCCTTCGCGCCGGTCGCGAATGCGCCCATCGACAGCGGGACGTGGTAGAAGTCGGCGAGGGCGTTCGTCGCGGCGCCGAAGAGGAAGTCCTCGGGCCCGCCGCCCGTGTACGCCCCGCTCCGGAGGTCCATCGCCGTCTGGGCGCCCGCGTAGTAGACCGGGCAGCCCGGATAGGCGAGCTCCATGAGCGCCATCGCGCTCACGACCTCGGCGTTCCCCACGACCAGCGTCCCGGCGATCGTCGCGGGGCCGGAGAACGCGGCCGACGACATCGTCATGAACCCGACCGGGATCCCATGCTCGGCGGCGACGAGCGCCGCGTCGATGCTGCCCCCGTCCTGGCCGAGCGGGCTCGTCGTGCACTGCATCATCGAGAGGACCGGGCGTTCCCGGAGGGCTTCGTGGCCGCCCGCGACCGCCGCCGCCATCTCGATCGCCGCGCGTGCCTCGTGCTCGGTGACGATGCTCTCGGTCTGCGCGTGCTTCGTGCTGTTCTTCCAGATCGCCGCCAGCTCGTGGAGGGCGCGGCTCTCGGCCGGCGTGTCCTGCGCGGAGACCGCCACCCAGTGGAAGCCGATCTCGTCGAGTGCGTCGGCGACGCGCGCGATCTCCTCGACGTCCCGGAGCCGGGACCTCCGGAGCTCGCCGGTCTCGATGTCGATGACCTCGATCCCGCAGCCGTCGGTCGCCGCGAAGACGTGCTCGCCGTCGAGCGGGAGGTCCTGCGATGGATCGCGGGCGCCGAGGACGTAGGACGCCGGCGCGAGCGCCAGCGCGTCCTCGATGACCCTGCGGGGCACCTTCGCGACCTGCCGCTCGCGGTCCACGGCCGCGCCGTGGGCCTCCCAGAGGTCGAGCGCCTTCGTCGTGGGGAAGCGGACGCCGACGGTCTCGATGACCTCGAGCGTCGCCTCGTGGATGCGCCCGACCTGCTCGGGCGTGAGGACCTCGAGCGCGAGCTTCGGGCTCACGATCGGGTCGATGCGTGTCGCCATCGGTCGCCCTCTCAGCCCTGCGCCGACCCGGCGCCGTCCATCAGCCGGGAGGCGAGCGCGACGGCGCCCACGGCGTCCTCGCTGTAGCCGTCGGCCCCGATCTCGGCCGCCCACGCCTTGGTGACCGGCGCGCCGCCGACGATCACCTTCACGCCCGGGCGCATCCCCGCGGCCGCGAGGCTCTCGACCACGGTCCGCTGCCCCGTCATCGTCGTGGTGAGCAGCGCGGAGACGCCGACGATGTCGGCCGAGTGCTCGCGCGCCGCGTCCACGAACCGCTCGGGCGCGACATCCACGCCCAGGTCCACGACCTCGAAGCCGCTCGCCGAGAGCATCGTCCCGACGAGGTTCTTGCCGATCTCGTGGATGTCGCCCTTCACCGTGCCGATCACGACCCGGCCGCGGACGGTGCGCTCCTGGGAACGCTCCGCGAGGACCGGCTTCAGCACGGCCAGCGCCGCGTTCATCGCGCGGGCCGCGAGCATCATGTCGGGCAGGAACATCTCGCCCGACGAGAAGCACGACCCCACGTAGCTGAGGCCGGGCACGAAGCCGTCGTCGATCGCGACGAGCGGGTCCATCCCCGCCTCGATCGCCTGCTGTGCGGTCGCGGCCGCCGCGTCCTGGTCGCCGTCCGCGATGCTCTGGCGCATCGCCGCGAGAAGATCCTCGTACATCGTCCGCCTCCGGGGGAGAGCTTCCGGCCCGTCCGTCGGGACGGGACTCCGACAGGCGCGCCTCGGCGCGCCGGGGTCACCGCGCGAGGCGACCCGTCACAGGCCGGCGGCCTCCGCCGCCCGCTCCACGATCTCGTGGACCTCCGCGGCGACGTCCGGCTGGAGCGGCATCGGCTCGTGGGCGGCGAGGAGCGCGTCCACGCGCTCGGCCGCCCGCTGCGCGAGCGTCGCCGCACCGTGCGTCTGCCAGCTCTCGAACGATCCGCGGTCGAACAGCGCCGGGTACCAGTGCTCCATGTAGCGGTCGAGGGTGTGGTCCGTCTCGAGGAACGAGCCGTCGATGCCGAGGGCGTCCACGTCGCCGAGCGCCAGCGCCTCGTCCGAGACGTCGATCGGGCGGGTGGCGGCGCGGATCCACGAGACGATCTCGTCGCAGATCGCCATCTGGGCGAGCGACCCGGTCAGGCCCGACTCCAGGTAGCCGCAGTCATGCGTGAGCTGGCCGCCGGAGACCGCATCGACGAGGAGCGTGAGGGCCGCCTCCGCGCCGGACTGCTCGTCCACGACCTTCGCGTCGCTGCCGCCGGCCAGGCTGAACATCGGCAGGCCGTACCAGTGGGCGAGCGCCCCGGCCGGACCGCGGGCGTCCGGGGCCGCGTACGGGTCGACCATCGTCCGCAGGTCGAGCCCGTCGCCCCCGAAGCCCGGCACCACGATCGGCGCGCCCTCGCGGACGAGCTGGCTCAGCACGATCCCGATGAGGACCCCCGCCTGGTTGAGTGCGAGGGTGCCGCCGACGGTCACGGGGCCGGTGGTCCCGCCCGACGTCACGGGGATCCACAGGAACGGATAGCCGCGCTCCGCGAGCCAGAGGAGCTTCCGCAGCTCGCTCTGACCCTGGAGGAGGGCGCGCGTGACGTTGATGTACGTCGCGACGAACGGTCGCGCGGCGAAGGCCTCCGGACCGCCGGCCACCGCCTCGGCCATCGCGATGGCGTCCTCCATCCCGGAGGGCTCGTAGCTGACCATGACGATCGGCTTCGCCGTGCCGCCGAGCATGGCCTCCATCTGCCACCTGTCCGCCAGGCGGCCATCGACCTCGCCCGGGATGAAGAGCGACATGACGAAGTCGAGGTTCGGGAGGGCGTCCACGAGCGCGATCCCCTCGCGGAGGTCGTCGAGCGTGGGCGTGCGCCGGGCGCCGGTCCGGTGGTCGAGGATGTGCAGGCAGTCGGATCCGGGGCCTGCCCAGAACGTCCGGCCGGCGAGCTCGATCGCCGGGGAGCCGGTCCGGTCGTGCAGGGTGATCGACCGGGGCGCGGTCGCCAGCGCGGCGTCCACGAGCTCGCGCGGGATCCACACGTGGTCGCCGTCCGTGCGGGCGCCGGCGCGGGCGAGGATCTCCACGGCCCGGGGCTCCATCAGTCGCGCACCGGTCCGCTCGAGGATGCCGACGGCTGCCTCGTGGACGCGCGCGCACTCCGCCGGCGACAGCCGGGCGAAGGGCGAGCCTCCCACGCGCGCGTCGCGCACGACGACACCTCCCGGTGCGACGATCGGACATGGCGACGATGCGGAGCCGGGCGGGGTCACGGCAAGTGACCAACGGCCCGTTCGCGATCCGGCCCCGACGGAGGACGCTCAGGAGACGCGTCAGACGGAGGATGCCCATGCGCCGATCGTTCAAGGTGCTCGGTCTCGCGGCGATCGCGGGCCTGGTGATCCCGCCCACGGCAGCGGCGATCGCGAAGCAGCGGGCGGTCGTCATCGACGACCCCGAGGCGTCCGAGATCGCCCTCTCGACGATCTTCGACGGGGCGGAGCTGGAGAACCGCTCGCCCGAGTTCCGGGGCGGGAGCGCGATCTGCTGGTACGGCGGACAGCGCGTCGACCTGCGCGGCGCCACGCTGGCCCCGGAGGGGGCGACCCTGCGGGCCCGGTGCATCTTCGGTGGGCTGCAGGTCCTGGTGCCGGAGGCCTGGCGGGTCCAGGTGAGGTCGATCCCGGTCTTCGGCGGCGTGCAGGACGACTCGTCCGGGCCGGACGGCGACGGACCGCTGTTCACCATCGAGGCGCTCTGCGTCTTCGGCGGGGTCTCCATCGACACCCGCGACGAGGACGCCTGGGAGGTCGCCCGCCGGACATAGACCGGGCGACGAGGCCCGGCGAGCACGATCCGCGTCACCGGCGAAACCCCCGAAGGTCACGACGTCTCGTGACCTTCGGGCGGGTCCGCATGCGGCGCGTGCGCGCAGGCTCCGCGTCGGAGACCGTGCCCGGTCATCCATCCGCGCATCCGTGCACGGATCGGAGGATGAGCCGCCGGCGAGCGGGTGCTGCGCCCTTCTCCGGCGGACGCGCTGCAGGAGGGCCACGGTGGCATACGGGTTCCAGTACATCCCCGACGCACAGGCGGATCGCCGCCCAGGGCGGCAGGCCGCCCCGGAGCGCGCGGCGACGCAGGCGGCGCGGGCGCGGATCTTCCGCGTCGGCCCTGCCACGAGCGCCGTCGCCGCTGCCGTCGAATTGCTGTACCGGGACATCGAGGAGCTCCGCAGGTCGGCCGTGATCGCACAGGACGCGGCCGAGCCCGTGCGGGCAGAGGCCGCCAGCGCCTGACCCTCCGCGCCTTCGGCGCGTCCACGATCGCGTCCCGGCCACCAGCCGTCCCGCGCTCGGTCGCCCCAGCGGCGTTCGTGCGCGCCCGCCGCCCGTCGGATCGGTGCAGCGCGCCCATCCGCGGCCGCGCGAGGTGCGAAAGGCTCGTCGGACACGCGTGGATCACTTGGTACGGTCCTTTTCGTCCTTGTTCGCGCGCGCCCGTTATCCTTAGCCCGCGCGCGTTCCGGCCTGACCGTTCGGCGCGCCCTCGACAGGTCCCGTCGTCGGAGAACAGATGAAGGTCGGTGTCCTGAAGGAGACGCTGCCGGGCGAGCGACGCGTCGCGCTCGTTCCCGACGTCGTCGGGAAGCTGAAGGCCGCGGGGGTCGACGTCGTCGTCGAGTCCGGCGCGGGCCTCGAGTCGTCGGCTCCCGACTCGATGTACGTCGACGCCGGCGCGGTGATCGCGTCCACCGCCGACGTCTACGCGCACTGCGACGTGCTGCTGAAAGTGCGGAAGCCCACCGACGACGAGGTCGCGATGCTCCGCCCGGGGCAGACGCTCGTGGGCCTGCTCTCGCCGCTGCTGGAGCCGCGCCTCATGAGGACCCTCGCGGAGAAGGGCGTCACCGCGGTCAGCCTCGACGCGATCCCGCGGACGCTCTCCCGCGCCCAGTCGATGGACGTCCTCTCCTCGCAGGCGAACATCGGCGGCTACAAGGCCGTGCTCGTCGCCGCCGAGGAGTTCGGGCGGTACTTCCCGCTCCTCACCACCGCCGCCGGGACCGCGAAGCCCGCGAACGTCCTCATCCTGGGTATCGGCGTGGCGGGCCTCCAGGCGATCGGGACGGCGAGGCGGCTGGGCGCTGTCGTGAAAGCCTACGACGTCCGACCGGAGACCCGCGAGCAGGCCGAGTCGCTCGGCGCGCAGTTCGTCGTCCTCAAGTCGGCGATCGACGCGACCGGGGCCGGCGGCTACGCCCGTGCGCTCACCCCCGAGGAGCAGGCGGCGCAGCAGTC
This sequence comes from uncultured Chloroflexia bacterium, assembly GCA_963717255.1. GTDB lineage: Bacteria > Chloroflexota > Limnocylindria > Limnocylindrales > CSP1-4 > CAIYQJ01. Next base: position 26,064 of record CAVQVT010000013.1, on the reverse strand, counting down.
GGAGCTCAACGCCGTGATCGGGTCGATGGACGTCGTCATCACGACGGCACAGGTCCCCGGCCGCAAGCCGCCGGTCCTCGTGACGGCCGCCGCGGTGCGCGGGATGAAGCCGGGGTCCGTCATCGTGGACATGGCGGCGAGCACCCTGGGCGGCAACTGCGAGCTCTCCGAGGTCGGGAAGCGGGTCGTGACCGACGGCGGCGTGACGATCATCGCGCCGGAGAACCTGCCGGCGACCGTGCCGATCAGCGCGAGCCAGTTCTATGCGCGCAACGTCTCGGCGCTCCTCCTCCACCTCCTGAAGGACGGGGCGCTCGACATCGAGCTGACGGAGGAGATCACCGCGGGCGTCGTCATCACGTACGGCGGCCAGGTGGTGCAGCCCGCCACGGCGAAGCTCCTCGAGGCCCTGCCGGCCGGAGGAGACGCATGACGGAGCTGACGTCGCTCCTCTACCCGATCACCGTCTTCATCCTGGCCGTGCTCGTCGGGTTCGAGGTCATCAGCAAGGTCCCCGCGACCCTGCACACGCCCCTGATGTCCGGCGCCAACTCGATCCACGGGATCGTGCTCGTCGGCGGGATGTTCATCGCCGCGACGGCGAACGACCCGATCGGCTACCTCATCGCGTTCGTCGCGATGGTCTTCGGTGCGGCGAACGTCGTCGGCGGCTACGTGGTCACCGACCGGATGCTCCAGATGTTCCGCAAGAAGCCCGCGGCCGCCAAGGCGGGGGCGAACGGTGGGTCCGACGCCGGGAAGGCCCAGGGGTAGCCGGCGATGACCTACGAGAACGTCTACCCGTTCGTCTGGCTGGCCTGGGTCGCCGGGGCGGCCTGCTTCATCCTCGGGCTTCACTACATGAACAGCCCGGCGTCGGCACGCAACGGCAACCGGCTGTCGGCGGCCGGCATGGCGATCGCGGTCGGCGCGACGGCGTTCCTCCTCGTCTTCCAGCCGATGGACAACGCCGCCCTCACGTGGACGATCATCATCGTCGGCTTCGCGGTCGGAGGTGCCGCCGGCCTGATCACGGCCCGCACGGTCCCGATGACGGCGATGCCCCAACTCGTCTCCATCTTCAACGCCGTCGGCGGCGGAGCAGCCGCGCTCGTGGCGATCCAGGACTTCCTCACGCACGGCCAGGAGGGCGGGGCGAACGTCTCGACGACGCTCTTCGTCGTCCTCGGCGTGGTCATCGGCTCGGTGACGTTCAGCGGCTCGCTCATCGCGTCCGGCAAGCTCCAGGGCGTCATCAGCGGCAAGCCGATCCTCTTCCCCGGCTCGAGGCTCCTGACCGTCGTCCTGGGGCTCATCGCCCTCTTCGGGACGCTGGGCCTCGTCTTCAGCTCGACGGGCATGGTGAAGCTCGACCCGATGGTCGCGGACCTCGTCCTCCTCGCGATCATCGGGTCCGCGCTCGTCTTCGGCGTGACGATGGTCCTCCCGATCGGCGGGGCCGACATGCCGGTCGTGATCTCGCTCCTCAACGCGTTCACCGGGACGGCCGCGGCGATGGCGGGCTTCGTCATCGACAACCCGGTCCTCATCATCGCGGGCGCCCTCGTCGGGGCCTCGGGCGGGATCCTCACCAAGCTGATGGCCGACGCGATGAACCGCTCGATCCTCAACATCATGATCGGCGGCTTCGGTGGCGGCGACCAAGCGACGGGCGGAGTGGCCGCAGGTGCGGGCGGCTCGGTCCGGGCGATCGGCGCCGACGACGCGGCGATCCAGCTCGCCTACGCGGAGCGCGTGATCATCGTCCCCGGCTACGGCCTCGCGGTCGCGCAGGCGCAGCACGCGTGCCGGGAGCTCGGCGAGCTCCTGGAGGAGCGCGGGGTGGACGTGAAGTACGCGATCCACCCCGTCGCGGGCCGGATGCCGGGGCACATGAACGTCCTCCTGGCGGAGGCGAACGTCCCGTACCCGCTCCTCAAGGAGATGGACGAGATCAACCCGGAGTTCGACCGGGCCGACGTCGTCCTCGTCGTGGGCGCCAACGACGTGACGAACCCCGCGGCCCGGCGACCCGGCAACCCGGTCTCCGGGATGCCGATCCTCGACGTGGACCACGCACGGTCGATCGTCGTCATCAAGCGCGGCGCCGGCCGCGGCTACGCGGGCATCGACAACGAGCTCTACGCGAACCCCAAGACCGGGATGCTCTACGCGGACGCGAAGGACGGACTCGCCCAGCTCACGGCAGCGGTGAAGGAGCTCTAGGCGATGAAGAGACCGCGCGGGGTCACGATCGCGGCGGCGCTCGTCGGCGCGCTCGGAGGAGTGTCGATCCTGTTCGGCGCGCTCGCGGTGGCGGCAGTGGCGCTCGTCGGCTCCGACCCGAGCATCGGCGCCGAGGCCGCCCGCCGGGTCGCCGTCATCGGGATCGCCTCCCTCATCCTCGGCGCGGGGCAGGTCTTCGTGGCGTGGGCGCTCTGGAACCTCAAGCGGTGGGCCTGGTGGCTCACGATCGTGCTCCAGGGCATCAGCGTCCTGGAGGCGCTCGGCGCGATGGCGTTCACCGAGGTGACGAGCGTGGACACGGCCGTGTTCACGTCGCTCGCCTTCAGCGTCGTGATCCTCGGGTACTTCATGACCAAGGGGGTCCGGACGGCGTTCGGACGATAGAGGCCGGTGCCTGCTCGCCAGCGGCGGCGTGTCCTGGGTCGGGTCACGCCGAGCGGTGCTCCGGCCGTCCGGCGGTCGCGTCCCCGCTCAGCCCGCGGCGGACAGCTCCGCCAGGAGCTCGTCAAGGCGCGCGTATCCCTCGTTCATGCCGCCCTCCATCCCGGAGGCGACGAGCCCGTCGCGCTCCTCGACCGTGAAGAACGTGACGTCGGCGTGGACGCGCGTGCACCCGCCGAGGTCCTCGAACCGCGCCTTCTGCAACTGGACGCTGCCCGGGTACCCCTCGAACTCCCACGTCTGGACGATGCCGTCCACCGACGGCGCCCCATGGAACACGCCGCGGAACGCGTAGGTGGTCCCGTCGGCCTCCCGGTTGAGATAGCGCCAGCGCCCGCCATGACCGAGCTCCCATTCGACGATCTCGGTCGTCAGTCGGCGCGGCCCCATCCAGCGGGCGATGAGAGCGGGATCGGTGTAGGCGCGGAAGACCAGCTCGGGGGGTGCATCGAAGTCGCGCGTCATGCGGATCGTCGGTACGCCCGGCTCGACGACGAGGTTCGTGGTTCCCATGATCCCTCCCCTTCCGTGGAGCGTGTCGTGCGTGGCGCCCCCGAGCAGGGAGGCGGCCGGTGGCCCGTCGGCGCGTCAGCCCGCGCCGTCCTCCTTCAGCTTCTCGAGCAGGTCGTCGAGTCGGTCGAAGCTCTCGTCCCAGAACTCGCGGTAGCGCGCGATCCAGGCCTCCGCGTCGCGGAGCGGCTCCGCCTCCAGGTGGCTCAGGCGGACCGTCGAGCGGCGCGAGCGCGAGACGAGCCCGGCGCGCTCGAGGACCTTCAGGTGGCGCGAGACGGCCGGCTGCGAGATCGCGAACGGCGCGCCCAGCTCGGTGACGCTCGCATCGCCCTCGGCGAGGCGCACGAGGATCGCACGCCGCGTGGGGTCCGCCAGGGCGCCGAAGACCAGGTCCAGCCGTCCCGACTGCATATCATCGCCTCGCTATATAACGTTAAGGCTATGATACCGCACGAGCACGGGATGTCACGGGGTCACGCGACAGGACGCGCGGCCGGCCGGGGCGCGGGAGGGAGACCCGAGTGCGCCTTGCCTGTGACGCACGAACGCGTCGGCCCCGCCCGGCCGGGCCGGGCCGACGTGTCGATCCTGTGCGCCACCGGCAGAGGAGCGACACGGGAGCCGCCGTCCGCGTCGTGACTGTGCGCCACGCGCAGCAAACGGACACTCACGACAGAGCGGGCGTCGCGTTCATGCCTCTGACGCAAGGCAGCGCCCGTTTCTTGCGTGTGACGCACGGAACCGACGCGGACCGACGCCGGACCGCCGCGCGGCCGGCATCGCCACGGACACGCGCCGCACGGAAGCTGCACGAAGGCTGCACGAAGGCCGCACGCCGGCCGGACCCTCCAGCCGGCGTCGTTCGTACCCGGGCTCGCCGCTCAGGCGGGATCGACGAGCTCCATGCGGATCCGCTTGTTGATCCGGCCCTTGGATTCGTAGCCGGTCACCCGGATCGCGCCCACCTCGGCGGTGCTGGCGACATGGGTCCCGCCGTCGGCCTGGAGGTCGAGGCCCACGATCTCCACGGTCCGGATGACTTCGATGCCGGGAGGCAGGAGGTTCACCTTCGTCCGGATGAGGTCGGGGATCGCGAAGGCCTCGTCGCGCGGGAGGAAGTCGACCTTCACGGGCCGAGCGGTCGCGAGCTCGGCGTTCACCTTCGTCTCGATCTCGGCGACGAGGTCGCCGCTCATCGTCTCGAACTCGAAGTCCATCCGCCCGGAGCCGGGCTCCATGTTGCCGCCCGTGACGAGCGCCGAGTAGTCGCGCCAGACGACCCCGCAGAGCGCGTGCAGCGCGGTGTGCGTCCGCATCAGGCGATAGCGCCGCTCCCAGTCGAGGTCGACCTGGTAGACGCCGGTCGCGCCGACCTCGGGGGCACCGGCTCCGGGCTCGAGCTCGTGGACGATGTCGTCGCCGACCTTGCGGGCCGCGACGACGACCCACGCGCGACCGTCCGCCGCACGGATGACGCCGCGGTCGGCCGGCTGTCCTCCCCCACCGGGGTAGAAGACGGTCCGGTCGAGCACGACCAGCGCGCCCTTCCCCTCCCCCGCGGCCTGGACCTCGCGGACGGATGCCGCGACCGTGCGGAGGTAGCTGTCCGTGTAGCAGACGTTCTCGCTCACGGGACGGACGTCAGGGCGTGACCGTGAGGGTCCCGACCATGTTCGGGTGCACGGTGCAGATGAACGCGTACGTCCCCGCGTTGAGCCCGCCGATCGTGTAGACCTTCTGCGCCGGTCCGGTGATGATCTCGCCGACGAAGACGGCCTCGCCCGTCGGCGAGTCCTTGTGGATCGCGACGTTGTGCGGGATGCCGGAGTCCTGGTTGTCGAAGTTGATCGTGAACGTCGTGTTCGCGGGGACCGTGATCTGCGTCTGGTCGAACGCGATGTTCAGCGCCACCAGGTTGACGGTCGTGCCCGTGGTGACGTCGCCCTGGCTCCCGCCCGAGACCGGGTTCGTCGCGCCGGGCACGGCGGTGGGCGGAGCACCGGACGGCTGCGATGGCGCCGGCGTGGGCTGCTCGGTCGGGCTGAACGTCCAGCCGGGCGACGAGGCGCTCGAGCAGGCGGCGACGCTCAGGGCGAGTGCCGCGACGGCGGCGAGGGTCCGCAGGGTCCGCAGGGTCCGCAGGGTCCGCATCGTGATCGTGGTCTCCGGTGGGATGGGCGAGCCGGGGGGATCGGCGCCGCCACGGGTCGGCGCCTCTCCGGGCGGTCGGAGTCTACCGTGCCCGCGCGCGACTCGTCGTCGGACGCGCCGTCGGCGACGGCATGGGACATGAGTACTGGCCTCCCCCGGTACCAAGAGGCCATGGAGGCCGGCTCCGCGCGCGCGTAGGGTCGTGGTCCGAACGCCAAGAGGCGGCCTGTCGAGTGGCGTGAGAAGGCCGCTACCGCAGCGCCCCTGAGGCGCAGGGGAGGGAACGGTCGGCATGAAGCAGAAGATGACGTGGCGCGCGTGGCGCATCGCGATCGCGCTGGGGTCTCTCTCGGCGCTCGCTCTCGTCGCCGAGGCCGGCCGGCGCTGGTTCTGAATCGACAGCCAGGGCCGGCTCGCAGCACCAGCCCTGCATTCCGACCCGATCCCGGTCGCCGGTGACGGCGATCGCCCGTTCGTCGCCCAGGACGGGATCGGCTACGTCAAGACCCGGGTCTCGGGGACCCGGGTCTTGACGTCTGTCCGGCGTGCAGGCGATGCCGGGCCGAGCCCGGGAGCGATCGAGCTGGTCGATCGCCGGGACCGCCCGGCGCGAAGGGCGGCGCTCACTGGCGCCGGCGAGGACCTCCAGACCGTCGCGGCGTGACCGGCGTCCCCGGCTGGGTCAGCCCGAGCCGGATCGCGACCGCCGCAGCCTCCACGCGTCCCGACACGCCGAGCTTCGCGAGGACTCGGCTCACGTGGACGTGGACCGTCCGTTCGCTGATGAACAGACGCTCGGCGATCTCCCTGTTCATCCGGCCCTCCGCGATGAGCCCCAGCACCTCGCGCTCGCGGCGGCTGAGCCCGAACGCATCGCCGCGGGGCGCAGTCGGCTCTCCGACCAGCGCACGTGCGAGGCCCCCCGACGGCTCGACGGCAGCGCCGCGGGTCCGGCCCCGGGCGGACGACCGGGACGGCACGGGCGGCGCCGACGGCGCGGCAGGCAGCGCGATCAGGGCGCGATCGGCGAGGTCGCGGACCTGCGCCGCGAACGGGGCGGCACCGAGCGAGAGAGCGGCCTCGTACGCGGCAAGGAGCGGCGCCCGCGCATCCGCGCGCGTGGCCGTGGCGCGCCCCTCGCCGCCGAGCCGCGCGGCGGCCTCGTGGAAGCGTGCCCGAGCCGCGCGGTAGGGGACACCGAGCGCCTCCCAGATCGCGGCGAGCGCTCGCCACGCGTCGGGGTCGTCGTCGTGGTCGATCCGGGCGCGATGCATCCGTGCCGTGAGGAGGAGTGCCTCCCCTTCCCGCCGGGACCCCGGCACGGGGCCGGACGACGCGGCCGCGACGGCTTCGTCCGCGCGCGCGAGCATGGCGGACGCGCGCTCGCGCGCCGACGCGAGCAATGCGAGATCGCGACGGGACCTCGCGCTCGCGGCGACGTCCGCCTCGATCTCCACCCCGTCGGCCGCGACACGCGCGAGGAGGGACCAGTCCTCCGTCGCCGAGACGCGCTCCCAGCCCGAGGCGATCGCTCGACGCGCGTCATCGAGGTCGCCGCGCCACCGCGCGAGGGAGGCCGCCGCGAGGTACGTCGGCACGGAGCTCTCCAGGTCGGGGCTCGGCTCCAGGTCGATCAACAGCTGGCCCAGCAGTCGGGCAGCCGGCTCGGCGGCGCTCGACTCGATCTCGACGATGGCGAGGTTCAGGAGCGCGTACTCGAACGCCGCGAGGGCGGTCGTGAGCCCGGCGGACTGGATGCGCGCGCCGGCGAGGGCGAGGGCATCCAGGCTCAGGGCACGCGACTCCTCCCAGCGGCCGAGCGAGAAGAGCGTCTCGGCGGCGTTCCCGCGCAGGAAGTTCCCGTAGATCTCGGCGAGGCCGGCGTGCTCGGCAGCCTCGATCCCCTCGAACGCGACCGTGAGCGCCTCCTCGCGTCGCCCGAGCAGGTCCAGGACGGTGGTGAGGTTCGCGTCCGCCCGGAAGCGCTCGTCGAGGAGACCCAGCCGGTCCGCCGCCGCGCGCGACTCCCGCAGGATCGTCACGCCGCCCTCCGGGTCGTCCATCCATGCGCGACAGACCCCGAGCGTGATCGTCGCCTGCACCAGCTCCGTGAGCGCGGGCTCGCCGGCGGCGCGCGCCGACTCGATCGCCTCGTTCGCGGCCACGAGCGCGTCGGAGAAGTACCCCTCGAACATGCGGACCTGCGCGAGCGACCCGAGGACGGCAGCGCGGACGCGCGCCGCGGCGGCCGGCGCGAGGCGCACCGCCTCCCGGTGTGCGGCCCTGCTCCCGTCGATGTCCCCGGCCGCCCGTCGGTAGCGACCGAGGGCGTCGTAGAGGAGCGCGACGCGCTCGGGCTCGACGCGCGGGTCGGCGAGGGCGATGGCCGAGCCCACGTACGCCGCGGCGCGGATCGGGAGGCCCGCAGCGTAGGCGGCGTCCGCCGCCCGGGCACGGCTCTCGACGGGGTCCGGGGCCGCATGGACGGGCGGCGTGCCGGCGGGGGCCGTGCCGGCTCTGCCGGAACGGCCGGCCTCCTCCAGCTCGAGCGCCAGCTCGAGCGAGGCGAGGGCATCGGCCGCCGAGTCGCGCTCCTCGGCGATGGTCGCGGCCGCCAGGGCGGCCTCGCGCGCGCGAACGTCGGCGTGCGCGGCCATCCAGTGGGCCGCCGCCTCGGCCGGCTGGTCTGTGAAGGCGAGGGCGAGGGCCGCGTGATACCGCCGGCGGAGCGTCGGCAGGAGGTCGGCGGCCACGGCCTCGCCGATCCGGGCGTGCCGGAAGCCGACGGGGTCGTCGCCGGGCCCTGCCGGCCGGCTGCCCTCGGCGGGCGCGTCGAGAACGACGACCGATCCGTCCGCGATCGCCTCAGCGATGCCGTCGGCCACGGCGGGATCCGGGACGCGCGCCGACGCGGGATGACCCGGCCACGCGCCCCCGGTCGCGACGCGGGCGGCCGGCTGGCGGCGCAGCGAGGTGACGCCGGCGCCGCTCGACGGGGCCGGACGCCGGCCATCGGCGGGGGCCGCGGACTCGAACGCGGCGAGCGCGGCCGAGAGCCGTGACGGACGGATGGGGGCACCGGCGAGGGCGAGTGCCCGGAGGACCCTGCGGCACTCGTGCGATCGGAGCGCGAGGCGTGACAGCGAGAGCTGCTCGAGGGACGCGCCGATGCGGGCGCCGGGCAGCTCACGGCGGGCGGCGAGGATCTCCTCGATGGCCAAGGGGTTCCCGTCCGACCGCTGTGCCACCTGGAGGAGCGCGGTCGCCGACGGGCGCTCGCCCTCGATCGCGGCGACCAGGTCGGCGATCTCGTCCCGATCCAGCGACTCGAGCCCGATCCGACGCGGTCGACGGGTGCCGTCGTCGAACGACCGCAGGGTCCGTGCCAGCGGGTGGGTGCGCGTCATCCGATCGGGCTCGTATGTCAGGGCGAGAAGGAGCGGGCGCTCGCGGACCGCGCGCGACAGGAAGGCGACCGCGGAGCGGGTCCCGGCATCCGCGTCGTGCAGATCCTCGAGGACGAGCATCGTCGGGCGCGCACCGGCGATGCGGGAGACGCTGCCAAGGATCGCCTCGAGCATCCGGGCCTCTCGGCCGATCCGCGCGACGATCGGCGGCTGTTCGGGAAGGAGGCCGAGTGCGGCGAGCCGGCCCTGGAGCCCGGGCACGATCCGGACCAGCTCCACCGCGGCCGGGTCCACGAGGAGGCGGAGGTCGTCGTCCGGGAGCGCCAGGAGGTGGCGGGCCAGCGCCTCCGCGATCGGCGCGAACGGCAGGCCGCTCCGCGACGGGTAGGCGGTGCCGCGCAGGACGGTGAACCCGCTCGGGATCGTCGCGAGACGGCGAGCCGCCTCGTCGAGGAGGCGGGTCTTGCCGATCCCCGAGGTCCCGGAGACGAGGACCGTGGTCGGGTCGCCGCGGGACGCGACCTCGAGGGCGTCGGCGAGGGCGGCGAGCTCGCGCTCGCGCCCCACCAGGTGCTCGCTCACGAGACGGGCCGGCATGGACGGCATCGTACGCCGCGGCCGGAAGGGCGCGGCGCCGGTCCGGCGCCGGCGCGCGGTCCAGGCCGGCGCGCGGTCCAGGCCGTCCCGCGGTCCGGGTCGGGCCCTCGGTCCGAGGCCGGTCTCCGGTCCATACTGGTCGGGTGGGGTCGTTCCTCGAGCGCCTCCCGCCGGTCAGGACCTTCCGCGAGCTCCGGCGGGACTTCGACCGTTTCGTCCTCGTGCTCGCGGCCGGCGACCTGGTCGCGAACTTCGGGTTCGCGCTCGTCTTCCCGTTCCTGACCATCTACCTCGTCGAGAATCTCGGCGCATCCGCGGCCGAAGCCGGCCTGGTGACGGCGCTCTACTCGGTCTGCTCGATCGTGTCCGGCGCCACGGGCGGCTGGCTCGCCGACCGGGTGGGACGGCGGCCGGTGATGATCGTCTCGGTCGCGACAACGGGCGTCGTGATCGCCCTCATGGGCCGGGCGGTCGACCTTCCGCAGATCGCGCTCCTGACGGTGATCCTGGGGCTCGTCGACCCCGCGTTCGTGCCGGCGGCACGGGCGGCGGTGGCCGACGTCGTCCCGGAGGACCGCCGTCCGCGCGCGTTCGGACTGCTCAGCGTCGCGAACGCGGTCGGGTGGATCGCGGGCCCGGCGATCGGCGCGGGCCTGGCGAGCCTGGGCTACGACGTCCTCTTCCTCATCGCCGGGATCCTCGTGGGGGCGTTCGCGATCATCGCGTACGCCTGGCTGCCGGAGACCCTCGGGCGCTCGGCCGCGCGCGCGGCCGGCGACGCGGCGGTCGCGGAGATCGAAGAGCCGCCCGTGATCGTCGGGCTGGAGCCGCCGGTGGCGCCGGGACACGAGCCCTCGCCGGCCGGGGTCGGATCGGCACGGCGGGTCGCAGCGGACCCGGCGGACGAGCCCCGATACGTCCGCCTCCGGGCGCGCGCGTTCGTCGCGTTCCTCGCGATCGCGCTCGTCGCCCAGGGCGCGATCTTCCTCTGGGTCAGCGTCCTGCCGGTACACGCCTCCGGCGATCTCGGAGTGACGACCGGGGCGTGGGGGCTCCTGTTCAGCCTCAACGGCATCCTCATCGTGCTCTTCCAGCTCCGCATCTCGACGGCCGTGGAGGGCCGGTCGAAGGCGTTCGTCATGGCCGGCGGCATGCTCCTGTACGCAACGGCGATGGGGATCGTCGCCGTGGCCCAGGATCCCGCCTGGGCGGTCCCGGCCATCGCCGCCGCGGTGACGATCATCACGTGCGGGGAGATGCTCTTCTACCCGATGGAGGCGGCGTTCGTGTCGGACGTCTCCCCGGTGGACCGGCGTGGCCGATACCAGGGCTTCCTCCTCGGGGCCGCAGGCGTCGGCACGGCTCTGGGCCCGCCGATCGGCGGATGGGTCCTCGACGCCGCACCTGGGGCGCCGCTCTGGCTGGGCGTGTCGGCGATCTTCCTTGCGTGCGCCGCGGCGCTCGGCGCCCTGGGACGTGCGACGCGCGGCCTGCCGGCCGTCGAGAGCGCCTGAGCGCGTACTGGACGAGTAGAAGCGCTTGCGCGACGCCGCCGCATCCGCCACACTGCGCCGACGATGAACCACACCTGCGTCTCCTGGAACATGCGCATGCGCCGGCGGCCCCGCCGCGTGGAGGAAGGGGCCTGAGGCGCCGCGCGACCTGAGAGGCACAGGTCACGCCGGGGCCGCAGGTCCGGTCCCGGGGCCGCAGATCCGATGCAGTGGATCTGCGGCTTCTCGTTTCCTCCCCCAGCGCGACGGGTGACCGCCGAACCCGACCGGCCCTCCGGGCGAGCCCGCGTGCTCCCCGCAGGGCGACGGCCCTCCAAGGGCCCCGGGACCGACCCGACGATCGCGCCGGCCCCCGGCGCGGACACCAGCGGCGCGCCAGCGCCCCACTGTCGCGGCTGACCGCCGCGGCGGACGACGAGAGGAACGACACGTGACCGACGCGAAGACGCTCCGCCCCGAGACGCTCGCCCTGCACGCCGGCCAGACGGCAGACCCGGCGACGAACGCACGGGCCGTCCCGCTCTACCAGACGACGAGCTACCTCTTCAACGACGCGGACCACGCCGCCCGGCTCTTCGCGCTGCAGGAGTTCGGGAACATCTACACCCGGATCATGAACCCGACGACCGCCGTCCTCGAAGAGCGGCTCGCGGCGCTGGAGGGCGGCGTGGGCGCGCTCGCGACGGCCTCCGGGCAGGCAGCCGAGACGCTGGCGATCCTCAACATCGCGCGCGCCGGCGACAACATCGTCTCGGCGACGAGCATCTACGGCGGGACGTGGAACCTGTTCCGCCACAGCCTGCCCAGGCTCGGCATCGACGTCCGCTTCGTCGATTCGTCCGACCCGTCGAGCTTCATCCCCGCGATCGACGAGCGGACGAAGGCCGTCTTCCTCGAGACGATCGGGAACCCCAAGCTCGAGGTCCCGGACTTCGAGGCGATCTCGGCGATCGCGCACGAGCGCGGCGTCCCGGTCATCGTGGACAACACGTTCGCGCCACTGCTGGCACGCCCCTTCGACCACGGAGCGGACATCATCGTCCACAGCCTCACGAAGTGGATCGGCGGACACGGGACGAGCATCGGCGGCGCGATCGTGGACTCCGGGCGCTTCGACTGGTCGGCCTCGCCGCGCTTCGCGCAGGACTTCGTCGAGCCCGATCCCAGCTACCACGGCGTGAGCTACACCGGCGCCTTCGGGCCCCTCGCGTTCATCATCAAGGCGCGCGTCCAGGGCCTCCGTGACTTCGGCCCGGCCCTGTCGCCGTTCAACGCGTGGCTCTTCCTCCAAGGTCTCGAGACTCTGCCCCTGCGGATCGCGAAGCACAGCGAGAACGCGCTCGCGGTGGCTCGCTGGCTCGAGGCGAACCCGAACGTCACGTGGGTCGCCTATCCCGGCCTCGAGAGCCACTGGACGCACGAGACCGCCGAGCGGTACCTCTCCGGCGGCTATGGTGGCGTCGTGACGTTCGGCGTGAAGGGCGGCCGCGAGGCCGGCCGCCGGCTCATCGACAGCGTGAAGCTCTTCAGCCTGCTCGCGAACGTGGGCGATGCGAAGAGCCTGATCATCCACCCCGCCTCGACCACGCACCAGCAGCTGACGGACGACGAGCAGGCGGCGACCGGCACCACACCGGACCTCATCCGGCTTTCCGTGGGCCTGGAGGCGATCGAGGACATCCTCGCGGACCTCGACCAGGCCCTCACGGTGGCGACCTCCGGCACGTCGGCCGAGCCGGTGGGCGCTCCCGCGTGACCGCGGACGACCGGGCCGGCGCCGGCAGGACCGGCGCCGGCCCGGCGGTGGAACCTGCGCCCGGCGGCGGGGTGCCGCCCGGACCGGTGCGCTTCGGGTCGGGCCGGGTCGAGTCGCGCGAGATCGGCTCGCTGGAGCTCGAGTCAGGCGCCGTCCTCGACGGCGTCCACGTCGCATACCGTCACGACGGCCCGGGTCCCGCCGACGCCCCCCAGGTCCTCCTCGTCCACGCGCTCACCGGATCGGCCGACGCTGCGGGCGACTGGTGGGCGCCGGTCGTCGGGCCCGGCAAGGCTCTCGACACCGACCGCGTCGGCGTGCTCTGCGCGAACCTGCTCGGCGGTCGTTACGGCACCACCGGCCCCACGTCGCGCGATCCGGCCACCGGCCGTCCGTACGGGCGGTCGTTCCCGGCGCTCACGCCGCGCGACATGGCGCGGGCGCAGTGGCGCATCCTCGACGCGCTCGGGGTCCGCCACGTCGCGCTCCTCGCCGGCGGCTCGCTCGGCGGGATGGTCGCGCAGGAGATCGCGCTCGCGCGGCCCGCGTCGGTCGCGTCATCTCCTGTCGATCGCCGCTCCCGCGGCGGTAGGCGCCCTGGCGCTCGCCTGGGACCACATCCAGCTCGAGCTGGTCGATCGGTTCGGCGAGGAGGGGATGGACCTCGCGCGCCGTCTGGCGCTCACGACGTACCGGAGCGAGGCGGACTTCGACGCCCGGTTCGGGCGGGGACGCGAGGATGACGGCCGTCTCTCGATCGTCAGCTACATCGCGTACCAGGGCCAGAAGCTGGTGGACCGGTTCGACCCGGAGACGTACCGGACGCTCGTGACCGCCATGGACGCGCACGACGTCGGCCGAGACCGCGGCGGGATCGAGGCCGCGTTCCGCGCGTTGGCGCCTGCGAGCGGGGGCGATGGCGCGGGCGGGGCGGGCGGCTCCGAGGGCCGGGGGGCCGGTGCCGGGCGCGGCCCGGGCACGATCGTCACGGGCGTCGGCATCGTCGGCGACATCCTGTACGGGCCGGTGCAGGTGCGCGCGCTCGTGGAGGCGGCGAAGGCCGCGGGGGTGGACGCGCGCTACGTCGAGTTCCAGTCCGACAAGGGGCACGATGCGTTCCTCGTCGAGTGGGCGGTGCTCGACCGGATCCTCCGGTCGGCACTCGACGAGGCGGTCGCCGCAGCGGCCCGGTGGACGATGGGCGGGTCCGACCGGGTGACGGGAGGGGGACGATGACGACCGACCTGCGGACGCACGATGTCGGCGGCCCGGCGCGCTGCTGGTGGGCGGGCGAGCCGGGCGAGCGCGACGCGCTCATGGTCGCCTACCACGACACCGAGTGGGGGGTGCCCGTCTCCGGCGACGTCGAGCTGTTCGAACGCCTCTCGCTCGAGTGCTTCCAGGCAGGCCTCTCGTGGTCCACGATCCTGAACAAGCGGGAGGGCTTCCGCCGGGCGTTCGCCGGGTTCGACCCCGCGGTCGTCGCGGCGTTCGACGACGGCGACAGAGTGCGCCTGCTGGCCGATGCGGGGGTCGTCCGTAACCGGGCGAAGATCGACGCCACGATCGGGAACGCCGCCGCGTTCCTGGTGGTCTCGGCCGAGCATGGCTCGTTCGCGGCCTACCTCGGGTCCGTCCTGGGGCGCGACCCGGCGGCGCCCCGCCTCCTGCCGCCCGGCACCGTCTTCGCGGACCTCGCGGCGACGACGGCCGAGTCCGACGCGCTGTCGAAGGATCTCAAGCGACGCGGGTTCCGGTTCGTGGGCTCCACGATCGTCTACGCGTTCATGGAGTCGGTCGGGATCGTGGACGACCACCTCCCCGGCTGCTGGCGGTACCGCGGGGGCTGAGGCGGCTGCGCGAGGCGGCGGGACGGGGCGGCCGGCAGCGGGACGGGGCGGCCGGCAGCGGGACGGGGCGGCCGGCGGCGGGACGGGGCGGGCGGCCTGACCACGGTGGGTCTTGGCGCTCGCCACCGGCCCACCGGCCATCAGCCGGGGGACTCGCGGATGGGCCTTGGGTCGGCGGCGGACGAGGCGCTGAGCACGGAGGCCGCGCCGCCGACCGCCACCGCGGTCCCCCGCCTGCTGAGCGATGGTCGGGTCTCGTCCCGTAGTCCCGGGACTGATGCGCGGGGGACGGGCCGGACCCGATGCCGCCCGCCAGCAGCGCCGACTCTGCCGGGCCGTCCGGCCCTTGCGACGGCGGGTGGCCCCGGTGAGCATCGAGGTCACGGCCGGCGCGGACTTCCCGTCGGGGGGCGCTGACGGGGCGGGAGCCGGACGGGCGAGGAACACCGCGTGACGCTCTCGATCTACGCGGACCAGCCCCTGCTCTTCTACACGGTCGCGACCGCGCTCGTCCTCGTCGGCGTCTCCGTCTTCCTTGCCGTCGTCCGGGTCCCCGGCGTCTGGATCCCGATCCGGACCTGGCTCGTCATGCTCCCGATCGTCCTCGGGGCGCTCTGGATCGACGAGCTCTTCTTCCGGCAGCCCGTCTGGACGATCCTCGTCGCGGCCGTCTCGATCATGGCCTTCAAGGAGTTCGCCCGGGTCACGGGCCTGTACCGCGAGCGGCTCTTCGTCGTCGTCGTGTACGGGGCGATCATCGCGGAGGCGATCGCCGCCTTCCTCCAGCGCTACGACTTCTTCATGGCGATCCCGACGTGGGCCGTCCTCATCCTCGCGTTCGTCCCGATCGTCGAACGCCGGACGGAGGGGATGCTCCAGGCGTTCGCCCTGTCGATCGTCGGCGTCATCTTCTTCGGATACTTCCTCGCCCACCTCTCGTACCTCGCGCAATCCCCCGAGGGGCTCGGCTACCTCCTCTTCGTCGTCCTCATGACGCAGCTGAACGACGCGCTGGGGTTCCTCTACGGGAAGACGCTCGGACGACACCGCTGGACCCCGATCAGCCCGAACAAGACGCTCGAGGGGTCGATCCTCGCGCTCGTGACGACCGTCGTCCTCACGTTCCTCCAGGCGCCGATCGCGTTCCCGTGGGTGCCGCCGCTGGGCGTTCTCGCGGCGGGGCTCATCGTGGGGATCGGCGGCCAGGTCGGCGATCTGACGATGGCGAACGTGAAGCGCAACGTGGGCGTGAAGGACTTCGGGCACGTCCTTCCCGGCCACGGAGGCCTGACCGACCGGGTGAACTCGCTGATGATCACGGCGCCGGCCTTCGCGCACTTCATGGGATACCTGTTCGGGGGGTTCCCGACGTGACCGGGAACGGGCAGCCCGCGGCCGGGTCCCCCGCATCGCCGGCGCCCGAGCCCGGCGCGTCGTTCCGGTACGAGCCGTTCCCCGACATCGACATGCCCCTGCCCGCGCGCCTCGGGCAGTTCCCGCGCCAGCCGGACATCGCCACCGACGTCGCACGGGCGATCGGCGGCCCGCTCGCCGCGGCGTTCATCCGCGCGCAGTTCCGGTTCGAGATCGTCGGGCGCGTGCCGGACGTCCCGCGGCTGGCACTGATGCCGAACCACCAGAGCCACCTCGACGCCCTCGCGGTCCTGAGCGTCCTGCCGGCCCACCTCCGGCGGCGGGTCACCGTCCTCGCGGCGCGAGACTACTTCTTCGAGCGGCCGGCGCCGGCGCTCCTGGCGTCCGTCCTGTGGGGTGCGGTGGCGTTCGACCGGCGGAGCCGTCTCTCCGAGCTCCGCCGGTGGACCCGCGTCCTGCGCGACACGCCCGACGGGTGGTTCCTCGTGTTCCCCCAGGGGAGCCGGAAGACGACGGCTCTGCATGCCGGCCTCCCGCTGGTCCTCGCGCGCTCCGGGTGGCCCGTCGTCCCCGTCGCACTCGCGGGTACGGCCGAGGCATGGCCGGTCGGCGCCCGCGTCTGGCGGCCGTTCCGGCGCATCCGGGTGACGTTCGGCGAGCCGGTCGAAGACGCCGGGACCCGCGACCTGCTCGACCTGCTCGCCGGGTTCTGGGCCGAGCATGGAAGGACGGACGACGCGCCGGAGGGACGACGATGAGCCCCGACATCGGTCTCTACCAGACGAAGTACGCCATCCGCCATGGGCTCGCACGGATCCCGGGCGTGCGCCGCCTCCGCCCGAACGCCGTCTCCGTCGCCTCCCTCGTCCCGTCGGGCCTCGCCGCCGTCGCGATGTGGTACGGCTGGTGGCCGCTCGTCATCGTCGGCATCCTCGGACGGATGGCCCTGACGGTCATGGACGGGCTCATCGCGGAGGAGTTCGACCGGAAGACACGGATCGGCCCGTACGTGAACCGGCTCCCCCAGGACGTCGGGGACGCCGCCCTCTTCGTGGCCTTCCTGCCCTGGGCGTCGCCCGGCTGGGTCGCGCTCCTCCTCGCGTCGGCCTGGCTCGTGAACGTCGCCGGCGTCCTCCCGGGGATCGCCGGCGGCTCGATGCAGCCGGTCGGCCCGGCCGGTCAGCCGGACCGGATCGCGATCGTGCTCGTCGCCGCCGCCATCGCCATCGTCGTGCCCATCGACTGGTCGATCGTCGCCGCGCTCATCGTCGTCCTCTCGGTGCCGACGTTCGCGCTCCGCGTCCGACGGACGTGGCGCGAGCTCGGCCGCGCCTGACGGAGGTTCCCGTGGACCCTTACCACGCCACGCTCCGGTTCGCGATGCGGACCGGCGGCCAGCTCTCCGACGGGATCCGACTCGGGTACGCGGAGGGGTTCAACGCCGGGGTCATGGTCGACTACGTCTACCGGAACCAGCCGCACGGGATCACGCCGCTCGGCACGTTCATCGACCGGGTCATGCTCAACCACCCGGTCTGGCGGGGCGTGCGGGGCCGCCGGCGACTCCTCGTCCGCCAGGTCCGCGCGGCGGTCGCGGAGCGGCCGGGGCAGACGCTCTTCGACGTCGCGGCGGGGCCCGGTTCGTATCTCTTCCTCCTGCCGCGCGACGGGGCCGCGTACTGGGCCGGCGACCGCGACCCCGACGAGGTGGAGCGTGGCGCGGGGCGGGCGGCGCGCGAGGAGCGCGCCGACATCCACTTCGTCGTGTCCGACGCATTCGACCCTGCGACCTGGCCGGAGCCGTCGGTCGACGTCCTCGTCGCATCGGGCTTCTTCGACATCCTTGACGACATCGGCGACGTCCGGCGGCTCCTCGCCGCGGGCACGGCGGGGACGCACGTGGGCTCGCGCTGGGTGCTCACGGTCATGGAGGACCACCCGGACCTCGCCCTCCTCCGCGACGTGCTCGTCGACTGGGACCTGGGGCCGTGGGTGGCGGTGACGCGGACGGCCGAGGAGGTCATCGAGGAGGCGCGGCCGTTCGGGTGGGAGCCGGTCGTGGTGGAGCGCGAGAAGGAGCGCCTGTTCGGCGTGGCGACGCTCCGGCGCGTCCGATGAGCGGGTCGGAAGCGGCCGGGGGCGCCGCAGGCGGCGGCGCGGCGTCGGGCGCGCCCAAGAGCGGCGCGCGGCCGACGGCGGGCCTCGCGTGGGTGACCGGGGCGTCCGGCGCGTGGGGCTCGGCGATCGCGCGGGAGCTCCTGCGGACCGGGTACGACGTCATCGCCCTCGGAAGGAGCGAGCCGTCCTGGCTCGCGACCGAGGCGGCCGCAGCCGGCCGGCGGTGCGGCTGGGTCGCGTTCGACCTGGGCGATCCTGTCCCCGCCGTCGAGGACCTGGCCCACCGGGCGCCCGACGGCCTGCGGTCCGCGCCCGATGTCCTCGTGGACGCAGCGTTCTCCACGGAGGGGGACGCGGGCGCGCTCGCGCGGGCCGACTACGTCGCCAAGGTCGCGCTCGTGGGTGGGGTCGTGGACGCCATGCGGCAGCGCGGGAGCGGACGGGTCGGGGTCCTCGTCGGCCAGAACGGCCGGCTCGGGCTCGCCGGGCTCGGTGACCTCTCGGCACCCCAGGGCGCGCTATGGACGTGGTCCGAAGCGCTCGGGGAGGAGCTGCGGCGAGAGGGGCCGGGCGTCCGCCTGACGATCGTCGTGCCGCCGCGGACGGCCTCGGCGACCCAGCGGGTGGTGGCGGAGCGCAGCGGCCGCACGGCGAAGGTGCGGCCGCCGGACGCCCGCCCGATCGTCCGGTCGATCCTCGCCGGCAGGCGGCGTGCGGGACGACGCCCGGTGCTGGCGGCGCTCGCCCTGCTCGTCCGCTGACGGGCCGCGCGCCCGGGCGACGCCGGTCGGGCCTGTCGGGCGGCCGCCCACCACGCCGACCCGGCACCCGCCGGCCCCATCCGGCGACCAGCCCTATCCTTCGCGCATGCAGGTCGCCGATCGCGTCGAACGGGTCAACGAGAGCGTCGTCAACTTCTACCTCGTCGAGGACGCCGGCCGCGTGACGGTCGTGGACGCGGGGATGCCCGGCAACTGGAACCTCCTCGTCGACGGGCTCGCGCGGATCGGGCGGACGCTGGCCGACATCGAGACCGTCCTCCTGACGCACGCGCACGCAGACCACGTCGGCATCGCGGAGCGGATCCGGGCTGCCGCCCCGTGCGACGCGCGCGTCCACGAGGCGGACCTGGAGTACCTCCTCGCCGGGAAGCGACCGGCGGGCGGGATCGACCGCGGGTTCAGCCTCGGCATGCTGCGGATGGCCCTGTACGGCATGCGCAAGGGCGGGACGAGGATGATCCCCGTCGCCGAGGCGGGGACCTTCGCTCACGGGGACGTGCTCGACGTCCCGGGCTCTCCGAAGGTGATCCACGCTCCCGGCCACACGCCGGGCGCGTGCGCCCTGCTGTGCGAGGGGCGTGGGGCGCTGATGACGGGGGATACCCTCAACACGCTCGACGTCATCCGCGGGAAGACGGGCCCGCGGATCAGCCCGTTCTGGTCCGACCGCGCGACGGCGGTCGCGTCGCTCGCGCGCCTCGACGGCCTGCCCGCGACCATCGTCCTCCCGGGGCACGGCGAACCGTTCGTCGGGACCCCGTCGGAGGCCGTCGCGCTCGCCCGTGCGGCCGAGAAGTCCGCCTGACGCGACGACCCCCATGCGTCCCCGCCTTCCCCTCGCCTCCGCGCTCTTCGCGGGCGCGCTCGCGACCGGCCCCGCGCTCCTCGTCCTCGTCGTCGCACGGCTCGTCTTCGGCGTGCCGGGCATCCTGGAGGCCGTGGCCGACGGGACGCTCCGGTTCGTCCCGCTGCCGGCGTTCGACGCTGCGATCGCGGCGTTCGGGTCCGCGGCGAAGGGCGGCCTCGCGATCGGCGTGGCGTTCGGAGCCGTCGTCGCCGGCGCGATCCTCGGGCCCATCGCGCTGCGGGCGGCGTCGGGCCTGTCGCCCGTCCGCGCGGGGCTCCTCGTGGCCGGTCTCGCCCTCGCCGTCGTCGAGCTGGTCGTGCTCCCGCTCGCGGGGGCCGGGCTCCTCGGTGCGGAGGCGTCGGACCCGCTCGCGCTCCAGGCGCCGCTCGTCGTCGCGGCGCTCGCGTACGGGCTGACCCTCGCGGGGATCGCCGCGACATGGCCGAGGGAGGCCACGTCGGGGGCCGCGAGCCCGGCCGTGTCCGGGTCCGCGCCCGTGCCCGGGTCCGCGCCCTGCCCGGGTCCGCGCCCGTGCCCGGGTCCAGCGCCCGTGCCCGGGTCAGCGCCGGCATCCGCGCCCATAGCCACGCCGGACGTCGTCAACAACGCGGCGGCCCCCGCCGCGCATTCCTCGGCCGCCGCGTCCGTCCCCGACCCGTCACGCCGGACCGTCCTCCGCCGCGGCCTCCTCGCGCTCGGTGGCCTCTCGCTCGCCGGTGCGTTCGGGATCGTGGGCTGGCGCGCGACGTCGGCCGCCCGATCGACGGCATCGGCGCCCCCGCCGCCGACCACGCCGCCGGGCGATTCCTTCGGTCCCACGCCCGCGCTGACGCCCGTCGCGACGTTCTACACCGTCAGCAAGAACCTGGGCTCGCCCTCGGTTGACGGGGCCGCCTGGCGCCTGTCGGTCGAGGGGCTCGTGGACCGCCCGTTCTCGCTCTCGCTCGACGAGCTCCGGGCGATCCCGTCGAGCGAGGCCGATCAGACGCTCATGTGCATCAGTTACGACATCCTCGCGGGCGACCGGTACATCGGGAACCAGCGGTGGCGAGGGTTCCCGGTAGCCGACCTGCTCGACCGCGCCGGCGTCCGACCGGAGGCGCGCTTCGTCCTCTGGCGGTCTGCCGACGACTACGCGGAGTCACTCGCGCTCGACGTGGCGCGGGATCCCGGGACATGGGTCGTCTTCGAGATGGACGGGAAGCCGCTCGAGGCCGACCACGGCTTCCCGGCACGGATCCTCATCCCCGACCGGTTCGGGATGAAGGGTCCCAAGTGGCTCACCGCGATCGCCCTGAGCGACACGGACGAGCCTGGGTACTGGGTGGAGCGCGGGTGGGACCGCGAGGCGGTCGAGAAGATCATGTCGCGGATCGACCTGCCGCAGGCCGGCGACGCGGTCCCGGCGGGCGCGGCCTTCCCGGTCACGGGGATCGCCTT
Organism: uncultured Chloroflexia bacterium; assembly: GCA_963717255.1. Taxonomy (GTDB): domain Bacteria; phylum Chloroflexota; class Limnocylindria; order Limnocylindrales; family CSP1-4; genus CAIYQJ01. Next base: position 5,027 of record CAVQVT010000013.1, on the reverse strand, counting down.
CGCCGGAGCCCGCGGCATCTCGCGGGTGGAGGTGAGCGCCGACGGCGGGGCGACCTGGACGGATGCCCGGCTGGAGGACGCCGCCACGCCGCCCCTGGGGCCCCTGACCTGGGTACGGTTCCGCGCGGAGGTGTCCGCGGCGGGGCCGGGGCGCGCAGCTCTGGTGGTCCGGGCGACCGACGGGACCGGCGCCCTCCAGGTGGAGGAGCCGTCGCCGCCCCTGCCCGACGGCGCGACCGGGTGGCAGCGCCTGGAGATCGTCGCGGGCTGACGGCGCGGGCCGTGGGCACCCGTCGACCCGCTCCGCCGCCCAGGGCTACCATTCCGCGCCATGAGCAGCCGCGACGCGCCCGCCCCGATCGGCATCCTCTGTGCGCTCCCGGAGGAGCTCCGACTCTACCGGGAGGAGGTCGACCGCGCCTCCGCCGCGACGCATGGTGGGATGGAGATCGTCCGCGGGACGATCGCCGGGCGGCACGTCGTCCTCGCCGAGTCGGGGATCGGGAAGGTGAACGCCGCCTCGGCGGCCACCGTCCTCGTCGAGCGGTACGGGTGCGACCGGCTACTGCTCTCCGGGGTCGCCGGGGCGCTGGACCCCGCGCTCTCCATCGGCGACGTCGTCGTCGGGACCCGCGTCGTCCAGCACGATTACGGACGCGCGGGCGACGACGGGATCGTCGCCTACCAGCCAGGCGGGATGCCCGTGCCGGGCGCGAGCGATCGCGTCGGATGGCTGCTCCGCGCCGATCTGCTCACGCATGTCCACGCCGCGCTCGAGGGCGAGCCACTCCCGGGGATCCGGGCGCGAGCGGGCGACGCGCCGCGCGTCCCGGCCGTGCACTTCGGGACGATCGCGACCGGCGACGTCTTCGTCGCATCCGACGCGGTACGCGTGCGGATCCGGTCGCGGTTCGACGCGCTCGCCGTGGACATGGAGAGCGGCGCGATGGTCCAGGTCGCGGAGCGCTACGGCGCCGCGTGGCTCGTCGTGCGGGCCGTGAGCGACCTCGCCGGGCGCGAGGGCGTGGTGGACTTCGGGGTCTTCCTCGAGGACGCTGCGCACACCGCGGCCGCGCTCGTCCGACGGCTCGTCCCGGTCCTGTGACGGACGCGGCCGGGGACGAGTCCCGGGGAGCCGACCCGCGGCCCATGTGCAGGCCATGCACGCACGCGACGCCATCCCGCCCCGAGCCGCCCCTTCCCGTCAGGGGTGCGCATCGAGGCGCACACCCGCATCGGACATCGCCCAGGCGGTAGCCCGCCCCTTCGGATCTGTGCGCCTCGGAGTACATCCGCGCCGCCTGCCGGCACGAGTCCGTCGCTTGTATGCACCCCGTGCACGCGCGACGGCAGGATGTGCACCGCACGCACGGATCCACCCGCGATGTGCACTAGATGCACATCCGATGATCGTCGCCCTGCCGCGCTCTGATCGAGGCCCCGCTCCCATGAGAGGCCCCGCTCCCATGAGAGGATGGTGCCCACGCCCCCGGTCCTCGCTCTCCGCGCCCTCCCCACCGCCCGTCCGGAGGTCCCGTCCCATGTCCCAGGATCCCGTCCGACCCGAGCCCACCGGCGGCCCCCGGGAAGCTGCCCCCAGCGATCGCGTCCGCGTCCGCCGCAAGCCGGACCGCGGCCGGTACGAGCGCGAGGTGGTCGACGCGATCCTCGACGCCGGCCTGGTGGCCCACGTGGGCTTCGTGGTGGACGGCCAGCCGTACGTCATCCCCACCCTCTACTGGCGCGACGGCGACCGCGTCTACTGGCACGGCTCCACGGCGAGCCGGTTGATCCGGACGATCGAGTCGGGCGCGCCGGTCTGCCTGACCGTCTCGCTCATCAATTCGATCATCCTGGCCCGGTCCGGGTTCAACAGCTCCGCCGACTACCGCTCGGTCGTCGTGGTCGGCGTGGCCGAGCCGGTGACCGGCGACGAGAAGGCCCGCGCGCTCGACCGGTTCCTCGACGTCCTCACCCCGGGGCGGTCGGCCGAGGTGCGCCCGATGAACGAGAAGGAGCTGAAGCAGACGGCGGTCGTCGCGCTCACGCTCGACGAGGCGTCGGCGAAGGTCCGCGACGGCGGCCTCGTGGACGACCCGGGCGACGAGACCTGGCCGGTCTGGGCGGGGACGATCTCCGTGCGGATGGCGTTCGGCGAGCCGGTGCCGGCGGCCGACCTGCCCGCGGGGATCGACCTGCCGGAGAACGTGCGGGCCCTCGCCCGCCGCTGACGAGCCTGCGGCGGGCCGCGGCCGATCAGGGCGCACCGAGGCGGGGCAGGCGGCCGACCCGTGACCCGGGGCCATGCGGCCTCGCCGGGCCGCCTCAGGCTCCGACCGGGCTCTCCGCCTCCGCGGCCGCCTCGCTGGCCCCGGCCGACCTGCGGGCTCCCAGGGACGTCGCCGCCACGCCGACGAGGACGAGCCCGAACCCCGCGAGGTCCACCGGGGTCAGCACCTCGCCGAGGAGGATCGCTCCGGCCAGCAGCCCCACCACCGGGACCGCCAGGAAGCCGGTCGTCGAGGCGAGCGGCCCGAGCGAACGCGTGACCGACTGGCTCGCCCAGTAGGCGAAGGCGGTCGCGACCGGGCCGCTGTAGAGCAGGACGAGGACGGTCTGCGGGCTCCACTCGATCGACTTCCCGCCGTCGAAGACCAGCGCGAGGACGGCGAGCGGGACGAGCGCGACGAGCAGCTGCCAGGGCTGAAGCTCGAGCGGCGTGGCGTGCCACGTGTGCCGGCGGATGTGGATCGCCGCGAGCGCCCACACCATGGCGTTCACCAGGAGCATCGCGGCGCCCGCGGCCTCGCCTTCCACGCCCCAGTCGATGACCGCCGGGTTGAGGAGCAGGACGATCCCCGCGAAGCCGAGGACGACGCCGGTGACCTCGGGCCGGCTCGGTCGCATCCGGAAGAACAGGACGCCGAGGACCGCGACCCAGATCGGCATCGTGTAGACCAGGATCGACGAGCGCCCGGCCGGAACGACGAGCAGCGCGAGGTTCATGAGCGCGATCCCGGAGGCGATCGGGCCCAGTCCCACGGAGAGGACGATCGGCAGGTCCGCCCGCGACGGCACGCGGAGGTCCCGCCGCGCCGCCAGGATCCCGACGAGGACGGCGAGGCCCGTGACCAGGCGGAGGACGCCGTACTGGAACGGGGGCATCGTCTCGAGCCCCACCTTCGCGACGACCCAATGGAGACCCCAGACGACGGACACGCCCGCGAGCAGTGCGTAGGCGAGCGTCCGGCCATGGACGGCGATCTCGGGGGGTCGGGCGGGCGGGCTCGTGGCGACCTCGAGGGTGAGGGCTCGGTCAGCCGACCGAGGGCGCGGTGGATGCGGCGGCGACCGCTGCAGCGCTGGAGTCCCCCGCGACGCCGAGCGCGACGGCGATCCCCATGCTCCCGAGCATGCGGACCATCGGCGGGCCCATATGATCGGCGGCGACGACCTGGACGCGGTTCTTCACGAGGAAGCGCGCGACGCGGGCGTGGTGGCCGCCCTCGGTCCCCTCGTCGTGGAGCTCGTCCCACCGGACGTCGTGCTCGGTCCAGGAGACGACAGCGCCCGCGTCCACCCCGGCGAGCGCCACGCGCGGGGCGCGGCCCCAGCTGGGGCCGACACGGCCGTCCGCCGTCACCGGGATGCACACGACCGTCATCGCCATGCGTGGATCTCCTTCGGTTCGGGGTCCGGTCCCGCCGCGGCCGGTCCGCCCGGGCGGTGACCGCCGCCGCGACCGTCGCCCTCGGGTGGACCAGGGCGGTCATTCGAGACGGGCCTGGTAGGGGAGGGTGGACTCGAACCACCGACCGGGCGTGTATAAGACGCCTGCTCTCACCAGCTGAGCTACTCCCCCGCCGGACCAGCCTATCGTGCCACGGACGCACGAGGAAGCGAGACGGGGACCGCCGCGGCCGCCGCCGCCCGTTACGCGCGGTCGCCGGACGCGGCAAGATGACGGCGTGTTCACCCCCAAGGGCTCGATCACCGTCATCACCGGCTGCATGTTCTCGGGCAAGAGCGAGATCACGCTCCGTGAGCTGCGGCGCATGGAGATCGCCCGCCGCCGGATCCTCCTCCTGCGCCCCGCGATCGACGACCGCACGGACCTGGAGGTCGTCCGGAGCAGGTCGGGCGCCGCGTATCGCGCCCAGGCCATCCGCGGCAGCGACGAGATCGTCCGCGTCGCCGTCGCCGAGCGCGCCGACGTCGTCGCGATCGAGGAGGCGCAGTTCCTGGACGAGGGCGTCGTGGAGGCGGCCGAGACGCTCGCGCGCCGGCACGTGGCGGTCATCGTGAACGGCCTGAACCAGGACTTCCTCGGGCGGCCGTTCGGGCCGATGCCGCGGCTCATGGCGATCGCGGACCGGGTGACGGTCCTCACCGCGATCTGCACGATCTGCGGCGACGAGGCGACGAAGACCCAGCGCCTCGTGGACGGCCGGCCGGCGACACCCGACGACCCGCTCATCGTCATCGGCGGGCTGGCCGACGAGCGCTACGAGGCACGCTGCCGGCTCCACCACGAGACCGGCTGAGAGTCCGAAGGAGATCCTCGTGCCCGAGATCGGCGACCTCGCGCCCGACTTCACGCTCCCCGACCAGGACAAGGGGCTGGTCACGCTGTCGTGGCTCCGCGGCGCGCCGGTCCTCCTCGTCTTCTACCCGCTCGCGTTCAGCTCGACGTGCACCGGGGAGATGTGCGCCATCCGCGACGACTGGAGCGAGTTCGAGCGGCGGGGCGTCCGGGTGCTCGGCATCAGCGTCGACTCGACGCACGTCCTCGCGGCGTGGCGCCGGGAGGAGGGGTTCGCGCACGACTTCCTGTCCGACCGCTGGCCCACGGGCGCCGTGGCGAAGCTGTACGGCGTGTGGAACGAGGAACGCGGCTACGCGGACCGAGGCTCGTTCCTCGTCGATGCCGGCGGGGTGGTGCGCGGCGTCTGGCGGACGGTCGGTCCCGTCCCGCGCGATCTGCGGGCGTACCTCGACGGCCTCGACGCGCTGGCCCGCGCCTGAGG
>CAVQVT010000012.1:0-115367 GCA_963717255.1 uncultured Chloroflexia bacterium | reverse complement strand
GGTCCGCGCGCTACCGCAGGCGGCCGAGGTCGAAGGCCGAGCGCCAGCGCCCGAGCCGGACGATCGCGAGGACGGCGAACGCGACGACCACCAGGATCGCTCCGGCCGCGATCGAGTCGTCCAGGCTCACCTGGAACTCCGCGTAGACCGCGACCGGCAGCGTCTCCGTCCGGCCCTGGATCGCGCCGGCGAACATGATCGTGGCGCCGAACTCGCCGAGCGCGCGAGACCAGGTCATGACGAGGCCGGCAGCGAGCGCCCCCGACGCGAGGGGCGCCGTCACGTGGCGGAAGACGCCGACCTCGCCGGCCCCATCCGCCCGCGCGGCGTCCTCCACCTCGCGATCCACGTCGGCGAACCCGGCACGAGCGGAGCGGACGAACAGCGGCGCGGCGACGAACGTCTGGGCGAGCACGACCGCGACGACCGTGAACGGGATGACGATCCCGACCGACTCGAGCGCACCACCGAGCAGGCCCCGGCGCCCGAAGACCAGCAGGAGCGCGAGGCCCGCGACGGCCGGCGGGAGGACGATCGGGAGGTCGACGATGACCTCGAGCAGCGACCGCCCCCGGAACGCTCGACGGGCCAGCGCCAGCGCGAGCGGCATCCCGAAGACCAGGGCGAGCACGACGGTGGCCGAGCTCGTCGCGAGACTCAGCACGAGGGCGTCCACGATCCGCGGCGACAGGATCGAGCCGAGGGCGCCGCCGAGGAGCGCACGGGCCAGGAGCGCGAGGACCGGCAGGAGCAGGAAGATCGCGGCGACCAGCGTCGCGGCGACGACCCCGGCCTCGCCGAGGCGGTCCGCGAACGGGATGCCGCGACGGGTCACGGGCATGGGCGTCCTCTCCGTCCGGGCGGCGCCGTCCGTGAGCGACGAGGCGGTCACCGCGGTCTCATGGTGCCGAGAAGCCGTACGACGACAGGATGGACTGCGCTTCTTGGCCGGTCAGCCACGCGAGGAGGGCGGCCGCGGCGGCCGGCTGGGGAGCGTCGTTCAGTGTCACCGCTCCGTACGTCGCGCGGACGTTCGTCCCCGGCGGGAGCGGGAGCGTCTTCACCTTGGCGCCGGCCGCCCTCGCGTCCGTCGCGTAGACGATCCCCCCGTCCCCCTCGCCGAGCTCCACCTTCGCGACGATGCCCTTCACGTTGTCCTCGCGCGAGACGACGTTCCGCTCGTACGACGGGATGAGGTCGCCCTGTGCGCCCTTGTACGCCTCCAGGTTCTCGAGGAGCTTCGTGGCGTACGCCGTGATCGGGACCTTCTCCCCCGCGGCGATGACCTTGACTCCGGGGCCGGCGAGTCCGTAGGGATCGGTGAGCCCGGCGGGGTTTGATGCGGGGACGATGACCGCCAGCTCGTTGGCCGTGAAGGGTGTGGTCGGCCCCGCCGCGAGCCCGGCGGAGACGAGCGCGTCGGGGTTCTTCGTGTCGGCCGACGCGAAGACGTCCACGCGGGCACCCTGCTCGATCTTCGCCCGGAGCGCGGCCGAGGAGTCGTACGAGAGCGTCACCCTCGTGCCCGGGTTCGCAGCCTCGTACGCGACGGTGAGGGCGTCGAACGCCTCGGTGAGCGACGAGGCGGCGTAGACGGTGATCTCTGCGGGCACGGCCGTCGCAGCGGCCGTCGTCGTGGCCGTCGGCACGACCGTCGCCGGCGGGGACACCTGGGCGGTCGGCACGGCGGTGGCGGACGGCGATGCGCTCGCGGCGCACCCGGCCACGAGCAGCAGGGCGGCTGCGGCGAGGGCGAGACCGCGGAAGAGGCGACGACGCGCTCTCATGCTGCGCGACTCCCTGTGTGGGCAGGATGCGGAGGGCCTGCGGCCGGCGCAGGATATGGAACCGAGGCCAGGGACGCCCGGCTATGGTAGTCCATCTTTGACTACAAACCCACAGAGATGGCGTGAGAGGACGATGCGCACCCCGAGGACGGAGCCCAACCTCACCGAGTGGGTCGTCCTCGCGCTCGCCGCCGAGGGACCGACGCACGGCTGGGCGGTCGCGCGGCTCATCGGCAAGGGCGGACCCCTGGGCGAGGCGTGGTCCAGCTCCCGGCCGCTCGTCTATCGCGCGGTCGATCGGTTGCTCGCGGACGGCATGCTGCGCTCCGCCGGCCGCAGCGAGGGCCGCGGACCGGACCGCGAGAGGTTCGAGGTCACGGCGGCGGGCGCCGAGGCCGTCGAGCGGTGGCTGCGCACGCCGGTGGACCACGTGCGCGACCTGCGCACGGCCTTCCTCGTCAAGCTGCTGCTCCTCGGGCGGCGCGGCGAAGACGCGGGTCCGCTGGTGGTGAGACAGCGGGAGCGACTCGCGCCCGTCGCGGCCCGGCTCACCGAACGTGTGGAGGAGGCGGCCGGGCCGGAGCGGGCGATCGCGCTCTGGCGCGCCGTGAACGCGGACGCTGCGATGCGCTTCCTCGACGCGCTCGATGGCGGAGCACTGACGGGGCGCGACGCGACCGGCTGAGGCCCGCTCGGCCCGACGCGACCGCCCGACCGCGGGGACCGCCCGACGTGACCGGCTGACCGCCGGCGCGTCAGCGCACGTCGATCCCGAGCGCGGTGGCGACCCGCGCGACCAGGTCGGCGACGGTGGTCCGCTCGTCACGCTCCAGCAACGCGATCCCGGCGCCACGCGCGTCCCCGACCATCGCCGCGTGGAGGCGCTCGTCGAGCGCGAAGAACGCTGCCACCGGGTCTTCGCCGCCGTTCAGCCGCACGGAGGCGATCTCGTCAAGGAACGCGCGGCGCTCCTCGGATCCCGTCCAGGCCGTCCGCAGCATCCGGTCGGGGAGCGCGAGGCAGGCGACGCGCGCCGGCGGCACCACCGCCGCCACCACCGCCGGCCGCCCGAACCCCCCGTCAACGAGGAGGGGCTCGTCCGGGTCGCGGGCGTCGAGATCGTCGGCGAGCAGGTCGAGCCCTTCGGCGGTGGTCGCCGCGTGGAACGCGACGAACGCGTCGGGGTCGAGCCCGAGCTGCCAGGCGAGGGGGTCCGGCGCGGCGGACCACGCGTGGCTGGCCGGATGCCGGATCGGGTCGAACCTCCCGTGCCAGCTCCCGTACAGGAGCGTGTCCACGTCCAGGACCGCGATGCCGGCACGCCGGCCGATCTCCGCGCAGACGGTGGACTTGCCGGTGCCGGCGCCACCGACCACGAACCGGATCGCAGGCCGCGGCGCGAGCACGGCCCGCGCGCGCTCGAGCAGGGTCCCGTCCACCGGGAAGCTCGTGTCGGTCGTCGTCACGCGCGTCGCCCGTCAGCCTCCGAGGAGGAGCGGCTTGAGGACCTGCGACTCCACGACCAGCCCGATGTAGGCGATCGGCAGTGCCGCGAAGAACCCGAGCGCCCCGCTCCAGACGCTCCGGCGCGGCCGGCCGCCCGCGCCGGTCGGCTGCGGCACGACGACGTAGGTGATGACCGTGCCGGCGACGAGGACGCCGGCCACGTAGAGCGCGACCGCGAGCGTCGTCAGGTCGCCGCCGGGGAGGTCGGCGCCCTGCGCCACCGCGACGTCGTAGACGAGCAGAAGAAGCCCAAGGACGACGGCGACCACCGTGGATGACAGGACCGCGCGGACGACGGGGCGCGGCGCGTTGCGCGCCTGGCGCCACCGGATCTCGAGCTCGGAGCGGCGGCGCACGGGCCCGGCCGGGTTCCGCTGGTCGGCCGGATGCACGGCGGCTTCGCCGCTCCCGGGGCCTGGCTGCCCCGCGCCGGCGTGGCTCGTGGGCTCGGCGCCGGCGGCGCTCGACGGCTGCGGCGGCGGGATCAGCGGTCGCCCATCTCGGCGACGGCGTCCGCGATCGCGATCGCCGGCCGGCGGGGGAGGGTCTCCGGCGTGTGGCGCGCGAGCTCGCCGACGGCGTCGACGACGCGCCCCACCTCGTCCTCCGTGTTCCACCACCCCACCGACAGCCGGACCCGGTCCGTGCCGGGGATGGGGCGGGCGATGAGGAAGATCCGCCGGCCCAGCTCGTCGACGATGGCCTGGGCACCCCACCCGCGGATCGAGAACGTCACGAGCGGTGCAGCACCGGCCCGAGGCGTCGCCACGGTGACACCGGGGATCCGGGAGAGTCGGTCGGCTGCGTCGCGCGCGAGCGCCCCCGCCCGCGCGTGCGCCCACGGGAGGCCCACGTACATCGAGAGCCAGCCGACGCTCCGGGCGAGGGAGACGATCGACGGCTTGTGGAAGCCGGCCGACTCGAACCGGCGTGCGTCCGCCCAGATGTGCTCGCGGCCGACGGCGTACGGGGTGGCCGAGCTGAAGAAGCCGGCGAACGAGGACTCCGCCCAGCCGAGGGCCTCGCGGGAGACGGCGAGCGCCCCCGTCCCCTCCGGGCCGAGAAGCCACTTCTGGCCCGGGACCGCGTAGAACTCGGCGCCGATCGCGTCCACGTCGAGCGGGATGGCGCCCGCTGCCTGGGCACCGTCGAGGGCCACGGGGATCCCCTGCGCGTGGGCCGCCTCCACGATCCGCGCCGCCGGGAGGATCGCGCCCGTCGTCCAGAGGACGTGGCTCACGGCGACGAGCCGCGTCTCCTTCCGGATGGCGGCTTCGATCCCCGCGACGATCCGCTCGTCGTCGCCGCCGTCGCCGACATCCACGACGTCGATCTCCACGCCGACGCGGTCGCGGAGCATCGCCAGCGGCGCGGTGATGCCGGGGTGCTCGTTGTTCGTCGTGATCACGCGGTCGCCGCGCCGCCAGGGCACCGCGTCGATCGCGAGGCACATCCCCTCGGTCGTCGAGTGCGTGAGCGCGACCCGGTCGAGCGTCGTGCCGAGGACGGCCGCGAGCGACGCGCGCGCTTCGTCCATCCGGACGAGCAGCTCCTCGTACGCGTCGCGGTGAGCCCGGCCGACGGTCAGCTCGCGATCGGCGACCTCGGCCGCGGTGCGCGCCGCCGTGGCGGGGATGGGGCCGCACGTACCGGCGTTCATGAAGATGCCGGCGGCCGTCGCCGGCAGCTCGGCGCGGAGCGACCGGACCTTCTCGGGATCGGACGGAGGAGGCGTGACCACCGCTCCGTATGATACCGACCATGGCGGCCTTCCCCCGAACCGAGCTCGTCGCGTCCACCGCGTGGCTCGAGGAGAACCTGGGCCGGCCGGACGTCCGCGTCGTGGACGTGCGGTGGCGGCCCGACGGCGCCGGTGCGCGGCTCCATGCGGAGGGACACATCCCCGGCTCCACGTGGATCGACTGGTCCACGCACCTCGTGGACCACGACGAGGCGACGGGCGCGTTCCACCTCGCCGGCCCGGACCGGATCGCCGCCGCGTTCGGCGCCGCCGGAGTGGGCGACGGCGCGACGGTCGTGCTCCTGGACGACATGGCGGGCCTGTACGCGGGGCGGGCGTGGTGGACGCTCGCCGCGTACGGCTTCGACTCGGTGCGCATCCTCGACGGGGGCTGGCGCGCATGGGTGTCGGAGGACCGGCGGATCACCACGCGGCCGTCGCTCCACGAGCCCGCGATCTTCACGCCGCGCGCATCGCTCCGCCTGCGGCTGACGGCGAGCGAGCTGCGCGATCTGCTGCAGTCGCCGGGCCAGACGATCGTGGACGCGCGCTCGGCGGCCGAGTACGCGGGCCAGGGCGGGCAGGCGCGCCGGCTGGGCCGGATCCCGGGCGCGGTGAACCTGCCGGTCGCGGGGACGATCGCCCCGCCCGTGCAGCGCCTGCGGCATCCCGCCGAGCTGGCCAGGATGACGGCGGGCCTGCCCGCCGGCCACCGCCTCGTCTGCTATGACGAGGCGGGCATCGGGGCGGCGCGCCTCGCGTGGGTCCTGTCGGTCCTGGGGCGCGCGGACGTCACGGTGCTCGACGGCGGCTGGGCCGAGTGGGCGGAGCGGCCGGACCTGCCGGTGGAGTGATGCCGGGGCCGAGCGACCCGGCCCCGCCCGGCAGTCCCGCGTCGCCGGGCGCCTCCCCGGCTACTCCCACGTCCGCGGCGCCCGCGCCCGGCACCGCGCGCACGCGCGCCCCCGCGACCAGGTGCTCCGCCCCGGCCTGGAGCCCCGTGAACAGCCTCTCGACCGTCGCGAGCGTGTCGGCGTCCCGCGCGTCCTTGTCGCGCCGGAGCCGGGCGATCCGGGGGAATCTCAGGGCGAACCCGGACCGGTGGCGCGGCGACCGCTGGATGACGTCGAAGGCGACCTCGATGACGACCGTCGGCTCCACGGCGCGGTACCGGCCGTGCGTCGAGATCGTGTGCGCGGTGAACCAGTCGGTCATCTCCGCCAGCTCCGCGTCCGTCAGGCCCGTGTAGGCCTTCCCGATCGTCACGAGTCGGTCGTGCGCCTCGTCCCGGACCGCGAACGTCCAGTCGGAGAGGACGCCGTGGCGCTTGCCGTGGCCGACCTCCACGCCCACCACGACGCAGTCGAGCGCCGCGAGCGCCTTCTTCATCTTCAGCCAGCCCAGGCCGCGTCGGCCGGGCGAGTACGGGCTCGTGGGGTCCTTGACCATCAGGCCCTCGTTCCGGCGGCCACGCGCCGCCGCGAACTCGCGCTCGAGGCCCTCGACCGAGTCCACCGACACGAGGTGCGACAGGGCGAACCGGCCGCCCGTCCCGACGCCCGGGAGGCCGAGGCCGACGAGCCGATCCCGGCGCTCCGTCAGCGGGATGTCGAGCAGCGGGGCGATCGGCCCGCCCCGCGGCCCGACCGCGAGGACGTCGAACGCGACGTAGACGACGGGGACGGCGTCCTGCACCGTGCGTGACGGCGCCTTCCGCCCGAGCCGTGCCTGGAGCCGGAGGAACGGCAGCACGGTCCCGTCCGCCCACGCGACGACCTCGCCGTCGAGGATCCCGTCCCATGGAAGCGGCCCGGCGGCCTGCGCGACCTCCGGGAACTGGCCCGTGACGTCGTTGAGGTCGCGGCTGAACAGGCGCACCTCGTCGTCGCGGCGGTGCAGCTGGACGCGGACGCCGTCGTACTTGTCCTCCACCCAGACGACCGGCCCCAGGCGCCGCATGATCTCGGCCGCGTCCTCGGCCGGCGACGCGAGCATGGACCCCACCGGGCGGAACGGGTCGAGCGTCGCGGTCCCGAGCGCGTCGCCGCGGGCGAGGACTGCGGTCCGCCCCACGTCGCCGGTGAGCATCCGGGCGCGGGTCACCGCCGCAGGCGGCCGGCCGAACGCCTCCGCGATCGCCGCCTCGAGCAGCCCGTCGCGCAGGCCGATCCGCACCTCCCCGGTGACGATGCGCACGACGAAGCGGGCGGTGAGCGCATCGCACCGGCGCAGGAGGGCGGCGAGCACGTCCGCCTTCTCCCGCGCGACCCCGGTCGCCGCGATGGTCGCGAACGCGTCGGCGACGTCGCCGAGGGCGGGGCCGTCGTCGCGGATGCCAGCCGCGATGGGCGCGCCATCGGCCCCGGCCGGCGGACGCACCCCCTGTTCCTCGATCACCAGCGCCAGCGCGTCGCCGGGATCGGAGGTGCGGTCGTACGCCCGACGCAGCGCGTCTTCGCCGGCGCCGGTCGCGGACTCGACCGCCATCTGCATCCCGCGCCAGCCGAGGCCGAGCGGCTCGCGCCTCGTCCCGGGGAGCGGCCTCCCGGCGAGGAAGGTCGCGGCGGTCGCGAGGTCGTCGGGCGCCAGGTCGCGCAGGTAGGCGGCGATGATCGCCCGCTTCTCGGAGGTCCGCGTCGTGGCGGCCACCCGCGCGGCGGTCGCCGCCCAGTCGCGCATCAAGACCGCCCGGCGCGCCTCCTCCATCCTGTCCATCGGCACGGCGGCGATGGTATACCGTGCCCCCATGCAGTCGCGCTCGATGCTCCCGGAGCGCATCGAGGGAGAGCGGGTCGTCCTCCTCCGCCATGCTCCCGCGAACCTCCCCGCCTTCTACCGCTGGTACGGCGACGCGGAGATCGCGCGGCTGAACCGCCACCAGTCGGGCCCCATGCGGCGCGACGAGATCGAGCGCTTCTTCAACGCCCGGATCCTGGGGATGGAGTCGCTCGCGCTCGCGATCCACGTGCGCGAGTCCCGGCGGCTGATCGGGTCCTGCGCGTTCAGCCAGATCGACGGCGACAACGGGTCGGCGCTCTACCACATCACCATCGGGGAGCGCGACGCCTGGAACCACGGGTACGGGACGGAGGCGACCGACCTCATGCTGGGACTCGCGTTCGACCGACTCGGCCTGCACCGGGTGACGCTGACGGTCTTCTCGTTCAACGAGCGGGCCGTCGCCTCGTACCGCAAGAGCGGCTTCGTGCTCGAGGGGACGGCGCGGCAGGCGATCTGGCGCGACGGGCGTTTCTGGGACGAGTACCAGATGGGGATCCTGGCCGAGGAGTGGCGGACGCTCCGCCTGGCGCGCGAGATCCAGCGTCGTGACGCGGAGGACGGTGGCGCCGCCGCGGCCGAGGCCGCCGCAGGCGCCGCCGGGCGCGACGCTGCCCTGGCGGCCGGGAGCGCCGGGTCGCGGACCTGACGATGGCGAGCACAGGTCCCGCCGCCGACGCCGCCCGCGCCGCGTTCCGGGCGCGCGTGGACGCCCCGGGCCATGCGGTCGAGAACGCTCGGGAGGCCCTCGACGACCTGGAGCGTGCCTTCGCGGCCGGGGCGCTCGTGGAGACGCCCGTCCTGGGGGCGATGATCGCGGACCTTCGTGCGGCGCTCGAGCCGGACGAGACCGGGAAGGTCGGCGGCAAGAGCGCCGAGGCCGCGCGGTTCATCCTCCGGGCGATGTCGCGGGAGCTGGACGCCGCCTGAGGCGAAGACGCTCGGGGCGCGGGACGCGCGGTCGTGCGGCCTTCGGCGCCCGGCGACGCCGGCCCGCAAGAAGGGGCTTGACTCTCGACCCGGTCGAGAGTCCACCATCAGCCCGTGGACGACCTCATCGCGATCGGACGGTTCGCGCGGATGACCGGGCTGTCGGTGGGCGCGCTGCGCCACTACGACGAGCTCGACCTCCTCCGCCCGGCCGACGTGGACCCCACGACCGGCTACCGCCGGTACCGCGGAGAACAGCTCGAGGCGGCGCGGACGATCGGGACGCTCCGGGAACTGGAGGTCCCGCTCGACGAGATCCGCACCATCCTCGCCGCCGACGATCCCGCGGAGCGGCGGCGGCGACTCGACACGCACCGCGCCCGGGTGGAGGCCCGAACCTTCCGCCTGCAGCGCATCACCCACGCCCTCCACCACCTGACCGACGGGAAGGAGCCCTTCGTGACCGACCAGCCGACCTCCGACGCCGTGCTCGACGCGGCATCAGAGCGCGCCCTCGGGGTGGCCCTCTACAACCGCGTGTGGGCGCTGCTCCAGACGACCGACCGGACCCCTGCGCAGACCGACGAGATGATCCACGCCGCCCACGCCTCGCGCCATCACTGGGCGGCGGCGGGCACTGCCGCGAACCTCGCTCGCGGGGAGTGGCAGTGCTCCCGCGTGTACGCGGTCCTCGGCCGCGGCGAGCCGGCGCTCTGGCATGCCCGACGCTGCGTCGCGATCCTGGAGGAGAACGGGATCGGCGACTGGGACATCGCCGCCGGGTTCGAGGGGATGGCGCGGGCGTCCGTTGCGGCGGGGGAACTCGCGGAGGCGCGCGCGTGGGCGGCTCGCGCTCAGGCCGCGTGCGACGCGGTCGAGGAGGACGAGGACCGCCGGATCGTCCAGGCCGACATCGACGGGCTGCCGCTCGACTCGGTGTAGTCCCCACACAGGTCATTGACGGAACGAGAGCCTCTGGTCCGGTTGGGGTGTCTGACGCTCCAACCGGGGAGGGCTCTCGTGCGACATCCTGGACCGAAGCTCAGCGTCTTCAGCCGGCACGTCGCGCCGGCCGCCCGGCAGTCGGACCCCCCGCCGACGCATCATCCAGCGTCCGGGGGACTGGTATCGACGATCGGGTCAGCGCCGGTCACCATCGACGGCTGCGGCGGCCCCCCGCGCGCCACCTGCCACGCTCCACCCGCGGCCGGCGCGGACCCAATGGTCGCCATGCCCGGCCGATCCCCGCGGATACCAGCGTCCCGGGCGCTGGATGAGCCGGATCGGCCCGGTGGCGGCGGATACCAGCGTCCCGGGCGCTGGATGAGCCGGATCGGCCCGCGGGCGCCGGGGGAGTCGGCGCCGCGCCTGGGGAGTCGGCGCCTCGCCGGGGAGGAGCTCGCGCGACGAGCCCTGCCCGCACCTCCATGCAGCGCCGGGAGCCCGCCCCGCGAGTGCGCGTCGAGAGGCCCGGCCGCGCTCACCGACGTCGGCGACCGGGGCCGTCGGCGACCGGGGCCGTCGGCGACCGGGGCCGTCGGCGACTCGAGTGGTCCGCGCTCAGCGCCGTCGGCGACCCGGGCCGTCCGCCCTGTCGGGCCCCCCCTCGGGCCCGGCCGCCGCCTGCGCCCCTGCCGCCCCTCCCGATCCGTTCGCCGCCGCTCGCACCCCGCTCTCGCCCTCCCCCACCGGCCTTCCCGTGACGCTGGGCAGCCAGCCGATCCGGAGGAACGAGATGGCGCCGACGACGGTCGTCGCGCCCAGCGTGGAGACGTGCACCAGGAGCGCGAATGCGAAGGCCGTGTCACCGGCCACGCCGAAGGTCGCGAGGATCCGCACGGCCGCCAGCTCCCATGTCCCGACGTAGCCGGGGCCGGCCGGGATCGCGGTCACGAGGTTCACGCCGGCGGCGAGGAGCGCGGCCTGGCTCCACGCCAGTTCGATCCCCACGGCCTGGGCGCCGGCCGCGAACGTGACGATCGTGCACGACCACGCGAGGAGCGTCAGCAGAGCGGCCGGGGCGAGCGTTCGGGGCCGCCCCGCCACGGCGATCCCGGCCTGGAAGGTCGCGGCCAGCGCGCGCACCCGAGGGTATCGCTCTGCCGCCGCGACGATCCGGCCCGCGCCGGGGAGGCGGTGACCCAGGACCGCGACCGCGAGCCCGACCACGAGGGCGGCCGAGACCGCGACCCCCACGAGGACGGCCGACCCGATCTCCCCACGGGCGCCGAGGATGACGAGCGCGCCTCCCGCGATCGCCACGAGGACCGTGAAGTCGATGACCCGCTCGACCACGATCGTCCCGAGTGCCGTCGAGCGGCTCACTCCCTCCCGGTCGCCCAGGTAGTGGGCGCGGACCAGCTCGCCCATGCGCGCGGGAAGCACGTTGTTCGCCGCGTACCCCGTCGTCAGGTACTGGAACGTCCGCAGCAGGCGGACATCGGCGACGGGCACGAGGAGGACCCGCCAGCGGATCGCCCGCGTCGTCATGTCCGCCGCGATCGCGACGCCCATGACCGCGATCCACGCGGGCGACGCCGTCGCCAGGATCGCGAGCGCCTGGCCGACGTCCACGGTCCGGAAGACGAGCCAGAGCGCGATGAGCGAGATGGAGGTCCCGAGGACGGTCCGGAGGACGAGCGACCGACGGGACGGGGCGGCCCCCCCGGACGGTGCAGCGACCTCCGCGCCTGCGAGGGCCTCCGGGACGTCGGGTCCACCCATCAGGCGCGCCTCCGCGGCCTGGGCCGGAGCGCCGGCGACCGGACGAGACCGGCCCGGTCGAAGAGGAACCGCGCGACGACGAGGAGCGTGGAGAGCCCGTACACGGCGCTCCGGCGGAACCCCACGGAGCTTGCGTCGGCGAAGTACCGGGTGGGGACCGCGATCTCGCCGATCCGGTCGTGGAAGCCCGCGGCGACCGCCTGCGCGATGAGCTGCTGGTCGAAGACGAAGTCGTCGCTGTCTCGATCGTAGCGGATGGTCTCGAGGAACCGCCGGGAGTATGCCCGGAAGCCGGTGTGGTACTCGGAGAGCCGGAGGCCGAACGCGAGGTTCTCGACCTCGGTGAGGAACCGGTTGCTCGCGTGCTTCCACCGGGGCATCCCACCGGCGAGCGGGTCGCCGAGGAACCGGCTGCCGAGCATGAGATCGCGGTCGCCCGCGAGGATCGGAGCGATGAGGGCCGGGATCCGCGTCGCGTCGTACTGGTAGTCCGGGTGGAGCATGACGACGACGTCGGCCCCCTCCGCGAGCGCCGTGTCGTAGCACGTCTTCTGGTTCCCGCCGTAGCCGCGGTTCTGGCGGTGGGCGACCACATGGAGCCCGAGGCGCGCGGCGACCTGGACCGTCTCGTCGGCCGAGAGGTCGTCCACGAGGATCACGTGGTCGACCACGTCGTGCGGGATGTCCGCGTACGTGCGCTCGAGCGTGCGCGCCGCGTTGTACGCCGGCATGACGACGACGACGCGCGGCGCGGTACCCGCGATGGGGTCCCAGGGCATGCCGGAAGGGTAGCGGGCGCGCAGCGGCTCCTGCATCCGATGGGGTGGCCGCGGACGAAGTCCGGTGAGAAGATGCCGCCGGCCTGTCGGGGCGGAGCCAGGTGGGGGATCGGATGCTCGAGCGGTTGTTCGGAGGACGACGGATGGATCCAGAGACGGCCCGGCGCGTGCCGCCCGGCCAGTACCTGACGGAGAAGTTCCCGGTCCTCCACTACGGGAGCGTCCCGCGCGTTGACATCGCGCGGTGGGACTTCCGGGTATGGGGCGAGGTGGACAGCCTGTTCGTCCTCACCTGGGAGCAGTTCCGCTCGCTTCCCCGGACGAAGGTCCACGCGGACATCCACTGCGTGACCCGCTGGTCGAAGCTCGACACCGACTGGGAGGGGGTCTCCGCGCGGACGATCCTCGACCTGGCCGGCGTCCGTCCGTCGGCGACCCACGTGGTCGAGCACGCCGAGCAGGGCTACACCACGAACATCCCGCTCGAGGTGTTCGCCGACGAGGACGTCCTCCTGGCCGACACGTTCGACGGGAAGCCCCTCGAGCCCGATCACGGCGCGCCTCTCCGCCTGGTCGTGCCCAAGCGCTACTTCTGGAAGAGCGCGAAGTGGCTGCGCGGCCTCGAGTTCGTCCCTGCCGACCGGCCCGGCTTCTGGGAGCGCTACGGCTACCACAACGACGGCGACCCCTGGCGCGAGGAGCGGTTCAGCGAATAGGGGCTGCGCGGCCGGTACGCGTGCCGGATGACCGACCGAGGGCGGCCCGGGCGCGGTCGCGGCCGTTGGCGGGAAGTGACGCGGCCCGGGCCGATGGCCCGGGCCGCGTCACCGAGGAGGAGAGGAGGTGGCGGGAGGATGCGCCACCCATCCTTTCGTTCGGATGACGACGACGGATGGCCCGGGTGTGGTATCCCTTCGCTCGGCACCGACGACGCGCCGAACGGCCGCGCGACCCACCCGGGGCGGTGCCCCGCCGGAGGGCCGGGATGAGCACCGCCGATCGCGTCCGCTGGGGGATCCTCGGGACGGCACGGATCAACGACTCGATCCTCGAGGGCGCGCGGCTCTCGTCCCGCGCGGAGGTCGTCGCCGTCGGCAGCCGCAACGCGGACCGGGCCGCCGCGTACGCCGCCGAGCACGCCATCCCCGTCGCGCACGGCTCGTACGAGGCTCTCCTCGCGGACCCGGACGTGGAGGCCGTCTACATCTCGCTGCCCAACTCGCTGCATCACCACTGGACGGTCGCGGCGCTGGAGGCGGGCAAGCACGTCCTCTGCGAGAAGCCGTACTCGCGGCGAGCGGCGGAGGTGGAGGCGGCCTGGGACCTCGCGGCGGCGCGCGGCCTCATCCTCGCCGAGGCGTTCATGTGGCGCCAGACCCCGATGGTCGCGCGCCTGCTGGCAGAGCTGCCCTCGATCGGGACGCTCCAGCTGGTCCGGGCCTCCTTCTCGTTCCGGCTGACCGACGAGACCGACATCCGGGTCCGCGCCGATCTGGACGGGGGCTCGCTCATGGACGTCGGCTGCTACTGCGTGAGCGCGGCGCGCCTGCTCGCCGGCGAGGAGCCGGAGACGGTGCTCGCGACCGCCGACGTCGACGCGAACGGCGTGGACCGGCGCTTCGTCGGGCTCCTCCGGTTCCCGGGCGGCGTCCTCGCCCAGGTCGCGTCGGGCCTGACGACCGATCACCGCGGGCTCGAGGCGGTCGGGACCGAGGGCTCCCTGCGCGTGGTGGACCCGTGGCACGGGCGCCCGAGCGCCATCGTCCGCGGCGACGGTGAGACGATCGAGCTGGAGCGGTCCGACCCATACGCGCTCGAGCTGGACGACCTCTCGGGCGCGATCCGCGACGGCCGCCCGCCGCTCCTGGGCCGGACAGACGCGCTCGGGCAGGCCCGCACGATCGCGGCGCTGTACGCGTCGGCCGCGTCCGGCTGCGCGGAGCGACCCTGAGCGCGGGGCCCGGCGCCGGCCGCGACGCCGCGCACGGGACGCTCCCGACATGACCGTCGACGCCGTCCCGGTGAGGGGCGCGGGATGACCGCGCATGTGCCGACCGCGGCGGAGGACCTTGCCCGACGCGTCGCCGCGCTGTTCGCCCCGCTGCCCGAGGTCGAGGCCGTCGCGCTCGGCGGCTCGCGCGGGGGCGCCGGGCTCGGGGCGGTCGCGGGCTCGGACATCGACGTCGAGGTGTACACGCGCGGCGAGGTCGCCCTCGACGTGCGCCGCGGGATCGTCGCGGCCGCCGGCGGCGCGAGCCGCGCCGATCTCGGCATGACGTTCTGGGGCCAGGGCGACGAGTGGATCGACGCCGCCACCGGCGCGCACGTGGACGTCGTCTACTTCGACGCGGCGTGGATGGAGGACCGGATCGCCGCGGTCCTCGACCGCCACGAGGCGAGCCTCGGGTACACGACGGCCTTCTGGCACACGATCCGGGGCGCGGTCGTCCTGGAGGACCGGGGCGGCTGGCTGGGCGGCCTGAAGGCGCGCTCCGACGTCGCGTACCCGGAGGCGCTCCGGACGGCGATCGTCGCGCTCAACCACCCGGTCCTGCGGGGGGTCCTCCCCTCGTACGCGAGCCAGCTGGCGAACGCGGTGGCCCGCAGCGACCTGGTGAGCGTGAACCACCGGCTGGCCGGCCTGCTCGCGAGCTACTTCGACGTGCTCTTCGCGGTCAACCGGATGACACACCCGGGCGAGAAGCGCCTCGTGGAGGCGGCGACGCGCGCCTGCGGGCGCCTGCCGGAGGGGATGGCGGCCGACCTCGACGACCTGCTGACGACGGCGACGACCGACCTCCCCGGGCTGGCGGCGAGGGTGGACCGGCTGCTCGACCGCCTGGACGCACTCCTGCGCGCGGAGGGGTTCTCCGAGGCGGATCTCCCGTCGCTGCGCGCGAGGTAGCCGACGGACGAAGGCGGCGCCGGCCGCCCGGTGGGATCAGGCGGGTCCGTCGGCGGGTCGCGAGCCGATGACGCCGAGCTGGAGGAGCATCCCGAGCTGGTCGGCGACGCCCCAGTGCTCGACGACCTTCCCGTCCTCCACGCGCACGACGTCGAAGACGTCCACCTCCACGCGCCGGCCGGTGGCCGGATGTCCCATGACCGGGCCGGTGTTCACTCCTTCCGCACGGTTGCGGGTCCAGACGACGTCGCCGGCCTCGACCGCGTCGACCACGCGCAGCTGGAAGTCGGACATCCACCGGTGCAGGGTCGCAGTCACCTCCCGGGCGCCGGCCGCGCCCTGGGCGAGCCCGCGCTGGTGCTCGACGCACCCCGGCGCGACGATGGCGTCCACGACCGACAGGTCGCCCCCGCCGATCCCGTCCTCGATCAGTCGCCGTGCCAGGTCGATGTTGCGAGTCATGTCCACGATCGCTCCTTGAGTTTCAATAGAGTGAGACTCTATTCAGTAGAGTGCTACTCTAACGCGGTGGGGACCGATGTCAAGGGCACGCGCCGGCCGACGCTGCGAGCCGAGCGTGCCGCGGCGACCCGCCGCAGGATCCTCGGGGTCGCGAGGCGGCTGTTCGCGGAGCGCGGATACGGCGCGACGACGCTCACGGAGGTCGCGCGCGGATCCCGGGTCGCGGTGCAGACCGTGTACGCGGTCTTCGGGTCGAAGGCCGGGATCCTGCGGGCGCTCCGGGAGGACCTCGTCGCACAGCCGGAGGCGGAGGCCCTGTACGAGGCGGCACTCGCGGCGCCGGAGGCCGCCGAGGCACTCGCTCTGTTCGCGCGGTCCATCCGCACACGGTGGCAGGCGGGCGCCGACGTCGTCGCGATCCACGCGGACGCGGCGGCGTCGGACACATCGCTGCGCAGGGAGGTGGAGGCCGTCCTGGCGCGGCGCCGCCAGGGGATCGCGCGCCTGGTGGAAGACCTCGCGCCCGACCTGCGCGATGGCCTGGGCGTGGCGGGCGCAGCAGCGATCGCGGATGCGCTCACGCTGCCCGGGGTCTACGTCGCGCTCGTGCGCGATGGAGGCTGGAGCGACGACGCGTACGAGCAGTGGCTGGCGACGTCGCTCAGGGCTCAGGTGATCGGGTGATCGGGCGCCCGGACGATCGACCCGCGTGACGGGCGAGCGGCGGCCCATCCGAGCCGCTGGGGTCTAGGAGGCGGCGCCGGCCGGGGTGGGTGCGTCCACGTCCGCGTGCGGCCCCATCACGAGCACGACCCCCGCGGACTCGACGCCGGCGGAGGTCCGCAGCCGGTACGCGTGGCTGATCTCGGTCACGCCGGTGGAGAGCGTGCTCCCGACGCTGCAGTACCTGGTCGCGGACAGCTCGATCGCGCGCTCGAGCGCGGCGCCCTCCACGTCGCCCTCGACGAGGTGGACCACGTCGATCCGCCGGAACTCGTTGGGGTGCTCGTCCGACTGGACGCCGGCCGCCTGCACCTCGTACCGGGTCACGGCCTGGCGCTTCTTCCGGAGGATCGAGATCACGTCCATCGCGGTGCAGCCGGCGAGCGCGAGCGGCACGAGCTCGGCCGGGCGCGCGCCGGTATCGCCCTCGGTGTTGTCGACGACGATCTCGTGCCCGGAGCCGACCCGGCCCACGAACCGGAGGCCGTTCCCGTCGAGGGTCACCGATGCGGTCTTGGTCGCCACGTTCTACTCCATCCGGTCGTTGGCCCACGCCGGGCCGTGTCGGTCGTGCGAGGGGGACGTGCGCGCATCGTAGACCTATTTGCACGGTTGCGCAAACAGGCGAGTGGCGCGGGGGGCGATCCGCGTGGCCCCGGGCGACGTGCCGAACGGTCGCCGGTCCCCCGAGGTCCAGGCGCCCCCGGACGCCCGGCCGGCCGCACGGCTCCCGGGCGTTGACGAGGCCGCCGGCGAAAGCCGGCGGCCCCGGGGGACGCGGACGGTGGTGGGCGGCGCGCGGGCGCCGGCGAGGGTCAGTGGTGGCAGGCGCCGGCCGCGCCGGCCGACTCTGCCGTGCGGAAGCTGGAGCCGCACCCGCAGGCGGCGACGGCGTTGGGGTTGTTCACGGTGAAGCCTGCGCCCATGAGCGTGTCGACGTAGTCGATCGACGAGCCCTTCAGCAGGTCGATGCTGTTGCCGTCCACGTACACCCGCATGCCGTTGGCTTCGAGGACGTTGTCCTCGGCGGTGGGCGCGTCCTCGAGCATCATCCCGTAGCGGAAGCCCGAGCACCCGCCGCTGTACACGTAGACGCGAAGACCCAGCTGGGGGTTCTCCTCGCCCGCGGTGAGCTCGCGCAGCTTGGCGGCGGCGGCGTCGGTGAGCGAGAGGACGGTCGGCTGGCCGTCGATCATGCGGTGGACCTCCTGGACGGTTCGGGCCCGGACCTCCGGACCGGCAAATCCTAGTCGGCCGCTCGGGTTTCGACAAGAGCGGCCGTGGCGTATGCGCGACGGGGAGCCAACGACTCCCGCGACCCTGGGTCGGGTGGGGACCCTGGGCGGGTGGGGACCCTGGGCGGGTGGGGACGCCGGGTCGCGCCATGTCTGTCACGCACGGAATCGGGGCCCCGGGAATCGTGCGTGCCGATCACGGGGCGGTCCGAGCGCGAGGGATCGGGGCATCGGCGCCCGGCGGCGGAGCATGGCCGGGGGCCGGGGTCACGGGCAATCACCCCGGAGACTCGCCACCTGGGCTGCGCCGGGTGCGGGGCGCCGGGCCACGCGTGCCACGGGCACGCGGCGCCGCCGCGACCCGCTGTGGGGTGATGCGCGGCGATCGACGCCCGGTCCAGAGTCCCCGGGGTGGTGCGCGGCGATCGGCGCCCGTCGACCGGCGCCGGCCGGCGACCCTACCCGTCGATCCGCTCGACGACCGTCGCGATCCCCTGCCCCACGCCGATGCACATCGTCGCGAGGCCGTACCGGCCGCCGGTCCGGGCCAGTCCGTGGACGAGCATCGTGACGAGGCGTGCCCCGCTCATCCCCAGCGGATGCCCGAGCGCGATCGCGCCTCCGTCCACGTTGAGCTTCGCCGGGTCCAGGTCCAGCTCGCGCGCGCACGCGACAGACTGGCTCGCGAACGCCTCGTTCATCTCGACCAGGTCGAGGTCCCCCACCCC
Source organism: uncultured Chloroflexia bacterium (assembly GCA_963717255.1). Lineage (GTDB taxonomy): Bacteria > Chloroflexota > Limnocylindria > Limnocylindrales > CSP1-4 > CAIYQJ01. Next base: position 97,069 of record CAVQVT010000012.1, on the reverse strand, counting down.
GATCCCGGCCCGCTCGAGCGCCTTGCGCGTCGCCGGGACCGGCCCGATCCCCATGACGGACGGGTCCACGCCGGCGACGGCGGTCGCGACGATCCGCGCCATCGGCCGCAGGCCGAGCGCCTTCGCCGTCTCCGCTTCGGCGAGGAGGATCGCCGACGCCCCGTCGTTGATCCCGCTGCTGTTGCCGGCGGTGACGCTCCCCCCCTCGCGGAACGCCGGGCGCAGCTTCGTCAGCGCCTCCGCGGTCGTGTCGGCTCGCGGGTGCTCGTCGCGGTCCACCACGATCGGGTCGCCCTTCCGCTGGGGGATCGAAACGGGCACGATCTGGCGGTCGAACCGCCCCTCCGCCTGCGCCGCGACCGCCCGCCGCTGGCTCGAGAGACCGAGGGCGTCCTGGTCGTCGCGCGAGACCCTCCACCGGTCGGCCACGACCTCGGCCGTCTCGCCGAGCGAGATCGGCGGGTAGGCGGCCTGCATCGCCGGGTTGACGAACCGCCAGCCGAGCGTCGTGTCCACCAGCTCGTGCGTGCCGCGCTCGAAGGGTGCCTCCGGCTTGAGCATGACGTACGGCGCGCGCGACATCGACTCGACCCCGCCGGCGATGAAGACGTCCCCGTCCCCGACCGCGATCGCATGGGCGGCCGAGTTGACCGCCTGGAGCCCGCTCCCGCAGAGCCTGTTCACCGTGAGGCCGCCGACCTGCACCGGCAGCCCCGCCAGGAGGACCGCCATCCGCGCGACGTTCCGGTTGTCCTCGCCCGCCTGGTTCGCGCAGCCGAGGATCACGTCCTCGACGAGCCCGGGGTCGATCCCGGTGCGGTCCACGATCGCCCGGACGACCAGCGCGGCGAGATCGTCCGGCCGGACGGACGAGAGGACGCCGCCGTACCGCCCGATGGGGGTGCGGACGGCATCGACGATCCAGGCCTCGCGGAGAGGCCGCTGCAGGTCTCGACTCATGGCCCGATGGTACCGCGGGCGGAGGGCGCGACCCTGGCCCGCTCGTGAGCAGGTGGTGGTGCCGGCGTCGACGGTGCGGACGGGCTCCGTCGCGCGCCGTGGGCGGCGAGACCGTCCTCCCGTCTCACGAGGGACACCGCTTATGCTGCCGGGTGGCGGTATGCGCCACCAAGGTGCGGGCCGCGGCTTCTGCTCGCCGAGGATCGGCGATCGAGGGCCGGGGCCCGAAGGGCGTTGCGAGGGACCATGGTCGACAGATACCGCGTGCTGCTCGTCGACGACGACGGACCGCTGCTCGCCTCCCTTGGCGACCTGCTCCAGCGGGACGGTTTCGACGTCACGACCGCGAGGTCCGGCCGCGAAGCGCTCGCGGCGCTCGACGCCGCCTGGCCCGACCTGGTGCTCCTCGAGCTCGCGATGCCCGGGATGAGCGGGCAGGAGCTCGCCGCCCACATCAAGAAGCGGGCGGACATCCCGATCATCGTCCTCTCGAGCGATCACGGCGGTGGAGAGCAAGGTGGATGCGATCTCCCGGTACGCCGAGGACTACGTGACGAAGCCCGCCCACCACGATGAGCTGGCTGCCAGGATCCGGCGGGTACTGAGCCGCCGTGACGACCGCGTCCCCGGCCGGGCGCTCGTCCTCGGGCCGAGCCTGACGCTCGTCCTCCAACGTCGGCAGGCCATCGTGGACGGGGCCGATCGTGGGTCTCTCTCCGACCGAGGCTCGCTTCCTGTCGGCGCTCGCGACCAACGTCGGGCAGTCCGTCAGCACCGAACGGCTGCTGGCGCGCGTGTGGAGCGACGCGGACGGCGCCGATCCCGGCGTACGTCTGGGTCATGGTGCGCCGACTCCGCAGGAAGATCGAAGGCCACCCCGGCCAGCCCCGGTACCTGGTCACAGAGAAGCGCGGGGGCTATCGGCTCGTGTCGGCCATCTGAGGTTCTGCGGAGCCGGCCGGTGACGCGTCCGCACCCGCACGACGCCGGCGACGGGGCGGGCGTCCGGGGCCCGAAGGCGCCGCAGTGCGGCCCCCTTACCCCTCGGCTCCGAGCTCGGTGAGGCCGCCCTGGTCGAGGACGAAGACGCGCGGATCGACCGGCTCGTCGGCGTCCGCGTGCGCGGCCCCCGCGAACGCGCGAAGGTCCTCCGCGAAGCCGACGTCGGACGCCGGGGCGCAGCCGGCGAGGAGCAGGTGTCGCGACGGGACCGCGACGAGGACGGGCCCGCCGCTCCCGAGCTCGCGCTCGAGGAAGAGGCGGACCTCCGGCAGGAGGAGCCGAGCGGCATCCCAGCCCTCGCCCGAGTCGGAGACGCGGATCCGACGGCCGTCGGACGCTTCCTCGTCCCACGGCGTCGAGTTGCTCCAGGCCAGGAGGTTCGCCATCGCGGTCGAGATGACGGCCTTCGGCTCGACGGCCCACGCGGCGACGTGCTCGGCGTTCACGAGGACGTGGAACCCGGTGGCGGGGATCGCGACGGCCACCGGGATGCCGGCCGGGCCGGGCCACTGGATGGGCGCTCCGCCCGCCATCCCGCGGACGAGATGCAGGCTCGCGGGATCATAGGCGTCGGCTGCCAGCCCGGACGTGCCCACCGGCAGGAGGACGGGCATGATCACGCCCATCGCCGCCGACCAGTCCTGCTCGGGCGCCTCGGCGATCGACATCAGCGGCCCCTCCAGACCGGCTCGCGCTTCTCGAGGAACGCGGCCGTCCCTTCGACCTTGTCCTCGGTCCCGAACAGCGCGTAGAAGAGCTGCCGCTCCCGGCGGACGCCGGCCGACAACGGGACCTCGGACGCGAGCCGGACGGCCTCCACCGCGGCCCGGGCCGCGAGCGGCGGCATCGCGGCGATGGCTGCCGCGAGTTCCAGGGCGGTCGCAACGACGTCGGCCGCCGGGACCACGCGCGTCGCGAGGCCCAGCCGGTCGGCCTCCGCGGCATCGAGCATCCGGCCCGTCAGGACGAGCTCCATCGCGCGCACGCTCCCGATCGCCCGCGTGAGCCGCTGCGTCCCCCCGGCGCCAGGCATGAGCCCGAGGCGGATCTCCGGCTGCCCCAGCTTCGCGTCGTCGCCGAGGACGAGCATGTCGCAGCTCATCGCGAGCTCCAGCCCGCCGCCGAGGGCGTACCCGCGGACCGCCGCCACCGTGGGGACCCGGAGGCGCGAGATGGCGTCCCAGTGGTCGAAGCGGCCGCTCGCCTCGAGCCCGGAGGCGGTCTCCTGGGCGAACTCGGCGACGTCCGCGCCGACGGAGAAGGCGCGCGTCCCGGAGCCCGTGACGACGGCGACGCGACAGGACGGGTCCGCGTCCAGGCTCGCGCAGATCGCGGCCAGCTCGGCGAGCGCGCCCGACGAGAGCGTGTTGAGTGTCCGTGGCCGGTCGATCGTGATGAGCGCGACGCCGTCGAGGGCGACCCTGTCGCCCGTAGCATCGGCCCCCGACGGCCGGGGAGCGGGCAGCTCGACGCGCACGAGCGGTCCGTCGTCAGCCACCGTCTCCTCCCCTGGCGCGCCCGGCCGGGCGACCGTGCCAGTATCGCCGCTCGCGCGGCCCGCGTCAGCCCCCGCCATGTCGACGTGGCCGCCTCGGCGGCCGGGCGGGACGTGTCGGCCGGCCGGTCCGCGCCCCGCGGGCCGCACGTGTGCGCTCGAGTGCCAGGACGCACCGCTACGGCGCGCCCCGCGCCTCGTTGCGCGCTCCGGGGCGGGGTTGGGTGCCGGATTGTCATGGAGTTCGTTAGGGTCCCACCCCTAGCGTACTAAGGGCCACTGGTACTTCCGGGCCGGTGGACCGGCGCAGCGATCGACGCACTCATCCCGGCCGTGGCGGCCTCATCGCCGCGGACCAGCCCTCCGATCGCCTCCCGCCCGCGACGCGCTCCGACCCGGACCGCGTCGCGTCCGGCCTCCAAGAGTCCCCGGGAGGGAAGAGGTATCGAATGATCAGGAACATCGCCCATCGTGGCCCTGGATGGCGTAGGGCGTTCGCCCTCGCTGCCACGGGGATGCTCATCGGAGCGGTCATCCTCATCGGCTCGTCCGTTCTCATCGCGTCGGCGGCGGCGCCGATCACGTCCGCCAATCTCAGCCCGACGGCGAACCACGCGCCCAACGGGTGGACGAACCCCGGCAACGCCTGGGACGGCGACGGCACGAACTACGCCACCGCCACCCAGAACAGCGACCAGGGCTACTCCAGCTTCAACCTCCCCGCGGTCCCCGACGGCTCGATCATCACCGGGATCCGGGTGACGGCGGTCGCGAAGGTCACGGACGCAGACTGCGATCTCGGCGTGAGCCTCTCGTGGAACAACGGCTCCAACACCACGACGCGCCAGGACCAGAGCCTCGGCACGAACGACACGACGGTGACGTTCGGCGGTGTCCCCGGCTCGACCGGGAACAACGGCGACACGTTCGGCCGCGTCTGGTCGCCCAGCGAGCTGACGAACGGCAACTTCGTCGCGATCGTGCGCTCGGTCGACACCGGCAGCTCGTGCTCCGGCAGCGCGACGACATCCCTGAAGTCGATCCAGGTCGCCGTCGCCTATCGCCCCGGCACCGCCGGCACCGCCAACCCGGCGATCGTCCCCGGCCAGGTCTGCGGCCAGGCCGACTTCAACTTCGTCGTGGACACCTCCGGCTCGATCGGCTCGACGAACATGGCGACCGTCCGCAGCCAGCTGCAGGCCTTCGCCAACACCTACCAGACGGGCGGCGACGGCCTGTACTCGCTGACGTCGTTCTCGAGCGCAGCCTCCACCCGCACGGCCGGCTTCGTCAACGCGGCAACGTTCAACACCGCCGCCTCGAACCTCCCGGCATCGAACGGGCGGACCTACACCAGCGGCGGGATCAGCACCGGCGCCGGCAACAACGCGAATGACCGCGCCGGCGTCCCGAACATCATGTTCGTCCTCACGGACGGCTCGCCGAACGTGACAACGAGCGGGGTCGAGCCGTCGCTGACGCTGCCGCAGACCTGGCAGGACGCCGCGGACGCCGCGATCGGCGCCGCGAATTCCGCACGTGGGTCGTACGTCGTCAACGCGGTCTTCGTCGGGACGGGCGACACCAGCCTGCCGTTCACCAGCGCGTACGACGCCGCGTACACCTCGTTCGTCATGACCCAGATCGGCGGCGGCGGCTACAGCAGCATCAGCGACTTCGGGAACATCGCGAACGGCCTGCTCGACCTTCTCGGCTGCCGCAACATCGTCGTGACGAAGGTCACCGACCTCCATCAGTCCGACACGACCTTCACGGGCTCGATCAGCAACGCGCAGGACAACAACGTCCCGGCCGCGTGGTCGGTGACGTCCGTCGCGTCGAACTCGACGACCCGGACCAGCGATACCGTCTTCGTGGCCCGCAACCACGCGCACACGGTGACCGAGGATGCCGTCCCGGCCGGCTGGACGCTGAAGGGCTGGTACGGCCCGATCAGCACGACGGCCCTCTGCCCGACGGATCCGGCGCAGTACAGCGGCACGTCGATCGTGATCCCGAGCGGGACCTCGGACCAGCAGGTCTGCGTGTTCAACTCCTTCGCCGCGAACCCCGCCCTCACGCTCGACAAGACCACGTCGACCGCGAACTACGACTCGGTCGGCGACGTGATCAGCTACAGCTACCTGCTCACCAACAGCGGCAACGTCAGCCTCGTGGCGCCGTACTCGGTCTCCGACAACAAGGCGACCGTGACGTGCCCGCAGACGCCGTCGCCGCTCGTCCCGGGCGGGACGATCACCTGCACCGCGACCTACGTGGTCACCCAGGCCGACCTCAACGCCGGCTCGGTGATCAACCTCGCCACCGGCCAGGCGACGTTCAACGGCCAGCCGGTCAACTCCAACCAGGACTCGGTCACCGTGCCTGGCGTGCAGACCCCGCAGCTCACGCTCGACAAGACCACGTCGACCGCGAACTACGACTCGGTCGGCGACGTGATCAGCTACAGCTACCTGCTCACCAACAGCGGCAACGTCAGCCTCGTGGCGCCGTACTCGGTCTCCGACAACAAGGCGACCGTGACGTGCCCGCAGACGCCGTCGCCGCTCGTCCCGGGCGGGACGATCACCTGCACCGCGACCTACGTGGTCACCCAGGCCGACCTCAACGCCGGCTCGGTGATCAACCTCGCCACCGGCCAGGCGACGTTCAACGGCCAGCCGGTCAACTCCAACCAGGACTCGGTCACCGTGCCTGCGCGTGCAGACCCCGCAGCTCACGCTCGACAAGACCACGTCGACCGCGAACTACGACTCGGTCGGCGACGTGATCAGCTACAGCTACCTGCTCACCAACAGCGGCAACGTCAGCCTCGTGGCGCCGTACTCGGTCTCCGACAACAAGGCGACCGTGACGTGCCCGCAGACGCCGTCGCCGCTCGTCCCGGGCGGGACGATCACCTGCACCGCGACCTACGTGGTCACCCAGGCCGACCTCAACGCCGGCTCGGTGATCAACCTCGCCACCGGCCAGGCGACGTTCAACGGCCAGCCGGTCAACTCCAACCAGGACTCGGTCACCGTGCCTGGCGTGCAGACCCCGCAGCTCACGCTCGACAAGACCACGTCGACCGCGAACTACGACTCGGTCGGCGACGTGATCAGCTACAGCTACCTGCTCACCAACAGCGGCAACGTCAGCCTCGTGGCGCCGTACTCGGTCTCCGACAACAAGGCGACCGTGACGTGCCCGCAGACGCCGTCGCCGCTCGTCCCGGGCGGGACGATCACCTGCACCGCGACCTACGTGGTCACCCAGGCCGACCTCAACGCCGGCTCGGTGATCAACCTCGCCACCGGCCAGGCGACGTTCAACGGCCAGCCGGTCAACTCCAACCAGGACTCGGTCACCGTGCCTGGCGTGCAGACCCCGCAGCTCACGCTCGACAAGACCACGTCGACCGCGAACTACGACTCGGTCGGCGACGTGATCAGCTACAGCTACCTGCTCACCAACAGCGGCAACGTCAGCCTCGTGGCGCCGTACTCGGTCTCCGACAACAAGGCGACCGTGACGTGCCCGCAGACGCCGTCGCCGCTCGTCCCGGGCGGGACGATCACCTGCACCGCGACCTACGTGGTCACCCAGGCCGACCTCAACGCCGGCTCGGTGATCAACCTCGCCACCGGCCAGGCGACGTTCAACGGCCAGCCGGTCAACTCCAACCAGGACTCGGTCACCGTGCCTGGCGTGCAGCGGCCCGCCATCTCGATCACGAAGGGCGTCAGCCTCTTCGCCATCGGCCCGTGGGGCCCGTCCGAGACGGTGGCGGTCGGCTCGACCGTCTACTACCGGGTCGTGGTCACGAACACCGGCAACGTGACGCTCACGGGCGTGACCCTGACCGATGACGTGGTCCCGGGCCTCGGCGGCTGCGCGGTCCCGGCCACGCTCGTTCCCAACGACTCCTTCACCTGCGACTACACGGACACGGTGGTCCTCGGGACCACGGTGAACACCGCGACGGCCGACGCCGTCCAGGTCGACCCGGTCGAGGACACGGCGAGCGTGCTCGGCGTCCAGCCGAACCTCGACGTCGTCAAGACCGTGGACAAGACGACCGCCCAGCCGGGCGACGTCCTGACCTACACGATCACCCTCACGAACAACGGCACCGCCGACGCGACCGGGGTCGACATCCTCGATGACGTCTCCGTCCTCACGCCGTACGGGACCATCTCCGACGTCTCGCCGGCTGCGACCGGGCCCGGCAACCTCGAGTGGGCCGGCCAGACGATCCCGGCCGACGGGAACCCGTACGCGTACAGCTTCAAGCTCACCCTCAACAGCAGTGGCTGGCAGGCCGGCGACACGTTCGTGAAGAACACGGTCGTCGTGTCCGGCACGCCCAACCCGTGCGCCCAGCCCGATGTCGCCGGCGTCCCGCCGTGCGGCACCACGACGGTCGTCACCACCGCGTCGAAGCTCACGATCAAGAAGACCGTGAACCCGACCCAGATGATCGCCGGCTCGGCGGCGGCGACCACCTACACCATCGTCGTGAGAAACGAGGGCGACGGCGCGACCGCCGGCCCGGTCGTCGTGACCGACGTCGGCATGCCGCCATTCTTCTCCCCGAGCTCGATCACGTGCACGTCGGACCCCGGGAACCTGAACATCCCCGGCCCGACCTGCGACTACGGCGACCTCGTGTCGACCGGAATCGACTTCGGGCAGATGGCGGCCGGCCAGTCCATCACGATCACGATCGCGGGTCTCGCGCAGCCCAGCGGGCCCGGTCAGAGCACCAACGTCGCGTACGCCTGCCCCGGCGAAGTCGCCGCCCCGGCGCTCGTCGGCCCCGGCTGCGTGAACGACGACGCCACGATCATCGTGACGGCGATCGCCCCGACACCGACGCCGACGGCGGTCCCGACACCGGTCCCGACGCCGACGGAGTACACGCCGCCTCCGTACCCGTCCTTCACCCCGGAACCGGCGACGCCGGCCCCGGCCCCGACGGTCACGCCCACGCCCACCCTTGAGCCCACGCCGCCTCCGACGCCCACGCCGACGCCCGCCGGCAGCGTCGCGGCGGTGACCAGCAAGCCCATCGTCACCCCGCCGCCGACGAACACCGACGGCAGCGGCGGCAGCGGCGGCGGCCTCGGCCTCGCCGCGGCGCTCGCCCTGCTCGTGGTGGCCGCCGGCACCCTGCTCCTCGCGACGCCGAGCCGGCGACGGGCGAGGAGGTGATCGCAGGGGGGTGAGCCCCGAGCCACCCCCCACCGGATGACGCGGAGGCCCGGGTCGCAAGACCCGGGCCTCCGCGTGTCGCGCGGCGCCGCAGCCGGGCCGGCAGGCCTCGTCCGCGCGTCCCGGCGGCCGCACCCGCGGGCCGTCGGATGCTTCGAGGGCTGCGCTACACTGCCCCCCATGTCCGAGCTCCCGGCCCGCTGGTCACAGGCAGCCGTCGAGACGCGCCCCGGCGCGCGACGTCCGGAACTGGCCGCCCTGCCGCGCGGCGGCGTGCCGGACGCGGCCACCCTGTTCACCTTCATGCGCGACGCGGAGCTGCGGTTCCGCACGCTCCGGATGCGGATCGAGGAGCGGACATGGGGCGCGGCCGGCGAACGGCTGCTGATCCACGAGATCCTCGTCCGGCACCCCGGCCTCGCCCGGGTCACCGTCCGCCACGCGGACCGCGAGATGCCCCGCGACCACGAGGTGTGGGTCTCCGACGGCGTCCGGATCCGGACGTACTCGGCCGTCCACGACGTCGCGACGGTCCGGCCGGCCCGTCGCCATCTCGCCGGGCTCGACTCCTCCACCCTGCCGTCGACGTCCAGGGTGTACGTGCCGCTCACGCGCCTGCCCGGCGACTCGATCGCGGACGTCGCGATCCATCCCGCCACGTACCTGCAGAACGTGGTCGGCACCGGTGCCGTCCGGGTCGTCGGCGGTCGCCGCGTCGCAGGCCGCGAGGCGATCGAGGTCGAGTGCCTCCACCCGCGCACGACGCGGATGGTGGCCGACCAGCCCGATCACGACGTGGTGTTCGCCGCCGACGCGGAGATCGGCGTGATCTCGCTCCTCGAGCAGCGGCTCGGCGAGACGGTCGTGCGCCGCGCAGAGGCGACTTCGATCGAGCCGGACGCGGAGATCCCCGACTCGGCCTTCGACCTCGCGATCCCGGCGACCGCCCGCCGCGTCTACTAGCGCGCCGCCGCACCGGCCGCCTCGGCCGGCCGCCGGGCCCGCGAGACGCTGGAGCGGACGAGGGTCAGATGATCTCGAGGTCGGCCTCGATGGCCGCCAGCTCGTCGGGCGTCCCCTGGACCTTGGGGCCCTTGAACCACTTCCGCGCCGAGGCGAAGTACCAGATGGCCGCTCCGCCGAGGACGACGGCGAAGACGACCGGCGTGTAGTTGAACGTGTTGATGTCGATCGGCTGGAACTGCGGGAGCATGAACAGGATGAAGATGAACACGACCCACAGGGTCGCGAGGATCCCGACCGGCTTGCTCCAGCGGCCGAGCGTCCACGGGCCGGGCTCGAATCGCTTCCCGGCGCGGAGCCGCAGGAACACGGGCGCGACGTACGCCACGTAGAGGCCGATGACGGCGATCGACGTGACGGCGGCGTAGGCCACGGCGCTGAACAGGTAGGGCAGGCCGAGGATGAACGCGCCGATCGCCGCGAGCCAGATCGAGTTCGTGGGCGTCCGCGTCCGGTGGTTGATCCGGTGCCAGAAGCCGCTCGCGGGGATCGCGCCGTCGCGGGCGAACGCGTAGATCATCCGCGAGTTCGCGGTGACCGACGACATCCCGCAGTAGAACTGGGCGCCGATGACGAGGAACAGGATGATCAGGCCGCCGGTCTGGCCGACGGCGTCGATCCAGATCTGGACGGGCGGCCCGGCGTTCGCCAGGGTGGCCGCCGATCGAGCGCGTGCTGGTAGCCGTTGACCATCGCGCCGGAGCCGTCGGCTGCCGGGAAGACCGCCTCCGGGGTGATCCCGACGTTCATCGACACGAGGAGGATGAAGCCGAAGATCACGGAGATGATCACGGACCAGATGATCCCCTTGGGCGCGGATGTCGCGGCCTCGTGCGTCTCCTCGGACATGTGCGCCGACGCGTCGTATCCGGTGAGGGTGTACTGCGCGTTGAGCAGGCCGATGAGCATCACGTAGAGCGGGATCCCGAAGAGGATCGGGCCCGGCCACTGCGGGTTGTCCCCGCCGCTCCCGGTGTTGTTCACGAAGGTCGAGAAGACCGTGCCGATGTCGGTCCGCTCGTGCTGGTTGAGCACGACGGTGACCAGGACGATCGCAGCGACGCCCACGATGTGCCACCAGACCGACACGTCGTTGAGGATCGTGACGATGCGGATCCCGAACGTGTTCAGGAGCGCGTGGATGACGAGCACGGTCCCGTAGATGGCGATCGTGTACGGAGGGTCGGTCGGCAGGCCCACCGTGAGGTTCAGGAAGGCGTTGATGAAGAACGCCAGGCCGAAGTCGATGCCGGCGGTGACCGCCACCTGCCCGACGAGGTTGAACCAGCCGACGAACCAGCTCCAGGCCGCCGGGTTGCCGCCGGACTCGGGAGCGAGCTTCGCCGCCCAGTAGTAGAGGCCGCCCGCGGTCGGGTAGCTCGAGGCGACCTCGGCCATCCCGAGAGCGACCATCAGGACGAAGAAACCGACGACGAGCCAGCCGAGCGTCATGACCGCAGGGCCGCCCACGTTCATCGCGAAGTAGAAGAGCGTGAGGCAGCCGGACAGGATCGAGATGATCGTGAACGACACGGCGAAGTTCGAGAACGTCCGCATCCCTCGCCGCAACTCCTGGGCGTAGCCCAGCTCGTGCAGCCTCTGGACGTCCTTGGACTGCCTGCCGCCGCCGGGCGGGCTTGAGCTCATCCTTCGGGTCCTCCCTCCTCCGGACGTTGAGTCGATGTGCGGATTAGGGGGGTCGCGGGGCGCGGTGTCAATACGCCTATCATCGGGACCCTTCAGGGCGGCGTGGCTGGGAGGTCCGTCACGCCCGCCGAGGAGCGAGGTGCGGGATGGGCGATCGGCTCGCGGGCAAGGTCTGCATCGTCACCGGCGCGGGCTCGGGCATCGGGCGCGCGTCGGTCATCCGGTTCGCCGAGGAGGGCGCGCGCGTCACCGCGGTGGACATCGCGCGGGAGAACGTGGAGGAGACCGCCCGGCTGGTCGGCGACCCGACGGTCGTGGTCGCCATGACCGCCGACGTCGCCGACCCGGCGCAGGTCCAGGCCTACACCGACGCGACGGTCGCGCGGTGGGGCGGGCTGCACGTCGCCTTCAACAACGCCGGCGTGAACATCCCGGGGGTCTTCCACGAGGTCCCCGACGAGATCGTGGACCGCACCATCGACGTGAACCTCAAGGGCTGCATCTACGGCTCGCGGTACGCGATCCCGCACATGCTGCGGGGAGGCGGCGGCTCGATCATCAACACGAGCTCGGTGAACGGCGTCGTCGCGGAGCCGTTCCTGGCGATCTACGCCGCGTCGAAGGGCGGCATCGTCATGCTCTCCCGGGGGATCGCCCTCGACTACGCGAAACAGGGGATCCGGTGCAACGCGCTCTGCCCGGGCTGGGTGGACACCCCGATCAACTACGCGCACGCGGAGATGCTGGGTGGCCTGGCGGAGGTCTACGCGACGATCGACTCGTTCCAGCCCGTTGGCCGTCCCGGCGAGCCGCGCGAGATCGCGAACGTCGCGCTCTTCCTCGCCTCGGACGAATCGTCGTTCGTCACGGGCGCGGTGATCCTCGCCGACGGCGGGATGACGGCGAAGTAGGAGGGCGGACCCGCGCCCGCGTTGGGTACACTCGCACGACCTTCGCCCGCGACCCGGAGGGAGGACACCGGGGCGCGAGCCGACCGACCAGAGAGGCCACGTCATGACGCACGAACGGCCGACCGCGGCGCACGACATCCACGGGACGTCGGGGCGTCCACCGAAGGACCCGCAGCTGGTCGAGCTGGACCGGTGGGTCCGCGAAGGCTCGGTGGATACGCTCATCGTCGCCTTCGCCGACATGCAGGGCCGCCTCATGGGCAAGCGGGTCACCGCGGGTGCCTTCCTCGGCGGTGTGATCGACCACGGCGTCCACTTCTGCACCTACCTGCTCGGCACGGACATGGAGATGAACACGCCGGACGGGTACGCCCTCATGAACTGGGAGACCGGTTACGGCGACTGGCTCGCCGACCCGGTCTGGCCCACGATGCGGATGATCCCGTGGCTGGAGAAGACCGCCCTCGTCCTCGGTGACGTGGTGGACGAGGGGACGCGCAGCGAGATCGCCATCGCGCCGCGGACGATCCTCAAGCGTCAGGTCGCGGCGGCCAGGGACCTCGGGTTCGTCGTGAAGGCCGGGTCGGAGTTCGAGTACTACCTGCTCACCGACCAGTGGGACGACCTCCACCGCCGGGGCTGGCCGGTGCCGGCCACCTTCGGCTATTACAACGAGGACTACCACCTCCTCCAGGCGACGAAGGCGGAGCCGTACCACGGGAAGCTCCGCACCCTGATGTCGCAGGCGCGGGTCCCGATCGAGTTCAGCAAGGGCGAGGCCGCGCCGGGCCAGCACGAGGTGAACATCCGGTACGACGACGTCCTCGAGTCCGCCGACCGGAGCGTCATCTTCAAGCACGGCGCGAAGGAGATCGCCTACCTCAACGGGTACGGCCTGACGTTCATGGCCAAGCCCGACCACCGATGGACGGGCTCTTCGGGCCACCTCCACATGAGCCTGTGGTCCGCCGACGGGAGGACGCCGCTGTTCCACGATCCGGCCGGCGAGCCGTACGGGATGTCGCAGCTCATGCAGTGGTTCGTCGGCGGGATGATGAAGCTCTCGCGGGAGCTGGCGATCTTCCTCGCCCCCAACGTGAACAGCTACAAGCGGTTCGCCGCGCTCTCCTGGGCGCCGGTGAACGTCGTGTGGGGCCGCGACAACCGGACCACCGGGTTCCGCGTGGTCGGCCACGGGGCGGGCCTCCACGTGGAGGACCGCTTCCCCGGCGCCGACATGAACGCGTACCTCACCTACGCGGCGGCGGTCGGAGCCGGGCTCTGGGGGATCCGCCACCAGGTGGAGCTCCCGCCCGAGTACAGGGGCAACGGCTACGTGGCGACCGGCTGCGACCGGATGCCGCGGTCGCTCTGGGAGGCGACCCAGGCCCTGGAGCGGTCCGAGGCGGCGGTCGAGATCCTCGGGCAGGACGTCGTGGACCACTACCTGAACATGGCGCGCGTCGAGCAGAGCGCGTACGACCAGGTCGTGACCGCCTGGGAGCGCGAGCGCTACCTCGAGCGCGCCTGACCGGCGGGGCCGCTCGCGACACGGCGACCGGATCAGGGGGGCGCGGCCGCGCTGCGCTCGAGCCCAGCGCCCGGCGCTCGCCCACCCGACCCGCTCCGTTCCTGCGCCCGGCGCAGGACGGGTCCCCGGGTCGCGGGGGCGGCGCGAGGTGCGGGACCCGGTTCCGCGCCCGGCCGGCTCGAGGAGCGCTGCAGAGGCCGGCCGGGCCGCCGGGCGGCTGCCCGTCGGCCCGGAGCTACCGGGGTGCCCAGCCCGCGGGCCGCGTCCCGGCGTGGAGCGTCACGATGCCGCCGGACAGCGGCGCCCATCGCACGTCCTCCAGGCCCACCTCGCGCATGATCGCCGCGATCCGGTCGGGACCCGGGTAGCCGCGGGTGCTCGCGACGAGGTACGCATACGCGTCGCCCTGGCCGGCGGCCCGGCCGATGACGGGGACGATCCAGTCGAACCAGCGCTGGATCGCGCGTCCGAGGGCGGAGCGCGGTCGCGAGATCTCCAGGCAGACGACACGGCCACCGGGCCGCACGACGCGGGTCATCTCCGAGAAGCCGAGGCCGTAGTCGGGGAGGTTCCGCATCCCGAACGCGATCGTCGAAGCGTCGAAGGTCGCGTCGCCGAAGGGGAGGTCCAGGGCGTCGCCGACGACGAACGAGAGCCCCGTGGCAGCGGCGCGCTCACGGCGGGCCCGGTCGATCATCCGCGGCGAGAAGTCGAGGCCGACGACGCGGCCCCCCGGCCGCACGACCGCCGCGAGCGACGCCGAGACCTTGCCCGTCCCGCAGGCCACGTCGAGGGCCGACATCCCCCGGGCCAGCCGCGCCTCGCGCACGGCCCGGCGGCGCCAGCGGGGCTCCTGGAAGCCGCTGATGAGCAGGTTCATGAGGTCGTAGACCGGGCTGATCCGGTCGAACATCGCGCGGACCTCCGCGGGCGGCGCGGCGTTCCCGTCGGGCATCGTGTCGGCTCCTCGGGGAGGCATGGGCGTCGGGTGCGTCATGAGGGGAAGGCGGCATCGAACGCGCCGTCGATGATGGGCAGGATCGCTTCGGGGCGTGAGACGGGCGCCATGTGGTCGGCGCCGGCGATCGTCACGACCCGCGCGGACGGGACCGCCCCTGCGATCGCCTCGGCGACCACCCGGTAGAGGGGGCTGCTGGCCGACCCGACCGCGATCGTCACCGGCACGCGGATCCGCGGGAGCCCGGCCGGGTCGAGGCCCGCGAGGCGGGCGTCCGAGGCGGCCGCGTCGCCCTCCCTGAGGACGGCAGCACGGACTCCCGCCGGGAGCCCCGCGTACCCGGCGTCGCCGAGGACTGCGCGGAGGAAGGTCTCGGCAGCCAGCGGACCGTTCCCGGCGGCGTGCGCGGCGGAGGTCGCGAGCGCCACGCGCTCCATCGCCTCACGGACGTCCCCGGGGGCGAGCACGAGGTACGGCGGCTCGTATGCGACGACGCCCGCGACCAGCTCCGGACGCCGGGCCGCGAGCTCGAGCGCGACGCACCCGCCGAAGCTGTGGCCGACGACCAGCACGGGGGCGATGCCCTCGCGCTCGATCACGGCGGCGACATCTGCGACGTGGTCCGCCATCGCCAGGCGCATGGGGTCGGGATCTCGGCTCGCCCGATGCCCGCGCCGGTCGATCGAGACGACGGTCGCGCGCGCGGCGAGGCGCCGCTCGAGGGGGAGCCACGCGCGGCCCCGCGAGAGCGTGGCATGCAGGAAGACCACGCCGGGCCCCGCGCCGGTGACGCCGTACGCGATCGCGGCGCCGTCGCGCGCGAGGGTCCGCGCGTGGCGGACGGGGGCCCGGGACGCGAGCGCACGCAGCTCCCCGCGGAGGATCTTCCCTGCGGCCGTCCGCGGGATCGACCCGACCCGCACGACGCGCGCGGGGACCTTGTGCGCCGCGAGCCGCTCGCGGGCGAACGCCCGGAGCGCCTCCGGCTCCACGGGTGCGCCCGGGCGCGGCGCGACGACCGCCACCGGGACCGCACCCCAGGTCGGATCGGGCACGCCGACCACGCCAGCATCGAGGACGTCGGGGTGCGCGCGAAGGACCGCTTCGACCTCGGCCGGGTAGA
Source organism: uncultured Chloroflexia bacterium (assembly GCA_963717255.1). GTDB lineage: Bacteria > Chloroflexota > Limnocylindria > Limnocylindrales > CSP1-4 > CAIYQJ01. The sequence continues at coordinate 81,202 of CAVQVT010000012.1, read as the reverse complement.
CGTTCTCGCCCCCGGAGACGATCAGGTCGTCGCGGCGGTCCGCGACCGTCAGGATCCCGTCGTCATCGAGCGAGCCCAGGTCTCCGGTGCGAAGGCGACCGTCGCGGAGGACCGCGTCCGTGCCGGCGGGATCGTCGAGATAGCCGGCGAAGACCATCGGGCCGGCGACCACGATCTCGCCGATCTCCCCCGGGCGGGCGGGTCGGCCGTCCACCTCGATCGCCAGGTCCACGCCGGCGAGGGCCCGACCGGACGCGGCCGGGTGCGCGGCGACCATCTCGGACGGCAGCGCCGCGACCCCGGACGCGGTCTCCGTCATGCCGTACGTGGTGACGAGCGGGAGTCCCGCGGCGACGGCCCGGACGGCAAGGTCCGGCGGCCAGGGTCCGCCGCCCAGGAGGACCGCGCGGAGCGAACCGGTGGAACGCACGGACGGCAGGGCGTCGAGGAGGCGCTCCAGGGTCGTCGCGACGACCGAGAGGTGCGTGATGCTCTCGCCGCCGATGAGGCCGGCGACGAGCCCGGCATGGAACCGGTCGCCCGCGCAGACGACCGCCGAACCAGAGACGGCGGCGCGGACGATCGTCGCGATGCCCGCGATGTGGTGGACCGGAAGCGCGAGGAGCCAGCGATCGTCGGGGCGTGGGTCGAGGACGCTCGCCCACGCGCGGGCGCTCGCGAGGTGGTTCGCCCAGGTGAGGACGGCACCCTTCGGCCGTCCAGTCGTCCCGGACGTGTAGAGGATCGTGGCGGGCGCGTCGGGGTCGACCGGCGGCAGGGGCGCCCCCTCAGGCGGGAGGTCGGCGGCGCCCAGCGACGTGGCCGGGTCCTCCGATCCGGCGAGGAGATCGAGGTCGAGCGCGGGCGGGTGGGCCGCCCCCTCGAGGAGCCCGAGCGCGGCCGCCGCGAGCGGCGCTCGGGCGGCGTCGTGGAGGAGCAGCCGCGGCGCCGCGCGGTCCACCTGCCACGCGATCTCCGCCGCCGCGGCGCGCGGAGCCAGCGGGACGAGGACGACGCCGGCCGCGCGGGCGGCGTGCACGAGGACGACGGACGCTGCGGAGGGGCCGGCGAGGACCGCGATCCGGTCACCGCGCTCGACGCCGGCTTCCCGGAGCAGCCACGCCGCATCCGCGACGCGCGCAGCGAGGTCCGCCCACGAGAGGCGGAGGTCGCCGTCCGCGACCGAGAGCGAGGCCGGGGCCAGGCGGGCCGCCTCGGCGACGGGATCGGGCACGAGCGGCGCGCCCGCGGCGCGATCTCTGGCGCCCGTGGCGCGCCCCCGGGCGCCCGTCCCACGCGCGGAGCCGCTCACCGGATGCCCGCCGCGCTCTCGCGGAACTCCGCGACGAGGTCCGGGCTCGTCTCCACCCCGAGGCCGGGAGCATCCGGGACGTCGGCCCATCCGGCGGTCACCCTCGGCCGCTGCGCGAGCAGGTCCGACGCGAGCAGATCGGCGGTCGCGATCCCGTGCGTCTCGTCCCCGACCGGGAGCGCCGCGGCGACGTGGAGCGCCGCCGCCAGGCCGACACCCGTCTCGTAGAAGGTGCTGAGGACGACCGGGACATCCGCCTGCGCCGCGAGCGCGGCGATCCGGAGCGTCTCCACGGCTCCACCCACTCGGACGGGCTTCACGACGAGGACGTCGACGGCGCCGGCATCGATGAGTCGACGTGCCGCGGCGACGCCCCGCACCGCCTCGTCCGCCGCGATCGGCACCGGCGAAGCGGCACGCACGGCAGCGAGACCGTCGAGGTCCGCGACGGGCTGCTCGACGTAGGCGATCCGGTACGGCGCGGCGGCGCGGAGCCGCCCGACCGCCTCGTCCACCGTCCACGCCCCGTTCGCGTCGAGACGGAGGTCCACGTCGTCGCCGACCGCCGCGCGCACGGCGGCGACGCGGGACACGAACGCATCCGCGTCCGGCTCCCCGCCTACCTTCACCTTCACGCACCGGATGCCCCGGGCAACGGCCGCCCGCGCCGCGGCGGCCGCCGCGTCCGGGTCGGCCGCGGACACCAGCGCAGAGACCGGGACCCGGAGCCGCGCGACACCGCGCCCGGACGCGCCGGCGAGCATCGCCGCGACGGGGAGCCCCGCCCGGCGCCCGGCGAGGTCGAGCAGTGCGGTCTCGAGGCCGGCCTCGATGACCGCCGCGAGCGCGAGCTCCACCGACCGGTCGGCCGTCCGGTCCTCCTCGATGGCGGTGAGCACCTGGGCGGGCGTCAGGCCGTCGAGGCGGGGCGCGAGCGAGGCGAGGACCGCGATGGCCGCCTCCTCCTCGCCGGGCGCCGGCGCGATCTCGCCGGTCCCGTGCGCACCGTCGGCATCGCGGAGGGTGACCAGGAGCGAGCGCCGCGTCGTCCACACCCCGGCCGCGGTCACCACCGGCGCGCGGAACGGCACGGCGACGATGTCGACGCGGATCCGCTCGAGCGGCGACCGCGCGAACGCGTCCACCACCTCGATGAGCGCGTCGCCCGGGTCCGGCCCGGGGCGCCCGGATCCGGTCATCGCCCGCACCCGTCGGCCACGGGCCGGCCACGGCCGCTCACAGGCCGCCCACCGCGAGACCGAGGGCGAGGAGCGCCGCGACGGCGAGCTCGAGCCGCGCCGTCCCCTTGAGCACCGGGTTCAATCGTCGCGGGTCGCCTTCCGCGAAGACGGTCCGGAGCAGCGGGATCGCGAGCGGCGACGCGACGAGCGGGAGCAGGGCGAGCGGCGACGCGAGCCCGGCGGCGGCGATCACGACGACCGACGCGGCGGCAACGGCGAGCATCGCCGCGTACTCCGCCCGCGCGAAGCCGCGGCCGAACGTGACGGCCAGCGTGCGCTTGCCTGCGCGGCGGTCGCCGTCGACGTCGCGCAGGTTGTTCACGACGAGGATCGCCGTGGCGAGACATCCCATCGGGACCGCCGCGAGCACGGTCAGCGCGTCCACCGTCCCCGTCTGCAGGTACGCCGTCCCGATCACCGCGACGAGCCCGAAGAAGACGAACACGAACACCTCGCCGAGGCCGTGGTAGCCGTACGGCCAGGGTCCGCCCGTGTACGCGAGGGCCGCGAGGATCGCGAGGAGCCCGAGGACGAGGATCACGACCCCGCCGACCAGCACGAGGTAGAGCCCCGCGATGCCGGCCCAGGCGATGACGAGCGCGGTCGCGACCGTGAGCTGCCGCGGGGTCGCGAGGCCGCGGGCCGCGACGCGCAGCGGTCCCACCCGGTCCGGCGTGTCCGCGCCGGACCGGAAGTCGGCGAGATCGTTCGCGAGGTTCGCGGCGACCTGGAGCAGGAGCGCGACCGCGAGGCACGCGATCGCGGGACCGGGCGCGAAGGTCCGCCCGGCGAGGGCGACGCCCAGGCCGACGAGGACCGGCGCGATCGCGGCCGGCAGCGTGTTCGGCCGGATCGCGAGCCACCAGACGCGCGCGGCCGAGGGACGCGCACCGTCCGCCCCGGGGGCCGTCTCGTTCACGGGCGCCTCGGGAAGCGGGTGAAGTCGGGCCGGCGCTTCTCCAGGAAGGCGTCCTTCCCCTCGTGCGCCTCGTCGGTGGTGTAGTAGAGCGCGGTCGCGTACCCGGCCAGCTCCTGGAGCCCGGCGAGGCCGTCCGTATCGGCGATGAAGGAGGCCTTGAGGAAGCGGATCGCCGTCGGGCTCTTCTCGAGGATCTCGTTCGCCCAGCGGATCCCCTCCGCCTCCAGGTCGGCGAGCGGGACCACGGCGTTCACGAGGCCCATCGCGAAGGCCTGCTGCGCGTCGTACTGGCGACAGAGATACCAGAGCTCGCGGGCGCGCTTGTGCCCGATCGTCCGGGCCAGGAGCGTGGCCCCGTAGCCGGCGTCGAACGACCCGACCTTCGGGCCGGTCTGGCCGAAGACCGCGTTCTCGCTCGCGATCGAGAGGTCGCAGACGACGTGGAGCACGTGCCCGCCGCCGATCGCGTAGCCGTTCACGAGGGCGATCACGGGGATCGGCAGCGAGCGGATGAGCTTCTGCAGCTCGAGGACGTTGAGCGCGTGGGTGCCAGCCTCCCGACGGTAGCCGCCGCGCACCTTCACGCGCTGGTCGCCGCCCGAGCAGAAGGCCGTGTCACCGGCGCCGGTGAGGAGCGCGACGCCGATCGAGTCGTCGTCCCGGACGAGCCGGAAGGCGTCGATCATCTCGTCCACCGTCTCCGGGCGGAACGCGTTCCGGACCTCCGGGCGGTCGATCGTCACGCGGGCGATGCCCGTCCCCGAGTGCTCGTACCGGATGTCCGTGTACTCCTTCGCCTTCGTCCACGTGACGGTCGGGGCGGTCATGGGGTCCTCCCGTGCGGGGCGCCGGGCGACGCGACGGCCGGGCGCGGGGTCTCGGATGCGGCGGCCGGGTCGGCCGTGGAGCCGGACGCGGCCGGGTCGGCCGTGGAGCCGGCGGCCGCCAGGTGGTCGAGGATCGCGGCCCGGACCACGTCCGGGGCGGCGAGATGGGCGGCATGGCCGGCGCCATCGACGACGAGGACGGCTGCGCGGCCGGGCGGGGCGGCGGCGGCCATCGCGCGGGCGCGGGCGACGGCGAGCGTGTCGATGGAGCCGGCGATGAGGAGCGTCGGCGGCCGGAGGGTGCCGAGCCGGTCGAGCAGCGGCACCTGCGTCCCCTGTCCTGCTCCCCGGATGCTCGCGGCGAGGCCCTCGGGCCGCTGCGCGAGCCGCTCCTCGCGGCGGCGGGCACGGAGGCCCGCCGGCAGCGCCTCCTCCGATGCGAACAGCGGGAGCGCCTCCCAGCGGTCCACGAAGGCGGCGACGCCGTCGCGCTCGATGGAGATCGGCCAGGTCCTCGTCCACGGCGCGGCGGCGCGCCCGCTCCGCCGGGTCGGCGATGCCGGGCCCGGAACCGATGAGCGCGAGCGCGGTCACGATATCCGGGACGTCGAGAGCGAGGCGGAGCGCCACGCGACCGCCGAACGAGTAGCCGACGGCGGCGGCGGGGGCCGCGCCGCGGAGCCGGAGGATCGCGGCGAGGTCGGCGGCCTGGCGAGCGACGTCGTGGCGGGCCGGGTCGGCCGGGGCGTCCGATGCGCCGTGACCCAGCAGGTCGGGCACGATCGTGCGCCAGCCGGCCTCCCGGAGATCGAGGGCGAGGGCATCCATCGAGGCGCCGGTCCCGGTGAACCCGTGGAGGAGGAGGACGGCGGGGCCGGTGCCCAGGTCGCGGACGGCGTACGTCGCGCCGTCCACGGAGATGCGGTGGAGGGTCATCGGGCGCCTTCCCGTCCGTGACCGGGCGGGGCGGCGGACGTCCGGAGGGCGGCGAGGGCCTCGCGCACGCGGGCGGCCACGAGGCGGTGCAGCTCGACGTTCCGCGTCCGCTCCGTCGCGTAGCGGATCACGGTGACGCCATCCTGTGCGATCGCGTCCCGGACCGCCGCGGCGAGGGCGGCGCGGTCGGCGGCGGCGTCCACGGGCCGGTCGGCGGCGGCGCCGACTCCGTGCCCTCGCGGGAGGCCGCGCCCAGGTCCATGAACCGCCCCCGAGGCCTTCGACGATCCCCCCGAGCCGCGGGCCGGTGCCGTGGGCGACTCCGAAGAGCCGCTCGAACCGCTCCGGCAGCCCGGCGCCCGGCGCGTCGGCGGTCGCCTGCGGCAGGAAGGAGAAGATCCCGCCACCGTCGTTGTCGACGACGAGCACGGTCAGGCGGATCGCGTTGAGCCTCGCTCCCACGAGCGCGTTGAGGTCGTGGAGGAACGAGAGGTCGCCGACGACGAGGACGACCGGGCCGGGATGGATCGCGGCGGCCCCGATCGCCGACGAGACGACACCGTCGATCCCGTTCGCGCCGCGGTTCGCGAGGATCCTGAGAGGTCGCTCGCCACCGGCGAGGTACGCGTCTGCGTCGCGCACGGGCATCGAGCTGCCGAGCCAGAGGAGCGCGCCGGACGGCAAGGCGTCGCCGAGCGCTTCGAAGACGCGGCCCTCGTAGGGCTCGTCGATGCCACCGAGTGCCGCGGCGACGGCGTCATCGGCCGCTGCGTCCGCGGCCAGCCACCCGGCGCACCAGTCGGGCTCGACGGCCGCCGTTCCGGCGGGTTGGGCTTCGTCCGCCGCTCCGGCGGGTGGGGCCTCGTCCGCCGCCCCTTCGGCCGCTGCCGCGGCGAGCGCGCCTGTCGTCATCGCGGCCGTCGCGGCCGGGTCGGCGCGGACGACGGTCGCCGGACACGGGCCCGGCTCCGGCCACTCGTCCCCGGCGTCCACGACGACGAGCCGCGGCATGACGGACGCGAGCATGAGCGCGACGGGCCTGGAGGTGGGGACGCCGCCGAATCGGACGACCAGGTCGGGGAGGTGCGCGTCGAGCCACGGCCCGGCCCGCACCACGAAGTCGCCGCGGACGAGGACGCGCGACCGGTCGTGCGCGCCATGGCGCAGGCCGGAGAGAGGATCGGCGAGGATGGGGGCGTCCAGATCGGCGGCGAGGGCCGCGACCGCCGCCGGGAGTGCGGGGTCGTCCGAGGGGCCGCAGACGAGCAGCGGCCGCCGCGCCGCCGCGAGCGTCGCGACGAGGTCCGCGACGTCGGCGTCCGACGGGAAGAGCGGGCCCGGCCGCACGTCGTCCGCAGCGGGGACGACCGCGCCCGAGGCCGCGACGGATGCCCCGGGGGCGACCGCGCCCGGGGTCCCCGCCGGCGCCAGGTCCCCGTCGGGGACGAGCGGCTCCCGGAACGGCAGGTTCACGTGGACCGGGCCGGCCGGCGAGCCGCCCGCGACGCCCGCGGCAGTCGCCGCGGCCCGCGCGCCCACGGATCGCCAGTGCGCCTCTGCCTCGGCCCCTCCGGCCGGGACCGGCATCTCGACGAACCAGCGGGCAGCCGACCCGAACAGGTGGACCTGGTCGATCGTCTGCGGCGCGGACCGACCCTGCAGCTCGGGCGGCCGGTCGGCGGTGAGGACGACGAGCGGGACGCGACCGTACCGCGCCTCGACGACGGCCGGGTGCGCGTTCACGGAGGCCGTCCCGGACGTGGCGAGGAAGGCGACCGGTGCGCGTGCGGCCTTCGCGATGCCGAGAGCGAGGAAGGAGCCGGCTCGCTCGTCGATGTGCGTGAGGAGGCGGATCCGCGGATCGGCGGCGAGCGCGAGGGCCATCGGCGTGGAGCGGGAGCCGGGGCAGAGGACGGCGTGGCGGACGCCACCGCGGACGAGCCCGTCGACGAAGGCGCGCAGGGTCGCCGCCGGAGGGCCGGCGGGGGTGGCGGGGCCGGCGGCCTGAGGTCCCGCGGATCGGCTCGGATCGCTCACAGCTCGGCGCTCCCGAGCGCCCCGCCGAGGACGCGCAGCTTGATGCGGGACTCCTCCCACTCGCGGGCGGGGTCGGAGTCGGCGACGATCCCGCAGCCGGCGAAGAGGCTGACCCGGCCGGAGCGGACGACGCCCGACCGGAGCGCCACGACGAACTCCCCGTCGCCATCGCGGTCGAGCCAGCCGAGCGGCCCTGCGTACCAGCCGCGGTCGATCGGCTCCTGCTCGCGGATGAGGTCGAGCGCGGCCGCGCGCGGCTGCCCGCCCACCGCCGGCGTCGGATGGAGGACGCCGACCATGGAGAGGATCCCGTTCCGATCGGTGGTGCGGGCCGTGACGTCGGTGCACAGGTGCTGGACGGTCCGGAGCCGGATGACGCGCGGCGAGGGGGCGATCTCCAGCGAGTCGCACAGCGGGCGCAGGCTGTCGCGCAACATCCGCACGACGACCGCGTGCTCCTCCCGCTCCTTCTCGCTCGCGAGGAGGTCGGCCGCGAGCGCGTCGTCCTCGGCGGGATCCGTGCCGCGCGGGGCCGTCCCCGCGATCGCCACGGTCCGCGCGTCCCGGCCCTCGGTCCGGACGAGGCGCTCCGGGGTCGCGCCGAGGAAGACCGCGTCGCCGCGTGCGATGGCGAAGACCGTGGACTCGGGCGCCGCGGCGACGAGCGCGCGGAGCGCCGCGCCGACGTCCACCGGAACGTCCGCCGCGAGGTCCAGGCGGCGCGCCAGGACGACCTTGTCCACCCGACCGCGGCCCACCGCGCCGGCATACCGATCCACGGTCGCGCGCCATCCCTCGGCGGTGGGTGCTCCGCCCACGACCCTCAGCGAGACGCGCAGCGGCACCGGCGCCACTTCGACCCCGGCGACGATCCGTGCCCAGAGGGCGGCGAGCGCCTCCGGGTCGCCGGGGTCGGGCGCGCGCCCGTTCGGGCTCTCGCCCGACACGCTGTTGACCGTCAGCCAGGTCCCCCCCGGCGTCCGCGCCCACGAGAGACGCGGCAGCACCAGGCGCCCCGGCCCGAATCCCGACCACGTGGCGTCCGCGCCGCCACCCGCGTCGAACGCGAACCCGCCGAGCAGGAGCGGGCCGGTCCCCCGCGCCGGGCCGCTGTCGTCGGAGACGCGCGCCCCGCCGGAGAGCGCAGCCCATGTCGCGTCGGCGTCCGCGAAGCGATCGGCGCCCGCGGGCGAGGCGGCCCACGCCTCGCCGACCCCGACGATCGCGAGATCGTCGCCGGGCTGCACCCACAGGACGGGGTCGTGCCCGGCGACGCGGGCGGCGACGAACAGCCCCACCGGGTCGAGGTCGGGTGCGGCGACGGTCGCGGAAGCGAGCCCGGACCCGGCCCCCTTGCGCCCACCCGGCACGGTCGGGGCGCGGCGTCCGGCATCCCCTCGCGGCGCCCACGCGTCGTCCGCGGCCGCCCCTCCTTCGACCTCCCGAAGCCGCGCGGCCGCGCGTTCCCCCGCCGCCACGATCTCCGCCGGGCCCGCCACGACGGTCACGCGGGGGTCTCGCCGGCCTCGACCAGGACGGTCACCTGCTCCTCCGCGACGCCGACGCTCCGGAGGAGCAGCGCGAGCAGCGTCGGGTACGCGTCGAGGAGGCGCCCCGGCTTCTCGGCCATGAGCCACCGGGCCACGATCTCGTTCATCGCCCCGAACCAGGCCTGGCCGGCGATCCGCGTGTCCAGCGGCGGGATGACCCCGTCTGTGACGGCACGGTCCAGGTACCCGGCGATCCGCTCCGCGAACTGCGCATGGAGGCGGTCCACCTCGTCGTGGAAGACGCGGCCGGCGCCGAAGGCGTCGAGGTAGAGGAGGCGCGCCATCCGCCGGTGCCCGGCGAACGTCTCCAGCACGGTCCGGATCGCGATGGCGGCGGCGACGATCGGGTCGGGCTCGTCCGCCACCGTCCGGGCCACCTTCGCGTCCAGCCTGTCGGCGGTCGTCCGCATGAGCTCGCGGAAGATCGCCTCTTTCGTGGGGAAGTGGAAGTAGACGCCGCCCTTCGACGTGTCGGAGCCGTGCGCGATGTCGTCGATCGCCGTGTCGCGGTAGCCGCGCTCGGCGAACGTCGTGAACGCGGCGTCGAGGATCCTCTCGCGGCGCTCGCGCCCGCGCTCCTGCGGCTCGCGGGGCTTCTCCTGCGTCATGGGCCGGCTGGTCCTCAGGTCGGGGTCGCCGGCCGGGTCGGTCGGCTCATCGTGCCCACCGACCGACCGGTCGGTCGGTTTTCCCATCGTACCAGCGCACCGGCCGGATGGCCTCCGCCGGAGGTCCCGCACGCCGTACCATCGTCTCCACCTCACCATGACAGCCGACAGATGCGGGGACCCACAGATGCGACTCTCCGACAAGGTCTCGATCATCACCGGCGGCGGGAGCGGGATGGGCCGCACGGCCGCGCTCATGTTCGCGACGGAGGGCGCGAGGGTCGTGGTGGCCGACTTCAGCGAGGAGGGTGGCGAGGAGACCGTCCGGCTCGTCCGCGAGGCCGGCGGCGCGGCGACGTTCGTCCGGACGGACATCTCGTCGGAGGCCGACGCGAAGGCGATGGTGGACCACGCGGTCGCGACGTACGGACGGGTGGACACGCTCTACAACAACGCCGGGATCATGCCGGAGGAGGACCACTCGGTCGTGGACACGCCGGTGGAGGCATGGGACCGCGTGATGGCGGTCAACGTGCGCGGCGTCTACCTCGGCTGCAAGTACGCGATCCCGAAGATGCTCGACCAGGGAACCGGCTCCATCGTCAACGTCGCGAGCTTCGTCGCGATCCTCGGCTGCTCGGTCCCGCAGGACGCGTACACGGCCAGCAAGGGGGCCGTGCTCGCGCTCACCCGGTCGCTCGCCGTCCAGTTCGCGGGACGGGGCGTCCGCAGCAACGCGATCAGCCCCGGGCCGATCGAGACGCCGCTCCTCATGGACTGGCTCCTCAAGGACGAGGCCGCGAAGCAGCTGCGGCTCGCGCGGAATCCGACCGGCCGGTTCGGCAAGCCCGAGGAGATCGTGCACGTCGCGATCTACCTCGCGTCCGACGAGTCGCGCTGGACCAACGGCGCTAACTTCGTCATCGACGGGGGCATCAGCGTCAACTACTTCTAGGACGACGGGCGCGGGCGCCGCCCGTACCCGACGGTCGCCCGTGATGGCTTGCGGCGGCATCCGGCGTCCGTCACACTCGCGTCGGTGGCGACGCTGCGCGTCTTTCGCGGACTCCTCTCCAACCGCCCACTGGTCCGCCTGCTCGGCGGCGAGTTCGTCAGCTCGGTCGGCGACTGGCTCTACCTCGTCGCCCTCCTGATCGTCGTCTACCAGGGGAGCGGCGCCGACGCGGTGCTCCTGGGGGTCGTGGGCGCGGCGCGGGTGCTGCCGTACGTCCTCCTCTCGATCCCGGCCGGGATCGTCGCGGACCGGTTCGACCGGCGCCTGGTGCTGCTCGTCACGGACGTCGCACGTGGCCTGATCATGGTCGTCATGGCCTGGCTCGTGGCGGTCGACGGCCCACTGTGGGCCGTCGTCGTGCTGGCGGTGGTGGCCACGTGCTTCTCCGCCTTCTTCGGCCCGGCGATCGGCTCGTACCTCCCCATGCTCGTCCGCGACGAGCGAGAGCTCGGGCCGGCCAACAGCGCCTGGTCGACACTCGACAACCTGGCCTTCGTCGTCGGTCCGGCGATCGGTGGCCTGCTCATCGCGGCGAGCGGGCTGTCGCTGGCCTTCCTGCTCAACGCCGTCTCGTTCGGGTGCGTCGCCGTCGTCCTCTGGCGTCTGCCATCGCGGCCGCAGACTGCCGAGCCCAGGGCCGGGCAGGCCGAGGCGGCGGACACTCCTGCCGAGGGCCGCGCGCCGGGCGCGTCCGACGGCCTGCGGCCCCTCGCCCTGCCGCTCGCCGGTCTGACGCTCGCCGACGTCGTGGCAGGGTTCATCTTCGGCGGGCTCGGGGTGCTGACGGTCATGATCGCCGTCGACCAGCTCGGCGTCGGCGAGGCCGGGACCGGCTACCTCAACGCCGCGATCGGCGTCGGCGGGATCGTCGGCGCGATCGGATCGGGCGTCTTCGTCGTCCGGCCGGGCTTGCGCGTGCCCCTCCTCCTCGGCGCGGTCGGGATGGCCGTCGGGGCCGTCGTTCTCGGCATGACCACGTCGCTCGCCCCGGCGCTGGTGGCGATGGCCGTCTTCGAAGCAGGTGCCCTGCTGACCGAGGTCGCGGGCATGACGATCCTCCAGCGCGTCATCCCCGACGCCGTTCGGGGACGCGCGCTGGGGATGATCGCCACCGTCTCCACGCTCGCCAACGCCGCGGGCTCGCTCGTGGTTCCGATCGGGGCGGCCGTCTTCGGGATCGAGGCCGTCCTCGTCGCCTGCGGCGCCGTCGCCATCGTCGGGATCGCGCTCGCCGCCCTCCTCATCGGCTCCGCGGGCGATCGCGGCCCAGCGGCCGAGGTCGTCACCGCGGCCGCCCGGGCGGCCGCCCTGCCGGTCTTCGGCGGCGTCCCAGAGTCGTCTCTCATCGCCGCGTTCGCCCGGGCGACCGAGCTCCGGGTCCCCGGAGGGACGGTCGTCATCCGCCAGGGCGATCCGGCCGACCGGTTCTACGTGATCCTCGAAGGCACCTTCGCGGTGGATCAGTCGGCGGCGCCGGGCGTGCCTCCCGTCCGGCTTCGCACGATGGGCGCCGACGAGGTGTTCGGCGAGATCGGCCTGCTGGCCGGGGTGCCGCGCACGGCGACCGTGACGGCCGAGGGGGACGGGCGGCTCCTCGCCCTCGAGGCGCGCGACTTCCTCGAGCTCGTGACGGCCGGAGCGGAGCTGGGGCCGCGCCTGCTCGCGCTCCACCGAGGAGGCGGGGTCGGCGCCGGCTGACGCGAGGGGCACCGCGGCGGCCGATCCAGGAGGGCTACCGGCCCTAGTGGGGGGTGGTACGCGGCGCTAGCATCGATGCGGCGCGTGGAGACTGACTGTCGGTCTTGACCGAGGGGTTGGTGATGGGTCGACTGGTCGCGCTCGGTCCGGAGGGTCGTCGCGGACCCGGTCGCCCGGTGCGGGTCGACCGGCCGGCGGTCGGACCATGCTGAGCCGCGGCGGCGGCCCCCAGCGCCAGCTCGCGACGGTGCTCTTCACCGACATCGTGGGCTCCACCGAGCGCGCGGCCCTGCTCGGGGACCGCGGCTGGAAGGCCCTCCTCGCGCGCCACCATGCGATCGTCCGTCAGCAGCTGAAGGCCTTCCACGGCCGGGAGGTCGACACCGCCGGCGATGGCTTCTTCGCGACCTTCGGGCCGCCTGCCCAGGCGATCGAGTGCGCCGGCTCGATCATCGACCACCTCGCTCCGCTCGACCTCCGGATCCGCGCCGCGGTCCACATGGGCGAGGTGGAGGTCATGGACGGCAAGGTCGGCGGCCTGACCGTCCACGTCGCGTCGCGCGCCCTCGCGCAGGCAGGCCCGGGTGAGATCCTCGTGACGCGGACGGTGCGCGAGGTCACGGCGGGTGCGGACGTCACGTTCCACGACCGGGGAGTCCACGAGTTCAAGGGTGTCCCCGGTTCGTGGGACCTCTACGCGGTCGAGTGGCAGACCGTGGCGCCGCCGGTCGTGGAGCCGGTCGGCGCCGGCGCGGAGACGACGGCCCGCCGACGCGGACGACGGGTTGCGACGGCGGCGCGTGCCGCTCGTCGCGGCGTGCCTCGTCGTGGCGGCGGCATGGGCACTGGTCGGGCGCGGCGCAGGCGGATCCGCGCCCGTCCCCGTCCCGGACAGTGCGATCCACGTCGACGCGCGGTCGAACGCGGTGGTGGACGTCGTGCCGGCCGGCAGCGACCCGACCGGCGTCGCCATCGACGGCGGCAGCGCGTGGGTCATCAGCCTCGGCGACACGACACTGACCGGGATCCCGGTCGCGGGCGGAGCCCCCTCCACCAAGGGGCTGCCGGGCAAGCCGACGGGCATCGCGGCCGGGAGCGGCTCGGTCTGGATCACGTTCGGGTACGGCGCGACGGGGGCGTCCGGGGGTCTGCTCCTCGAGGTCAGCGAGACGACGCGGCAGACGCTGCAGCAGATCGCCGTCGGGACGGGGACGAACGCGGTGGCCCTCGACGGGCGGAACGTGTGGCTGACGAACGAGGTCCAGAGCTCGCTCACGCGGATGGACCCCGGCACGCTGGCCGCCGAGATGGTGGTGGTCGGCGAAGCGCCGGTCTCCCTGGCGATCGGCGACGGCTCCGTCTGGGTCGCCAACGCGGTGGACAGGACGATCTGGCGTCTCGACGCGGCCACGATGACGAAGACGGCCGAGATCAGCCTGACGGACGCTCCGACCGCGGTCGCGCTGGGCTTCGGTCGCGTGTGGGTGACGAGCTACGTCGGCAGCTCGGTGGTCGTCATCGACGCCGCGAGCAACGGCCGCGTGGCGACCATCCCGCTCGACCAGGGGCCGCGGGGGATCGCGGCCGGGCAGGATGGGATCTGGGTCGCCGGCAGCCGGAACGCGCTCCTGCAAATCGATCCCACGACGCTGAAGGCCTCGAGATCCGTCGACCTTCCGGGACCGGGCGAGGGCGTCGCGGTCCTTGGGCCAGATGTGTGGGTGACGGTGCAGCGATGACATCTCTCGTCGACCGCCTCGGATCGAGGCGACGCTCCCGGCTCATGGCCGTGCCGGCCTCCCGGCTCGCGGCCCTTGGCGCCGCGGCCCTCCTCGTCGCGGGCTGCGGATCGCCGTCGCCGAGCGGCCCGCCACAGCCGGGCGCGGCGCGACGCCGGCCACTGCCGCGCCGCAGGGCCCGACCGGGACGCGGGCCGCGGGCCAGTCCTCGCCGGAGGGCACGTCGCCGCCGCGGGGCGGCACGCTCCGGGTCGTCATCCCGGGCGACGTAGCTTCGGCTGCGTTGCGCGACATGGGGCCCGACCTCATGGACCCGCAGCTGGACTGCTCCTTCCCCCAGAGTCGTCGGGGCTCCACCGCTGCTGCCTCCTCCGGACCCTCCTCTCGCACAACGGCCGCTCCGCCGCCGAGGGCGGCGCACGGCTGCAGCCCGACCTCGCGGCAGCGCTGCCGGAGGTCTCCGCCGACGGGCTGACGTGGACGTTCCACCTCAAGCCCGGGCTCCACTACGGGCCGCCGCTCCAGGCGGTCGAGATCACCGCCGGCGACTTCGTGCGCGAGCTCCATCGCCTGCTCGCGCCCATCGCTCGACTCGTTCTACGCCTTCGACTTCCTCGACATCGAGGGGGCGGCCGAGTACCACGCCGGCACCGCCGCATCGATCTCCGGGATCGAGGCCCCCGACGACCACACGCTCGTATTCCGCCTCACGGAGCCCGTCGGGAACCTCGGCGCCCGCTGGCCCAGTCCTTCGCGGCGCCGTTGCCGCCGGACCCGTCACACCCCGACGCGGCGTTCGGCATCGCGACCGGCGCCGACACCGGGTTCGGTCGCTTCCTCGTCTCCTCCGGGCCCGTACATGCTCGAGGGATCGGAGGCCCTCGACTTCTCCGTCCCGGCCGCGACGCGGAAGCCGGTCTCCGGCCTCGGGCCGGGCAGGATCACCCTCGTGCGGAACCCGTCCTGGGACCCCGCGACCGACCAGCTCCGGCCGGCCTACGCCGACCGGATCGAGATCGTCGTCGTCGATTCGATGGATGCGGCGGTCGCCGCGATCGACGACGGGACCGCCGACTTCCTCTGGGCGAACAGCTGGAGCAGTCTCCGACCGTGCCCGGCGGACATCTTCGCCGCCTTCCGGGCCGACCCGGCGCGCGGCACGGCCTACCTCCACCCGACGGGGATGATCCGGAGCGTGATCGATGAACGTCGCCGTCCCGCCGTTCGACGACGTCCACGTGCGGAAGGCGCTCAACTGGGCGATCGACAAGCAGAAGCTCGTCGACCTGAAGGGCGGAGGAGTCGCCCAGGGGGTCTACGGGCACCTCGACAGCGACATGTACGAGGACAGCCTGCTCGCGGACTATGACCCGTACGCGACGCCGGGCGGGCACGGGGACCTCGAGAAGGCCCGGGCGGAGATACGGCTATCCCGCTACGACGGGGACGGCGACGGCCGGTGTGACGCGCCGGCCTGCGCGCACATCCGGGCCACGACGCGCGAGGAGCATGCCGTGGTCGCACGGGCGATCGCGGACGACCTGGCGCCGCTGGGGATCGGACTCGACGTGGACGTCCTCGACAACGCGACCCTCTTCGGCATCAGCGATCACCCGGCCGACAAGGTCCCGCTCCTCATCGGCCTGGCCTTCGGAGGCGGCTCGGCGTCGCCGGTGCTGATCGTGTTCGACGGCAGCATGACCGTCGACGTGCCGCCGGACACGTACAACCTCACGATGCTCGGAGCGACGCCCGAGCAGCTGAAGCGCTGGGGCTACGAGGTCACCGAGGTCCCGAACGTGGACGCGCGCGTGGAGGCCTGCCTGCCGCTCGTGGGCGCGGCACAGTTCCAGTGCTGGGCCGGCGTGGACCAGTACCTCATGGAGAGTGTCGCGCCGTGGGTGCCGTACGCGGAGGTGCGGTACGCGTACCTCGGCTCGCCGCGGGTCGCCTCCTACTCCTTCGACGCCTTCACGAACAACCCTGCCCTCGACCGGATCGCGGTGAAGCCCTGACGGGCGGCAGGCGGAGGGTCAGCCCTCCGGTCGTGCCCCCGTGGCGGTGGCCGCAAGGATCGCCTTGACCTCGAAGGGCGTCGCCGCGGGGTGCCTGGCGCGGATGAGGGCGGCGAGGCCGGCGATGTGCGGCGCGGCGAAGCTGTTGCCCGTCGCGACCATGCGGGCCCCGTCCTTCCAGGCCACCGGGACGTCCACGCCGTACGCCCCGAACTCGACCGGCGGGTGCGGATTGTAGAACCACGTCCACGGGTCGGCGACGTCGTGGGCGGCCACCGAGATGACCGACGCGAACAGCGAAGGGTAGCTGGGCGCGGGCACGTTGTTGGCGGCGCAGACGAGCAGCACGTTCGCGAAGTAGGCACGGTCGGCGAGGTCGTGGAAGGTGCCGAACATCGCCTCGCTCTTCGACGACAGGCTCAGGTTGACCACCGCCGCCCCGTGGGCGATCGCCCATTCCAGGCCCGCCGCGAAGACCGCGCCCCTGCCGCGGTTGTCCGGGCCCAGCACGCGCACGGAGATGATGTCGGCGCCGGGCGCCAGCCCGTGGATGATGCCGGCGCAGGCCGTGCCGTGGCCGACCACATCGATGGCCTCGAGATCGTCGACGACGACCGGCTCGTCGTCCCCGGGCTCGACGCGCACGCTCTCGACGAGCCTGCCGCCCACGGCCGGATGCGCCCGCTCCACGCCGGAGTCGATGACGGCGACCGTCACGCCACTGCCGTCGACGCCGCCGAAGGCCCAGGCTCGATCGATGGAGCGGAGCGGAGCGAGCCGATCGAGCCCGCCGCGCTCCCCGACGAACGGCTCGCTCCAGGCCGGGAGGTCGAGGTCGCTCACCGGTCGCGGACAGGGCCCGATCCGGTCCGGCCGCGACGCCGGGTCCGATTCGTGCGCTCGGACCGGCGCGCCAGGGCCTCCAGCAGGTCGGTCACGAGCTCGAGCGCGTCGGGATCGGCCCGTCGGACGCGCGCGACCTGCTCGACGAGGCCCCACAGGCGCGTCTCGTCTTCGCGGTCCAGGCCCGCGGTGGCCGCGGCGACGAGCTCGTCGATCGTCGCGGCCGCGGGCGGCGCGTCGGCAGCCAGGTCCGCCAGGGTCGCGCGGAGGAGCGAGGCGACGTCGCGATCGACGCGGCTGGCCCTGATCGCGACCGCCGCCTGTCGAGCGAAGACGCCCGCGAGCTCGATGTCGCGGAGCGAGAAGGCCGCCTGGCTGTGCTTGTCGAGGACCTCGAGGACGCCGATCGTGCCGTGTTCGTCCACGAGGGGCACGGCGATCAGCGACCGGGGCACGTAGTCCGTCTGCGCAGCGATGGTCCTCCCGAAGCGCGGATCGCTGGCCACGTCGGAGAGGGCCAGCGCCTGTCCGGTGGTGAAGACGAAGCCGGCGATCCCCTGGTCCGTCCCGATGGAGACGCCGATGACGCCCTGGCCCTGCTCGCCCGCCGCCACCTCGAAGACGAGCCGATCCGTCGCCGCGTCGTAGAGGGCGATCGAGGCCGCCTCGGCCTCGAACAGCGCGACGGTGGCCTCGACGATCGAGCGGAGGACGGCGCGCGCGCCGCCCGACTCGAGGCGTCGGGCCGTCTCGGCGCGCAGGGCGATCGCACGCAACAGCTCGAGCGCCTGCTCGCCGATGGGAGACCGGCCGGCGTCAGCCACGGTCGATCACCGCTCCGCGGCCCGCTGGAGCCGCGCCAGGTCCGGGATGACCAGGACGTCGCGCTCGACGTGCACGAGGCCCTGCGCGGTCATGTCCGCCAGCAGCCGGTTCACGGTCTGGCGCGTCCCGCCGATCATCGCCGCGAGGTCGCTCTGCGTGTACGGCCAGTCCAGCCGGATGTCCGTGGTCCGGTCGGGCTGCGCCTCGCGGGCGAGGTGGACCATGCGGCTCGCGAGCCGCCCGGGCAGGTCCAGGAAATGCAGCTCCTCGACATGGCCGGTGAGACGCCGCAGCTCTGCGACGAGTCCGGCGAACAGGGCCTGTCGGAGCGCCGGGTCCGTCTCCACGAGATCCTGGAAGCGGTCGCGTCTGAGCACGAGCGCCTCGGTCGGCTCCATGGCGACAGCCGTCGCAGAGTGGGGCGCGCCATCGAGCAGCGCGAGCTCACCGAAGAAGTCGCCTCGGGAGAGGGTGGCGATGATGGCGTCGTCCGCGGACCCCGGCGACGGCAGAACGATCTTCACAGAGCCGGACTCGAGGATGTAGAGCGAATCGCCGGGGTCGCCCTGGTGGAAGACCGTCTCGTTCCTGCGATAGCGGCGGGCCCGGAGCGAGCCGGCGCAGAGCGCCAGGGTCTGCTCGTCGACACTGGCGAAGAGCGCGCAGCGTCGGAGGGTGTCGATCGCGAACTCCACCCCGCTCATGAAACCCTCGCCGCGCAGCCGATCCTTCCTGGGCGCCGCCTCCATGGTAGTGCGCGGGTCGAGCGCCGGCCAGGGAGATCGGGAGGCGGCACCCGATGGGTGCCGCCTCCCGATCCAGCCGTGTCCGGGTGCCGTCACGACGACCCGGATGCTCGTCGTGCCGTGCCCGGCGGGTGGTCACTTCACCTTGTGGCCGTGGCCCTCGACGTCCTCGTCCTCGACCGCCTTGACCTTGTGGCCGTGGCCCTCGACGTCCTCGTCCTCGACCGCCTTGACCTTGTGGCCGTGGCCCTCGACGTCCTCGTCCTCGACCGCCTTGACCTTGTGGCCGTGGCCCTCGACGTCCTCGTCCTCGACCGCCTTGACCTTGTGGCCGTGGCCCTCGACGTCGGGCTCGGCGGCCTCGCCTCCGCGCGGCCGGTGGATGCCCTCCGTCTCGGGGGATCCGTCCTTCGACATGTCGATGCTCCTTCGCGCTTCCGGGACTCCGGCTCAGACCTGAGCAGGCTCATCGTGCGCCGCGGGCGTCGGGCGGGTCCAGCCGTCGCGCGACGCCTCTGATGTCATCCGTGCGACATCCTCGATCGATCCGCGGGGCAGCGCCGGCCCGGGGCCCGACGTCGGGCGTCCACCACCGTCTCTCAGGACCCCTACTTCTTCGTGTGGGGATCGACCGGGTGCTTCGCCTCGGCCTGGACCTCGTGCACCTTGAGTCGGCGCTCGATCTCCGCCTCCCTGGCACGCGCCATCTCGCGGCCCAGCTCCGGGTCCGGCAGGAGGTTGTGGCCCTCCACGTCCTTGTCGTCGGCTCCCGGGATCGAATCCGGGCGCTCCGCTCCGATCGTCGACTCGTCCATCATCGGTCTCCCGTCCGCCGCCCGGCGCATGACCGGGCTGCCCTCATCCTGACCCTGCGGCCGACCCGTGTCCAGATGCGTGACGACCCCGAAAGCGTCGTCTTGCCGACACTCCGCGACGCGGGTCCCCGAGGCCGCCGTCGAGTGGACGGGCCGGTCTCGGAGCCGGAGGTCCGCGCCGCGGCCGAGTCCGCGCACGCGATCCTCGTCCGGCTCCGGGCGCGACCGTACCTCGAGCGCCTGGAGAGCGCGATGGCGCGGACGGGGTCGGGCGCGTCGCCGGGAGCCGGGTCGTGATGTCGCGACCGGGATCGGTCAGTGCGCGGCGAGCGCGGAGACCGTGATCCAGACAGAGCCATCGGGAGCCACCGCCACGCCCGACGCACGTCCGCCGACGTCGATGGCCCGGAGCACCGCGAGCGACGTCGGGTCGAGCTCGAGCACCACGTGGCCGTCGCCGGTCGTCGCGTACACACCGCTCGGGTCGGCGGCGATCGCGGAGAGCGTCGGCGCGACCGCCGCCGCCGCCGGCGTCACCGACGGATCGCCCACGCGCGCGACCTGGCCACCCTCGTAGGCGACCCAGAGGTCGCCGTCGAGCGCGGCGAGACCCGTCGCCCGGCCGGAGGCGCCGGTCGGCGTCATGTGGGTCGTCACGCCACTGTCGCGGTCGTAGGCGGACAGCTCGGGCGAGTCTTCGTGTGCCGCCCAGATCCTCGACCCGACGAAGGCGATGAGGCTGGTGCCGGGGTAGGGGCGGGACGAGGGGGGGCGCGAGAGGCAGGGAGTCGCTCCGCCCCACCAGTTGACCCGGGCGTTGCACACCTTCCGGACGAGGTCGACCGCCGGATCGACCTGGAGGACCGAGCCCTTCTCGCGAGGGAGGAAGACCGAAACGGCGCTGTTCCGGTACAGCGGATCACGGACGAGCTGGCCCGTGTGGCGGTTCGACACCCAGACGTGGCCCTGGTCCTCGGCGATACCCGCGTACTCCCGCGTCGCGTTCGTGAACCAGTAGGCCAGCTGGTCCGCCGGGAACAGGTCCTGGAGGCGAGCGAAGTCGTCGAAGGAGATGAACCCTTCGCCCTCGCCGGGGAGCTTGTCCGTCCCGAGGACCGTGGCGGTGTCGAGGTCCACGGTCGTGAGCAGGCCGAGGTCGCCGTCGAGGACGTGGAGGGCGTCGGCCCCGGCGGACATCGCGGTGATCGGGTCGGCGCTCGCGCCGCCGACGCCGACGGTCGCGAACGCCTCGCCGGTGCTCGCATCGAGCGCGGTGACCGTCCGGTCGCCGGCGTTCGCGACCCACATCCTGCCGGCGGCGGGGACGATGAGCGACGGCCCGTGCCCGGTCGGGTACGTCGCGACGACGCAGCCGCGGGCGAGATCGATCCGCGCGACGACGTCCTGTGTGTCCGGT
This sequence comes from uncultured Chloroflexia bacterium, assembly GCA_963717255.1. Lineage (GTDB taxonomy): Bacteria > Chloroflexota > Limnocylindria > Limnocylindrales > CSP1-4 > CAIYQJ01. The sequence continues at coordinate 60,659 of CAVQVT010000012.1, read as the reverse complement.
CCGAGGGTCAGGCAGTCGGGTTGGCGGGTGAGGGTCCAGGCGGCGGCCCCCGCGACGGCGAGGACCGCGACGGCGAGGCCAGCGAGGACGGCCCGCCCGCGCCGGGCCGCGAGGCGGCGGCGGAGGTGCGCGACCCGCCCGGCGGGGACCGCCTCGACGCGGTAGAGGGCGACCCCGCCGCGGATCCCCTTGAGCGGCTGCGTCCCGAGCGGCACGAACGCGTACGGGAGCATGGTCCGGGTGATCGCGCGGACGGTGTCGGTGACGAGGACCTCGCCCGCCTCGGCCCGGGCGCACACCCGCGCGGCGATGTTGACGGCTCCCCCGACGGGACCCTCCCCCGTCGCGAGCGTCTCGCCGGCGTGGATGCCGACCCCGACGCGCATCGGACGCTCTGCGGTGCCGGCGGATGCCGCGGCATCGACGATCCCGAGGCCGGCCTCCACCGCGGCCGACGCGGTGGGGAACACCACGTAGACGCTGTCGCCCTCGGTGCGGATCTCGGCGCCCGCGTGCGCGGCGACGGCCTCGCGGACGAGCGAGCGGTACGCCGCGAGGAGGTCCGCGGCCGCGTGGTCGCCGTGCGCGTCGACGAAGGCGGCATACCCGCGCAGGTCGCAGAAGAGGAACCCGTTCGTCCCCGCAGAGCCGGTCGCCACGTCGGCCCCCCGTGCAGCACGCGCGTATGGCGCGCCCCATGTCGTGCCGGGAGCATCCGCCGTGCCTGGACGGCGTGACAAGAGCCGGATGGCGTGACGGGGCCGTGGGCCCGGGGGTCCGCGCACGCGGCCGAGTCCGCGCAGGCGACCCTCGTCCGGCTCCGGGCCCCGGCAGGCCTCTGACCCTGCGGGGCGGGCGTCGCCTCCCATCACCACTCGCTCGCGATCCCGCCCGCCCCGTGATCGCGCGATCCGGCGTGTCGGCTCGGCGACGCGGCACGCGTCGTCACGTGGACGCGCGAGCCGTCCGGCACGCGGCTGCGGCACGCCGGGCACCCGGCGACGATGACCCGTGACAGAGATCGTACGGATGAAAGGGGTCCACGATGTACGGGATCTCGCCCGAGGACAGGCTCTGGCTCGCGAACCACGATCAGGCCGAGCGGCGGCAGCTCGCGGCGGCGGACGGGATGGCGAAGGCTGCGCGTGACGGCCGGCGCGCGCGGCGGACGGAGGTGGGTCATGCCGGACGGTCGCTCGTACGGCTCCCGTGGGCATCCGTCTCTCAGGCGGTCCACGCCTTGGCGCACGTCCATCTCCCGATGCACGGCACCGCCCACTGAGCCGCGCGTCGCGAACGGGTCTCGCCGCCGGTCCGACTGACGGCGAGACCCGTCATCCAGGGCATCGCCGCGCGTCGCCGCGATGCCGGCCACGCTCGACCCCGCACCACCGGACCCCGATGGCCGTACCATCGTCGCCGTGAGCGACGCGGAGACGCGATACGTCGAGATCGGAGGGGCACCCGCGCAGGTCTGGGCGTTCCTCTGGGACGCCGATGCGCTCGGGCGCGTGCTGCCCGGCTGCGAATCGATCCGCGAGGAGGCGCCCGGCCGGTACGGCCTCGTGCTGGCCGTGCGGACGTCCCTGCTCACCGTCCGCGCCGACGCGACCGCCGAGATCCGTGATTCCGTCGCCCCGCACGCGGCCGTCCTCACGCTCGACGGCACGCCGCGCGGCATCGGCGGCGCGTTCCACGTGGAGGTCCCGCTGAGCCTCGTCGAGGAGGCGGGCAGCCAGGGGATGCGGACACGCATCGGGTACGACGTGGAGGTCCGGGTCTCCGGCGGCCTCGCGGCCTTCGGGACCGGCATGCTCCGCGAGGCCATCGAAGGACAGATCCGCGGCCTCGCGGCGGACATCGAGGCGGAGATCCTGGCGGGGCGAGCGCCCGACGCCGGGGCATACTGAGGGCTCGGCCGGAGGGAACGGAGGAGGAGAACGTGACCGAGCATCCGGCGCCGAGACGCGCGGCGCACCCGGTCCTCGCGATGGGGATCGACATCGGCGGCAGCGGGATCAAGGGCGCCGCCGTGGACCTGCGGACAGGCGCGTTCGCGTCGCCGCGTCACCGGATCCGGACGCCGCAGCCATCGACCCCGGTGAACGTGCTGCCGGTCGTCCAGCACATCGCGGAGATGGTCCGGCACGACGTGGGGCGGGACGACCTGCCGGTGGGCGTGACGTTCCCGGCGCCCATCCTGGACGGCCGCACGATGTCCGCGGCGAACGTGGACGCCGCGTGGATCGGCTACCCCGCGGAGAAGACGCTCGCCGATGCCCTGGGTGTCGACGCGGTCCTGGCCAACGACGGGGATGCCGCCGGGGTCGCGGAGATGCGCTTCGGCGCGGGACGCGGGCACCGCGGCACGGTGCTGCTCCTCACGCTCGGGACCGGCGTCGGATCGGCGCTCTTCGTGGACGGCCGCCTCCTGCCCAACACAGAGCTGGGTCACGTGGAGATCCGCGGCAAGGACGCCGAGAAGCGGTCGGCGGCGGTGAACCGCACGACGAAGCGCCTCACGTGGCCGGCATGGGCGGCCCTGCTCGACGAGCACATGCACGCGCTGGACCGGCTCTTCTGGCCCGACGTGATCATCCTCGGCGGGGGCGTCAGCAAGAACGCCGACCGCTTCCTGAAGTTACTGACGGTGCGGCCGCCGGTCATCGTGGCCGAGCTGCGGGGCGACGCCGGGATCGTGGGCGCGGCGCTCCTCGCGGCGCGCGTCGCGAAGCTCCACCTGCCGCCCGTCCGCCCGGCCACACGGCCCGTCGCGGAGGGCACCGCCCCTGCGTCGGCGGAGAGCACCGCCCCGGCGGCCGAAACGGCGGCCCGGTCCACCAAGGAGAGGTGACAGGAAGATCGAGCGGAGCGAGGACCCCACCGCGTCGCCCTCGAGCTGTACACGGGGTGAGGAACGTCTCGCCGACCTGCGGTCGTAGGGGACGTCGGGCCGGGCCGACTCGGGCCACCTCGGGCCGGCGCGGGTGTGCGGGGCGCTCGCCGGGTAGACTTCCGCCGATGGCACGGACCCCGACCGCGTCCCCCGAGGGCACGCCGCGCGACGGCGCGCCCGCAGCCGCGCACCCCGCGGAACAGGGCGCCGCCGACCCCAGGCCGTCCGCCGACCCCGCTGCCGAGCCGGCCGCCGCCGAGCCGACCGAGCTCTCCGTCGACCTCCCCGTCGCCCTCGTCGCGCGCCGCCGCCCGCCGCGCCTCACCCCTCGTCTCTTCACCGCCCTCGTCGCCGCACGCGCCGCGGGTGCGGCGTCGCGCGTCCTCGGGCGCGGGGGCGGGACGTCACTTCCCGGGATGGTCGCCCGCCGCGTCGACCCGGACGTGCTCGGCACGATCGTCGGCGCACGGGGCGTCCCCGTCGTCGCGATCACCGGCAGCAACGGGAAGACGACGACGGCGCGGTTCACGGCCGCCCTGCTGCGCGGCGAGGGCATCGCGGTCGCCCACAACAGCAGCGGCTCCAACCTGGTCCAGGGCGTGACATCGCTCGCGGTGGGCTTCGCCGACCTCCGCGGCGGCCTCCCGTACGGTGCGCTCGTCGCCGAGGTGGACGAAGGTGCCCTCCTCGTCGTCGCGGACGAGCTCCGGCCGCGGGCGCTCGTGATCGTGGACCTCTTCCGCGACCAGCTCGACCGCTTCGGGGAGCTCCACGCCCTCGGCGAGGCGCTGGACACGGTCGCGTCCGGGCTTCCTGCGGACCGGGCGCTCGTCGTCAACGCGGACGACCCCCTCGTCGCGTCGCTCGCGACGGGGCGCGAGGGGCGGCGCGTCACGTTCGGGTTCGACGTGGGCGCCTCGCTCGACCGGATCACGCGCGCCGCGGACACGATCCGGTGCCCGCGCTGTCGTCATGCCCTCACGTACCGGACCGTCCACCTCTCGCACATGGGCGACTGGGCGTGCGAGGGCTGCGGCTTCGCACGACCCGACCTCGACGTCGCGGTCACCGCCGTCGAGGTGACGGGTCTGGGCGAGACCCGCTGCACCGTCCGCCTCCCGGACGAGACGACCATCGACCTGGCGATCCCGCAGGCGGGCATCCACGTCGCATACGACGCGGTGGCCGCGATCGCGACGGTCATCGCCCTCGACGTCCCCGTGACGCACGCGGCGGAGGCCCTCGCCGGCATCCGGCCGGCCTTCGGGCGGATCGAGACGATCCCCCTCCCCGACGGCCGCTCGGTCGTCCTCGCGTTCAGCAAGAACCCCACGAGCTTCAACACGACGTTCCGCGCCCTCGCGTCGGAAGGGGAGCCGCGCCATCTCCTCGTGGCCGTGAGCAACACGCTCGTGGACGGCGAAGACTTCGCGTGGCTGTGGGACGTGGACGTGGAGTCCGTCGCGCCCCGGATCGTCGACGCGGTGGTCTCCGGCACGCGGGCGGACGAGCTCGCGACGCGCCTCAAGTACGCCGGCGTGGACCCGGCACGGATGACGATCGTGGAGGACCGGCCGGCCGCGCTGGACGCCGCGCTCGCGAACGTCCCGCCCGGGGACCGCTTGACGGTCGTGGCAGGCTACACACCCACGATCGAGATCCGCGAGGAGATGCGTCGCCGCGGCTGGACCGGCCGCTTCTGGGAGCAGTAGGGAGGCACGAACGATGACGTCCCCGTCGCTCGACCCCACCCCGGTGGCCACCTCCGTGGCCGACCTCCCGCCGCTGCGGATCGCCCATCTCTGGCCCAGCCTCCTCAACGTCGCCGGCGACGGCGGCAACGTCACGGCCGTCGAGGCGCGGAGCCGGTGGCGCGGGATCGCGACGGAGACCGTCGGCTACGAAGCCGGCGACCCCGTCCTCGACCTCTCGGCCTTCGACGTCGTCTTCGTCCAGGGCGGGCAGGACGTGGAGATGGCCCTCGTCGCCGCGGACCTGCCGCGCGTCGCGGGGGCGCTCCGTGACGCGGCGGACGCGGGCGTCGTCATGCTCGCGGTCTGCGCCGGCCTCCAGCTGTTCGGCCACGCGTACATCCCCAGCGCGGGACCGGCGCTCGAGGGCGCGCACGTCCTCGACCTGGAGACCCACGGCGGCAGCCAGCGGTTCATGCAGCACGCCGCGTGCGAGGTGACGATCGACGGCGAGACCGAGGCGGTCGTCGGGTTCGAGAACCACTCGGGCGTGACCGAGCTGGGTCCCGGCGCCGTCCCCTTCGGCCGGGTCGTCGCGGGTGCCGGCAACGACGGCCGCGACGGGAACGAGGGAGCGCGGCGCGACAACGTCTTCGCGACGTACCTCCACGGCCCCGTCCTGCCGAAGAACCCGTGGCTCGCCGACATGCTGGTCCGGATCGCGCTCTCGCGGAGGACGGGCGCGCGCGTCGTCCTCGCCCCGCTCGACGACGCCCTGGAGCGCCGCAACCACGACGTCGCGCTCGAAAAGGCGCTGCGCAACCGCGGCCAGCGCACCGCGCTCACCCCGGCTCGGCTGCACCGGAAGGCGAGCTAGGAGTCCACCGGGGGCCGAGCGCGAACGCCCGAACGCCCGCGACGCACGGCGACCGACGCCGGCTGGGCACCGGGGCGTGAGGCCGGGGGCCGCTTCGTCGCCTTCGTCAGCCCCGTGCCGCCGGGTGAAGGTCGGGTCGGGCGCGCTTGAGCCAGTCGCGCAGTGCCCACTCGCTCGTGCGGAAGGCGATCTCGTGCCAGGGGATCTCCTCGGGGGCGAACGGGCGGACCTCGAGAGCCTCGGGCGTGGGGTGGGGCTCGCCGCCGACGATCCGCGCCTCGAACGCGACCACCACGATCGCCGCCTCGGGCCGCGAGTAGAGCCCCAGGATCTCTCCGGGCTCCACGACGACGCCGATCTCCTCGAGCGTCTCGCGCACGGCCGCCTCGCGGACCGTCTCGTCGATCTCCAGGAAGCCGCCGGGCTGCGCCCAGAGGCCGCGGGCCGGCTCGATCCCGCGGCGGAGCAGGAGGACCTCGCCGTCGTCGGTCACCGGGATCGTCGTGACGACCAGCCGCGGGTTCACGTAGGCGATGAATCCGCATTCCACGCACGCGAGCCGGTCGCGGTCCTCGTCCTCCACCTGGCCGAGCTCGAGCCGGGAGCCGCAGCGCGTGCAGTGGTTGAGGGTCGCGGCGAGCCACGCCGGGACGCCGCCACGCGCATCGTCCGTCGCAGACATGGAGCGCTCGCGCGAGATCGCCTCGTCCTCGGTGAGGTACGCCCCTTCCGGGTAGATGCCGCCCGCGCGCAGGTCGGTACGGCCGTGGAGGAAGCGGCGGACGTGCGGATCGACCCGGTCGCTCGACCCGTGAGGCTCCCGCGGGTCGCTCATGCCGAGAACACCCCGACGAACGCGACCCCGATGCCGACGAAGCCGACCGCGGGGACGAGGAGCCAGGTGAGCCGGAAGACGCCCTTCACGCGGTCCACCGGCATCCACGCCCACGCGGAGCGCCAGATGCGGACCGCGCCGTCGGCGAGGGCGACCGCGAGGGGCGGGGCGCCGACGAGCACGCACAGCTTGATGAGCGGGCTCCCGAGCGGCACCCCGAACTCGATCGCCGTGATGGCGACGGCGCCGGCGAGGAACGCGACGACCGAGAGGTAGATGAACCAGTCGCGGGGCAGGCGGGTCGGTCGGGCCTCGGGGACCGACCGCGGCGCCCGGACCGGTCCGGACTGCAGACCGGCGACGGCCTGGCGGTCGAGGACCGGCATGCCCGGCTCCCACCGGTCGTCGTCCATCGACGCGGGGGCGCGGATCGGGGCGGCCGGGCCGGCCGCGTGCGTCTCGGTCACGCGTGGAGTGTACGTCGCGCCGACGGACCCGCCCCGTCCGGCGGGTCGCGGCGGGTCGCGGCGTCTCGCCGTCGTCCGCGCGGCGTACGCGGGGTGGTACGGATGGACGATGCCGAGGCTGGACGCCCGGGCATACAGTCGCATGGCGGTCGCGCGCGACCGCACCTTAAGGACGCCGTCGGACGGCCGCCGACGCGAAGCGGAGGTTCCGCGCCCGAGATGCCCCACGCGCAGACCGCGTCACCCGCCGCGATGCGCACGATCAGCGCGGGCGTCGCCGTGACGGGCGTCGTCTCCGCCGTCGTCGTCCGGCTCACCGGTGTCGAGAGCGTTCTCGCCGCGGCCCTCGCCGGCGGGCTGGCGATCCTCGTGATGGCCGCCATCGCCTGGTTCATCGGGCGCCGACGGCCGTCCCCGGTGCTGCCGTGGGCGCTCCTGCTCGCCGGCCTCGCGACCATGGCCGCCGGCAACCTCATCTTCGCGGGCGAGGGTGCCACGGAGTCCTTCGCGGAGCCGACGGTGGCCGACGCCGTGTACCTGGCGGGCTACCTGGTCATCGCGCTGGCGTTCCTCCTCCTCGCGCACGCCCTCGGCGCCGGCCGGGACCGGGGCGACATCGTGGACGGCCTGATCCTCGCGGCCGGTGTCGCCGTGATCGTGTGGGCGCTCCCGCTGAGCACGGCGCCGGCCGGGACATCCGCCACCCCCACGGCCTGGTTCGCCATCCTCGACCTGCCCCTGATCGACCTCGTGGTCCTCGCGACCGCGGCGGTCATCGCACTGAGGCTCGGGCAGGTCACCAGGGCCGTCGCGTTCCTGTCCGTCGCGGTCGTCGCCCCGTTCGTCGGGGACAGTCTCTACGCGTTCAGCCAGATCGGCGGGGACACGGACCTCGCGGCCCTCGTCCTGCCGTTCGCACTCCTCAGCTCGTCCTTCCTCGCCGCCGCGCTCCTCGACCCCTCCGCCTCGGCCCTCGCCCGGGCCCCCGACCCTCGCGTTCCCGTGCCGCCGCGCACGCGGCTCGCCCTCATCTCGACGGCGGCGGTCGCCGCGGCCGTCATCCTGCTCGCGGAGAACCTGCGCGCACAGGATCCGGTCGCCGACCTCGTGGTCGACGCGCTCGCGGGCATGATCGTCATCCTCTTCGCCGTTCGCGCCTGGGTGCTCACCGGAGCGCTCGGGCGGACGCAGGCCGCGCTGGAGCGGAACGCGGCCATGCTCGCGGGGGTCGCCGACGCGACGCCGGGCGCGGTCTTCGCCGGCGACCGCGGGACGATGACGGTCGACTACGCGAGTCCCGGCCTCGCGTCGATGCTGGGCTATCCCCTCGAGGAGATCGTCGGGAAGCCCGGCTTCCTGGTCGGGCTCATCCATCCCGACGACCGCGCGGCCTACGCCGCCCGCGACGCGGCGGCGATCGCGGCGGGCAGGGCCATCGAGACATTCCAGGTCCGGTGGCGTCGACGGGACGGCTCCTACCGGACGTGCGCGAGCAACGTCCGCTACCAGGGCACACCCGGCGAGCCGCCGACCCGGTTCGTCGCGGTGTCGGTGGACGTCACGGAACAGGCCGAGACGGCAGCGCGGCTCGCGGAGCGCGAGGCGTTCATCGCCGGGATCGCCCGTGCCGTCCGGACGCTCATCGTCGCCGGACACGCACGCCCCGGGGAGCCCGCCGTGCTCGACTTCGTGGGCCCGAGCGTGGAAGACGTGCTCGGCTACACGCCCGAGGAGGTCATCGCGGCGCCGGGGTTCATCGCCGACCGGCTCCACCCGGACGACGAGCAGTTCCTCCCGACGATCGCCGCCGCTCTCGCTCGCGGAGAGGCCGCGCCCGAGCTGATCAGCCGATACCTGGCGAAGGACGGCACCTACCGGTCGCTCCTCATCTCGTCCTCGGTCTCGGCCGAGCCGGACGGGAGCCTCCGGTTCGTCGCCTCGGGGATCGACATCAGCGACCGGATGGAGGCACAGGCCGAGCTGGAACGCCAGCGGGACTTCATCGAGAGCCTGCTGACGACGACACCGGGCATGATCGTCCGCGGGAGCCTCCTCGGGGACCGGATCGACTACGTGAGCCCGGGGATCCGCGAGCTGCTCGGCTACGCGCCCGGCGACGTGATCGGCGCGTTCGGCTGGCCCTCGGCCCATCGCCACCCGGACGACGCCCGGGAGACGGCCGCCACGGTCCGAGCGGCTCTCGAGGCCGGCCGGGGCCGTTTCTCCCTGGTCGAGCGCTACCTCTCGGCCGCCGGGGAGTGGCGGTGGCTCCTGGCGATCGTGAACGTGGAGGCCCCGGCGGACCCGTCGACCACGTACGTCGCCACGGCCATCGACGTGACCGACCGGGTCCGGATGGAAGAGGAGCTTCGGGCCGCCCGCGACGCCGCGGAGACCGCGGACCGGTCGAAGAGCGAGTTCCTGTCGATCGTGAGCCATGAGCTGCGGACGCCGCTCAACGCGATCCTGGGGTTCGGCGAGCTCCTCGAGCGCGCAGACCTCATCGCCGCGGACCGGGAGAGCGTGGACTACATCGTGGCCGCCGGCAGGCGCCTCCTCGGACTCATCGACCGCATGCTCGACTACGCGCGCCTGGAGACGGGCCGTCTCCACGTGGCCGCGCAGCCCGTGCTGCTGGACGACGTGGTGCGGCTGGTGATCGAACGGGGACGGCCGTTCGCAGCGAGCCGCGGGTCGGTCGTGGAGCGCGGCGCGGACTCCGCCTCCGGCCTCACGGCCCTCGCAGACGCCGGACGCCTCGTCTCGGTCGTCGAGGACCTCGTGGACAACGCGGTGCGCCACGGAGGACCCGGCGTCCACGTCGTCGTGACCGTGCGGGCGTGCGCAGGCGGCCGGGTGGCGATCGACGTCGCCGACGACGGCGTCGGGATGTCGGAGGACCAGCTCACGCGGGTGTTCGCGCCGCTCGGGCGCGACGCGAGCGGCACCGGGGCGACGCTGGGCCTCGCGCTCGCGCGACGACTGGTCGAGGCGATGGGCGGCACGATCCGTGTCGCGTCCGAGATGGGACGGGGGACGACCGCGACGGTCGAGATGCCGGGGTCCGGCGACGCGGCCGAAGGCCCGTGGCGCGGGCTCACCGCGGTCGGAACGGGCACGGCGGGCGGAGCGAGCCCGGAGGAGCCGCGATGACGACGGAGCTCCGTCTCGAGAAGGCCCGCATCGCGATCGTCGACGACGAGGCCGCGAACGTCCGCGTGCTCGAACGGTTCCTCGGGCTCGGCGGCTTCCGCTCGATCCGGTCGTGGACGGACCCCGTCCGGGCGGTCGCGGACCTCGAGCGCGAGCCGGCCGACGTCGTGCTGCTCGATCTCATCATGCCGGTGATGGACGGATACGCCGTCCTCGCCCGCCTGCGCGAGGTCGACGGCGACGGCCTGCGGACGCCGGTCGTGGTCCTCACCGCGGACGTCACGCGGGATGCGCGCGACCGTGCCCTCGGGCTCGGAGCGTCGGACTTCCTCACGAAGCCGTTCGACCCGGCCGAGATCGACCTGCGGATCCAGAACATCCTGGTCACGCGCTTCCTTGAGCTGGACCTGCTCGAGCAGAAGGCATCGCTCGAGATCCAGGTCCGCGAGCGGACGGCCGCGCTCCGGGAGAGCCTGGAACGGCTGCGCGTCCTCTCGGAGCAGCGCGAGCGGCTCCTTCGGCAGCTCGTGACGGCCCAGGAGGAGGAGCGCCGCCGGGTGGCGGCCGACATCCACGACGACACGATCCAGACGATGGTCGCGTTGGGCCTGCGGGTCGAGCTCGCCCGCCGGAAGGCGGTCGACCCGGGCCTGCGCGACGAGCTCGACCGGACGCTCGAGACCGTGCGGGCGGCCACGCGAGGCCTGCGCGACCTGCTGTTCCGCCTCCATCCGGCCGCGCTGGACCGTGACGGGCTCCAGGCGGCGCTGCGGGCAGAGGTCGCCCGCCGGGCGGAGGAGCCGGCGGACCACGACGAGCCGACCGTCGAGCTGACCGGGACGCTCGAGGAGGAGCCGGGGCTCGAGACGCGGACCACGCTGTTCCGGATCGCTCAGGAGGCGATCGGGAACGCACGGCGCCACTCCGGTGCGCGCGTCGTCACGGTGCACCTGGCGAACGTCGAGGGCGGGATCGTGCTCCGCGTCTCGGACGATGGACGGGGCATGGACCCCGACCTCGTCCGACACCCGCGCCGCGGCCACCTGGGGCTCGTCGCCATGCGCGAGCGGGCCGAGCTCGCGGGCGGCAGGTTCGCGGTCGCGTCGGAGCCGGGCGCGGGGACGACGGTCGAGGCGTGGATCCCCATGGGTGCCACCGTGGCCGGCGTCGAGTTCGACGAGCCGCCGCTCCGATGACGGCACGCGAACCCCGGCCCATCCGCGTCGTCATCGCGGACGACGATCCTCTCGTCCGCGCGACGCTCGGGGACGTCCTGGCCTCGGAGCCCGACATCGAACTGGTCGCGGTCGCCGCCGACGCGGTGACCGCCGTCGCGGCAGCGCGCGAGTGGTCGCCGGACGTCGCCGTCGTGGACGTGAAGATGCCGGGCGGCGGCCCGGAGGCGACGCGAGGGATCATCGCGGCCTCGCGAGGCACGCGCGTCGTCGCCTTCTCCGTCTACGACGACCCCGGGAGCGTCCGCGACATGATCCGGTCCGGGGCGAGCGGCTACATCGTGAAGGGCGCCCCCGCCGAGGAGATCGTCGAGGCGGTCCGGAAGGCCGCCTCCGGGCTGGGTCACCTGTCGGCGTCCGTCGCGGTGGATGTCGTGCGCGAGCTCGCCGGCCAGCTGGAGCGTGAAGCGCGGGCGGTCGAGGAGACCCAGGCGGTCCGCGACCGCGTCGGGCGCGCGCTCGAGACGGGCGCCATCGTGCCCGCGTACCAGGCGATCGTGGACATCGCCCGTCGGCGCGTCGTCGGCGTGGAGGCGCTCGCGCGGTTCCAGGTCGAGCCCATCCGCCCGCCCGACGCCTGGTTCGCGGATGCGGGCCGCATCGGCAGGCAGGTCGAGCTCGAGCTCGCCGCCGTCCGTGCCCACACGCACGCCTTCGAGGACGTCGCGCTCGGCCCGTGCTACCTCTCCCTCAACGTCTCGCCCGAGGCGATCGTGGACCGCGGCCTCTTCGACGCGATCGCCGGCCTGCCGTGGGACCGGATCGTCCTGGAAGTCACGGAGCACGCACCGGTGAACGACTACGCGGCTCTCGCCGACGCGCTCGAGCCGTTCCGCGCGGCTGGCGGGAGACTGGCCGTGGACGACGCGGGAGCCGGGTTCGCCAGCCTCCGTCACATCCTCTGGCTGGAGCCGGACATCATCAAGCTGGACATCAGCCTGACGCGCGACATCGACAGCGACCGGCGGCGGCGCGCTCTCGCCGCCGCGCTCATCACGTTCGCGAACGAGATGGGGATCTCGATCGTGGCGGAGGGCGTGGAGACCCGCCCGGAGCTGGAGACGCTCCGGTCGCTCGGCGTCCGATTCGGCCAGGGCTGGTTCCTGCGGAACCCGTGCCCGCTCACGGAGGCGACCGCGTCGCTCGTCGAGGCCTGAGCCGCGGCGACGGCCCGCGCTCATCGCGCGCTTGCGACCTCCTCGACGCGCCGCCGCCGGGGAGCGGGTCGATCCGCCCGCGGTACCGCCCGGGGCCCGCGTCGGTCAGGTGTGCTCGCCACGCGCCAGGCCGTCCGCGTTCGATTCATCATCGAGCACCGCCTCCGTCCGGGCCGACCGGTACGCGGCCAGCCGCTCGCGGATCGCGTCGTCGCCGAGCGCCAGGATCTCCGCCGCGAGCAGCGCCGCGTTCTCGGCGCTGCCGATCGCGACGGTGGCGACGGGGACCCCCCGGGGCATCTGGACGATCGAGAGGAGCGAGTCCAACCCGCCGAGGTGCTGAGTGGGGATCGGCACGCCGATCACCGGGAGCAGCGTCTTGCTCGCGAGCATCCCCGGGAGGTGCGCCGCGCCGCCGGCGCCGGCGACGATGACGCGGATCCCGCGGCCCGGCGCGGTCTCGGCGTACCGGAAGAGCCAGTCCGGGGTCCGATGAGCGGAGACCACGCGCAGCTCGTGCGCGATCCCGAGCTCCGCGAGGACGGCGGCCGCCCCCTCGAGCACGGGGAAGTCCGAGCGGCTCCCGCCGACGATGCCGACGAGCGGTCCGGCACCCGGCGCGACGCCCGCGGAGGCGGATCCAGCGGGTCTCCCACCGGGGTCGTCGGTGCGGCCGGACGCGCCCATCGCTACTGGCCCTGCGCCTTGGTGAAGCCGTCCTCGCCGTCGAAGACGTGGAGCTTCTCCACGTGCGTCCAGCCCGGGTGACGGGCTGCGATCCGCTCGAGCAGAGCGAGAAAGACCTGGTCCGGGACGTCCGCCCCCGCCGGCGAGACGAAGCGGCACCGCCAGAGGCGGACGTCGTCCGCGCCGAGCCCGGTCGGCGGGTAGACCATGGTCCCGCGGCTCGAGATCATCTGGAGGACGAGGTCCGTGCCCGCGAGGGCCTCCATCTCGGGCCCCAGGGCGGCCGCGGTGGTGTCCGCTTCGATGAAGACGTCCACGCCGATCGTCTTCCGGTCGACCTTGGCGTACACCCCCGGCGCGTACGACCAGCGCGGATGGGGGGTCGCCGGACCCGACGGCCGCTCCGTGCCGTGGCGCGCCGGGACCGTCGCCGGGTGGCGTCCGAGGTTGGCGATGACCGTGTCCGTGAAGCCCGTGGTGGAGGCCGCCTGCTCCACGTCGCCGCCGGTCTGCCGGACGAGGTCCTGCGTGGCCGCCTTGCCCTCCTCGAGGGTGACGAGGACCGCGTCCTCGATCCGGTCGGCCGCATCGGACTCGCCGACGTGGCGGAGCATCATGATCGAGCTGAGGATCAGCGCGGTCGGGTTGATGACGTCCTTGCCCGCGTGCTTGGGCGCCGAGCCGTGGACCGCCTCGAAGATCGAGACGCGGTCGCCGTAGTTGCCCGAGGGCGCGAAGCCCAGGCCGCCGACGAGCCCCGACGCGAGGTCGCTGATGATGTCCCCGTTGAGGTTCGTGGTGACGATCACGTCGAACTGGGCCGGGTTCTTCGCCAGCTGGTGCGCGACGTTGTCGATGATGAGGTGGTCGGCCTCGACGTCCGCGTACTCGGTCGCGATCTCCTCGAAGGTCCGCTTGAAGAGGCCCTCGGTGAGCTTCATGATGTTGGCCTTCGTCGCCGCCGTGACCTTCCGGCGACCCTCGCGCCGCGCGAGCTCGAACGCGTAGCGGATGACCTTCTCCGACCCCTTCCGGCTCACGATCTTGAGCGTCTGCGCGACGTCCGGCGTCTGCATGTGCTCGATGCCGGCGTAGAGGTCCTCGAGGTTCTCGCGAACGATCACGAGGTCCACGCCCTCGCCCGCGTAGCGGGTGGGGACGCCCGGCAGCTCGCGCGCCGGCCTGACGTTCGCGAACGTCTCGAAGAGCTTGCGCAGCGTGACGTTGGCGCTCTTCTCGCCGAAACCGACCGGCGTCTCGAGCGGGCCCTTGAGCGCCACGCGCGTCCGTTCGATGGACTCCCGGGTCTCCTTCGGGACACCGGAGGTGTCGCCGCGCTTGAAGACCTCGGCGCCGGCCTCGGCCGACTCCCAGTCGACCCGCACGCCGGCCGCATCGATGATGCGTACCGCGGACCGGACGACCTCCGGGCCCACCCCGTCGCCGGGGATGACGGTGATGCGATGGGACGGGACCGACATCACGGAGTTCTCCTCGGTGCACGGGCGTCGCCGGATCGGCGGGGCGTGGCGCGATTCTGCCCCATCGCGGGCGCGGGTGGAGGCCGGCCGGGTCGGGCCCGCGGACGGCGGGCGGCCGGCGGCCGGGTCGGCGGGTGGTGGACGGCGAGCCCCCGACGGAGCGGCGAGCATCTGCGTCGGCGTGGAGCCGCGGAGGTCGGGGGTCGTCGGCCGACAGGACCCGTCCGGCCGCCCTCTGGCGCGTCAGTACGGGATGCGGTCGCGCTTCGTCACCCACCCCTCCATCGCGCGCCTGGCCTCGTCGCGGAGGAGCTGGCGCATGCGGAGCGTGCGGGCGTCGCGCGGGAGCGAGATCTCGTCGTAGATGCGGGAGTCGTCGAACCCGATCGCGGCGGCGTCCGCCCGCCCCGCCCCGAAGACGACCCTGTCGATCCGCGCCCAGTAGGTCGCGGCGAGGCACATGGGGCACGGCTCGCAGCTCGCGTACAGGGTGCATCCGTCGAGCTTGAACGAGCCGAGGGCCGCGCACGCCCGGCGGATCGCCACGACCTCGGCGTGGGCGGTGGGGTCGAGCTCCGACGTCACGGCGTTCCAGCCGCGCGCGATCGCCACGCCGTCGCGCGCGATGACGGCGCCGAAGGGCCCGCCGCTTCCTTCGCGCATGTGGTCGCGGGCGAGGTCGATCGCCTCGCGGAGCAGTCGTTCGTCGGCGGCGGGATCAGGGCGGAGGTCCATCGCGGGTCGACGGTACGGACCTGGTCGCATGGGGCGCAAGTGCCGGTCGGCGCGCGGTTCAGGTCTCCCAGGCCAGTCGCGCGCGCGCCGTCCGTGCCCGGTCGAGCGCCTCCTCCGGAGAGCCTGCCACGACGGTCACGTGCCCCATCTTCCGGCGGGCGAAGACCCGGCGCTTGTCGTACAGGTGGACGGCGACGTCCGGGATCGGCGAGGGCGCGCTCCATGCCCAGGAGCGCCGCGGGCCGCTCCTTCCCGGTCCCGAGCAGGTTGACGGTCGCGGCGCAGCCGTTCATCTCGATCGACCCCAGCGGCAGGCCGCAGATCGCGCGCACGTGCTGGGCGAACTGGCTGGTGCGGCAGCCCTCGATCGTCCAGTGACCGCTGTTGTGGACGCGCGGCGCGAGCTCGTTGACGACGAGCGTCCCGTCGCGGAGGAGGAAGAGCTCGACCGTGAGCGTCCCGACGACGCCGAGCTGGCGCCGCCAGCCGCTCGCCGAGGTCCCTGGCCATCGCGACCGACAGCGGCGCGACCGGCGCCGGGGCCACCGACTCGACGAGGATCCCGGCGTCGTGCATGTTCCGCGCGACGGGGAACGCGAGGGCCATCCCGTCCGGGCCCGCGCGCCACGACCACGCTGAGCTCCGCCTCGAACGCGAGCTCCTCCTCGAGGAGCAGCGCCGGTCGCGCCGCCCGGGAGAGTCGCGGGTCGCGCGACGACGGCGGGCCGGCGAGCGCGTCCCATGCCTCGGCCACCGCCGACTCGCGGGCGATCCGGGCCTGGCTGCGGCCGTCGTAGCCGCCGAGCGGGGCCTTGAGGCGGGCGGGAAGCCCCACGTCCCGAAGCGCGACGCGCAGCTCGGCCGGGCTGCGGACCTCGCGCCAGCGCGCGACCCGCGCCCCCTGCGCCTCGACCCACCGTCGCTCGGCGAGCCGGTCCTGGGCGACGCGAAGCGCGAGCAGGCCCGGCCGGACGGGGACGCCGGCGGCCAGCACGGCCTCGGCGAGCGACGCCTCCACGTGCTCCAGCTCGTACGTGACGACGGCGCAGCCGCGCGCCAGCTCCGCCGCCGCGGCCGGGTCGTCGTAGCGGCCCTGACGAGGCGCTCGGCGACGGACGCCGCCGGGCAGGCGGGATCCGGGTCCAGGACGGCGATGCGGTAGCCCATCGCACGGGCGGCCACGGCGAGCATCCGGCCGAGCTGGCCGCCGCCGAGGATGCCGATCGTGGCCGGCGGAAGGATGGGCTCGCGCGACTCCGGCGGGATCGCGGGCTCCGGCTCGGCCGCGGACGCGCGGCCCAGGCGCGGGATCGCGACGGGGCGGCGGGGGCCGGCCGAGGCGGCGCGCGCTGCGGGCGTGGCGCCCGGCCGCGCTGGGGCCGGCAGGTCCGTGCGCGGCGTCGGCCCCCCCGACGACCGTCTTGAGGATGCGGGGCGCGCGGCGCCGGCGGCCCGGTCCCCACCCGTCTCGCCGGCCGTGCCCGCGCCCGGATCGGCGCTCGGGCGGGCGGGCGCCCCGGCGGCCGGGCGACCGCCGGGCCACGATCCGCGCGAGGACCGACTCGATCCACGGCCCCTTCCGGACCGAGTACATCCCCCAGTCGGCGCCGTCCTCCGCCGTCAGGCGCCGCTTCTCCGCCGCGTAGTCACGGCGCAGCCGCGGGTCGGCGCGCAGGGCGTCGCGGAAGTCGAGGTGCTCGCGGACCTCCGGGCTCGTCTCGGGGATCACGTGGAGATGGATCGAGTACACCCGGCCGCGCCACTCCACCGTGCCCACGAGGATCGGACGGGTCGGCGGCCACGGGTCCGGTCCGCCCTGGCGCTGGAAGCCGAGGCGCACGAGCCGGTCGGCCGTCCTCGCCACGGTCTCCGGCGGCGAGACCAGCACGAGGTCGACGACGCCCTTCCCGGGGAGCCCGGGAACGGCCGTGCTGCCGAAGTGCTCGATCCGCGCGTCCGGCAGGGCGGACCTGACGAGGTCCGCGACGGCGGCCGCCACCTCCGGCGCACGAGGGTCCGCGGCATGGACCCCGAAGGGGCGCTGGACGTACGGACCGATGACGAGACCGCTCACCGCGGCAGTGTAGGCCGCGCCCGGAGCGGTCCGGGGGCGAAGGAGTCGCGCCGGGACGCAGTCGTGTCTGACTGTTGACATCGATATCCGACATCGCGATAGTGAGTCCGACATGACGGACATCACTCACACCGGACCCCTGGCGTTCGAAGCGCGGGTCAGGGCACGGAACCAGGTGACGATCCCCGAGCCGATCGTCCGCGCGCTTCGGCTGGAGGAGGGCACGCGCCTCCTCTTCCGGGCCGACGGCGACCGATCCGAGATCGTCGTCATCCGGGAGAGTTATGCCGGCGCCCTGCGCGGGCTGTGGGGCGCCGATCCGGCATCGTGGCTCGCCGAGGAGCGGGCGAGCTGGGAGCGATGACCGGGAGCGAGGAGACGCAGCCCATCCCGCCGGGCGTTCCCGTCCTCCTCGATTCGAGCGCGCTCCTCTCGTACCTGGACGGCTCGGAGGCCGGGTCGCCCGCCGCGGCGACCGTCCTCGACGGCTGGGTGCGGACGGGCCGCAACACGGGCCTCGTCTCCGCTGTGTCGGTCATGGAGGTGCTCGTGCGCCCGACGATCGCCGGGGCTTCCGCGCATCGCACCGTGATCGGGTTCCTCTACGGGTTCCCCAACCTGCGGCTCGTCGCCGTCGATGCGACGGCCGGACAGCTGGCGGCGACGCTCCGAGCCCGGGCGGGGTTCTCGTCCGCCGATGCCCTCGTGCTCGCGACGGGTCTCGTCGCCGGCGCCCGGCACGTCGTGACGAACGACGCCTCCTGGCGCCCTCGTCTCCGTGACACGTGGCCGGAGGCGACGGTCGTCAACCTCACGGACCTCGTCGTGGGCACGGCGACCTAGCATGCACGCCTCCGTGGACATCGCGTCCGCCCGGATCCCCGTCCTCCTCGACGTGGACACCGGGATCGACGACAGCCTCGCGCTCCTCTACGCCTGCGCTTCGCCCGAGGTCGACCTCGTCGCCGTCACGTGCACGGGCGGGAACGTCGACGCGCGACAGGTGGCTGAGAACACGCGGGCCGTCCTCGAGCTGGCCGGGCGCACAGACGTCGAGGTGGCCCTCGGCAGGGAGACGCCGCTGGTGAGGCCTCTGGTCACGACGCCCGAGACGCACGGGCCGCGCGGGATCGGATACGCGACGCTCCCGCCCGCGCGGATGCCGCTCTCCGCGCGCCACGGGGCGGACGTCATCGTGGAGGAGGCGCGACGCCGGCCCGGGGAGCTGACCGTCGTCTGCGTGGCGCCTCTGACGAACCTCGCCGTCGCGGTAGAGCGCGCGCCGGATCTGCCGCTGCTGGTGGGACGGCTGGTGATCATGGGCGGCTCGTTCCGCTCGCCCGGCAACACGGCGCCGACGACCGAGTGGAACGCGAGCGTGGACCCGCACGCCGTGAAGGCCGTCTACGCGGCGTTCGGAGCGCCCGAGGCCCAGGCGGCCCGCGCGGCGCGGGGTCTCCCGTCGCGGCCCGTGGCGCTGGGGCTCGACGTGACCGAGCGGGCGAAGCTGATCCCGGCGCACCTCGAGCGCCTGGCGGCCCGGGCGGGCTGTGCGCCGGACGGGACCCGGCCGGACGGCACGGTGAGCGGTGTCGTCCGGTTCCTCGCGGACGCGCTGCGCTTCTACATGGAGTTTCACGGCCGGTACGATGGCTTCTACGGTGCATTCATCCACGATCCCTTCGCGCTCGCGGCCGCGATCGACCCGTCGCTCGTCCGGACGGAGCCCGTCCCCGTGGACGTCGAGCTGGACGGGACGCTCACGAAGGGCGAGACGGTCGCGGACTGGCGACGCGTCTGGGGCCGACCCGACACCCTCGACGTGGGCGTGGAGGCCGACGCCGAGTCCTTCTTCGAGAGGTTCGTGGAGCGAGTGGGGAGCCTCGCGGCCAAGCGAGGTGCCGCCGCAATCTGACAGGATGGTCGTGACGGACGGCTCTTCGCGGACCGAAGGAGGGACCGATGGGCAGCTTCGAGTGGCTCCGCCTGTGCGCTGAAGGCCAGACTGACGGCTGCGTCCCGCCGGTTCAGGCCGCCTACCTCGCGATCCTCATCGTCGGCGCGGTCGTCCTGGCCATCGCCGCCCGCCGATCGCGCGACCTTTCGACCGCGACCCTGACGCTCATGGCGGTCTCGATCGCGATCAACATCGCGGTCGGGTCGCTCATCTACTTCCTGCGCCTGCCGATCTACCTCGACTCGATCGGGACGGTCCTCGTCGGCGCCCTCGCCGGGCCGTGGGCCGGAGCCCTCACCGGGATCCTCGCGAACCTCGTCTGGTCGATCCTCCCGGTCCCGGGCGGCGCGGGGCCGACAGCCGCGTTCTTTGCTCCGGTCGCCGGCGTCATCGGGCTCATGGCCGGGTTCTGGGCGGGGCGGGGCGTCTTCCGGCTTCGCGCGGACGACACGCGCGTGGGCCAGTTCCTCGCCCTCGCGCTCGGTGTGGCCGCCGCGGCAGTCGCCTTCCTCGTTCTCCAGGCGACGGTCGGCCTCCCCGCGCTCGACGTGGAGGACGCCGGCCAGTTGGCCGACAACCAGCTCCGCTTCGTTGCGATCTCGTTCGCTCTCGTGGCGTTCGGGGCGATCGTGGCCTGGCTCTCGAACCGGACCGTCTTCCGCTTCACCGCCGAGGACCTGCGGATCCGGACGTATCTGACGGTCGCCACCGCCGTCGCCGCGTTCGTTCTCGTCTTCGCTCTCGTGCGCCTCGTGGTGGGACCGACCGGCTACTTCTCGGCCATCGACGGCTCGGACACGGAGTTCCTCGGCGGAGCGAACCTCACCGGCCTCGCGCTCGCCGACCCGCTCGGTCTCGTCCTGGCGGGACTGCTCGGCGTCGTACTCGCCGCCCTCGTCTGGGCATGGGCGCGACGCGGCGAGAATGCCCGCCTCTTCCCCGTCTGGGTCGGCGGCATCACGACGGGCCTCGTGGCGGCGGCGATCTCGGCGCCGATCGCAGCCGGCGTCTTCGGCGGCGTGACGGGCGGCGGGACGGACGCCCTCGTGGCGCTCTTCCGCACCCTCGGGCTCAACGTCTTCCAGTCCGCCTTCGCCCAGGGCCTGACGAGCGACCCTCTCGACAAGACGATCAGCTACACGATCGTCTTCCTCATCCTCGGCGCCCTGCCGCTCGCAGTCCGGACGATGTTCAGCCGCGGCGAGGAGACGGTTGCCGACTGATCCGACGGTGGCCGGATGAGCTCTCCGGCCACCGGCTACTTCCGGCCGGGAGAGAGCTGGCTCCACCGGCGCAACCCGGTGACGAAGATCCTCGCGGTGGCCTGGGTGCTGCTCGCGGCGTTCATCCTCCCGCCTGCGGTCCTCGGAGGGCTCGCGATCCTCGTCCTCCTCGCCGCCACGACGGCCGGCCTGATCCTCCCGCTCGTGCGAAGCCTGAAGATCCCGGCCCTCCTCGTCGGATCCATCCTCGTCGTCAATGCCCTGCTCTACCCCGGGGCGAGCGACGTCCTGGTCCGGCTCGGGCCCCTGGCGATCACGTCGGAGGGACTGACGTTCGGACTCGTGTCGGCCGGCCGGTTGCTCGTCGCCTTCATCGTGCTCATCCTCTTCCTCTTCACGACCCTGGCGGACGACCTTCTCGAGTCGCTCATCGCTCGTGGGGCGAGCCACCGGATCGCGTTCGTCGTCCTGTCCGCGGTCCAGATGGTGCCGCGCCTCCAGGCGAGGGCCGCGGCGATCCTCGAGGCCCAGCAGGCGCGCGGACTCGCCGTCTCGGGTTCGATCGCCATCCGGGTCCGGGCTCTCTTCCCGCTCGTCGCGCCGATCCTCCTCGGCTCACTGATCGACGTCCGCGAGCGGACGTTCGCCCTCGAGGCGCGGGCGTTCGGGGCGAGACCCGGCCGGACGGCCTACCGACTCGTCCCGGACCCGCCGATCGACCGCTGGCTGCGACTGCTCCTCCTCGTCGCCGTCGCGGGGACTGTCTGGCTCGCGGTCGCGGGGATCGGCCGGTGACTGCGGTGGCGACCGGGCTCGTCGCCGAGCGGCTGAGCGTCCGCTACCCGGGACGCCGCGAGCCGGCCCTCCGGGAGATCGACCTGCGCGTCGGCGCTGGCGAGATCGTCGGAGTGGAGGGCCGCACGGGGGCCGGGAAGTCGACTCTCGCGCTCGCATCGGCCGGCTTCATCCCGCGCGTGGTCCGGGCGAGGATCGACGGCTCCGTGACAGTGGCTGGCATCACCGCCACGGGTGCTTCGGCGGGTCAGCTCGCCGAGCGCGTCGGGATCGTCTTCTCGACGCCCGCGAACCAGCTCTCGGCCTCGAAGCTGACCGTGCGCGAGGAGCTCGCGTTCGGGCTCGAGAACCTCGGCGTCCCTCGGGCAGACATGGACGGCCGGATCGACGACGTCCTTGAGCGTCTGGGCATCGCGCACCTCGCCGAGCGCGAGCCGTTCGCGCTCTCCGGCGGGGAGCAGCAGCGGGTGGCGATCGCGAGCATCATCGCGATGGGGACCTCGACCGTCGTCCTCGACGAGCCGACCGCCCAGCTCGACCCGGCCGGGACGTCCGCGGTGGCGGCGCTCCTGCGCACCCTCGCGGTCGGCGGCCGGGCGATCCTCGTCGTCGAGCACGATCCCGCCGTGCTCGCTCTCGCGGACCGGTGCCTCGTTCTCGATGCCGGCCGGATCGTCACGCTCGACGAGCCCGGCAGGGCTCTCGGCTCCGGGGTTCTCGCGACGGTCGGACTCCGCGCGCCAACGATCGTGCGCCTGGCCGAGCGGGCGCACGTGGACCCGGATCGGGCGTTCGACGAGGACGCGGTCGTCGGCGCGCTCCGCTCGCGCGGCGCAGGGCGGCTCGCCCCGGCCGGCGACGACTCCGAGACCGACGGATCCGCCGTGCCGGTCCTGCCCGCACTGTCGCCGATCCGCGAGGCGCCGCCGGTCGCCGTCGAGGTCGAGGGGCTGGTCCACCGCTACCCCGGCGGGATCGAGGCGGTACGGGGCGTGGACCTCATCGTCCCGGCGGGGACGGCCGTCGCGATCCTGGGCCAGAACGGGTCGGGCAAGACGACCCTGGTCAAGCACCTCAACGGCCTCCTCCGGCCGGACTCAGGGGTCGTGACCGTCGGCGGCAGGGACATCGCCGACACCGCCGTGAGCGTCGTCGCACGGGCCGTCGGGTTCGTCTTCCAGAACCCCGACGAGCAGCTGTTCAACCGGTCGGTCGAGCGCGAGGTCGGGTTCGGCCCGCGGAACCTGGGGCTCGACCGGCGCCAGACGGACCTGCTCGTGGAGCGCGCGCTGGTCCTGACCGGGCTCACGGGTTCACGAGCGGCGAACCCCTACGACCTCGACTTCTCGCAGCGGAAGCTCGTGGCGCTCGCGAGCGTCGTGGCGATGGATCCGGCCGTCCTGGTCCTCGACGAGCCGACGACCGGCCAGGACGGGCCGGGGCGGGCGCGCGTCGGGGCGATCGTCGACAGGTTCGTGGAGGCCGGGCGGACCGTCATCGCGATCACCCACGACATGGAGTTTGCTGCGGCCCATTTCGGGCGGATCGTCGTCATGCGAGAGGGGCGTGTCGTCGCCCACGGCTCCCCCGGGGATGTGTTCGGGCCGTCGACGTGGGAGGTGCTCGCCTCGACGGGGTTGATCCCGCCGGTCTCCGCGCGTGTCGGCGAACGGCTGGGGCTCGGCGCGACGCCGACGGAGGCGTCGCTGGTGGAGGCGCTGGCCGCCCGGGAGGGGTGAGGGCGCCCTCACCCCTCCCGGGCGAGGTCCTTCACTGGCATATCCATGAGGACCGCGTCGCGCCACGCGACATCGGGGCCGCGCCGTGGTCCATCGCACGCCCGGCGGCGCTCGGCTCGGTGCCGCCCGCGACCCGTGCCTCCACATCGCTCCCGCTCACCCCTCGACCTCGAGCGCGACCTCCACGGCCTCCCCGTCCGCGATCCGCCACGCGCGCAAGGAGGGCGCGCCCGTCGCCGGGTCGGCTTCCGCGGCCGCGAGCGAGACGATCAGGAACAGCGCCTCCGGGTAGAAGGCCTGCCGGACGTCCGTCGGCGACGGGCGCGCCGGGGATGCCACGTGGCTGTGGACGATCGCCCAGAGCGCTTCGTCCCGCGCGTCGATCTCGAGGCTCACGCGGAGCAGGTCCGCCGGATCCACCTCGTATGTGTACGGCGAGGCCGCGGCATTGCGGGTGGAGATCCAGCGCAGCGGCCGGCCGCCGGCGGCCGGCGCCTCGCTGCCCACGATGAGCCCGCACATCTCGAGCGGTGTCGCGGCCCGCGCCGCCGCCGCGATCGCATCGCGGATGGAGGCCGGGAGCCGGACGGCTGCAGGCGCGTCCATGCGGGTCCTCGGCTAGCGCGGATCGGCGGTGCGCAGGATGAAGGGTTCCTCCGGGTCGCGGGCGCCCGCGGGAGCGGATCGCTCGGGCGCGGCCGCGGAGGCCGGTTCCGCCGCGGCGCCGGCCGCCGCGGCGCCTAGCGCCGCGGCGCCCGACCGCGCCACCTCCCCGCACGTGGGGCACGCCGGATCGCGTCGGAGGGTCAGCTCCTCGAACGTCGTCTCCAGGGCGTCGAAGAGGAGCAGCCGTCCCACGAGAGGGTCGCCGATGCCGAGCACGATCTTGAGCGCCTCGTTCGCCTGGAGCATCCCCATGATCCCCGGCACCACGCCCAGGACCCCGGCGACGGAGCACGGCGGGGCCAGCTCGGGCGGGGGCGGGCTGGGGTAGAGGCAGCGGTAGCAGGGGCCGTCGGCCGCGTCGAAGACCGTCAGCTGACCCTCGAAGCGATACACGCTCGCGTGGACGACGGGGATCCCCAGCCGGACGGCGGCGTCGTTGAGCGCGTAGCGCGTCTCGAAGGAGTCGGTGCCGTCGATGACGACGTCGTAGTCGCCGATCAGGGACGCGACGTTCTCCGGCCCGAGCATCTCCTCGTGGGCGACCACGCGGACCTCGGGGTTGAGCGCGGCGATCGTGACCCGCGCGGACTCGACCTTGGAGACGCCCACCCGGTCGGTCGTGTGGAGGACCTGGCGCTGGAGGTTGGAGACGTCCACGACGTCGAAGTCCACGATGCCCAGGGTGCCGACCCCGGCGGCCGCGAGGTACAGGGCGGCCGGGGACCCGAGCCCTCCTGCCCCGACCAGCAGGACGCGGGCGTCGAGCAGGCGCGCCTGCCCCTCCGGGCCCACCTCGGGCATGAGCAGGTGACGGCTGTACCGACGGGCCTGCTCGGGCGTGAGCGCCGATCCAGCCGGCGCCTCCCAGCGGAGGCCACCCGCACGCCACGCGTCGGTGCCGCCCGCCATGCTCCACGCGTCCGTGTATCCGAGGACCTCGAGGAAGCGGGCGGCCTGCAGCGACCGGATGCCGTGGGCGCAGTAGACGACGATCGGGACCGACGGGTCGGGGAGGACCTCCGCGGCCCTCGCGGGCAGCGTCCCGAGGGGGACGTGGATCGCGCCGGGGATCCGGCCGGCGTCCCACTCGCGGGGCTCGCGGACGTCGAGGAGCACCGCTCGCGCGTCCGATGCGACGAGCGCCTCCGCCTCGGCGGGAGCGATCTCGCGGGCCGTCAGCGCGCCTCCGCGCCGGACGCGGGGCCTGCGTCCGGGTCCTCGGCACCGGCAGCGGACCCGTCCGTCCCGCCCTCGGCCAGCGCGTGCTCGAGCGTGTCGAGCGAGAGCAGCGCGCACTTCAGGCGGGCCGGGCTGATCTCGATGCCCAGGAGGTCGAGGACGTCGTCGGACGTCATCCGCGCGACCTCGTCGAGCGTCTTCCCGCGGAGCTCGTCCGTCAGAAGCGACGCCGACGCCTGGCTGATCGCGCACCCGCGCCCGGTGAACGCGACGTCCGCGATGGCCCCGTCCCGGACGGTCGAGCATCATCGTGATGCGGTCGCCGCACAGGGGGTTCGCCCCCTCCCAGCGCAGGTCCGGCGTCTCGAGGACGCCGAAGTTGTGCGGGTGGCGGTAGTGCTCGAGGATGTAGTCGCGGTAGAGGTCGTCCACGGGGGTCAGTCTATCTCCGCCGTCAGACCCCGAAGATCCTGACGACCTCGCCGAGCCCGTCCACCAGCGCGTCGATGTCCTCGCGCGTGCTGTAGACGTTGAAGCTGGCGCGGGCCGTGGCGGCGAGGTCCAGGCGCTCGTGGAGCGGCATCGTGCAGTGGTGGCCCGCCCGGACGCAGACGCCGGACCGGTCGAGGACCTGCGCGACGTCGTGCGGGTGGACGCCCTCGATGTTGAACGGGACGACGCCGCTCCGCCCGTCCGCGGGCGGGCCGTAGAGCGTGATGCCGCGGACGCCGGAGAGCCGGTCGAGCGCGTATCGCGTGAGGTCGCGCCTCGTGCGCCCGGACGCGGTCCATCCCGATGTCCATCAGGTACTCGGCGGCCGCGCCGAGGCCGATCGCGGCCGCGACGTCCGGCGTCCCCGCCTCGAACTTCCACGGGATCTCGTTGAACTCGCTCCGGCGGAGGTGCACCTCGCGGATCATCTCGCCGCCGGCGAGGAACGGCGGCATCGACTCGAGCAGCTCCCGGCGCGCCCACAGCGCCCCGGACCCCATGGGCGCGAGGACCTTGTGCCCGGAGAAGACGTAGAAGTCGCAGCCGAGCTCCGTCACGTCCACCGGGAGGTGCGGGACGGCCTGCGCGCCGTCCACGAGCACGAGGGCGCCCGCGGCGTGCGCCATCTCGACCATCTCGCGGACCGGGTTGATGGTGCCGAGCGTGTTCGAGACGTGCGTGAAGGCCACGAGCTTCGGGCGGAGGCGCAGGAGGACCTCGAAGACGTCCAGCCGGAGGATCCCGTCGTCGGTGATCGGGATGAACTCCAGGTCGCCGTCCACCTCCTGGACGAGGAGCTGCCACGGGACGAGGTTCGCGTGGTGCTCCATCTCGGTCAGGACGATCGCGTCGCCCCGGCCCACGTTGCGGCGGCCCCAGCTGTACGCGACGAGGTTGATCGCCTCGGTGGCGTTCCGCGTGAACACGATCTCGCGCTCGTCCGGGGCGCCGATGAAGCGGGCGACCGACGCCCGCGCGGCCTCGTACGCGGCGGTGGCGCGCTCCCCGATCTCGTAGATGCCGCGGTGGACGTTCGCGTTGTACTCGCGGTAGAAGCCGTCGACCGCCTCGATCACGACGCGCGGCTTCTGGCTCGTGGCGGCCGAGTCGAGGTAGACGAGCGGCTTGCCGTGCGACGTGGTCGTGGAGAGGATCGGGAAGTCCGCCCGCAGCGCGTACGGGTCGAGCGCCGGGGCGTCGGAGACGGCCCCGCGCAGGTCCACCGCCTCGGCCATCAGGCGCCCGGCCTCCACCGGCTCGGGGGCCCGGGCGTCCAGCGCCGAGTCGGACGCGTCGACCTCGAGCCCTGCCTCCCGCAGCACGCCGGCGTAGCCCTCGCGCTCGAGCCGGAGGGCGAGGTCGCCACCGCCGGTCGCGATGATCCGGCCCCTGGCGAGGACATGGACCACGTCGGGCTTGATGTAGTCGAGGAGGCGCTGGTAATGCGTGATGAGGAGGACGCCCATCTCGGGTCGGAGCTGGGCGTTCACGCCCTCGGCGACGATCCGCAGCGCGTCGATGTCCAGGCCCGAGTCCGTCTCGTCGAGGATCGCCATCTCCGGCTGGAGCATCGCCATCTGGAGCATCTCGAGGCGCTTCTTCTCCCCGCCGGAGAAGCCCTCGTTCACGTACCGGGTCGCGACCGACTCGTCCATCTTGAGGAGCTGCATCTTCTCGCGGACCAGCCGGCGGAAGTCGCCCATCGAGATGCCGCCCCGGGTGGGATCGGTGGGGTCGATGTCCGGGTCCTTGTCCACTCCCTGCCGGCGCGCGTTGAGCATCGTCCGGAGGAAGCTGGCGACCGACAGGCCCGGGATCGCCGTGGGGTACTGGAACGCGAGGAAGAGGCCCATCCGGGCGCGCTTGTCGGGCGAGAGCGCGAGGATGTCCACGCCCTTGAACAGGACCTCGCCCTGCGTGATCGCGTATGCCGGGTGGCCCATGAGCGCGTACGCGAGGGTCGTCTTGCCGGAGCCGTTGGGGCCCATGATCGCGTGGACCTTGCCCGCGTCAACGGCGAGGTCGATCCCCTGGAGGATCTTCGTGCTCCGGGGCGGCGACGGGCGAGACGTGCAGGTCGCGGATGACGAGCAGCTGGTCGCTCACGGTGGGTCGGGGCTCCTGTGGTGCGGGGGTCAGACGGCGGCGACTTCGGGCGCGCCCGCCCCGAAGGGACGGATGTCGACGAGGTCCGGGGCCGGGACGAGGTCGGCCAGCGTCACGGAGTCGAGCGCGTCGGCGATCGCGTCGCGGACCCTGATCCAGAGGTGGTTGACGGTGCAGGCGCCCTCCCGGGAGCACCCCGGGGCGTGGGCCGGGTCCTCGCTCGCGCAGATCATCGGCGCGAGAGGACCCTCGAGCGCGCGGAGGACCTCGCTCATGCGGATCGTGGCGGGGTCGCGGGCGACCTCGTAGCCCCCGCGGGCGCCGCGGGTGCTCGTGATGAGGTGCGCCTCGCGGAGCGGGATGGCGAGCTGCTCCAGGTACGCGCGCGGCAGGTCCTCCTCGGCCGCGATCTCGCCGAGCGAGACGGGACCGGTGCCGCGGCGGGCCGCGAGGCGGACCATGAGCCGGACGCCGTACTCGCCCTTCGTCGAGAAGGAGATGGCGCCGCCGCTGTGGAAGTTCTTCACGGTCACGATGCGGTCGATCCCCTGGGTGTCGGCCGGTCCGGCCGGGGAGAGGAGGCGTCCCCGGCGGACCCGCCGAGCGGATGGCGCTCGGCCGCCGGGGGACGCACGGCGGCCGAGCGCCGGTGGAAATCCGAGTGATTACGTCGGGATTGAGTCTAGCCCCGCGGATGGGCGGCGTCAACGGTGCGGCGGAGCAGTGCGAACGTGCGGCCAGGCGGGCCCTGTCGGCCGGCCGGCTCGGTGGCGCACGGACGCACGCGGCCGCCCCCCGCGGGTCCCGGTAGTACCGCTGGCCCATCTCGAGACCGCTGCGCCGCGCGGTATCGTCGGCCGCGGGCCGGCGTCATCGGCTCGTGTGCGTCATGGGAGGGAGCGGAGCGTGCGGGGACGCGATCTCGCGGTGGGGGTCGAGCGGCTCCGCCTGCGCCGCCGCAGCCGCCCCTGCGGCCGTCACGGCGTTGCGCACCCCGCGCGGCCCGCCGCACGCGCGGGCGCAGCGACATCGCCTCCATGCCGCTGCCGGCACCGTCGCGAGCGGCCACTCCGCGCTCCGCCAGCTCGCGTCGGAGGTCAGCGGCGAGGCGGACCTCGCGCGGGTCTTCGGCGAGGTGGTCGAGCTGTCGACCGCCCTCTTCGGCGCGGACAAGGTGGGGATCTGGACGGTCGAGCCCGGGGATCACCCGTTCCGGCTCGCCGCCCACCGCGGCCTCGGCCCCAGGCTGCTCGGGCTGGTCGAAGGCCTGCGGCCGACGAGCCGTACCGGCGCGGTCCGCGCGATGAGCGAGCGGCGCACGGTCGTCCTCGACCGCCCGACCGCCCGGGGGACCACGGCGGAGATGCGCGACGCATACCGCGCCGAGGGGATCCGGACGGCCTGCCTCGTCCCCGTGGTCCACCTCGACGAGCCATCGGCGTCCTCGGCGTCTACCACGTCACGCGGCGCGCCTGGCCGCGGGACGACATCGACCTGCTCGAGGCGTTCGCCGCCCAGGCGGCGGTCGCGCTCCAGAACGCGCGGCTCCACTCCAGCGTCCAGGGGTTCGCGGCGCGGCTGGACGCGATCAAGGACCTCGCCGCCGAGCTGAACCGCATCCACGATGTGGATGAGATCGGACGGGCGATCGTCGCGCAGGTCGGCGAGCTGTACGACTCCGACAGCGCCCGCGTCTACACGGTCGACCACGAGACCCGGATGTGCGAGCCGCTCGCATTCGGCGGCACCTTCCTCGGCTCGCACGATCCCGACCCCGAGCTCCTGCGCGTGCCGGTCGGGACCGGACTCACGGGGTGGGTCGCCCAACACGGCACGCCTCTCCGGGTGGCCGACACCAGTCGCGAGCGACGGGCGCGGATCGTGGGGTCGGACGACCCGGAGTCGATGCTCTTCGCGCCGATGTCGTACGGCGAGCCCGTCGTCGGCGTCGTCGTCGTGTCGAAGAAGGGCGTCGACCGGTACACGGCGGACGACCTGACCACGCTCTCGATCTTCGCCGGGTTCGCGGCCCAGGCGCTCGTCAACGCGCGGAGCGTCGGCCGGCTGCGCGCGCAGCAGGCGGAGCTGGAGCGCCGTCTCGCGAGCCAGCGGTCGCTCCTCCAGGTCAACGAGACGCTCCTCGCCTCCCGCGACCCGGCGACGGTCTTCGAGCGGATCGCGGATGCGCTTCTGACCGTGGTCCGCTACGACAGCATCACGATCTACCGTCTCGACCGCGAGCGGGGTCTCCGGGTCGCCGTGCTCGCGCGCGACCGGTACGCGGACGAGATCCTCGCGGACGAGCAGCCGATCACGGTCGGGCTCACGGGCTGGGCGATCACGCACGGCGAGGTGGTCGTGGCGAACGAGGCGAACCTCGACCCACG
Source organism: uncultured Chloroflexia bacterium (assembly GCA_963717255.1). Lineage (GTDB taxonomy): Bacteria > Chloroflexota > Limnocylindria > Limnocylindrales > CSP1-4 > CAIYQJ01. Next base: position 30,827 of record CAVQVT010000012.1, on the reverse strand, counting down.
GGCCGCGACCGTGCCCGGCACCCCGGACGATCCCGAGGCGCTCGTGGTCGTCCCGCTCCGCGCGGCCGGCGAGGTCATCGGGACGCTGAACGTGAGCCGGTCGGGTCCGGACGAGGCCGGGTTCGAGCCCGACGAGGTGGAGCTCATCACCCTCTTCGCCGGCCAGGCCTCGATCGCGGTCCAGGCCGTGGAGGCCCGGCACGCCGCCGAGATGCGCGCCGAGCGCGACGCGCTCACCGGCGCCCTCAACCACGGCGCGTTCCAGGCCGACCTTGCGGCGCTGCTCCAGCACGACGACTCGGCGGCCCTCGCCGGGCCCTTCGCGCTGCTCATGCTCGATCTCGACGGGTTCAAGGTCTTCAACGATGGACGCGGGCACCCCGCGGGCGACCGGTTCCTCGTGGCCGTGGCGGAGGCGCTTGCGTCGGCCGTCCGCTGCGGGTCGGGAGACCGGATCTACCGGTACGGCGGCGACGAGTTCGCCGCGCTCCTGCCGGGCCTGGGGCGCGCCGAGGCGCGCACGGTCGCCGACCGTCTCGAGGCGGCCATCGAGGCGCTCGGGGCGGGGATCCCCGGGCCGCGCGTGACGATCAGCGTGGGCGTGGCGACCTACCCGGCCGACGGACGGACGCGCGACGAGCTCGTCATGAACGCCGACGCCGAGCTCTACCTCGAGAAGGCGGCCCGGCGACAGTCGCGATCCGCGCTGGGCGGCAGCGACGCGCGCGACGGCGCCGAGTACCTCGCGTCACTCCACGAGTCCACGTACGCGCTCCTCGCCCGCCGCGACCCCAACGAGCTGCTCGAGACGATCGTCGCGCGGGCCGCGGGCCTCGTCGGGTCCGGCACGGCTACCTGTACGTCGTGGACCAGGAGGCCGACGTCCTCCGCGTGGCCGTGGGCCTCGGGATGTTCGCCGGGTGGGACGGGTTCGAGCTCGCGCGGGGCGAGGGCCTCGCCGGGCGCGTCTGGGAGACGGGCGAGACCATCGTCGTCGACGACTACGCCTCGTGGGCGGGACGGAGCCGCCGCCTCGACGGGCAGCCGATCGGCTCGACGATCGGCGTCCCTCTCACCGCGGGCCGCGACGTGGTGGGGGTCATCGGCGTCGCCTCGGGCGCGGGAGAGCGGACGTACGGCGCCGAGGACGCCGCCGCGATCGGCCGCTTCGCCCAGCTCGCCTCGATGGCGCTGGAGAACGCGCGCCTCCATGCCGCGGCGCGCGCCGAGATCGCCGCGCGGGAGCGCTCCGAGGAGGAGCTGCGGGCGGGCTCCGAGCGCCTGCGGCGTCTCGCCGATGCGTCGTTCGAGGCGCTGGTCATCCATCGTGACGGGCGGATCCTCGAGGTCAACCGGGCGTTCGTGGAGCTGTTCGGCCGCTCCCCGACGTCCGTCGCGGGCAAGCCGGTGCTCGGCCTGTTCCCGGAGGGCGAGCGGGAGGCGATCGGCCGGCAGCTCGGAGGTGGACACCGAGGTCCCGATCGAGACGGCGGTCCTGCTGGCCGACGGGTCGCAGGCGGCGGTCGAGCTGATCGGGCGGACCATCCCGTACGCGGACGAGGCGCCCGCCCGCGCGACGGCGATCCGCGACATCCGCGAGCGGCGGGCGATCGAGGAGCGGCTGACGCGCCAGTCGCTCTACGACGGCCTGACGGGCCTCCCCAACCGGTCCCTCTTCCTGGACCGGACGGCGCACGCTCTCGCATGGGATCGCGACGACGGCGCGCCGCGTGTCGCGTGCTCGTGCTGGACCTCGACCGCTTCAAGGGCATCAACGAGAGCTTCGGCCACGCGGTCGGCGACCAGATCCTCGCGGCGGTGGGCCGCCGCTTCGAGGAGGCGATCCGGCCCGGCGACACGCTGGCCCGGCTCGGCGGCGACGAGTACGCCGTGCTGGTCAACGGCGGCGGCGGCGAGAGCGCGGCGCGATCGGTCGCCGGCCGGCTCCTGGAGACGCTCGCGTCGCCGTTCCCGGTGGAGGGCCGCGACACGTACCTCAGCGTGAGCGTGGGGATCGCGCTGGCCGACGAGGGCGCGACGGCGGCCGGGCTGCTCCGCGAGGCGGCGATCGCGCTCGACCGGCGCGAAGGCGGACCCGAACGAGCGCATCGCGGTCTTCACGCCGGCCATGAGCGACGTGTCGATCGAGCGTCTCGAGCTCGAGGCCGACCTGCGGCGCGCGCTGGCCCGGGACGAGCTGGAGGTCTTCTACCAGCCGCTCGTCGACCTGCGCACCGGCGCGGTGGCGGGCCACGAGGCGCTCGCTCGATGGCGGCACCCGACGCGCGGCCTCCTCGGCCCGTACGAGTTCATCTCCCTCGCCGAGGAGACCGGTCTCATCATCCCGCTCGGCGATCGGGTCCTCGCGGAGGCATGCCGGCAGGCACGGGCGTGGCAGCTGGCGTTCCCGTCGACGCCGCCACTCGTCGTGAGCGTGAACCTCTCCGCGCGCCAGCTCGCGCGCCCGGACCTTGCCGACTCGGTCCTGGCTGCCCTCGCGTCCACCGGGCTCCCCGCGTCGTCGCTGGAGCTGGAGATCACCGAGACGGTCGCGATGCGCGACGCGCAGGCGTCGTGGGTCACGCTTCGTGGGCTCCACGACCTCGGGGTCCGACTGGCGCTCGACGATTTCGGAACGGGCTACTCGTCCCTCGCGTACATCTCCCGGCTGCCCCTCGACATCATCAAGGTGGACCGCTCGTTCGTCGCCGGGCTGGCCGACTCGACCGCCAACCATTCGATCATCGCGGCCGTCTCTGCGCTCGCGCGGGGCCTCGGTATCGAGGTGACGGCGGAGGGGATCGAGCGCCAGGAGGAGCTCGAGGCGGTCGTCCGGCTCGGGTGCGACCGCGGCCAGGGGTTCCTGTTCGCGAAGCCGATGCCGGCGACGGAGGCGGAGGCCGCGCTCGCCCGCACACGACGCGCCTGACCTCACGTCGCGTCCGGACGCGGCCGGGGACGACGCGACGCCCGGCGGCGAGGCCGGCAGGACCCGCCCGGGCCGACGGGTCCCGTCGGCCTCCCGCCGTACACTCACGCGGATGGATCGCCGCACGGCCTACGTCCTGCTCGCCGTCCTGGGGATCGGCGTCTTCCTCGCCGGCCTCGAGCTGATGATCACGGCGGTGGCCCTCCCGAGGATCATCGCGGACATCGGCGACTGGACGCAGCTGCGGAAGGCGTCGTGGATCGTCAACGCCTACCTGCTCTTCTACGTCGCGACGATGCCCCTCGCAGGCCGCCTCGCCGACCTGTGGGGCGCGCGCCGGCTCTTCCTCGGCGCCCTCGTGCTGTTCACGGTCGGGTCGCTCATCTCCGGGATGTCGCAGACGCTCGACCAGCTCATCGCCGGGCGGATCGTCCAGGCCATCGGCGGCGGCGCGCTCGTGCCGGTGGCGACCGCCGCCGCCTCGCACCTCTTCGACGGCCCCGCCCGGCCTCGGGCGCTCGGGGATCATCGGGGCGCTCACGTTCCTCGGGATGGCTGCCGGGCCGTTCGTCGGTGCCTTCGTGCTCGACTACATGCGCCTGGAGACGCCGCTGATCCGCCTCGGCTTCGTCGACGGGATCCTGCCACAGCTGCTCACGCCGGCCTGGCGCTGGGTCTTCTACGTGAACGTGCCGATCGGGATCGCCGCGGTGGCGGTGGCGTGGGCCGCGAGCTACGGATGGGAGACGCCGCGGCACGGTCACCGGCTCGACGTCGCCGGGGCCGTCCTGTTCACGGTCGCGATCGGGAGCGCCCTCGTCGGCATCACGCTCCTCGGGGACGACGGGTCGGGCGACGGCCCGTCCACCTTGACGGTGAGCCTCGTGCTGTTCGCGATCGCGGGTGTCACGGGCGCGCTCGCGCTCTGGCGGGGGCTCACCGCGCCCGAGCCCTTCCTGGACCCGCGCCTGTTCCGCGACCGGGTCTTCTCGTCAGCCGCGGCGGTCTCGCTGCTCACCGGCTACGCCTTCGCGACGGCGATCGTCGGCGGCGCGATCTTCGTGGACCGCGTCCTCTACGGCGGCCCGGACGTCCAGCGCGTCGCGCTCGGCGCACTGGCCGGCGCGACCGCTCTGGGCGCCCTGCTCTCCGGCTTCGGCGTCCGGTTCGTCTCGCTTCGGGCGGTGACGGTCGCGGGCCTCGTGGCGTCCACCGTCGCGCTTCTCGTCATGTCGCGCTGGTCTTCGTCGGTGTCGCTCACGGAGCTCGCCGTCTTCATGGGCCTCTACGGGCTCGGGTTCGGGCTGACGGTGACGCCGCGGTCCACGGCCGCGGTGGAGGCGGCGGGCCGGGCGCGCTTCGGCGTCGCGTCGGCCACGGTGACGGTCGCACGGATGATCGGGATGGCCGTGGGCCTCGCGGTCCTCACGGCGTACGGCTCCACGCAGATCGACCGCCTGTCCGCGCAGATCTACGGCACGCCCGACGCCTACAGGGAGGTCCTGCCGCCGGATCTCGCCGGACGGCCGCTCCAGGATCCGCTGGTGGTGGAGGCGCTCGAGGCGTGGGCCGCGGCCCGGGCGGCCGAGACCATGACGATCCTCTTCCTGGTGGCGGGCGTCGTGTCGATCGTGGCGATCCCGCCCGGGCTCGCGCTCGCGTCGCGGCCGCGTATGCTGCCCGAGGATGGGGAGGCGGCCGGCGGGACCGCCGGCGCGACGGGCGGAGGTGACGATGGACACGCCGGAGAGGCAGAGCCCGTCGTCCTCTGATCCCGGCCCGGGCACGGAGGCGGGCTCGGCCGCGGGCCCGGCGACGCCGTCGCCCCAGGGCGCGGAGCGGACATCCGTGCCCCCGGGTCCAGACGCGCCGGCCGCACCGGCCCCTGGCGCGCCCGCGGCGGCCCCGTCCGGCGGCCTCGCCAGCCACGGCATCGGGTCGCACGGGTGGCACGCCGGCGGACCGGCGGGCGTCGAGGCCGGACCGGCGGGCGTCGTCGTCCACCGGCCCGGTTACCCGGCGCGGAAGCTGGAGCCCGTCCCCGGCGTGGGCGTGGAGCGCACGCACCTCCCCGCGGGAGTCCTCGAGAAGGAGGCGGCGGACCACCTGCGGGTCTGGGCGCTGCTCCCGTCGGGCGAGTCGGAGGAGACCCGCGACCTCGGGCGCCTCCGGGAGCTGGTGGCCGACGCAGGGACGCGCATCTGGGTGGACCTCGTCGATGCGACGCACGCGCTCGTGGCCGAGGTCGCCGACGCGCTGCGGATCCACCCGCTCGTGGCCGAGGACATCGCCGAGCGCGGCCAACGGCCCAAGCTCGAGATCACCGGCGACGAGGCGCACATCGTCGTCTACGCGATCGAGTACGGCGATCGGCTCGAGACGACCGAGATCGATATGGTTCTCGCGCGGGACTACCTCCTGACGTCGCACCCGGCCGGCTGGGACCCGATCGAGACGCACCACCTGCGCATGGGGCCGGCTCCGCTGCTCGCACGCGGCCCCGACAACCTCGCGTGGGCCCTGATCGACTCGCTCGTGGACTCCTACTACCCGATCGTGGACGGCATCGACTCGGAGATCGACGCGCTCGAGGACGAGATCCTCGTCTCGGCGGACAAGGCGTCCCTCGAGCGCCTCCTGGACGTGAAGCGGGCGCTCGTCGACCTGCGGCGCGTGGTCTCACCGACGCGCGAGGTCTTCAACCAGCTGACGAACCGCGAGCTCGGGCTCGTCCAGCCGGAGACGATCCTCTACTTCCGCGACGTGTACGACCACCTGGTCCGGCTCAACGAGGAGCTCGACAGCGTCCGCGAGGTCGCGTCCGGGATCCTGGACGTCTACCTGACGTCGGTGAACAACAACCTCTCGCTCATCATGAAGCGGCTCACCGGCGTCACCGTCATCCTCGCGGGCGTCGCCGCGGTCGGCGGGATCTTCGGCATGAGCGAGGCGGGCGCCGCGTTGGACGGCGGCGAGCGATCCGGGTTCTGGCTCGTGACGGGCGTGATCGTCCTGGGAGCGGCGGGCGTCGCGTTCGTCCTCCGGCGGATCGACTGGATCTGACGCGCGCCGCCGTCAGGAGCAGACGACGGGCCTGGGCTTGGGACGGGCGTCCTTCGGGTCGGCGGGCTGCGAGCCGAGCGGGACGGCCTGGACGATGACGACCGTGCCCGTGTAGCCCGGGAAGCCCTTCGGCGGGCCCTCCGAGGTCTGGAGGAACAGGTTCTCGCCCTGGGCGTCGAACACCGCGTCGAGCGTGTCCTGGCGGCGGTAGACGTCGGAGATCTCGTAGAGGAAGACCATGTCGTCGCTCGTGTAGACCTGCGCGAGCATGCCCTTCATCCGAGCGCCGTCGCTCACCTTCGACGCGTCGAGGATCGGGAGGAACATCCCGTCGCGGGCGTGGGCGTAGATGAAGACGGGGCCGCCCTGGCCGGGCTGCCGGAAGGCGTTCGAGTACTCCGCGACGTTGCAGTAGGGGAAGGTCTCGTCCGGCGGGGCGGCGACCACGGGGAGGTCGATCCCGAGCGCCGGCACGACGACGCGGGTCGCGACGGCGTTGCGCGGGGTCGGCGTCGGCACCAGCGAGACCTGCGGGCCGACCGACGGGCTCGCGGGGCCGACCGACGGGAGCGGGGCGAGCGTCGGGACGGGAGTCGGTGAGGTGGGCGGCGCCGTGGGCTCGATCGAGGGAGCGGCCGATGGGATCGCACCGATGGCCTTCGGGTCGCTCCACGCGAGCAGGCCGGCGACCACCAGCGCGACGCCGGCCGCCGTCAGGGCGGCGGGCAGCAGGCGGCCGACGATCCAGCGGGGCGCGTGTCTCATCGAGGCGGACCCTAGCACGGGCGACCGACGACGGCGCTGGGCCGATGGTCAGGCCGGGCGTGGTCGCCGCGGGCCCAGGGCGCGGAGCCGCCCGCGCGTGCGCGTGGGTCGCGCCCGCCGGCCGCACCCCCGCGCTCGCGGCCCCGGCATGGGATGCGACGGCGCTGGTACGCTCCCGGGCATGGGTTCCCGCGCCGCGCTCGTCGCCGGCATCGTCCTGGGGTTCGCGATCGTGCTGCTCGGCGGCGCGGTCGTCCTCTCGATGGTGACGGGGGGAGCCGAGACCGTCACGCTGCCGCCGACCTCGGCGTCGCCCTCGACTCCTCCGTCCGGCTCGGCATCGCCCCAGGTCTCCCCGACGGCCCCGGCCACCTCCCCGACTCCGGCGCCGACGCCCCCGCCCTCGGGATCGCCCGCGGCGACGGACGTCACGGACGGCCTCTTCGGCGTCGGGAAGCCCGCGCCGCCGCTCGTCGTGGAGCGGCTCGGCGGCGGGACGATCGACCTCGCGGACCTGCGCGGGAGGCCCGTCTGGGTCGCCTTCACCGCATCGTGGTGTCCGCCCTGCCGGGACGAGTACGCCACGATGGAGTCGTTCGCCCTCCGCTACGCGGACACGGGCCTCGAGGTCGTCACGGTCCACGAGAAGGACGATCCTGCCGCCGTCCAGGCGCTCGTCGACGAGCTCGGCATCACGTTCCCCGTCGGCCTCGACCCGGACGGCTCCGCCGGACGCGACTGGCGGGCGATCGCGCTGCCGATCCATTTCTGGGTGGACGCGGACGGGATCGTCCGCGATGGGGCGCTCGGCGGCGTGGGCCCCGAGGCCATGGCCGCGGGGCTCCGGACGATCCTGCCCGGCGTCGAGGTGACGCCGTTCGCGCCCACGCCCAGCCCGGAGGCGTCGCCGTCCGCGGGACCGTCGGGCGCGTCGCTCCCGCCCGTCGTCGAGCCGACGGCATCCCCCACGCCCGCGCCCTGACGGGCCCGCCACGCCGCCCCTGCGCGGATCAGCCGGGGAAGACCGCCTGCGCCGCCTTCGTCGCCGCGTCGATGAGCGGGCCGGGCAGGACCCCGAGGATGACCGTGGCGATCGCCGCCACCGCCACGCCGAGCCGGAGGAGCGGCCCGTGGTCGACCTCGGCCGGCTCCGTCTGCGGCTCGCGCATGTACATGTAGACGACGACGCGGAGGTAGTAGAACGCGGCCGCGACCGCGTTGATCACGGTGATGACCGCGAGGATCGGCACCCAGCCGCCAGCTTCGACCGCCGACAGGATGATGAGCGCCTTGCCGAAGAACCCTGCCGTCGGCGGGATCCCGGTGAGCGAGAGCAGGAAGAGCGTCATGAGGATCCCGAGGAACGCCTCGCGCCTGCCGAGGCCCGCGAACGTGTCCAGCTGGCTGGTGACTCCGGGCCGCTTCTGGAGCGCCGCGACGACCGCGAACGCCCCGAGGTTCATGAAGCTGTACGCCGCGAGGTAGAACAGGACCGCCTCCAGGCCGCCCGACCCGGGGTCGGCCGCGTAGGCCGTGAGGCCCACGAGGATGTACCCGGTGTGCGCGATCGACGAGTACGCGAGCATCCGCTTCACGTTCGTCTGCGTGACCGCGACGAGGTTGCCGAGCGTCATCGTGAGGACCGCCAGGATGCCCATGATCGGCAGCCAGTCCGCGCTGATCGGCCCGAGCGCCTCGACGAAGACCCGGATGATGACCGCGAAGGCCCCCACCTTGGGGCCGACCGAGAGGTACCCGGTCACCGGCGTGGGCGAGCCCTGGTACGCGTCCGGCGTCCAGTAGTGGAACGGGACGGCGGCGATCTTGAAGGCGACGCCGGTCGTGACGAATGCGACACCGAGCGCGAGCGCCGGGGACAGCCCCTGGGCCGCCGCGATGGCGTCCGCGACGCCGGCGATCCGCGTGGTGCCCGTGAGCCCCCAGACGTACGCGAGGCCGAACAGGAAGATCGCGCTCGAGAACGACCCGAGGAGGAAGTACTTGATCGCGCCCTCGGTGGACAGCGCGTCGCGCTTCGCGTAGCCGGCGAGCAGGTAGCCCGGCAGGACCATGAGCTCGAGACCCACGAAGAGGACGAGCAGGTCTGCGGAGCCGGCGATGAGCATCGCGCCGGTCATCGCGAAGATCAGCGTCGCCGCGAACTCGGCCACGGGCAGGTCGCGCGGGCCCAGGTAGTCCGGGCCGACGAGGATCGTGAGCGCGACGATCGCGATGAAGATCAGGTCGAGGTACGTCGTGAGCGTGTCGACCGTGTAGGCGCCCTGGAACGCGTCGCCGGGCGCCTGGCCGGTCCACAGCGTCACCGCCGCGACGACCCCGAGGCCCGCGATCGCGACGACGACCGCCACGCGGTCGCGATGCGGCGCGATCGCGTCCGCGACGATGACCGTGAAGGCGACCAGCAGCGCGGCGACGAGCGGCGCGATGAGGGTGATGTCCGACCAGCTCATGGGATGAGGTCCGGGCTCCCCGTGCTAGCGCAGGATTCCGGCCGTCAGCGTGCCGCCGACGGACGCGAGGACGTCCGCCACCGACCCGTCGATGAGGCCGAGGATGAGCCCCGGGAAGAGCCCGAGGACGACGACGAGCGCACCGAGCGGCGCGAGGGTGAGGATCTCGACCGGGCGGATGTCCGTGAGGTGGTGGCCCAGCCCCGAGAGGAACTCCGAGACGGAACCGAACAGGACGCGCTGGGCCATCCAGAGCAGGTAGGCGGCGGCGAAGATCATGACGAAGGCCGATGCGGCCGCGACCCACGGGTTGTACGCGTACGCCCCGATGAAGACGAGGAACTCGCCGACGAACCCCGACAGGCCCGGCAGCCCCACCGAGGCGAAGACGAAGAACCCGAAGATCGCCGCGTAGACCGGGGTCGGCGCCCCGAGGCCTCCCATCTTCGCGATCGTCCGGTCGTGCGTCCGCTCGTAGATGACGCCGACGAGGAGGAACAGCGCCCCGGTGATGAGGCCGTGGTTCACCATCTGGAGGATCGCGCCCTGCATCCCCTGCGCCGCGCCCTCCTGGCCCGCCGCATAGCCCTGCCCGGCGACGATGAGCACGCTGGCGAAGATCCCGAGCGTGACGAACCCCATGTGGCTCACCGACGAGTACGCGACCAGCTTCTTGAGGTCCGTCTGGCGCAGGGCGACGATCGCCCCGTAGATGATCGCGATGACCGACAGGACGATCACGAGTGGCGCGAACGTGACCGCCGCGTCCGGGTACAGCGGGACGGCGAAGCGGATGAACCCGTAGCCGCCGAGCTTCAGGAGCACGCCGGCGAGGATGACGGACCCGGCGGTGGGCGCCTCCACGTGGGCGTCCGGCAGCCACGTGTGGAACGGGAACATCGGGACCTTGATCGCGAACGCGAGGGCGAACGCGAGGAAGGCGAACGCCTGGATCGTCGTGTCGAAGCCGTGCGCCCGGAGCGTGAAGTAGTCGAACGCGCCGTCCCACGTCCCCATCGCCGCCTGGTACGTGTACGCGGTGGCGAGGATCGCGACCAGCATGAGGAGCGACCCGACGAGCGTGTACAGGACGAACTTCATCGTCGCGTAGATGCGGTTCGCGCCGCCCCAGATCCCGATGATCAGGTACATCGGGACGAGGACGATCTCCCAGAAGACGTAGAAGAGGAAGAGGTCGAGGGCGACGAAGACCCCGAGCATCCCGACCTCGAGGACGAGGAACGAGACGAGGTACTCCTTCATCCGCGTCTTGATCGGCCCGAAGCTCGCGAGGATGCTGATCCACGTGAGGGTCGTCGTGAGGACGACGAGCGCGATCGACAGCCCGTCCACGCCCACCGTGTAGCTGATCCCGAAGATCGGGGATCCACGGCGTGGACTCGAGGAACTGGAAGTCGCCGGGCGCGGTGGAGTAGGCGGCGAGGAGGAGGAGCGACGCGGCCCACGCGAGGAGGGCCGTCCCGAGGGCGATCGCCTTCATCGCGCCCTCGAAGCGGCGCGGGACGAAGGCGACGACCAGCGCGCCGAGGAGCGGCAGGAAGACGACGATCGAGACGATCGGGACGCCGGTGAGGTCGATGCTCATCTCGGCCTCCCCTACCGGCTCGCCAGGAAGAGGTACGCGCCGGCCATGGCGACGAGGCCGAACGCGATGCCGAGGGCGTAGTTCTGGACGCGGCCCGTCTGGACGCGGCGCAGGACGCGGCCGGCGCCGGAGGTGACGGTGCCCGTCCCGTTCACGGTGCCGTCCACGACCCGGACGTCGAACCAGACGAAGGCGTCCGCGACGCGCCCGCCGATCCGGATGAAGAGCAGGTCGTAGAGGTCGTCGAACCACCACTTGTTCAGCGACGCGCGATAGAGGAAGCGCGTCGCCGGGTTCGCGGCCGCCACGCGGTCGACCGTCGCCGGGCGGGTGCGGCTGCGGAAGAACCCGAAGAGCCATGCGCTCACGATCGCGCCGAGCGTCGCGGCGGCGACGCTCATGACGATGAGCGCCCCGTCGATGCCGAAGATCTGGTACTCGTGCGCCTCGCGCGCGAGCACGATCTCCGCCTCCTCGAAGACCGGCATGAGCCACTGCTTGATGAGCGGGTCCGCGAGCGGGAGGCCCAGGATCGCGCCGATGAAGATCGACGGGATCGCGAGGAGGACGAGGGGCGCGAGCATCGTCCACGGGCCCTCGTGGATCGAATCCCAGATCGACTTCGCGTACGCCGAGGCAGACCCGTAGAACGTCTTCCCCATGAGCCGGAACATGTAGAACGCCGTCATCACGGCGACGATGAGGCCGATCGCCCACACCCAGTAGAACCCGAAGATGAAGCTCTCGCCGAGGATCTGGTCCTTCGAGAAGAACCCGGCCAGGGGTGGGATGCCGGAGAGGGCGAGCGTCCCGATGAGCATCGTCCAGTGGGTGACCGGGATCTTCCGCCACAGGCCGCCCATCTTGTTCATGTCCTGCTCGTCGTGGACCGCGTGGATCACCGAGCCGGAGCCCAGGAAGAGCAGGCCCTTGAAGAAGCCGTGGGTCATGAGGTGGAAGATCGAGGCGGTGAACGCCCCGACGCCGAAGGCCGCGAACATGAGGCCCAGCTGGGAGAGGGTCGAGTAGGCGAGCACGCGCTTGATGTCCGTCTGCGTGAACGCGATCGAGGCCGCCAGGATCGCGGTGAACGTGCCGATCGCGGCCACGAGGACCATGACCTCGGGCGCGTGCGCGTAGATGGGCGCGGTCCGCGCGACGAGGTAGACGCCGGCGTTGACCATCGTGGCCGCATGGATGAGGGCGGAGACCGGGGTGGGGCCCTCCATCGCGTCCGGGAGCCAGACGTGGAGCGGGAACTGGGCGCTCTTGCCGGCGGCGCCGCAGAAGACGAGGAACGCGATGAGCGCGATCGTGAACGGCGCGAGCTCCCCGATCTTCTCGTTGACGACCGCGATGTCCAGCGTGCCCAGGGCGACCCAGATCGTCATGATCCCGAGCGCGAACCCGACGTCGCCGACGCGGTTGACGATGAAGGCCTTCTTCGCCGCCAGGGCCGCGGGACGCCTCGGATACCAGAACCCGATGAGGATGTACGAGGAGAGCCCGACCAGCTCCCACGCCGCGAAGACGACGAGGAAGTCGGTCGCGAGCACGAGGAGCAGCATCGAGAACATGAACAGGTTCAGGTAGGCGAAGAACCGCCAGCGCCCCGGGTCGTGGGCCATGTACCCGACGCTGTAGAGGTGGACCAGCATGCCGATCGTCGTGACGACGATGAGGAGGCACGCGGTCAGGTTGTCCACGTGGAGGGCGATGTCCACGCGGAAGGCGCCGGCCGGGATCCACTCCCAGAGGCGGACGGTCGCGCCGTGCTCGCCGTACCCGCCGGTGAGCTGCGTGTAGACGACGCCCATCGCCACCACCCAGCTCGCGACGACGAGCAGGAGCGGGACGAGGAAGGCGAACCGGCCGATCCGCCGGCCGACGAGCGCGGTGAAGGCGAAGCCGGCGATCGGCAGGGCCGGGATCAGCGGGATCAGCTGCTCGCTCACGGTCATCTCGCGCCGCCTACTGCCGCATCGCGTCGTACTCGTCGACGAGCGGGGTCCGGCGGTTCCGGTAGATCGCGATGATGATCGCGAGCCCCACGGTCGCCTCGGCCGCCGCGACGGCGACGACGATGAGCGCGATGACCGACGCGTGGTCCTTGAGCGCCGGCAGGAACGCGCCGAACGCGAGGATCGTGAGGTTCACCGCGTTGATCATGAGCTCGATGGACATGAGCATGCTGATCGCGTTCCGGCGGGCGAGGAAGCCGAAGGTCCCGATCGCGAAGAGCAGGCCCGAGAGGACGAGGTAGGCGTCGAGGCTGTTCGCCATCAGCGGCCGTCCTCGTCGCGCGTGTCGTCCCGCTTGGCGAGGAAGACCCCGCCGACGATCGCTGCGAGGAGCAGGACGCTCACGGCCTCGAACGGGAGCGTGTAGTCCTCGAAGAGCATGCGGGCGACGTCGCTGGTCGCGCTCTCGAGCCGGACCGGCTCCGCACCCCAGTCGGTGGAGACGACGACGGCCGTGAGCACGACGACGATCGCCACCGCGGCGATCGCCGCCGCCCACCACTGCGTCTGGAAGACCAGGCGCGCCGGGCCCGCCTTCGTCTGCGTGAGCATGATCGCGAAGAGGACGAGGATGCTGATGGCACCGATGTAGACGAGCACCTGGGTGGCGGCCATGATCGGCGAGCCGAGGAGCACGTAGAGGCCGGCGAGCGCCGCGAAGCTGGCGATCATCGCGACCCCGGACCGGATGATGTCGCGGAGGGTGACGACCAGCAGGGCCGAGCCGATCATCGCGACCGCGAACAGGACGAACAGGACGTCGTCCCACGAGGCCCCGATGATCGGGATCGTCTCCGGTATCGACACGGACCCTCTCTCTCCTCGCTCCCGCGCGCCAGCGGCGCGCCGTCCCTCAGCGCGCCGCGGCGCCGTCTCCTCCGGGCGTCCCCCCGGAGCCATTGTGGCCGTTCCCACCCCCACTCGTGATACCCGCCGGAAGGACCGGCAGGAGCCGGTCGGGCCGCGCGGGACGCCCCTCGGCGAGGGCCCGCTCGGCCCAGTCGCGCTCGCGGCGCACGTACGTGATCTCGGTCTCGCGGTCGAGGGCGGCGATCGCGATGAGGTCGATCATCGGCTCCTCGCGGCTCGTGTGGGCCAGCTCGAAGTCCGGGCCGCAGCGCAGCGCGTCGTACGGGCAGGCATCCACGCAGATGCCGCAGAGGATGCAGCGGCTCTCGTCCACGTCGTACTTCTGCAGGATGCGCGGCTTGGGCATGAGCGCGCCCGTGGGGCACGTCTCCGCGCAGCGCCCGCAGCTCACGCACGGCGTGTCGTTGAGGCTCATGTCCAGCGGGGTCGTCACCAGCGTGTCGAACCCGATCCGCATGAAGTCGTAGCAGGCCGCGCCGACGACCTCCGCGCAGACGTTCGCGCAGCGGCCGCAGTCGATGCAGCGGGCCGGCTCGCGGAGGATGAACGCATGGCTGTCGTCGCGGACGTAGTCGTGGTTGATGCCGGTGAAGCGGTTCTCCGAGACGCTCCGGTACCCGGCGCCGCGGTCGTGCTGCGGCTCGAGCGTCCGCAGCGTGGTGCCGTACTCGATCCCCAGCCGCCGCAGGTCGCAGAACCCGATCGCCTCGCACGTGCACTGGAGGCACCGGGTGCTCTCGGCGATGGCCTCCGCGACGGTGTACGGGATCTCGTACTCGGTGTAGTTGGTGTTCCTCGCCTCGGCCGGCTCCGCCCGCATCCGGATGCGCGGCTCCTTCACCTCGCTGGTGAACGGCACGATGCTGAGGAACTCGGGCTGGGGCTCGGCGAGCGTCTGGCGCGTCCGCAGGGCGCCGAGGTCCATCCCCCGCAGGTAGGCGTCGATCGCGTAGCTCGCGCGCCGCCCGTCGGCGATCGCCTGGACGACCGTCTGGGCGCCCATCCGCACGTCACCGGTCCCGAAGACGCCCGGACGGCCGGTCTCGAACGTCACCGCGTCCGCCGCGAGGCGGCGCCACTTCGTCGCCGACGTCCCCTCGTTGCCGGCGCCCATCCAACGGAGGTCCGGGCCCTGGCCGATGGCGAGGAGGACCCGGTCGCAGGGGATGACGAACTCGGTGCCGGGGGCCGGCTCGGGGCGGCGACGGCCGGAGTCGTCCGGGGCGCCGAGCTGCATGCGGATGAACTCGACGCCGGTGACCGTGTTCGCGTCGTCCGTGACGACGCGCGTGGGACCCGCCTGGAAGATGGCGGTGACGCCCTCCTCGATCGCCTCGTGGACCTCCGACGCGGCCGGCATGTCCTTCATGTCGCGGCGGTAGACCAGGGTGGTCTCCGCGCAGCCCTGGCGGACGGACGTGCGGGAGCAGTCCATCGCCGTGAACCCGCCGCCGACGACGACGACCCGCGTGCCGCGGTGACCCGGGTACTCGAGGCCGAGCGTGGCGATCTTCAGGTACTCCAGGCCGTCGATGACGCCGTCCGCGTCCTCGCCGGGGATCCCCAGCTTGTTCGTGTCGTAGCAGCCGATCGCGATGAGGACCGCGTCGAAGCCCTGGTTCTGGAGGTCGTCGAGGCTGAAGTCCTTCCCGAGCTCCTTCCCGCACGCGAAGACCCCGCCCAGGCGGGTGATCGACTCGTACTCGCGGTCGAGGATCCGCTCCTTCGGGAGGCGGTACTCCGGGATGCCGTAGCGGAGCATCCCGCCGGGCTTCTCGTCCCTGTCGAAGATCGTGACGTCGTGGCCGTTGATGAGCAGGTAGTAGGCCGCGGAGGCGCCGGCCGGGCCGGACCCGATGACCGCCACGCGCTTGCCGGACCGGGGCTGCAGGTCGAACGGGACGGGCGGGTCCATCCCCTCGGCCATGTCCTTCAGGACCTGGTCGCCCGCGTACCGGTGGCTGTCGCGGATCGCGATCGCCTCGTCCACCTCGTCGCGTCGGCAGTGCGTCTCGCACGGTGCGGGGCACACGCGTCCCAGGATGCTGGGGAAGGGGATCGTCCGCTTGAAGATCCGCGCCGACTCCCGCCATTCGCTCTCGGCGTTCGCCTTGAGGAAGCCCGGGATGTCGATGTGGCTGGGGCACTTGTTCTGGCACGGCGGCAGGCAGTAGGCGTTGTGGTCGCTGAAGATCAGCTCCAGGTTGGTCGCGCGGATCCGGCGCAGCTCCTCGGTCTGCGTCTGGACCGTCATCCCCTCCTCCGCCTCGCGCGAGCACGAGATGGGGGGATGCTCCTCGCCCTCCACGTCCACGACGCACATGCGGCACGCGCCGAAGCCCGGGAGCTTGGGCTCGTAGCAGAGCGTGGGGATCTCGATCCCGTTGTCGCGGCAGACCTCGAGGATCGTCTGGCCCTCGCGGCCCTCGACGACGCGGCCGTCCACCTCCAGGCGGATCACCGGCGCCGCCTGCGGGCGTTGGGGCGACTGCGTGGTGAAGAGGCGCTCGGCGAGAGCGTCTGCGGCGGCGGGTCGGACGATCAGGTCGGTCATGGGGACGCCCTCAGGTGGCCGACCCGGCCGGCGTCACCCCGACGGGATGACAGACCCCGGCGGGGCAGGCGCTGCGGAGGAGGTGCTCGTCGAGCTCGGGTCGGAAGTAGCGCAGGACGCTCGTCAGGGGTGTCGTGGCGGCGCTCTCGTGGCCGCACAGGGCGCTCGCGACGATGTCGGCCGAGAGGTCGGCGAGGAGCACCGGGTCGTTCGGGCGGGCGTGGCCGGAGGCCGCGCGCTCGCCGATCTCCGCGAGGCGCCGCAGCCCGATGCGGCACGGGATCGTCTTCCCGCACGCCTCGTCGGCGCAGTACCGCGTGAGGAGGGTTGCCAGGTCCACGACGCACGCGCGCTCGTCGGCCACGAGGATGGACCCCGATCCGACATGTGCGCCGACCTCGCGGAGGGAGGTGGCCGCATACGGCGTGTCCAGCTCGCGCGGCGGGAGGATGCCGCCCGCGACCCCGCCGACGACGACGGCCTTGAGCCGGTGGCCCGACGCCATCTTGCCCGCGAGCTCCACGATCTCGCGGAGCGGGGTCCCGATGGGGACCTCGGCGATGCCCGGCTCCTCGACGGCACCGGCGACCTGCACGAGGACCGTGCCCGGCGCGGCGGGGTCGCCGATGGAGGCGTAGGCCTCGGCGCCGTTCGCGACGATCCAGCCGACGGCGCCGAGGGTCACGACGTCGTTCACCACGGTGGGCCGGCCCCGGAGCCCGCGCTCGGTGGGGTACGGCGGCCGCTGCTCGGGCTGGCCGCGCTTCCCCTCGAGTGCCTTCAGGAGGACCGTCTCCTCGCCGAGCATGTACGCGCCGCGGACGGGGCGGACCTCGATGAAGATGTCGCGACCGGAGCCGAGCACGTTCGCGCCGATGTGGCCCGCCGCCTCGGCGCGCGCGACGGCCTCCCGCAGCCTGCGCACGGCCTCGCCGTACTCGGCGCGGACGGCGATGTACGACTCGGTGGCGCCCACGGCGAACGCGGCGATCGCGACACCCTCGATGACGGCGTACGGACGCTCCTCCATGAGCGCGCGGGCGATGTGGGTGGCCGGATCGGCTTCGTACCCGTTCGCGACGACGTGGCGGACGGAGCCCTCGGCGGTGGCGCAGGCGTGCCACTTCTCGGCGGTCGGGTAGGAGCCGCCACCCCGCCCGCGGAGGCCCGAGACGCGCAGGAGCGCGATCGTGCCGGTGGGTCCGTGCGTCCTGATCGCCCGCCGCAGGCCCTCGAACGCTCCGGCCGCGACCGCCGCGTCGAGGTCGGTGGGATCGGCCGCGCCGAAGCCCGCGGTGAGGATCCGCGGCCAGCCGGCGGGCGTGGAGAGAGGCGTCGTCATGTGGGGCCCGCCCCGGCCGCCCGCCGCCCGGTGCCGAGCGACGCGTCGAGCGCCGCGAGGAAGCCCGCCTCGGTGGGCCGCTGTGCGCCGGCGTCCGCGAGGGCGGCGTCGTCCTGCGGCGCGAACCGGAACTGGCGGTAGTACGTGGCGGTCCCGTAGACGAGGGCGTACGGGGCGGCGGTCCGGAAGCTCAGGTGCTTGAGGGCCGCGACGGGCAGGTGCCCGTAGGCCTCCTGGGCATCCTCGAGCATCGCGAGCAGGTGCGCCGGGTCGTGGTCGTGGCGGGCGAGGATCGCGTCGAGCGGCGCCAGGTCGATGGGCGCGAAGCGCTCGGAGGCGGCGTCCGGGACGGGCCGGCCCGACCGGCGGAGCGCGGACTCCTCGCGGCGCTCGCCGTAGGTCTCCGCGGGCCCCCAGTGGATGTGGTAGCGGGCGCGCGTGTCCACGCCGCCCATGTCGATGCACTCGATCGGGCAGGCCTGGGCGCACTGGAAGCACGTCTCGCACTTGAGGGCGCCGTTCTCGTCGTAGAGCAGCTGGAGGCGTCCGCGGTTCCTGGGCGGGATCGGCGGGTCGACCTCCGGGTACCGGATGGTGACGGCGGGCTGGAAGAAGCGGCGCAGGGTGATCGACATCCCCCGTGCGATGCCCATCCCCGGGATGCGGCTCATCGGACGGTCCTCATCGGGTCACGATCACGATCGCGGCAGCGGTGACGAAGATGTTGATCAGGGCCGCCGGCAGGAGCCACTTCCACGCGAACCCCATGAGCTGGTCGATCCGGACGCGCGGCAGGGAGCCGCGGAGCCAGACGAAGAAGAAGACGAAGACGTAGGACTTGGCGAAGAACCAGAAGAGGCCGGACACCCAGTCGAGGCTGACGAACGCCCAGCCGAGGACCAGCCCGACGGCGACGACGTTGAAGAGGATGAACCCGATGACGAGCGCCTGGAGCGTGGAGATCCGGGAGCTCAGCCAGAAGGGCGCGGCGAGCACGAGGGTCCCGACGACGGGCACGAGCAGGAGCGCGAGAAGGGACCCGACGCCCCATGCGAGCGGGTCGATGGAGACCGCGACCGGGAAGGGCCAGTCGAACGGCGCCGTCCAGCCGCCGAGGAAGAACGTGACGATGAGCGCCGAGACGACGAAGACGTTCACGTACTCGGCGAAGAAGAAGAACCCGAACCGCATCCCCGAGTACTCGGTGGCGAAGCCCGCCACGATCTCCTGGTCCGCCTCCGTGAGGTCGAACGGCGACCGGTTGGCCTCCGCGATCCCGGCGATGATGAAGATGATGAACGCCAGCGGCTGGCGCCAGACGTACCAGTCCGCGAGCGAGCCGGACTGGGCGAGGACCATCTGGTTCAGGCTCATCGTCCCCGCCAGGAGGACGACGCCGACGAGCGACAGCGTCAGCGGGATCTCGTAGCTGACCATCTGCGCCGCCGACCGGAGGCCGCCGAGCAGCGAGTACTTGTTGAAGCTCGCCCAGCCGGCCATCAGGAGCCCGAGGACCGTCAGCCCGCTCATCGCGAACAGGTACAGCACGCCGACGTTCATGTCGAGGCCGAAGAGCCCCGGCGCGAAGGGGATGACGAGGAACGTCATCACCGAGCCCACGAAGACCACGACCGGCGCGATCGTGAAGACCGGCAGGTCCACGCCGAGGGGGGCGAAGTCCTCCTTCGAGAGGAACTTGAGGCCGTGGACCACCGACATGGCCGTCCCGTACGGCCCCACGCGGTCCGGTCCCACGCGGAGGTTCATCCGCGCGATGACCTTGAGCTCCATGAAGATGACGACGAACGCGGTGGGGATGGTCAGGAGCAGGACGGCGCCGATCGCGGCGACGAAGCGCAGGAGCGGCACGTTGTCGCCGACGAACTCCACGGCCAGCGGGCCTGCGATGAACGCGACGCCCACGGCCACGAGCCCGAACGCGAGCAGGAGCGGGACGGCGATCGCGAGGATGCGCCCGACGATGTTGAGGCGCTGCCAGGTGACGACGGCCATGCTCATCGCTGCGCCCTACTTGTCCACGCCGCCCATGACCGGGTCCAGGCTGGCCATGATCGCCATCGTGTCGGCGATGAGGTTGCCCGGGGTCAGGAGCGACACGAGCTGCAGGTGGACGAAGCTGGGGTCGTGGATCCGCATCCGGAACGGCTGGTCCGTCCCGTCGGAGATCGCGTAGGTCCCGTACATCCCGCGCGGGCCCTCCACCGCGGCCCACGCGCGGCCCGGCCGCGGCCGGATGAGGCGCGGCACCGTGGCCATGACGGGCCCGTCCGGCATCTGGTGCAGGCACTGGTCGATGATCCGGAGGGACTGCTTGACCTCGTCCATGCGGAGGAGGTAGCGGGCGAGGCTGTCGCCCTCCTGGCGGGTCGGGATGTCGAACTCGAGCTCGGGGTAGACCGAATACGGGATGCGCCCGGCGGACGTCGAACGGGATCCCGGAGGCGCGGATGTTCGGCCCCGTGACGGCCATCCGCAGCGCGGTCTCCCCGTCCAGGACGCCCATCCCGCGGGCGCGTCGGACGAGGATCTCGTTCTCGTTGAGCAGCCCGGTGTTCGCCTCGATGTGCTCGCCCGCGCGGCCCATCCAGTCGCCCAGTCGGCTCATGAACTCGTGGCTGATGTCGCCGTTGACACCGCCGATCCGGTAGTAGTTGAAGAGGAGCTTCTGGCCGGTGATGGCGGCGAGCATGTCCACCATCTCGTCGCGCTCGATGAAGCTCCAGAGGATGGGCGTCAGGCCGCCGAGGTCCAGGGCGAACCAGCCCATGAACAGCGCGTGGCTGGCGATCCGGTTCAGCTCGCCGGTCAGGACCCGGATGTACTCGGCGCGGCGCGGGACCTGCACGTCCGCGAGCTTCTCGAACGCCATCACCGGCGCCCACTCGCAGAAGAGGGACGCCACGTACTCGAGCGGGTCCGTGTAGCAGATCGCCTGGTGCCAGTCGGCGTTCTCGCAGAGCTTCTCGACGCCGCGGTGGAGGTACCCGAGGACCGGGTCGATGTCCACGACGCGCTCGCCGTCGATCTTCAGGACGACGCGCAGCACGCCGTGCGTGGACGGGTGCTGCGGCCCCATGTTCAGGAGCATCTCCCCGTCGCCGAGCGTGTAGAACTCGGCCTCGCGCTCGGTGCGCGCGACCGGGACCGCGTCGACGATCGACTCGCGGAGGACGTCCTCGATCGAGATCGAGGGGTCGTCGAGCGACGGGTGCGGGCCGTGCGCCTGGCTCGTCATCGTCAGCCCGCCTGCGCCCGGCGGAGGTTCGTGGCAGCGGTGGCGTCGCGCGGCGGCAGGGTCTCCTCCATCGGCCGGACGCCCCTGCCCGGGGACCGGGAGGCGTCGTCCGGCAGGTGGAAGTCCTTCCGGAGCGGGAAGCTGGCGTACGCGGCGGGCATGTAGATCCGGCGCACATCGCGGTTGCCCTCGAAGACGATCCCGAACATGTCGTACGCCTCGCGCTCCATCCACTCGGCGCCCTTCCACAGGAAGGTCACCGAGGGGCAGCGCGGCGCCTCCCGGTCCAGGCCGTCCACGACGACGCGGAGCCAGTCCTCGCTCGTCTCGCTCCAGAGGTGATAGACGACCTGCATGTGCGTGCCGGTGTCCACGCCGGCGAGGTCGGCCAGGAGCGCGAAGTGGAGGTCGGGCTCGTCGCGGAGAGCGCCCACGACGTCCGTGACGTCCGACACCGCGAGGCGGATCTCGGTCTCGTCGTGCCGCTGGGCGACCGGGCCCAGGAGGCGCTCGCCGAAGCGGCGCTCGAGACGGGTGCGGAGCGCTCGGTCCATCGCTACACGCCCGCCGGGACCGTGGGTCCGGTCCGCCGCTCCGGCCAGTGCCCGCGGCGGTCCACCACGATCTTCTGGAGCTTCATCATCCCGTAGATGAGGCCCTCGGGACGCGGCGGGCACCCGGGCACGTACACGTCCACGGGGAGGACGCGGTCGATCCCCTGGACGGTGGAGTAGCTCCGCTTGTACCGGCCGCCGGAGC
Organism: uncultured Chloroflexia bacterium; assembly: GCA_963717255.1. GTDB lineage: Bacteria > Chloroflexota > Limnocylindria > Limnocylindrales > CSP1-4 > CAIYQJ01. Next base: position 9,191 of record CAVQVT010000012.1, on the reverse strand, counting down.
AGGTGCAGTCGCCCATCGCCAGGCACCACTTGGGCTCGGGCATCTCCTCCCAGAGGCGGACGAGCGGCTCGGCCATCTTGGTCGTGAGGGTGCCGGCGACGATGAGGACGTCCGCCTGGCGCGGGCTCGCGCGGAACGGGAACATCCCCCAGCGGTCCATGTCGTTGCGGCTCGTGGCGGTGGACATCATCTCGATGGCGCAGCACGCGAGGCCCGACAGGAGCGGCCAGAGGCTGTTGGCGCGGATGAGGTCGAGGATGTAGTCGGCGGTGGTGGGGACGACCTCCAGCGCGGCGGCCCAGCGGCCGTTGTCCCGCTGGAGGATCCCGGACGCCTCCAGGTCGCGCAGATGCTCGATGTCCTCGTTGATGCCCCTGGCGCCCGGCGGGTAGGCGGCCGGGCTGGCCGGGGTCCAGAGCTGGTTGGAGACGACGATGGGGACGTCCACGTCCGTGCCGGTCGCCGGGGACCGGCAGCGTGGCGCCGTCCGCGGCATCGCCGCCGATGGCCGGGTCCACGGCCGGGCCGGGACCGGTCACCGCCACGACAGGACGCCCTTGCGCCATGCGTAGCCGAGGCCCACGAGCAGGATGAGGACGAAGACGAGCATCGCGACGAACCCGCCGAGCAGCAGGTCGCGGAAGACGAGCGCCCACAGGTAGATGAAGACGATCTCGATGTCGAACGCGACGAAGAGCAGCGCGTAGATGTAGTACGAGATGCCGAACCGGCCCCACGTGTCGCCGAAGGTGTCGATGCCGGATTCGTAGGGCCGGCCCTTGTGCTCGTCACCCCGGTTCCTGTGCGTGATGAGCCACGACAGGCCGATCACCAGGAAGACGAAGGCGACGCCTACGACGGCGAACCCGACGACGTACCAGAGCTCGGTCATCGCTCCTCGCGCGGCCGCGTCACGCGGCCCGACGGACTGTCATCCGATGCGCGTCGCGGCCGACCCGCAGGCCGGCCACCCGCCCCGGCAGTGTAGCAAGAACGACCTCCCGCGTTGGGGGGTGGGACGGCCCCCGCGACCGCGCCGGACGGCCCGGCGAAGCCCGCCGGACGGCCCGCGAAGCCCCCGGACGGCCCATGCGCGAGCTCCGGCGAGGGTGCACGGGGACGCGATCCGGGGGCTCCGCCGGCGCACGGTCGAGCGGCCCCCGGGGGCCCGGTCAGCGGTCCTCGGCTCCAGCGATGCCCCGGATCCGACGGGCCTCCGGCGGCAGCGCGCGGCCCAGCGCCAGGACGAAGAAGCCGCCGAGCAGGCGCGGGTCGAGGAGCCGTCGGACGGCCGACCGGAGCGTCAGGTATCGCTCGGGCGTGAGCGACGGATCGGCCCGCAGCCGCCCGAACACCTCCTCGAGCCCGCACGCGAGGAGGAAGTCCGCCTGCGAGTCGTGCGGCCGAGCACCTCGAGGCCGGATGCGGCGGCGGCGCGCTCGAGCGCGGTCACGTCCACGTGTGCGGTGATGTCGCGGTCCCCGGGTCCGCGTACACGTCGTCGAGCGCGCGATGGCCCGCGTACGCGAGCAGCGTGCCGGCCGGGCGGCGCGCGGGGTCGTAGAGCTCGGCGGCGGGAGCCCCGTAGTCGATCACCAGGACGTAGCCGCGCTCCAGGTCGCGCGCGACTCCCGGCCATCCAGTCCGCGTCGTCGAGCCGGACCTCGGCCGTGCTGCCCCTCCGCGAGGACGATCCCCTCGCCGTGCGAGGCGTGCCGCCAGCGCCGGGGTCGACGGGCTCCGCGACGACGTCCGTGAACCGCCCGCCCAGCGGCGCCGCGGGGTCGTCCTCCCAGCCGACGAGGATCTCGCCGATCCCTGGCCTGCGCGCGCCCGACCACGCGGTGGACCGGGAGCGCGTCGACGAGCTCGTTGGCGAGGACGAGGCCGGTCATGCGGCGGCCCCCTCGGTCGGGGACGCAGCGACCGTCACCTCCGGCGCGATGCCGGCGAGCCGTGCGACGCGAGGTACGCCGCAGACGGGCCCGGGGTCGATCTCGACCGGCTCGTACCGGAGGGGGGCGGTCCCGCCCGGCCCGGCCGCGACGAGGCCCGAGCCGTCGGCGCGGAGGCCGTCGATGATGGCCGCCGCGAGCGCCCCGGATCCGGCGCCGTGCTCGCGGAGGACGAACGGGTCGGGCCGTCCGAGGAGCCGCCAGCAGTCGTCGACCTGGCGCGCGACGACGAGGCCGAAGACCGGGTCCATCTCCGGAGCGGTGAGGAAGTCGCCCTCCCGGGCAGGCCGTGGCGCACCACGCGTGTAGTACCCGTGCTGCGGGTCGGTGAGCGCGACCTCCATGAAGCGCGCGAACGTGATGGGGCCTCCGTAGCGGATCTCGTCGCGAAGGCGAGCGGCGAGGACGTCGCTCATCGGACGAGGCCCCCGGCGCGGCCGGCCCGGGGCCGACGGGAGGCGCGCGGAACAGGAGGTCCAGACCGGGTCCCACGAGGCTGTGCGCGCCGAGCAGGACCGGGATGGTCGCGGTGGCGGCGCTTGCCGTCACGGCGCGAAGCCACGGGTCCCGCACCGCGTCCGCCATGCCGAGGTCGGAGGCCAGGCGGTCCTCGAGGGACGGCCAGGCTCGCTCGTCGGCGCCCAGGCGGTGCGCCAGGAGCATGCTGTTGGAGGGCAGCGGCAAGAGCAAGAAGGGTCTTTCCGGTGCCAGCCTTACCTGTCAGGGAAACCAGCTGTATATCGGGATTTAAAAGAGCATCAATTGCAAAAGTCTGTTCTGCATTCCGCGGATCAATACCGTATGTAGTCTGTTTGATCACCCTGTTCAGAAGCTTGTTCGCAGGATTATAGTGGGCAAGGGCGCTGGACTCCGTTGTTCTTCATGATGAAGAATTGATGCCCCTTCAGCTCCGGATCAATTTTAAATTCATCTGCATTTACTCCTTCAGGGACCTCATAGAGCTTACTTATCAGTGTGTGGTCAACTCCTTCAAGTACCTTATCCCTTTGTACAGATCATCAATGTTTGCAACCTTATCGTTCTGATAGTCCTGTGCCATGATCCCAAGCGATTTTGCCTTCATCCTGAGGTTAATATCCTTTGTAATAAGAACGACAGTTTTGTCCTTGTTTGAGGTGCATACATACTCAGCTATTGCAAGGATACGGTGGTCAGGCGTTCTTTCAGGAAATGACTGGTTCACTTTTTCAGAGAAATCCTTTCCGGTTTCAATATGAAGGTTCCCCAGATTTTCTCCAAGTGGGATATTTGCAGTCAGTAGCATATCACCTGAAAGTTTGTCCAGTTCACTTGTAAATTCCCGCGCATGAAAATTAATAAGATCGTTGCCTCTCTTGAATTTATCAAGCTCCTCAAGAACAACTATAGGAATGATTACATCATTTTCCTCGAAATTGTAAATGCATTTATAATCGTGAAGTAAAACATTTGTATCAATAATAAAAAGTTTTTTATTATGTTTTTTCTTCATCGTTAAGTAATTTATAATCAAATACTATAATTATTTAGCCAGTTCAGCTAATATCCGGCAAAAATAACTAAAATTAAGAATACATTGTTATGTGTTGAAAGTATGTTAATTTGTAGATGGAAGTGTCTGAAGTGCGTGAGTGCCCAAGACTAATTAAAGTTGATACAGAAGTTACCTAAATGAACTATAATCAAACGCTAGATTTCCTTTACAACCAGCTTCCGGCTTATCACAGGATAGGGAAGGCTGCATATAAGAACGATCTTCAAAATTCATATGCACTTGACAATTATCTTGGAAATCCGCATCAGGGATTACCGGACAATTCATGTTGCCGGGACCAATGGCAAAGGATCTGTTTCTCATATGATTGCATCAGTCCTTCAGGAAGCTGGCTACAAAACCGGTCTTTATACATCCCCGCATCTGAAGGATTTCTGGGAAAGGATTAGGGTTAATGGCAAAATGATTTCAAAAAGTGCTGTAATAACATTTGTCAAAAACCATAAAGCAATTATTGAAATCTCTTAAACCATCATTTTTTGAAATGTCAGTAGCTATGGCGTTTTATTATTTTGCCGAAATGGAGTTGATTTTGCAGTTATTGAGGTTGGACTTGGCGGAAGACTCGACTCAACAAATATCATTAATCCGGTGCTTTCAGTCATTACAAATATAGGTCATGATCATATGGATCTGCTTGGAGATACAATTGAAAAGATAGCACTTGAAAAAGCCGGTATAATAAAGCACAGTACCGGTTGTAATAAGTGAAACCCAGGAAGGAACAAGGAATATATTTATTGAAAAAGCCCTGAGAAAAATTGGAAACCTTCTTTGCTGATCAGAATTTCTCCTGGAAGCTTGATGAGATCGATTACCTGACCGGGAAAAGAAAATTTACCGTAATGGATAAATTTTCCAATGGAACATTAAATGGAGTAATTCACCTTGGGGGATGATATCAGGCAAAGACATTCAGGCTGTTTTTCAGGTTTTCCATGTTATGAAGGGAATTTTAGTAAATGCAGTAGAGATATTTTGGACGGAATCCGGAAAGTGGTCACCAATACCCGGCTATCGGGCCGGTGGCAGATCATTGGAAGGGAAGCCTCTGGTTGTTTGTGATACAGGACATAATAAAGAAGGACTGGAGTATGTGATAAGTTAGTTGGAGGATTGAAAAGGATAGATTCAACATTGTTCTGGGATTTGTCAGCGACAAGGACCGGAATTCAGTCCTGTTCTTTTCCCGGCATCGGCAACCTATTATTTCACAAGGGCTTCTGTTCCCAGGGCACTTGATGAGAGGTCCTGATGGCTGAGGCTGCTCACTGGAACCTGAAAGGTTCATCCTATCCCGATGTGGTATCAGCAGTAAGATCGGCGTATGCCAATGCATCTGAAAACGATATATTTTCTTCGGAGGCAGTACTTTTGTCGTAGCCGATGCTTTAAAAACACTTTAAATTGCCCAGCAGGTTTACCATTTGCTGTAAGGATTGTCAACGACCATCCGGGATCTTTGATTCGCTACCCTATAGCCAATTCATATATTGCCTTGACAACAAGTTCCATTTTGTCATAATCTATTTATCGGGAGTATCCCTGGCTCATCATAATCTGAATGCAATCTGGTTGTAAAGAATAGAACCTGGATGTCCTTTTTTACAAAATTGTAATGGTCGCTTCTTGAAAAGAGTTTAAGATAATGGACCGTCCGCTCAGGCTGTAATCGATATCAATAGGTGAATTTTTGTCAACCTCTTTTGCAATCGCAACCAGTTCCTTACTCTGATTGCCGGTTATGACAAAAACACCTGTTTCTCCTGTCATGGGTGATCAGAGGTGGAGTTAGGTATACCCTTGACCCTTCCTATCATATCCATATTAAGATCCACCAACTGTATTCTCCAGAGGGAAAAGTGGATTGTTGACATAGGATTGGGAACCAAACAGTCCTATTTCTTCACCTGTGACCCACAGGAAAGAAGCGACCTCAGAGGTTTTTTCTCAAGACTCTGGAACGCCTGGGAATTTCCAGGACTCCGGCACATCCGGAGGCATTATCGCTTTGCTCCAGGATATAACATTTCTCCTGATCCTCCCAGATGATTGGCATCACCTGAGAAAACGACTATTTCTTTTTTAAGCTGTGGATCACTCCCTTCGATCCATGCTGCAACATTATGAAGGATAAGCTCTTCTGTTTTAGATTCTCCCTGGTATTTTGAATCTCTTCCCGGAAATAAGGAAGGATTGAGATTTTAGCTTCGATCAATTCCCTTCTGCAGTTCATCAAGAGTATGCCCTGTTCCCTTTAGTATTTCATCAGCAACAGACCTCTGGATTAAAATGATTCGTGGCATTCCTGGAATATCAATCATAAAAGGTCTTGACCCTTTAAGATATTTTAGTGATCCCATTTCATTTGCAATTCCGGGATACTGCTTGTCCAATTGACGTAAATCCTGATTTTGGATCTGGGACGATCAGAATTGCTCTTGCTCCTGAGTACATCAGGTTCGTGAACTTTGCCTGAATGCTCATAAGCGACCTCCAGACAGGTTCTTCAAAAAAGAAAACTAGTGCCATCGTCAGAGAGGGGAGATCTTGTTCATCAAAAGAAGGATCCTGCCTTTTGACTCGATATTTTCAAGATCGTTGTATTTGTATTTATCAGCTTTGATGCCATAACCTGCAAATACAACCTCTCCTTCAATTTCAAAATCATAAGCTCCGACTGGATAAATTTGCAGCATCGATGTTGTTAACTGAACAGAATCCATGCCTGAACCGAACACCTTAATCGCAGATTCTTTCGGATCGATTGATTGCTTCATTACTGAATAAGGCTGAAGATAGCTTGTTCCATTGGGAGGCTTAAGTCCCATCAGCCTTGTTAGTGAGGCCAGAAAATTAACTGTTATTTCAAGTTCAGGTCCCCCGTTTGATCTTCCTTTCATTGAAGGCGATGCCAAAAAAGAAACATATGTCTCAAGGTCCTCAGAGTTGATCATATCAATACCTGAGACGTTTTGTTGGGAGAATGAAAGATATGGAATTAGCAACATTGATAATGCGATGCTCAGGTTTATGATTTTTTGCCTAGTCATAGATTTATTTTTGGATTTTAGCGTTAAATGTAGGAAAGTTTTCCGGAAAAGTGTAAAATCAATCTGGCGGGCCGGAGTAGCAGATCTGTTTTTGACCGTGGTATATTAAGGTAAAAGGAATGAATTATTTTTTAGCTTTGCAGGTTATTGTGAATTTATGAAAACAGGTGTCTTGTTCTGGATTGTTTTTTAATGCTATAATTATTACAGTACTTATTCTTGACCTCGGGGTTTTTAATAAAAAGAAAGCTCACAAGATAACATTAAAGGAAGCGCTTGTCTGGAGCGGTGTCTGGATAACAATCGCTTTAATTTTCAGTATTCTTGTCTTTCTCCAATTTGGCAAGACCAAGACGCTTGAATTTTTAACAGGGTATGTTATCGAGTATTCGTTAAGCATAGACAATATTTTTGTCTTTATTCTGGTCTTCTCCTACTTTTCTGTCAAATCGCAATACCAGCATAAAATACTTTTCTGGGGGATACTTGGAGCATTGATCATGAGGGGAATCTTTATTTTTGCCGGGGTTGCTTTAATAAACAGATTCCATTGGATTATCATTTTGTTTGGCGGTTTTCTACTGTATTCCGGTATTAAAATGCTTTCTCAGAAGGAGGAAATATCAGTCGACCCTGAAAAAAATGGCCTTGTCAGGTTATTCAGGAAGTTTCTTCCGGTTTCGGAGACTCTGCACGGAGACTCTCTGTTCATAAGACAGAATACTAAAATTTATGCAACCCCTTTATTTCTTGTACTGCTGGTTATTGAATCAACAGGCCTGGTCTTTGCCGTCGCAGTATTCCCGCAGTGCTTGCTATCAGCCAGGATACATTCATTGTTTACACCCGAACATCTTTGCTATACTCGGGTTACGTTCCCTGTATTTTGCCGTTTCCGGAATAATGGGACTATTCAGATATCTGAAAGTAGGTCTGGCAATTGTGCTTTCATTCGTAGGCCTTAAAATGCTTGCATCCTATTTTCATTTTGAAATACCGATATTTTTATCACTGTTAATAATTGTTACAGTCCTTCTTGTTTCAATTGTTGCCTCGGTTATAATAAAGAAGAACGAATCCCGGCCTGATCTTATAAAAAGTGAGGATTGACTTAATATTGGAGCAATTTATTATTTTGAAAACTCGATTGTGAAAGGATTTATAAAATTTAATTGATTTTAAAGGCGAACAGGAATGATTTCGCACAGGCAAAGACCAGCCACACCGTGGTTATTAATAGTTCTTTTCATAATTATTTCGGCAAGCAGTATCTTGCTGGGGTACTTTTATTATAAAAGCCAGAAAGCCAGGCTGTTGAAGGATAAGAATCTTGAGCTTTCTGCTATTGCTGACCTTAAGGTAAGCCAGATAGCCCAATGGCGGAATGAAAGGTTAGGCGATGCAGTCCTGATAGGGGAGAATACACCTTTCATAAAACTATTATACGAGTATTTACATGGCGAGGATAATCCAGATCTCCGTTCTGGTATCAGGACAAGTCTGAAATCCGTCACCGGAAGTCCCGAATACAAAAATGTCCTTCTTATTGATTCAACTGGTTTGGTCAGGGGATATTATCCTGGCCAGGACGCTGTGATCGGAGATCACCTGAAGCTCATTTTTCCTGAGTTGCTTAACCTTGAGTCAGGAATACTTACTACCTTCAAAAGGCCGGCAATATTCGTTATATACATCTTGATCTTGTTGTACCTCTTATCAATACCTGGCAAAAGGACTCATCAGCATTTGGCCTACTGGTCATCAGGATCGATCCTGAAGAGATCTTTATCCATTGGTTCAGGTCTGGCCGGTACCCGGAATAACTACTGAATCGTTTCTTGTCAGGCAGGAAGGTGACGAGATTTTATACCTGAGTGAACTAAGGTTTAAAATGAATTCTGAGCTGGAGCTTAGAAAATCAGTATCAGAGGAGAAACTCCCGGAAGCAATGGCTGTCAGGGGTATTGAAGGGACAACTGATGGTGTAGATTACAGGGGGGCATCTGTTCTTGCCGCCATGAGGAAGGTTCCTGGAACTCCATGGTATATGGTAGCGAAGGTTAACCTTAATGAGGTCTTTATGCTCTCAATGAGCAGATGACAATGATAATTATCATAATAATCCTCTTCATTCTGACTATCGGTCTCCTGCTTGGGATCCTCGAATGGAATGAAAATGCAAGATTTTATCGTGAAAAGTATGAGACCGAGCTTGATCATCAGGCTTTAAGAAAGCATTTCGACTATATACTGAAATATGCAAATGACATAATATTCCTTACCGACAGGAACATGGTCATTATTGACGTCAATGACAGGGCATGCGAAGCTTATCAGCGCGACAGGGATGAACTTATAGGGATGAGCCTTTTAAAAATACGGGCTCCCGGAGCAGTCAAGGAACTGGAAAATGAGAGCAGGATTCTTGATGAAAAAGGATATGCAACTTATGAAACTGTCCATATCAGGGAAGATGGCACCCTAATGCCTGTTGAAATTAGTGCCCGTAAAGTCGAAATTGAGGGGATCAAGTATTTCCAGTCTATTTGCAGGGATATTACTGAACGGAAATCTGCAGAGGAAACTCTCAGGGAAAGTGAAGAGCGTTTTCGTAAGATCTTCGAGGAG
>CAVQVT010000011.1:0-131423 GCA_963717255.1 uncultured Chloroflexia bacterium | reverse complement strand
GAGGTCGTCGCCGAGCGACTCGGCCTCGGGCCGGTGGCGTACGCTCGCGACCTTCGGGGCATGCCGTTCCACCCGGGCCGCGCCGCGCGTGTCACCGCGCGCATGGGCCCGACCGGCGGCCCACGGCCGAACGGGTACGTCGTCGCGCCGGGCGACCTCGCGATCTCCGGGCATCTCGCGGAGCTGCATCCCGCGATCGCGGAGGCGTGGGAGCTCCGGACTCCGCGGGTCCTCGTCGCAGAGCTGGCGGTCGCCGGCCTCGCCGGGGGGTCGATCGCACCGGCGCGTGCCCGTGCACTGCCGCGGTTCCAGGCGGTCGATCGCGACCTCGCGGTCGTCGTCGCGGACGAGATCCCGGCAGCCGCCGTCGTGGAGTGCGCACGGCGCGCCGCGGGTGGGCTGCTCCGTGACATCCGGCTGTTCGACGTCTACCGCGGCGCCCCGCTGGAGGCCCACGAGAAGAGCGTGGCCATACGGTTCGTGCTCCAGGCGCCCGATCGGACGCTCACCGACACGGAGGTCGACGGCGTGGTCGCGGCCATCGGGGACGCGCTGGCCGCCGACGTCGGAGGCCGCATCCGCACGTGACGGCGTTGCCCCGCCGCGCCGCGTACCGCCCGGGGCGCGCAGGAGCCTCGCGACCCGGTGCTATCCTCGGGGGCAGCACGGACAGGGTCCCGTGGTGTCGGGGGAGGATCGGTTGACCCAGTACGGGGTCGCACTCTTCGACCTGCTGTTCATCGCCGCACTGCTCATCGGCTTCGTCGCCGGTTTCGTGCAAGGCGTGGTCCGCCGTCTGCTCGGGATCGCGGCCACGATGATCGCGTTCCTCCTCGCGGCCAACCTGCGGGTCCCCGTGGGCGAGATCCTCGCCAGCAGCTGGACGCAGTTCCCGCCCGACTACGTCATGATGCTCGCGTTCGGCGGGCTGTTCGTGCTCTTCCAGATCTTCACCACGGTCCTCATCCAGGGCTTCTACCAGCCGCGCGCCGATCGTAGAGGACCAGGAGTGGGTGGACGAGATCCTCGGCGGGGCGCTCGGGGTCGTCGAGGCGCTGCTCCTCATGGGGATCGTCGGCGATCATCCTCGCGTCGTACTTCGGCTCCCCGACGGAGATCTACGATCCCGACGAGTACGCGATCCTCCGGACGGCGTACGACGGGATCGTGCTCTCCACCATGGGGGCCTTCACCCTGGATACGATCGTGCCGGTCTTCGTCGCGCTCGCGGGCCCGCTCATCCCGGACTCCCTGCGGCTGCTCTTCGTCCGCTGACCGCGGTCCCGCCGGGCGCCGCGATGCACGACGCCACTCTCCCGTTCCCGCGCGCGCTGCTCGAGGCGGACGCGCCGACGGCCGCGCTCGCCCTCCTCGGCGCGATCCTCGTGCGCGTGGACGCGGACGGCCTGCGGGCCGGGCGCATCGTGGAGGTCGAGGCGTACGGCGGGCCGGAGGACCGCGCCTCGCACGCGCGACCGGGGAGGACCGCCCGGAACGCGGCGATGTTCGGGCCGGCCGGACACGCATACGTCTATCGTGTGTACGGTATGCACCTCTGCCTCAACGTCGTGGCCGGCGCCGACGGCGACGCCGCCGCGATCCTCGTCCGCGCCCTCGAACCCCTGTCCGGCAGTCGAGGCGATGCGACGCGCCCGCGTCGCGGCGGCGGCCGCGGGCCGGCGGACCCCGGATGCTTCGCGGGAGGCCGCCGACCGCGTGCGGATCGCGGCGCTGCCGGCCCATCGGCTCGCATCCGGGCCCGGCCTCGTGGGCGCCGCGCTCTCCGTGGAGGCGTCGATGAGCGGGACGGACCTGTGCGACGCCGACGGCCCGCTGCGGCTCCGCCTGCCGACGTCCGGGCCGCCCGACGGGCGCCTCCTCACGGGCCCCCGGGTGGGGGTCGAGTCCGCCGGCGCGCCATGGGCGTTGGTCTCGTGGCGCTTCGCGCTCGCGGGCAGCACCGCGGTCTCCCGGCCGCTCCCCGACGCGGGGGAGCCCTGATGGACGCGAAGTCCATCACGCTCCTCGAGTTCCCCCTCGTCCGCGCACGGCTCGCGGAGGCGACCCAGTTCCCGCCGAGCCGGCGCCTCGCCGAGTCGCTCGAGCCGTCCGCGGACCCGGTGATCGTCGCCCGGGGCCTCCAGGAGACCGACGAGGCGCGCGCCCTGCTCCGGGAGCGTCCCGGCGTCGGGATCGGCGGGGCGCACGACATCGGCCCCGCGGTGGGGCGGGCCGCTCGGGGCGGCCGGCTCGACGCCGCGCAGTTCGTCGCCATCGCGGAGACGCTCGAAGCGGCGGGCCGCCTCGGGGACGCGCTCGCCGGCGAGCGGCGGCCCCTCCTGCGCGACCTCGGCCGCGACGATCCAGCCGCTGCCCGCGCTCCGGAGCGTGCTCGAACGCAGCTTCGACCCCACGGGCGAGCTGCTCGACAGCGCGTCGCCGCGCCTCGGCGGCCTGCGGCGGGCCGTCCGCATCGCCTACGAGCGGCTCCGCGCGCGCCTCGACACGCTCGTCCACTCGTCGGAGCTCGGCGCGGTGCTCCAGGAGCCCATCATCACGCTCCGCAACGGCCGCTACGTCGTGCCGGTCCGAGCAGAGGCACGCGGGCGGGTGAAGGGGATCGTCCACGACGCGTCCGGGAGCGGCCAGACCGTCTTCGTGGAGCCGCTCATCGCCGTCGAGCTGGGAAACGCCTGGCGCGAGGCGCAGCTCGCGGAACAGGTGGAGGTCGAGCGGATCCTCGACGAGCTCTCCGCACTCGTGGGCGCCAATGCTCCCGCGCTCGGCGCGACGGTGGACGCGCTCGCGCGCTTCGACCTGTGGAGCGCCAAGGCGCGCCTGGCGGGGGAGATGGACGCGACCCGCGCGGAGACGACCGGCTCGCCGCGGATCGTCCTCAAGAGCGCCCGCCACCCGGGCCTCTCGGGCCGCGTCGTCCCGATCGACGTCGACCTCGGCGGCGAGTTCACCGCGCTCGTCGTCACGGGCCCGAACACGGGCGGCAAGACGGTCACGCTGCGCACGATCGGCCTCCTGTGCCTCATGCACCAGGCCGGCCTCCACGTGCCGGCGGAGGCGGGCAGCTCGCTGCCGGTGCTGCGGGACGTCTTCGCGGACATCGGGGACGAGCAGTCGGTCGCGCAGTCGCTCTCGACGTTCTCCGGCCACCTCCGATCGATCACGCGGATCGTCGAGGCCGCCGGCCCGGAGACGCTCGTGCTCCTCGACGAGCTCGGTGCCGGGACGGACCCGACCGAGGGATCGGCGCTGGCGCAGGCGCTCCTCGACCACTTCATCCGGTCGGAGGCGCTGGTGGCGGCGACCACGCACTACGCCGAGCTGAAGGTGTACGCGCACGCCACGCCGCAGGCGCAGGAACGCCTCGGTGGAGTTCGATCTCGAGACCCTGAGCCCCACGTACCGGGTCTCGATCGGGCTGCCCGGCACGAGCCACGCGTTCCAGATCGCGGAGCGTCTCGGCCTGCCGACGGCGATCGTGGACGACGCCCGCTCCCGGCTCACCGAGGGCCAGGTCGCCTTCGAGGAGACCCTCGCCTCCATCCGGCGCCACGAGGGCGAGGCGGTCGACGCCCTCGCCCGGGCTCGTGCGGCCGAGTCCCGGGCGGCCGAGGCCCGCCGCCAGGCGGACGAGGAGCGTCGTCGAGCCCGTGTCGAGCGCGACGACGCCGTGAAGGCCGCGCGCCTGGAGACCGAGCGGATCGTCTCCTCCCTGCGGGACGAGGTGCGCGCCGCGCGGAAGCGGCTGGAGCGCGAGGCGCTGACCACGTCCGCGCTCGACCGGATCGAGCGCACGGCCGACGAGCACCTCGCCCAGCTCCCGGCGACCGAGGAGGCGGTCCCCGAGCCCGAGGCGCCCGCCGACGTCGCGTGGCGCGTCGGGATGCGGGCCCGGAGCCGGACGCGGGGATGGGACGGGCGCATCGCCGCGCTCGATCGCGGCGGACGGCGGGCCACGCTCGAGGTCGGAGGGATGCGGGTCACCGTGGAGACCGAGGACCTCGTGCCGGCCGGCGCGGCCCCCGAGCCGGCGCGCCCGGCCCGCCGGACGGACGCCGAGTCCTCGAGCGGGTCGATCCCGCTCCTCCGGCTCGACCGCGCACGCACCGTGGCGTCCTCCCTGGACCTCCGCGGCGCGCGAGTGGAGGAGGCGCTCGAGATGCTGGGCCGCTACCTCGATGACGCGGCTCTCGCCGGCCTTGAGCGGGCCACGGTCGTCCACGGGCTCGGCACGGGGGCGCTTCGCGACGCGGTGCGTGGCAGCGTGGCCGCGAGCCCGCTCGTGCGCACGTGGCGGCCGGGCGCGCGCGGCGAGGGCGGCGACGGGGCCACGATCGTCGAGTTCTGATCCGCGAGGCGCGCGCCGGACGGCCCCGGGGCCGTGTGCGCCACCGGCGCGACGGGTCCCCGCGATGGCTCTACGGCGTTGGCTGGGTGGCCCCCGGTGCCGGCGTGTCCCACGGGAACTCCGCCGACGGGACATTCGGGTCGAGGAGCGGATCGTAGAACGGCGAGTTCGGGTCGGTTCCCGGATCGTAGGTCTCCTGCGGGACCGGCTCGCACGTCTTCGTGGGTGCCATCTCCGCGCCCCACGACGATCCGAAGGGCATCCATCCACCCGTCTGGTAGAAGTAGGAGGTCGGCGTCCGCTCGGGGCCGCCCCGGACGCCCGCGCCCTTCTCGGCGCGCTTGATCCAGCCGAGGTTGAACGGCTTCCACTGCGGGAAGGCGCTCTCGACGTTCGAGAGGTCGAGGAATGTCTTCTTCTCCATGGGCCCGGTGCAGCCCTCCTGCCAGAGCTCGCCGGTCGCGCTGTCGATCTCGATCTCGGTCTTCGTGTCGTCGACCCTCGTCGGCACAGTACCGTCGATGAAGATCTCGGTGACGGTGCGGGTCGTCCCGGGGCCCGGCTTGAGTCCGGACCACGCGTCCACCTTCGCCCGGACGATGCCCCCGGGCTCGACGAAGTCCGCGATCGGCAGCGCCTTCGTCACCTCGTTCATGAACTCCTGCCAGAGCGAGGCGGCGGATTCGAGGGCGACGACGCCCTCCGGGGGTGCGCTGTTGTCGCTGTTACCCATCCACGCGACCGTCACGATGGCCGGCTTCTTCTTGTCCTTCGGCGGGGCGACGAAGCCGCCGGCCGTGAGGTCGATCGTCGAGTCCGTCGTGCCGGTCTTGAGGGCCGCCGGCCGGCGCGTCCCGGCGGCGTTGGTCAGCTTGCGCGCGCTCCAGAAGGGGTTCTTGGCCGGGTCCGTGTTGGAGGCCAGGATGTCGGTCATGATGAAGGCCGCCTGGGGGCTCACGACCTTGGTCGTCTTCGTCTTCGCGCCGGGGACCGGCCAGATCGTGTTGCCCTGCGGGTCGGTGACCTTCAGGATCGTGGTCCGCGGCACCAGGACGCCCCCGTTCGCGATCGCGCCGTAGGCGCTCGCGAGGTCGTCCATGTGGATCTCGGCCGTGCCGATCGCCACGGAGAGACCCGGGTCCACCCCGTCCTGGAAGCGGATGCCGAACCGGCGCGCGGTCTGGAGGACATGGTCCACGCCGTTGTATGCGGCGGCCTTGATCGCCGGGATGTTCAGCGAGACCTGCAGCGCCTGCCGCAGCCGGAGCGGACCCCGTTCCATGCGGTCCGCGTCGGCCGGCGTCCAGCCGCCCCCGAAGTCGGTGACGACGTCCATGAACATCGAGGCGGCGGTGAGGGTGCCGTCCTCGATGCCCGTGATGTAGTTGATCGGCTTGAACGCCGACCCGGGCTGACGCCATCCGTCAGCCATGGCGTCGAACTGGGGCTGGAACTTCTTGTTCTTGCCGGAGAGGTAGTAGCCCGCGCTGCCGGTGTGGGCGAGGACCTGGCCGGTCCGGTAGTCGATCGAGGTGAGCGCCGCGTTGTTGACGCCCTTGCCCTCGAGGTTCTTCAGCCAGTCGCGGTACGGGACCTTGAGTGCCTTGTAGTAGGAGGCCGGCTTCTTCTGGACGGGACCGCGACCAGCCGCGTTCGACCACTTCTCGGCGGACTGCTGCATCTTCCAGTCGAGCGTCGTGACGACCTTGTAGCCGCCGGTGTCGATCAGCGGGCAGTCCTGCCCGGCATCCGGTCCGCAGAGGATCCTCCCGAGCTCGCGGCGCACCTGCCAGACGAAGTGCGGCGCCCGCCAGCGCGGGGTCGTCTGCGGAGCGAGGAGGACCGGGTCCTCCTTCGCCTTCTCGTAGTCGGCCTGGGTGTACCGGTCCCCGGACAGCACGCTCCGCGTCTTCATGAGCTCGAGCACGAGGTTCCGGCGCTGGACGATCGGCGCCTCGGGCGGGACGACGAGGGTCGTCTTGCCGTCCGCGGCCTCCTGCTCGACGGCGTTCGCGACGAGGTCGTAGTCCGACGGGGACTGCGGGATGGCCGCGAGGATGGCCGCCTGGGCGAGCGTGAGCTTCGAGAGGTCGGTGACGCCGAAGTAGCTGCGCGCCGCGGCCTTCACGCCGTAGCTGTTGTTCCCGTAGAAGTTCTGGTTGAGGTAGAGGGCCATGATCCGCTTCTTGCCCTCTTCACCCGGGTACTCCTGCGTGAGGCGGATCGACTGGATGATCTCCTTGATCTTCCGCTCGTACTTGGTGCCCGCGAAGGCCGATTCGGGGAGCAGGCGGGCCCGCACCAGCTGCTGGGTGATCGTGGAGGCGCCGCCGGTGCTGGAGATCGCGGCACGGGCGATGCCGAGCGGGTCGAAGCCGGCGTTCTCCCAGAACGACTTGTCCTCGATCGAGGTGGTCGCGTCGACCAGGACCTCCGGGATCTGGTCGAACTCGATCACCTGGCGCTTCTCGGTCGCGAACGTCGCGAGCTGGACCTTCGCCGTCCGGTCGTAGACGGTGGTCTCCTGGTTGAACGTGATGTTCTCGAGGAGAGCCTTCGGGTCGGGGAGGTCCCGGCTGAACGACGAGTAGGCCCCGACGGCCGCGGCGAAGCCCATGCTGCCGAGGACGAGGAAGGAGGCGAAGAGGAGGAGAGGGAGCGCGATCGCGATGCCGCGACCGGCGTTCGTGCCGCCCGATCGACGGGCTGCACCGTTGCGCCGTTCACGCTGGCGTCGCGCGGTGCTGGTCTGCATACCGCCGAGACGATAGCATGGAACGCCGTGAAGCCCTGCCCACCGAGCCGGCGGGCCCGATGACCGACCTCGCGGCCGGCCCGGACGGCCCGCTCTCCACGCTGCTCGACGACCTGCGCTGGCGCGGGCTGATCCACGCGACCTCGGCGGGCCTGCCCGAGAGGCTCGCAACGGGCGCGCCGATCGCCGCCTACAACGGCTTCGACCCCACCGCGGCGTCGCTTCACGTCGGCCACCTGGTGCCCGCCTTCGGGCTCATGCGCCTCCAGCGCCGCGGCGTCCGGCCCGTCGCCCTCGTCGGCGGCGCGACCGGCATGGTGGGAGACCCCTCCGGCCGGTCCTCCGAGCGCGTCCTGCTCGACCGCGACGTGGTGGACGCGAACGCGGCGGCGATCCGGCGCCAGCTGGAGCGATTCCTCGACTTCTCGCCGGGTCCGACTCAGGCGGAGATGGCGAACAACCTGGACTGGCTGGGACCGGTCGGCCTGCTCGATTTCCTCCGGGACGTCGGCAAGCACTTCACGATCCCGTACATGCTCGCGAAGGACTCGGTGCAGATGCGGCTGGCCGGCGGGCTCTCGTTCACCGAGTTCAGCTACATGCTCCTCCAGTCGGCCGATTTCCTGCACCTGTACCGCGAGCACGGCGTGGAGCTTCAGGCCGGCGGCGCGGACCAGTGGGGGAACATCACCGCCGGGATGGAGCTGATCCGCCGGGTCGAGGGACGCGGCGAGGGCCACGACCCGGCCCACGGGCTGTCGTACCCGCTCCTCCTCACCCCGTCCGGCGCGAAGTTCGGCAAGAGCGAAGGCGGCGAGTCGGTGTGGCTCGACCCGTCGTTGACCTCGCCGTACCGGTTCTACCAGTACTGGATCGACGCGGACGACCGGGATGTCCCGGTCTACCTCCGGTGGTTCACCCTCATGGGCCGCGAGCAGATCGAGGCCCTGGAGGCCGAGCGCGACGCTCGACCGGAGGCGCGGGCAGCGCAGCGCGCGCTGGCCCGGGACATCACGGAGCGGATCCACGGGCGCGAGGCGGCCGACGAGGTCGCGCGCGTGAGCGGGATCCTGTTCGGCGGCGACCCGGTCCACGCCGATGCGGCCACGCTCGAAGCGGTCGCCCGCGAGATCCCCACCGCGCGCTGGCCGGACACCGAGCCGCGGACCGTGACGGACGTGGCGATCGCCGCCGGTGCAGCCGCCTCGCGTGGAGAGGCGCGGCGTCTCGTGGACCAGGGCGGCCTCACGCTCAACGGCCGGCCGGCCACGGACGCGGCGGCGGGTGTCGGGACGGACGCGCTGCTCGCCGGCCGGTTCCTGCTCATCCGTCGCGGCCGACGCGACTACCGGATGCTCGTCCGCGAGGGCTCTTCCCCGTGAGCGAGGGCGCGACGCGCACGTGCCTCCGGTGCGGATACGCTTCCACGACGAGCGGCGCCTTCTGTCGGCGGTGCGGCCTGCCGTACGGCGCCTCCCCGGCCGTCGCGGCGGACGACACGCCCGCGGAGTGCCCCGTCTGCTACGCCCGGGCCGACCGGTCCGGCGGGTACCCCGCGCCCGGCGGTGGTCGGACGACGTACGAGCGCCACGCGTACGACCACGAGATCCGACCGGTGGGCGACGACGACTGGCTCGAGACGCTGCGCGACGGCGACGAGATCGTGATCGGGCACTGGCGGGCGCCGTTCGGCCTGACACGGCGGTACCTCGTCACCGGCCAGTGGGACGGCGGCCGTGAGCGGACGTACGTGCACAACGCCGTGATCGTCGCGATGGTCGGCGCCTCGCGCGAGGTCGAAGCGGGCGCCGCGACGACGAGCCCGCCGGGCGGTGTCGCCCCGAAGTCCCGGTTCGGCTTCCTCCGGCGACCCGCGGCGGCGCCGGAGCCGTCTCCCGCTGGCGGTGCGGCGCCGCCCGACGACGTCATGGAGGCGCGTCGGGCCGTGGACGCCGTTCGCGAGCGGTACCTGGCGGGCTCGCGCCGTTGAGACGCCGAGGCCCCGCGCCGGGCGGAGCCTCGTGATGGAGCGGGATGAGGCGCCGCGGAGGCGCCGCGCACCCCCCGCGAGGCTGGGGGCTCAGTGGCCCCCGGCCTCGACCTCCTTCTTGTGGGCCTCGATGATCTTGTCGGCGACGTGGCCCGGGACGTCCTCGTAGTGGTCGAGCGCTGCGCTGAACGTGCCCCGTCCTCCGGTGATCGAGCGGAGCTCGGTCGCATAGCCGAAGAGCTCGGACTGCGGGACGTGCGCGGTGATGATCTGCATGCCGGCGCCGGCGGAGTCGAGCCCGAGCACGCGGCCGCGTCGGCCGTTGAGGTCACGGCTGACGTCGCCCATGAACCGCTCCGGGACCCGGACCGTGACGGCCATGATCGGCTCCATCAGGACCGGCCGGGCGTCGTGGACGCCCTGCTTGAGTGCCATCGACGCGGCGATCTGGAAGGAGAGGTCGTTCGAGTCCACCGGGTGGAACGAGCCGTCGTACAGCGTCGCCTTGAAGTCGACGAGCGGGTATCCCGCGATGACGCCCTCGACGGCCGCCGCCCGGATGCCCTTCTCGACGCCGGGGAAGAAGTTGCGCGGGACCGAGCCGCCGACGACGCGCTCCGCGAACTCGACGCCGCCGCCCGGGTTGGGTTCGAGCTCGATCCACACGTCGCCGAACATCCCGTGGCCGCCGGTCTGCTTCTTGTAGCGGCCGTGGGACTGCGTCTTGCCGCGGATCGTCTCGCGGTAGGCGACCTTCGGCGTGTGGGTGACGATCGACGACCCGAACTTGCGCTTCACGCGCTCGGTGATGACGGCGACGTGCGTCTCGCCCATCGCGACGAGGAGCTGCTCGCCGGCGTCGCTGCGCTCGACGCGCGCGGTGGGCTCCTCCTCGAGCATCCGCTGGAGGGCAGGACCCATCTTGTCGAGGTCGGCCTTCGTCAGGGGCTCGATGGCGACGACGAGGGTCGGATCCGGGAACACGAGCGCGGGCAGCTGCAGCGGCTTCTCCTTGACCGAGATGGTGTCGCCCGTCGCGGTGACGGCGAGCTTGGCGACCGCGCCGATCTCGCCGGCCTTGAGCTCGCCGACGGGTTCCTGGTCCTTGCCGTGGAGGAAGAGCAGCTGTCCGATGCGCTCGTCCTCGCCGCGCGTGGAGTTCCACGCGTGGCCCTGGCTCTTGAGCGTTCCGGAGACCACGCGCATGTAGGTGATGCGCCCGACGTGCTGGTCGGCGGCCGTCTTGAAGACGCGGACGAGGAGCGGCCCGGCCGGGTCCGGCATGACCTCCACGGCGTCGCCCGACTTCGCCTCGGCGGCCGCGACGGCGCCCTCCTCGAGCGGGGAGGGGAGGTAGCGGACGATCGCGTCGGCCAGGCCTTTCGCGCCGATCCCCTTGGCCGCGCTCGCCACGAGCACGGGCGCGATGATCGCGTCCTTCACCGCGGCGTGGACGACCGCCTCGAACTCGGCGTCCGTGATCTCCTCGCCCTCGAGGTACTTCATGAGCACCTCGTCGTCCGCCTCGGCGGCGGCTTCGAGGAGCTGCTCGCGTCGCCGCGCGATCTCGGCCGTCAGGGCCTCGGGGATGGCGGCCTCGACCTCGGCCTTGCCGTCCCAGCGGTACGCCCTGCCGTGGACGAGGTCCACGTACCCCTCGAACGAGTCGGCCGCCCCGATGGCCACGTGGAGCGGGGCCATCTTGTCGCCGAATGCGGCACGGAGAGCGTCGAGCGCGGCGCCCGGGTCGGCGTTCTCTCGGTCGCACTTGGTGACGACCACGAGGGCGGGCATCCGGTGCTCACGCCCGAGGTCGACGGCGAGCTCCGTGCCGGCCTCCACCCCGCCACCGGCGTCCATGAGGATCAGAGCGCCGTCCGCGGCCGCGTAGCCCATGACGACCTCGCCGGCGAAGTCCGGATAGCCGGGCGTGTCCAGTAGCGTGATGCGCGTCCCCGCGTGGTCGAACGAGGCGACCGACAGGCTCAGCGATTGCCTGCGCTTGTGCTCCTCGGGCTCGTAGTCGAGGCTGGCCGTGCCGTCGTCGACGCGGCCGATGCGGGTGAGGGCGCCGCCCTCGAAGAGGAGCCTCTCGGCGAGCGTCGTCTTCCCCGCGCCCTGGTGCGCGGCGACGACGACGCTCCGGAGGTGGGGCAGGTCGACGCTCTTGGTCGTGGTCACGCCGGGTCCCTCATGCGGAAGCTGACAGAGTGGCGCCGGCCCGGGCGTGGGCCGGCCGCTGGGGTCGTTCGCACATGATACCCGCCGGCCGTCGCCGTCCCCGCGCGCCACCGTCGTCGCGGAGCGGGGCCCGGACCCGCCGGGAGGGGAGCCCGGGCTCCCGTATACTTCGGGCCATGTCCGGCCACAGCAAATGGTCCACGATCAAGCGCCAGAAGGGCGCGAACGACGCCAAGCGCGGCGCGCTGTTCACCAAGGTCGCGCGCGAGATCATCATCGCGGCGCGCATGGGCGGCCCGGACCCCGACGCCAACTACCGCCTCAGGCTGGCGATCGAGAAGGCACGGTCGGTCAACATGCCGATGGACAACATCAAGCGGGCCATCGAGCGCGGCAGCGGCGGCGGTGACACGGAGGCGTACGAGGAGATCGTCTACGAGGGCTACGGCCCGGGCGGCATCGCGGTCCTCGTGGAGGCGCAGACGGACAACCGCAATCGCACGGCTGCCGAGGTCCGGTCGATGTTCACGAAGTCCGGCGGCCAGCTGGCCGGGTCCGGCGCCGTCGCCTGGCAGTTCGAGCAGCGCGGGGTCATCGCGGTCCCGCGGGCGGGTGTCGACGCGGACGAGGTCGCTCTGGTCGCGATCGACGGCGGAGCGTCGGACATCGACACGGACACCGACCCCATCGAGGTCTACGCCGAGCCCGGCGACCTCGAGGCGGTGCGCAAGGCGCTCGAGTCCGCCGGCGTGAAGGTCGAGTCGGCCGAGATCGCGATGATCGCGAAGAACACGGTCGAGCTCGACGCGCACAGGGCACGCCAGGCGCTCCGCCTCGTGGAGCTCCTCGAGGACCTCGACGACGTCCAGCGGGTGAGCGCCAACTTCGACATCCCGGAGGAGGTCTTCGCAGAGGTCGCGGGGTGATCGTGCTCGGGGTGGACCCCGGGACCGCCGCCGTCGGGTACGGCGTCGTCGACGTCCGCGGAGCCACCCTCCGGGAGGTGGCGCACGGCTGCCTCACGACGTCGCCGGAGCTCTCCCTGCCGGACCGTCTGCTGCTCGTCCACGACGGCATCGCGGAGCTGATCGTGCGCTTCGCTCCGAGCGTTCTCGCCGTCGAGCGGATCTACTTCCAGCAGAACGCCCAGACCGCCGTCGCGGTGGGCCATGCGCGGGGCGTCATCCTCCTGGCGGCCGCCCGGGCCGGCATCCCGGTCGTCGAGGCGACGCCCAACGAGGTGAAGCAGGCGGTCACGGGACACGGAGCCGCCGACAAGCGACAGGTCCAGCGGATGGTGCGCACCGTCCTCGGCCTGGCGAGCGACCCGCGGCCCGACGACGCCGCCGACGCGCTCGCCGTCGCCATCTGGGCCGCCCACACGGCGGGATCGGCGGAGAGCGCATCCCGTGCAGGACCGGTCTTCGATCGTGCCGCGGCGGCGCCGATGGTGGCCGGGCCCTCGCCGTACGAGCGCGCGGTCCGGGAGGCGCTCGAGGCCGAGCGCAGGTCGGCCGCGGAGTCGCGCGTGGGGTCGCCCGGGACGCCCGCGAAGGGCCCGGGCCGATGATCGCGTCCCTCGACGGCACCGTCGGGGCCGTCTCGGCCGACTCGCTCGTCGTCGAGGTCGGCGGGATCGGCTACCGGGTCTTCGCGGCGCCGTCGCTGCTGGCGGCCGCGACCCCGGGCTCGCGGCTGAAGGTCCACACGTACCACCTCGTGCGGGAGGACCAACAGGCGCTGTACGGCTTCGCGACCTCCGGCGAGCTTGGCTTCTTCACGCTGCTCCTCACGGTCCAGGGCGTCGGGCCCAGGGTCGCGCTCGCGATCGTCGGGAGCCGGCACGTCGCCGACCTCCAGCTCGCCATCGTCCAGGACGACCAGGCGGTCCTGGTGAGCGTCCCGGGCGTCGGGAAGCGCCTCGCGGGCCGGATCTGCCTCGAGCTGAAGGAGAAGGTGGACGCCGCCGGGGTCGCGGCCGTCGGAGCGGGCGGCGCGGCAGCCGGGACGGACGCGTCGCGCGAGTCCGAGGTGGTCGCGGCCCTCCAGGCGCTCGGGTACAGCCTCCAGGAGGCCCGGGGCGCCGCGCGACAAGGCGCCGTCGCCGTCCTGCCGGGTGCGTCGCTCGAGGACCGCGTGAAGGCCGCGCTCACCGCGTCGGTCGTGGACTGAGGCCCGCGCGGGCT
Source organism: uncultured Chloroflexia bacterium (assembly GCA_963717255.1). Classification (GTDB taxonomy): domain Bacteria; phylum Chloroflexota; class Limnocylindria; order Limnocylindrales; family CSP1-4; genus CAIYQJ01. The sequence continues at coordinate 117,945 of CAVQVT010000011.1, read as the reverse complement.
CGGCCGGCGTTCGAACATCTGTACCAAAGAGCGTTCCGCGTGCTATCCTCGACGCCATGACCGAGCACGATCCGCGGCTCCTCGCGACGGACATCTCCGATGGCGAGGAGATCGCGCTCGAACGCTCGCTGCGCCCCCGGACCCTGGTCGAGTACGTCGGGCAGAGCGACGTCAAGGCGAACCTCAGTGTGCTCCTCGAGGCGGCCCGGAGGAGGGGAGAGGCGGCCGACCACATCCTCCTGCACGGGCCGCCCGGGCTCGGCAAGACCACGCTCGCCACGATCGTCGCCCGCGAGCTCGGCGTGAACATCCGGTACGCGAGCGGGCCGGCGATCGAGCGGCCCGGAGACCTCGCGGCGATCCTCACGTCCCTGGACGCCCGTGACGTCCTGTTCATCGACGAGGTCCACCGTCTCGGGCGCTCCGTCGAGGAGATCCTCTACCCGGCGATGGAGGATTTCGCACTGGACGTGATGATCGGGAAGGGCCCGTCCGCCCGGTCCCTGCGCCTCACGCTGCGCCCCTTCACGATCGTGGGGGCCACCACGCGCGCCGGCCGCATCAGCAGCCCGCTGCGTGACAGGTTCGGCGCGACGTACCGGCTGGACTTCTACGAGCCCGAGGACCTCGCCGCGATCGCGCGCCGGACGGCCCACATCCTCGGGATCGACCTCACGCCCGAGGCGGCTCTCATGCTCGCGGTGCGCGGGCGCGCGACGCCGCGCGTCGTCAACCGCCTCGTGAAGCGGGCCCGCGACCATGCCGAGGTGCATCGCGACGGCCGGGTGGACGCGGAGGCCGTCGAGGAGGCGATGACGGCGCTCGAGATCGACCACGAAGGCCTGGACGGCACGGACCGCCGTCTCCTCGCGACCGTCTTCCAGAAGTTCGGGGGCGGGCCGGTCGGGGTGGCGGCGCTCGCGGCGGTGCTCGCGGAGGAGGTCGAGACGGTGGAGGACGTCTACGAGCCGTACCTCCTCCGGATCGGCTTCCTCGAGCGGACGCCGCAGGGCCGGATCGCGACGGACGCGGCGTGGAACCACCTCACCGCGACGCACGCAGCCTGGAGGCACCTTGCCGAGGAGGGCATCGACGTGCCAGCGCCCCGGCGCGGGGTGCCGATGGCGCCTCTGCCCTGGGACGGCGGAACGACCGACGAAGGCAGGGCACCCGAGGCCGCGACGATCTCGACCGCCGCTGCACCGACGGACCTGGAGGGCGCGGAGTCGACGGCCGATGAGATCGAGATCGCACAGGCGATCTCGGCCCTCAGGGACGATGCCGACGAGGACAGCCAGGGCGCCGAAGAAGAATCCGAGAGGTGACCGGGCCCGCGGACTTCCGCGTCGTCGCCCCGCCGCCGGACGACGGCGCCACGCGCGCGCGCGTGGGGCGGCTGACCCTGCCCCACGGGGTCGTCGAGACGCCCGCCTTCATGCCGGTCGGCACCAATGCGACCGTGAAAGCGCTCCACCCCGACGACCTGCGGGAGGCGGGTGCCTCGATCGTGCTCGCGAACACGTACCACCTCTTCCTCCGGCCCGGGCACGAGCGGATCCAGCGGCTGGGCGGCCTGCACCGGTTCATGGGCTGGGACCGGCCCATCCTCACGGATTCGGGCGGCTTCCAGGTCGTCTCGCTCGGCGACCTCCGGACGATCGACGACGACGGGGTCACCTTCCGCAGCCACCTCGACGGGTCGGTCCAGCGCCTGACGCCGGAGTCGGCGGTCGCGATCCAGGAGGCGCTCGGCGCCGATGTCGCCGTGGCGCTCGACCAGCCGGTCCCGCCGGCCTCCACGGACCCGGCGGCGCTCCTCGACGCCACGGAGCGCACGCACCGCTGGGCGGCGCGGTGCGTCGCCGCGCGCCGCCGGCCCGACCAGGCCCTCTTCGGGGTCATCCAGGGCGGGCTGGACGGGGACCAGCGGGCGGCGTCCACGCGGGCGATCGCCGCGTTGCCGTTCGACGGGCTGAACATCGGTGGCCTCGCCGGTGACGAGACGCTCGAGGAGCGCAACGCCGTGCTGGACGTCGTGGTCACGCTCCTCGCGGACGATCCCCGGCCGCGCTATCTGATGGGCCTCGGGTCGCCGCTGGACATCGTGGACGCCGTAGATCGGGGCGTGGACCTCTTCGACTCGGTCCTGCCCGCGCGCGTCGCGCGCAACGGGCAGCTCTGGGTGCCCGGTGGCCGCCTGAACATGAAGAACGCGGAGATGCAGGACGACCCGCGCCCGGTCCAGGACGACTGCCCGTGCATCCTGTGCCGCGGCTTCTCCCGCGCCTACCTGGCGCATCTCTTCCGGGCGCGCGAGCTGCTCGCGTACCGCCTGGCGACTTGTCACAACCTGACCTTCACCCTAGAGTTCATGGCGAGGATCCGGCGTTCGATCGAGGCCGGGACCTTCCCCGTCGACGTGGCCGGACTGCGCTCCCGTGCTCCCCGGATGGGCCGGCATGCATCCGTCGCGAAGTCGGCGTGAAGGCTGGTCAGGCAGGATGACGCGCATGAGGAGGCGCCAGCATGGGCTCCCGGGATCGCCCGCATCGCGAGGCGAAGAAGAAGCCGAAGGACGCATCCGCGAAGAAGGTCCAGTCCTTCCTCGAGCCGCCGGCCAACGTCGAGGTGATCAAGCCTCATCGGAAGCCGAGGACGGTCGTCGAGGAGGCGCCGGAGACCACCGAAGAGAGTTGACGGTCGGGTCGGTCGTCGTCGGGACGCCCGTTCCACCGCGCCGTCGAGAGCACGGGGAAGGGCGACGATGACGATCTCCGGAGAGCGCGGATCCGAGCAGAAGGGCACCGCCGAGCGCCAGAAGGCGGTGGACGCCGCCATCCTCGCGATCGAGAAGCAGTTCGGCCGCGGCTCGATCATGAAGCTCGGGTCCGCCGAGCGACAGCAGGTGGATTCGATCCCCACGGGATCGATCGCGCTCGACCTCGCGCTGGGGGTCGGCGGCATCCCGCGCGGGCGGGTCACGGAGATCTTCGGCCCCGAGTCCTCCGGCAAGACCACCGTGTGCCAGCACATCATCGCCGAGGCCCAGCGCCGCGGCGGCGTCGCCGCCTTCATCGACGTCGAGCACGCCCTGGACCCGGGCTACGCGCGCGCCTGCGGCGTGAACGTGGACGAACTGCTCGTCAGCCAGCCGGACACCGGTGAGCAGGCGCTCGAGATCACGGAGACCCTCATCCGCTCCGGCGGCGTGGACGTCGTCGTCGTCGACTCCGTCGCGGCCCTCGTGCCGCGGGCGGAGATCGAGGGCGAGATGGGCGACAGCTTCGTCGGCATCCAGGCCCGGCTCATGAGCCAGGCCCTTCGGAAGCTCACGGGCGCGGTCAGCCGCTCGAACACATCGCTCGTCTTCACGAACCAGCTGCGCGAGAAGATCGGCGTCATGTTCGGGAACCCGGAGACCACTCCCGGCGGTCGCGCGCTCAAGTTCTACGCGACCGTCCGGCTCGACATCCGCCGCGTCGAGACGATCAAGACCGGGACGGAGTCGATCGGCAATCGCGTCCGTGTGAAGGTCGTGAAGAACAAGGTCGCTCCGCCGTTCCGCGTCGCGGAGTTCGACGTCATGTACGGCGAGGGGATCAGCCGCGAGGGCGGCCTCCTGGACGTCGGCGTCGCCATGGACGTGGTGACCAAGACCGGGGCCTGGTTCACGTTCGGCGAGACCCGCCTCGGCCAGGGCCGCGAGGCGGCCAAGGAGTTTCTCCGGTCCAACCCGGACCTGGCCCTGGAGATCGAGCGCCGCATCCGTGCCCGGGTGACGGAATCGCCCATCCCGGTCGAGGGGATCGAAGAGGCGGAGTAGCCCATGGCGGCCGGCGGAGGCACGGGCGATCAGGGACCCGGCGCCGGCGGTGGGCACGCGCGGCACCGCCGGGAGACGCCCGGGGAGGCCCGCGCACGCCGGGGGGCGGTCGAGGACCCCGAGACCGTCCTCGCGGCCGCTGCACGCCTGCTCGAGTCGCGCCATCGGACGGTCCACGAGGTCCGGTGCCGGCTGGCCGACGCCGGGTACCGGCCGGACCTCGTCGAGGGCGCAGTGACCCGCCTCGTCGACCTCGGCTACCTCGACGACGCGGAATTCGCCCGCGCGTGGGTCGCGTCGCGCGACCGCGCGCACCCGCGCGGCGAGCGGGCGCTGCGCCTCGAGCTCGCGCGCAAGGGCGTCGGGCGGGAGATCGTCGACGAGGTGCTCGTCAGAAGGGCGACGGACGCCACCTCGCGGACGACCGACACGGAGGGCGACGCGGTCGACCCGGGGACCGCCGTGACCGGGGTGGGGGAGGATCGCGACGCCGTACCACGCGGCGCGGATGACACGGCCGCCGCGCACCTGCTGGAGCGGCGGCGCGCCGCACTCGAGCGCGTGGCAGATCCGCGCGATCGCCGCCGCAGGGCCTACGCCCTCCTGGCGCGGGCCGGCTTCGACCCCGAGACGGCTGCGACCGCCGCGGAGCGCTTCGTCCGGGGCGCGTCGGGGGACTGAAGCGCCGGTCCGAACGCGACGCACAACGGCACTGGTCGACGGACGTGCTGACGAGGATTGAATGGTCCGGCACGGTCCGCGTCCCATTGCAGGTGAGCGCACCAGTCGAAGCGCTCGGATGGAGTGGAGCGGTGGAGCGCGAGCTCGTCGAACGGGCCCGGGCGGGGGACCAGGAGGCCTTCGAGGCCGTCGTCACCCTCGCCTCGGACCGTCTCTACGCGATCGCGTACCGGATCCTCCGGGACCGTGACCGGGCGGAAGACGCCCTCCAGGGGGCGCTCGTCCGCATGTGGGACGACCTCCCGGGCCTGCGGGACCCCGACCGGTTCGACGCCTGGAGCTACCGGCTCGTCGTGCACGCGAGCTACCGGGAGGCCCAGCGCGAACGCCGGTGGTCGTCGCAGATCAGGCGGATCGACGTGGACCCGCCCGTCGAGGGCGGATTCGCGTGGATCGCGGAGCGGGAGGAGCTCGAACAGGGCTTCCGCCAGCTCACGCCCGAGCACCGGGCGGTCCTCGTCCTCCACTTCTTCCTCGGCCTGCCGGTGACGGAGATCGCCGAGACGCTCGACATCCCCGCGGGCACGGCCGGATCCCGACTCCACTATGCGGTGCGGAGCCTCCGCGCCGCGTGCGAGGCCGACTCCCGGGGAGTCGCTGCCTGGAGGACGACGACGTGACGCGCGAGAACGCTTTCGAGCGACAGCTTGCCGACTGGCTGGAGGAGGGCCCGCTCGACGCGCCCGACCGCCCGGTGCAGGCGGCGGTCGCGCACGCACGCGCCCACCCCAGGCGGCGGTTCACCGTGGGCGGCCTGTGGAGGACCGCCATGAGCCAGCTCCATCTCGCCGAGGTACAGCCCCGGGGGCCGCAGCACCGCGGGCTTCTTGCTGCGTTCGCCGCCGTGGCAGTGGTCGGCATCCTCGTCATCGGTCTGCTGGGGACCGGGGTCATCTCGTTCCCGAGCGGACCGGAGAAGGTCCCCGTCGTCGCCGCGCCGGTCACCTCGCCGGAGACGCCGACGGTCCCAGCCGCGGCCCTGCCGACCGCATCGCCGACGGCAGCGCCTGCCGGCAGCCCGACGGCCACTCGCACGTGGGCGCCGATCCCCACGGTGGCGGTCCCGACCGCCACCCCGCCGTCCGGGCAGTACTTCTCCGTGAGCATCGGCACACCGGGGGGTTCGAATGCAGAGTATGCCTTCGAGCGACCGGCGTGCGCCGTGCGAGCGGACGGCACGCTCGTATGCTGGGGCAGGAACAACTGGGGCCAGACTACCCCGCCTGCGGGAGCCTTCACCGCCGTCAGCGCGGGCGTGGAGCATGCGTGCGCCTTGAGGGCGGACGGCACGCTTGCATGCTGGGGCAAGAACGACCATGGGGAGGCGACCCCGCCGGATAGGACCTTCACGGCCCTCAGCGCCGGCGGCGGATTCGCCTGTGCCATCCGAGACGACGGGACGCTCGCCTGCTGGGGCCCTTCGCCGTTCGACACGGGATCGGCCAGCACGCCGGCCGGGACCTTCTCGGCCGTCAGCGCCGGGGCGGGCGACGCCTGTGCGATCCGGACCGACGGGGTGCTCGTCTGCTGGGGTAGCTACGCCTTCGGCGAGCCCGCGACGCCCGTGGCGGGGACGTTCGCCGCGGTGAGCATGGGCTGGGCGCACGGCTGCGCGGTCAGGACCGACGGGACCCTCGCCTGCTGGGGCTCGGACCGCGAGGGTCAGGCGACCCCGCCGGCCGGCAAGTTCACGACTGTCGCCGTCGGCTCGGACGCCTCGTGCGCCATCCGGTCGGACGGGACGCTCGCGTGCTGGGGCAACGGCGCCTACGGCCTGACCGCCCCGCCGGCCGGGACGTTCACCGCGCTCAGTCTGAGCAACGCTCAGGCCTGTGCCCTCGCAACGGACCGGTCGCTCGCCTGCTGGGGTCGCCCGACGACGACAATCCAGTAGGCGCACGCCTGCGTTGAGGGCTCGGCCGCCCATTCGGCGGCCGAGCCCTCAACTTCCTGCGTCGTTTGACCCTCCCGCCGGGTGCCCCTACCCTTACGGGGACGACACGACCGCCGCCCATGAACCCTGCGGTCGCCTCGTCGGCCCACCCGTCTCGCGGGACCGGGTACTCGCCGCGAGAGGCGATACCCGGGACGGTCCGAGGGACGGCCTGAACGACTTCACGTCGCCCGGTCGCGGACCGACCGGACGGGAGGACAGCAGCAGATGGATGTCGCCGCCCTTGCGGTGGTGGCCCTCGTGGCCATCGCCGTCGGTGTCGTCGTCGGCTTCGTGGCGCGCGGATTCTGGGCGAACCAGGCCATCAAGGCCGCCCAGGAGAAGGCCGCCCGGATCGTCGCCGAGGCTCGCACGCAGCAGAAGGAGTTGATCCTCGAGGCGAAGGACGAGAAGCTCCGCCTCTCCCGCGAGTCGGAGGAGGAGGCGCGCCAGAAGCGTGGCGAGCTCTCCGGCCTCGAGAGTCGCCTCCTCCAGCGCGACGAGCAGCTGGACCAGCGGACCGACATGCTCGAGCAGCGTGATCGGAAGCTCCTCGAGCGCGAGCGCGAGCTCGACCGGGCGCGGGAGGAGACCGCACGCCTGCGCCAGGAACAGATCGCCGTCCTCGAGCGGATGAGCGGGCTCTCGGTGGACGACGCGAAGGCGATGCTTCTCGACGCGGTGCGCGAGGAAGCCGAGCAGGATGCCGTCCGGCTCACGCGCTCGATCGAGCGCGAGGCGCGCGACAGCGCGGGCGAGAAGGCCCGCGAGGTGATCGTCACTGCCATGCAGCGCGTCGCGGCAGACCACACGGCCGAGCACACGGTCACCGCAGTGCACCTGCCGTCCGACGAGATGAAGGGCCGGATCATCGGCCGCGAGGGGCGGAACATCCGCGCCCTCGAGCAGGCGACGGGCGTGGACCTGATCATCGACGACACGCCCGAGACGGTCGTCCTCAGCGGCTTCGACCCCGTGCGCCGCGAGGTCGCAAGGGTCGCCCTCACGAAGCTCATCCAGGACGGGAGGATCCATCCGGGGCGGATCGAGGAGGTCGTGAACAAGGCCCGCGCCGAGGTGGACCTCGTGATCCGGCAAGCCGGCGAGCAGGCCGCGTACGACGCCGGCGTCCCGGGCCTCCCGCCGGAGATGCTCAAGCTCCTCGGCCGGCTCAAGTTCCGGACGAGCTACGGCCAGAACGTCCTGCTCCACAGTCTCGAGACGAGCCGCCTGGCCGCGATCATCGCCGCCGAGCTCGGCGCGGACGCCACGGCCGCCAAGATGGGCGGCCTCCTCCACGACCTGGGCAAGGCCGTGGACCACGAGGTCGAAGGGCCGCACGCCGCCATCGGTGCGCAGATCGCGCAGCGCAACAGCCTCCCGTTCAAGGTCGTGAACAGCATCGCCGCGCACCACCAGGAGGTCGAGTACGCCTGCGTGGAGGCGCCGATCGTCCAGGTCGCCGACGCGATCAGCGCGTCCCGGCCGGGTGCCCGCGGCGAGTCGACCGAGACCTACGTGAAGCGCCTCGAGGACCTGCAGGCGATCGCCGGCAGCTTCACGGGGGTCGACCGATCGTTCGCCGTCCAGGCCGGTCGCGAGGTCCGGATCCTCGTCCGCCCCGAGGAGATCGACGACCTGTCGGCGAGCCGGCTCGCGCGCGACATCGTGAAGAAGATCGAGGAGAGCCTGACCTACCCCGGCCAGATCAAGGTCACGGTCATCCGGGAGACGCGCGCGATCGAGTACGCGAAGTAGCCGCCACGGCGTAGCCGGCCGGCGCAGCGCTCGCCGGCTGGGTCTCGACGGTCGACGGGCCCCCTCCGACGGCGCGACGCGGGTCTACAGTGGGCGCATGGACGAGCAGCGCTTCCGCGACTACCTCGTGACGAGGAACCTCGACCCGGCGGCGATCGACCTGGCCGTCCGGGCCGTGCGGCGGTTCGACCGTCGGCTTCGGGCCGAGGCACCCCCGCGCGGCGTGGACGAGGCGACCGCCGAGGACGTCCGCCGCTTCGCGATCGCCCTCCTCGCCGGCAGCGAGAGTGCCGAGGACGACCTCCTCGCCCTCGCCCGTTACGCCCGCCTCGTCGGGAACCGCGAGGCGACGGCGGCCTGGGTCGAGCTGTGGGACGGCTGGGACGTTCCCCACCGGCTCGCCGGCACGCTTGCCGCGCTGGCCGGGGAGGAGGCTCGCGACGCCGTCTTCGAAGGGCTGCCGATCCCGCGCCCCGGGACCCCTGCAGAGGAGAAGCCGGCCTTCACCCGCGAGCTCATGGATCGCCTCGCCGCGCGGATCGACCCCGAGACCTGCCGTCAGGCCCTGACGAGCGGCCTGCACTTCGTGCCGCGCGAGGCGTTCGCGGCGGAGCGCGAGCGATACCTCGCGGCCGCGGACATCGATGCCTTCATCGCCGACGAGCACGAGCGCTACGTGGCGTACCTTGCCAGTCTCCGCGATTCAGGCGAGCTGTACTACTCGCAGCCGATCACCGACGCCGTGGTGGACTACGTGTGCCGGACCCCGACCTGCGGCCCGGGGATCCGCGACGGCTCGGTCGTGCGGGTCACGAAGATCCCGTACCAGACCGACCGTTATCTCGGGGAGGATGACGAGGCTCGCAGGCGGTACTTCGCCTGCCACTGCATGTGGGCTCGCGAGTCCATCCTGCACCCCGAGGCCGGCGTGCCGCCCCTTCTCTGCCAGTGCAGCGCCGGCTTCGAGAAGCAGTACTGGGACGCCGTGCTCGACCTGCCCGTGGAGGTCGACGTGGTCCGCTCCGCGCTCCAGGGCGATCCGGTCTGCGAGTTCGCCGTCCACCTCCCGGACGAAGTCGTCGCGGCCAGGTAGGCGAGCAGCCGCGGAGGCGCCTGGCTGGAAGAGGCGCCCTGGGCCCGCGTGCCGGGCGTGATCTGGTGCCTGCGAACGCCGGACGTCGAGGCGTTCTTCGCCCGCTGACCTGATTCCGCAGGCCATCGAACGGCCCCCGGAGGCCCCCGCGAGACGGCCGACCTATCCGATGTCGGCCGCGATCTCTCTCGCCCAGGCCCGGATCGCGTCGAAGTCCCGGAAGTCGCCGGTGCGGTGGGTCGCGATGATGCCGGCCGCCACCTCCGGCGCCTCGGGCACCAGGCGTCCGCCGAACGTCCTGTGCCCACGGAACGAGAGGTCGCCCACGACCTCCGCCACGTGTGGCGTCATCGGGATGTCGTCGAAGTCCGCGGAGCGGTCGAGGGGACCGCTGCTGAACAGCCACACTGGGAGCTTCGCGAGCGCCTTGCGGTGCACGCGCACGAACCGGTTCGCCTCCCGGAGCCAGGTCGCCGAGTAGAGCCCGCTGCCGAGGACCACGGCGTCGAAGTGCCTGAGGCTCCTGACCTCGGCCGCGGGCGTGGCCTCCGCGTCGAGGCCGGCCTCGCGGAGCACCTCGACGATCGCAGCCGAGATCTCGGCCGCGGACCCGTGCTTCGTGGCGTAGGCCACGAGGACGCGGAGCGGCGACGCTCCGGGCTCGATCTCGGGCTCTGCAGAGGACGCGTCCGGCGGCTGGGTCATCGCGCGTCCGAGTGTACCGGCACGGGCCGGCCGACGGCCGGCCGGACGAGCCCGCGGGCCGTGCCGAGGCCACGAGCGGCGGGGGAGGTACCATCCCGTCCGTGGACGGACGTGCAGGTGGATCGGGTGCCGCGGGGCGATCGGGGCCGCGCTGCCGCATCCTCATGATCGGCGACATCATCGGGAAGCCCGGTCGCGTCGCGGTCGAGAGGCGGCTGGGGTCGCTGCGTGTCGAGCACGGGATCGACTTCGTGGTGGCGAACGGCGAGAACGTCGCCGGCGGCCTGGGACTCACGGAGTCCACCGCCGAGGCGCTCCTGGGTGCCGGCGTGGACGTCATCACCTCGGGCAACCACATCTGGGACAAGCGCGAGATCTACGGGTACCTCGATCGGACCGAGCGCGTGCTGCGGCCGCTGAACTACGGCACGCACGAGGTGCCCGGCCGCGGCTGGGGGGTCTTCGGCGCGCTGGACGGGACCGACATCGCGGTCGTCAACCTCCAGGGCCGCTCGGCGATGATCCCGATCGACAACCCGTTCCTGGAGATCGACCGGCTCATCGACGAAGCATCCGAGGCGCTGCCACCGGTGCGGGTGGTCGACTTCCACTGCGAGCTGACGAGCGAGAAGAACGCGATGGGGGTGCACCTCGACGGGCGGGCGTCGATCGTCTCCGGCACGCACACGCACGTCCCCACGGCCGACGAGCGGATCCTCCCGAAAGGGACCGCCTACCAGTCGGACGTGGGGATGACCGGCCCGCTCCACAGCATCATCGGCTTCGAGCCGCGCACGGTCCTCCCGCGGTTCATCAACGGCCTGCCGACGCGGTTCGAGGTCGGGGACGGCCCGGTCGTCTTCAACGCGCTCCTCGTGGACGTCGATCCCGCCACCGGGCGGGCGGTCTCGGTCGAGCGCCTGCGGGAGATCCTGGAGGACTGACGGCCGGGCGATGGTAGAGTCCCGCCTGCGATGATCGGAACGCGGGCGTCGCGCGCCCTCCCCATGGTCGATGCCCTGCCGGATCCCTCCGCGGCGCGCGAGTCGCTCCATGCCCTCGACGGCCGCCTCGCCGAGTTCCGACCCGAGGAGGTCCGCCGGCCGAGCTTCTTCGTGTGGACGCTCGGCTGCCAGATGAACAAGAGCGACTCGGAGGAGATGGCCGGACGCCTTCTCGCCGCGGGCTGCCTCGAGGCCGTCGGCCCGGACGACGCCGACCTCCTCGTCATCAACACGTGTGCCATCCGGGAGGCGGCCGAGGCGAAGGTGGTCGGGCGCCAGGGCCGTCTCGCCGAGCTGAAGGCACGGAACCCAGCGCTGCGGGTCGTGCTCACCGGGTGCGCCGTCCGGGAGCTCGACCGGACACGACTGCCGCGCCGGTACCCCGCGGTGGATCTCTTCCTACGCCCGGACGAGGAACCCGAGATCGCGGAGCGCCTCGGGCTCGGCTCCGCCCAGGCTCCGATCGGCATCGCGCTGGGCGTCGACACCGCGCGGACCACCGTCGTGAACCGGACCGTCGTGAGCGCGGCCGACATGCTGCCGGCCACCCGCGCCGAGGTCGTGGCCGCCGGCGCCGTGCGGCGCACGTCCACGCTCAGCGCCTGGCTCCCGATCGTCTACGGCTGCGACAAGACGTGCACGTACTGCATCGTCCCGTTCACGCGCGGCCCGGAGCGCAGCCGCCCGTTCGACGACATCGTGACCGAGGCACGGTCGCTCGCCGTGGCCGGCTACCGCGAGGTCACGCTCCTCGGGCAGAACGTGAACAGCTACGGCCACGACCTGCCGCCGGAGCCTCGGTTCGAGCACGTCCGGCCGGAACGCACCGCCGGACGGCGGATCGAGCGATCGGCGCGGCCGGACCTCGCGGAGCTGCTCCGCGCGATCGACGAGATCGAGGGCCCGGACGGCACCCCCGCCATCCCACGACTCCGGTTCCTCACCTCGCACCCATGGGACCTCTCCGACCGCCTCATCGGGGCGATGGCCGGCGCCCGGTCTGTCTGCGAGCATCTCCATCTGCCGGTCCAGTCGGGAGACGACGCCGTCCTCCGGCGCATGGGACGGCAGTACACGATCGAGCGCTACCTCGACCGGATCCGCGCCTTGCGGGCCGCGGTGCCGGGCATCGCGCTGTCCACCGACGTGATCGTCGGCTTCTGCGGGGAGACGGACGCGCAGTACCGCGCGACGCTGGCCATCCTCGAGGAGGTGCGCTTCGACCAGGTCTTCGCCGCGGCGTTCTCGCCGCGCCCGGGGACGCCCGCATGGCACCTTCCGGACGATGTCCCGGCGACGGTCAAGCGCGAGCGCCTCAACGGGCTCCTCGCGGCCCAGGAGGGGATCGGCCTGGAACGCAACCGTGCATGGCTCGGCAGGGAGGTCGAGGTGCTCGTGGACCAGTCGTCCGCGGCGGCGCACGAGCACGAGGATCCGGCGGCGCCGGAGGCCGGCACGTCCGGTGCGCACGCACCGGACGCCGGCCACCCGACGGCCGCGGCCACGGCCGGGGGGGCCGCCGCCGGGGCCGCCCTCGGCGCCCGCGCGGACATGCTCGCCGCCGACCCCGCACGCCCGCTCACGCCCGGCCCGGGCGAGGTTCGCCTCGCGGGCCGGACCCGCGAGGGCAAGCTCGTCCATCTCGTGGGACCCGAGCCGCTCGTCGGCCGGCTGGTGACCGCGCGGGTCGTCCACGCCGGTTCGTTCTCGCTTCGGGGTGTGCTGGCCTGAGCGCATCGACGGCAGCCGGCACCCGCCGGGGGCCCAACACGGGTGCCCGATCGTGATCCCCAGCCCCGCGCCGCCCCTCGTCGTCGTCGGCGGTCCGACCGCGACCGGCAAGACCGACCTCGCCGTCCGCCTCGCGCTCGCCCTCGCGGACGGCGGGCGGGTCGTGGAGGTGATCTCGGCCGACTCGCGCCAGGTCTATCGCGGGATGGACGTGGGGACGGCCAAGCCCACGGAGGCGGAGCGCCGCGGCGTCGTCCACCACGGCGTGGACCTCGTGGACCCGGACGACGCGTTCAGCGTCCACGACTTCGCCGCCCATGCCCGCGGCGTGCTCGCATCGCTCGCCGACCGCGCGGGGGTCGCGATCCTCGCCGGGGGGACGGGGCTCTGGCTGCGCGCGGTCGCATCCGGCCTGGATCTGGACGCCTCGCCGCACGACGCGGCGCTCCGCGCGCGGCTGGACGCGGACCTCGCGGCCGACCGGCTGCCGGCGCTCGTGGCCCGGCTCCGCGCGATCGCGCCGGAGCTCGCCGCACGGACGGACCTCGCGAACCCGCGCCGCGTGGTGCGCGCGCTGGAGCTCGCCCTGCTCCGTGGCGACGGACCGCCGCCCGCCCCGGCCGGGTATCCCGGTGCCGTGGCGCGTATCGGGCTCGACGTCGCGGATCGGGCGCTCCACCGGTCGTGGATCGCACGACGCGCGACCGGCCAGCTCGACGGCGGGCTGCCGGAGGAGGCCGCGCGGCTGCGCGCCCGGTACGGCGAGGGACTCCGCTCGTTCTCGGCCATCGGGTACCGCGAGGCGTTCGACCTTCTCGACGGGCGCCTGGACCGCGACGGGTTCCTGGCCGTCAACGTCGCACGCAACGCCGCGTTCGCGCGGCGGCAGCGCACCTGGTTCCGGGCCGAGCCGGCGATGGCCTGGCTCGACCCGTCGGCCGCCGACCCTCTCGACGCCGCCCTCGCGATCGCACGCCCCGCGGTCGCCGCCAGCCGTCCGGGACCGGCACCCGCTCGCCGCCTATCCTTCTCGTCGTGAGCCCGCGCACATCCATCGACCTCGCCCCGCCCGTCGAGAAGGCGTTCCTCGTCGCAGTGGGCACGGGGACGGACCCCGGCTGGTCGGCCGAGGATTCGCTCGCCGAGCTCGCGAGCCTCGCGGACACGGCCGGCGCCGAGGTCGTCGGTGCGGAGTGGCAGAACCGCAGGCACGTGGACCCCGCCTGGTACGTGGGGAAGGGAAAAGCCCAGGAGCTCGTCGCCGCCAAGGGCGAGACGGGCTTCGCGCTGCTCGTGGCCGACGACGAGCTGAGCCCGACCCAGCAGAGGTCCCTGGAGCAGCTGCTCGGCGTGAAGGTGATCGACCGCTCCCGCCTGATCCTCGACATCTTCGCGATGCACGCGCGCACCCGGGAGGGCCGGCTCCAGGTGGAGCTCGCGCAGCTCGAGTACCAGCTGCCGCGCCTCACCCGCATGTGGACGCACCTCTCCCGGACCGGCGGCGGGATCGGGACGCGTGGTCCGGGTGAGACCCAGCTCGAGACCGACCGCCGGGTCATCCGCGGGCGGATCAAGAAGATGAAGCAGCGGGTCGAGGAGGTGCGCCAGCAGCGGCGCGTCGCCGCGCGCGGCCGGGACAGGCGCCTGGTGCCCACCGTGGGCATCGTCGGCTACACGAACGCCGGCAAGTCCACCCTCCTCAACGCGCTGGTGGGGGAAGAGGTCGCGCTGGCGGAGGATCGCCTCTTCGCGACGCTCGACCCGACCAGCCGGCAGGTCCGCCTCGGCGATGGCCAGGTCGCCGTGGTGACGGACACGGTCGGCTTCATCCACAAGCTGCCCCACCAGCTCATCGATGCGTTCCGCGCGACCCTCGAGGAAGTCAACCGGGCGGACGTGCTCGTGGAGGTGGTGGACGTCTCCGACCCGCACGCGGCCGAGCACCGTGCGACGGTCCAGCAGGTCCTCGACGAGCTGGGCGCCGGCGCGAAGCCACGCCTGGTGGCCCTCAACAAGGCCGACCTCCTCGAGCCGGACGACGACCCCGAGACAGCGCCGGACACCGGGTCCGCCGGATCCGCGGGGGCCCGCGTGGCACCGGGCGCCGTGCTCGTGAGCGCACTGACGGGCGCGGGGCTGCCGGAGCTGCGCGCCGAGATGGCCGCGCTGCTCGCCTCGCTCTGGGTGGACGTGGACGTCGTCGTCCCGTACGCGGAGGGCGCGCTCCTCGCGCAGGTCCGCGAGCGGGGGTCCACCGAGGCGGCCTACGACGAGAGCGGGGTGCACGTCGTCGGCCGCGTGCCGCCGGCCGTGGCGGCCGCGCTCCGACGTGCCGCCGGGATCGCGGAGGAGCACGACGTGGACGAGATCTGGGGACAGGTTGTGGACGGCCGCACGGATCCGCCCGAGAACCCGTGAATCTCGTGGATAACCCGCTGGACGAGCCAGCGCCCGCCCCGTATCGTCATCCCTGCCCGGAGGGGCGATGAACCGGTAGACGGGAAGGCTGGTCCTTGGATCGGCCGGAACAGAAGGCGGGGAATGGTTCCTCCGGGCGCTTCTTCGTGCCCCGCGCCGCGGATGTCCGTACCGTCCGCCCCGTGCGCGATGATGGGTCGATGACGCGGTCCGATCGTCGCAGTCCGGCCCCCGACTCGGCCGTGACATCCCTCGCGATGGCGCTCGTGCCCGCGCTCCTCGTCGTCGTGGCCGCCGCAGAACGGCCCCTTCGCGTCCCGGTCCTCGTCCTCGTGGTCGCGGGACTGGCCCTCGCCTGCGTGCGCGGCAGCCCGGCCTCGCGGGCGGCGTGGGGCGCCCCCCTGCCGGTCGCGGTCCTGCTCGTCCTCGCGCTCGCACCCGAGCCCACCGCGCTCGGATCGGGCGTCGACTGCGGCGCTCTCGCGCCGCTGCGGGTCGTCCGCCGCGTGCTCGAGGCGGGAGCCGTCCTCGGCGTGACGGCGGTCACGTGGCGCCTCGCGGGCCTGCCCGGCGCCGCTCTGCGGCTCGGCCGGCCGTCGGCGGCCGTCGGGGCCGCCTCCCTCGCGTTCTTCGTCGCGGCGGTGGTCCTCGCTGTCGTCCTGGGTCCGGCGCTCGCCGAGCCGTTCTTCGGCCCCGTCGGCCTGCGGTTCCCCGGTCTCGTCGCCCTTCTCCCGCTGCTCGTCGGCGCTCTCGCGAACGCCGTGCAGGAGGAGGTCGCGTACCGGGGCGCCTGGCTCGGCTGGGGGGAGATCGCGCTCGGGCCCGCCCTCGCGCTCGCCTGCCAGGCCGTCGCGTTCGGCCTCGCCCACGCGGGGAGCGACTTCACCGGCCCGCAGGCGCCCGTCGTGCTCGCGATGGCGGCGGGTGGCCTCCTGGCCGGGCTCATCGCCCGCCGGACCGGCAGCCTCGCGATCCCCATCGCGATCCACGCCGCCGCGGACGTCCCCATGCTCCTCTACGCGGTCTGCGGATCGGCCTGACCGCCGCGAGCCACGCGATGCCGTAGAGTCGGGAGGATGTCCCAGCAGCAGATCGCCCGGGTGCCGACCGAGGCCGGCGAGGTCGTCCGGCAGGTGCGCGGGTTCACGGGCGTCCCCTGGCGGCGCCTGCTGGCGTACCTCCGCCCGCACCTGGGGCTGTTCGCCCTCGCGCTCGTCGGCCTGGGCCTGTCCGCCGGGCTCGGCCTCGTCATGCCGCTGCTCATCGGCCGGATCACGACCGTCGTCGTCGCCGGCGGCGACATGGCGAACCTCGACCGGCTGGTCGTGGGCCTCCTCGTCCTCTTCGCGGTCATGGCGGCGGGGAGCTTCCTCGAGACCTACCTGCTCGGCGTCATCGGCGAGCGGATCGTCGCGACGATGCGGGCGCAGCTGTTCGGCCGCCTCGTGACGCTCTCGCTCGACTTCTACGTCGCCAAGAGGGTGGGGGAGCTGATCTCCCGGCTCTCGAGCGACGTGACGCAGGTCCGGACGATGCTCACCCAGACGATCACCGACCTCCTGTCCGCCTCGATCGGCCTGGTCGGCGGCGTCGTCATCCTCTTCCTCCTGAGCCCGTCGCTCCTCCTCCTCGTCCTCGTCCTCGCGCCGGCCCTCATCGCCGTGGCGTTCCTCTTCGGGCGACCGCTCCAGCGCGTCAGCACGGAGGTCCAGGACGAGATCGCGCGGAGCACGACGACCGCGGAGGAGGCGCTTGCCGGGATCCGTGTCGTGAAGAGCTTCGTGCGCGAGGACTGGGAGACGGCCCGGTACGGGGCCGACCTCTCCCGGGTGGTCGCTCGAGCCTCGCGGCTCGCCCTGTGGCGCGGGCTCTTCGCATCGGTCATGACCTTCCTCGGGTTCGGCACGATCGCCCTGCTGCTCTGGTACACCGGGCGCCAGGTCGTCGAGGGGACGCTCTCGGTCGGCGCCCTGACCAGCTTCCTCCTGTACGGCGTGACGATCGCCGCGAACCTTGCGAGCATCGCGGGGCAGTACGGCCAGTTCAGGGCGGGAGCGGGCTCCGTGCAGCGCGTCTTCGAGATCCTCGACACCGAGCCGACGATCCTGGACCCGGTCCCGGCGGTCGCGCTGCCTCGCATCGACGGGGCGATCGAGTTCGCGGGCGTCTCGTTCGCCTACGAGCCCGACCGGCGGGTGATCGCCGACCTGGACCTGTCGGTCGCCCCGGGCGAGATCCTCGCGATCGTCGGGCCGTCCGGGTCGGGCAAGACGACCCTGGTGAACCTCGTGCCGCGCCTCTGGGACGTGTCGGCCGGCGCGATCCGGATCGACGGGGTCGACGTCCGCGAGGTGGCCGTCCGCTCCCTGCGCGACCAGATCGGCCTGGTCCCGCAGGAGGCGACCCTCTTCGGCGGCACGGTCCGCGAGAACATCCTGTACGGCCGGCTCGCCGCGACCGACGACGAGATGATCGCCGCCGCCCGGAGCGCGAACGCCCACGACTTCATCGAGGCGCTGCCGCTCGGCTACGACACGCCCCTGGGCGACCGCGGGTCGCGCCTGTCGGGAGGTCAGCGCCAGCGCGTGGCGATCGCGCGGGCGATCCTCAAGGATCCGCGGATCCTCCTGCTCGACGAGGCGACGAGCGCGCTCGACAACGAGTCCGAGCGCCTCGTGCAGGACGCGCTCGACCGCCTGATGCGCGGCCGGACGACCCTCATCGTCGCCCACCGGCTCTCCACCCTGAAGGCAGCCCACCGGATCGCGGTCCTCGACGCGGGCTGGCTCGCCGAGCTCGGGACCGAGGAGGAGCTCCTCGCACGTGACGGGCTGTACGCGCGCCTCCACCGGATGCAGTTCCGGGCATCGGATGCGGTACTTCCGGCGTCCGCCGGGACGGCGCCGGTCCGCTGAGATTCGGGACTTGCGCGCGCCGGCAGGAGTGCTATCGTCGGTGTGTCAGGAGCCCGCGGACCACTGGCGGGCCACCGCGAGGACAGAGGCGACGATGTCCACGGCCAGGGATCCGATCCTTGATCGGAGCAGGCGAACACCCCACTCGGGGGCGGGCCTGCGCGTGACGGCCGACGCGACGCGTGGAACCTCCAACCTCGCCATGCGGCCGCGCGCGGGCAACATCAGCACCGAGACCCGCGCCGGCGCGTGAGGCGGTCGGGGCCAGGGGCCCCGCCGCCAGCGAGAATGCAGCACGAACCGAACCGGCGCCCGAGCCACGGACGCCGGTTCGTCGTCGTGCGGGACGGCGGGGGAGGGGAGCGGTCGCGTCAAGCTCCCGTCCGCCGCCAGGCGCGCACGTACCGCTGCTGGTCCGCGTACGTCAGCGAGCCCTTGCGTCCCGCGTGGACGCGGGCGATCGCCGCCTGGGGGTCGAGCCCGGCCTCGACGAGGATGCAGGCGGCCGTCATCCCCGACCGGTCCACGCCGCCGCGGCAGGCGACGGCGATCCGGCCGCCCGCGCGGAGCCGGGCGACGATGTCGGCGACGACGCGGTGGAACCCGGGGTCCTGCTCGGGCGTGGGGGTGTGCGGGTCACGGATCGGGAAGCGGATGAGCTCCACCCCGGCAGCGTCGAGCGCGGCGGGCAGGTCGGGCAGGATGCACCACTCGAGCTCGACGTCCTCGACGAGCAGGAGGAGCGCCCCGACCCCGCCGTCGCGGAGCCGCGCGGCGTCGAGGTCCACGTCCCGCCAGTGAGGACCCGTGTACCCGTCGCGCTTCTTCCCCGGGAGAAAGGTGACGACGAGCTGGCCCGGTGCGGCAGCCGTCCCGGACAGGTCGATCCGGTCCAGCCGAAGCGGCGAGTCGGTGCTCGTCCGCGTCCTGTGCAGCCAGAGCCCCGTCGTCGTGGCCAGGGCGTCCGCGAGGGGCGTGACCACCTCGGAGCCGCGCATGGCCCGGCGCCAGGCGACGGGGATCGACTGCCAGCCCCAGTGGACGCCGGCGAGTCCCCCTGCGATCGCGGCCGTGGTGTCCGTGTCGTTCCCGTACCGGATGGCCCGGACGATCGCGTCCTCGTAGTCCCTCGCGCCGGCGAACGCGTCCCACGCGGACCAGAAGCTGTCCACGACGTACCCGCGGCCCGAGCGCCCCTTCCACGCTTCGATCGCGTCCAGCGCGGCGAGGTGTCCCGCGAGCGCCCGGTCGCGGGCGTAGAGGACCCGGAGCTTCCCGCGCGCCGTCTCGAGTGCCGCCGGCCGGGTGTCGCCCGCCAGCAGCCGCCGGACGACGAGCGAGTACAGCGCGCACGCGGCCTGGCAGAGGAGGCTCCCGTGGGTCACCCGCGAGGCGGCGTGCGCGTCCCGCACGAGCCGCTCGTCGGAGACCTTCCTCGCCGGGCCACGGACGTCCGTGCGCGGCGCGCGCTCGATGAGCGCGAGCGGCAGGATCCGCATGAGGGAGCCGTTCCCTGCAGCATGGTCGTCCGTGGGTCCGGCGTCGGCCGCCCGCACGCCACGGCGGAGCGCGGCCATGGCGGCTGAGGTGGTCCCCCCGATGTCGAACTTCCCGTCGCCGTCGGGCGTGTAGGCGCCGCCGTCCGCCCAGGCGAGCGCCCGGGCGCCCTGGTCGTCGGTGTCGAACCGTCCACCGAGGAGGGAATCGAGGAGGGCGAGCATGAGCGCGCCGTCGTCGCTCCAGGTGCCGGCAGGCTGCCGCCACGGCCCGCCGGCCCTGCCGAAGGCCACGTCACCGACCTGGCCGGGGTCCTCGAACTCGTACGGGACCCCGGCGGCGTCCCCGACGAGGTGGCCCCAGATCCCGCCCACAAGGCGGGACGTGAGCGTGGGCGCCTCCGAACGCGTCATGGCAGACCCCCTGTCCCGGCCGCGTCGGCCGGCCGCCCCCGCGACCCCGGCCTCCGCACCGCTGTCTTGACGATTATACACACCACGCGTATAAGTAGCGCATGGAGCAGGACAGGGCGGGCGAGCGCGCCGCGTCCGGACAGGGCGAGGAGGCCGCGTTCCTCGCCGGCTACGACATCGCGGCCTGGCCCCGACCGTCTCTCACCGTCGACGTCGCGATCCTGACGATCGTCGACGACGCCGTCCACGTGCTGCTGGTCGAGCGGACGAAGCCGCCGGCGACGGGACGCTGGGCGCTGCCGGGCGGCTTCGTGGCCATCGATGAGTCGCTCTCGGCGGCCGTGGAGCGCGTCCTGGAGCGCGAGACGGGCCTCCACGGCGTCTACACGGCCCAGCTGGCGACGTTCGGAGAAGTCGGGCGCGACCCGCGCGGCCGCATCGTGACGGTCGCTCACTACGCGCTCGTACCGTCCGAGCGGATCGTGGACACGGTGGGCGCGCGCGAGGGGTGCACGCTCGGACGGATCCTGCCGACGGGGCAGGCGGCCGGCCCGCCCTTCGTCGTCCACGGGCCATCGGGGGAGACCGAGCTCGCCTTCGACCACGGCACGATCGTGGCAGCGGCCCTGGAGCGCGTCCGCGGCCGCCTCTGGTACACGCCCGTCGCGTTCGAGCTGGTGCCCGGCGAGTTCACGCTCCTGGACCTCCAGCGCGTCTACGAGGCCATCCTCGGGCGTCCGCTCGACAAGAACGCATTCCGGCGCCGGCTCCTCGCGTCCGGGCTCGTGGCACCGCTGGGCCGCCGGCGGGAGGGTCTGCGTGCCCGTCCCGCCGCGCTCTTCGGGTTCACGGGGGAGCCGGACGGCGACTGACGGCAGGGCGCCCCTCGCCGGAGGCTACTACCGATAAGGTAAGTTATGTCCGTACGCTCAGGTGTCCAGGGGGAACGGCTTCCGAACACGGGCGACGGGCACTCGGAGCCGCGCGACAGGCGCTACGATGCGGCGATGATCGACCTGGTGCTCACGCTCATCGGTCCGGACCACCCCGGTATCGTCGATTCCGTGTCCGACGTCGTCGCCGCACACGGCGGCAACTGGCTCGAGAGCCGGATGGCGCACCTCGCAGGGAAGTTCGCGGGCGTGCTGTGCGTGGAGGTCCCCGACGAGCGCGCCGCCGAGCTGGAGGAGGCGCTCGCCCGCCTGGCGGTCAGCGGCCTGACGATCGTCGTCGAACGAAGCGCCGTCGTCGAGACGCCGCGCGAGCACGCGATGGAGATCGAGCTCCTCGGGCTCGATCGCCCCGGCCTCGTGCACGAGATCTCAGCCCTGCTCGCGGCGCACCGGATCAACGTGGAGGAGCTGGACACCGGTCGCCTCCCGGCCGCCCACTCCGGCGACCACATGTTCCGCGCGCACCTCCGCGTGATCGTCCCCGAGACCGTGGTCGTCGCCGCCGTTCGCGATGGCCTGGAGCGCCTGGCGGGCGATCTGATGGTGGAGATCCGGCTGGCGGAGGCGCTCGGCTCCGCGCGCTGAAGGGGGGTCGCGGCGAGCACCAGTCCCAGCTTCGCCGACGACGCGCTGCCCCGGCGATCCTCTCCGCTCCCCTGCCCTGCCGCGATCCTGGTCGCTGCCGAGGCCCCATGACCGCCCCGGGGTGTCTCGCCGGGCGCCATCAGTGCGGGGCCGGAGCCCTCGCTCAGCAGCGTCCCAGGAAGGTGCAGATCTGCTGGACGAAGCCGCGCACGGTCTCCAGGTCCTGCTGGACCTTGAGCACCGTCTCCTGCAGGGTCCCGAGCGTGCCGGCCACCTTCCCGAGCGCGCTGCCCGGATCGAGCGAGGCGCCCGGTGCGGGCGCCGACGCAGCGACGACGCCCGCCAGCCCCGTCACGTCGGTCCGCAGCTGTGCCGTGTCGGCCGACAGGGCCGCCACCCGCACCGACAGGTCGGCGACCGCCTGAGCGGTCTTCTCGCTCGCGTCCGCGGCGGCCTGCACCTCCGCGGAGCTGGCCACGCCGCTCTCCGGCAGGGCCGCTGAGATGCTGGCGAGCCTCTCGTTCACCCCGTTGACGTTCACGACGACGAACGCCGCGAGGAGAACCACCGCGACCAGCGTGGCGGCGTTGAGTGCCACGAGCGCCTTCGTGGGCGTCGGCATCGTCCCGTTCCCCCGTTCGCTCTCACTGCCCCAGGCCCCCGGGGCAGCCTAGCAGCCCCAGCCGGCCGTCCGCCCGATCCTGCAGCGATCCGCCCGGCCCTCCGGCAGACGCCCGCGACGCGTCGGGGTCTTGTGCATGCCCGTCCTGCGCCGCGTCCCGAGAACGGCGACGATAGGGCCGGTCGCGTCGGCATGGACCGCCGCGACGAGGGAGGTCCACCGATGCCCCGAGCGCGACATGCCTCGTCCCGTGCCGCGGTCCTGGCGACCGCCGCCATCCTGGCCGCCGGCATGGTCGGTGCGGCACCGCCGACGGCCTCTGCCGTCTCGACGACGATCGTCATCAGCCAGGTCTACGGGGGCGGCGGCAACACCGGCGCGACCCTGAAGAACGACTTCATCGAGCTCTACAACCTCTCGTCGTCCCCGGTGAGCCTCACGGGCTGGAGCGTGCAGTACGCCTCGACGACCGGCACCACCTGGTCGAGGACGAACCTGAGCGGGACCGTGGCGCCCGGCCGTTACTACCTCGTCCAGGAGGCGCAGGGCGCCGGTGGCACGGTGGATCTGCCGACGCCCGACGCCACCGGCACGATCGCGATGTCCGCCACCGCCGGGAAGGTGGCGCTCGTGAACAACGCGACGACCCTCACCGGGAGCTGTCCGGCGGGCCTCGTGGACTTCGTGGGCTACGGCTCCGCCACGAACTGCTCGGAGACCTCGCCGACCGGCAACCTCTCGAACACGACCGCGGCCCTGCGCAACGGCGGCGGCGCCACGGACACCGACAGCAACGCCGCCGACTTCGCGATCGGCGCCCCGAACCCGCGCAACTCTGCGACGGTGCCCGACGTCGCCCCGTCCGTCGCGAGCAGCGTGCCCGCGAACGGCGCCACCGCCGTCGCGCTCAACCAGAACGTCACCGTGACGTTCACCGAGCCGGTGAACGTGGCCGGGGCCTGGTTCACCCTCACGTGCTCCGTCAGCGGCGCCCACACCGCCACGGTGACCGGCGGCCCGACGACGTTCACCCTCGACCCCGACACCGACTTCGCGCCCAGCGAATCGTGCACGCTCACCGTCCTCGCCGCCGCCGTCACCGACCAGGACACGAACGACCCGCCGGACGCGATGGCCGCGGACTACACGGCCGGATTCGCGACCATCAGCGCCTGTCTGCTGCCGTACACGCCGATCTACGCCATCCAGGGCAGCGGCCCGGCGCCGGCGATCACGGGCACCGTGACGACGCAGGGCGTCGTCGTGGGCGACTACGAGGGGCCCTCCCCTGCCCTGCGCGGCTTCTACCTGCAGGACGCGACCGGCGACGCGGACCCGTCCACCTCCGACGGCATCTTCGTCTTCAACGGCAACACCGACAGCGTCTCGCTCGGCGACGTCGTCCGCGTCACCGGCACCGCCGGGGACTTCCAGGACCAGACGCAACTGAGCGCCGTGACGAGCATCGTCGCGTGCGGGGCGGGCGCGGTGAGCCCTGCGGACGTCACGCTGCCGTACGCCTCCGCCGGCTCGGCCGAGAGGTACGAGGGGATGCTCGTCCGGCTGCCCCAGGCCCTGACCGTCACGGAGCTGTTCCAGCTCGGGCGTTTCGGCGAGGTGCTCCTCTCGTCTGGCGGGCGCCTCTCACAGCCGACCACCGTGGTCGCCCCCGGCGCGCCGGCCCTCGCGCTCCAGGCGCAGAACGACCTGAACCGGATCCTGGTGGACGACGCCTCGCAGGCGCAGAATGCCGACCCGATCGTCTTCGCCCGGGGCGGCCTGCCGCTCTCGGCGTCCAACACGCTCCGCGCCGGCGACACGGCGTCCGGCGTGGTCGGGGTCATGACGTACACGTGGGGTGGCAGCGCGGCCAGCCCCAACGCGTACCGCGTGCGCCCCATCGGCGCGCTCGGTGGCTCTGTGCAGTTCCAGCCCGCCAACGCGCGACCCATCGCCCCGGACCCCGTCGGCGGGACCGTCCGCGTGGCCGGCATGAACCTGCTCAACTTCTTCAACACGTTCGACGGCTCCCCGGACACCGTGGACAACTGCACGAACGGCGCGGGCGGCACTCCCACCGACTGCCGCGGAGCGGACACCGCCACCGAGTTCGCCCGGCAGTGGCCGAAGACGGTCGCGGCGATCCTCGCGGTGAACCCCGACGTCCTCGGCGTCACCGAGGTCGAGAACGACGGGTACGGACCGACGAGCGCGATCGCCGACCTCGTCGGCAAGCTCAACGCGGCGACGGCTCCCGGCACGTACGCCTTCGTCGATGCGGACGCGAACACCGGCCAGGTGAACGCGCTCGGCACCGACGCGATCAAGGTCGGCCTCATCTACAAGCCCGGGGCCGTGACGCCGGTCGGGCAGACGGCCGTGCTGAACACCGTCGCGTTCGTGAACGGCGGGGACTCCGCCCCGCGCAACCGGCCTTCGCTCGCCCAGGCGTTCGCGCGGAACGCGAACGGCGGGCGGTTCATCGTGGACATCAACCACCTCAAGAGCAAGGGCAGCGCGTGCGACGCGCCCGACCTCCTCGACGGTCAGGGCAACTGCAGCCAGGTCCGGGTGAACGCGGCGAACGCGCTCTCGGCATGGCTCGCGAGCGACCCCACCGGCACCGGCGAGCGGGACATCCTCATCCTGGGAGACCTGAACAGCTACGCCTTGGAGGACCCGATCACGGCCCTCGCCGGCGCAGGGTACGCGAATCTCGTCCGCTCCTTCGTGGGGCCGGGCGCCTGGGCGTACGTCTTCAGCGGCCAGTGGGGCTACCTCGACCACGCGCTCGGGTCCGCGTCCCTCGCGCCGCAGGTGACCGGCGTGACGGAGTACCACGTCAACGCAGATGAGCCCGTCGTGCTCGACTACAACCTGGAGTTCAAGACACCCGGCCTCCAGGTGAGCCTCTACGCGCCCGACCAGTACCGCGAGGCAGACCACGACCCCGTCATCGTCGGGCTGGCGCCCACGACACCGCCGACGATCACGTCCTTCACACCGACCCAGGGTGCCGTGGGGACGGTCGTCACCATCACGGGCACGGGGTTCGTGAACGTGACAGCCGTGACGGTCGGGGGTGTCCCGGTGCCGTTCACGGTGATCTCTCCCACGACGATCAGGGTGACGATCGTCGCCGGGGTGAAGCCGGGGCCGATCGTGGTCTACACGATCGACGGGATCGCGACGAGCGCGGGCTCCTTCACGGTCGCCCTGGCCCCGGTGCTCCTGAGCTTCAGCCCCGGGGCGGGCAAGGTCGGCTCCACCGTGACGATCTTCGGGACGAACCTCGCGTACACGAAGACCGTCACGATCGGCGGGAAGCAGGCGGCCTTCAAGGTCGTCACCTCCGCGATGGTGACGGCCACCGTCCCGGCCGGGGCCGTCACCGGGAAGATCGCCCTGACGAGCCCGTACGGCTCGGCGACGAGCACGAAGAGCTTCTACGTCATCCCGTGATCGACGCGACCGAGCCCGCGTGAGGCGGGCGCAGGAGGATGCCCATGGAGATCCGGAAGATCGTCGTGCAGGTCGAGGAGACGTTCCGGGCGGCCGGGCGCCCGGTCGACCCGCCCGCCCGCAAGGTGGTGGTCGCGGCGGTCGTCACGAACCCGTGCGCAGGGCGCTACGTGGAGGATCTCGGCATCCTCGAGACGCTCGGCGCCGACGTCTCGGCCGTGCTCGCGGCGCAGGCGATCGCCGCCCTCGGGGACGACGCACCGGTCACCGCCTACGGGAAGGGGGCGATCGTCGGGACCGACGGCGAGCTGGAACACGCCGCCGCGATCCTCCACCCGCGCTTCGGCGCGCCCGTGCGCGCCGCCGTCGGCGGCGGCCCGTCGATCATCCCTTCCACGAAGAAGATGGGCGGCCCCGGCGCGCCGATCACGATGCCCCTGGTGAACCGGGACGACATCTGGAGCTTCGACGAGATGGACGCCGGGGAGATCGCCGTCGCCGACGCCCCACGCCCCGACGAGGTGGTGGTCTGCCTCGTCCTGGCGACAGGCGGCCGCCCGCTCGCCCGCACACGGAGGCCCGGCTGATGTTCAAGGCGATGATCCTGCTCACGAAGAAGCCGGAGATGACCTCGGCCGAGTTCCGCCACTGGCTTCTCGACGAGCACGCGCCGCTCGCTGCGACCCTCCCCGAGCTCAGGAAGCTCGTCTACAACATCGTCCAGACCGACGATCCGCCGGCGGACGGGATCGCCGAGCTGTGGTTCGACTCGCAGCAGGCCTTCGTCGACGCCTACGCGACGGAGATCGGCAAGGCCGTCGCCACCGACTCCCTCGCGCACGTGGCCGGACGGGTCCGCGTCTTCGTCGAGGAGAGGATCGTCGTCGACTGACCCGGGATCGCCGGACTCACGCCGCCTCGGGCTCCGCGACCATGCGCGGGTCGCGGCGTGGCCGGACGCCGGCGAGAGCGACGGCGGCGCCGACGAGGAAGAGGATGCCGAGGGCGACGGCCGCCCGCACGCCGAGCCCCGGGTCGCCGCCGCGAGCGAACGCGTCGAGGATGAGACCGCCGAAGAGGAGGCCGATCGGGCCCGCGATCGAGTTCGCGATGTTGCCCAGGCCCATGTACCGGCCGCTCGCCACGAGCGGGATGACCTCCGTCATGAGGGCCCAGTCCACCGCGAGGTAGGCACCCCCGCCGACGCCGAGCAGCAGGATCGCCGGGATGGCCAGCCAGATCGTCGGGGCAGCCGCGAGGCCGGCGATCCCGATCCCGGCGATGACGATGGCTGCGAGGATGACCGGCTTGCGGCCGGTCCGGTTCGAGATCACGGCGGAGAGCGGCGCGGCGAGGAGCGAGCCGGCGAGCACGAGCCCTGCTCCGGCGACCTGCCAGAGCCCGCGCTCTTCGGGATCGACGATCCCCATCGCGTCCTCGAGGTAGTAGAGGAGGACGTTGACGAAGATCCCCGTGCCGGCGAGGAAGCAGAGCCGGACCGTCGACATGAACAGGAACGACCGTTCCCGGAGGACGTCCGTCCCCCACGCCTCGCCGGCGATCGAGCGCCACGACCTTCCCTCTCGCGTGCGGGCAGTGGGTCCCTCGCGGACGTACAGGAACGTGATGATCGCGAGCGTGAGCTCGATGAGGCCGATGCAGACGAGCGCGGCCCCCCAGAGGTTCGACGCGCTCCCGACCGCCATGATGATCGTCCCGGCCATGAGGCCCGTCAGGCGCATGACCCCCATGAGGCCGCTCGCGGTCCCGACCTGTCTCTCCGGCACGAGGTCCGGAACGTAGCCCTGGAACGGCCCCTGGGCGGCGTTCGAGCTGAGCTGGAGGCCGAGGAAGCACACCACGTAGGCGATGATGAGCGGCGCCGTCCCGAGCGCCTGGCCATCCCACGTGCCCGCGGCGGGCTCCGGCATCGCGACCAGCGCCAGGCCGCAGAGGAAGATCAGGTCGAACGTCGCCCCGACGATGATGTAGGCCTTCCGCTTCCCCCACCGCGTCGCCGTGTAGTCGCTCAGGGTCCCCGCCGTCGGCTGGACGAGGATGGCGATGAGCGACCCCGTCATCTCGAGGATGCCGATCGAGGTCCCCTTGACGCCCTCCCCCACCAGCAGCTGGACCTGCTTCTGGCCGAACGCCTCGTAGCCGCCCCAGATGGCCTGGATCCCGAACCAGTAGACGGAGAGCGTGAGGAGCTGGGTCCACGGCAGCCACGCCAGCGGCCTGACCGTTCCGGCCGCCGCCGGGACCGCGCCCGCCGCCACGCCCGGCGTCGCTTCTCCACCCGCCGCCACGGCGCCCGCGCCTCCCTCGCCCGCGCTGCCCGATGGGGCTTCGCCCGCGGCGATCGTCGCCCGCCGCGGACCGCCCGGCCAGAGCCGAACGGCACCGCTGCGCCGCTCAGTCGAAGCGCCGCAGGAACGAGGCGCTCTCCGGGAAGACGCGCCGGACGGCCGCGCGCGGCAGCGATACGCGCTCGCCGCTGCCCGCGAACGAGAAGACCGGCGCCGCGGAGCCGACGCCGATCAGCTCGACCTCCACCTCTCTCCCGCGAGCGCCGGCACCCACGACGCGGCACTGTGTGCCGGCGGGCCACCCGCGGCCGGGCGCGGTCGTCAACTGCTCGCGCAGGACCACGACGTAGCCCGGGCGGAGGCGCGTCCGCGGTCCGAGGCGGTCGACGAACGACATGGTGCCGACCCCGGGTCAGCCCATGGTGAAGGTCTCGGCGACCTCGATCGAGCCGCCGCCGGCGAGGAGCGGGTTGCGCTTCGCGGCGGCCACGGCCTCATCGAGGCTCCCCGCCTCGATCAGGGTGTACCCGGAGACCGGGTTCGCGCCGCCGCCGGCCGACACCGCGCCGTCCGGGCCCACGCAGGCTGCCTGGCCGACGGGGTTGCCCGGATCGAGCACGGCCGCGCCGAGCGACGTGTACCACTCGACCCACAGCCCCATGACCCGCGCGCTCTCTGCCGGATCCTCCGGCATGGTGCCACCGTGATACGCGAGCAGGTACTTCGCCATCGGTTCCCCCTCCCCTGGTGGCCGCGGAGCATGCGCGTGGGCGACCGGACCACGTCCGCCGCTGGTGCGGCAGGTCCGCGCATGATGCCGCCTGACGGGCCGCGCGTCGAGCCCCCGCGCGTCTGCCTCGGATCGCCGGGACACCGGGGCGCCGAGTGAGCTCCGCCCGGCGCTCCCGGTCGTGCTCCAGCGTCCGCGAGAGGAGCGACGCCGCGTCTACCGATGGGCGCAGCGTGACGGCGTCCGGATGGTGCTCGGGCATCCGGACGGAGCTCGTCCATGCGTCCCCGCCGAAGACGCCCCCGATGCCATGGAGGCGGCACACGAACCCGCACCACGCGGCGTTGTCGAGCGCGGCCGCGGCGGGGCGACATCCATCCGGTCGCTCCCCGACGCACGCATCCGTGCCCCCCTCTCGCCGCCCCACCCCCGCAGGGCGAAGGAATCACGCGAGCGAGCAACCGTCGCGCGCACAGTGAGCCACGGATCCGGCGACCCCGGCCTCACGGCCGCTATCCTGCGGGCATGCGCGTGACCTTCCTCGGCCAGGCCGGGCTCTTCATCGAGACCCGGGCCGGTTCGATCCTCTGTGACCCGTGGTTCAGCCCCGCATACTTCGGGTCCTGGCTCCCCTTCCCCGCGAACGACGACGTCGACCCCGCGACCCTCCAGAAGCCCACGTATCTGTACATCTCCCACCTGCACCACGACCACTTCGACCCCGCCTGGCTCACCGCGCACGTGGACCGCGGGACGACCGTCATCCTCC
Organism: uncultured Chloroflexia bacterium; assembly: GCA_963717255.1. Lineage (GTDB taxonomy): Bacteria > Chloroflexota > Limnocylindria > Limnocylindrales > CSP1-4 > CAIYQJ01. Next base: position 88,484 of record CAVQVT010000011.1, on the reverse strand, counting down.
CCGACTACCCCATCGGCGACCTCAGGCGCGAGCTCCACCGGATCGGATTCCGGCGCTTCATCGAGACCGCCGACCTCGAGCCGGTCGACCTGGGCGGCGGCCTCCGGATCATGGTCAAGGCGCTGACGGCGCCCACCGACGGCCCCATCGGCGACTCGGCGCTGCTCGTGGACGACGGCGAGACGCGCCTGCTGAACCTGAACGACAGCCGCCCCACCGACCCGGACCAGATGCTCGCGCTCGGGCCGATCGACCTCCTCTTCCTGCAGTTCTCGGGCGCGATCTGGTACCCGATGGTCTACGAGCTCCCCGCGAAGGCGAAGGCGACCCTCGCGCACAAGAAGCGCGTCGCGCAGCTCGCGCGGTCCCACCGCTACATCCAGATCGTGGACCCGGCATTCGTCGTCCCGTCGGCCGGCCCGCCCTGCTTCCTCGACGACGAGCTCTTCGAGCAGAACGACCTGCACGACGATCCGACGAACATCTTCCCCGACCAGACTGTCTTCCTCCACTACCTCGAGGAGCGTGACGTGACGGGCGCCAGGCTCATGCTCCCGGGGAGCGTGGGCGACCTGCGACCCGGGTCGTTCGAGATCGTGCACCCCGTCCCCGACGCGGAGATCACCCGGATCTTCGACGACCGCGAGGGCTATCTCCGCGAGTACCAGGTGCGTGTCCGGCCGATCCTGGACGCGGAGCACGCACGATGGGAGGGCGAGCGGGTCGACCTCCTCGCGGAGCTGCGCCCGTGGTTCGAGCCGTTGATGGCGATGGCCGACCACGTGAGCTCCGGGATCGGCGACCGGATCCTGCTCGACGTCGGCGACGAGGGTGTCGTCCTCGACTTCGTGGACCGCGTGGTCCGTCCATGGGACGGCGAGGAGGCGTGCCGGTACCGGTTCTGGGTCGACCGCCGGCTCGTCGAGACGCTCGTGCGCGAGCGCGAGGTGGACTGGGTGAACTCGCTCTTCCTCTCGATGCGCTTCCGTGCGTCACGCAAGGGCCAGTACAACGACTACGTCTACACCTGGTTCAAGTGCCTCGACGTCGAGCGGATCCAGTACGCAGAGGGCTTCTACGCCGAGAAGGCGAAGTCGGAGGGGACGTTCCCTCTCGGAGGCTGGGAGATCCAGCGGCGGTGCCCGCACATGAAGGCCGACCTCACACGGTTCGCGACCGTGGACGACGGGATCCTCACCTGCCAGCTGCACGGCTGGCAGTTCGACCTCGCCACCGGCGTCTGCCTGACGTCCGCCGATCACCCGGTGGAGGCGCGACGGCTCACCGAGGAGGAGATCGCGGCGCTCTCCGCCGGCGCGGAGGCCGCCGGAGCCGGGGTCGCGTCGCCGGACTGACGGGTCGGGAGCCGTCCCCTACCCTGCCGGCGCGCCCGGGTCCCGGCCTGCGAGCAGGTCCACGAGGCGCTGTGCGAGGAGGTACGATCGGCCGCCACCCATGACGAGGACCACGTCGCCGGGCTCGAGTGCGGGGAAGAGCGCGTCCGCGGTCTCCTCCACCGTCCCCGGGGCGACCGCCGGAGCGCGACCGCGGCGGTTCACCGCGGCCGCGAGGGATGCGGCCGACGTGATCGACGTGTCCGGATCACGCACCGCGTAGATCTCGGCGACCACGACACGGTCGGCCGTCGCCAGGACGTCCGCGAACTCCTCGATCAGCGTGGCCGTTCGGTGGTACGTGAGGGGTTCGTAGACTGCCCAGAGGCGCCTCCCCGGGTAGCGCGAGCGCGCGGCCTCCAAGGTCGTCGCGATCGCCGTCGGGTGATGCCCGTAGTCGTCGATGACGACGATACCCGCCACATCGCCCTTCAGCTCGAACCGGCGCCCGACGCCCGGGAAGGAGGCGAGGCCCCGGGCGACCTCGTCGGCCGTGAGGCCCGCCGCCAGCCCGACGGCGGCCGCTCCCAGCGCGTCGTGAGCGTAGTGGCGACCCACGAGGCGGAGCGGGACCCCGACGGGGCCGGCCCCAGGCAGGCCGTGGACCTCGAGGTGGGAGAGGCCCTCCTCGTCGATCCGGAGGCGTCCGACGAGAGGCGCGGCGGCCCCGGCGGCGGTGCGGGGGCCCGAGGCGAGCGCACGCAGCGCGTCAGCCGGCGCGATCGCGTCGCCCGGACCGATGACGCGGAACGCGATCACCCGCCCCTCCCAGGTGCCGAGGCGCGCGAGCACCTCCGCGGCGCCCTTGTCGCCCGGGCCCACGGCAAGGACCGGCTCCTCCCCTCCCCCGTCGAACCTGCGGATCCACCGTTCGAACGTCGTGACGACGGCGGCCCGGTCCGCGAAGACGTCCGGATGGTCCCAGTCCGCGTTGAGGAGCACCCCGATGGCCGGCCGGTACGGATCGAAGTTCCCCGCGTACTCGTCCGCCTCGACGACGAAGTCACGCCCGTTCCCGAGGCGGACCGTGGACGCGAGACCGCCCGTCAGGGCCGCCGGCATGAGGGCGCCGACGAACGCCGTGGGATCTCGCCCCGCCTCGGCGAGAAGGTGCGTCACCCACCCCGAGGTCGTCGACTTCCCGTGAGTCCCGGCGATCCCGATCGTCCGCAGCCCGCGCGTCGCGGCCGCGTCGGCGATGAGCTGCTGGCACGAGACGAGGTGGATCCCCGCTGCGGCTGCCGCGTGGAGCTCGGGAAGGTCCGGCGCGACGGAGGTGATCGCCTTCGTGACGGCGCAGAGGTCGACGACCGGGGCCGTCCCGTCCGTCACGTGCCGCGGGTCGTGCTCGGGCGCGACGGCGATCCCGGCGGCGTCGAGCTCCAGCGTGTACGGCCCCGGCCCACCGGTGTCGCAGCCGTCGACGAGCGCGCCCGCTGCCTGCGCGAGGAGAGCGGCGCTCGCCGCCGCCGCCCCGCCGATGCCGAGGACGTGCACCCGCTCCCCCGCCGGGATCGGCCGGCCGGCGCGGGGCGCGTCCAGTCCCTGCGCGATGTCTTCGGCGGTCCGGGTCATGCGCCCTGGTCGGCCGGGGCGGCGACCTCCGGGGCGTCGGCAGCGGCGACGGTGTCCGTCCAGGCGGCATCCTCCGCGGCAGCGGAGGTCCCGGCGTCGGCGACCACCGGAACGGCTTCCTCCGCGTCGACGACGGCCTCCACGATCGTCACCTCCTCGACGCTCACGGCGTCACCGGATGCGTCGACCGCGACCTCGACGGTGTCCGTCACGTCGACGACTTCGACGACCGTACCGGTTTCGTCGGCCACGGTCCCCACGACCGCCGTGGTCTCGATGACCTCGACGGTCTCCACGGTGCCGTCGGCGATCTCCTCCACGACCGCCGTGGTCTCGAGGACCTCGACGGTCTCGACGGTGCGGTCGGCGCCGTCCTCGACGATCACGGCCTCCTCGACCGCCACGGCCTCCTCACGCCGACCCACGGCCACCCACGAGCGATCGAGGAGCAGGTGGACGACCGTCGGCTCGCCGGATCGGACCGCCTCCGCGAGCGCCGGGCCCAGCTCGTCGTCGCGCGAGACGGTGACCCCGCGGGCCCCGAGACCGCGTGCGACGGCCGCGAAGTCCACGGGGCCCAGGTCGGTCGCCACGGTGCCGTGGCCGCCCTGCACCTGGTGGTCGCGGATCATCCCGTAGCGGCGGTCGTCGAAGACGACGGCCACGACCGGAAGTCGGTGCCGCACCGCCGTCTCCAGCTCGGCCATCGTCATCGCGAAGCCGCCGTCCCCCGCGACCGCGACCGCGGCACGGTCGGGCGCCCAGATCGCGGCCGCGATCGCCGCGGGGAGCGCGTAGCCCATCGCGCCGGAGGTCGGGCCAAGGAAGGTGCCGGGCCGCCGGAAGCGGAACCCGCGCGCCAGCCAGCCTGCGAAGTTGCCCGCGTCGGTCGTGACCACCGCGGTCGCCGGCAGCGCGGACTGGAGGGCCGCGACGGCCTTGCCGGGATGGACGCCGGCGTCGCTCGAGGGGCCCTCCGCGACGGACGCGGCCGCGAGGTACGCGGCTCTGTCCGCGGCGTTGGCGGTCCGGCGGGTGTCGTAGCTGGCCTTGTCGTGCACGGCGCCCGACACCGCACGGAGGGCCGCGCGGAGGAAGGCGTCGGCGTCGCCCGCCAGGGCGAGCTCCGGACCCCGGCTCGACCCCTCGTCGGCCGCGCGCGGCTCACGATCCACGTGAGCCCAGCGGGCCCCATCGGCCGGGATCGTGTAGCCGAACGTCGTCACCTCGGAGAGCCGGGACCCGAGGACGAGGAGCGCGTCCGCGGTCGCGAGTCGCTCCCGGACCACCTCCGGCGCGCCGAAGCCGGCCATGCCCAGGTAGAGGCGGTGGTCGTTGGGGAAGGCGTCCCCGCGCCGCCATGCGGCCACGACCGGCACTTCGAGGGTCTCCGCGAGGCGCACGAGGTCGCGCGTCCCGCGGGAACGCAGGACGCCGGCCCCGGCGAGGATCACGGGCCGGCGGCCCGCGGCGAGCAGCCGCAGGATCGCCGAGACTCGCGGGAGCGAGGGCTCGGGTGCGCGGCGCTCGGGCGGGCGCGTGGACCCGCTGAAACGTCGCGTCGGCGGTCGTCTCCTCGAGGACGTCCTCCGGGATCGAGATGAGGACGGGGCCCGGCCGGCCGTCGACGGCACGGTGCAGCGCCTCCTCGATGGCGCCGGGGGCGACCTCCGGGTCGCGGATCTCGACCGCCCACTTCGCGAGCCGGCCGACGGATCCGGCGATGTCCACCTCCTGGAAGGCTTCGCGCCCGAGGCGGTCGCGCCGCACCTGCCCCACGATCGCGATCATCGGCGTGGAGTCGGCGTGTGCGGTGACGATCCCGATCGCCATGTTCGCGGCCCCCACGCCGCGCGTGCCGAGCACGGCCGCGGGCCGGCCGGCGAGCTGGCCCCACGCCTCGGCCATGAAGGCCGCGGCCCCTTCGTGGCGTGTCGCCACCACGCGGATCCCCCGCGCGTCGAGCGCATCGAGGAGCGGGAGGAAGCTCTCGCCGGGGACGGTGAACGCGACGTCCACGCCGGTGGCGACGAGCGCGTCGGCGAGGAGACGGGCGATGGTACGACCGGGCGCGGGCGCGGTCGGTTCCGGAGAGGTCATGGCTGGGACCGCCTGCTGGAGTGGCTGGCGCCGACGGGTGTCAGCGGTAGTTGGTGAACTGGAGCGCGACGTCGAGGTCGAGCTCGCGGAGGCGGGCGATGACGCGCTGCAGCTCGTCTTTGACCTTCGAGCTCACGCGCACCGCATCGCCCTGGATCTGGCCGTGGCACTTCGGGAACTCGTCCCGGATGATCTTCGTGATCTTCTTCGCGTTCTCCTCCGAGAGCCCACGGCGGAGGCCGATCCGCTGGCGGACGCGGTTCCCACCGACCGGCTCGACCTTCCCCCAGTCGAAGATCTTCAGCGCCAGGTTCCGCCGGACCGCCTTCGACTCGATGAGGTCCTTCACCGCCTCCGCGCGGTACTCGTCGCTCGTCACGAGGGTCAGCTCGTCGCGACCCTGCTCGAGGTCGACCTGCACGCCCTTGAAGTCGTACCGCTGGGCGACCTCGCGGCGCACCTGGTCGAGCGCGTTGCGCAGCTCCTGGACGTCGAAATCGCTCACCACGTCGAAGGAAGACTCGCCGGCCATCGACCCTCCCCGTCTCCTGCAGACACCCACCGGCGGCGCAGCGACCGCGCGCCGCCCATGACCCCGGGCGTCGCCTCAAGTATGCGCCGGGGACCGCTCAGCCGCCGCGAGAAGCATCGCGAGCGCTGCCCGCGCGCTCTCCGTCTTGTTCGTGCGCCTGTCGCCCGTCCAGAGGCACCGTCGCACCTCGGTGCCGTCCGGTCCCGCCAGCGCCACGAAGGTGAGACCGACGGGCTTGGCCGGGGTCCCGCCGTCCGGCCCAGCGATCCCCGTGACCGAGACCGCGAGGTCGGTGCCGAGCCTCGCGCGCGCCCCTTCGGCCATCGCCGTCGCGACGGGCTCGCTCACTGCACCCTCGGTCGCGAGGACCGCAGGGTCGACCCCGAGCAGGGCGACCTTCGCGCGGTCGGCGTACGCCACGACCCCGCCGACCAGGCAGGCGCTCGCCCCGGGGACCTCGGTGAGCAAGTGGCCGACAAGTCCGCCCGTGCACGACTCGGCGGTCGCCACGGTCAGCCCGCGGGCGACGCAGGCCGCACGCACCGCGTCCGCGAGGGAGACGAGGTCGTCCTCCTCCGCCGGCCGCCGCTCCGCGCCTGCCGGACCGGTCACTGGCGCTTCGACTGCTTCGGGGCACCCTTGGGGGTGTAGATCCACGACTGCGTCGCCGTCGTATCCGCCGATCGCGCCGAGGTCCTTCCCGTTCACGGTCACGTACGTCACGCTCGGGTCGCTGCTCCGGACCTCGACCGTCTTGTCGCCGGTGAACGCGAGCGACTTGCCGTCGGCGATCACCTTGCCGGCCGCGCCGGTCTTCGGATCCGCCTTCCCGTCCACCCACGCGGTGATCCGCGCCTTGCCACCCTCGAGCTTCACGACGACGGAGACGCCGCTGAACGCGACGGTCACCGTCCGCGTCAGCGTCGTCGACTGGTCCTGCGGGCTGCGGGCCGTGATCGTCAGCGTCCACCGTCCCGACGCCAGCTGCAGGGGCACGGAGAAGGCGCCCTCGGCCGTCACGTCGGCCTTCGCCGGCTTCGGCGCCGGCGGAGGTGTGGCGTTCTTGGCGCTCGCGGGGGCACCGGCGGGGGGCCCGAGGTACGCGGCGCTCACGGTCACGCTCTCCGCGCCCTTTGCGAGCCCGGAGACAGGGATCGCGCCGTTCTCGAACGTCGCCGCGTCCGCCGGGGAGTCGAGGGTCACGATCGGAGCCGTCGCGGTGCCGAACGGCACCGTGATGTAGACCGTCGCCGGCGTCGGGCTCGTCTTCCCCGTGTCGGAATCGGTGGCGGTCGCGTCGAACTGGTTCCGGCCCCGGACGAGCTCGACCTGCGCCGACCACCGCCCATCGGGACCTGCGGTCACGCGGACGGTCTCCCGGCCTGGCGTCTCGATCGAGACGGTCGACCCGGCCGTCGTGGTCCCTCGGAGGGTGTACGAGGTCGCGGACGGGTCGACGTCGATGACGGCGTTCAGCGGATCGGTGATCGAGATCGACGGCGGCTGCGAGAAGCGGAACAGCTGCACGCCGAGGTAGCCGACGAAGAGCGCCACGCCGACCGCGAGGAGGACGGCGAAGATCGTGCCGCGCCCGATGGTGAGCGTCGGTCGCGGCGCGTCGAGCCCCCGCGGAACGACGACGATCGGCTCCGCCTCCGTCTCCCCCCGCTCGCGCCGCCACTGGCGGAGGACGTCGTCCGGGTCGAGCCCCAGGTACTGCGCGTAGTTGCGAAGGAAGCCCTTCGTGTAGACCGCCCCGGGAAGATCCCGGTAATCGCCACGCTCGAGCGCCGCGAGGTACCGCATCCGGATCTTCGTGTCGCGCTCGGCGCGCGTGAGGTCCACGCCCTTGTGCTCACGGGCGGCCGCCAGGCGCTCGCCGAGCGGCGGCTCGGCGGGGCGGACCGGGGCGGGAGGTCGCTCCCCGCGGACGCGGCTCACGAGGCGGCCGGCGTCGCCGGGGATCGTCGTGGGGAGGCGCGGGCGCGTCAGCGACGGCCGCCGGATCCCTGCCGTGCCCTGTGGGCGAGCCTGGTCGTCACGCGACGACATCAGAGCCCGTCCTCGTCGGAGTCTCCGCCTCCTCGCGCGTCGGGGACCTCGCGGCGGAGGACCTGGCGGGCGTTCGAGCCGTCGAAGGGGCCGATGTAGCCGTGGGCCTCGAGCTGGTCGATGATCCGCGCGGCCCGGGCATAGCCGATCTTCAGTCGGCGCTGGAGGAGCGAGGCCGAGGCGCGGTCGTACTCCTGGATGACCTGCACGGCGTCGTGGAAGAGGCGGTCCGTGTCGTCGCTCTCGACGTCCTCGACGCGACCCGTCGAGTCCTCGTCGCTCTCCACGATGCTGAGGTCGTAGTGCGGCTCGGCCTCCGCGCGCCAGTGGTCGACGACCTTGCCGATCTCCTTGTCCGACACGAAGACACCCTGGAGGCGGATCGGCTTCGGCAGGTCGGACGGCAGGAAGAGCATGTCGCCGCGGCCGATCAGGTCCTCGGCGCCGGGAGCGTCGAGGATGGTCCGGCTGTCGATCTGCGACGCCATCGCGAAGGCGATGCGGCTCGGGAGGTTCGCTTTGATGAGCCCGGTGACGACGTTGACCGACGGGCGCTGGGTCGCGAGGACGAGGTGGATGCCGGTCGCGCGCGCCTTCTGCGCGATCCGGACGATCGACTCCTCGATGCTCCGGCCGTCGCGGAGCATGAGGTCGGCGAGCTCGTCGATGACGATGACGATCTGAGGCAGGCGATCGGCCGGGTCGGCGCGCGCCTCGTTGAACATCGCGAGGTTGCGGGCGGAAGCGCCGGCGAATCGCCGGTAGCGCATGTCCATCTCGCGCGCCGCCCACTGCAGCGCGGCCTTCGCGCGGCTCGTCTCGCTGATGATCGGCACGTAGAGGTGCGGCGCGCCCTTGTAGTTCGCCAGCTCCACGCCGCCCTTCATGTCGACGAGGATCAGGCGCACGTCTTCGGGAGTCGCCCGCATGAGCAGGCTGGTGATCAGCGCGTTGACCATGACGCTCTTGCCCGAGCCCGTCTGCCCGGCGATGAGCAGATGGGGCATCTTGCCGAGGTCCGTCATCCGGGCATGGCCCGCAACGTCGCGGCCCAGGGCGAATGCGAGCTTCGAGTCGACGACCTTGGCTTCTTCCGACTCCAGGATCCGACGCATGCGGACGACGTTGAAGTCCACGTTGGGGATCTCGATCCCCACGACGGTCTTGCCGGGGATCGGAGCCTCGATCCGGATGGTCCGCGCGGCCAGAGCCATCGCGAGGTCGTCGGAGACGGACTCGATCTTGGCGACCTTGACCGCATCGTCCGGTTTGACCTCGTACTGCGTGACGACCGGACCGGCGTTCCAGCCCGTGACCCGGACCTGGATGCCGAAGCTTGCGAGCTTCGCCTCGATGATCTCGCGCGTTCTGCGCGTGGTCCATCCGACTGTCGCCGCTCTGGGGCGCGACGTCGTCGAGCAGGGTCAGAGGCGGGAGAGCGTATGGCCGGTGTTCGCGTGGCTTCGGTGCACCCGAGGAATCGGTGAGGTCTTCCTCTTCGACGTCCGTCGCCGCGGTCGCGACGCCGGCTGCGACCGCCGTCCCACTCGATTCCGGCCCCGGCCCGAGGACCGCCGACAGCGGCGTCGGTGTCGGTGTCGGGACCGGCGTCGGCACCTCGACCCACCCGTTGCCGCCGCGCACGCCCCTGCCCGCGGGCGCGCCCTTCGCGTCCGCACCCCCGCGGGCAGCGTCCGCCACCTTCCCGTTGCCACCCGCCTCGGCCGGCGGGCGCGGTGCGAGCAGGACGCCGCCGGTCGTCCGCGCCGCGTCCCACATCGGCCGCAGGAGCGACCCGAGCGTGGCGTTGAGCGCGATGAGGACGCCGATGACGAGGATCGCGAGGCTCACGACGAACGTCCCGGGCGCCGTGATGAGCGGCGTCAACGTGTCCGCGATGAACGACCCGATCCGGCCGCCGCTCCGTCCCTCGAGGTACCCGGCGCCGACGATGACCGCCATCACCCCGAGCAGACCGACGAACGCGACCGTCACGCCGAGCAGCGTCCAGCCCCAGCCGGCCCGACGCCCCACCCGCTCGACGTAGATGCCCAGGGCGAGCAGGAGGAACGGAAGGAGGTAGCGGCCCGTCCCGAACCAGGGCGCGAAGATGTCCCGGATCCAGTCGGTGAGGACGCCCTTCCCCGGCAGCAGCAACCCGATGAGCAGGATCGCGCCGAGGACCATGAGGACGATCCCGACGATCGAGCGGACGACCTCGGGAGCGACGTCGACCGACGGTGCGGTGTACGTGGGCCGGCGCCGCGCCCGCGAGGTGCTCCGCGTGGAGGTCGACTTCGGCGTCGACCGCCCCGATCGGCGAGGCGCCGTCATCAGACCTCCACGACGACCGGGAAGACCATCGGCCGCCGCTTCGTCTGCTCGTAGAGGTAGCGCGAGACCCCGTCCTTGATCTGGGCCTTGAGGAGCGCTGCCTCGCTGATGTGGTCGCCCGGGTTCTCGATCGCCGCGACGATCCGGTCGACCGCGCCCTCCATGATCGGGTCCTTCTCGTTCAGCGGCGTGAACCCGCGCGTGACGATCTCCGGCCTGCCCAGCACGGTTCCCGTCTGCTTGTCGACCGTCACCACGACCATGAACATCCCGTCGTTCGCGAGCGCGCGGCGGTCGCGCAGCACGATCTCGCCGACGTCGCCGACCGAGAGCCCGTCCACGAAGACGTACCCGGCCGGCACCGGCGTCCCCCGGCGCGCGGAGCCGTCCGCCGAGATCTCGATCGGCGTCCCGTTCTCGATGATGAAGACGTTCTCGGGGAGCACGCCCGTCTCCACGGCGAGCCGGCCGTGCTGGACCTGCATGCGGAACTCGCCGTGCATCGGGAGGAAGTAGCGCGGGCGGGTGAGCCCGAGCATGAGCTTGAGCTCCTCCTGGCTCGCGTGGCCGGAGACGTGCGCCCGCTTGATCGTGTGGTAGTAGACGTTCGCGCCGGCCTTGAACAGGTTGTCGATGGTGCGGGCGACGTACTCCTCGTTCCCGGGGATCGGGCTCGCGCTCACGATCACCGTGTCGCCCGGCTGGATCTCGACGAACCGGTGATCGTGGTTCGCCATCCGCGCGAGCCCTGCCATCGGCTCGCCCTGCGCCCCCGTCGTCGCGATGACGAGCGTCTCGGGGGCCGTCTCACCGATCCGGTCCTTGGGGACGATCTGGGACGCCGGGTACTTCAGGTACCCGAGGTCGCTCGCGATCCGGAAGTTCTGCTCCATCGACCGGCCGACGACCGCGACCTTCCGGTCGAAGGTCCCGGCGGCGTCGATGACCTGCTGGATCCGGGCGATGTTGCTCGCGAACGTCGCGACGATGACACGGCCGTCGAGCCCCTCCATGATCTCGCGGAACGCCTCGCCCACGGTCCGTTCCGACGGCGTGTAGCCGGGGTTCTCTGCGCGCGTGGAGTCGGACAGGAGCGCGATGACGCCGTCCGCGCCGTACCGCGCGAGCAGCTGGAAGTCCGATGGCTTCCCGTCCACCGGGGTGTGGTCGAACTTGAAGTCGCCCGTGTGGATGATCGTCCCGACGGGCGTACGGATCGCGAGCCCCATCGCATCCGGGATCGAGTGGCCGATCCGGAACGCCTCCACCGAGAACGCGCCGATCTGCACCGTCTCGCCGCCGGGCTCGAGCGAGAGCATCGGGTTGTTGTGGAGCTTGTGCTCCTTGATCTTGTTCCCGAGGAGGCCGCGGGCCAGGGTGGACGCGTAGATGGGGACGCCGGGGAAGGTCGGCAGGATGTACGGCAGCCCGCCGACGTGGTCTTCGTGGGCGTGCGTGATGAAGAACGCCCGGACCTGCTCCCGGCGCTCTCGCAGGTACGTCACGTCCGGGATGACGAGGTCGATCCCGAACATCTCCTCGTCGGGGAACATGAGGCCGCAGTCCACGACGATGATGTCGTCGCCGAACTCGAAGACGTACATGTTCTTCCCGATCTCACCCATCCCTCCGAGGGGGATGATCCGGAGCGGGGTGTCAGCGGCCATCGGAGCGGGCTCCCTGCGTGTCATGAGAAGAGCGTGAGCTGGTCGGCGCCGGGCTCCGCCGGCTGTGGGAACGCGACCGCGTCGGCGGCGGTGCCGGGTTCGAGTCCACCGGGGCCGGGACCCGGGACCGCGCCGGCCGGCACCCGGGCGTCGACGGCCTCCGCGGCGAGTGCGCGACGGTCCCGGGCGTCGAGCAGGGCGCGCGGGATGCCCTGCATGTCGTCGAGCAGCGTCCGCCGGAGCGAGCCCTGGTGGAGCGCCGCCGCTGGGTGGTACATCGCGAACACGACCGAGCCATCCGCCCACGTCGCCGCGGCCGTCGGCCGTGCTGTCCCGTGGACCTGCCCGATCCGCGCCCCGGGGAGGAAGGTGCCGAGCGAGTGCCTCCCCAGCGTGACGACGAGCGCCGGGTCCATGATCTGGAGCTGGCGGGCGAGGAACGGCGCACACGCGGCGATCTCGTCGGACTCCGGGTCCCGGTTCTCCGGCGGGCGGCACTTCACGACGTTGGTGATGAAGACGTCCTCCCGCCGCCAGCCGACGGTGGACAGGAGCTCGGTGAGGAACGACCCGGCGGCGCCGACGAACGGCCTTCCCTGCCGATCCTCGTTGAACCCGGGAGCCTCACCGACGAAGACGACCTCCGTCTCGGGGCTCCCCTCCCCCGGCACCGCCCGCGTGCGCCCGGCATGGAGCCGGCAGCGGGTGCAGCCGCGGACCTCCGCCGCGACGGACTCGAGCGCCTGTCGACGTTCTCCAGGCGTCACGCACCGCTCCGGCCGCCGGCGCCCGCGCCGACCGCGCCGCCGCGCCGCGATGCGGGAGCCACCCAGCCGCGCTCGACGAGGATCTCGGCGATCTCGACGGCATTCGTGGCGGCACCCTTGCGGATGTTGTCGCTCACCACCCAGAAGGCGAGACCGCGCTCCACCGAGGGGTCGCGTCGGATCCGGCCGACGAACACCTCGTCTCGCCCGGCCGCCGCGGTCGCGAGCGGGTACACGTGGTTCGCCGGCTCATCCTGCACCACCACGCCCGGCACGGCCGCGAGCACCTCGCGGGCGCGCTCCGCGGTGATCGCCGCCGTGGTCTCGACGTGGACGGCCTCCGAGTGACTCGCGATGACGGGGACCCGGACGGCCGTGCACGAGACCCGGAGGTCCGGCAGGTGGAGGATCTTCCGGCTCTCGGTGACGACCTTCCACTCCTCGCGGCTGTACCCGTTGTCGAGGAAGACGTCGATCTCGGGAAGCGCGTTGAACGCGATCGGGTGCGGGTACACGGACGCGATCTTGGGGGCGCCGTGCGCGTGGGCGAGGATCTGGGCCTCCAGCTCGGCGACCGCTTCCGCGCCGGTCCCGGAGACCGCCTGGTACGTATCGACGACCACGCGTTCCAGGCCGGCCTCGTCGCGCAGCGCCATGAGGACAGGCACGAGCTGCATCGTGGAGCAGTTCGGGTTCGCGACGATCCCTTCATGCCACCTGAGGTCGTCCGCGTTCACCTGGCTGACGACGAGGGGGACCGCCTCCTCCATCCGCCAGGCGTTCGAGTTGTCGATGACGGTGGCGCCATGCTCCACGGCCCGCGGCGCGAGGTCGAGCGAGACGTCAGTCCCGGCGCTGAAGAGCGCGATGTCCACGCCGTCGAACGCCTCGGGCGTCGCCTTCCGGACCACGATGCGCGTCCCGCCGACCTCCACGACCGAGCCGGCAGACCGGCCGGATGCGAGGAGCCGCAGCTCACCGACGGGGAAGTCGCGCTCGCGCAGCACCGCGATCATCGTGCGACCGACGAGACCGGTGGCTCCGACGACGGCGACGGTGAGGGGGTTTCCGGACATCAGGATTCTGCCTCCGCGATCGGGGGCTCGGGACCGCGCCGGCCCGGGCGAGTATACCAGCGCACCGCCGGGTCTCCCGGCGGTGCGCTGGTCGTCAGGCATGTGCCCGGGCTCCTCGGAGGGCGCCCGGGCGCGTGTTCAGCGGCCGTCCTTCGCGAGGTGGCGCTGCATCGCGGCCTTCCGCGAGAGGTTGACGCGGCCCTGTCGGTCGATCTCGGTGACGACGACCATCACCTCATCGCCGACGCTGACCACGTCCTCCACGGTGGGCACGTGGTAGTCGGCGAGCTCGCCGATCCGCACGAGGCCTTCCTTGCCCGGGAGGATCTCGACGAACGCGCCGAAGCCCATGATCCGGGTGACCTTGCCCAGGTAGAGCGCGCCGATCTCGACCTCGCGGGTGAGCGACTCGATCCACTGGATGGCCTTGCGGGAGTTCTCGCCGGAGACGGCCGCGATCTCGACGGTCCCGTCGTCCTCGACGTTGATCTCCGTTCCCGTCTCTTCCTGGATCTTCCGGATCATCGAGCCGCCCTTGCCGATGATGTCCCGGATCTTCTCGGGGTTGATCTTGATCGTGATGATCCGCGGGGCGAAGTCCGACATCGTCTCCCGGGTCTCCGGGAGGACCTCGAGCATCTTCTCGAGGATGAAGAGCCGCGCGGCATTCGCCTTGGCGAGGCCGGCGCGGATGATGTCCTCATTGATGCCCTTGACCTTGATGTCCATCTGGAGGGCCGTGATCCCCTCCGCGTCCCGGTCACCTTGAAGTCCATGTCCCCGAAGGCATCCTCCTTGCCGAGGATGTCCGTGAGGATCGCGAACGCGCCGTCGGGCTCGCTCATGAGGCCCATCGCCGCGCCGGCCACCGGCGCCTTGATCGGGACGCCGGCATCCATGAGGGCGAGCGTGGAGCCGCACGTGGACGCCATCGAGGTGGAGCCGTTCGAGGTCACGCACTCGCTCACGAGGCGGATGACGTAGGGGAACTCCTCGTGGTCCGGGAGGACGGGCAGGAGCGCCCGCTCGGCGAGATGGCCGTGGCCGATCTCGCGCCGGCCGGGGCCGCGCATCATCTTGTTCTCGCCGGTGCTGTACGGCGGCATGTTGTAGTGATGGAGATATCGCTTCTCGGTCTCCGGGCTGATCGTGTCGATCCGCTGGACGTCCGAGGAGGGGCCGAGCGTGCAGACGGTGAGGGCCTGCGTCTCGCCGCGGGTGAAGAGGCCGGAGCCGTGCGCGCGCGGCAGCAGGCCCACCTCGACGCTGATCGGCCGGATCTCGTCGACGCCGCGGCCGTCCATCCGGATCCCCTCGTCGAGCGTGAGGGAGCGGACGGTCTTCTTGTGGACGAGGCCGAAGAGGCCCTTCCCGACACGCGCCTGGCGGCGGGCCGCCTCGAGGAGCGCCTTCGGGTCGGCGCCCGACTCGCGGCTCGCGCGGATCGACGCCTTGATGCCGGCCTTCAGCTCGTCGATCCGCGGGGGGAGGTCCGCCGCGAGCCGAAGGACGAGCTCCGCGGTCGCCTCCGCGTCGGGGAGGGCGCGGTGGGCGTTCTGCAGCTCGATCCCGAAGAAGCGCGACAGGTCGCCGAGCTTGTACGACTCGAGATCGGGATACGCCTCGCGCGAAAGCACGAGCGTGTCCAGGTAGGTGCCGTAGTCGAAGCGGAAGCCCTCGGCCAGCGCCTCCTCGAGGAACCCGAGGTCGAAGCCGACGTTGTGGCCGACGACGATCGAGTCACCCGCGAAGTCGAGGAAGGTGCGGGCTGCCTCCTGCGCCGTGGGCGCCCCCTTGAGGTCCTTCTCGGTCAGGCCGTGCATCTGCGCGCCGACGACCGGACGACCGGGGTTCACGAGCGTCGACCAGCGGTCGGCGATCTTGCCGTTCTTGATGCGGACGGCGCCGACCTCGACGAGATCGGCCATCTTCGGGTCACGGCCGGTCGTCTCGACGTCCACCACGACGAGGTCCTTGCCCGACGCGACGAGGTCGACGAAGCGGAGGACCGACTCGGTGCCGGGCTCGAGGAACGGGAGCTTCTTCGGCTTGCCGACGAGCTCCCGGAGCTGCTCCTGAAGGTCGATCAGCGGCTGGAGCGCCCGATGGCCGAAGAGGATGGCCTCCGCCATCGCGTCCTCGGAGACGAGCCTGGCGCCAGCCTCGACCATCATGATCGCGTCGCGCGTCCCGCTGACGATGAGGTCCAGGTCGGAGTCCGCGAGCTGGGCGACGGTCGGGTTCACGACGAGCTCGCCGTCGATCCGGCCGACGCGCACCGCGCCGATGGGGCCCTGGAACGGGATCTCGCTGATCGTGAGCGCCGCGGACCCGGCGACGGTCCCGATGACGTCGGGATCGTTCTCCTGGTCCGTCGAGAGCACGGTGAGGACGACCTGGACGTCGTCCTTGTAGCCCTCCGGGAAGAGCGGGCGGATCGGGCGATCCGTGAGGCGCGCGGCGAGGATCGCCGCCTCGGACGGGCGCGACTCGCGCTTGATGAAGCCGCCGGGGATCTTCCCGGCCGCGTACATGCGCTCCTCGAAGTCCACCGTGAGCGGGAAGAAGTCGAGGCCGGGGCGCGGCTCCGACCGGTTCGCGGTCCCGAGGACCAGCGTGTCGCCGTAGCGCACGGTGACGGCGCCGCCCGCGAGGCGGGCGAGCCTGCCGGTCTCGATGGTCAGCGTGCGACCACCGAACTCGGCGGAGACGGAATGAACGGGCACGAGGCTCCTCCTGGCCGTGCCGGAGGAGGACCGGCGGTGCGCGGGGTGCGCGCGGGCGACCGCGGTGACCGGGGCTCTCGGCCCCGGCGATGGACGGCGGTGCTAGCGGCGGAGCCCGAGCCGTCCGATGACGGCGCGGTAGCGGGCCGGGTCCCTGCGCACGAGGTACGCGAGGAGGCGGCGGCGCTGCCCCACGAGCTTGAGTAGGCCGCGCCGGGAATGGTTGTCCCGCGGGAACTGCTTCAGGTGACCCGTGAGCTCCTTCACTCGCTCCGTCAGGAGCGCGATCTGGACCTCCGGCGATCCGGTATCGCCCTCATGCGTCGCGAACTCCGCGACGAGGCGATCCCTCTCCTCCCGGCTGAGCGGCACTCGGTCCTCCGACACGAACGAATCTACGGACGTCTTTCTCTGACCGAGGCATCCTACCAGCCGAGAGGGAAGGCCGCAAACGCCGCCGCCCGCCGCGGAACCCGGTCAGCCGAGCGGCGAGACGAACGCGATCCGCACGCGGTGGTCCGCGGGAACCCCGGAACGGGGCTGGAGCACCACGCGCTGGCCATCCGCATCGACCGCCGCGGTGGCCGCCCGCGGGGAGCGGTCCGGGCCCGACTCCGGCGTCCACGCCCGTCCGACACGGACCCGGTACCGTCCCGACGGAGGAAGGGCGACAGGCATCGGGAACGTGACCGGCGTCCCGTCGACGCGGGGCGCGCCGGCCTCGCCCACGACCGCCACGCGCCGGCCGAGGAGGCGCGTCGCGCCATGAAGGTCGCCGTCGACGATCAGGCCGCGGATCGCGTTCGAGCGCACCTGGCGGCCGTCCACCTCGAACGGCGGCACGACGACCACGGCGAACCCGTCCTTCCGGGCGAGCCGTCCGAGCGTCTGGGGCGTCCCCTCCCGGTCACGCCCGAAGGCCGCGTCGGGGGTCATGAGGAAGCCCGCCAGTCCGGCGCGCTCCCGGAGATGATCGACGAACGCCGTGTACGGGGTCGCGCGCAGCGCCGCGTCGAAGTGCTCGACGATCGTCACGGCGACGCCGGCCTCGGCGAGGCGGACGAGCCGCTCGTCGGGATCGCACAGGACCGGCGGAGCCGCGCCTCGGACGATCTCGTCGGGATGATGGTCGAACGTCAGGACGGTGGGTCGCGCGCCGAGACGGACGGCCGCCTCGCGGAGCCGCCGGAGCAGGTACGCGTGCCCGCGGTGCAGCCCATCGAAAGCGCCGACGACCACGAGGAGCCTGCCCGCCGACGGATCGAGCGCGTCGATGCCGCGGACGAGGAGCGGTGCGGCGAGCATCTCAGCCGCCCGCAGACGATGGGCCGGCGGCAGGGCGAAGGACCTTGACGGGCGAGATCCAGCCGCCGGCCGCGCGCCCGATCGCGATGAGGTCGCCATCGGGTGCCCGCAGGCGCAGAGCCGGGCCGCCGGCCTCCTCGGCCGGCGACCGGCGGGTCCGGCCATGGCGACCGCGTCGGCCGTGGCGCCTTCCGCGGGTGTCTCCTCGGCCGCGGCCGGCCGCGGGTCGCGTACCCGCTGCCCGCGTTCCACCGCGTGGACGCCTGCCGCGTCGAGCTCCACGACCGGGAGCGCGTCGAGGCCGGCGTCAAGCGGCAGCAGCCGCCGCGCGATGACCTCGTGCGGAGCGTCGCGCAGCTCGTCGAGCGAGACCGCGTCGTCCACGAAGAACGGGCCGCTCATCGTGCGCTCGAGCGCACCGAGGTACGCGGCAGACCCGAGGGCGATCCCGAGGTCGCGGGCGAGCGCGCGCACGTACGTCCCCGCGGAGCATCCGACGTCCACGATCGCGATCGGACGGTCCGGGTCCGCCCCGTCCCACGCGGCGATCTCGAGCAGGTCGATCGTCACCGTCCGGGGCGCGATCTCCGGTGTCTTCCCGGCCCGCGCGAGGGCGTACGCCCGGCGCCCGGCGACCTTCACGGCACTGTAGGCGGGCGGGACCTGGACGATCGTGCCGCGGAACGACTCGAGCGCCGCCTCCGCCGCCGCGCGGTCGGGCGACGGACCGTCCGCGGGCGCCAGCTCGCCCTCGAGGTCGTCCGTCGCCGAGGAGGCTCCGAAGCAGATCGTGGCGCGGTACCGCTTCCGGTCGCCCATGTGGTATTCGACGATCCGCGTCGCCCGGCCGAGGAAGACGGGGAGGATCCCGCTCGCGAACGGGTCGAGGGTGCCGCCATGCCCGACGCGGCGTGTCCCCGCGAGGCGGCGGACCACCGCGACGACATCGTGCGAGGTCGGCCCGATGGGCTTCCGGACCAGCAGGATCCCGTCGGGCCCTTCGGATCGGGTCGCGGCAGGACCGCCCGGACGGCTGCCCCTGCTCACCGGGCGACCCGCCGGGCGAGCGCGTGAGCGGCCGCCACGACGTCCGCGACGGCCCCGGCCATCGGCGCCGCCACCGTCGCTCCCGACGCCCGGGCGTGCCCGCCGCCGCCGAAGGCGCCGGCCAGGACCGTCGCGTCGACGCCCCCGTCCTTCGTCCGCACCGAGAGCCGGGTCTCCGGCCCGCGTTCCTTGAAGAGCAGGATCACCTCTGCCTCCGCGGCCTGCGAGAGCAGGTCGATGATCCCCTCGCTCATGGACGCGTCGGTGCCCGTCACCGCGAGGTCCTCGTCGAGGAGGTCGCTCCAGACGACGAGCCCGTCCGGCGTCGTCTGCAGGCGCGCGAGGACGCGCCCGAAGAGCCGCAGCTGGGACTCGGGCTTCGTGCGGTAGAGGAGCCGCGAGATGTCGGAGAGCGGCGCTCCCGCCGCCAGCAGGGCCGACGCGACCACGAGGGTCCGCGGCGTCGCGTTCGGGTGCTGGAAGGTGGCGGTGTCCATGACGACGCCCGCCATCAGCGCGTCCGCGAGCGCGCCGTCGCCCGTCGCCAGCGGGATGCCCATCCGGACGGCGAGCAGCGCCACCATCTCGCAGGTCGCCGCGCTGCCGGGATCCACCCAGTCGCCCGGCCCCGGGTGGTTCGAGGCGTGGTGGTCGATCGAGACGATGCGCTCGCCGCCGAAGAGGTCCGCGTGGCGCTCCCGCACGTCGCCCACGCGCGCTGCGTCCGCGCAGTCGCACAGGACGACGAGGTCGTAGGCGACGCCGGGTTCCGGGTCCGTCCGGAACCGCTCGATGCCGCGGATGAAGCCGTAGCCGGCGGGGATCGGGTCGCTGCAGACGGCCGTCGCCTTCTTGCCGAGAGACTCGGCGATCGCGACGACCCCGAGGACCGCCCCGAGCGTGTCGCCGTCCGGGTTCTCGTGGCTCACGGCGAGGATCGCGCGCGCCCCCGCGAGCCGGGCGACGAGCCCGCCGGGGACCGCATCGAGGTGGCTCGCGAGCGACGGCGTCCGCCGCCCCCGGCCCGGCGCCCGTCACGGGCGGCGCCGCGCGGTCCGACGGGGACCACGCGGGGCTTCCACCGCCGCGCGGGCTGCCGCGGTCGGCTCCGCCGGCCTTCCGTGACGTGCCCCGCGGCGCGCGGCGCGTCGCCGGTCGCGGGCGCCCCTGCTCCGCCGCTGCCCCGTCCGCGGCGGGCGCGTCGTCGGGGGCGTCCTCCGCGCGCGCCTGGCGTCGCTTCGGCGTCGGCAGAGATTCGCCCGGGGCCGACGGGGCGTCGGGGGCGAGCGGATCGCCCACCGTCCCGGCCTCGATCTCGTCGATGAGGCGGAGTACCCGGGCGCCGCGCTCGATCGACTCGTCGTGGTGGACCTGGAGCGCCGGGATGCGCCGGATCCGGATCCGCCCGCCGAGCGCGCGTCGGACGAAGGGCATGGCGTGCTCGAGCGCGCGCATCGTCTCCGTCCGCTCGTCCGGCGTCCCGATGATGCTCACCCACACGCGCGCGTGCGCGAGGTCGGGCGACGTCTCGACGCGCGTGACGGTGACGAACCCGATCCGCGGGTCGGCCACCTCGCGCTCGAGGATCGCCCCGATCTCCTGGCGCAGGAGCTCGTCGACGCGGTCGAGGCGCTGGCTCATGGTCGGCGCCGCCCGGCCGGACGCGTCAGCGCCCGACGGCCCGGCTCACCTGCTGCTGCGTGAAGGACTCGATGATGTCGCCTTCGACGATGTCGTGGTAGTCGGCGAGGCCGATGCCGCACTCGAAGTTCTGGGCGACCTCGCGGACGTCGTCGCGGAAGCGGCGGAGCGACTCGATCCGGTCGGACACGACCACCTTCCCGCCGCGCCAGACGCGTGCCCCGCTGTTGCGGACGATCCGCCCCTCGGTGACGTAGCAGCCGGCGATGACCGTGGACTTCCCGACCCGGAAGATCTGGCGGACCTCCGCACGACCCTCCACCTGCTCGACGAGGACGGGCTCGAGCATGCCGGAGAGGGCCGCCTCGATGTCGTCCGTGAGCTTGTAGATGATGTCGTAGCTCCGGACATCCACGCCCTCGGCCTCCGCCGCGCGCTTCGCGGTCGCGGTGATGCCGGTGTTGAAGCCGACCACGATGGCGTCCGACGCGGAGGCGAGGAGGATGTCGTTGTCCGTGATGTCGCCCGCGCCCTCGTGGAGCACGTTGATCTTCACCTCGTCGGTGGCGATCTGCTCGAGGGCATGGGTGATCGCGCCGAGCGACCCGGAGACGTCCGACTTGAGGACGATCCGCAGCTCCTTCGCCTGGCCGGCCTGGATCTGGCGGTAGAGATCCTCGAGGGTCGCCCGGCCGCTGCCGGAATCCTTCGCCGCGGCCGCGTTCCGCCGACCCTCGGCGATCGCGCGGGCCTTCCGCTCGTCGTCGACGACCTCGAGGATGTCGCCGGCCTCCGGGACGTCCGAGATGCCGAGGACGACGACGGCGCTCGACGGTCCGGCCTTGGTGACGCGCTTGCCGCGTGCGTCCTCGAGGGCGCGGATCTTGCCGAACGTCTCGCCGACGACGACCGCGTCGCCGACGCGCAGGGTCCCAGTCTGGACGAGCGCGGTCGCCACGGGCCCGCGGCCCTTGTCGAGCTCGGCCTCGACGATCGTCCCGGCGGCCGGGCGCTTGGGATCCGCCGTGAGCTCCTGGAGATCGGCCACCAGGAGGACGACCTCCAGGAGGTCCTCCAGGCCCGTACGCGCCTTCGCGGAGACCGCGACCATCGGCACGTCGCCGCCGTACTCCTCGATGATGACGTTCGCCTCGGCGAGCTCGTTCTTCACCCGGTCCGGGTTCGCGTCGGGCTTGTCGATCTTGTTCAGTGCGACGACGATCGGCACCTTCGCGGCGCGCGCGTGGCTGATCGCCTCGAGGGTCTGCGGCATGACGCCATCGTCCGCGGCCACCACGATGATCGCGATGTCCGTGACGCGGGCGCCGCGGGCCCGCATGGCGGTGAAGGCCTCGTGGCCGGGCGTGTCGAGGAAGACGATCCGCCGGCCGTTCTTCGTGACCTCGGACGCGCCGATGTGCTGCGTGATGCCGCCGCGCTCGCCCGTCGCGACCGCGGTGCTCCGGATCGCATCGAGCAGGCTCGTCTTGCCGTGGTCGACGTGGCCCATGACCGTGACGATCGGCGCACGCGGCTGGAGGTCCGCGGTGTCGTCCTCGTCGAAGATCGAGGGCTTCGCCGCTTCGGCCTCGCCCTCGGCCTCGGCCTCTTCCGTGGCCGACACGGCCGTCGCCTCGCCGACCTCGTAGCCCAGCTCGCCGGCGACGAGCGTGGCCGTCTCCCGGTCGATCAGCTGGTTGATGGTCGCGAAGATCCCGCTCTTGATGAGCTCGCGGATGACGTCCGCGGGATTCACGTGGAGAAGCTCCGCGAGGTCCTTCACGGTGATGGTGGCCGGGATCTCGACCGGCCCGACGGCCGACGGGTCCAGCGTCTGGACCGCGGACTGACCGCTGAAGTCGCGCCGCGGCGGCTTCCTGGGCCCGCGCTTGCCGCGGGTCCCGCTCCTACTCCTGGCCACGGGCTCCTCCTACGTCCATCGTCATCGTCAGTGGGGCGGCCGCCCCGAGCAGCTCCTCCCGGAGCGGATCGGGGACCGGGACCGCGAGCGCCCGTGCCAGGGCGCCCTTCTTCACAGCCGCCGCGCGGCAGGCCGGGTCGTCGCACAGATACGCCCCGCGGCCGGCGAGCCGGCCGGTGGGGTCCACGACCACGTGTCCCTCGGGCGTCCGCACGACCCGCAGCAGGTCGCGCTTCTCGCGCACGGCGCGGCACGCGACGCACGACCGCGCGGGCGATCGGCGTCGGGCGGCCGAGGGGGCGGTCGTCGTCGTTACGGCTGATCCTCCGCGGAGGGCTTCGCGCGCTTCGCCCGGGCGGGCTTCGCGGGCACGGCAGCATCCGGGGTCGCCGCGGGAGCGGGCTCCGGGTCAGCGGGGACCGGGGCGGACGGCCCGTCGATCGGGGAGGCGGGCACGGCGGCCGGCTCCGCCTGCTGGACGTCCGACCGGATGTCGATGCGACGGCCGGTCAGGCGTGCCGCGAGACGGGCGTTCTGGCCCTCACGGCCGATCGCGAGCGAGAGCATCCGCTCGGGGACGGTGACCGAGGCCGTGTTGTTCTCCTCGTCGATCCGCACGCCGACCACCTGCGCCGGGCTCAGCGCATTGGCGACGAAGACCGCCGGATCGTCGCTCCACGGGATGACGTCGATCTTCTCGCCACCCAGCTCGGCGACGACCGCCTGGACGCGCGCCCCGCGCTGGCCGACCGTGGCGCCGACGGGATCGAGGCCCTCCTGGCGCGACGCGACCGCCACCTTGGAGCGGCTCCCGGGCTCGCGCGCGATCGCCTTGATCTCGACCGTGCCGCTGTGGATCTCCGGGACCTCCAGCTCGAAGAGACGCCGAAGGAAGCCCTTGTGCGTGCGGCTCACGAGGACCTGCGGCCCCTTCGTGGAGCGCCGCACCTCGAGGACGTACGCCTTCACATTCTGGCCGATGCGGTAGTGCTCGGTGGCCGACTGCTCGGTCACCGCGAGGATCGCCTCGGCCCTGCCGACGTCCAGGATGATCGCGCGGGGCTCGACCCCCTTGACCGTCCCGGTGATCAGCTCGCCCTCGCGGTTCGCGTACTGCTCGAAGACGACGTCGCGCTCCGCCTCGCGCAGGCGCTGCAGGACGACCTGCTTGGCGGTCTGCGCGTGGATCCGCCCGAAGTGATCCGGGTCGAGCTCCTCGGTCTCCACGAGATCCCCGACCTCGGCGTCCGGCAGGAAGGCGTGCGCCTGCTCGACGGTCATCTCCGTCGCCTCGTCCTCGATCTCGGCGACGACCCGGCGCGCGCGGAAGACGCGGATGCGGCCCGACTCGGGATCGATGCGGACGTGGACGTCCTCGTCGCCGCTGAAGCGGCGGTAGGCGGACTGGATCGCGTCCTCGACGGTCCGGACGAGGTGCTCCTGCGGAACGCCCTTCTCCGCGTTGAGCTGGAGGAGCGCACCGATGAAATCCCGGCTCATCTCGCGCCTCCTTCCATCCGGCCCCACTCACGAAGAAACGCGGGTCATGCCCGCGTTCGGAGCGGCCTGTGCAGTACGCGCGAGTATACACCCGACCCCGTGGACCCCTCATCGGGTGATCCGGGCCCGGGTGAGCGCCCCCGTGCGACCGGGTCAGGCGGGCGTCGCCCGTCCGTACCGCCGATCCACGTAGTCCTCGAGGATCCCGATGAACTCCGCGACGAGGCCCTCGCCCCGCAACGTGCGGTCCAGCCTCCCGTCGACGAAGACCGGCGCGACGGGGTCCTCGAAGGTGCCGGGGAGGCTGATCCCGATGTCCGCGTGCTTCGACTCGCCCGGCCCGTTGACCACGCAGCCCATGACGGCGACCCGGAGGTCCTCGACGCCCGGGTAGCGCTCCCGCCACTCCGGCATCCGCGACTTGAGGTGCGTGTCGATGTCCCGCGCCATCTCCTGGAAGAAGGTGGACGTCGTCCGGCCGCAGCCCGGGCACGCCGAGACCTGCGGGACGAAGCTGCGAAGACCGAGCGCCTGGAGGATCGACTGGGCGACCTCCACCTCGCGGGCCCGGTCGGCGCCAGGTTCCGGCGTGAGGGAGACGCGGATCGTGTCGCCGATCCCCTCGTTGAGGAGGATCGACACGCCGGCGGTGGACGCCACGATGGCGCGGTCCCCCATCCCCGCCTCGGTGAGGCCGAGGTGCAGGGGGTAGTCGCACCGTGTCGCGAGCAGACGGTACGTGTCCACGAGGTCGCGGACGTTGCTCACCTTCGCGCTGACGATGATGCGGTCGTGGCGCAGGCCGGTCTCCTCGGCCAGCTCCGCGGACCGCAGAGCGCTCTGGATCATCGCCTCGATCATCACGTCGCGTGCGTCGGCCGGCTCCGGCAGGGCCGCGTTCGCGCCCATGAGCGCCGTGAGGAGGTCCTGGTCGAGCGAGCCCCAGTTCACGCCGATCCGCACCGGCTTGTCGTTCTCGACCGCGACCCGGACGATCGTCTGGAAGTTCGCATCGCGGTGCTTCGTCCCCACGTTGCCGGGGTTGATCCGGTACTTCGCGAGGGCTCGGGCCGCGTCGGGATGGTCCACGAGCAGCTTGTGGCCGTTGTAGTGGAAGTCCCCGATGACCGGGACGTCGATCCCCAGGTCCCGGACCTTGCGGATCATCTCCGGGACCGCGGCGGCGGCGGCATCCGTGTTCACGGTCACGCGGACGAGCTGGCTGCCGGCGGCGGCCAGCCGGGCGACCTGGAGAGCGGTGGCGTCCGGGTCGGCCGTGTCCGTGTTCGTCATCGACTGGACGACGACCGGGTGGGCGCTGCCGACGAGCACGCCGCCCACGTCGACGCTCGGCGTGGGTCGCCGTCGCGGGCGGAGGCGGTCGGGGCCCGTCACGGCGCGGCTCCACCGCCGGCTCCGCCGCCGACCTGCCGGACGATGTCGAAGAACGTGATCCAGATGATCAGGCCGAAGAGGGCGACGAACCCGACGAGGTACGTGAGGCGCTCCGCCTGGACGGAGATCCGCGTGCCCGCGATCGACTTGATGAAGGTCATGAGGATCCGTCCGCCGTCGAGCGGCGGGAACGGGAGGATGTTCACCAGGGCGAGGTTGGCGGAGAGCAGGCCCACGAAGTACAGCGTGAAGACCGGCCCCAGCTGCCAGAAGACGTCGCCGACCTGGACGGCGATCCCGACCGGCCCGGTGACCGGCGGCGCCGTCGCCGGGTTGGAGACGAGCGACGTCACGAGCTGACCGAGCCCGGCGACGATGAGCAGGAGGGCCGAGACGGTCCGCTCTGCGCCGAGGCGGAGGGCCGTCGGCGGGTCGGTCTGGGTGTAGCCGCCGGTGGGGGCGAAGCCCAATCCGCTGATTCCCAGGGCGCCCTGTGTCGGCCCGATCTCCGACTCCGGCCGGAGGGTGGCGGTGACCTCCTCCGTCGAGCCGTCCGCCCGGGTGATGCCCAGGACGACCTGCTGGCCGGCGTTCGCCCGGAGCTCCGCGATGATCGGCTCCGGGCCGGCGAAGTAGTCGAACGTCCTCCCGTCGATGGAGTACAGCCCGTCGCCGGCGACAAGGCCGGCCGCCGCGGCCGGCGAGTCCGGCTGGACCTCGTCCCACGTGACCTTCGCCAGGGGCGTCGCCAGCCACGCGATGCCGAAGAAGATGACGAACGCGAGCAGCACGTTCATGAAGACGCCCGCGACGAGGATCCCGATCTTCACCGGGAGCCGCGCGCGGGTGAAGGAGCGCTCGTCCTCCGAGTCGCCGTCCTCCCCCTCGAGGCGGACGAATCCGCCGATCGGGAGCCAGTTGAGCGTGTAGAGCGTCTCGTGGTCCGAGCCGATGACCCTCGCCCGCGGTGGGAAGCCGATCCCGAACTCGTGGACGCGGACACGCGCGAGGCGGGCCGCGATGAAGTGGCCGACCTCGTGGACGAGGACGACCGCGAACAGGACGAGGATGAAGATGACGACCGTGATGGCCGACTGGACGATCGGGATCACGCGGGCCCTCCGGCGGCCGGCTCGCGCCACGCGTCGGCGGCGAACGCGGACCGGACCTCGGCGTCGAGCGCCAGGAGGTCGTCGACCGTCGGATCGGCGCCGCCGCGGGCGCCGTACCGCTCGACGGCAGCGCCGAGCAGCCGCGCGATGCCGGGGAAGCTCAGCGCGCCCTCCAGGAAGCGCGGGACGGCGACCTCGTCGGCCGCGATGAGCGCGGCCGTCGCCCACGGGCCGGCGCGCCCGGCGTCGCGGGCGATGCGCAGCGCCGGGAAGCGCGCCTCGTCCGGCTCCTCGAACGTGAGCGAGCCCGTCGCGACGAGATCGGGCGGCAGCGCCGGCGACGGGAGCCGTCGCGGGTATGTGAGCGCGTACTGGATGGGGATCCGCATGTCAGGCGTACCGAGCTGTGCCTTCATCGAGCCGTCCCGGAAGAGGACGGCCGAATGGACGACGCTCTGCGGGTGGACGACGACGTCGATCGCGTCGTAGCCGACATCGTAGAGCCAGTGGGCCTCGACGACCTCCAGGCCCTTGTTCGCGAGCGTCGCGGAGTCGATCGTGATCTTGGCTCCCATCGTCCAGGTGGGGTGTCGGAGCGCCTCCGCCGGGGTGACGTGCGCCAGGCGGTCGGCGTCCATCCGCCGGAACGGCCCGCCGGACGCCGTCAGGACGATCCGCTCGATCCCCTGGTTCCCTTCGCCGGTGAGGCACTGCCAGATCGCGCTGTGCTCTGAGTCGATCGGCCGGAGCCAGCCCAGGGGGCTCGCGAGGTGACTCGCGGGGTCCGTCGACGCGACCGCCGCGGCACGGGCACGCGCGACCGGCATGACGAGGTGGCCTGCCGCGACGAGGACCTCCTTGTTCGCGGTCGCGACGATCTTGCCCGCCGCGAGCGCGGCGAGGACCGGTCGCAGGCTGACCATCCCCCCGGTCCCCACGACGACGACGTCCACGTCGTCCCGCGTGGCGAGCTCCACGAGTGCGTCCGGTCCGCCGACGCGCGCCGTGCCGGTCGGGAGGTCGAGGGTCGCGAGAGCGACGTCGTCGGCGAGCGAGACCGCCGCGGGTCCCAGCAGCGCCGCCTGCTCCGCGAGGACGTCCGCCCGGCTGCCCGTCGCGAGCGCGGTCACGCGGAACGATCCCGCCGAGCGCCAGGAGGACCTCTACCGCCTGGCGCCCGATCGACCCGCCGGAGCCCAGCACGGCGACGCGCACGGGGTCGCTCCCCGGAGCGCCCGGTCGTCCGGTCGCCGGTCGTTCGGGCACCCGCGGAGCCGGGCCCACCCGGCCGTCAGCCCAGGAGGACGACATAGAGGACGGCGACCGGCGCGGCGAAGAGGAACGAGTCCACCCGGTCGAGGATCCCGCCGTGACCCGGGATCAGGTGACTGGAGTCCTTCGCGCCCGCGGCTCGCTTGAGCAGGGACTCGGCGAGGTCGCCGGCCTGCGCGGCGATCGCGATGACCGGTCCCCAGAGGAGCCCGGCGATGAGCGGCTGGCCGAGAAGCACGAAGCCGACGATCCCGACGACGGTGGCCGCGACGATCCCGCCGATCAGCCCCTCGATCGACTTGGACGGCGAGAGGTGCGTGAGGAACTTGTGCTTCCCGATCTGCCGCCCGACGAGGAAGGCGCCCGTGTCGTACGACCAGACCGTCAGCAGGAGCAGGACGAACCACGCCCGCCCGGCCCCCAGCGGGTCCGCCGCTGCCGAGGCCGGGATGGCCGGCGCGGCGTCCCAGAGCCGGGGGAGGAACGCCAGGAGGCTCACGTAGAGCGCCCCGAAGACCGTCGCCATCCAGGCCTCGAAGCCGCGCTTGGTGTCGGTGATGCTGAACGCCGCGATCCCCGCGAGGACGACGGCCAGGCCCACCACCACGCCGGTCCCGACGAAGGAGGCACCGGGGACGGCGGGCTCGAGCACGATCGCGACGGCCGCGAGGATCCCGACCGGAGCGAGCACCTCGTACCCGGCGCCGCGCAGCAGGCGGAAGGCCTCCCACCCGGCGCCTGCGGCGATGGCGGCGATCCCCAGGGTGAACCACGGCTGGCCGACGACGACGAGCGCGACGACGACCGGGACGAGGATGACGAGGCTCTTGGCACGATCGACGAGCATCTCTACCGCCCGAATCTGCGCGACCTGCGCGCATAGTCGGAGAGCGCGTCGTCGAGCGCCTCCGCGCCGAAGGCCGGCCATTGCACGGGCGTCGAGACGAACTCCGCGTATGCCGACTGCCAGATGAGGAAGTTCGAGAGCCGCTGCTCCCCGCCGGTCCGGATGACGAGGTCCGGGTCCGGCATCCCCGCGGTGTACAGCGCGCCTGCCACGGCGTCCTCGTCGATCGCGTCGACGGGCATCCCGGACCGGATGAGGGCCCGGACCGCGTCCACGATCTCGGTGCGTCCGGCGTAGTTGAACGCGATGTTCAGCTTCAGGCGGCTCCCGCTCCGCGTGGCGTCCAGGGCCGGCTCGATCGACCGGCGCGTGCCCTCGGGCAGCTCGTCGAGCCTCCCGAGGAGGCGGACCTCGACCCCCTGCTCGACGAGCTCGGGCGTCTCGGTCTGGATGGCCGACTCGAGGAGGGCGAGCAGCCAGGAGACCTCGGCATCCGAGCGACCCCAGTTCTCGCGGCTGAACGCGTAGAGGCTGAGCACCGGGATCCCGCGCCGGATCGCGTGGGACACCGTCCGGCGCACCGCCTCGACCCCGGCCGCGTGTCCCTCCGCCTCCGGGAGTCCGCGCTCGCGGGCCCAGCGGCGATTGCCGTCCATGATGATCGCGACATGGGTCGGGAGTGGGTCGAAGGCGGGCTCCACGTCGTGCATCGGCGCGCCGCCGGGCGCGACCCCCGGACCCTCCGCGGCCGCGGCGTCCACCCCGTCGCCGTTCGGGGATGCCGCCACTAGACCTCCAGGACCTCCTGTTCCTTGTGGTGGCCGGACTTGTCCACGGCCGCGACGTTCGCGTCCGTGATCCGCTGGAGGCTCTCGAGCTCACGGTGGGCCTCGTCGGTGCCGATGAGGCCGTCCCGCTCCTCCTTCTTGATCGCGTCGGCGGCATCGCGGCGGAGGTTCCGGATCTCGACCCGGGCCTCCTCCATCCGCTTGTGCACCTGCTTGACGATCTCCCGGCGGCGCTCTTCCGTGAGCGGCGGGATGTTGAGGCGGACGACGGTGCCGTCGACGTTCGGCGTGAGGCCGACATCGCTCTTGAGGATCGCCTTCTCGATCGCGCCGAGGACGCCGCGATCCCACGGCTGGATCAGGATCTGGTGCGGCTCGGGCACGCTGATCCCGGCGAGCTGGTTCAGGGGCGTCTGCGTCCCGTAGTAGTCCACGTGGATGCGCTCGACGAGGGCGGTGGACGCGCGGCCGGTCCGGAGGCCGGCGAAGTCCCGCTCCATCACCTCGACCGCTCGTTGCATCTTCGGCTCCACGGCGGCGAGGACCTGGCTGCTCATGCGGGGTCACCTCCGGAGATGAGGGTGCCGATCGCCTCGCCCGCCGTCACGCGGCGGATGTTCTCGGGGCGGTCCAGATCGAAGACGATGATCGGGAGGTCGTTCTCCATGCACAACGAGACCGCGGTGGAGTCCATCACCTGCAGCCGATCCCGCAGCAGGTCGACGTACGTGAGCCGATCGTACCGCCGCGCGCCCGGGTTGGTGACCGGGTCCGCGTCGTAGACGCCGTCCACCTTGGTCGCCTTCATGAGGACCTCGGCGTGGATCTCCACGGCCCGCAGTGCCGCGGCCGTGTCCGTCGTGAAGTACGGGTTCCCGGTCCCGGCCGCCAGGATCACGACCCGGCCCTTCTCGAGATGCCGGACCGCGCGCCGCCGGATGTAGGGCTCCGCGACCTCGTTCATCGCGATCGCGCTCATCACGCGGGTGGGGACCCCCGCCCGCTCGAGGGCGTCCTGGAGCGCGAGACCGTTCATGACGGTCGCGAGCATCCCGATGTAGTCGCCGGTCGCCCGATCCATGCCCCGGGCGGCGGCCGCGAGGCCGCGGAAGATGTTCCCCCCGCCCACGACGATCCCGACCTCCACGCCGAGCGCGTGGACGTCCGCGACCTGCGCGGCGATGAAGGCGCAGAACTCGGGGTCGACGCCGTACTGGCGCGAGCCGAGCAACGCCTCGCCGGAGAGCTTGAGGAGGATCCGCCGATAGCGGACCTGCGAACTGTCCGGGGCCGGGTGGCCGTCCTCGCTCACAGCTCCTCGCCGAGCGCGAACCGCGAGAACCGCCGGACGCGGATGTTCTCGCCGAGGCGCGCGATCGCCTCCGTGACGAGCGCCTTCACGGTGATGTCGGTGTCGCGGAACGGCTGCTCGTAGAGGCAGACCTCGCTGAACCACTTCTTCAGCTGGCCGTCCACGATCTGGCCCCTGATCGCCTCCGGCTTCTTCTGGAGCTCCTCGGAGGCGATCAGCTGGCCCCGCTTCACCTCGATGTCCGCCTCTGGGACCCGCTCGACGTCCACGTAGAGGGGAGCGAGCCCCGCCACCTGGACGGCCAGGTCGTGGACCAGCTTGCGGAAGTCGTCCGTGCGCGCGACGAAGTCGGTCTCGCAGTTGACCTCGATGAGCACGCCCACCTTGTTGCCCGGATGGATGTAGCTCTCCACGAGGCCGTCCGTGGCGGTCCGGTCGGCCTTCTTGGCTGCCGCCGCCAGGCCCTTCTCGCGCAGGCGCGCGACCGCCTTGTCCATGTCACCCTCGGTCTCCTCGAGGGCGCGCTTGCAGTCCATGAAGCCCGCGCCGGTGCGCTCGCGAAGCTCCTTCACCACCTCGGCGCTGATCGTGGCCATCGGATGTGCGTCTCCTGTCGTCTCGGTCCACGACGGGCACCCTGGCGCCCGCCGCTGGAATGTCCGTTCGGGGCGGGTCAGGCGGCCGAGCCGGCCGCCGCGTCCTCCGCGTCGGCCACCGCCGCGGGCTCCGGTGCTGCGGGCTCGGCGGCCGCGACGGCCTCCGGCGCTGCGGCGTCCGGCGCCGTGGCCTCCGGCGCCGCGACGATCTCGGCGGCGGGCGCGCCCGGCAGGAGATCGTTCTCCTCCGCATCGGGCTCGAAGGTGAGCGAGCCGCGGGCGGCGGCCGCGACGAGATCCTCGGACGGGACCTCGACCTCCTCGGCCTCGACGGTCATGTCGGGCTCGGCCCCGGGCTCGGCGGCCGCGCGGGCGCCGCGCTCCCGGGCGCCCTCGATCGCGGCGTCGGCGATCGCCGACGCCAGCAGGCGGATCGCACGGATGGCGTCGTCGTTCGCCGGGATGATGTAGTCGAGGTCGTCTGGGTCGACGTTCGTGTCGCCGGTGCCGACGATCGGGATCTCGAGCTTGCGCGCCTCGGTGACGGCGATCCGCTCGCGAGCCGGGTCGATGATGAAGACCAGCCCCGGCAGGCGCCGCATCTTCCGGATACCGCCGAGAGAGAGCTCGAGCTTGCGGAGCTCCTCGTCGAGCTTGGCGGCCTCCTTCTTCGTCATCCGCTCGAAGTCGCCGGCGGCCTTCCGGGCCTCGAGCTGGTCGAGAAGGCCGAGGCGCTTCTTGATCGTCACGAAGTTCGTGAGCATCCCGCCGAGCCAGCGGTGGTTCACATAGGGCTGGCCGGCGCGATCCGCTTCCTGGGAGACCGCCGCCTGAGC
Organism: uncultured Chloroflexia bacterium; assembly: GCA_963717255.1. Taxonomy (GTDB): domain Bacteria; phylum Chloroflexota; class Limnocylindria; order Limnocylindrales; family CSP1-4; genus CAIYQJ01. The sequence goes on along the minus strand of CAVQVT010000011.1, from coordinate 56,689 downwards.
CTGCTTCTTCGTGCCGACGAAGAGGACGGACTCGCCGCGCGCGGTCGTCTCGCGGACGGCATCGAGGGCGATGTCGAGCCGCTTCGCCGTCTGGGCGAGGTCGATGATGTGGATCCCGTTGCGCTCCGCGTAGATGAACGGGCGCATCTTCGGGTTCCAGCGCCGCGTCTGGTGGCCGAAGTGGACGCCGGCCTCGAGCAGCTGGCGCATGGAGACGGTGGACACGAAGTGACCTCCTGCGGTTCTGCCTCCGCGCGTCGGGCCCGGGTCACCGCCGGACGTCCGTCCAGCAGGCACCGCCCCGGGGCCACGATGGTGATCGCGCGTGTGTGATCGCGCCCACACGGGCGCGGGCCGCCGGGTGAGCGGCCGCGGGGAGTGTAGCACGGAGGCGGCCGCGGGCCGGCCCGAGGCGCGTCTCCGGCCGGCCGCCTCGCCACTCACCCCAGCACGCCCCGATGATGCCGCACGGCGAGGTCGCCGCCGCGACCGGGCTCGACGCCCACGAGGTCGAGCCGCACGGGGAGCCGCGGGAGCGGCGTCCCGTCGGGCAGCGCGCCTCGCGCGAGGAGCCACCCGAGGCCCGCGTGGAGCGCCTGCCTCTTCCTGCGGCCGACCGTCTCCTCCGGGAGCCCGTGCGACCGGGAGGCGCGCCACCGGACCTCGACGATCACGAGACGCGCCGGCGGCCCCGGGTCCACGCCGACGATGTCCAGCTCGTGGCGGCCGCACCGGACGTTGCGTCCCAGGATCGTCCAGCCGGCTGCCTGGAGGATCGCCGCGACCCGCTCCTCCGCGTTCCTGCCGATGATCACCGGCGCCTCCCGTCCCACCAGGGGATCGTCGCGCGCGCCGTTCGACGCTGGATCACCGGGCCGGTGGTCGGCCCTCCCCGGGGGACCCGCCCCCGGTGACGTACGCCTCGATGAACGTGCGCCGGTGGATCGGTGTCGGGCCGAGCTCGATGAGCGCCCCACGATGCTCCGGCGCCGCGTACCCGCGGTTACGGCCGAACCCGTACCCCGGGTACGTGGCGTCGTACCGGTCCATGAGCGCGTCGCGGGCGACCTTGGCGACGACGGAGGCGGCAGCGACCGACGCGCACAGCCGGTCCGCGTCCACGAGCGCTCGCTGCCGGATGGACAGCCCGGCGATCTCGAGCGAGTCCAGGAGGAGCGCATCCGGCCGGACCAGGAGTCGCGCGACCGCGAGCTGGCTGGCGAGGATCGTCGCGCGGAGGATGTTCATCCGGTCGATGAGGGGCGGCTCCACGCAGCCGACCGCCCATGCGACTGCATGGCGGCGGACGTCCGCATCGATCCGCTCGCGGTCCCTGGCCGTCAGCAGCTTGGAGTCGCGCACCCCTGACGGGATCCAGCCGTCGGGGAGGATGACCGCGGCCGCGACGACGGGTCCCGCGAGGCAGCCCCGACCCACCTCGTCGACACCGGCGACCGCCCGGAACCCCGACCGGCGGAGCCACCGCTCCTCGGCGAGGTCCGGGTCCCGCCGCTCCGTGTGCCACGGCGCAAGCTGCGCCCGGCCGCCCGGGGACGCCGGTGCCGCGAAGGACCGACCCCGCCGGCGGGACGTCGTTCCGGTCCGGGCGGGGTCGTTGGTCCGCATCGTGTCGCCCGTGCTCTGCCGCGGGCGCCGGCGTCAGCCGTTCTGGCGACGCTCGCGGAGCGTGGCGGCCTTGCCGACGCGCTTGCGCAGGAAGTAGAGCTGAGCGCGCCGCGCGACGCCGTGTCGGACGACCTCGATCTTGTCGATCCGCGGGCTGTTGATCTTGAACGTGCGCTCCACCCCGACGCCGCTCGCGATCCGCCGGACCGTGATCGACCGGGTGATGCCGCCGCCCCGGAGACGCATGACGGTCCCCTCGAAGACCTGGATGCGCTCGCGGTTGCCCTCGACGACCTTGGCCGCCACCCGCACGGTGTCGCCCGTGGCGAGCACCGGGATGTCCGTCCTGATGTGTTCCTGGGCGATCTCGTCGAGCACGTTCACGGGGCGTTCCTACTCTCGTGTCATGGGCAGCGGCGCGCTGCGCGGCGAGCGCTGGGAAGCGGCCACGGCGCGGCCGACGGCGGAGTATAGCACGCAGATGCCGCGGGTCAGGCCCGGGCGCCCCTCGTCGGGTGCTCTCCCTCCGCGATTGCCTGCCGCTCTTCGTCCAGCACGCGCCGCTCCTCGGGGGTCAGGTCCCGGCCCTCCAGGAGGTCGGGGCGCCGCCGGAGCGTCCGCCGCAGCGCCTCGGCGTGGCGCCACCGTGCGACCGCGCCGTGGTCGCCGCTGGTGAGGGTCTTTGGGACGCCCATCCCGCGGTAGACCGCCGGGCGCGTGTACTGCGGATACTCGAGGAGCCCCTGCGAGAACGACTCCTCGATGGTGGACGCCTCCTCGATCGCGCCCGGTACGAGCCGGATGACCGAGTCGAGGACCACCAGGGCGGCGAGCTCGCCCCCCGAGAGGACGTAGTCGCCGATCGAGATCTCGCGGTCCACGAGCAGACGGATCGCGGTCGTCCACCCCTTCGTATCGCGGACAGAGGAGGACCAGATGCTCCAGTCCGGCCAGCTCGCGGGCGACCGACTGCCGGAATGGCTCGCCGGCGGGGTCCATGAGGACGACGATGGTCCCGGGCCGTCGCAGGGCGTCGAGGGCGTCGCCGACAGGCTCGGGGCGAAGGACCATCCCCGCCCCGCCCCCGTACGGCGCGTCGTCCACGCTGCGGTGGCGGCCGAGCCCCCACTCGCGCAGGTCCCGCACGCGGATGTTCACGAGACCGCGCGCGATGGCCCGGCCGGGGATGCTCTCGTCGAGCGGGCCGGCGAGCATCCCCGGGAAGAGGGTGAGGATGTCGATCTCCAGCGTCATGCGTCGTTCCCGCGGTCTGCGGCAGCCTCGGGGCGTCCGGTCTCCCCGGGGGCGTCGGCGCTCCCCTCCCCCGGCCGACCCGCCACCGGCTGGAGGTCCAGCGCGGCGGAGTCGACCACGATCGACCCCTCGCGCGGCGCCCACTCGAGGATGAACGCGCGGACGACGGGCACCTCGAACGTGCGGACGGTCCCCCCGCCGACCGAGATCACCTCCGCGCTCCCCGCACGGTACACGTCGCGGATCACCCCGAGGTCGCGGCCGTCCCCGTCCGTGACGCGGACGCCGCGCAGCTCGTGCCAGAAGACAGCGTCGGGTTCGAGGTCGCGGTCGCGGTCCACCTCGGCCTCCAGGTCGAGGTCGCGGAGCGACTCCGCCGCGGTCCGGTCGCCGATCTCGCGGAAGCGGACGCGCAGGCCGGGGCCGTCCGGCGCGGCCTCGAGGATCGTCAGCGTCCGAGACCCGGCGATGACCTCCGCCCCAGGGGCGAAGCGGTCGTCGGGCCGGTCCGTCAGGATCTCGACGCGAACCGCGCCGCGCAGGCCGTGGAGGCCCCGGACCCGACCGACCGCGACGCGCTCCGGGCTCGGGTCCACGCGGGCCCCGTCAGACGATCTCGAGCGTGACGGTCTCGCCGTCCCGGGCCGACATCACCTTGAGGAGCGTGCGGAGCGCCTTTGCGACGCTCCCGTTCCGACCGATGACCTTGCCCATGTCGCCCTCGGCGACCTGGAGCTCGATGACCGTGCCGCCGGCCTCCCGATGGGCCGTGACCTGCACGGCGTCGGGCTCGTCCACGAGGTTCTTCGCGACGAACTCGACGAGATCGCGCGCTGCCATCGCCGGCCTACTTCGTGACTGCCGGGAGGATCCCGGCGTTCCGGAAGAGCCGCGCGACGGTGTCGCTCGGCTGGGCGCCCCTGGCGAGCCATGCCTTCGCCTTGTCGGCGTCGACCACGAACTCCACGGGCTCGGTGCGGGGGTTGTAGTGGCCGAGCGTCTCCAGCGAGCGCCCGTCGCGGGCGTTCCGGCTGTCGGCGACGACCACGCGGTACGACGGCTGCTTCGTCGCCCCCACGCGCGTGAGGCGGATGCGGACTGCCATGGGCTTCAGTCTCCTCGTCCTGTCGCGGGGCCCGCACATGCGGGACCCGTGTCGATGGGCCGGTCAGCGCGCGCGGACAGCGATCGCGAGCCGGAGTCGGATGACATCCTCGGTGGCGGTGTACGCCGCGCCGAGCGACTGGATGCGGCCGGTGAACGACGCCATGTCCGTGCCGAAGACCGTGGCGGTGGGTTCCGCCGACATCGCGAGATCGAGCACGGTCGCGGCGTCGATGAACGCCTGGCCGTCGTTCTTCGCCCCCGCGAGGTCGATCGCCGCGCGGTAGTCCGGGTCGCTCGCAAGCGAGTCGGCGGGCGCCGTGTCAACGACCTGCTTCACGAACGTGGCGTCCGTCCCGAGGACGAAGACGCCTCGCTGGACCGTGTACACGACCGTCGCCGACGCGGGCATCATGTCGCGGATCTTCGCGAGGTCGGACGCGGAGAGGCCGCTCGCACCTCCCGCGGCGTCGCCGAGGGCCTTCCCGATCGCGTCCCGCACGTCGCCGAAGTCGACGGTGACGATCGACCCGTCGCCGTAGGGCTGCTCGGACACGACCGGCCGGCCGTTCGGGCCGTCGACGAACGCGAGGAGCGCCCGGATCGCGGCGATGCGCGTCGCTGCGACCGACGGCTCCATCGCCGCGACGACGATCCCGCCGTGGAGCTCGCCACCGGAGCGGGTCACGGCGACTGCGCCGTCACCGGCCCAGTCCACGAACGACCCGAGTGCCCCGTCGACGATGGGCCCGGCCGGCCCGAGCTGGTCGGTCATGCCGGGTGTCTGCGCCGCCGCGTCGAGAGCGCGCTGGACGAGGGCGCCCGCGTCGTGGACCTCCAGGGTGGCGATCGTCTCGCCCGGGAGCCGTCCGGCGATCCCGCTCACCCGCGGCGATCCCACGGGCACGTCGGCCGAGCGCGGCGCGACGACGTCGAGCGTGGCGCCGCCGGCCTCCGCGCGCACCCACGAGACCACCCAGGCGGGCGGCGCGTGGCCGGCCGGCATCGACGGCAGCGGGGACGCGGCGGGCGCGAGGGCGGCGCGTGCGGCCATCGCGGCGTCGGACAGGGTCGGGAGATCCGCCCACGCCATCGCCACGTGCTCCGCGGGCACGTAGGACGACGCCTTCCGGAAGGAGGCCGTGCCCGCCAGCCCGCCGTTCGCCTTCGCGTCGATCGCGCTCTCGACCGCCGCGCGGTCGCCGACGAGGAGGGTGGTGCCGGCGATCGACCAGGCGATGGTCCGGCCCTTCATCTCCGGCACCACGACCGTGTTGACGGTGGCTGAGCCGACGGTCTCGGTGGCCGCGGGCGCGCCGAAGCGCGCGTCGAGGACGGCCTGCGTCGTGGCGGGATCCTTGGTCGTCGCGAGGAGGAGGGCCCAGCCTCCCGAGACGCCGCCGTCGGGGGTCTGCTCGATCGTGTCGAGCGAACCGACCGCGAGGGCGATCTCGCCACCGAGCCAGGGCTTGAGGTCGCGACCGTAGTCGACCGTCGCGCCGCTCGCCTGGGAGACGAGGTCGGCGATCGCGGTGTCCACCTTCATGTCGAGCGCGGCCTGGTCGTCGAAGCCGGGGAAACGCGCGAGGAGCGCACCCACCGCGCCCTGCTGGTCGCCGGGCAGGTCGGTGCGGATCTCCGCGTAGACGGTCGTGGTCGCCGGCGCCCACGGAGCGAGCGCCGAGGACGCGCCACCGGCCACGACCAGACCGATGCCCACGAGGGTCGCGGCCGCGACGACCGCGAGGACCGAGAGGGCGACGGCCCAGCGGGCGCGGGCAGACCGGCGGCCGGCGGCCGGCCGGACCGGCTCGACCACGGGCTCCGCAGGCCGTGTGAACGCCGGCTCGACGGCCGGCTGGACCGCGGGCGTCTCCGCCGCGGGGGTGATCTCGTTCGTGTCCATCTCGCCGCCTATCGTCGTGCGAGGCCGGGGATGCGCCGGCCGCCGGAGAGCTGCTTCATCATCTTCTGCATTTCCATGAACTGCTTCACGAGCCGATTGACATCTGTGAGGCTCGTCCCCGAGCCGGTCGCGATCCGCCGCCGTCGCGAGGCGTTGAGGACCGTGGGGTCGCGCCGCTCCGACGGGGTCATCGCGCGGATGATCGCCTCGACCCGTCGGAGGTCGCCCTTGTCGACCGAGGCCTGTGCGTCCTTCGCGAACCCGCCCATCCCCGGGATCATCTCCATGATCTGGCCGATCGGGCCCATCTTCTGGACCTGCTGCAGCTGGTCGAGCATGTCCTCGAGCGTGAAGCTCGCCGTCCGCAGCTTCTTCTCCATCTGCACGGCCTGCTTCGCGTCGAAGGCGTCCTGCGCCCGCTCGACGAGGGTGAGCACGTCGCCCATGCCCAGGATGCGGCTCGCCAGCCGGTCGGGATGGAACACCTCGAGGGCATCGGTCTTCTCGCCGGTCCCCAGGAACTTCACGGGGAGGCCCGTGACCGCACCGATCGAGAGTGCGGCGCCGCCGCGGGCGTCGCCGTCGATCTTCGTGAGGACGAGCCCGGTGACGGGGACGGTGGCGTGGAACGCCTGGGCGACCGAGACGGACTCCTGGCCGGTCATCGCATCGACCACGAGGAGGGTCTCCACCGGCGAGACGGCCCGGCACAGGTCGGCGATCTCGGCCATGAGAGGCTCGTCGACGGTGAGCCGACCCGCGGTGTCGACGATGACCGTGTCACGGACCAGGCGGCGGGAGGCGTCGATCCCGCCGCGAACGATGTCCAGGACCGGGGTGCCGGCCGGCGCACGATGGACGGGGAGATCGATCGACTTCCCGAGGGTCTCGAGCTGGTCGGCGGCCGCCGGGCGGTAGGGATCGGCAGCCACCAGGAGCGGCCGCCGCCCGAGGCGGACGATGTGGCGGGCGAGCTTGGCGGCGGTCGTCGTCTTGCCGGAGCCCTGGAGGCCGACGAGCACGACGACGGCGGGACTGCCCGAGAGGTGGAAGACGCGGTCCCCCGCCCCGAGGAGGTTCGTCAGCTCCTCGTTGACGATCGCGACGACCTGCTGGCCCGCGGTGAGGCTGTCGAGGACCTCGGCGCCGAGGGCACGCTCGCGGACACGGGCCGTGAAGTCCTTCACGACCTTGAAGTTCACGTCCGCCTCGAGGAGCGCGAGGCGGACCTCGCGCATCGCCGCATCCACGTCGGCCTCGCTGATGCGGCCGCGCCCGGTCAGCGACGCGAGCGTCTGGCGCAGGCGGTCGGAGAGGGCGTCGAACATGGGTGGAGACGGCTCCTTCGGGACCTGTCGGCGGCGGCGGGGCGAGCGCCCGACGCTCCCCGCTCGCGGGTTCTGACGAGACCGGGGCACGCCGAGTGTACCGGAACGACCGCCGGATGCCATCCGGCAGGGACGGTGGCCGCCCCATGCGGCGTCTCAGGCGAAGAGCGCCGCCACGAACGCCTCGGGGTCGAACGGGACTAGATCCGTCGCCCGCTCCCCCACTCCGACGTACCGGACCGGGACGCCGAGCGCGTCCTCGATCGCGAACACGATCCCGCCCTTCGAGGTCGAGTCGAGCTTCGTCAGGACGATCCCCGTCACGCCGGCCGTCTCGTGGAACGACCGTGCCTGCGCGAGGCCGTTCTGGCCGGTGGTCGCGTCGAGGACGAACAGGACCTCGGGCGAGGCCCCCGGGAAGCGCTTGTCCACGATCCGTCGGATCTTGGCGAGCTCGTCCATCAGGTTCGACTTCGTGTGGAGGCGGCCGGCCGTGTCCGCGATGACGACGTCGGCATGGCGGGCGGCGGCCGCGTCGAGCGCGTCGTAGACGACCGCCCCGGGGTCGGCGCCGGGCGCGTGGGCGACGATCTCGGCTCCCGACCGGTCGGCCCAGATCCGGAGCTGGTCGATGGCTGCGGCGCGGAAGGTGTCCGCCGCGGCCAGGATCACCCGGGCACCCTCGCGACGGTACCGGTCCGCGAGCTTCCCGATCGTGGTGGTCTTGCCGGTGCCGTTCACGCCGACCACGAGCACGATCGCCGGCGCCCCGGCGCCCACCGGCTGTGGGTGCCATCCCGGGTCGGACGGCAGGAGGATCGAGGCCAGCTCGGCGCGGACGGCTGCCTCGGGCCCTCCGGGGTCGTGGCGCCGGCGCGCCCGCTCGACGATCTCCATCGCCAGTGCCCCGCCGACGTCCCCGGCGATGAGCGTCTCCTCGACGTCGTCCCACGAGGGACCCGAGGCGTCGGCGCCGACGAGGATCGTCCGCAGGCGGCCCATGAAGCCCTGACGGCTCTTCTGGACGCCGATCTCCAGCTCGGCGGCGTCGTCGGCCGCCTCGGCGGCGGCCGCGGCGGCCTGCAGCCCCGGCCAGCCGGGGACGCCGGGCCAGCCGGGCACGGCACCCGCCGAGGCCGGCTCGGGACGGACCGGTTCGATGATGACCGGATCGGCGGCGGCCGCCACCGGGTCCGGCGACGGCTGGACCCCGGCGTCCGCGACCGCGGCTCCGGTGGGCCTGCCGTCGCCTTCGCCGTCCACGGGCTCGTCGTCTTCCAGGATCTCGCCCGCTTCGCCGGGCTCCTCGACCGTCTCGGCTGCCGTCTCCCCCTCCGGTCGCGTCAACCGTCGCCAGAACGCCATGCTCTCCTCTCAGTCGGGTCCGGCCGAGCGCGCGGCGTCGGCGAGGTCGCGGGCCTCCTCGAGCCGCAGGCTGATGACGCGGCTCACGGCGTCGTCGCCGATCGTGACGCCGTACAGCGCGTCGGCCGCCTCGATCGTGCCGCGGTTGTGCGTGATCACGATGAACTGGATCGTGCGAGCCAGCTCGGCGAGCGCCTCGGAGAAGCGGCCGATGTTGGCCTCGTCGAGCGCCGCGTCGACCTCGTCGAGGACGCAGAACGGGACAGGCCGGACGCGGAGCATCGCGAACAGGAGGGCGACCGCCGTCAGGGCGCGTTCCCCGCCCGACAGCATCGCGAGCGCCTGGGCCTTCTTGCCGGGCGGCCGCGCCACGATCTCGACGCCGGTCGCGGCCAGGTCGTCCGGGTCTGTGAGCGAGAGCTGCGCGTGGCCGCCCCCGAACAGCGTCCGGAACTGCTCGTCGAAGGCGCCCTCGAGCTTCGCGAACGTCGACCGGAACCGGTCGGAGATCAGCGTCTCGAGTTCCCGGATCAGGGCGCGCGTCCGGTCGATCGCGGTGCGCAGGTCCCGCTCCTGCGACTCGAGGCCGTCCAGTCGCGCACGGATCTCCGCGTACTCCTCGACGGCGAACGGATTCGACGCGCCGACGTCGTGGAACCGCCGCCGCAAGGCGCCGAGCCTCCCTGGCGACGGCTGATCGCCGGCCGGCGCCACCGCCGCCCACCGCTGGCCAGCGCGCGCGAGGAGGTCCTCGAAGGCGGCCGCGAGGTCGGCCTCGTCCTCGGCCTCCGGGGGGCGCTCCTTCTCGGCTCCGACGCCCTCCGCCGTCGGAGCGCCATCAGCTGTGACGCTGTCGACGCCCGCCTCGGCCTCGAGCGCCCGTACTCCGACGTCGCCGAGCCCGGCCAGCTCCACGAGCAGCTGCTCGCGCACCGCGTCAAGGGCGAGACGCGCCTCGACGTCGCCGACCTCGAGGCGTCGGAGCCGCTCGGCGGTCCCGTGGGCGCGCTGGCGGGCGTGCGCCACCGCCTCCTCGGCCGCCCGGACCTCTCCCCGCAGGGAACCGATCCCCGCGGAGAGCGACTCGAGCGCGGCGAGCGCGGCGCCCTCGGCTGCGGCCGCTCCGGACTCCTCCGCGACCGCGCGCCGCTGCTCCTCTCCTGCGCGCTCCGCGCGGGCGGCGGCGTTCGCGAGCCCACGCTCGGCGATCGCGATCCGCTCCTCGGCGAGCGCGACGCCGGCCTCGGCACGCGCCCGGATCCTCTCCGCGTCCACGCGGGCGCGATCCGCCTCCGCGGCGCGTGCGGCCGCCCGGTCGCGTCGCGCGGAGACGTCCGCCAGGCGGGCCGCCCACGTCGCGACCGCCGTCTCGTCGACGTCTTCCGCGGCCGGGCCGACGCCCTCTTCGAGTGTCGTCTCGACCGCCGGCGCCAGCTCCTCCGCGACGGCGCGCGCCCGCGCCGCGTCGGCCTCGAGACGCTCCGCCTGCGCCCGCTGCCAGGCCTCCTCCCGCGCCGCGCGCTCCAGGTCGCGGCCGGCGGCACGCTCCTCCTCCTCGACGCCGCGAAGGGCCGCGGCTGCGGCCGTCGCCGCGATCCTCGCGACCTCGCCCGCGTCCTGCGCCGCGCCCACGCGCGCCTGCGCTGCGGACAGCGCCGCCTCCGTGCGCGACGCGACCTGGGCGGCAGCGCCCTCGCTCGTCTCCGCGCGCTCGGCGGCCGCGCGCCGCGCGAGCATGGACTCCCGGCCGCCGAGGATGACGACGCCATCACCGCCCGCCAGCGCCCCGTCGCGCGTGGCGACCGACCATCCCGGCCCCAGCTCGGCGGCGAGGGCGATCGCGTCGGGCAGGTCGGGCACCCAGGCCGCCCGCGCGAGGAGCCGACGGGCGCGTCCGCCCTGGTCGCGTCGGACCGCATCCGTGAGCATCCCGCCGCCGAGGGCCGACGCCCGCGCGGCTGCCGTCGCGGCCTCCCGGTCGACGGCGGGAGCGGCCGAAGCATCCTCCAGCACCAGCACCCCCCGCTCACCCGCGACCTCGCCGACCCGGTCCGCCGACAGCACGAATCCCTGCTCCGCCTCCCGCAACGCGGCGGTGACCGCCGCGCGCAGGTCGGGATCCACGTCCAGCCCCTCGGTGAGCGCGCGGCCGCCGAGGCGCCGGGCGGCCTTCGCCAGCCCACGCTGCTCCGCGACCTCGATCCGGGCGCGCTCGCTTTCGAGGTCGGCACGGGCCGCCTCCAGCCGCGCGCGCGAGCCGGCCGCATCAGCGGCCGCTGCGGCCAGCGCAGCCTCGGCGGCTCCGGACGCGGCACGTGCCGCGTCCGCCGCAGAGCTCGCGGTCGTCCGCTTCCGCTGCGGCTGTCGCGCGTGCCTGGGCCACCGCGCTCAGCGCAGCCCGGAGGGCTTCGACCCGGGCGGACGCGGCGTCCGCCTCGGCCCGGGCTTCGGCCGCGCGTCGTGCCAGGTCGCCCGCCCGGCGCGCTGACGCTTCGCGCTCGGCACGGCGCGTCTCCTCGGCACGGACGACGGCCGCCGTCTCCTCGCCCGCCGCGCGGCGCCGCGCCCGGAGGGACGACAGTTCCGTGAGGGCCTCGGCGCGTGACGCGTCCAGCATCGCGAGCTCGCCCTCGAGGTCGGCCTCGCGCGGCGGGACCGGGACCGAGAGCGCCCGGCGGTGCTCCGCGAGCGCGACCTCCGCCGCCGCGCGCTCGCCGGCCAGGCGGTCGCGGTCGCGGGCCGCGGCCTCGGCCTCGGCGTCGAGGCGCGTCCGGCGGAGCCGGATCTCGGCAAGCCGGGCGCGCGCGGTGTCGTGTGCTGCGCGCCGTTCGCGTTCCTCCGCGTCGCTCTCCGCCAGCCGCCGCGCGGCGGCGGCGGCGGCAGCGTCGGCGGCGCGCTCGGCCGCGAGCGCAGCGTCCGCCTCGGCGCGCGCCCGCACCAGCTCCGCGGTCATCGCGGCCACGCGCCCGGCCGCCTCGTGCCAGCGGTGGTGGCCGCCGCCGATGAGCGCCGCGGCCAGGTCGTCGCCGGCGCGGGCACGGGACTGCTGCTGCTCCGCCTGCGCGGCCAGGCGTCGTGCCTGGGGGCGCAGCTCGGCGACCAGGTCCGAGACCCGCGCGATGTTCGCCTCGGCCTCGTCGAGCTGCTCCACCGCCCGCCGGCGGCGACGGTCGTGGCGCCGGACCCCGGCGACCTCCTCGAACAGCGGCCGCCTCTCCTCGGGCCGCAGCGCGAGGGCCTGGTCCACCATCCCCTGCCCGATGAAGAGGAACGCGTTCTCCGCGAGGTTGGCGCCTTCGAGCAGGTCCTCGAGGTCGCGCAGGCGGACGCGCTGGCGATTGATGAGGTACTCGTTCTCCCCGGATCGGTAGAGCCGCCGGCCGAGCTCGACCGTCCCGTACTCGACCGGCAGAAGACCGTCGGCGTTGTCGAGCGAGAGCGTGACGTCGGCCATGCCGACGGCGGAGCGCCGGTCGGAGCCGGCGAAGATCACGTCCTCCGACTTGCGCGACCGGAGCGCGCGCCCCTGCTCGCCCAAGGCCCACCGAAGCGCGTCGGCGAGGTTGCTCTTGCCCGATCCGTTCGGGCCCACGACGGCGTTGATGCCGGGGCCGAGCTCGACGACCGTCCGCTCGGCGAACGACTTGAACCCCTGCAGCCGCAGTGCCGCGAGGCGGGCTGCCGAGGTCACGGGAGCGGGTCGCCGGACGACGCCTCCCGGTCCGCGCCATCCTCCGGCGACGGCGCGTCCTGCGCGGGGTCCCGTTCGAGCATCTCGATGGCCTCCGCCGCGGCCGCGGTCTCGGCGATCCGGCGGGACTCCCCCTCCCCGACGCCGAGCGTGCGCTCGTCGAGGATGACGGAGATCCGGAACGTGCGGTGGTGGTCCGGGCCGCTCGCGTCGAGAAGGCGGTACTCGGGTCGGACGCCGTACGTCCGCTGGGCGATCTCCTGCAGCCGGCTCTTCGGGCTCTTCAGGCTCGCCTCCGGCAGGTCGGCGGAGATCTCCGGCCCGGCCAGGTCCACGAGCCAGCCGCGCGTGACCTCCCAGCCGTGCCCGAGGAAGATCGCCCCGACGACCGCCTCGAAGGCGGCGGCGAGCAACGCGGGACGGCGCCGGCCGCTGATCTGCGCCTCGCCCTCGCCGAGCAGGAGGTACTCGCCCAGGTCGATGCGGCCCGCCAGGCGCGCGAGCCCGGCGGAGCTCACGACAGCGGCGCGGCGCGCGGAGAGCACGCCCTCGTCGTCCGCGGGGTGACGCGAGAAGAGCGCTCCGGTGACGGCGAGGTTCACGACGGCGTCACCGAGCAGCTCCAGCCGCTCGTTGTGACCGCTCGCCTCGTCCGGGTGCTCGTGGAAGTAGCTGCTGTGGACGAGGGCCTCCGAGAGGAAGGCCCGGTCCCCGGGCGGAAGGCCGAGCCGCGTCGCGAGGCGGTCGGCCTGCTCCGCCGGCTGGATGGGGACCCTCCCGTCAGGAGGCGCGCTCGTCGATGTAGTCGACGGCGTCCTGGACGGTCCGGATCCTCTCGGCATCTTCGTCCGAGATCTCCGTTCCGAACTCCTCCTCGAGGCTCATGATGAGCTCCACGAGGTCGAGAGAGTCGGCGTTCAGGTCGTCGACGAACGAGGCCTCGGGCGTCACCGCCTCCTCGTCGACGCCGAGCTGTTCGACGACGATCTTCTTGAGTCGCTCGTAGGTGGTCGCCACAGGGTCCTCCCTCGGTCGGTCGTGTCGGGCCGCGTCACGGCTCCGTCGACGTCCCCTCGACTATGACGTTCCCGCGGCCTGCTCCCTCGCGATGGTCCCGAGGATCCCATTGACCAGCCGTCGGGCCGGGTCTCCGCTGTACGTCCGGGCCAGCTCGACCCACTCGGCGATCGCCACCGGGGCCGGCGTCGCCGGGGAGTGTAGCACCTCGCACACGGCCACACGGACGATGGCACGGTCGATGGGAGCCATCTGGACGACCGGCCATCGGGGTGCCACCGCGTCGATGCGCGCGTCGATCCGGTCCCGGTGCGCGACGATCTCGCGCACGAGGTCCCGCGCGTAGGCGGCCACGGCCGGGTCCGCCTCGGTCTCCGCGAGACGTCGCTCGAGGATCGTCGTCGCGGTCCGTTGGCCGAAGTCGGCCTCGAAGACCGCGGCGAGCGCGAGACGGCGTGCCGCTCGGTGCGCCGCGACGAGCTCCGGGTCCCCGACGCGTCTCCCGCCGCGGCCGCCGCTCACTCGCCGACGCCGTCGATGGCGACCATGACATCGGCGAGCTCGAGCCCGAGGAGGCGCTCGACGGTCGCCGCGACGGCCTCGCGGACGTCGCGCGCGACGACGCGCAGGTCGTGGCCGGGCCGCGCGACGACGGTGACGCGGACATGGAGGCCGTCGGTCCGCTCGCGCACCGCGACCGCGGGAGGCGCCATCCGCGCGAGCGCCGCAGGACCGCCCCGGCCGACGCGCACGACGCCCGGCGCCGCGACGGCGGCGCGCCGGACCATGCGCGCGACGACGGAGTGCGCGACCGAGACCGTGCCGGTCACATGGGTCTCCTCCGCTGCGGGTGCGAGCGCGGCCGGCTCGGCCGCAGCGGGGTCGGACGCCGCGGGAGCAAGCTTCGGGCGGGCGGGTCCTCCCCGGCGGGCGGCGTCGTCGGCATCCGGATCGCGCGACTCCGGGAGCCGACCCGGGCCGCCCTCGGCGAAGGCCTCGGCGATCCGCTCCGGGATGCGGGCACGGGCCGCTGCGGCCGCGACGGCCACGCCGTACGCGACGAACCGGCGCTTGGACCGGCCGTGCGTGATCAGGACGGTGCCGCGGACGCCGAGCAGCGGTGAGCCGCCGAGCTTCTCGTAGTCGAAAGTGGCGCGGATCCGCTCGATGCCCGGCTTGAGGAGGGCGTACGCGAGCGGCCCGCGCGGAGCCTTGCGGAACTCGGCTCGGAAGAGGTCGAAGATGAAGCTCGAGAGCCCCTCGAAGAACTTCATCGTCACGTTCCCGAGCATCGCGTCGCACACGACGACGTCCGCGGGATGATGGACCAGGTCCTTGCCCTCCACGTTGCCGATGAACCGCAGCGTGGACGCGTCGAGCAGCTCGGTCGCGCGCTGGACGCGGGCATCGCCCTTTCCCCTCTCCTCGCCGAGCGACAGCAGCGCGACCGTCGGCGACGCGACGCCGGCGACGCGCTCGGCGAAGAGCGCGCCCATGTGCGCGTACTGGAAGAGGTTCTCGGCGGTCGAGTCGGGGTTGGCGCCGATGTCCAGGAAGACCATCGGACCCTTCGACGTGATGAGCTGGACCGCGAGCGCCGGGCGATCGACACCGGGGAGGCGCCCCAGCCGGAGCACAGCCGCGGCCATGCCGGCGCCGGTGTGGCCCGCGGTCAGGACCGCGTCGGCGCGTCCCCTCTTGACGAGGTCCATCGCGACGACGATCGAGGCGTCCTTCTTCGTGCGGAGCGCGACCGCGGGCGCCTCGTCCATCCCGATGACCGAGCCGGAGCGCTCGATCGTCACGTTCGAGGGGAGCGGTCCTTCCGCGCTCGCGAGGATCGCGGCCTCGTCGCCGACGAGGATCACCTGGTCCGCGGGGCTCTGGCGCGCGAAGGTGAGCGCGCCGACGACGATCTCGAGGGGCGCGTGGTCGCCGCCCATCGCGTCCACGGCGACCCGGACGGGACGCGACGCGTCGTCCATCCGGACCGTCGCGAGGTCCACGACCTACCTCCCCGTCTGAAGGAGCGCGCTCAGCGCTCCGACGCACCCTCCGGCGACGTGGTCTTGATCCGGAGCACCTGACGACCACGGTACCAGCCGCAGTTGGGGCACGCGTGGTGCGTGAGCCGGGGCTGGTGACAGTGCGAGCACTCGACGAGGTGCGGGGTCGTGAGGGCGGCGTGGGCGCGGCGGTCGCCCTGGCGGGCGTGCGACACCTTCCGCTTCGGGAGGCCCATCGGTCTGGAGGCTCCTTTCGGCCCGGTGCGCGGCCGGGCGGGATGGCGCGGGAGAGGGGCGTGGCGTTCCGGGCCACTGGGACCGGGGGCCGGACGCGAAGTCTAGCCGTTCGCGTCGCCCGCGTCGACCCGGAACGCCCGGAGTGCCTCCAGCCGCGGGTCCACCGGGCCGTCCGCGTGACCGTGGTCGCCCGTCGCAAGATCCTCCCCGCAGACGACGCACAGCCCGGGACAGTCGGGCCGGCAGATCGGCGCGATCGGCTCCGCGAGCGAGATCGCCTCCCGGATGAGGGGCTCGAGGTCGAGCTCGTGGTGATCGCTGAGCCGGACGGCCTCCGGGTCGGCCGAGGTGTCGATGGGCAGCCCCGACGTGAGGTCGATGACTCGGGAGCGCCTCCTCCTCGAGCTCGAACGCGACCGGCACGTCCACGTCCTTCAGGCACCGCGCGCACGACGCGCGAAGCGCGGCCGAGAAGCGACCGGTGACGAGGAGCCCGCGATTGGTCCGTGCGAGCCGCACGGAGCCCTCCACGGGGTGCGCGAGGACAAGGCCCTCGTCGAGGGGGAGGCTGAGGTCGTGGACCGCGATGTCGCGATGCGAGCCCGGCCCTTCCGCGAGGAGGCCGGCGACGTTGATGTCGAGGGCCGACGCGCGAGCCCGGCGGGTCACCTCCGGCGACGCGTGCGCTGGACGGCCTCCGGGTCGGGCTCCGGCCACCCGGTGACGGAGCCCGCGTCCGCGGGCTCTGGCGCCGGCTCGACGGCGTAGGCCGGGTAGGCCGGATCGGGCTCCATGTCGGGGATGTCCTGCACGTCGGGCATCATCGGCGCCCCCGTCGGCGCCGCGACCGGCCCCGGCTCGCGGAGCTGCGCGCGCCGCTCGTCGAGGAGGGCGATGCCGCGCTTGATCCCCTGGAGCGTCCGCACGACCTCGCCTTCGAGGGTGATGAGGATCGACGCGGCGTACTCGTCGGCACCGCGGCGGACCTCCTCGGCGTCCATGTCCGCCTGCTCGAGGATCCGCGCACTCTCCTCCTGGGCCGCCCGCGTCAGCTCCCGCTCCTCGATGAGGAACGCCGCCTGCTCCTGGGCCCGGGCGATGATCTCCTCGGCCTCGCGCTG
Source organism: uncultured Chloroflexia bacterium (assembly GCA_963717255.1). GTDB lineage: Bacteria > Chloroflexota > Limnocylindria > Limnocylindrales > CSP1-4 > CAIYQJ01. Next base: position 40,034 of record CAVQVT010000011.1, on the reverse strand, counting down.
GGCACGCTCGATGATCCGCTCGCCCTCCGCGCTGATGCGCCGCGCCGACTGGACCTCCTCGGGGATCGCGTGTCGGAGCTCGTCGATGAGGTCGAGCGCAGCGGTCTGGTCCACGACCACGTTCGTGGTCAGCGGGAGCTTGCGGCCGTTCGCGACCATGGACTCGAGCCGCTCGACGAAGAACATGATGTCGATGGTTCGGCCCTCCTCCCGCTGGCGCGACGGCGCGCTCGCCTGCGCTCCCGCGCGACGTTCCAGACGCGAGTATAGAGCGCGTGCGGGTCAGCCCTCGGGCGGTCTCCGTCCGGACCCTTCGCCATCGCGCTGCGGATCGCCCGCGAGGCGCCGCAGGACCGCGGTCGGCACCAGCGGCGCCACGTCGCCGCCGAAGCGTGCGATCTCGCGGACGAGGCTCGACGACAGGTACGCATGCTCCAGCGCGGTCATGAAGAAGACCGTGTCCACCTCGGGCGCCATCTTGCGGTTCATGTGGGCCATCTGGAGCTCGGCCTCGAAGTCGGCGACCGCCCGCAGCCCGCGGATGAGCCAGCGAGCGCCGATGCGGCGACAGAGGTCCACCGTCAGGCCGTCGAACGCCACGACCTCGATCCGGTCGCGGTCCTCGGCGAGCGCCTCCGCGATCGACGCGCGGATCGTCGCAACCCGCTCGTCGGCCGAGTCCACGGTCGCCTTGCGCGGGTTCACGAGCACCGCGACCACGACGCGATCGAAGGCAGCGGCCGCCCTTCGCAGGACGTCCACGTGTCCGTTGGTGATCGGGTCGAATGATCCCGGGTAGACCGCGATGCGCATCAGGCGTCCCCACGGCGGTAGAACGCGACGGCCGTCTCGCCGAAGCGTCGGGTTCGTTCCGATGCTAGCAGCCCGGCCCGCGCCGGAGGCGGCTCCTTCCAGAAGTGCGTCACGACGACGCACCCTCCGGGGCGCACCACGGCCGGCAGGGAGGGTTCTTCCACGCCGAGGCGCGCGAGGACCTCCTCCCGGAGGACGCGCTGGGCGTACGGCGGGTCCACGACGACGAGGTCGAACGGCCACGCGCCCAGCGGGTCGGACTGATCGGGTCCGCCGGCGAGGTAGCGTGCGACATCGCGCCGGACGACCATCGCCCGCTCGGCGACGCGGGCCCGGGCGAGGTTCTCGACGATGACACCGACGGCGCCCGGGTCACGCTCAACGAGCACCGCGCGGGCCGCCCCGCGCGAGAGAGCCTCGATCCCGGCCGCGCCACTCCCGGCGAAGAGGTCGAGCACGGCGGCGCCGGGCAGGGCGGGTTCGAGCGCGCCGAAGACGGCCTGCTTCACGCGGTCCGCCAGGGGTCGCGTCCCCGGCCCGGGCGCGAGGAGTCGGATCCCGCCCGCGGTGCCCGCGACGACCCTGCCCGCCTCGGCCACCTCGCTACGCCGCCCCGGCCGTCTCGTCGGTCTCGGCCGCCACCACCGCCGCGAGCCAGCCGGACGCGAACTCACGCCGGAGGGCGTCGCTCCGCGATCCGGACAGCTCTCCCGCGGCGTCCACGAGCGCCTCCGCCTGCTGCCGAGCCACCACCGCGAGATCGCGGTGCTCCGGCTTCTGGAGCGACGCGACCCGGAGCCGCGGGAGGCCGCTCTGCTCGAGGCCGAGGACGTCGCCTTCCTTCCGCAGGTCGAAGTCCGCCTCGGCCAGGGCGAACCCGTCGCGGGTCCGGCGCACGGCGTCGAGGCGCGCATACGCCGTGGTGTCCTCGGCCACGTCCGAGACGAGGACGCAGAACGACTCCGCGGTCCCTCGACCCACGCGCCCCCGCAGCTGGTGGAGCTGAGCGAGACCGAACCTGTCGGCGCCCTCCACGATCATCATCGTCGCCTCCGGTACATCCACCCCGACCTCCACGACCGTCGTGCCCACGAGGACGTCGACGTCGCCGTCGCGGAACCGGCTCATCTCCGCATCGCGCTCGACGGGCTTCATCCGCCCGTGGACCAGCCCGACCCGGAGCGGAGCGAGCAGGCCAGCCAGCCGTTCCGCCTCCGCCGTCGCCGCGACCGTCGCATCCGTCTCGTCCTCGGACTCGTCGATGTGCGGCACGACGACGAACGTCCGGTGCCCGGCCGATGCCTCCCGGCGCACGCGCTCCCAGGTGCCATCGAGGTCGTCCTGCCGGCGGATCCCGGTCCGGATCGGCACCCGGCCGGCCGGCGGCGTGCGCAGGTCGGAGACGTCGAGGTCGGCGTAGAACACCCGGCCGAGGGTGCGCGGGATGGGCGTCGCGGTCATGAGGAGCAGGTGCGGCGCGCCCTCGCTCGCCTTGGCCTCGAGCGCAGCGCGCTGCGCGACGCCGAACCGGTGCTGCTCGTCCACGACCGCCAGGCACAGCCGCCCGTATGTCACGCCCTCCGAGATGAGGGCGTGCGTCCCGACGACGATCCGCGCCGACCCCCGGTCGATCGCGGCGCGCGCATCTCGGGTCTCCGCCGAGCGCAGCGACCCGGTGAGCAGCGTCACGGGCAGCTCCAGGTCCGCCAGCAGCGCCTCCAGCGTCGCGGCGTGCTGGCGGGCGAGCAGGTCGGTCGGTGCGAGGAGGGCTCCCTGGCCACCCTCGAGGGCGACCGCCGCGAGCGCGTATGCGGCGACAGCCGTCTTGCCCGAGCCCACGTCGCCCTGGAGGAGCCGGACCATCGGCTCCCGACCCGCCAGCCCGTCGGCGACCGTGCTCATCGCGGCGGACTGGTCGGGCGTGAGATCGACGTCGCCGCCGATGCGACGCCGGAGCTCGGCGACGATCGCGGCGCGGATCGAGGCGTCGGTCACGTCGTCCACGCGGACCTGCGCCGCCGACTCGCGCGCACGGACACGCTTGCGCTGGACCATGCCGACCTGGAGGGCGAGCAGCTCGTCGAACGCGAAGCGGCGCAGCGCGGCCTCCTTCGCGGCATCGTCGACCGGGAAGTGCACCTGGCGGAGCGCCTCGGCGATCCCCACGACGCGCACCTCGCGGCGGATCTCCGCCGGCAGGTACTCCTCCACCAACGGGGCGTACCGCTCCAGTGCGTCGTGGATCGCCGTCCGGAGGCGGGCCGCCGTCAGGCCCCCGGTCGTCCGGTAGACCGGGACGATCCGGCCCGCATGGAGGACCTCCTCGCCGGCGTCCACCTGGAACTCCGGGTTGTCGATCACGTACGACGAGCCCCGGAACCTGAGCTTCCCACTGAGGACGACGACGTCCCCGGCCTTGAGCTTCGACTGGATGAAACGACGCCCGAACCACACCGCCAGGGCGTCGCCCGTCGGGTCGACGAGATGCGCGGTCGTCCGCTCGATCCGACGCCGGAAGGTCGGCTCGATGCGCAGCTCCTGCACGGTCGCGCGGACGCTGACGGCCGTCCCCGGCTCCAGCCAGCCGAGCTGGCCGAGCGAGTAGAGCTGGGTGAGGTCCGCATACCGCCGCGGGAGGTGGTAGAGCAGGTCGCGGACCGTCCGGATGCCGAGGCGCTGCGCGGACCGCGCGAGCCACGCGCCGGCCGGGACGGTCGACTTCGCGAGCGAGTCGTCCGGCGAGTGGACGGCCGCGGCCGCCGACCCGGCGGCCGCCGCGCCGGTCCGCCTACTCCGCGGCGAGGAGGAAGGCGTAATGCGCCTGCCCGCCACGGACCACCTCGACCTCGACGCCCGGCACGTGCTCGGCGATGCGGCGGGCGACCTCCTCCGCCGCGGCGAGGTCCACGCCCTCACCGTAGTAGAGGGTGAGCAGCTCGTACCCCGGGCGGAGCGCGTCGATGCCGACGAGGACCGACCGCTCGCGGTCCGCGTCCGCCGCGACGAGGCCGTCGTCCGGGTCGAGGACCAGCGTGTGGCCCCGCTTCACCTTGCGCCCGTCCACCTTGGCATCACGGACGGCCTCCGTCACCTGGAGGGTCTGGACCGCGCGGCCGGCCTCGGTCATGGGCGCCACGTTCGCGCCGCCGCCGACGCTCGGGTCGAGCGCGAGGAGCGCTGCGACACCCTCGGCCGCGTTCCGGGTCGGCACGACGTGCACCTGCCGGTCCGTCAGCTGTGCGGCCTGTCGCGCTGCCATGACGACGTTCGGGTTGTTCGGCAGGACGAGGATCTCGTCGGCCACGATCGAGGAGATCGCCTTCAGCAACTCCCCGGTGCTCGGGTTCGCGGACTGGCCACCGCGGACCACCGCGGAGACCCCGAACGATTCGAAGATCGCCGCGAGGCCGTCTCCGCTGGCGACCGCCACGACGGCGAGCGGCACGCGCGAGCGCGTGCGCCGCAGCAGGCGCGCCGCCAGGACGTCGAGCGCGACGGCCTCGTCCGTGGCGCCGCCGGGCGGCCCGACCGCGACCGGGTCCCTCGCCGGACATCTCGATCCATCCCGCGCCGTGGGGCGCGGCTGCTCCGGCCGCGAGCGGCGCGACCGCAGCGGTGCCGCCCCTGCCCGCCCGGACGTCGCTCGCCTGCCGGTCGAGGTTCTCGATGCTGATCCGGCTCAGGGCGCCGAGGTCGAGCCCGTACGCGACCACGACGTCGGGTCGCTCGCTGTGCACGTGGACCTTCACGGCGCGCACGTCGCCCGCCACGAGGACAGACTCCCCGATCCCCTCGAGGTGCCGACGGATCGCGTCCAGGTCGAGCGACCGGCCCGAGGCCGCCTCGAGGAGGAACATCGTCTCGTAGCCGAAGCCCTCGTCGGCGTGCGCGACGACGGTCGACGGGCGCGGCCCGCTCGCCCGCGACGGCCCGGGCGCGCCGCCCTCGTCCCCCGTCAGCTCCCGGTACGCGCCCTGCAACACGCGGCAGAAGCCGGCGCCGCCGGCGTCCACGACGCCGGCCTCCTTCAGGACCGGGAGCAGCGACGGGGTGCGGGCGAGGGCCCGGTCGGCGGCCTCGAGCGCGGCGCGCACGACGACCTCGATGTCGTTCTCGCGCTCCGCGGCCTCCACCGCGGCGGCGGCGGCCTCCCGGACGACCGTGAGGATCGTCCCCTCGACGGGCTTCACGACCGCCGCGTAGGCGGTCCGGCTCCCCATCGACAGCGCGTTGGCGACGTCGAGGCCGTTGAAGCGATGCTTCCCCTCGAGCCCCTCGGCGATGCCGCGGAAGACCTGGGAGAGGATCACGCCGGAGTTGCCGCGGGCGCCCATGAGAGCGCCGAAGCTGATCGCCGCGGCGACCCTGTCCGCCTGGTCACCCCCCACCCGTTCGCCCTCCTCCAGGGCCGCACGGACCGTGGCGAGCATGTTCGAGCCGGTGTCCCCATCCGGCACCGGGTAGACGTTGAGCGCGTTCAGCTCGTCGACGCTCGCCTCGACGGACGAGACGGCCGCCCGGAACGCGCGGAGAAGGCCGTCCCCATCGCAGGAGCGCCTTGTCACGCGGCGCCCCCCCGCGCATCGGCCCGCTCTGGGTCTTCGGGCGGCGCGGATGCGGGTGCTCCCTCCTGTTCCTCCTCGATCCGTGCGTCAAGCAGTGGTCCGGCGTCCGCTCGCGGGCCCGGCGGCGGCGGCGGCGTCGGTGCGACGGCCTGCCGGTAGTCGAGGCCACCGACGTGGACGACCAGGGCGTCGAGCTCCCGCCCGAGCGCGCGCCGGAGCGCGTAGCGGACCGCCGACTCGACCTGGCGCACGACCTCGGCCACGGGGACGCCGTAGGCGACCGTGACGAAGAGCTCGACCGAGATCCCGTCGCGCAGGTCGACGCGGACGCCCGAGGAGCCCATGCCCAGCCAGCGTCGCACACGGCTCGCCAGGTCCGCGTCCGCCAGTCCCGTGACGCCGTAGCTCTCGAGGACGGCGGCGCGGACGATCTCGGCGACGGCTCGGCGGGTCACGCGTGCGCTGCCGGGGATCCGGCGCTCGCTCATGGGAACCTCATCGGTGGTCCTCGACCGCCGGCGGGAGGGCCGGTCCGGGTGTGCTATGATACCGCCCCGCTCGTGGACGCTCGGGCTCTGCCTCTGCGTGCGCGTCGCGGGCGCCCGGCACGACCGGGGACGTGACACCCACCGAACGAGGATCCGATGGCTCGTCAGTGCGCGGTCTGCGGCAAGGTCTCCATGGGCGGCTTCAATCCCCAGTCGTCCGGGATGAACCGCGTGCGCGCCCATCGCCGCTACCAGCCCAATCTCCAGCAGCTCGTCGTCTTCGAGGGTGGCCGGCCGGTGAAGCGGCTGGTGTGCACCCGCTGCCGGCGCACCGCCGCCAAGGGGAGCTGAGCGCGGCGGCCCGGCCGCCGACACCCCACCCGGGGCCCGCGGAGCCCGTCACGGACGGGACCACGCGGGCCTTCGTGCGTCAACAGGCGGAGATCGCCGCACCCCGGGCGCCCCGCATGCCGTGGCCCGCCCCCGGTTCGGCCGCGGCGCCCGGTCCGCCTGACCCCGTCGTCCCCGACACCGGTGACCGGCCTCGCTCTAGCGGTCGGCCGTGTCCAGCCAGATCGTGAAGGGGCCGGCGTTGACGAGCTCGACCTCCATCTCCGCGCCGAACCGCCCGCGACCGACCTGCGGCCCCATCGCCGCGAGGGCATCCGCGAAGACGCCGTAGAGGCGATCGGCATCCGCGGGAGGCGCGGCGTCCGTGAACCCGGGCCGTCGTCCGCGTCGCGTGTCGGCGTACAGCGTGAACTGGCTCACCACCAGGGCGTCGCCGCCGACGTCGAGGACCGAGAGGTTCGTCCGGCCGTCGGCGTCGTCGAAGACCCGGAGCTCCGCCACCTTGCGTGCGAGGCCCGCCGCTGTCGCGTCGTCGTCCCCGTGCCCGACGCCCAGCAGCACGAGCAATCCGCGGCCGCACGACCCCACGACCTCGCCGTCGACACGCACCTCGGCACGCGCACAACGCTGAAGGAGCGCGCGCATCAGGCGCCCTCCCCCGCGTCCCGCGGCGCGTCCGCGGCCGCTGCCGACGCCCGCGTCGCACCACCGTCCGCGACGTGGCCCGTACGCCGGATCGCCGCGGCTTCCTCCGCGGCCTCCAGGGAGGCTCCATGCCGCTCGCGCACGATCGACTCTGCCGCGACGGGCACCAGCAGGTCGTACTCTCGCGTGCCGTCCGGCTCGATCCCGCCGTCCCCGCGCAGGAAGATCGCCGGGATCCCGTCCTCCTCGAGACGGCGGACCAGGCCCGATCCGACGGCGCGCGGCAGGGTCGCGACCCTGACCCACCGGTCGCGCGGGGCGGGCGGTCGCTCCCCGCGGAAGGCGTGTGCGAACCCCTCCTCTGCGAGGCTCCGGACGAGCCGCGTCTCGCGCGCCGGGTCGGCACCACTGCGGAAGAGCGCGCTGCCCACGACGAGCACGTCCGCTCCGAGCGATCCGACGTATTCCGCCGTCTCCCGGCTCACGCCGCCATCGACGTGGAGCTCCCCGCTCCACGGACGGTGGTCCACGAGCCGGCGCGCGTCGAGGAGCTTGCGGGCAGGTTCGCGGAGGAACGTCTGGCCGCCGAAGCCCGGCTCCACGGTCATCACCATCACGATATCCAGGGCCTCGCGATACGGCTCGAGAGTGGCGAGGGACGTCGCCGGCCGTAGCGCCAGCCCGGCGGCCCGGCCGGCCGCCCTGATCGTCCGGAGCGTCGGCTCGATCGGCTCGTCCACCTCGACGTGGAGCGTGATCGAGTCGCAACCCGCCTCGATGAACTCGTCCACGTAGCGCGACGGCTCGGAGATCATCAAGTGCGCATCGAAAGGGACTCGCGTGACGCGCCGGAGCGCCGCGACGGTCGCCGCGCCGAACGTCATGTTCGGCACGAAGTGCCCGTCCATGACGTCCAGGTGGATCCGATCCGCGCCCGCGCGCTCGGCGCGTCGCACGGCATGCGCGAGGTTCCCGAGGTCGGCGTTGAGGATGCTCGCTGCGACGAGCACCCGCCCGCGCGTCACGGCCGCCCGCTCCCTCGCGGAGCCTCGCGGCGCTCGCCCCGCAGCGCCCGCGCGCTCTCCTCCACGAGGAGCGCCCGACGGCGCGCGATCTCAGGCGGCGACGACTCGCCCGCGCGCTCGGCCGCCAGCTGACCGCACGCCGCGCCCACCTCACGGCCCCGGTTCCGACGGACGGTCGTCCCGATGCCCCCCGACTGGAGTCCGACGGCGAAGGCCTCGATGCGGTCGGTCGGCGTCGCGCGCCAGGGCGTGTGAGCGACATCGTTCATCGGGATGAGGTTCACGTGCGCGCGCCGGCCGCGAAGCAGATCGACGAGGGCCGCGACGTCCGCCGGCGTGTCGTTCACGCCGTCGATCATCACGTACTCGTAGCTCACCCGGCGCCCCGTGGCCACCTGGTACTCCGACGCGGCCGACACGACCTGCGCCACGGGCCAGCGGCGGTTCAGGGGGACGAGGACGTCGCGGAGAGGATCCCGTGCGGCGTGGAGCGAGACCGCGAGCGTGTATTGCGGGGCCATCCGCGTGAGGCGCCGGATCCCGGGGACCACGCCCGAGGTGGACAGGGTGATGTGCCGGGCTCCCAGGCCGATCCGCGCCGGATCGGTGAGGATCGCGGCCGCCGCGAGCACGCGGTCGAGGTTGAGGAACGGCTCGCCCATGCCCATGAAGACGACGTTGGTCAGGCGGCGGCCCCGCGCTGTCAGACGGCGGGTCACCGCGCGGACCTGGTCGACGATCTCCGCGACCTCGAGGTCGCGCGCGAGCCCCAGCTCACCCGTCGCGCAGAACGGGCACCCCACCGCACAGCCGGCCTGGCTGGAGATGCACAGGGTGTCGCGCGCTCGCCGCTCACCGCGGGCCGGATAGTGCATGAGGACCGATTCGATCGACGCGCCGTCCGCGAGCTGGTGCAGGGCGCACTCCGTCCGGCCGTCGTCGGCGTCGCGCACGTCGGTGGCGGCGAGGGTGTCGAAACGGAAGTCGGCGTCGAGCCGCGCGCGGAGCGCCGCCGGCAGGGTCCGCAGCTCGTCCAGGCCGGTGGCCCTCCCGCCCCACAGCCCATCCGCGACCTGCGCGGCCCGGTATGCCGGCTGCCCGGCGTCCCGCATCCATGCGCGGAGATCGTCCGGCTCGACCGCGGAGAGACCCGGCCGGAGCGTGTCGCCCCCCCGTCCCTTCTCCTCCAGTGACGGGCCACCGGCAGGGGCAGCCGTCTCGTCGCCGCGCGCGCGCCGGCGGTCGTTCGTCGTCTTCGTCATCGCGTCGATTCTCGCACGGGGGCACGCACCGACGCGCCCACGACGGCCGGCCGCCCGCGCCGCAGCTCCGCGCCGGTCATGGGCCGGCCTCCGGCGAGCTGGACGCGCCCCAGCCGGAGCAGCCCCGCGGACGTGGCGAGCGCGATCCCGTCGTCGTCGGCGACGATCGTGCCGGCGGGCACGTCCGCCGGCGTCGGCCACCCCGAGGTGCCGGCGCGCGTGGCAGCGCGCGCCGCCTCGCCCGCCTCCCCCGCCAGCGCGGCCTCCAGGACGATGAGACGGCCCTGCGGGACCTCCACGAACGACCCCGGCCACGGCCGGTGCGCCCGCACCCGACGCTCGAGGACGGCGGCGGGCTCAGCGGGATCCAGGCGGCCGTCCTCGCGGCGGAGCGGCCGCGTCACCGTCGCGCCATCCGCCGGCTGCGGCACGCTCGCCAGAGCACCATCGAGCCACGGCCCCAGCGTCGCCGAGAGGAGGGCGGCGGCGTCGCGTGCGAGCACCGCCTCAAGGTCGGGCGCGGACTCCGCTCCGTCGAGCGCCCGGCGCGCCATGGCGACGATCGGACCCGTGTCCACGCCAGCGTCCATCGCGATCACGGTCACGCCCGTCTCGGCGTCCCCGGCGGCCACCGTCGCGGGGACCGGCGTCGCGCCGCGGTGCCGCGGGAGGAGCGACGGGTGCACGTTGAGGAACCCGCGCCGTGGGATCCCCAGCAGGACCTCCGGCACGATCCGTCCGTAGTCGGCGACGACCGCGACGTCCGGCGCCAGGTCGCGGAGCATCGCGACCGCGGCGTCGTCGCGCAGCGTCGCGGGCTGCCGCAGGTCGGCGCCGACCGCGCGCGCCCGTGCAGCGACCGGCGTCGGCTTCCGGAGGGCGTCGCGCCCGGCCGGACGGTCCGGCGTGGACACGATCGCGACGAGCGCGGTGGCCGGGTCGGCGAGAAGAGCGTCGAGCAGCGTCAGGGCGAAGGTCCCGGAGCCGAAGAAGACGATCCGCGCCGGCCGTCCCGTGGGTGCGTCGACAGCGGGTGGGGTCCGGTCCTCCACGGCGTTCAGCCGCGGCGCGCGAGTGCCTCGCGCTCCTCCCCGTCGACCCCTTCCTCCCCGAGCCTGCCGACCGGGATGAGCTCGGTCTCGAGGTCCGTCAGGTAGTCGATGAAGAGCTTCCCGTCGAGGTGGTCCAGCTCGTGCTGGAGGGCGCGCCCGAGCAGTCCGGAGCCGGCGACCTTGTACTTCTTCCCCCGGCGGTCCTGCGCGACGATCCAGACCTTCTCCGAGCGCGTGACGTACGCGAAGAAGCCCGGGATCGACAGGCACCCCTCCAGGTCACGGTCCGTCCCGTCGGCACGGACGATCCGCGGGTTCACGAGCTCGAGGAGGCGTCCGCTCACCTCCACGACCGCCACGTCCACGGCCTCGCCCAGCTGCGGCGCCGCGAGGCCGACCCCGGGCGCGTGGCGCATCGTGTCCGTCAGGTCGTCGATCAGCTCGTGGAGGTACTTGCCGAAGGAGTCCACGGGACGACCCTGAAGGCGCAGGCGGGGGTCGCCGAGGGTGAGGATCGGGAGCACGCTCATGGCGGCGAGTATAGCCGAGGGGTCCGGGCACTCCGGCCGGCCCGGGGCGGTCCCGGACGCCCGCGGGCGGGGGCCGGCCCGACGCGGATGACGGCCGGCCGGACGGGCCGGCTTCAGAGCAGGGATTCGGGGTCCACGTCCACGATCCACGGCGACTGGGGTGCGCCATCGAGCAGCACGACCGGGTCGGCGCCCCGCAGCGCCACGTTCCACCGCCACCGCCCGGCGCGACGGGCGACGTAGGCGGGGGCCGGGCCGATGACCGCGGTGGCGGCGCCGCGCGCGAGGGCCCGGTCGCGCAGCGTCGCCGCCATCTCCAGGGCGGCGCGCCGCCCCGCCTCCCGGTCGGCCAGGGCGATCGTGAGCTTGACGAGGCGCCCGAACGGCGGCGAGCCGACGAGCCGCCGGAAGGCCAGCTCGGACGCGTAGAACGAGGCGACGTCGCCGGTCGCCACGGCGCGCATGACCGCGTGGTCCGGCAGGTACGTCTGGACGATCGCACGGCCGGGCCGCTCCCCTCGGCCGGCCCGGCCGACCGCCTGGACGACGAGCTGGAGGGTCCGCTCCGCCGCCCGTTCGTCCGGGAGGTTCAGCGCCACGTCGGCGGAGACGACCCCGACAAGGGTCACCTCGGGGATGTCGAGCCCCTTGGTGACGAGGCTGGTGCCGACGAGGACGTCGAGCCGCCCCTCGGCGAACGCGTCCACCACCCGGACCGCCTCGCCCTTGCGCTCGACCACGTCGCGATCGAGACGGCCCACGCGCAGGCCCGGGAAGAGGTCGCGGACCTCGCGCTCGATCCGCTCGGTCCCACCGCCGAGGTACCGGACGCGCGCCGAGCCGCAGGCGCGGCATCGATGCGGCACCGGCGCGGACGCCCCGCAGTGGTGGCAGCGGAGGACGGAGGCGGCCTCGTGGTAGACCAGCGGCCGGTCGCAGTCAGGGCAGGTCTCGACGCGCCCACAGTCGCGACACAGGACGACCGAGGCCGCCCCGCGGCGGTTCATCACGAGGATCGCCCGCTCGCCGGCATCGACGTCGAGCGCCGCGACCGCCTCGACGAGCCGGCGCGACAGCAGCCCGCGGTTGCCCGCGGCAAGCTCCGCGCGCAGGTCCACGACCTCGACGACGGGCGCCTCCCCGGCGAGCCGCGCCGGGAGCGTGACGCGGCCGTAGGTCCCGTCGAGCGCGCGTCCGTACGTCTCGACGGCGGGCGTGGCGCTGCCGAGGACGACGGCGGCGCCGGCGAGCGCGCCGAGGCGGACGGCGACGTCGCGCGCCTGGAGCCGCGGCAGGCGGTCGCTCTTGTACGCGGGGTCGTGCTCCTCGTCCACGACGATCAGGCCCACGTCGGCCAGTGGCGCGGCGACCGCGATGCGCGTCCCCACGACCACGTCCGCCGCGCCGGCCCGGATCCGGCGCCATTCATCGGTCCTCTCGCCCTCGCCGAGCGCCGAGTGCAGGACCGCGACCTCGGCGTCGAGGTCCGCCCGGATGCGGTCGAGGAGCGGCGTCGCCAGCGCGACCTCGGGCACGAGGACGAGCGCGGGCCGGCCCGCGGCGAGGGAGAGCGCGATCGCCTCGACGTAGACAGCCGTCCGGCCGCCGCCGGTGACTCCGTCGATGAGCATCGGCCGCGAGTCGCGTGCCGCGATCGCGGTGCCGATCGCCGCGACGGCGGTCGCCTGCTCGGCGGAGAGGTCCGCGCCGGGGGGTCTGCCCCCACGGCGCCCCGCCGCCCGCCCCGCCAGCGGCCGGCGTCCCCGCTCGCGCACGTCGGCGACGGCGAGACCACGTCGCACGAGCGCAGCGGGGACGGCGCTCCCGTGCGACGCCGCGATGCGCGCGGCCGGCACGCCGTCCGGGTCAGCGGCGAGATCCGCGAGCGCGGCGGCCTGGCGCGGCCCTAGCCGCCCACCGGCGACGGCGCGTCGCTCCGCGGCCGCCGCGAGCGCGTCGCGCCCGACGTCGGTGAGGTGGAGCCACCGGTCGTACCGGGGGCCCGCGCCGGCAGCGCGGAGCTCCCACGCCAGGTGGACGAGGCCGCGCGCCTCGAGGTCGTGGAGGCGGCGGAGCCCGGCGGCGCGGCCGAGGTCGCCGAGCAGCTCAGCGGCGGGACGCGGGCCCGTCTCGAGACCCGCGAGGATGTCCCCCGTCCACGGGTCCTCCCCGGCCGCTCCCTCCCGGCCCGGGACCCGCTCTGCGATGAGCTCGACGCGCTCGAGCGTCCGCGGCGGCAGCATCGCCCGGATCGTCGCCGCGGGCGGCGCGAGGTACGTCTCCGAGATCGACGCCGCCAGCGCTAACGACAGGGGGGGCAGGATCGGCCCGTCCGCGCGGACGCGGGAGACGACCGGCTTCGTCGGGACGCCCGGATCCTCCGCGAGACGATCGAGCACGACGCCGAGCGCGCGGCGCCGCCCGAAATCCACGAGGACCGCCTCGCCCGGCCGGACGTCCGCGCTCGCGGCGGTCAAGTGGTACGTGTACGGCTGGTCGCCGCCGGCGCCCGCCGCGTCCACCGCGACCTGGACCCACGCCGCGGGCGCCTCGGACCGGGGCTCGGCTCCGGCGGGCTCGTCGGGCGGCCGCTCCACGTCGTCAGACGCGGAGGCGTCGGTCGGCGTGCGCGCGCTGCTCGTCGTCGATGATCCTCACGATGGCGGCGGCCGTCCGGTCGATCTCACCCGTCCGGTTCTCCACGACATGATCGTAATCGTCGCGTCGCGCCAGCTCGTGCATCGCGTTGCGCTGGCGGATCTCCAGCTCGTGCGCGGACTCGGTGCCGCGTGCCCGGAGACGGGTGAAGAGCTCCTCCGTCGACGGCGGCATGAGGAAGATCAGGAGCGCGTCGTGGACCTCGCGCTTCACGGTGGCGGCCCCCTGGACGTCGATCTTCAGGACGACGTGGCGGCCGGCGGCGAGGGCGGCGCGGACGCTGTCGCGCGGCGTCCCGTACCAGTTGCCGTGGACCTCCGCGCACTCGAGGAAGCCGGCCGCCTCGCGCATCCGCGCGAACGCCTCGGGCGCGAGGAACCGGTAGTCGATCCCGTCCACCTCCCCCGGCCGGGGGGCGCGAGTCGTGCACGTCACGACGTAGTGGTACGCGGCCGCCCTGGGCAAGCGGCGCATCGCGGCGATGATCGTGTCCTTCCCCACCCCGGACGGGCCGCTGATGATCACGAGGAGCGCCCCGGGCGCGCCGAGGACCGGCGGCGTCATCGGCCGATCCTGTCGGCGGTGGGCAGGCCGTCGAGCGCGGCCGCGCGGAGGCGGAGCCCGTCGAGGACCGTCTCGAGCTCGGCCGGGAGCGGGGCGACGGCCCGGATCAGGTGACCGTCGGCGGGCGACTGCAGCTCCAGCCGCCAGGCATGCAGGAAGAGCCGGTCCAGCCCGTCGGGACCCTTGCGGGCGGTTCCCGTGCCGTACACCGGGTCCCCTGCCACCGAGTGCCCGAGGGCCGCCATGTGGACGCGGATCTGATGGGTGCGGCCCGTGACGAGGTCCACCTCCAGCAGCGTCCACCCCGGCAGTCGCTCGCGGACCCGGTAACCGGTGGTCGCCGGCTGGCCGTCGGACGCGACCGCCCGCCTGAGCCGGTTCCGCGGATCGCGCCCGATCGGGGCCTCGATCCGCCCGAGGGGCGCCTCCACCGCCCCCTCGACCAGCGCGAGGTAGGTCTTCTTCACCCGACGCGCCTTGAGCTGCGCCATCAGGCTGGCCTGCGCGCGGTCGTCCTTCGCGACCATCAGCAGCCCGGACGTGTCCCGGTCGAGCCGGTGCACGATCCCGGGGCGCTGGACCCCGGCGATCCCGCCGTACGTCGTGTCGCGGGCGAGCAGTGCGTTCACGAGCGTGCCGCCGGCGTGGCCCGGCGCCGGGTGGACGACGAGGCCCGACGGCTTGTCCACGATGAGGATGTCGTCGTCCTCGTAGACGACGTCCAGGGGGATCTCCTCGGCCTCGAGCTCCAGCGGGACCGGGTCCGGCACCTCGACACGGATGACCCCGCCGCTCGGCAGCAGCGTGTTCGCCTTCGCCGGAGCGCCGTCGAGGACCACCAGGCCGTCCACGATGAGCCGCTGGACGTACGACCGCGAGAGGCCCGTGCGGTCGGCGGCGAACCGATCGAGGCGCTGGCCCGCGGATCTCGGCGGGACGGCCACCTCGAGGGTCCTCATCGCGCGGCCTCGCCCCCGGGCGCGGCCGCGCGGGAGCCGCCGAATCGCTCCCCGAGGGCCGGGAGGAACGCGAGGACGATGAGCACGAGGATCCCGATGTCGATGCACGCGTCGGCGATGTTGAAGGTGAAGAAGCGCCACTCGCCGATCCCGAGGTCCACGAAGTCCACGACGTACCCGTACCGGAACCGGTCGATCATGTTGCCGACCGCACCGCCGAGCAGTAGCCCGAGGCCCGCCGTTGCGAGCCAGCCGCCCGTCCCGGACGTCTTCCCGTGCAGCCACACGATGACGCCGACGACGACGATGCTGACGAGCCCGAAGAGCAGCGCCTGCTGCTGGAACAGCCCGAAGAGCGCCCCGGCGTTCTGGATGTACCAGATGCGTACCCAGTCGCCGATGATCTCGACGGGCTCGTTCAGAGGGTAGTTGGCGACGACGTACGCCTTCGCGAGCTGGTCGACGAGGACGACGATCCCGGCGATCGCGAAGAAGGCCACCCACCGGCCGACGGCCGCGCCGGCGACGACACGGCTCATGCCGCGCTCCGCCGGCCGTGACGCGCGCCGCGCGTCACGAGGCCGCGCCCGCCCGGCGACGGATCCCGAACCGCAGCGAGCCGTCCTCCACATCCACCTCGCCGACGGCCGCGTCGAGCGGGACCGGACCCACGGCCACGTCGTCGGCAAGCGTCTCGGCCGCCACGCCGGAGATGAATGAGGCGATGCGGCTCGCGGCCGGGCCGTCCTCGATCGCGAGATCCACGCGCTCGTCCACGGCGAGGCCCATCTCGCGGCGCAGCTCCTGGATCGCGCGCTGGAGGTCACGCGCCTCACCCTCGGCGCGCAGCTCGGGGCTCACGGTCGTGTCGAGAACGACGACGAGGCCGGCGTCGTGGGCCACGGCCGTCCCCGGCCGCGGCGTGGAGAGGATCTCCACCTCGTCCGCCGCCAGCGTCACGCCGCCGAGCGTCACGGACCCGTCGGGGTGGTACTCGACCGCCCCATCGCGCGCGGCCGCCATCACCGCCGGGATCGCCGCGCCCAGGCGCTTCCCGATCCTCGGCAGCAGCGGCCTCACCCGGCGCTCCACGAGGTCGGAGTCATCGGCGATGAGCACGATCTCCTTCACGTTGATCTCGTCCGCGAGCCGCCCGACCATCTCGTCGCGGTACCGGGCGCCGACCTCCGGCAGCGCGATCCAGGCACGGGCGAGCGGCTGGCGCAGCTTGATGCCCGCCTGGCTCCGGAGCGACCGGATCAGCTCGACGGCCCGGGAGAAGACCGCCATCGCGTCCTCGAGCGCCGGATCCCGGTAGCCCGCCAGCTCCTCGGGCCGGCCATCGGGTGAGATGGACGCTCTCCGGCGCCTCCGGGTCCACCGTGACGACGAGGTTCCGGTAGAGGGACTCCGACAGGAACGGGAGGATCGGCGCGAGGATCCGCGCCAGGCCGACGAGCGCCGCGTGGAGCGTGGCGAAGGCGGCATCCCGGTCGGCGACGTCGTCCGACCGGGAGAAGCGCTTGCGGTTGAGACGGAGATACCACGTGGAGAGTGCGTCGATGAACTGCGAGATCTCGCGCGCCGCGGCGTCGAGGTCGTAGTCGGCCACGCGGTCGCCGACGCGGTCCGCCAGGCATGCCAGGCGCGACAGGATCCAGCGGTCGAGTGGACGTCGATCGTCGAGCGGCGGCGCCGGGCGGGCCGGCGTCCACCCGGTGACGCGTGCGTAGGTGACGAAGAACGCGTACACGTTCCACAACACCAGCAGCTCGCGACGCGCCTCGTCCGCCGCGTGCCACCCGAAGAGGATGTTGTCCTGGGGGCGGGCGTTCGCGTACATCCAGCGCATGACGTCGACGCCCATGCGCTCGGCCGCCTCGTCGAACTCGATCGCGTTGCCCCAGCTCTTGTGCATGGGGCGGCCGTCCTCGCCGAAGAGGGTCGCGTAGCCGAAGATCGTCCGGAAGGGCGGCTCACGGCGGAGCACCGTGCTCATCGCGAGGAGGGAGTAGAACCAGTTCCGGAACTGGCCTGGGAAGCTCTCGGTGATGAAGTCGGCCGGGAACCACGTCTCCCAGTAGGCCGGGTCCGTCCGGTAGTGCATCGTGGAGAACGGGACGATCCCCGCATCCAGCCACGGGTTGCCCACGTCGCGGACCCGCCCCACCGGTGCCCCGCAGCCGGAGCAGGCGATCCTCACGGCATCCACGTGTGGCCGGTGCGACGTGTGGCCCTCGAGGACATCCCAGCCCTCGACCGCCCGCTCCCTGAGCTCCTCACGGCCACCGATCACCTGGACGGTCCCGCATGCCCGGCAGTCGTAGATCGGCAGCGCCAGCCCCCAGTAGCGCTTCTTGCTGATCATCCAGTCGTGCATGTTCAGGAGCCAGTCGAGCTCGCGCTCGTACCCGAAGGACGGGATCCACCGGATCCGGTCCACGACCTCCATGATCTGGTACCGGAGGCTCGCGTCGATCTCCTCGGGGGTCAGCTCGGACCGGGGCCTGTCGTAGACCGGGCCCATGCTGATGTACCACTCGTCCACCAGGCGGAAGACGAGCGGCGTGTTGCACCGCCAGCAGTGCGGGTAGCGGTGCCGGTACGGCTCCACGCGGTAGAAGAACCCGTGGTGGCGCAGCCGCTCCAGGATCTGGTCGGTGACATCGCGGACGTCGCGGCCGGACAGGGCGTCGAACCCGTCGATGAAGATCCCCGACTCGTCGAGCGGGGCGATCATCGGGAGCCCCAGCTGCTTCCCGAGCGCGAAGTCCTCCGCACCGCAGCCGGGGGCGATGTGGACGATGCCCGTCCCCTCCTCCTCGCCGACCTCGTCCCACAGGACGACGCGGTGTTCGAACGGGCCACCGCGGGCGCCGTCGGTCGCGAACGCCGCGCGCACGGCGTGCAGGTCGTCGAACGGGCCGCGGTAGCGCCACCCCTCGAGGGCGGTCCCGGGCAGCTCTTCGAGCACCTCGAACGGCCCCTGGAGAGCCTGCTTGAGGGTCCCCTTCCCCAGCCAGTAGGCGCGGTCGTCCTGGCGGACCTTCACGTACGTGAGCTCTGCGCCGACCGCGGCCGCGACATTGGAGGTCAGCGTCCACGGCGTCGTGGTCCAGACGAGGAGCGCCTCGCCCGGCCGGTCCACCAGCGGCAAGCGGATCGTGAGCCCGGGGTCCTCGCGGTCCTGGTAGCCCTCGGTCATCTCGTGCTGGCTGATGCCGGTCCCGCAGCGCGCGCACCACGGCATGGTGTCGTGGCCCTTGTAGAGCCAGCCGCGGCGGTGGCATTCGGCGAGGAATGCCCAGATGAGGTCGTTGTTCTCGTTGCTGAACGTGTAGTACGACCCCCCGAGCTCGGGCATCCCGAGGCGGCCGACGATCATCTCGACGGTGTCCGTCACCGGCCCGTGCGGACCCTCCACGGTGACGCTGGCATCGGGCTCCGCGGCGAGCAGGTCGCGCAGCCGGCGGAGCTCCTCCGGGTCGTCCCAGTCCATCCAGTACCCGAGGCGGATCGACTGCTCCGTCTGACGCGCGGCGTACGTGAGGACCCGCTGCTTGCAGAGCGAGACGAACTCGGCGATCCCGTAGTCCTCGATGTCACGCTTGCTCGTGAACCCGAGGTCGCGCTCGACGTTCACCTCCACCCAGAGCCCCTGGCAGTCGAAGCCGTTCTGCCAGCGCTGGTCGTGGCCGAGCATCGCGTGGTAGCGCTGGAAGACGTCCTTGTAGGTCCGCCCCCAGGCGTGGTGGACGCCCATCGGGTTGTTGGCGGTGATCGGGCCGTCGAGGAAGCTCCAGCGGGTCCCGCCCGCGTTCTGGGCGCGCAGGCGCGCGAAGATGCGGCGGTCGCGCCAGAGGACGAGGAGGGCGTGCTCCTCGGCGACGAAGTCTGGCTTGGACGGGACGGGTGCGAACATCTCCCCTCGAACGAACGGACGGCGCCCGTCCACCTCGGACGCGACGCCGTCCCGTGGGTCGCGAGGCGGCGCGGCGCCGCCGCGGCGGCGCCGTCCCGGACGCGGACCGGAGTCCGGTAAGCCTCCCACAGCCGTTCGCGGGCAGTCAACTCGGCGGGGGCCGGACTCCCCGCCGCCCGCGGATCCGGTCGCCGGGCGATCGCGGGCCGCACCGTTGCCGATGCCTCCCGGGGATGATCCGGCCGTTCCACGGTATCCTCTCTCCCCGACATGGCAAACCAGCCCACCGCGCAGGACGATCCGCGCCCCACCGCGCGCTCCTCGTTCGCCGCGGCCTTCCTCTCGTTCGTGTTCCCCGGCCTGGGCCAGGCCTACGCCGGCGCGTGGGAGCGTGCGCTCGCGTTCGCCGCGATCCCCGTCCTCCTCATCGCGCTCGCGGCGGGCATCGCCCTCCGGTACCGGATGGAGTTGCTGGGCTACCTTGTCCAGCCGACGATCCTGATCGGCCTGCTCGGATTCTCCGCCGTCGTCCTGGTGTACCGCATGGTCGCGGTCATCGACGCGTACCGTGTCGCCGACTTCGTCAACGGCTGGCGCGAGTCCGGCCAGGGCCGGGTCGGCCCGCCGCGCCGCCGGGTGAACCCGCTGGGGCTGGCCGGCCTGGGCGCGATCCTCGTCGTGATGATCGGCGGCCACCTCGCCGTCGGCTACTACGGCGTCCAGGCGCTCGACCTCATCGGGAGCGTCTTCGGCGGCGGCGACCCGACGGACGAGATCGTCGTCGTCGCCCCGAGCCCATCGCTCGGTCCGGGCGAGACCGCCCCGCCGTCCACGCCGCTGCCCGAGGCCTCGGCCGCGGCGGCGGCGACCGTCACGCCGACGAAGGTCCCCAGGTGGGACGGCAAGGAGCGGCTGAACATCCTCCTCGTGGGCGCGGACCAGCGGCCGGAGCAGGGCTTCTTCAACACGGACACCCTCATCGTGGTGAGCATCGACCCCACCACGAAGGAGGTCGCCATGTTCAGCCTCCCGCGCGACACGGTGGACGTCCCGCTGCCGGCGGACAGCCCCGCGCGCGCGGTGTACGGCGACGTGTTCGGCGGCAAGATCAACAGCCTGTGCATGGCCGCGAAGGCCCGCCCGGACATCTTCCCGTCCGGGTGCTTCGGGACGATCAAGGAGGTCCTGGGCGCCCTCTACGGCCTGGACATCAAGTACTACGTCCAGGTCAACTTCGAGGGCTTCAAGCAGGTCGTGGACGCGCTGGGCGGGGTGACGGTCAACGTCCAGACCCCGGTCGTCGACGACAGCTACCCCACCGACCGGGGTCAGCTGATGCGCGTGTACATCCCCTCGGGGATCCAGCACATGACCGGCGATGAAGCACTGGTGTACGCCCGGAGCCGACACGGCTCGTCCGACTTCGATCGTGGGCAGCGCCAGCAGCGGGTCATCATGTCGCTGCGCCAGCAGGCGGACGTGGGCGGGATGATCCCGCGCATCCCGGACCTGGTGAAGAGCCTGAAGAAGGCCGTGCACACCGACATCCCGGTGGACCTCCTCCCGCAGCTCGCCCAGCTCGCGGGCGACATCGACATGACGAAGCTGCGCTCGCAGGTCTTCGCGCCGAGCTTCTGGGCGACCGAGGTGCGCTCGGGCGACCCGCGCGGTTACGTGATCATCCCGAAGGTGGACCGGATCCGGTACGGCGTCCGGGCGGCGTTCGCCGACAAGGCCGCCGACATCGCGCTCCGCGAGAAGGTCGCCGCCGAGGGAGCGAGGACGTGGGTCCTCAACGGGACGGGCGCGACCGGGCAGGCCGCCGACATCGCGAGCTACCTGTCCTGGGCCGGGATGGAGGCGTCCGCTCCCAACCAGAAGCCGGACGAGAAGCCGACCGCGACGGTCGTCCGCGTCTACAACGGGGCGGAGACGAGGCTGCCCCGGACGATCGCGTACCTCGAGAAGGCGCTGAAGACCACGGTCGAGCCCGTGACCGACCCGGCTGTCCGCGTGGACGTCATCGTCATCACGGCACCGGACACGCCGAAGCTCCAGGCGCCGAACGCACCCTGAGGCGAGCGGCCTCGCGCGCGGCGCGGGGTCGGCGGGTCAGCGCGGGTAGACCGGCACGACCCAGTGCGCGTACTCCGGGACCTTCCCCCGCACCGCGTCGAAATAGCGGCGCTGGATCCGCGTGGTGATCGGGCCGGGCGTCCCGGCGCCGATCCGGCGGTGGTCGAGCTCGATGACGGGCGAGACCTGCGCCCCCGTGCCGCAGAGGAAGATCTCGTCGGCGATGTAGAGCTCGGTCCGATCGATGGCCCGCTCGACGACCGGCATCCCCATGTCGGTCGCGATCCGCATGATCCCGGCCCGCGTGATCCCCTCGAGGATCTCGTCGGAGACGGCAGGTGTCACGATCACTCCGTCGCGAACCATGAAGAGGTTCTCCGCGGAGCCCTCGGAGACGTGGCCGTCCCACGCGAGGACGATCGCCTCGTCGTACCCGTCGAGCATGGCCTCGGTCTTGGCGAGCGCGGAGTTCACGTAGGCGCCGACGATCTTCCCGCGGGCCGGGATCGCGACGTCGGCGGTCCGTCGCCAGCTGGAGGTCATGCACCGGATCCCTGCGTCCGTGTCGATGTAGGCGCCGAAGGGGGTCGCCACGATGTAGAACTCGTGGGCGAGCGCATGGAGCCGGACGCCGATGGCCTCCGTGCTCTTGTAGACGGACGGCCGGATATAGGCGTCCTCGCGGAAGCCGTTCCGGCGAGCGAGCTCCACGATGAGCGCGACCCACTCGTCCACCGACGGCAGCCCCTCGTCCATGAAGAGGACCTTCGCCGAGTTGCGGATCCGCTCGATGTGCTCGCGCGCCTTCAGGACGTACAGCTGCTCGTGCTCGGCGTTCCAGTACGCCCGGATCCCCTCGAAGACGGCCGTGCCGTACAGGAAGGCGTGGGTCATGATCGAGACGTTCGCCTCCGCGAGGGGCACGAACTCCCCGCGGAAGTAGCACGTGAGGGCGCCCTGGTCCCCGCCGATCGTCGAGGTGGACTCGTTCCCGGCGGGCTTCTGCTGCTCGGTCACCATGGGCTGCGCTCCCGATCCCTCCCCCGTGGACGCGTCGGGGGGCCGTTGCGAGTATACCGTCGGGCCTGCGCCGGACCGCCGCCGCGCCCGTCAGGCCCGTCAGGCGGCGGCCGGACTCCCCGTCCCGATGCCCAGGAAGACGAGCGCGAGGAACGCGGCGTAGAAGAGGCCGCCCACGAGGAGCCAGCGCCCCCGCAGGACTCCCCGCATGCGCATCGGGACGAAGATCGCGGCCGACGAGGCGAACGCGATGGCGACGGACGCGAAGACGATCGGCTCGCCCGCGGACACCGACCAGGCCGACGGTGCGAACACGAGGGCGACGACGGTCGGGATCATGCTCTGGAAGACCATCGCGCCGGTGATGTTCCCCATGGCGAGCGTGTCCTTGTCCTGGCGCACCCAGATGACGCTGTTGAGCTTCTCCGGGAGCTCCGTCGCGATCGGTGCGACGATGAGGGCCAGGATCGTCGCGCTGACCCCCGCGCCCTCCGCGATGTGCTCGACGGCGCCGACGAAGGCGAGAGCCCCACCCACGATGAGGGCGAGCGCCGCGACGACCTGCACGGAGACGATCCGGAGGCGGGGCGGCACGTCCGCAGGCCTGCTCGGCGCATCGAGCCGTCGCAGCCGGAGCGGCCTCAGCTCCTCTCCGGAGCCCCCCGCGCTGTCGGCGCCGAAGTGCTCGCGGACGTACAGCGCATACAGCACGATCAGGACGCCGGCGACGGCCAATCGCGGCCAGGCGAGGTCCGCGGGGAAGAACGCCGCCCCGATGGCGATCGCGTAGCCGATGAAGAACCAGCGGATGTCGTGGAAGATCACCGCGGGCTGGAGGAGCATCGTGTCGCCGAGCACACGCGACCGGGCGACGCTCAGCACCGCGACGCCGGTCACGAACATCGCGAGCGTCGACAGCATGAACGGCGCCCCCAGGATCGCCCCGATGCCGATCTCCTCCGACGCTGCGGTCGCGCCGGAGCCCAGGATCGCCACGATCGGGATCATCGTCTCCGGGAGGGCGGTCCCGACCGCCGCGAGGACCGACCCCACCGCACCCTCGGCGAGGTTGAGGCGGTGACCGAACCACTCGATGCCGTTCGTGAAGAGCTCCGCCCCTGCGAGGATCAGGACGAACGACGCCGCGAGGATGAGCCCCTGCTCCACGGTCAGGCCGCCCGGCTCGAGAGGACGACGCTGAGTGCGATCACGACCAGGATCCCCACCGAGACGACCACCATCCGGCGCTGGCCGGCCCGCGCGAATCCGAGGAGCGACGCCACCACGCGCAGCGAGGGCGTGGCGATCGCGATGATCAGCCCGAGCCAGAGGAACGGGAGCGGGTCGAGCGCGACGATGCCGGACACGAGCCCCGCGGGGTCGAACGGCGGCGGAGGAGGCCCCAGCGGGTCCACGCCGTCGATGACCATCAGGACGACGCCCACGGCGAGCAGCGCGATGCTGGCCCCGATCCCCCACCGGAGGACCCGGGCGACCGTTCGGTCGAGCGCGGCGGCCGTGCCGCTCATCCGAGCGCCTTGAGGGCCATCTGGACGGCCGTGTACGCGAGCACGACGACGAAGAGCAGCCGCAGGATGCGGACGTCGATGTGGGGAGCCGCCCGCGAGCCGGCGAGGGCACCCAGGAAGACCCCCACGGCCGTCGGCCCGGCGACGTACGGGTCGATCCCGCCGCGGAGGAAGTAGACGATCGCGCTGGCCGATGCGGTGATCCCGATCATCAGGTTGCTCGTCGCCGTCGCCACCCGGAGCGGGACCCCCATCGCGAGGTTCATCAGCGGGACTTTGATGATCCCGCCGCCGACGCCGAGGAGGGCCGAGATCACGCCCGCGAAGACGCTCCCGACGACCCCGAGCGGGAACCGTCCGATCGTGTAGTCGGGACCCGCCAGGGAGGCGACGAACGGCATGGCCGACGTCGGGCTGCTGCCGGTGAGCCATCCCCGCCGGCCGGCGGAGGCGCCTGCAGGCTCGAACTCGCCCGGCCGCGCGTCCTCCGGCGCGGCGTCGGCGACCACGGCGTCCGCGACCGCGAGGGCGGCGTCAGGAGCCGCGGCGGCAGCCGCCGTCCTGCCCGCGGCATCCGCGGCCGCACCGGATCCGCCGGGTGCCGCCATCGCTGGCGTCGGGCCACGGGAGAGCCCGCGACGGGCCATGGTGAAGGCCGTGTAGGCCAGCAGGGCCGCGAAGAGGCCGGCGAGGACCCGCTCCGGCAGCGCGAAGGCGATGAGGCCGCCCACGAGCGCCCCCGTCGCGGTGAACAGCTCGAGGGTCATCCCCAGGCGCAGGTTCGCGACATGGCGCTCGAGGTAGACACCCGCGGCCGCGCTGCTCGTCACGATCACCGAGACGAGGCTGACACCGACCGCCTCGCGCAGGGGCAGCCCGAAGCCGAGCGTGAGCAGCGGCACGATCAGGACGCCGCCGCCCAGCCCGAGGAGGGACCCGAAGGCGCCCGCCGCCGCGCCCCCCGCGACGAGGACGAGGTCGACCGTCATGCGCCCGCCGCCCGGCCCCGACGCGCGCGGGAGCGCGCGTCGCGGACCGGTCCTCATCCGACCGTCAGGGTCGGAGGTGCTGCGGCGCGTACGGGAGAAGCGCGACGTGTCGTGCCCGCTTCAGCGCGACCGAGAGCTCGCGCTGGTGCCCGGCGCACAGTCCGGTCTTGCGGCGGGGCTCGATCTTCGCCCGCTCGGAGAGGTATCGGCGGAGGCGGTTGACCTCCTTGTAGTCGATCTGGACGGTCTTGTCGGAGCAGAAGGCGCAGACCTTCCGCCGCCGGCGATCGCGGTAGTACTCGTCGCGCTTCTTCGAGCGTGCGCCAGGTGCCATGGGTGGTGGACTCCTCGTCGTGTGGTTCGTCGTCGCGTGCGAACGCGGCTCGTGGCCGCGCCCGCGGGATCGGTCAGAAGGGCAGGTCGTCGAGGTCCTCGTAGGTCTCGCCGGAGCCGGGGACGGAGCCGGGGACGGAGCCGGAGCCGCCGGCGTCCCCGCCGCGTCCCCGCTGCGGGGCGGTGTCCGACCTCGGCGCCGGTGCGTCGGCGCCGAGGTCGCCCTCGTCGCGCGCCGGCCTGTCGAGCGCCGTCACCTGCTGGGCGACGAGCTCGGTCGTGTAGCGCTTCTGGCCGTCCTTGTCCTCCCACTGCCGGGTCTGGAGGCGGCCTTCGACGTACACCTTGCGGCCCTTGCGGAGGTTCTCGGCGGTCCGCTCGGCGAGGGGCCCCCACGCCACGACGCGGAACCACTCGGTCTCTTCCTGCCAGTTCCCGTCCTGGCCGCGGAAGTTGCGGTTGACGGCGACGGTGAACTGGGTGACCGCCTGCCCGTTCGGCGTGTACCGCATCTCCGGGTCGCGCCCCAGGTTGCCGATGATCATCGCCTTGTTCAGCGACACGGGAGGGTCCCTCTCAGTCGACGGCGGCCGGAGCCGCCTCGGACTCGGACTCGTCGATGCGCTCACCGTCCGGCTCGACCTCTTCGTCGTCGACGGGCGGCGGAGCGACCTGGTCGCCGTCACCGGTCTCGGCCGCCTCACCCTTGCGGGCGGAGCGCACGGGACGCTCGACGCGGATCACGAGATGTCGGAGGACCTCCTCGGTGATGAGGAGGCTGCGCTCGATCTCGCCGATCGTCGTCGGGGGCGCCTCGAAGACCACGATGTGGTACTGGCCCTCGCGGTGCCGGTCGATCGGGTACGCGAGCCGGCGGCGGCCCCACGGCTGGACCTTCACGATCTGGCCGCCGTCCCCGACGATCATCCGCGTCACACGCTCGACGACCGCCTGGGTCCGCTCGTCCGGCGCGTCCGGCTTGAAGACGAGCATGAGTTCATATCGGCGCATGCGCCACGCTCTCCTTCCTGTGGGATGAGCCCCGGTCGCGTTCCGGCGCCCTGGGGGCGGCCTGCGACGCGCGCGGAGCAGAAAGGCCGGGCGGAGTGTATCACGGTCCCACCGTCGGACCGTTTATGCTCGTGCATGGATTCCCACGCCCCAGCCGGAGCGCCGATGGCCGAGACCCCGATCCTGCTCCTCTCGTCCGACCCCGCGCGGGTCCAGCTCCTGCGCGCCCCGCTCCAGGAGGCCGGCTATCGACTCACCGTCGCCGAGACGCTGGACGCGGCCATCGCAGCGCTGGGCTCGCACGCGATCCTCCTCATCGCGGAGCCCCTCGACTCGACGGCCGCCACCGTGTGTGCGCGCATCCGGGCGACGCCGGCGCTCCGCGGGCTCGCCGTCTGCGTCCTCACGCCGTCGCTCGACGTCGAATCGCGCGTCGCGCTCATCGAAGCCGGGGCGGACGAAGTCGTCCCGGACGACATCGACCCACGGGAGCTCGACGCCCGGATCCAGGCGCTCCTGGTGCGCTCGACGCGCGCGACCACGCTGGCCGGGAGCGCGGCCGAGGGCGCGGCGGCGCGGCGCCCCCGCCGATCGATCGCTGTCTTCAGCCCGAGCGGCGGCGTCGGCACGACGACGATCGCCGTGAACGTCGCCGTCGCGCTTGCGGCCCTTCATCCGGGCCGCGTGGCCGTCGCCGACATGCACCTGCCGTTCGGGCAGGTGGCGACGCACCTGGACATCCGTCCCCACCGGGCCATCACCGACCTCGGCCGCGACGATCTCGCGCTCACCGACCCGTCGCTCCTGGCCAGCTACGCGGAGCGGCACGCGTCCGGCCTCGTCGTCTATCCCGCTCCCGGCACATGGGATCCCACCTCGACCCTGACGCCCGAGATGGCCGTCGCGTTCATCGAGACGGCGACGCTCGCACACGACCGGATCGTCCTGGACCTCGGGTCGGCCGTGGACGAGAGGACCGTGGCTGCGCTCGCCCGCGCCGACGCCATCCTCCTGCCCGTGCGGCCGGAGATCGCGACGCTCCGCGCCCTCCATTCGTTCGCCGACGCCCTCGGCGAGCACCACGTCGACCTGGCCAAGACGCACTTCGTCGTCAACGACCTCTCGGGGCGCGAGAGCATCCGGCCGAAGGACGTTGAGACGGCGCTCGGACGCCCGCCGATCGCGGAGCTGCCCTTCGACCCGCTCGTGTACGCGCGGGCCGTCAACGAGGGAGTCCCGGTCATCACGGGCTCACCCGAGTCGGCGCCGGCCCAGGCGCTCATGCGCCTCGCGTCCGTCGCGGCCGGCGAGAGCGGCCACGGCGCCGATGGCCGGCAGACCACGCCCGCGGACAAGAAGCAACCGAGCCGCTTCGGCGGGATCTTCGGGGGCAGGGGCTAGGAGGTCGGTCGGCGTCAGCCGAACCACGTCGCGACTTCGTCCTCGCCGGTCGAGGGGCGCAGGAGGATCCCCCGGATCGCGGCCGACCGATCGTACCCCTGATGCCCAGGGGTGTCGCGGACGCGGGAGACGCGCCCTGGGAGACGTCACGGTGGGCGTTCACGGCCGCGGTGCTGGTGCCGGGGGTGAGAGTCGAACTCACACGGGCTTGCGCCCGGCCGTGTTTAAGACGGCCGCGTCTGCCGTTCCGCCACCCCGGCGCGGGTCGATGGTACGCGCAGCGACGCGGCGGCCGCCCGACCCAGCTCGGACGCGGTCCCCGTCGATGCCGAGCGCGGGACCGGACGCTCGGCGCTCCCGAGGTCCGGCAACCGGCCGGCGAGCCGCGACGCGAGCGCCGCCGCGAACGGTGTCGCGAGGTGGTGGGTGTCGCGGTAGACGAGGAAGCGGCCGATGACGGCCGGGCACGGCCCCGTCGGGCAGACCCACGCGGTCGGGTCGATGTACGTCGCATCCGCCTCCGCGGCGACGGCCGCCTCGGTCGCGAGCCAGGCGGTGTCGACCGCGCGGTCCACGGGGGTCGCGCACGCGAGGACGCTGCCGGGGTTCTCCGAGAGGCACGCGGGCGGGTCGTCCGGGGCCTCGGGCGTCACGCCGATGACCGCTACCTCCCCCGCCAGCGGGCGCAGGGCGTCGAGCGTCCGGCGCAGGCCGTCGGCGAGCGCCGGGCCGCCTGCGTCGCCGGCGAGCGTCTCGCCGTCCACGATCGGGCGGACACCTCGGCTGTCCGAGACGACGACGAGCGCCGGGCGCTCGGCCGCGATCCGCTCCATCGCGCTCCGGCGCCACGCGTCGCACTCCGTATAGGCGCGACCGAGCGTTGCGCTCCAGACGGTCACGTCGGCGGCCGTGCACGCGCTCTTCGTGAGCGAGACGAGGCGCCATCCGCGATCTGTCGCGATCCGCTCCAGGGCCGGGAACCACTGGGCGGCGTGCGAGTCGCCGAAGAGGACGACGGTGGTGGAGGACCCGGGATCCCCGTACACGCACGGCGGCGAGACGGCGGTCGCGGCGTCGAGATGGCAGCCCTCCGCGTAGATCCGGGGCGAGTCCGAGCGCACCGCGGCCAGCGGCGGGAGGAGGTTCCCGGGGACCGGCCCGTCCGGTGTCGCGGGGAGAGCGGGCGGCCCCGGCGCTCCGGCGCCGCCCGGGGACGGGGTCGGAGACGGGTTCCCGCCTCCACCGCCGGGCGAGGGCGGCCCGGACGGGCCCGTTCCGCTCGATGGGGACGACGGGCCGTCGCTCGCGCCGGGCGAGGGCGGCCCGGACGGGCCCGCGCCCGGGACCGACGAGCCGGGAAGCGCGGCCGAGGCGGGTGCGTCGGTCGGCACCAGGCCGGCGAGCGCGTCGCCGTCGCCGAGCTCGGGCGCGGCCGCGGTCCCTCCGAGCCGCGCCGCAGTCACGGCTCCCACCCCCACCGAGCCGACGGCCACGGCGAGCGAGAGCGCCCCGGCGAAGGCGAGGTTCCGACGCGTCACCGTGCCGATGACCTTCCCGCGGCGCAGCGGGTCCTCCACGAAGCGCTGCGAGAGCGCCGCCAGCGGGACGGCCACGAGGACCACGAGCGCCACCCGGCCGGCCAGCGGGAGCGGGCCCCCGAGCGCGATCGGCACGAGCACGAGCACCGGCCAGTGCCACAGGTAGAGCGAGTAGCTGATCCGGCCCACGTACCGGAACGGGCCCCACCCGAGCACTCGCGCATGCAGGGGCGCGACCGCGCGCGTGCCCGCCGCCACCGCCATGGCGGTCCCCGCGACGGGCAGGATCGCCGCCCAGCCGGGGAACGGCGTGGCCTCGGTGATGACGATGCCGCCCAGCGCCACCAGCGCGAGCCCTCCCCAGCCCAGCGCGGCGGCGACCCTTCCGGAGACCGCCGGCAGCAGCGGCGCGCCCAGGGCGAGCAGTGCCCCAACGCCCAGCTCCCAGGCGCGGGTCGGCAGGGAGAAGAACGCCCACGGCTCGGACGCGGTCGTGAGCCAGAGCGAGAGCACGAACGAAGCGACCGTGACGGCCACGAACGGGATCGCCAGCCGTCGGCGCGAGCCGCCCGCGAACCGTCCGGCCACCAGCACGAGCGCCGGCCAGAAGAGGTAGAACTGCTCCTCTGCCGAGAGCGACCAGAAGTGGAGGATCGGCGACGGCGGGGCACCCCCCTGGAGATAGTCGGTCGCCTGCACCGCGAACCGGATGTTCACGACGTAGACCGCCGCGGCGGCCGCGTCCCCGGCGATGTCGATGAGCCGCAGGGGCGACACCACGACCGCGGACGCGAGGACGGTCGCCACCAAGACGAGCGCGGACGCCGGCAGGATGCGTCGGGCGCGGCGAGCGTAGAAGCGCGGCAGCGAGATCGTCCCCGACTCCCGCATCTCCCGGAGCAGGAGCCCCGTGATGAGGAAGCCCGACAGGACGAAGAAGACGTCCACGCCGATGTAGCCGCCGGGGAAGCCGGGCACGCCGGCGTGGTACAGGAGGACGAGGACGACGGCGACCGCGCGCAGGCCCTCGATGTCGGGGCGGAAGTCACGCTCGGCCGCCGCGCGCGGCGCCGGCGTGTCCGGGGCGTCGAGCGCGAGCGGCGCCGGGACGAGTCGCCGGAGCCGGGAAGAGACGACGTCCAGGATCAGCGCACTCCCGTGGGGCGGCGGCCGGGTCGCTCCTCCGCCGCCTGTCCCCTCGCCCGATCGACCACGACCGGAGTGTACGCGGGGACCCGTGGATCCGCCGCCGACTTCGCGCTCGCCTCCGGCTGCGCCCCCGGAATCGCGACGCCCGCCGGGCCGGCGGGCGTCGATCGGGGTCGGATGTGGAGGCGACGTCGGGATTCGAACCCGAGAATAGAGGTTTTGCAGACCTCCCCCTTAGGCCACTTGGGTACGTCGCCCCGTGCCGCGCCGCGGTCCGGCGCGTCCCTCCGGGAAGGGTGGCTGCCCCTCGAGGATTCGAACCTCGGTTCTCGGATCCAAAGTCCGCTGTCCTACCACTGGACGAAGGGGCAGCGGTCGAGGGCCCGATACGGACGGACCCGCCGTCCGTCGATGTGCTGAGAGGGGATGGAGCGGAAGACGGGACTCGAACCCGCGACCCTCACCTTGGCAAGGTGATGCTCTACCAACTGAGCCACTTCCGCTCGGTTTCGCCACCACCGCTGCGTGCTGGTGCCGAGAGCCAGATTCGAACTGGCGACACCGCGATTTTCAGTCGCGTGCTCTACCGACTGAGCTATCTCGGCCCGTGGACGCCGCGGGTCTGGCCGCCCGTACGGCGTCCTGAGGCTACCACGACCTCGCCGCCGGTCGCAAGGATGCCCGAGGGCCTGGCGCCGGCCGCCGGGCCGCTGGCACGGGCACGCCCCTGCCCGGCTCCCCTAGTCCAGCCCGCGCAGGGCCGCCACCTGCTGCGCGTCGAGCGGCGGCTGGCCGTACATCCCGCGCAGCCGGTTCACCCGGTCGAGGATCGGCGGGTGCGTCGAGAAGAGGCCGATCCCGCGGTCGGACAGCTTCTTCATCGGGTTGACGATGTAGAGGTGCTGGGTCGCCCGGTTGGCGACCTCGAGCGGCTCCTGGTCGCCGGCGATCTTCACGAGCGCGTTCTCGAGACCGGTCGGGTTGCGCGTCAGCTCGACCGACGAGGCGTCGGCGAGGTACTCCCGCTGCCTGCTCACGGCAAGCTGGACGAGCCGCGCCGCGATCGGCGCGAGGATCGCGAGGACGATCGACACGACCAGCACGACGACCCCGAGACCGCCCGAGTCGGAGGAGCCGGAGCTCCGGCGCCCCCGCCCTCCGAACCCGGTCCAGAAGCCGATCCGGAGGTACATGTCGGCGAGGAGGGCGATGCTCCCCACGAGCACGCCCACGAGGAGCGTGAACCGGATGTCGTAGTTGCGGACATGGCTCAGCTCGTGGCCGATGACGCCCTGGAGCTCCTCCCGGTCGAGCTTCTGCAGGAGCCCGGTGGTGATCGCGATCGACGCATGCCCGGGGTCGCGTCCGGTCGCGAAGGCGTTGGGCGCCGTGTCGTCGATGACGTAGACGGCGGGCATCGGGACGCCCGCTGCGAGCGACATCTCGCGGACGACGTTCGTGAGCTGCGGCGCGCTGGTCTCGTCCACGCGCTTCGCCTGCGAGGCCGTGAGCACGAGCCGATCGCCCGAGAACCAGCTCCCCGCCGTCATGAGCACGCCGAGGACCAGCGCGACCGCCGTCATCCCGACGACCCCCGTGAGATCGCCCGTGAGCACGAACCCGATCGACGCACCGAGGACGATGAGGACCCACAGCACGATCAGGACGAGGAACAGCGATCTCCGCTTGTTCGCCGCGATCTGGGAGCGGAACGAGGTTGCTGCCACCGGGTCCTCCGGCGACCGGTCGGCGACGCGAGTCCGGGGGCCTGCCTCGCTACCGCAGGGCGACCGTCGGCACCTGGTCGGCCTCCGGCTCGGCCTCGAAGAAGTCGCGCTTGATGAAGCCGAAGCTGCCGGCCACGATGTTGCCGGGGAACGTCTGGATCGAGGTGTTGAACTCGAGGACGGACGAGTTGTAGTACTGCCGGGCGAAGCTGATCTGGTTCTCCGTGGTGGTCAGCTGCTCCTGGAGCGCGAGCACGTTCTCGTTGGCCTTCAGGGTCGGGTAGTTCTCCGCGACGGCGAAGAGCGAGCGAAGCGCGCCGGTCAGCTGGTTCTCCGCGACGGACTGCTCCGCGACGCCCCTGGCGCCGGCGGAGACGGCGTTCGCGCGCGCCTCGGTGACCTTCGTGAGGACGTCCTGCTCGAACGACATGTAGTCGCGGACGGCCGCGACCAGGTTCGGCACGAGGTCGTGGCGTCGCTTGAGCTGGACCTCGATCTGCGCCAGCGCCTCGTCGACCGTGTTCCGCTTCCGGACCAGGCCGTTGTAGAAGAGGATCGCGCCGCCCACGACGATGATCGCGACGACGACGAGGATGACGAGGAACAGCTCCATGTGCGCCTCCGATGCGGGACAGCCGAATGCATCCCCCGATGAGTCTAGCGCGCCCGTACAGGGCGCCGGACGCGCGGAGGGTGGTGGGCGGTAAGGGACTCGAACCCCTGACATCCTCGGTGTAAGCGAGGCGCTCTCACCAGCTGAGCTAACCGCCCGGGGAGCCGCGGCCGGGGGCCGGCCGAGAAGGAAAGACGCGCCCGCGGGCGCGTCCGATGAGTCAGGCGGAGGGTGGTGCCCAGGCCGGGACTTGAACCCGGATGACTTGCGTCATACGCCCCTCAAACGTACGCGTATACCAATTCCGCCACCTGGGCGCCGTATGCACTTGCGGTCCCACCGGCCGACGCTGCCTGGTACCGAGGAAGGGACTCGAACCCATACGCCCTTGCGGGCACCAGCTCCTGAGGCTGGCGCGTCTACCAGTTCCGCCACCTCGGCGAGGACCCACCGCCCACCCCGAGAACGCTCACGGGCTCGCGGCGAGGCGCCATGTTAGCACATCCCAGAATCGGTCACTGAGGTCGCCCAGCTCCCGCGGCTGCGGTCCGTCCACGGTGGATCGGTAGGCCACGACGTGGTCGTGGAACAGGAGCGGCGGCATCACCTGCTGGGTGGAGAGGTAGTCCTGGAGCTTCGCGTACCGGGCCTTCCGGGCGACCGTCGTGCCCGGCTTGCGCGCGTCCTCGAGGAGCGTGTCGAGGTCGGCGCTCTGGATCCCGGAGACGTTCCCGCCTCCGGGGCCCGCCTGGGTCGAGGCGAGCAGCGGGTACAGGTCCGGGTCCAGGCCGATGTTCGCGTCGAGGACGACCGCGTCGAAGTCGTGCTCCTGGACGCGCTGGATCAGGGTGGACGCCGGGAGCGCCGTCACCGTCGTCTTGATGCCGAAGGTGGTCAGGTCCTTCGCGATCGACTTCGCGACCGCGTTGGAGACGGGGTTCGCCGACGGGTCGAGCGCAAGGAGCTTCAGCGTGAAGGGCTTGGTCTGTTTGGGCGCGACCCAGCCCTTCGCTGTCTTCTTCCAGCCCGACTTCTTCAGCTCCGCGGTCGCGCGCTTCACGTCGAACGGCATCAGCCGGCTCGACGCGGACGAGAACGCCCACGACGAGGGCGGGATCGGGGTCTCCGCGAGGGCGGCGTTGCCGAGGTAGATGCCCTCCACGATCTTCTCGCGATCGATCGCCATGGTGACCGCGCGGCGGAACCGCAGGTCGCGGAAGCGCGGATGGTCCGCACGGAGGTTGAACGTCAGGCTCGTGAAGATGGACGACGGGTAGCGCAGGAGTCGCGTTCCGGACACGTCCATGAGGCCCGCCGCGGTCCCGGGATCGAGCCCGGAGGCCGCGTCCACCTCGCCGGCGCGATATGCAGCGGCGACGGCCTCCTCGTTGTCGTAGAACCGCAGCTCGATCCGCGCGAGCCCCGAGGCGGCGAGGTCGACGGGCTCCTCGTCCGTCGCGGCCGCAGTGGACGACGGCGACGCGGAGGCCTCCGGCGCGGCAGAACCCTCGGGCCCGATCGACCCGGCCGGCTCCGCGGATCCACCGGGAGTGGCGCTCGTGGCGGGCTCAGGCGAGCCGCCAGCGCCGGGGGTCGGATCGGGAGTCGCGCCCGGGTCGACCGGTCCCGCATAGCCGTCGGACGGCTCCAGGATGGCGCGGTCCAGGTCGCGCTCGACGATCCGGTACGGGCCGTTCCCGACGGGCGACCGCGCGAAGTCGGAATCCGCGAGCTCGGTCACCGGGACGTCCGCGAGGAGGTGCTTCGGCAGGAGCGGCTGGCGGGCCAGCTCGATGAAGCCGCCGATGGGCTTGCCGAGCGTGAACTCCACGGTCTTGGGGTCGAGGGCCTTCGCCGTGACGTCGGACCAGGACGCGCCCGCTGGGCCCGCATAGTCGCCGTCCTTGAGCATCGAGACAGTGAACACCACGTCCTCGGCGGTCACCGGCGTCCCGTCGTCCCACTGCGCGTCGGGCCGGATCGTGAACGTGTACGTCCGGCCGGCGTCGGCGATCTTCCAGGATTCCGCGAGGTCGGGCACGAGCTTCTGGCCGGGCCCGAGGCCCACGAGCCCGCGGAAGACGAGCGCGACGATGTCGCGGTCGGCGCGGGTGCGCTGGGTGAGCGGCGTCAGCGACGAGGGCCGACCCACGATGCCGTCGCGATACGCGACGACGGGGGCGTCCGGGCTGGCGGTGGGAGTCGGTGTGGCGACCTGGACGGCCGCCGGCCGGGCATCCGGCAGGAGGATGCCGCCGGCGAGGACCGCCAGGACGACGACGAACGCGAGGATGATCGCGCGGTCGCGATGGGGCATGCGATGACCACTGCTTCGACCGGGAGCCACCCCCGATGGGGTCCGCGCCGGTCAGGGGAGCCCCACCTGCGGCGAGGCGGGCGCGTTACTGGGTGACGAAGACGTAGCTCGCGAGCGAGAAGATGACGAAGAGCACGCCGAGCACGACCGTGAACTGCCACAGGCGCTTCTCGACACCGCGCCGGCTCCGGTAGACGGAGGAATCGCCGCCGAAGGCGGCCGACAGCCCGACGCCGCGCGCCTGCATGAGGATGGCGGCCATGAGAGCGATGCTCACGACGATCTGGCCGACCGCCAGGATTGCGTTCACGTGGTGCTGGACCTCCTGGATCAAGGACGGCCGGATGGTAGCACAGGTCGGCTGGCAGGCCCGCACCGGCGGACGGGCCGGCGGTCGGCGGCCGACGGACTCCCGGCCGCCCTCGATCAGGCCTCGGGCAGGAGCAGCGAGCGTCCGGTCATCCCCTCCCACCGGGGCAGGCCGCCGACGTCGCAGATCGTGGGTGCGACGTCGGACAGCACGCCGTCCCGGAGCGCACGGCCCGCGACGGCGCGGCCGGCGAGCACGACCGGCACCCGGTTGAGCGAGTGCGCCGTGACCGTGCGTCCGTCCGCGTCACGCATCTCGTCCGCGTTCCCGTGGTCCGCGGTGACCACGAGGAGTGCACCCGGTCCTGCCGGGTCCGCCGCCTCGACGGCCTCCGCCGCGGCGATCACACGGGCGAGGCACAGGTCCACGGTCTCGCACGCCCGGACGGTGGCGTCCCAGACGCCGGTGTGCCCCACCATGTCCGGGTTCGCGTAGTTGGCGACGATCAGGTCGTAGCGGCCCGCCACGATCGCCTCCACGAGGACATCCGTCACCCCGGCCGCGCTCATCTCCGGCTGGAGGTCGTACGTCGCGATCCTGGGGCTCGGGACGAGCACCCGATCCTCGCCCGGCCAGGCCGTCTCCACCCCGCCGTTGAAGAAGTACGTCACGTGCGCGTACTTCTCGGTCTCGGCGACGTGCAGCTGGCGCCAGCCCGCCGCCGAGGCCACCTCCGCCAGCGACGTCGCCGTCTCCGGCGGGAAGACCACGAGCACGGGCAGGTCGGACTCGTACTCGGTCATCGTCGCCACGAGCACGTCGCGCGGCACGGGTCCGCCCTCGGACCGGTCGAACCCGTCGAACGTCACGTCTGCGAGCGCGTGCGTGAGCTGGCGCGCGCGGTCGGCGCGGAAGTTGCAGTGGACGATCGCGTCACCGTCGCGAACGACACCGTCCACGCCCGCGACGAGCGTAGGCCGGATGAACTCGTCGTTCTCCCCTCGCGCATAGCCCGCCTCGACGGCCGCGACGGCGGTCGGTGCCGTGAACGGCGCGACACCGTGGACGATCGCGCGATAGCCGGCCGCGGTGCGCTCCCAGCGCTTGTCGCGGTCCATCGGGTAGTAGCGGCCGGCGACCGTGGCGATCCGTGCGTCCGGATGCGCGGCCGCCAGACGGGCCTCGAGGTCCGGCACGAACCCGATCGCCGAGCGAGGCGGGGTGTCGCGACCGTCCAGGATCGCGTGGACGCGGAGCTCCGGGACGCCGCGACCGGCGGCGAGTCGCGCGGCCGCGACGAGATGCGTGTCGTGGGCGTGCACGCCTCCCGGCCCGACGAGGCTGACCAGGTGCAGGGGTCGTCGGATCGCCGCCGCCCGGTCGCAGGCCGCGAGGAGCGCGGGGCGCGTGAAGAACTCGCCCGACGCGATCGCGGCGTCGATCCGCGGCAGGTCCTGCAGCACGGGCCTCCCCGCCCCGATGTTCAGGTGGCCCACCTCGGAGTTGCCCATCTGGCCCGGCGGCAGCCCGACCGCGCCCTCGGACGCGTCGAGCCGCGCGTGCGGCCAGCGCGCGAGCAGGGCGTGCCACGCCGGCATCCGCGCGGCGGCGATCGCGTCGACGACCGGATCCCGGCCGATGCCGAACCCGTCGACGACGATGATGATGATGGGGCGCGGCCGGCCGACCCCGGCGCCGCCACTCGAGAGGACCCCCGCGGAGGGCACTTCTCCGGCTGCGGTCACGCTCCGCTGCCCGCGGAGCGGGACGCAGCGTCCACGACGGCGCGGGCGGTCGCGGTGACGGCTGCACGGGCCACGATCCCGGCCATCTCGTCCGGCTTGAGCGAGGCGCCGCCGACCAGCGCGCCGTCGATCGAGGGCTCGACGAGGAACTCGCCGACGTTCGCGGAGGTGACGCTGCCGCCGTAGAGGACGGGCACGGCCTCGGCCAGCACCGGCGACCCGACCTCGGCGAGCACCGCGCGGATCGCGCCGGACATGGCGGCCGCGTCCGACCCGCTGGCCGTGCGCCCTGTCCCGATGGCCCAGACCGGCTCGTACGCGATGACCAATCCACCGGCGAGCAGCGTCGCCGCGTCGACGCCGGCGAGGCAGCCGCGCACCTGCTCGGCCACGACCGCCTCGGCGCGACCCGCGTCTCGGTCCTCGAGCTGCTCGCCGACGCAGACGATCGGCCGGAGCCCGCTCGCGAGCGCCCGGAGGAGCTTGCGGTTGATGAGGGCGTCCGTCTCGCCCGCGTCCCGCCTGCGCTCGGAGTGGCCGAGGATCACCCATGTGGCGAGGCCGGCGAGCATCGGCGCGGACACCTCGCCGGTGTAGGCGCCGGTGGCCTCGTGGTGGACGTTCTGCGCCCCGATCTCGATCCCCTCGTCGACGACCGCGCGGCGGACCGCCTCGAGCGAGAGGAACGGCGGACAGATGACGCGGACGACCCCGGGCTGGCGCGTGGCGGCCGCGATCGAGGCGGCGAGCTCGCCCGCGTCGGCGGGAGTGGTGTGCATCTTCCAGTTGGCGGCGATGACGACGGGTCTCATGTGCACATCATGCCATCGCGGGCGGGTCCGCGACCGGGTGGTACGGACCAATCGCGCCGGTCCGTTCCGCCCGCCTGCCGTCCGCCGCTCCTCGATCCCGCCCGGGTCCGCGTGAGACGGCGCGGTGTCCGCGCGCCCGACGGCTTCGCCCCTCCCCTCGGCCGGGTTCGCCCTCGTCCTCGTGCAGCGCCGCCACCTCGATCCGTTCGAGCGCGCGCTGCACTGCCGATCGGTGGAGCCCGAGCTCGGCGGCGAGCTCCGAGAGGGTCGCCTCAGGCTCGGCCCGCCGGGCGTCGGCGACACGGCGCGTCCCCGGGGGGAGGTCGTCGAGGCGGCCTTCGCGGTCGAGCCGCTCGATCGCGTCGACCTGCCGGGCGGACGCGGCGACGGCGCGCTGGAGGTTCGCCGACTCCGCGTTGATCACCCGGTTCAGCTCGCCTCGGAGCGCGCGTGCGACCTGCCGCGCCTCCAGCTCGAGCAGCGACCCCCCGGCGCCGACGATCCGGAGGAACGTGACGATCGTGTCGATGCTCTTCCAGGTGAGCACGCCACGCCCGCGCCGGACGCGCGCGGCGGCCGGGAGCCCGATGGATGCGAGGCGCTCCGCCAGTTCGTCGGCCCTGTCGGCGTCCACGACGAACTCGAGGTGTGCGCGCGACGCGGCGAGGCTCAGCGAGCCCCGGGCGAGGAAGAGGCCGCGGAGGTACGCGGACCGACAATGGTCGGGCGCCGACTCCCATGCGATGTCGGGCACCGGCCCGGTCTCGCCGACGACCCGGTAGGCGCGGCGGCCCGCCGCCGGCGGCCGCACGCGACGTTCGCGATCGAGACCGAGGCCGGCGTCCTTCGCGATCTCGCGCTCCAGGCGCACTGCCAGGCGGGCGACGGCCGGCTCACGCGTCGTGAGGGCGGCGCCGAGCCCGGCGATCTCGGCGTGCCGGTCGCACGCCCGCGCGGGATCGATGCTCGACAGCTCCGCACGGAGGGCCGCGACGAGGTCGCGCTCGTGCGTCGTCACGCCGTCCGGGCGACCGAGACGCGGCGGCGGCCTGTCCCCGCGCCATCGAGGGTCTTCATGAGTGCGGCCGCGAGCCGCGCCGAGTCGTGGTGGTGACGGTTCTCGGGGTCCAGGACGTCCTCCAGCACGAGGCGGGGCTCGGGCTGCGTCGCCGGGGGCCACCGGAGCCGGACCGACTCGACCCCGGGTGAGATCGGGCCGGACGGAGTCGCCCTGCTGTTCGCCAGGACGATGTCCGCGATCCCGGGCGCGGTGTGCCGTTCGAGCGTCTCGACGTGGTCGGAGAGGTCGAAGCCCTCCGTCTCGCCGCGCTGCGTCGCGACGTTGCAGACGTAGACCCGCAGCGCGGGTGACGCGAGGATCGCGTCGCGGATCTCCGGGATGAGCAGGCCGGGCAGGATGCTCGTGAAGAGGCTTCCCGGGCCCACGACGATCATGTCGGCTTCGGCGATGGCACGGAGCGCATCGGGCGAGGGGTCGATGTCGTCCGGCGAGAGCCAGACGCGCTCGATCCACCGGGTGTTCTGGATCGACGACTCGCCGTGCACCTCGGTGCCGTCGTAGAGCGTCGCATGCAGCACGGCCGGGGTGGTCGAGACCGGCACGACGCGGCCGCGGACGGCGAGGACGCGGTTCATCCGCCGGACGCTCTCGGCGAAGTCCCCGCCGTCGAGCTCGTACATGGCCGCGAGCAGCAGGTTCCCGACGGGATGGCCGGCGAGCGACCCGTCCTCGTCGGTGAAACGGTACTGGAGGAGGTCGCCCATCACCGGTTCGGCGTCCGCCAGCGCGACGAGGCAGTTGCGGATGTCGCCCACGGCCGGCAGGCCCATCTTCTCGCGGAGCCGGCCGGACGAGCCCCCGTCGTCCGTGACGGCCACGATCGCGGTGATGTTCGACGTGTGCTCCTTCAGCCCCCGCAGGAGCGTCGAGAGGCCCGTCCCGCCGCCGATCGCCACGACGCGCGGGCCGCGGGCGAGGAACCTCTTCTGGTAGATGACCTCGACGAGCGGCTGGTGGCGGCCCTCCGCGAGGAACGGGCCCACGAGCACGGCGAGGAGGCGCCACGCGGCGAAGGTGAAGATCGCGCCCCCGACGACGACGAGGATGGCCCCGCGGGCCGCGTACGGGAGGGACTGGAGCGTGACCGTGGAGATGATCGACTGGAGCGGCCCGCCGACCTCGACGTCGCGGTAGAAGGCGCGCAGGGCGAACGCGCCGGCGAGCGCAAGGAGGACCAGGCCGACGAACGCGAGGAGGATCCACCGCTTGACGCCGATCCCGGGGCGCAGCCACGGCCGGAGGCTCATGCCTGCTCCAGCTCCCGGTGGAAGACGGCGACGGAGAGAGCGTCGCGCGCCCGCAGCCGGGCCGCGATCTCCTCCGACAGCACGATCGACCGGTGGTAGCCGCCCGTGCACCCGATCGCGATGGTCAGGCGGGTCTTCCCCTCGTCCACGTACGCCGGGATCACGAGGTCGAGCAGGTCGCCGACCTCCTCGAGGAAGCGGGCGGCGAGCGGCTGCCCCAGGACGTAGGAGCGGACGGGGTCGGTGAGCCCCGAGATCTGCTTCAGCTCGGGCACGTAGTAGGGGTTCTTGAGGAAGCGGAC
>CAVQVT010000010.1:0-141844 GCA_963717255.1 uncultured Chloroflexia bacterium | reverse complement strand
TGGGGCGCGGGCGGGGGCGCGCCCGGGTCCTGGGCGGCGGTCGTCGGAGATGGCTGCGGTTCGTCGGTCACGGGCGGCGCCTGGTGGAGCTCGTCGGTCACGGGATCACCGGGATGCGTGCGCGGGGGCGGTGCTCACGATACCGCGGCGGCCGGCCGTGTGGACGTGCCGACGGCTGGGCCACGCCGGCCAAGGCGCGGTCGCTGCCGCGGGCGCCCCCGGCCCTCCCCGAGCCCGCCCTGAGGCCGCAGCCGCCCCTACGGCGCGGAGTAGAACTGGCTCGGCGTCCAGAAGCTGTTCGCGTTGACCTGTGTGGGCTGCGCCTGGGCACGGACGTACCAGCGGCCGGACCCGAAGGTGAACGTGTACGAGGCGATCCCGGCATCGTCGATGACGACCGTCGCGCTCCGGGCGAGGACCCAGGACGACCCCGAGCGGCGGTACTGCTCGAACCGCACGCTCGCCTTCGCGAGCTCGGGGCGCACGGGGCGCACCGTCGCGTTGAAGGTGACCGAGGTGCCCGGCGCCACCCGCCGCGTCCCGGTGTGGACCGGGCGGATGACGATCGTCTGGCGGACGGTCACCCGCGGCGTCGCGCTCTGCGACGTCTCGGTGACCGCGCGGTACCAGTAGTTGCGGACCGGCGTGTAGCGATAGGTGTACCGGCCGTCGGCCGCCGTCTTGAACTTCAGGATGGTGCCCGTCGCGTCCCTCAGGGTCTCCCAGGCCGCCGCCGCGCTCACGGGGTCCGTCACCGTCATCTGGAGCGTGAAGGTCGTGTCGGGTGGCGCCGTCGTCACGAGGTCCACGTAGCGGCCCCAGTCGATCGCGCCGTTGTTGAGGTACGGCGAGGCGACCGACAGGCCGATCGGCACCGCCGGCGGGGGCGGTGTCACCATCGCGATGCGGCCGCCGCCGCCTGGGATGCTCATCACGGGGCCGGCCGCGTCTGCGATCGTCACGTCGATGTCTCCGGTCGTCCCCGCCGTCGCGCTCGCATCCTTCGGGCGGACCTGGAGGATCCGGCCGAAGTCGATCGTGCACGGCGTGTCGCCGAGGACCTCCCGCACCCAGGTGATCCGCGCGATGAGCCGGGTCGCCGACGCGTATTCGAGGCGCTCGATCGTCCGCGAACAGCCCGTCACCTGCGGCGGAGCGGTGTTCGCCGGGTTCCACTCGAAGTTCGCCGGGAGGGTCAACGCCAGTCGCCGAGGCGGGAAGTTGACGGACTCGGGGGTCTCGAGAACCCTTGGGCCGGTCAGCGTCGTCCAGGTGCCGTCGCCCCCGATCCGCGCGGTGGTCGATGGGATCGCCGATCCGCCGGTCGCCGGGATGATCGTCGGGTGCGTCGGCGGGACGACCATCCGGATGAGACCGGCATCCGCGCCCATGATCGGGACCAGATCCCGACTCCACGGCCTCCGGAAGGCCAGCGAAATGGTGCCTCCGGTGCCGGCCGAGGTGCGGCCGTCGATCGGGCGCACCTGGAGGATGGACTGGAAATCGATCGTGCACCGACCCATGAGGGGGGCGTCGTCGCGCGTCCGCAACTCGATCACGGCGACGTCGTCCCCGGCGGGATACGAGGTCGCTGAGGCCGACAGGTCGCACCCGCCCATCCTCGGTGCCGCGGTCCGCGCCGTGTTCCACTCGAAGTTCGGAGGAAGTCCGACGAAGATCCACCACCCAGCCTCGAACAGGTCGAGCGCCCCCTCGCGGAGCCGAGGGCCCGTCAGCTGCGTCCAGGCGCCCGTCCCGCCGATGCGCGCCGTGCTCGACGGGATGGCCGAGCCGCCGGTCGCCGGCGACGTGACGTCGATCGTGGCCGCCGCGTGGACGCCGTTCCCGGCGAGCGACGTGCCGCTCACGAGCAGGGAGCCGGCGAGTGCGACGAGGGCGCCGAAGGCGATGAGCCTGCCCCGCCCGCGCCTGTCGGTGCGCATGTCACCCTCCATTCCCAGGCGGGCCACCCAGGTCGGTCGCCGGACGCGTGCGCCGCCGCTGGGGCAGCCCGAGACCGAGCATGTCCCGTCCGGCCGCGCGCGTCATCGGCCAGAGGGCACGACGACCGTCCGTCTGCGGCGCCGCCGGGCGTGCATCGGGGCCGAGCCTGCCCGGTACCATCGACCCGTGACCGACCGACCCGCCCGCGACCCCCTCGACGACTTCGCCTGGCACCCGGACCCGGAGCTCGTGTGGTACGTGGACCCCGCGCGGTCGCGCGAGTCCGTGGAGGCCCTCGGCGCCGCCGCGTGGGAGGTCGCGCTCGACTGGCTCTACGACGAGGGATTCCGCCGCCCGACCGGCCCGATGGGCTATGCCGAGCTCCGCCGGCTGTGGTACGGCATGCTCGCCGACGCACCGGCGTCGTCGGTCGGCCCCGGGCCCGCGCCCTCCGACCCCGTCCCGGCGTCCGCCGTCCTCGACGAGTTCCGCGCCCGCCTGTCGGAGCACCAGCTCAGCTCGGTGCACCGGCTCTCGTGGAGCTACTTCACCCCGCCCCCCCTCCTCCTGTCGGTCGTCGGCGAGCTGCTCGCGCAGGTGATCGACCAGGGAGTGGACGTCTGGCGCGCCGCGCCCACCGGCGCGTTCGTCGAGGAGGAGACCGTCCGCTGGCTCTGCGACCTCGTCGGGTACGGCCCGGACGGGTTCGGCGTGCTCACCTCCGGCGGCGTGATGGCGAACATCATGGCGATGACCGTCGCGCGGGACATCCACCTCGGTCGGCTCATCGCCGGGCGGCCCGGCCAAGACGACGGCGTTGGCCGCCGCCGCGAGGCCGTCCCCGACCCCCCGCGCGCCTCCGCGCTCGCCGGTGCCCGCGTGTACGCGAGCGACCAGGCGCACTTCTCGATCGGCCGGGCCATCGACATCCTCGGCTTCCCTCCCGACACGCTGCGGATCGTGCCGTCCGACGGGCGCTTCCGGCTCCAGGCGGGCCCGGTCGCCGCGGCGGTCGCAGACGACCGCCGGGCGGGGCTCCGGCCGTTCGCCATCGCCGCGGTCGCCGGCTCGACGAACACCGGATCTGTGGATGACGTCGCCGGGCTCGTGGCTCTCGCGGCCGCCGAGGACCTCTGGCTCCACGTGGACGCCGCCTACGGAGGGGGCGCGCTCCTCTCCGAACGCGACGCCGGCCGGATCGGACCGCTCGGGCAGGCGGACTCGGTCACGATCGATCCGCACAAGTGGTTCTTCCAGCCGTACGACGTGGGCGCCCTGCTCGTGCGCCGGCGCGGCGACCTCCGCGGCACCTTCCACCGCGCGCCCGAGTACTACCGGACCCCCGGGCACGAGGAGGAACCGCTGGACTTCTACCAGCTCTCCATCGAGGGGTCCCGCCGTCTCCGCGCCATGAAGCTCTGGATGAGCTGGAAGCACCTCGGGACGCGCGGGCTGGGGCGGCTCGTGGAGCGGACCGACGATCTGGCCGCGCGCCTGGCGGCACTGATCGCTCAGAGCGACGACTTCGAGGCGACGCCGCCCGAGCCGGAGCTGTCGGTGGTCTGCTTCCGCTGGCTGCCGGGCGGACGGACGGCGGCTGCGGGGCTCGATCCGGCGACGCTCGACCAGGTGCAGGACCGCCTGCAGCGCGCCCTGGAGGTGTCCGGTGAGGGCTGGGTCTCCACGACGCGCCTCCGCGGTTCGACATGGCTCCGGGCGGGGATCGTCAACTACCTCTCGACCGACGAGGACGCCGACCGGATGCTGGCGATCCTGCGCCGGCTGGGCCCCGGCGTGGCGGAGGGGATGGGGCTGTGACGGCCGGCCGGTCCGACCGATCGACCGACCTCTATCGCCTCCTGCAGGTGGACCCGGAGGCGGACACGGAGATCATCGGCGCCGCCTATCGCAAGCTCGCCCAGCGCTACCACCCCGACGTCACCGACGACCCCGACGCGGCCGCGCGGATGGCCGCGATCAACGCGGCGTGGGAGGTCCTCCGCGATCCGGCGAGGCGCGCCCTCTACGACCGCGAGCGTCGGTTCACGACCGGCGGCGGCACGGGGCACGGCGGGTCGGCCGCGAACGGGATGCCGGCGGACCCGGGCGCAAGACGAGGTGCCGGCGAGCGCTCGCCCGGCGCGAGCGACCGCAGCGCCGACTCGACCACGTTGGGCGGCCGTGCCCCCGGCGGCTCGCCCGGCGCGAGCGCGTCCACCGGCGACGGCGAGAAGTGGCGCGCCGGTGGCGCCGCCGGCACGGGCGGGACCCAGGGCGACTGGGCCGGTCCGCCGTGGGGCGTCCCGAGCGGGTCCGTCATCACCTTCGGGCGGTACAGCGGATGGTCGCTCGGCCAGATCGCGCGGCACGACCTCTCGTTCCTCGAGTGGCTGGAGCGAGCGCCGGTCGGCCGCCAGTACCAGGCGGAG
This sequence comes from uncultured Chloroflexia bacterium, assembly GCA_963717255.1. Taxonomy (GTDB): domain Bacteria; phylum Chloroflexota; class Limnocylindria; order Limnocylindrales; family CSP1-4; genus CAIYQJ01. The sequence continues at coordinate 137,471 of CAVQVT010000010.1, read as the reverse complement.
ATCGCGACGCTCCTCCGGCGGTACGGGAGGCGGTAGTCGGTCAGCCCGCGCGCCGGATCGCTCGCCGGAGGCGGGCCAGCAGGCCGTCTCTCCGCCGTCCGCCGTCGCCTCGGCCCGGGCGCTCCGCCTCGAGGTCGTCGGGCTCGCGGGGGATCTCGTCGCTCAAGTTCCGGGTCGGGACGGCGATCGGCCCGTACGGCCCCAGGAAGGCGCCGGCGTTCCGCCGGCCGCCGGGGCGTTCGTCAGCCATCGCCCGCCGCCAGGTCCAGCGCCCGCTTCTTCCCGTTCCGGCGGTCCTTGAACCGGTACCACTCGCCGACCAGGGGCAGGAACCACGCCCGGCCTTCGTACGGCGCGGGGACCAGCGGGAAGCCGATCCGCGCGAGGGCGGGGGCCGGTCCGCCGCCCATCCAGCGCGCCATCTCGACGCCGAGGTAGGGGAAGAGCGCGACGCCGTTCCCGCAGCAGCCGGTCGCGTAGTAGACCTCGCCCGACCGGCCCGCATGCGGCATCCGGTCGTACGTGAAGGCGATCCTCCCGCTCCAGTAGCAGGCGATCGGGACGCCCGCCAGCTGGGGGTGGATCTCGAGCATCCCGCGATGGAGGATCGAGGCCGCCATCTCGTCGCTCGTCGGCCAGAAGCTCGCTCGGCCGCCGAAGAGCATCCGGCCGTCCGCGGTCCCCCGCCAGTAGTAGAGGAAGTACTTCGTGTCGAAGAACATCCGTCCGCGGGGCGTCAGCTCCGCCAGGAGGGCCGGGTCCAGCACGTCGGTCGTGATGATGAAGCTGCTGATGGGGATGACGCGCCGGCGGAGGGCCGGGGCCGCGGCGTCACCGTAGCCGTTCGTGGCGACGAAGACCCTGCCCCCGATGAGCGCGCCGCGCGTCGTCTCCACGACCACGCGCCCGTCGCGTTGGGGCCGGATCGCGGTGGCACGGGTCCGCTCGTGGACGTCCACCCCTGCCTCCACCGCGCGCTGCGCCAGGCCGACCGACAGCTTCCCGGGATGCAGCCCGCCGTCGGCCGGGAAGAGCAGCCCACCGTAATAGGCGTCGGTGCCGATCTCCGTCCGCAGGGCCGACCGCGGGATCCAGCGAGCGGAACCGTCGTAGTTCCCGAGCTCGGCCGCGTACGCCTCCAGCTCGTCGGCGTCACGGCGGCCGTACGCGAGCTCCAGGTGGCCCTCGCGCCGCATCTCGGCGTCGATCCCCTCGGTCTCGTCGAGGCGCGCGACGTGGTCCACCGCGGCGACCGACTCTGCGAGGAGGGCGCGTCCGATGTCGCGCCCGTACCGTTCGCACAGCTGCTCCAGGCCCCACTTGAAGCCCGACAGCACCATCCCGCCGCTCCGGGTGGAGGCGCCCCACCCGAGCGTCTCGCCTTCGAGCAGGACGACCGATGCGCCGGCGCGGGCAAGCTCCCGGGCGGCCGACAGCCCGGTGATCCCGCCGCCGATGACGGCGACATCCGCAGTGTCGGGCAGCGCGTGGCGCTCGACGGCCGGCATGGGCGGCATCGTGGCCTGCCAGAGGGGGGTATGGCTGGCGTGGGCGAGGGGATCGGACGACGTGCGGGTCATGCGGCGACTCTAGCGCGGTGAGGGAGTGCCCGCGCCCGCCTCACGCGGCCTTCGCCGCCTCAGTCCAGGTCGGTGAAGGCGATGCGGCCGCCTGCGACCGTGAGGAGGACGCGGCCGGGGAGCGCGCGGCCGACGAGCGGGGTGTTCTTCCCCTTCGACCGCAGCGAGGCGGCCGAGACGGCCCATGACTCGGACCGGTCGAACAGGACGAGATCCGCCGGGGCGCCTGCGACGAGCCCCCCGGCGACGGGACGGCCGGTCCAGGCACCCAGCACGGTCGCGGGCCCGGATGTCAGCGCAGCGAGCGCGCCGGCGAGCGTCAGCTCGCCGGCGTCCACGGCCGCGAGCAGCACGCCGAGCGCCGTCTCGATCCCCGAGATGCCGTTCGCGGCGAGCCCGAACTCGACCTCCTTGTCCACGACGGTATGCGGGGCGTGGTCGGTCGCGACCGCGTCGGCCGTCCCGTCGCGCAGGGCGGCACGGGCGGCGGCCGCGTCGAGCGGGTCGCGGAGCGGGGGGTTCACGCGGAGATCCGGGTCGTAGGGGTCGGCCACGATCGCGGCGTCCGTCCAGGGGTCGCGCGCCGTCCCGTCCGCGTCGATGGCCTCCCACGCCCACCGGCGCGCGCCCGCGATCCACTCGTCGGTGAGCGAGAGATGGTGCGGCGTCACGTCGCAGGTGACCGGCTGGCCGGCGGCCTTCGCGCGTCGGACGAGGTCGATCGCGCCGGCGGTCGAGAGGTGCGTCACGTGGAGACGCGCGCCCGGCACGTCCCGGACCACGTCGGCGAGGATCGCGAGGTCGCGCGCGACGACCGCCTCCTCGGCCGCGGCCGGCCATCCGCGGAGCCCCAGGATGGATCCGACGAGCCCGTCGTTCGCCTCCGCGCCGGAGGTGAGCGACGACTCCTCGGCGTGCTCCACGATCGGACGGCCGAGCATCCCGGCATACCGGAGAGCGTGCGTGAGCAGGACCGCCCCTCGGACGGGCGCGCCGTCGTCGCTGAAGCCCACGACCCCGGCGTCGGCCATCTCCCCGAGCGCCGCGAGGCGTTCGCCGGAGCGCCCGGCCGACACCGCCCCGATGACCTCGAGCGCGACCGGCGACCCCGACGCCGCGGCCGCCGCGCGGACGAGCCCCACCATCGCGGGGCCGTCGATCGGAGGCGACGTGTTGGGCATCGCGCAGACGCGGGTGAAGCCGCCGTGCGCGGCGGCCGCGAGGCCGGTGGCGACCGTCTCGGCGTCCTCGAAGCCCGGCTCCCTGAGGTGCGCGTGAAGGTCCGTGAATCCCGGCGCGACGACGACACCCGAGGGGTCCACGCCCTTCGCCGCGGCGCCGGAGAGCCACGTGACGCCCGCGATCTCGCCGTCGCGGACGACGATCTCGCCCGGCCCCTCGCGCCCCGCGAACGGGTCCACCAGCCACGCCCGCGAGACCTCGAGGTCCGCGAGCCGCGCGCCCACGCGGAGGTCGCGGGCACCGCCGCCCTTCACGGTCGCCTTCGGGTCACGCGGCATCGCCGGCCCCTGCCGCGGCGCTCACGCCGGCGAGGAGGTACAGCAGCGCCATCCGGACGGCCACTCCGTTCGTCACCTGGTCCTCGATGACCGCCCGGTCGAGCGCCACGACGGCCGGGTCGATCTCGACCCCCTCGTTCATCGGTCCCGGGTGCATGACGAGGGCGTCCGGCTTCGCGCCGGCGAGCCGGTCGAGCGACAGCCCGAACCGCGAGGTGTACTCCCGCAGCGACGGGAGCAGCCCCGAGTCCATGCGCTCCTTCTGGATGCGGAGCGCCATGACGACGTCCGCGTCCTTCAGGGCGGCGTCGATGTCGCTCGTCACCGTGAACCGCCCGTGGCCGGGGAAGGCACCCGCGCGCCCTGCCCACCGGTCGAGGCCGCGCAGGAGGGTGGCCGGCCCGCAGAGCCAGAGGTCGGCGCCGGCCGCCGTCAGGCTCCAGATGTTCGAGCGCGCGACCCGGCTGTGGAGGATGTCGCCAAGGATGACGACCTTCCGCCCGGCGACCGATCCACCTGGGAGACGCTCGCGCATCGTGTAGAGGTCGAGCAGGGCCTGCGTGGGATGGGCGTGCAACCCGTCGCCGCCGTTGAGGACGTGCCCGTCGAAGTGCTGCGCGGCGAGGTACGGCGCCCCGGAGGTCCCATGGCGCATGACGAGCATCTGCGCGCCGAGCGCCTGGACCGTCCGGATCGTGTCGACGAGGCTCTCGCCCTTCGTCACCGAGCTGGTGGAGGCCGCGATGTTCACGACGTCCGCGGAGAGGCTCTTGGCGGCGACCTCGAAGCTCACGCGCGTCCGCGTGGAGGCCTCCCAGAAGATGATCGTGACGTTGCGGCCGCGCAGCGCGGGGACCTTGGCGATGGGCCGGGCGAGGATCCCCTTCATCGAGTCGGCGGTGCGCATGACGAGGTCGATCTCGTCCGCGCTGAGGACGTCCACGTCGAGGAGGTGGTGGTGGCGCCAGTGGGGTGCTTCGGCCCCCACGACGATGGCGTCCGGCGAAGGCTGCCGCTCGGTCATCCGAAGGGGCTCACCCGCTCGTGAGTCGGCGTGACCAGCCGTTCGATCGCCACGCCATCCTCCCCGTCGATCTCCTGGACGAGGACCTTCACGACCTCGTCGCGCGACGTGGGGACGTTCTTGCCGACGTGGTCGGCGCGGATCGGCAGCTCTCGGTGGCCGCGGTCGACGAGGACCGCGAGGCGGATCGCGCGAGGCCGGCCGAAGTCCATCAGCGCGTCCATCGCCGCGCGGACGGTCCGTCCGGTGTAGAGGACATCATCCACGAGGACCACGGTCAGGCCGTTCAGGTCGAACGGAAGGTCGGTCCCCTTGACGACCGGCTGCTGGGCGACGAGGGAGAGGTCGTCGCGGTAGAAGGTGATGTCGAGCGCCCCGGCCGGGAGCCGGACCCCCTCATTCTCGGCGATCGCGTCCGCGAGCCTGCGGGCGAGGGGGACGCCCCGGCGCTGGATGCCGACGAGCGCGAGTCCCTCCGTTCCGGCCTGCTTCTCGACGACCTCGTGCGAGATCCGGACGATCGCCCGACGCACCTCGTCGGCGGTCATGATCCGACGACCGTCGCTCATCGGCGGCCCGCCCCGCGTGGCACGATGCGCTCCCTCCTTCCCGGCCTCCCCGGGCCGGTCCTTAAAGGCGGGATGAGGATACCCCACGGGAGAGGCCGCGGCGGGGGCGGGCCGCCTCGGTCGACGGCGGCCGCGGCGGGCGGACGGGGCGCCGCTCGGAGCCGCAGGCTCCGGGCGCAGCTTCGGCTCGCCGGGAGACCGGCCGTGGCCGCTCGGACCGCGGGAGCTCCGGTCAGTCGGCTTCGACGAGCGTCTCCAGCCCGCGGATCGGCGCGGTGCCGGCCTCGCCGACACCCCGGCCCGACCAGACGAGGACCCGGACGCGCCCGCCGGCCGGGGTGCCGTCGGCCGGGGTCGCCCAGGCGATCCGGCTCCTGCCCATCGCGAAGCCCGGCATGGCGGGGGCGGACGAGAGGAGCAGTGCCGGTGCCCTGGCATCGGACGGATCCACCGCGAGAAGGCTCAGCTTGCCGGCCTCGGGCGTCTCGGCGTCGGCGATCCAGATGGCGAGGTGCGTCCCGGTCGGGTCCCAGCGGACCAGCCAGGAGGAAGGGGGCAGGCCCGTGAGCCCGGCGACGACCAGGGCCGTGGGCGCCCCCGCGGCCGTCGTGGCGGCGGCCGTCGCCCTGGGGGCGGCGCCCGGCGCGCCGTCGGCCGCGTCGTCGGCTGCGGTCGCGTCGGGCGACGCCGTCGGATCGATCTCGGGCGCGGCCGTCGCGTCGTCGGCAGGCGAGGGAGTGGCCGCGTCCGCGGCCGCGCCGGGTGTGCCGTCCGCGTCGGCGTCGGCGTCGGCCGAGGGCGTCGGGTCGTCCGCGGGACCGGCATCGGCGGCGCCCGTCGACGTGCTCGTCGCCTCCGAGTCCGCCGCGGCGTCCGGGGCCTCCTGCTTCGTCGCCTCGGGCGTCCCACCGGCCGGCACGGGCGATGCCGCGACGCCGGCCAGGACGGTGGGCCATGATCCGACGACGAGCGCTCCAGCGGCGGGCCGCCACGCACGGGTCGTCGCGTCCGCCCGGACCGTCCCGAGCCAGGCGACGACGCGCGTGCCCGTCGGGTCGACACTCGGCAGCCAGAGGCCGGGCAGATCGATGGGTGTGATCGTGCCCGAGGCGGGGTCGAGGAGGTAGGAAGCGGGAGTGGTCACGAGGCCGCCGGGCGCGCCGGCCGGGGATCCCTCGCCGGAAGCAGCGGCCGACGAGGCACCACCCGAGGGCGCGCCCTCCGTCGACCGGGCACTGCCCGTAGAGGCGTCGGCGTCGGGCGACGGCGTCGCGCCCTTCTTCGGCTTCGGCGTGGGCACGGGGGCCGCGTCCGTCGCGGCGGCGGTCCCGCTCGCGCCCTTCGGCGCCTTCGTCGCGGCGGGCTGCGCATCCCCCTTCGCGACGTCGTCCGCGGCCGGGTCCGGGGTCGCGTCGGCGACCTTCGCCACCCCGCCGTCCGGCGAGCTCACGAGCAGGCGGCTCCCTGCCCAGCCCGCGAAGACGGCGGCGTGGTCCGCCGTGACCGCCCGGGAGCGTTCGTCGCCGACGCGCCAGAGGTAGACATCGGGCCCGGCCGACGCGTCGGCCGGACGAGCCGAGAAGGCGAACCAGCGACCGTCGGGCGAGTAGCCGGCACGCCCGCCGACGAGGACCACGCCCTCGGCGATCGCGCGGGTGGCGGCCGCGGTGGGAAGCGGGACGGCGGCCGGGAGCGATGCGCCGGGGCCGCCGGCGGTGACGAAGGACGCCACGGGGCCGGTCGTCGCGCCCGCCGCCGCCGGCTTGGTCGTCGGGTACGGCGGGGTCGCGGGCGGGACCAGGGCGGCCCGTGGCGAGGAGGTGGGCGCGGGGCTCACGGCGGCCGCGGTGGCGATGGCCGTGGCGACCGCGGCGCCGGCCGCGATCCCGCCGGGAACGTCGGTGGAGCCGGAGGATCCCCAGCCGCGCGAGCCTCCGGTGGCACCCGCGACACCCGCGGCACCGGACGCGCCCGACCCGCCGGACCCCGGGTACGGCGTGGGGAGCTGGATCGCGTACACCGAGCCGCCGGAGGTCCCGGCGCCGGCCGCGCCCGTGTCCACCACGATGGCGTCGCGGCCGTCCCGCGCGAGGAAGACGGACGCCGGCTCCATGTCGAGCGCGACGATCGTGTTCGGCATCTGCCCGAAGTCGGAGCAGGCGGCGCCGCCGGAGGGGCAGGCGCTGTCGAGCGCTGCGGTCTGCAGCAGGAATCGGCCGTCCGCCTGGCGGGTGACCCAGGCGACCGACGACGGGTCGACCGCGAACGGGGTGGCAGAGGGCCCGACGATCATCTGCGGAAGGCCGGACACGACCAACGCGATCGTCGCGACGAGGGCGAGGAGCGACCCGACCCCCACCGACGCGACGATGGGGGAGCCCCGGTGCCCGGCCCCGGCTGCCATCGGGATGAACGCCCCGGGCGCGCGGGACGGGCGGCCGCCGAGCGGATGCGCCTGCGACGCGACGCGCCGGTTGCCGGCGCGACGGGCGCGCTGCTCGGCGACGCGCGCCTCTTCCATGTCCAGCCTCGCCGCGAATGCCGGCCACGCGTCACGCGGGAGGCCGATCTCCGCGAGGTTGTGGATCCGCTCGCCCTGCAGCGCGTAGTCGAGGGCGACCTGGCGGCACTCGCGGCACGTGTCGAGATGGGATGCGAGGACGGCAGAATCGGCCGGCGACAGGGCCTCGACGAGGCTCGTGGCCGCGAGCGTCCGCGCGCGCTCGTGCTCGGCGCGCAGCCGGTCGGGGTGCATGGTGAAGCGTCGGAGGCCGCTCATCGCTCGATGGCACCTCCGCTGCGGCCGCTCATGCGTCCGGCCTCCGGGTCTCGTCGGCGGTCCCGGGGATCCGGACCACACGCGGCTCGGCGCCGAGCTCGGCGGGCTCCGGGGACCTGGCGGCCTCGGCCTCCTCCTCCGCGAGGGCCACGCGCAGGCTCTCGCGCGCCCGCGTGAGCAGCGCGCGAGCCGCCACGTGGCTCACGCCCAGTGCGGCCGCGAGCTCCTGGCCCGTCAGGTCGTTGAGCTCGGAGAGGAGCAGCGCCGCGCGCTGGCGCTCGGGGATGCGGGCAAGCGCCCGTTCGAGGGAGCCCGAGAAGCGCGCGTCCATCGCGACGCGCTCTGCCGATGGCGCGGCGCCGCGCGACTCGCCGGACCACGGGAGGAAGCGGATGATGCGGCGGCGGCGGATCTCGTCGAGCGCGAGGTTGTACGCGATCCGGAAGAGCCACGGCCGCGCCTTCGCCGGGTCCTCGAGGGTGTCGAGGCTCCGGTACGCGCGGACGAACGTGTCCTGCGTCAGGTCGGCGGCGAGCTCGGGGTCCCGGACCATCCGCGAGAGGTACGTATTGATCTCCGTCGAGTGCTGCGCGAAGAGCTCCTCGACCCGGGCACGCGCGTCCTGGCTGCCTCGGGCGGGAGGAACGGCCGGCCGCCGTCGATCGTTCATCGGCGGGGTCGCTCCGATGGCATGACGCAGGAGCGGGTCCAGTTGTGACGGGCGCTGGCGCGCGCGCTCGCGCGCGACCGAGCCTGTGCCGTCATCGGTCGGCCTCCCCGGTCCTCGCCGTCGAGGCCCGCAGCAGCTCCTCCACCGCCTCCTCGGGCGCCACCGGGTTCACCGGCAGGCCGGTCCCGAGCTCGAGCCCGGCGATCTCCCGCAGACGCGGGTGGACTTCCCAGTGCCAGTGATAGGTCTGGTCCACCCGCTCGTTGAGCGGTGCGGTGTGGAGGACGAGGTTGTACGGCGGGTCGTCGAGCGCGGCGAGCCGTCGCAGCACGGAGCGCAGGACCCCGGCCAGCGCCTCGACGTCGGCGTCCGACGCGCGTCCGAAGTCCGCCTCGTGGCGGCGCGGGACGATCCAGACCTCGAACGGCGAGCGCGACGCGAACGGCGCGTATGCGACGGCGAACGCGTCCTCGTGGACGACCCGGTCGCGGCGCTCCGGCTCCAGCCGGACGGCGCGGCAGTATGGGCACTCGCGCTCGCGGATGAGGAAGCGGGCGGCGCCGCCGATCTCCTCCCCCACCCGGTGCGGGACCTGGGGGAGGTCGTACAGGTCGAGGCAGAGGTGGTTGGTCCGCGCCCCGGCCTGCGCGCCCCAGTTCTGGAGCACCTGCATGTACTGCGTCTGCCCGGCGACGGTCGCCTCGGCCATGGCGTCGCGCGAGAGGCGAAGCATCTCGGAGATGACGGCGTGGCCGGCTGCGTGGAGGGCTCGATGCTCCCCCGGCGGGGCGACGATCGTCCGCCAGCTGCCGGCGGCCTTCGCCTTGGCCAGCGCCACCTGCACGAGGTCCCGGTCGCGGTCGCGCGACTCGTCCTCGGTGCCCACGACGTCGAACGCGTAGTCCTTCAGCGTCCGCACGCGGACCCCGTCGCCGGCGGGGGATCGGCAGTTCTGGCAGTCGCCGCCGTCGTCCACTGGCTCCGCCGCGAGGGCGAACCGCCGGCGATCGAAGGCGCGGTCCACCACGGTGGCCACCCACCAGCCGGTGACCTCGTCCTTGCGCAGCTCGAAGAGGCCCGCGCTCATCGCGCTGCTCCGGCGGGAGCCGGCGACTCGGCGGCCGCGGAGGGCTCGGCGGCCGCGATCGCCCCGTCGCCGACGGCCGCCCGTTCCATCTCCGCCTCGGCCAGCGCCGCCTCCGCGGCGTCCAGCGCGGCCTCCAGCGCCACGCGCTCCGACCCGGTGTCGGCGGCCGGCGGCAGGTCGCCGTCGAGCATCGTGTCCAGCGCGTCGGCCAGGCCGCGCGCGAACCACTCCCCCGCCCTGCCCACGACCGCGGTCGTGGGCGGCTCGGCGGTCCGGCCCAGCTCCTCCGCGATCGAGGTCGAGATGACGCTCGGCATCCCGCACGGGTCGATGAGCTCGAAGTCGCGCAGGTCGACGTCCACGTTGAGCGCGACACCGTGGTACGTGACGCCCCGCTCCACGCGCACCCCGAGCGCGCCGATCTTCCGCGGCTCCGGCGTCCCGACCGCGCACCAGCAGCCCGGGTGGCCCTCGCGCCGGTCCGCCTCCACGCCCTCGATCGCGCAGGCATGGATCATGGCGGCCTCGAGCGCCCGGACGTACGGCTTGAGGAGGAGGCTGCGGTCGACGAGCCGGACGATGGGGTACGCGACCAGCTGACCCGGGCCGTGGTAGGTCACCTCGCCGCCTCGCTCGACGCGGATCACCTCGATCCCCCGCCGACGGAGCTCCTTCGGGGTGGCCCGGACGTGCGACTCGTCGGCCTGTCTGCCGAGGGTGAGCACCGGGTCGTGCTCCAGGAGGATCAGCTGGTCGGGGACCAGGCCCGCGGCGCGCGCTCGCACGAGGCGATGCTGGAGGTCCCAGGCATCGCGATACGCGACCCGTCCGAGCCATCGGACGCGAAGAGGAGAGCGCGTGGCCGACGGTGCGGCCGCGCCGGACTCCTCCACCGGCGCCGGGGCATCGGACCGGTCGGGCGCGGGACCGGTCGCGAGGCGCTCCACGGCGCCACGATAGCACCGACGCTCTGGGCCCCCCTGAAGGCGGGCCGCCCCTCTGCTCCCGTCGCGCTCCCCGGCTGCGGCCGGAACCGGAAGTAGCCCCAGGCCGGGCCCGTCGTGCACCTGAAGTAGGCCAGGCCGAACAAGACCGGGCGGGCGCGGCGGGGGGCGGCGGAGCGGTGGCCGGCGGCGATCGCGCAGGACCCGGGCGGGTGGGACGACCCGCCCGGGAGGGCGCCACAGCCCCCCGGGACGGGACGGAGCCCGCTGAGCGGGCCGCAGCGCAGAGTCGGAGTGTCGCGGCCGCGGCACGTTCGTGTCAAGACGCATCGCGGTGTTGGTCCGCGCCGTGTCAAGGGCCGCTCGGTCTGGATCTGCAGGAGGACCGGCCCATCCTCGACGAGGTCCCCCGCAAGAGGTCCGATCCGCCTGGCCCGCGGGGTGCGCCGGGACTGCCGGGTCCACCTCGCCAGCCGTTCGCACGACTCGGCCACCGGTTTGACGCTGCCTCCGGCCGGCCCTGACACTCGGCCGGATGGTCGACGCCTTCCTCGTGTCCTTCGCGGTGATCCTCGTCGCCGAGCTGGGCGACAAGAGCCAGCTGATGGCGCTCGCGTTCGCGACCCGCTACCGCGCGCTCACCGTCCTCACCGCGGTGACCATCGCGACGCTCCTCGTGCACGCCGGGTCCGTCCTGCTCGGCAGCGCGGTCGCGCTCGCCCTCCCCACCGGTCTGGTCAACGTGATCGCCGGACTCGCGTTCTTCTTCTTCGCCGCCTGGACGCTCCGTGGCGACGTCCTCGGCGAGGCGGAGCGGAGCCGCGCCCAGCGCGACGGCCGGTGGGCGCTCGTGACGATCGGGACGGCGTTCTTCCTCGCGGAGCTCGGCGACAAGACGATGCTCGCGACGATCACGCTGGCGACCACCGAGGAGCCGATCGGGACCTGGCTGGGCTCCACCGCCGGGATGGTGGTGGCCGACGCGATCGCCATCGCCGTGGGCGCCCTGATGGGCGCGCGGCTGCCGGAGCGTGCGATCCGCTGGTTCGCCGCGGCGGCGTTCGTGGCGTTCGGGGTGATCCTCGTCGTGCAGGGGCTGGGGCTGGTCTGAGGCAGGGTGCCGGGGGCCGCCACGTCTCGTGCCGCGGCCGGCACGCTCAGGAGCGCTCCGACGGCCGGCGGAGCACGATAGCGGCCACCGACACGCTCACACCGGCCGCGATCAACCCGTACCCGACGACCGGGTCCTCGCCGAAGACGATCCCCATGACGACCAGCCCGATGCCGAGCGTGGCGGGCTCGAACCGCGGCCGGACCGGGCCACGCTCGGCGCGGTGAGCGAGCACAGCCATCACGAGCACGAGCAGCAGCGCCGCGATCCCGACGACGAGCACCCAACCCCCGGCGATCATCGGAGCACCTCGGAGCGACCGTATCGCGGGCACAGGCAGCCTGCCAGGGCCGAACGGAGCCCGCGCTCGCGTCGACACCGCGACCGCCGGAGCGTCAGCCGGGCCGGGCCGCCAGGAACACGTCCACGGTCGCTCGGTCCGGGAGCCCCGCCTGCCCGCCCAGCCGGGTCGCCGTGAGCGCGGCGACCGCGCTCGCCAGTCGGACGCGCCCGGCCAGGTCGACCCCGAAGGCCAGCCCGGCGGCGTACGCCCCGTGGAAGGCGTCGCCGCAGCCGGTCGTGTCGACCACGTCCACCGCGAACGCCGGCACGTGCGTGGGGGCGTCGGCGGCATCGGGCCCCCGGTACCAGGCGCCGTCCGCCCCGCCGGTCAGGACCGTCGTCCGTCCAGGAGCGCGGAGGGCCCCGAGGATCCCGGGCGGGTCGGACGCCCCGGTCAGTCGGGCGCCGAAGGCCACGGGGATCACCAGGTGGTCCACCAGCGCGAGCAGGTCGGGGAAGCGAGGGTGGTCCGACCGCTCGAGGTCGCCGACGACCGGGATCCGCGCGGCGCGCGCCACGCGGGCGGCACGGACCGACGCCGGCACGCGGACGTGGTCCACGAGCAGGACGCGGGCCCCGCGGACCACGGCCGGCGGCGGCGACACCTCGCTCGCGGCGATCGTGCGGCTGGGGTCCGAGTAGACGATCCGCCGACCGTCGGTGTCCACGACGACGATCGAGCGCCCCGGGCCGGCGTGGGGCAGGCGGACGACGTGGGACACGTCCACCCCCTCGGCCTCCAGCGACCGGAGGACGAAGTCCGAGAGGTCGTCCTGCCCGAGCACCCCCGCGAAGGCCGTCGAGGCGCCGAGACGCGCGGCCGCGACCAGCGCGGTCGCCGTGAGGCCACCGCACGCGCGGTCCGAGCCCGTCACACGGACCTTGGTGTCCGGCTCCGGGAAATGCTGGACGCGGATCATGTCGTCCACTGCCGCGATCCCGATGCCGAGCACGTCCACCATGGCGTCGAGGGTAGCCGGTCGATCGGCCGTCGGAAGGCGGCACAGGGTCGGCGTCTTCACGGGATGCCGTCGCCGCGTGTCGGCCTCATACTCATGGTCGGCCATCCAGGCCGGCATGGAGGAGGTGTCGCATGGGCGACAAGACCCCGAAGAGGCCCCCGAAGCCGAAGCAGCCGAAGAAGCCGAAGGGACCCGCGGCATAGAGGGCCCGGGACGGAGGCCGCGATGAGCGACGATCCCACCCCGCCGGTGCCGGCAGGGGCACCGGCCCATCGAGGACGTCGCTACCGGCGACACGAGATCGCGCTTGCCGACGGCGGCAGGCTCGTCCTGCGCCCGGACGGGGCGATCGAGCACCGGGACGCGGATGGCGCCGTGGCGCAGGCCTGGACGCCGGACGACCCGGGCTGGCCCGACCGGGCGATCCGATTCGGCCTGCGGCCCCAGGCGACGACGGTCAGGCCCGAAGGGTACAGCGGGAGGAGTCCCGACCGACCCGGCTGATCGGCCGCCGGCGCGACACGCGCTTCCCTACCCGGGCGCGGCCGGGATCTCCACGCGAACGACGGTGGGGCCGCCGGGCGGGCTCGAGAGAGCCAGGGAACCGTCCAGCGCTTCGACACGGTCGCGCAGGCCGGCGAGGCCGCCGCCGGGCGTGAGGGTCGCGCCGCCGGAGCCGTCGTCACGGACCTGGACGACCAGGCGCGATGCCGTGGCCGCCGGCCAGCCCGAGCCGATCGCCGCCGGCCGGCCGGAGCCGATCGCGGCCGGGCCGGTCGGCCACATGGCAGCCCACGGGCCGGGGGCGGGCGCGATCCCGGGAGGAGTGGCGGCCGGCGCACCGGGCGCCACTGCCGGGCCTGCGGGCCCGGCGGACACCGCCCCCTCCTTCCGCAGCGTCACCTCGGCGTGCGACGCGCCGCTGTGCTTCGCGACGTTCGCGAGCGACTCGGCCACGACGAAGTACGCGGCACGCTCCACCGACGCGGGCAGGCGCTCCCCGTCCGCCAGGCCGCTGTCCACGGTGGCAGGCACGGGGCAGTTGCCCGCCACCGCGCCGAGCGCCGCGACGAGCCCCCGGTCCACGAGGATCGACGGCGCCGTCCCCCGGACGAGGTCCCGCAGCTCCGCGAGCGCGAGGCGCGCCTGCTCCCGGGCGTCGGCGACCAGCTGCCGGGCGGAGTCCGGGTCGGTCGCCAGGCGGTCCTCCGCCAGTCCGAGGTCGATCGAGAGCATGACCAGCCGCTGCTGGGCGCCGTCGTGGAGGTCGCGCTCGATCCGTCGGAGCTCGCTCGCCTCCAGCTCCAGGGCGGCCGACCGGCTCCCGCGCAGCCGCTCGACGTCCTGCCGGAGGGCGACGGTCGGGTCCACGCAGAGCAGCCCGGAGACCACGGCTCGGTGCAGGAGCATGAGCCCGCGCCCCGTGGACGCGGCGACCGGGATCAAGAGCAGTCCCAGGAGGAACGCCGGCACGACGGCGGCGAAGGCCAGCCCGGACACGTCGCCGACCACGGCACCCGACGCGGTCACGCGCGTGGAGAGCCGCTCGAACACTCCTCCCGCGGACAGCCCCGCGACGACCAGCGGCGAGACGAGCAGGGTGAGCGAGGCGGCCCAGAGGAAGAGCACGACCGCGAGCTCGAGAACCGCCAGCGGGAACAGGACGAGGACGTAGACCACGTCGCGCCAGCGGTTCGCGTCGAGGAACTGCGTCTCGCCCCACGCGCGGACCCACGGGCCGTACGGGCTGCGAGGGAAGCCGTCGTACGGGCGGTATCGGTGCGGGACGAGCGCCCGGTCGTCCACGAACGCGATCCGCCAGCGCTCCTCGCGGGCGATGAGGCGGGAGACCTCGATGCCCAGGGCCACGATCGGGATGCCCACGAGCCAGATGAGGAGCGAGCCGCCGGTGGAGAAGAGCCCGGAGAGGAGGCTGATGGCGACGATCGCGACCCCGAACCCGAGGAGGATCGCGAAGAAGGCGCGCCAGCTGGCCCCCTCGATGGGCGAGCGAAGGAACGCGCGCGCGAGCGAGCCCATGCGGGCGCGGGTGAGGGTCGGTGGGGAGGCTGTCGGGGCGGGAGGCCAGCCTGGGGCCGGAGGCGGAGAGCCGGCGGCCGGCGACGGGCTCGGGGACGGAGACGGCCCGGGGGCCGCCGAGCCTGGGCTCGGCGGCCATCCCGGGGTGGCGGCCGCGTTCGGGTCGCCGGCGGTGCCGCTCATCGGATCGACCCTACCACCCGGACCGGGCACGGTTCGACGTCACGCCGCGGACGGCGAGGGGTCGGAGGGGGCTGCGGGCGCCGCCGGCCATCCGGCGACGGGCTCCTGGGCCACGGAGGTCGCGGCCGGATCCCGGGGCGGATCCGCGGGCACGGCGGCCGACCAGGCGGCCACGGTCGTCGCATCGGCGACGGGCGCCGCCGGCTGCCACGAGGCCGGGCCCGCCGGGACGGGGGCCCCGGGGCCGCCGGGGAGCGAGGACGGCTCGCGGTATCCGGCCGGCCCGCCCGGTGCGGGCGGGGTCGTGCCGGGCGCGCCAGCCGTCGCGGACCCGCCGCGCAGGACGCGCCACGTGGCCAGGAGCACCGCGCCGAACCCGAAGACCGTGGCGATCATCGAGACGAACGGGATCATCCCGGCGAACGCGAGGACGACCACGCCGACGGCCGCCGCGAGGTACGGGCGCTGGGGCTCGCGGGCCCCGCGGAGCCGCTCGACGATCCAGTCACCGAGCCAGATGGCGGCGACGAGCCAGCCGAGGAACGCCATCACGGGCAGGACGATGAAGAGGAGCGCCAGGCCAAGGGGCGCGCCGATGACCGTGACCATGAGGAGGAACGCGACGAACGGCAGGACGAACGCGCCGACGATGCCCGCGAGGAGCACCGGGCCGGGCTCGCGGCTGATGAGCGACTCGACCGAGCGGACCTGCCGGCCGGCGATCGCCGCGAGGAAGAGCGCGATGACCACGACGAGCAGGGCGGCGCCGAGCATGAAGATGAGGAAGAGCGGGATCAGCGCGATCGACAGGGCCGCGAGCTCGCCGCGCAGGTCGCGCACCGGCTCGACCACGGTGGTGCCGGGGGCGGCCGAGATCGTGCCGTTGAGCGTGCTCACGTCGCCCGTGACGGTCGTGCCGTCCTGCAGGAAGGCGGTCCCGTTCATGACGAGCAGCGACCCGATCGTCGCGCCGGACGCGGTCGCGGTCCCGTTCATGAGGAGGACGTGACGGACGTCGCCGGCGATGCGCGCATCGCCGTTGGCGACGACGAGGGCATCGAGATGCTGACCGGCCGGGACGTCCACCGGACCGTCGAGCGAGATGACGGCGCGGCCAGAGTCCGCGAACGGCTCTGCAGCGAGGACCGCCGGCGCGGCGACAGTGAGGAGGAGGACGAGAGCGACGAGAGAGGTGAGGAGGCGTCTCACCGGAGTCCCCTTTCCGAGCGCGGCCCCTGGCCGCGTGCTTCGCGTCGGCTGGGCGGCGGGCCGTCTGCCCGCCCCGGACGTGAAGGTCGATGACACCGATGACGCTATCCTCGCGCCCCTCCGGCGCCCAGCCGGGCACCCGGCGTCCTGGGGGTGGGGATTCCCCTACCCCTCGGGGGTGGCTGGCAGCCGCCCGGGTCGCGGCGGGCCGCCCGGGTCGCGCGGGGCCGCGCGGGACGGGCGGGGCCGCGCGGGACGGGCGCCATGCGCCGCATGTCACCCGGGGGACTGCGGATCCCGACATCGTCGCCGCGCATCACCGGGCAACCGGTTCCGGCGACGGGCCGGCCTATACGCGAGCGTGGAGGCATTCGCGACGGTGGCCGGGAGCGGCGCCCACAGTCCCCGGGGTGATGCGCGGCGAGCCTGCGGGCCGCCCGGGGCCGTGCCGGGCCAGCGGCGGCGTGTCCGTCACGCGGACGCAGCCTGCGGGACGGTCCGTCGCGGATCCCGAACGGATACACTACGGACCATGACTGCAGTCCGAATCACGTCCGTCGACGCCCGTCTCGACCGGCCCGGCCTGGTGGCCGCGTCGATGGGGCTCGTCCGGCGCGCCGTGGGCATGGGCCTGCTGTCGGGTCGGGACCCCATCGAGCGGCTGGACGTCGACCTCGTCCGGGCCATCGCCCGGGAGGCATCGACAGCCGGCGTCGGGCAGGACGCCGCCGTCGCGCTGCTGCAGGGGGGCGATCGAGTGCCGGCCGGGCTGGCGACCCTCATCGGGCGGCTCGACGGCGCGCTGGTGGACTCTCCCATGCCGGACCGCGAGATCCACGAGCTGCTGCGCGTGTACGACCACGACGGGCTGGCGTCGCTCACCGGCACCTCGGTCGCCAGCCTCCGGCGCTACGCGGCGGGGACGCGGGCCGTGCCGGACGCGGTCGCGGCGCGCATCCACTTCGTCGCGCTCGTCACGTCGGACCTGGCCGGGTCGTACAACGAGTTCGGCCTCCGGCGCTGGTGGGAGCGCCCTCGCGAACCGCTCGGCGGGCGGGCGCCGAGGGCCGCGCTGGGGGCGGAATGGAGTCCGGACGGGCCCGAAGCCGTCGCGGTCGCCGGTCTGGCCGCAGCCCTGGCCGGCGACGGCGCCATCTCGCTCGCCGCAGCCGGGGCGCCGGCCGTGGCCGGGGGCGACGCGGCACACGGGGCGAGCGTCGCACGGGGGACGAGCGTGGCACGGGGGGCGACCGCATCACGGGCACGTGGCGCGGCCGGCGCCGTCCGGTGATCGTCTTCCGGCACGCGGACGCGCGCTACCCGTTCCTGTGGGAATTGGACGGGCAGCCACCTGCGCGGTGGCACGGGCCCGGCGAGGGACCGGTCGGTTACGTGAGCGAGACACCGGACGGCGCCTGGGCCGAGTTCCTTCGGCACGAGGAGATCACCGACCCGGCCGACCTCGAGGGCGTCGAGCGAGCGCTCTGGGCGGTCGACCTCCCCGAGCCGCCGGCCGTCACCCCCCTCCTGCAGGTCGGGACCATGACCGGCGGGCTCGACACCTACCCCGCGTGCCGGGCGGCCGCGCAGCGGATCCGGCGGCGGGCGGGAGCGGTGGGGCTGGTGGCGCCGTCCGCGGCCCTGCTCCCCCGGACGCCGTCGGGCTTCCGCACCGACGGCGGCCTGCGGCCGGCCGCACCCAGGCGCGAGCGGGTCTTCGTCCTGTTCGGGCGGCGGCCCGACCTCGTCGGCTGGTGCGCGTGCGCGGCCGGAAGGCCCAGGGTCGACCTGCTCGGGCGGGTGCGCCGGCTCGCCTGAGCAGGGCCACGGCCGGAAGCGGCGCGCCGGGATCGGCCGGCGGCGCGGCCGCGCCCCTCCCCCGGGCCCCGCGACGGGTGCATCATCGACGCATGACTGAGGCACCGCTCCGCGTCGTCATCGCCGAGGACTCCGTCCTCCTGCGCGAGGGCCTCGCCCGGCTCGTCGAGGAGACCGGCGGGGTCGTCGTCGCCCGCGTGGGCGACGGTCCGTCGCTGGTCGCGGCCGTCGTGGAGCACCGCCCGGACGTGTCGGTCGTGGACGTCCGGATGCCGCCCACCCAGCGCGACGAGGGCCTTCGGGCGGCGATCGAGGCGCGCAGGCTCGTCCCCGGGACGCCGGTGCTGGTGCTCAGCCAGTACGTCGAGCGCCAGTACGCGAGCGAGCTGCTCGCCGACGGGGCCGGAGGGGTGGGCTACCTGCTGAAGGACCGGGTCGCCGACGTCCGCGAGTTCGTCGACGCGCTCCGCCGCGTGGCCGCCGGGGGGACCGCGCTCGACCCCGAGGTGGTCGCCCAGCTGATGGTCCGGCGTCGCCGGGACGACCGACTCGCCGAGCTCACCCCCCGGGAGCGCGAGGTGCTCGACGCCATGGCGGAGGGCCGGACGAACGCGGGCATCGCCGCCAAGCTCACGATCACCGAGGGCGCGGCCGAGAAGCACATCAGCAGCATCTTCGGGAAGCTCGACCTGCCCGATTCGGCGAGCGACCACCGTCGCGTCCTCGCGGTGCTGGCCTACCTCGGGGCCGAGGGCTAGAGGCCGGCGGAGTAGACTCAGGGCGACGTCCGCGAGAGGTCGGGGCCCCTTCCGGCGACCGTTCGACCAGCACCATCGGAGGACCCGTTGGCCGATCCGGCTGCGCGCAGGCCAGCCTCGAACCTGCCCGCCCGCCGGACACCGCTGATCGGGCGGGACGACGACCTCCGGTCCGTGCTCGACCTGGCCCTCGGCGGCGGTGGCCGGCTCGTGACGCTCACGGGCGTCGGTGGCGTCGGGAAGACGAGCCTCGCCCTGGAGACCGCGCGGTCGGCCGCCCAGAGGATGCCGGACGGGGCGTGGCTCATCGACTTCGCGGCGGTCGCGCACGATGCCGACGTCGTCGAGACGGCCTGCGCAGCGCTGGGCCTGCTCGACCAGGCGCGGGGGCCGGCCGCCGTCCTGATCGAGTTCCTCGCGCCGCGCCAGGCGCTCCTGTGCATCGACAATTGCGAGCACCTCGCGGGCGCGGTGGCGGCGCTCGTGGACGAGCTGCTCGACCGCTGCGCGGACCTGCGCATCCTGGCGACGAGCCGGACACCGCTCCGGGTGCGCGGCGAGTCGGTCTTCCACGTCTCGCCCGTGCAGGGACCCGCCGACGGTCCCGCGATGGCGGCCGACCTGGCACGGATCCCGGCGGCTGAGCTCTTCGTCCGACGGGCGCGAGCGGCAAGCGCCGACTTCGCCCTCACCGAGATGAACGCGGACGCGGTCGCCGAGATCTGTCGCCGGCTCGCCGGGATCCCCCTCGCGCTCGAGCTCGCGGCGTCGCAGGTCGCCACCCTCACGCCCGCGGAGATCGCGGACCGCCTCGCGGGCGAGCGCGGCCTGCCCGGCACGCGCAGGATCGGCAGCCCCGCGCGGCAGCGGACCATGAAGGCCACGCTCGACTGGAGCCATCGTCTCCTCGATCCCAGCCAGCAGGCGCTCTTCCGGCGCCTGTCGGTCTTCGCCGGCGGCTGGACCCTCGAAGGCGCCGAGCGGGTCTGCGCCGACGGCAGTGGCCCCGCCGAAGTCGGCCCGGCGCTCCGGGAACTTGTCGAGCAGTCTCTCGTCGTGCACGAGACGCGCGGACCCGCGTCGCGCTTCCGGTTCCTCGCCCCGGTCGCGGACTATGCGGCGGCGCGCCTGGCGGCAACGGACGAGGCCGACGACGTCGCACGCGCGCACGCCGGATGGGCGCTCGCGCTCGCGGCGCAGCGGGCCCCGGGGCACGGTCACGTCGAGCCGGAGGACCTCGACCGGATCACCATCGAGCACGCGAACTGCATCGCCGCGCTGCGCTGGGCGGAGCGGACGCGGACCGTCCCGGTCGTGCTCGGGTTCATCGGGGCGCTCCTCGAGTACTGGCGCGTCCGGGGCCTGCTCCGGTCGGGGATCCACTGGATGGAGATGGCGCTCGACCTCCTCCCGGACGAGCGGGATCCCCGTCGCGCACGCGTCCAGGTCGGGATCGCGGACTGCGCGCAGCAGCTCGGGGAACACGACCTCGCGAGACGATGCCTCGACCTGGCCATCCCGGCGTGCGAGGCATCGGGCGACCGCCGCGGCCTCCGAACGGCGCTGGCGGTCATGGGTGACATCGCGGCCTCGCGGGGCGAGTACGGGGAGGCACGCGAGGCATACCGGCGGGCGCGCGAGCTCCTGGACGAGACGGTGGATGCCGATGTGCTCGGGTTCTGGTACGCGAACATGGGCCGCATCGCGCTCCGCGAGGGGTCGCTCGCCGAGGCGGAGGAGCTCCTCGACGAGGCGCGCCGCGCGCTCGCCGCGTCCGAGCCCAGCTGGTACCTCGGCTACGTCCTCGCGCAGCTCGGCGGCGTCGCCCTCCGACAGGGCGACCTCGCGCGCGCCGGGACGCTCCTGGAGGAGGCCCTCGGCGAGCTGGGCAGGTTCGGCGCCCAGGTGGAGGTGATCGGGTGTCTCGAGGATGCGGCGCGGCTCGCGCTCGCACGCCGAGATGCGACGCGGGCGGCCACGCTCATCGCCGCGGCGAGCGCGCTCCGCGAGGCGATCGGCGCGGCGACGAGCGCAGCGGATCGCCGCGATCTCGCCGGAGCCCTGGAGAAGATCCGCCGGCTCATGCCCGCCGCGGCGTTCGACGCCTCGTGGGCCCTGGGTCGAAGCCTCTCGTTCGAGAGCGCGATCGGGCTCGCGACATCGCGGCAGCTCCCGCCGGCCGAGCTCCGGGAGGCGCCGCTCTCCACCACCCTCACGCCACGCGAGCAGGAGGTCGCGGCGCTCGTCGCGGCCGGACTGTCGAATGCCGGGATCGCCGCGGAACTGGGGATCGCGCCGGGCACGGCTCGGATCCACGTCGAGCGCATCCTCGGGAAGCTCGGGCTCACGTCGCGCGTCCAGATCGCGACCCGCGTGGTCCGCGAGACGGACGCTGCCGGTGCATCCGATGTTGAGGTACCAGCGACGACGTCCCTGGCGACGACGGCCGTGCGGCGGCGAGACGGCTGAGCGGCCTCGCGACACGACGCCCGGTTGCCGACGCCTCCACGTATGCCTTTCTGCAGACGACAGCACGAGCGGCGACCCCTACGCTGACGCTCCTCCGGTCGAAGTGACGCGTCCGGGCACGCCGGCGGAGTCGCGCGTGCCTGCACACGGGGGAATCAATGACCGAGCACTGCGGATCGCCCTTGCCCGGCGCACCGGATGAGCCAAGGAGCGACCGATGATCGAATCCGACTTCTTCCTGCACAAGGCGGTCGAGGCGCCCGTGAGCGGGCAGCGCGAGCGTCACCTCGCCGAGGTCCGCGGGCGCCTCGACGGCCGGATCGTGCTGCCGACAGACCACGGCTGGGACGCCGCACGCCAGGCCTGGAACCTCGCGGCCGACCAGCACCCCGCGCTCGTCGCCTTCCCCGAGACGACCGACGAGATCGTCGATGTCGTCGCGTTCGCTCGCGAGCACGGCCTGCGCGTGGCGCCGCAGGGGACCGGCCACGGGGCGGGACCGATGCGATCGGTCGCGGACACCGTGCTCCTGAAGTTCGCGCGGATGAACACGGTCGAGATCGATCCCGACCGGCGGCGCGCGCGCGTCGGCGCGGGGGCGACGTGGGGGCAGGTGCAGCACGCCGCGGCCGCCCACGGCCTCGCGGGGCTGGCAGGCTCGTCGCTCAACGTGGGCGTCGCGGGCTACACCCTCGGCGGGGGGCTCGGCTGGCTCGGCCGGCGCGACGGGCTCGCGTGCAACAGCGTCCTGGCGCTCGACGTGGTGACCGCGGACGGTCGGATGCTGCGTGTCGACGGGGACAACGAGCCGGACCTCTTCTGGGCGCTCCGCGGTGGCGGCGGGAGCTTCGCGGTCGTCACCTCCCTGGAGCTGGAGCTGTTCCCCGCACCCGAGCTCTACGCGGGCGTCCTCTACTGGCCGCACGAGCACGCGACCGAGATCCTCCAGGCCTGGCGCGCGTGGACCGCCGGCCTGCCGGAGACCGTCACCTCCGTCGGCCGCATCCTGGCCCTCCCGGACAGCCGCTGGATCCCGACGACGCTCCGGAACCAGTCGTTCGTCGCCGTCGAGGCGGCCTGCCTGACCGGGGAGCCGGAGGGCATCGACCTGCTGCGCCCGATGCGGGACCTGGGGCCGACCATGGACACCTTCGACATGCTGCAGCCGACGATGCTCGACGGGCTCCACATGGACCCGGTCGAGCCCGTGCCGGCGTTCTTCGACGGATGGCTCGTCGGGGACCTCCCGCCGGACGCGATCGACGCCCTCATCGAGGCGGTCGGATCCGCCTCCGACTCACCGCTCATGTCCGTCGAGCTGCGACACCTCGGCGGCGCGCTCGCCGCGGACGGGCCCGATCACGGCGCGCTCGCGTCGCTCGAGGCGAGCTTCGCCGCCGTGGCGCTCAACTTCGTCGACGGGGAGAATCGCCTCACCGAGGAGGAGCGGACCGGCGCGGTGCGGTCGGCACTCGCGCCATGGGAGGCCGAGCGGACCTACCCGAACTTCTCGGAGCGGTCGCGCGACGCGTCCGCGTTCTTCGCGCCGCCGGCCGCGGAGAGGCTGCGGCGCGTCAAGGGCCGCTACGACCCGGCCGACTTGATCCTGTCCCCACACCCGATCCCGCCCGAGGTGTAGCGCGGCGGCCGCGCCACGGGCGGGGCGAGCCTCCGGGCGGGTCTCCGGGTTGCCGGCGTCCCGGCCCCCTTGGCCGCACCGCCGACACAGATGCTCGCGGCTCCGGCCGGGCACACGGGCCTCCGTCCCCTGATCGGCATCCACCGCCGGCCGATCCGGTCGCCCGGACCGATCATCCAGCGCCCGGGACGCTGCTATCCGCACCCGAGTCAGGGTCCACCGCCTCGACGAGGTCCACGGACGGAGCGGCCACGCTGATGGACGAGTGCGGTGCGGCCGGATCCGGCCATGGCGAGACGCGCCGACGGCCCCGACGGCCCCGACGGCCGGATACCAGCTTCCCGGGCGCTGCGTGACGCCCCGACGGCCCCGACGGCCGGATACCAGCGTCCCGGGCGCTGCGTGACGCCTCGACGGCCCCGACCGCGGCTCGGCCGCCCCCGGCCCACCGGGCCGCCGCCGCGGTCACGCGGTCGCCGTGCTGCGGGATCCGACCGCGGGTCGCGCCCAGGCCCAGCCCGTCACACCGGCCACCACCGTGATCGTGCTCGCGAGCCACAGGATCGATCCGGTGCCGATCCGCGTGATGGTCGCCGGCGATCCCCAGCCCGACTCCGGCAGCCCGCCTGAGAACAGCACCCACATGCCCTCCGCGGAACAGGCGGCCGCCGCGACGGCGAAGACGAGAGCGGCGCGGCGGTGTGCGCGCCACCGCGCGACGAACGCGAGCACGAACCAGAGGTTCGCGGTCCACGCGACGAAGACCGCCCAGGAACCTCCGAGGATCGCGAGGTCCCACGCGATGAGCGTCGCCTGCCACCCCATCGTCGTGTCCGGCTCCGGGTGGAGGAAGGGCGCCGTCCCGTAGGCGGGCAGCGCCTGGGCGAGGATCCACATCGCGAGCCCGAGGAGGACGAGCGGGTCGCCGACCCGGCTGCCCCGCCACTCGCTGTGCCGAAGGACTCCGGGGGGTGGCCACGGGCGCCCGCCGGGGATCGACGTGGCGGCCCCCTCCCCCGCGTCCGTCCGCTCAGCCCGGCCGGCTTCACCCTCCGGCTCGGCGATCCGGTTCTCCCACGGCGACGGGACCCCGTCGATCGTGTCTCTGCGCATCCGCTCGTCGGGTCGCATTTCGACTGTCCTCCTCGGTCGGGCGAGGGACCGCCACGACGCGGCGTCCCGGGCCGACCGTCGGGCGGGGCCGGACGGTCCGCCGACCGTCGGGCGGGGCCGGACGGTCCGCCGACCGTCCGGCCCCCCGCCCGCGCCCCCGGTGCCCCCTGCGAAGTGGTGAGACTCAGATGAGCGGTGACAGGACCGCGGCGAATGCCTGGGCGATCGCCGCGTAGCCGGCCGCGTTCGCGTGGTTGTTGGGGCCGTATGGCGCCGGGGCGCAGACCCACGTCCACTGGCAGATCCGGGCGACGTTCAGCGGCAGGCCGCCGAGCTCCGGCACCGGCGTGAAGTCGGCGGTGGAGAAGGCGCCCTGGACATCGGCGACCGGTACCTTGGCCGACGCGTAGGTCGAGGCCAGGAAGCCGTTGACGGTCGCAAAGACCGGGACCGACGCGGTCGCGAGAGCCTGGCCGTCCGCTCCGAGGAGCCAGGCGCCCAGGATGGGGTCATAGATGGTCGCGCCCACGATCGGCGTCGTCGGGCCGGCCGCAACTCGGAGAGCGGTGAGGATCCGCGGCAGGTTGCGGCCGATGCTCGCGAAGCCGGCCGCGAGGCAGGCTTCCGAGTCCTGGCACGGGAAGTCGTTGGCACCGATGTCGATCGTCACGAAGACGACGGACTTCCGGTGCGCGAGAAGGAAGAGGACCGCCTCGACGAGCTGGCTCCTGTGTTCGTAGGCGCAGACGCCGCCGGCGATCATCGTCGCGGTCGTCTCGCCGCGGCAGCCCAGCTTCACCAGCCGAAGGTTCGGGTACCGGACCCTGGCGATCGCGTAGAGCTGGTCCGCGTAGCCCTGGTCGGTCGCGACGCCGGTGCCGTCGGGACCGAGAGGCTGCTCGCCCACAGAGAGCGAGTCGCCGAGCGAGAGGTAGTAGACGGGCGCGTGCGATCCGCTCCTCCCGGGTCCGACCGCCGCCACGGGGGCGGCGATGGAGAGGGTGAGGACGATCGCGAACGCGAGAGCAGTGATGCGGCGCACGGGGCACCTCCTGAGGTCCATGGCCTCCTGTCGGAGGCAAGACCGACGATGCCCTCGCGAGGGATCGATTCCATCGGGACGGCGCCCAGATCCGACCGAGCGGGGGACTCAGACCGCAGGCGGGATACCTCAGGGCGCCTCGGCCCTCAGCCCTCCCGGTCGAGGCCGGCCAGGACCGAGCCGGGCCGGGGCGGACCGTCGAGACCCGCGTGCTGAGCGAGGGAGGCCGCCTCGATCCGGTCGGCGACGCCCAGCTTCCCCAGCAGATTCGAGACGTGGACGCTCGCCGTCTTGCGGCTGATGAACAACGCCGATGCGATCTCGCCGTTCGACCAGCCGGCGCCGACGAGGGCGAGGACCTCGAGCTCGCGCGCGGTGAGGTGGCGCGATGCGACGAACGCGGCGGCGGGTCGTGCCGGCGCTTCCACGATCGCGTCAGCGGGGGCGGGGCCCGCCTCGGGCATACCCGCTCCCACGTCCACGCGCGCCCGCTCCGCGAGCTGTCGCGCGGCCGTCGCAAGCGGCGCCGACCCGATCCGCTCCGCGACCGCGAGCGCCTGCCCGAGCGGGACGGCGGCGGCGGCGCGCCGTTCCCGGACATCCGCGCCAGAGCCCAGGATCGACTCCGCCCTGCGGAGGCGTGCGTACGCTGACGCCGGGACGAGCCCGAGCGCGTCGAACCTCCTCTCCGCCTCCCCCCACGCGGCCGGGTCGTCGGCGCCGCACGCCCGCGCCGCCTCCGCGCGGATCAGCGCCTCGGACGCCTCGACGCCGGCAGGCCACGGCATCGCGCCACCCGCGGAGGCGCGCCGCGCACGCCACGTCGCGATGAGCGCGTCTGCCGCCGCGCGAAGCGCCGCCGCGCCGGCCGCGTCGCGCGTCAACGCCGCCTCGTCCGTCATGTCCGCGACCGCGCGGAGGGCCAGCGCGATGAGCGTCGCCAGAGGGTCGTCGAGAGTCCCCTCCGGCGACCGTGCGATCGCCACCTCCGCGATCGTCCTGGCCTCGGCGGGGCGGCCGGCCGCGAGCACAGCCTCGGCGGATCCGATCGCGTGCCACTGCGCGTGGATCCGGTCGGTGATCGCTCCGAGGTAGGGCTCGCACGCAGCCCGTCCGGTCCGCAGGAGGTCCGGGGCTCCCGCCCCGGCCGCGACACGCATCGCGACCGCGCCCACCCAGACCGCCTCCGGGCCGGGCGCCGTCACGGCGAGGGCATGCACGCAGTGCGCGCGGGCCTCGTCCCAGCGGCCCGCGAGGAACGCCGCGGCCGCTGCCGTCGCCGCGAGCGAGCCGCCGTATGTCCGCTCGAGGCCGATGGCGCGAACGGTCGCCAGCCCGTCGGTCGCGGTCGCCCGCGCCTCGTCGAGCCGACCGACGTGAAGCAGGAGGCCCGACAGGTTCGCCACCCCGAGCGCCCGACCCTCCGGGCGGCCGAGGACCTCCGCCATCGAAAGCGCCTCGCGCAGGTCCGCGACCCCTTCGTCCGGGCTCCCGAGGACCGCGCGCACCCAACCCCGGACGCCCAGCGCGAAGGCCGACTCGGGCAGGGCGCCGCACGCTCGAGCCGCCTCGATCGCCTCGTCCGCCAGGGCGAGGGATTCGGCGAACCGGCCTGTCCGCAGGCGGTGCCCGGCCGCCTGCCCCAGCACGCGGGCGCGTGCCGCGGACGGCGGCTCCGCCGGCACCAGCCGGTAGGCCTCCTCGAGCGCCCGCTCCGCGCCCGCGCGGTCGCCCGCCTCCCACAGGTACCAGCGGAGCCGTTCGTGGATGCCGGCCTCGCGCGTCGCGTCGCGCGGGGACGGGAGCGCGGTGAGCGCCCGCCGCGCCAGCGCGACGGCGGCCGCGGGATCCCCGGTCAGCGCCGCGTCGTCGGCCGCGTGCTGCAGGACCCCTGCGAGGTCGAGGTCCTCCGGCGCGTCGGGCAGCGGCACCACCTCCGCCAGCCGCAGCGCCTCTTCGAACCCGCGCCGGGCGTCGGCGTACGCGAAGTGGCGCTCGGCCTCCTGCGCCGCGACCAGCAGCGCCGGGAGCGCCCGGTCCGGCCGGTCCGCGAGCAGCCAGTGCCGCGCGGTCTCGCCCGAGACCACGCGGGTCCGCGGCGACACCTCGAGCGTCCCGGCACATGCCGCGTGGAGCCGCCGACGCTCGCCGGGGAGCAGCTCCCGCTCGACGCACTCGCGCAGCAGCCCGTGACGGAACGCGATCCGGCCGCCCGTCCGGCCGTCGCCGACCAGCAGCCCGCGCTCGACCGCTTCGCGCAGCGCCGCCGCCACCCCCGTCGCCGGCATCCCGGTCGCCGAGGCGACGAGTTCGTCGTCGATCTCCATCCCGACGAGCGCAGCCACGCGGAGGACGTCCCGCGTCGCCGCCGACACCGTCGCCAGGCGCCCGCGGAGGAGGTCGTCCAGCAGCGGAGGGACGTCGGTCGCCCCGCGGCGCATCGCCGCGAGCAGCTCCTCCGCGAAGAAGGGATTGCCGTCGCTCCGAGCAAGCACGGCGTCCACGAGCTCGGGGTCCGGCTGGGTACCGAGGATCGACGCGATCTGCGCCGCCAGCTCCGGGCGCGTGAACCGGTGCAGCTCGACCCGGCGGACGGATCCGGCCCGCTCCACGTGCCCCAGCGCGGTCAGCAGGGCGTCGTCGGTCGGCAGGTCGTCGGTCCGCGCCGCCAGGACCAGCAGGAGCCGGCCCTCGCGGATGCCGCGCGCCAGGAAGCGGACCACATCGAGCGTCGCCGCGTCGGCCCACTGGAGGTCGTCGATCGCGATGACCGTCGGCCGCGACGCCTGCACCCGCTGCGCGATCCCCAGCAGCAGCTCGAAGAACCGCGCACGGCCGACCGCCTTCGTGCGGAGGTCCTCCTCCCGCGCGACCCGCGCCGGCCGCGCGTCCAGCTCGGGCACCAGCAGCCGCAACTCGTCGCGCGCCGGACCCAGGATGGAGACGAGCTCGGCGGGCGGCAGCTGGCGCTGGAGGTCTCGGAACAGGTCGCCGAAGGGCGCGTACGGCAGCGGGCGGCCCGAGAGGGGGAAGCACCGCCCGACGAGGACGAGCGCGCGGTCCCGCACCCGCGACGCGAACTCCTCGACGAGCCGCGTCTTCCCGACGCCCGCCTCGCCGCCGATGATGACGACCGAGGGCCCTCCCGCGCACGCACGCGCGAAGGCATCGGCGAGCAGGTCGATCTCTCTCGCACGCGCGATGAACTCCGGGGCGGAGTCGACGCCGGACATCCCGGCCGATCGTACGAGCGCGGGGCGCGGTCGGTAACTGCCGCATGGCCCGCCGCCCGCGCCCGAGGCCGAGCCGCCTGCCGGGTCGCTGTCCGGCCGCCGCCACCGGCCCGCGACGCCCCCGCCGGCGGCCGCCGCCGCCGGAACCGCTCCGGCGACCGGTATCATGACCCTCGTTCGACCCGGCGACGGCCACCGGCCGCCACGGGTGACCGCCGCGACGGGGAGCGCGCCGCGGCAGTTCGGCCCACCGGCCGAGGGGAGGCATCGGCGATGAGCGACATGCGCACCGGGAAGATCCTCCACGTGGACCTCACCACGCGATCGATCCAGGTCGAGGAGCCCCCGGAGTCGTTCTTCCGGAAGTACCTGGGCGGCTCGGCGATGGGCCTCTACTACATCCTCCGGGACATGCCGGTCGGGACCGCCCCGTACGACCCTGCCAACGTCCTCACGTTCATGGACAGCCTCACCACCGGCACCCCGATCGCCGGCCAGAGCCGCGTCTGCATCAACGCTCGCTCGCCGCTCGTGGACGGGATCGGCGACAGCCAGGGAGGGGGCTTCTTCCCCGCCGAGCTCCGCTTCTCCGGGTTCGTCGGGATCGTCGTGAAGGGCCGGGCGGACGAGCCCGTCTACCTGTGGATCCACGACGGCGAGGCCGAGCTCCGCCCCGCCGGCCACCTCTGGGGCCGGACCACCGCCGACGTGGACGACGCCATCCGCGCCGAGCTCGGAGACCCCAAGGCCCAGGTCGCGCAGATCGGGCCCGCCGGCGAGAAGCTCGTCCGACTCGCGGCGATCATCAGCATGGCCAACCGCGCCAACGGCCGGACCGGCATGGGCGCCGTCATGGGATCGAAGAACCTCAAGGCGGTCGTCGTCCGCGGGACGAAGCGCGCACTCGACATCGCGGACCCCGCCGGCTTCAAGGAGATCGCGAAGTACGGCGTGGCCAACGTCCGGGTGAACGCCGACGTCGCCGGCCTCCAGGACCACGGCACGGCCAGCGTGCTCGAGTCGCAGCACGCCTCCGGCACGCTCCCCACCTTCAACTACAACGCCGGCCAGTTCGACCAGTTCGAGGCGATCTCCGGCGAGACGATGACCGCCACGATCCTGGTCGCACGCGAGACGTGCTACTCGTGCGCCGTCAAGTGCAAGCGCGCCGTGGAGGCCGAGTGGGAAGGGCGCCCCGTCGAGCGCCGGCACGGCGGGCCCGAGTACGAGACCCTCGCCACCTTCGGGTCGTACTGCGGCGTGGCCGACCTCCCCGCGGTCGCGCTCGCGAACCAGATCTGCAACGAGCACGGCCTCGACACGATCGGCACGGGCGCGACCGTCGCGTGGACCATGGAGTGCTTCGAGAACGGCGAGATCACCGAGGAGGAGCTCGGCTTCCGGGCCCCCTTCGGCAGCGCGGCCGCGATGGTCCGGCTGACCGAGATGATCGCCACCCGTGAGGGCTTCGGCGAGATCCTCGCGAACGGCTCGCGCAAGGCCGCCGACATCCTCGAGCGCGGGCACGACTTCCTCATCACCGTGAAGGGCGCCGAGGCCCCGGCGCACATGCCGCAGTACAAGCGGTCGCTCGGCGTGATCTACGCGGTCAACCCCTTCGGCGCCGACCACCAGTCGTCCGAGCACGACGGGATGATCGAGGAGGGGGCCTGGGAGGTCGCGCTGGAGCGCATGGCGATGCTCGGCTTCGACCGGGCGCTGGTGCCCGACTCGCTGGACACCGACAAGGTGCGGTTCGCGCTGAAGACCCAGCAGTTCTACTCCTTCCTGGATACCGCGTCGCTCTGCCAGTTCGTCTGGGGTCCGGGATGGGAGCTCTTCGGGCCGAAGGAGACGGTGGACCTCGTGCGGACCGTCACGGGCTGGGACGACTTCGACCTCGACGAGCTCATGGAGATCGGCGAGCGGCGCCTGAACATGCTCCGGCTCTTCAACGCCCGCGAGGGCCTGGGCCGGGCCGAGGACAAGCTCCCCGCCAAGTTCTTCCGGCCGCTGACCGGGACCGGGCCCACGGCCGGTGTCGCGCTCGACCACGCCGCGATCGAGCACGCGCTCGACGAGTACTTCACGATGGCGGGCTGGGACGTGGCGACCGGCAACCCCACGCCAGCGACGGCGGCGCGGCTGGGCCTCGACTGGGTCGCGGTCTGAGGGGCGCCCGGGCTGCGGCCGGCGGCAGCGGCGCGGGGCACGGAGCGGCGGCGAGGCCGCCGCGGGGCCGCCGCGGGGCGCGGCAGGTCCCCGTCGGCTGCGTCGCCGCCGCCAGATAGCGCCCGGGGCGATCCTATCGGCGGGATGCGCCCAGAACTGCTCCATCCATCGCCCGGGGCGCTGCTATCCAGCGGACGACCCCTCAGCGTCACGGCCGCGGCGATCCTCCGGAGCGCTCACCGTGCGTGCTCGAGCGTGGGAATGGGCACGAGTACGCCCTGGCGGGTCGTCGGGAGTAGCGCGCTGATGGATACCAGCGCTCCGGGCGGTTTGTGACATGTCGCCCCGGACGCGATCCGACGGGCCGCCCCGGGCGTCGCCGCCGCGGCGACGAGATCCGTCCGGCCGGCTCCGCCGGCCGGACGCCGCCTGGTGCTCTCCGGGCGCGGCGAGATCGAGCACGGCCGTGTCCCCGCGACGGTCCATCCGGCCGTCGACGCGACGGCGATCGAGGCGTAGGGTCGATGCCACTGGAGGTGGGACCATGTCCGCTGTGCACGATCCGGCCGAAGCGATCGGGACGGTGACCCACTACTTCGGCCATCCGTCGGTCGCGGCGATCAGCCTCACGGCGCCGCTCACGGTCGGCGACCGGATCCATATCCTCGGTCACATGACCGATGTCGAGGAGACGGTCCGGTCGATGGAGATCGACCACCGACCGGTCGAGCTCGCGAACCCGGGCGACGACGTCGCGATCAACGTGACCGAGCACGTCCGCGAGCACGACCGGATCTTCCTGGAGGTCTGATCCCGGACCGGGGCGCGCGGGACCGGGCAGCGGCTGGCGGTCGAGATCGGGGCACCGCGGCGGCCGTCGCGGTCAGGCCCCCGCCGCCGTGGTCAGGCCCCCGCCGCCGCCGCGGTCAGGCTGCGGCGGCGAGCTCCCCGGTGGGGAGCCAGAGCCGGTGGCGCTCGTGGAACGCCGCGGTGAAAGCATGCCGGAAGCCGCTGCGCGTGTGCAGTGAGGCGCACTCCACCCAGAGCTTGCCGCCGTGCTCGGCGATGCCCATGGGCTCGCCGCAGTCCGCGCAGGCCTGGTGCTCGCGCAGGGCGGACTCGATGATCTCGCGCGCGCGGCCGGCTTCGGTCCAGGTGCTGAGGGTCGGCGTCGTGGTCTCGTTCATCATCTGCTCCCGTCCCGTCCGGTCCCTTCGGTTCTGCGTTCTTGACCGGTCAAGACATGCGCATCGTAGCACTCGCTTCTGAACCGGTCAAGTCGTAGAATGAACGGCGGTCATCGACGGCCCCGGGGCCGCACATCGCGGGCCGGCAGGCCGGGCACCGGCAGCCGGCGCGGGTACCGAGGGATCGAGGGTCGCGGGCCGGGCAGGCCGGCCGTCAGACCCGATCGGCCGCGTGAGAAGCGACGAGGGAGGACGCATGGGATCCCGGAGCCGGTTGACGCTCGGCGACCTGGCTGCGTCGCTGGGCGTGTCGAAGACGACCGTCTCCAACGCGTTCAGCCGACCCGACCAGCTCTCGGCCGACCTCCGCGCCCGGATCCTCGAGGCCGCCTACACCGCCGGTTACGCGGGTCCCGACCCCGTCGCGCGGATGCTCCGGACCCGTCGAGCCGGCTCCCTTGGGGCTCATCCTGCCCGAGTCGCTCCCCTTCTCCCTCGACGACCCCACGACCACCGCCCTCCTGCGCGGGATCGCGGACGCCTGCGACGAGCGACGGCTGGGCCTCCTCATCGTCCCCGGCGGCAGGGACGCGCAAGACACCCGGTCGATCTCCGACGTGGCCGTGGACGGCTTCATCGCGTACTCCCTGCCGCATGGCGCCGCCGTCCTGGACGCGGCCATCCGGCGCGACGTGCCCCTGGTGATCGTCGACCAGCCACGGATGCCCGGCGTGACGACCGTGAGCGTGGACGACCGGGGGGGTGCCCGGGACGCCGCCCGACACCTGGCCGGCCTGGGCCACCGACGCATCGCGATCGTCGCCCTCCCCTTCCACCCCGACGGCTACACCGGCCCCGCGAACGCGGGGCGGATCGCCGACGCGCGGTTCGACGTCGCCGCCTCGCGCCTGGCCGGGTACCGGGACGCGCTTTCCGAGGCGGGGATCGACCCAGACGACATCCCCGTCTTCGAGTGCGCCCACAGCGACGAGGACCTGGGCGCGGAGGCCGGCCGCTACTTCCTGGGCGGCGTCGGGCGCGTCGAGGCGCTCGGCGGGCACGGTGGGCGCGGCTGGGTCGAGCGACCCGACCGCCCGACCGCCATCCTGGCGATGAGCGACCAATTCGCCCTCGGGGTGCTGGCCGCCGCACGAGCGGCGCGGATCGACGTGCCGCGGGACCTCTCGGTCGTCGGCTTCAACGACACCGAGGCCGCCGCCCGCGCCCGCCCGGCGCTCACGACCGTGCGGCAGCCGCTCCGCCTGAAGGGCTACGCGGCGGCGCGGCTGATCCTCGACGCGCCGGCGGCGAGTGGCGGGGCCGCGGCACGTGGCGCGGCGTCGGGGGGTGGCGGGGACGCGCCGGAGGCGCTGGCCGAGGACGGGTCGGCGGCGGCCGACGAGCTGGACCTTCCCGTGGAGCTGGTGGTGCGCCGATCGACGGCCGCCCCAAGGCCGGATCGCGGCTGACGCGGCCGGCCCCGGGGCCCTCTCAGGCCCCCCGGCGTATCGTTCGCGCGTGACAAGGATCGTCGTCTACACGGGCAAGGGCGGCGTCGGCAAGACGAGCGTGGCCGCCGCCACCGCCCTGCTGGCCGCCGAGCGCGGCTACCGCACGATCGTCATGTCCACGGACGCGGCCCACAGCCTGGCCGACTCGTTCGACCGCCCCCTGGGGCCCGAGCCGGTCGAGATCGCGCCGAACCTCTGGGGCCAGGAGTCCGAGGTCTTCCACAACATCGAGAAGTACTGGGGGACGATCCAGGAGTACGTCAGCAGCGTCCTGCGCTGGCGCGGCCTCGACGACGTCCTCTCCGAGGAGATGAGCGTCCTGCCCGGGATGGACGAGCTCGCGAGCCTGCTCTGGATCGCCGAGCACCACGACCGCGGCCTCTACGACCTCATCGTGGTGGACGCCGCGCCCACCGGCGAGACACTTCGGCTGCTCAGCCTCCCGGAGGCCGGACGCTGGTGGCTCGAGCGCATCTACCCGATCCAGCGCCGGATCTCCCAGCTCACCGGCCCCATCCTCGGACGGGTGACGGGGATGCCCACGCCCGGCAACGACGTCTTCACCGCCGGCGAGGAGCTCTTCGGCCGGCTCGAGCACATGCACGACCTGCTGTCCGACCCCGACCTGACCTCGATCCGGATCGTCCTGAATCTCGAGCGGATGGTCATCAAGGAGGCGCAGCGCTCCTTCACGTACTTCCATCTCTACGGCTACCCGACCGACCTGGTGATCTGCAATCGCGTCCTCCCCGACGACGCCGGGGCGTACTTCGGGGCGTGGCGCGAGGCGCAGCAGCGGTACCGGCCGCTCGTGGACGAGTCGTTCGCGCCGGTCCCGGTCCGCGCGGCGCCGTTCTTCGACGAGGAGGTCGTGGGCGAGCGGATGCTCCGCCAGCTCGGGGCCGCGGTGTTCGGTGACGTCGACCCGACCGACTTCTTCTACCGCGGGCGGCCGTACACCGTCCGGCGCGAGGGCGAGCGGTTCGTCCTCGAGCTCGAGCTGCCGTTCACCTCGCGCGAGGAGGTCCACCTGTCGCGCTTCGCCGACGAGCTCGTGGTCGTCGTCGGGTCGTGGCGGCGGAACCTCATCCTGCCGCGCGTCCTCGTCGACGCCGAGACGATCGGCGGCGGCTTCCACGACCACACACTGCGGATCGAGTTCTCGGCGGCCGGGGCGGTCGCGGCCGGGTCGAAAGGAGCGAACAGGGATGGCTGACACGCGTCGAGAAGCGGAGCTGGCGGCTCGGCTGGCCGTCCTCGAGGAGCGGCTCGCGGAGCTCGAGAAGCGGGAGAGCGGGATGGAGGCCCGGGCCGGGGTGGGCGCGCTCGAGTCGATGGAGTCGCTGGTCATGGGATTCCTCCCGGCGGAGACGCGCCAGCACATGCGCGCGGCCCGGAAGGAGCAGCTCCTCGCGATGCGGTCGCTCATCGACACGGCGATCGCCCGGATGGACCGGACGCCGCCGGAGCGCAGGCGGCGGGAGTCGATCCCGCTCGAGGAGATCTGAGCGCCGACGGGCGCTCGGGTCGACCGGCCGACTGACCGAGGCTGAGCCCATGCGACGCAGCCCGGCGCCCGGACCCTGCGGCCGCGGGCCCGCGACACGGAGGCACCGATGACCGGCAAGCAGCCCGGGTCGCCCGAGGTCCGCCCGAACACCCTGACCGACGTCAGCGCCCCGAACACGTTCCGCACCGGGGCCGCTCCCGGGACCCTGGGCAGGTCCCGGCCCCCCGGCACGCCGGGTCGGGACCAGGGCGACGCGAACGCGGCGCCACGCAGGCGCTGGGTCCTGCCTCCGCTCCGCGTCTGGGTGTGGGTGGCCCTGGCCGCGGCGGCGGCCTTCATCGCGCTGCGACTCCTCAACGGCACGCCGTAGGGCGGCGCCGGGAGCGGTGGGTCCCGCGGCGGTCAGGACGGGGCCGGCGCGGGGGCCGTCACGGCTGGGGTGCCCAGCTCCGGGACGCGTCGAGCCACCAGCCGGAACGCGAGGTAGATCGCGAACGCGGTGGCGGCCCAGCCGAGGTAGTTCTGGGCCGGGACCGCACCGACAGTGCCGCTCGCCTCCCAGACCCAGGCCCGGTAGGTCGGGCCGGAGAGGATCGGGTCGAGCGCGACGTCCCAGGCCGCCATGAGCAGCGCCCCGGCCACGGCAAGCGCGACGAGCCGCCGCGGTCCTCCGGGTGACCCGCCCACCCATCGCCCAGCGACCAGGTCGACCAGCACGGACGTCGGGTAGGCCAGCGCGAACCAGGCCAGCGGGATGAGGAGCGGGACGGCCCCGATCGACGGACCCAGCGCCACCGTGTAGTGGTACGGGCCGTACACGAGCCCCGTCACCACGCCGATCTCCTCGAGCGTCCATGACGTCACCAACGTGATGACGAGGAAGGTGGCGGCGAGACGCGGCCCCAGGGCGGTCCACGCGTGCCACGCGCAGAAGAGCGCGAGGATGACGACGAGCGCCTGGAGCCCGCCGACTGTCACGTGGCGGGTGCGACGAGGACGGGCATGGGGGCGAAGGCTACCACCCGCGTCCGACGGGCCCGACGATCGAGTGCAGGTGGGCCCCCGGACCCGCTCGCGCCCTCCGCCCCCTTGCTCGCTGCGGCGTCGGGCGCCATCCTACCGTCGTGCGTCCCGCCCGCGAGCCCTTCGACCCGTACACCACCCTCGGCCTGTCGCCGGGTGCCGATCGGGCGGAGATCGGCCGCGCGTACCGGCGTCGCGCGCGGGAGCTCCACCCCGACGCGACCGGCACGGATACCACCGCTGCGATGGCGCGGCTCAACCGGGCGCGCGACGAGGCCTTCGAGCGCGCCGCACCCGGGTCGCGACGGCCGGCCCGACGCGGGAACGCGCCGGCGCCCGGGCCGGGCGGCGACCCCGACCGGCCGGCCGGCGACCACGACCAGCCGACGGCGGGCGCGGACCACGAGCCCGAATGGGCCGACTACTGGTCCGCGTGGAACGACCCACCCCGTCGCCGGAGGACGTCGGGCTGAACGTGGCGCCCGGGTAGGAGCGGCCGGGGTGGACCTGCCGGCCTGAGTCGGTCGCCGTGCACGCCGAGCCGGTCGGCCGTATCGTGCGGCCATGGGGATCGGCTTCGGACTCCTGAGCGCCCAGCTCCGGCCGGGCGAGACCGACTGGACGCGGGCCTACGACGAGACCGTTCGGCTGGCGGTCGAGGCCGAGCGGCTCGGCTTCACCTCGGCCTGGACGACCGAGCACCACTTCGTGGACGACGGGTACATGCCCTCGCTGCTCGTCGTCAGCGGGGCGATCGCGGCCGCGACGTCCCGGATCGGCATCGGGACCGGTGTGGTCCTCGCGCCGCTCCACCACCCGATCCGCCTGGCCGAGGACGCGGCGACCGTCCAACTGCTCAGCCACGGCCGGCTGACGCTCGGGCTGGGCCTCGGCTGGTCTGAGGTGGAGTTCGAGGGCCTGGGCGCCGACCCGCGCCAGCGCGGGCGGGCGATGGACGAGATCCTGCGGATCCTGCCGCAGGCGTGGAGCGGCCGGCCGTTCCACCACGAGGGCGACGTCTACCGGCTGCCGGAGATCGCCGTCCGTCCGACCCCCTCGACCCGCATCCCGGTGGTCGTCGGCGGCAGCGCCGAGCCGGCCATCCGTCGGGCAGCCCGGCTCGCCGACGGCATCTTCGCCAACGCGCCGACCGAGCGGTTCCTCCAGATGGTCGGCTGGGTCCGCGACGAGCTCGAGCGGACCGGGCGCGACCCGGCGACCTTCTCGATCCTCCACTACTCGATCCTGTTGCCGGGCCGCTCGGAGGCCGATGCGCTCGCGCGCCACGCGGACGCACTCTGGGCGATGAGCTGGAAGTACAGCGACATGGAGGCCTCGGCGCGGCGCCCCGGTCCCCCGCCGTCACCGCCGCCCACCCCGGCCGCCGAGGAGCTCCTGAAGGGGCGCGCCATCTTCGCCGGCCCGTCGGAGTCGATCGTCGAGTCGCTCCTGGCGATCCGCGAGCAGGCGGGCATGCCGGTCGAGTTCGTCGCGCGCAGCTACTTCCCGCTGCTCGGGTGGGGCGCGCAGGTCGAGGTCATGCAGGCGCTGGCGGAGGGCGTCGCGCCCCACGTGTAGGGGGCGGCCCGCGGGTGCCATCGGCCGAACGCGCTCGCCGCCGCGGGCCTCGGCGCCGGACGACGGCGCATACTTGGCCATGTGCGGGTCGCCGACGGGATCGTGAGGGTGGAGGGGACGCGGGTCGGCAACGTCTACCTCGCGACCGACGACGACGGGGTGGTGGTATTCGACACGGGGATGCCGGGCAACGCGAGCCGGATCCTCGCGGCGCTCCGGCGGCTCGATCGCGGCCCGCGAGACGTCCGGGCGATCGTCCTCACCCACTGGCATCCCGACCACATCGGCAGCGCCGCCGCGCTGCGGCGGTCGACCGGCGCCCCCGTGGCGATCGGCGCGCTCGACGCCCCGGTGCTCGCGGGGCACGGCCTGCCCCGGAAGGGCCGGCGCGTGATGCGCGTGATCTTCGGAGTCTTCCGGATCCCCCCGATCGATCCCGACCTGACGCTGCGGACGGGCGACACCCTCGGCGGATGGCAGGTGATCGACGTCCCCGGACACACCGCGGGCAGCATCGCGCTGCGCCGCACCGACGGGGTCGTCGTCAGCGGCGACGCTCTCCGCGGCGACCGGCGCGGCCGGCTTCGGGCCCCGGACACAGGGCTCAGCCTCGACCCCGAGCGGGCGGTCGCGGCCGCACGGGAGATCGTCGCCCTGGGGCCCACGCTACTGCTCCCAGGGCACGGAGCTCCGGTGCACGCTCCTCTGCCGACCGACCTGGCGCTCGACGGTCCCGCCCGCTGACGTCGGTCGCCGGCGGCTCCCGCAGCGTCGCGGCAAGGTCGAGAATCGAGGCACGTGGCGCGGACCCGTCCCGGGCCTGCGCCGGCCTGCTCCCGAAGGAGGGTCGGATGGACCTCGACACCGCGCTCGCGTCCCGGCGCTCGGTCCGCGACTACACCGCCGAGCCGGTCGACGAGGAGACGATCCGCCGCCTCATCGGCGCCGCGGTCCTCGCGCCGAGCGCGACGAACGGCCAGCCGTGGACGTTCCTGGTCGTCCGCGACCAGGCCCTGCTCGACCGGCTCTCCGCGGAGACGAAGGCCTACCTGCTGGCCGGCGCCCTGCCCGACGGGCCAGGGGTCGAGCGGCGGCGTGTGCGGCTCGCCGATCCCGACTACCAGATCCTCCATCACGCC
This sequence comes from uncultured Chloroflexia bacterium, assembly GCA_963717255.1. Lineage (GTDB taxonomy): Bacteria > Chloroflexota > Limnocylindria > Limnocylindrales > CSP1-4 > CAIYQJ01. The sequence continues at coordinate 99,259 of CAVQVT010000010.1, read as the reverse complement.
CCGGTCCTCATCCTGATCTCGGGGAACGCGTCCGAGCGCTGGGTCGTGGAGGACTGCTCGCTCGCCGCAGAGAACCTCATGCTCGCCGCGGCCGGGCTCGGCCTGGGCACCTGCTGGATCGGCTATGCCCAGCGCTACCTCGAGACGGCCGCCGGCAGGGCCCTCGTCGGGCTACCCGAGGAGATGCTGCCGGTCGCCCCGATCGTCGTGGGCCATCCGAACGTCGTCCCCGGGCCGACCGACCGTCGGGAGCCCGAGATCCGCTGGCTCGGCTGAGCGCGTCGAGCGGGTGGCCGGGCGGGGCCTGGGCACGGGAGCATCTCGAGCGTGACGTCGCCTGGCCCGACGGCCATCGCGCGCGATGGCCGCGTCCAGTCGTCGCTGATCTCCTTCCTGCACGACGGCGCGGACGTGTTCTTCCACAGCCGGCCCGACACGCCGACGCTCCGCGACGCCCCGGGGGCGCAGGAGCCCGGCGTGCCGTAGGGCACGACCCTGACGGGCGAGCCGATCGGCGGTGCGTGGGCGCCCGGCGGTCGCTAGCATCGGAGCTGTCGTCGCTCCGCCGGATCAGCGAACGATCCCGGGTGAGCCGTCGGGCCGACGCAGGGCAGGCCCGCGGCATGCCCGGGGTGTCGGTGGGCCATGGCAGGACGGTGGCGTCTGCGGGGGCAGCCCTCCGCGGTGCCGCCGCCGTCGGCGAGGGGAGGCCTCGACATGGCAGACTGGCGCGGACCTCGGGAGCCCGTTCCGAACGAGACGATCCCCTGGACAGAGATCCCCCTGGGAGGGATCGTCCCGGGCCTCGACGTCGTTCCGTTCGGCCTGTGGTACTACGGGGTCAAGAGCAGCTCACCGGACTCCGAGCAGTTCATCCACGATCCGCTGGCCGCGATGGTCGGCGTGGTACCCGGGGTGACCGAGGAGTCACGGGTCACGACGCTCGTGATCAACCACGACAAGACCCTGTACTACACCCAGCTGCACTCGCTCGCGGTCGTCGGTCCGGACGGGCACGTCACGCTGGTCCAGTGGAAGCAGGCCGGATAGTCGGACCGCGGCGCGCTCGCCCTGCCTGACCGGCGGGCGAGCGCGCTCACCCGTCCGCGACCAGCCCGGTCGCGAGGCGGTCCAGCAGCGCCGTCGCCCGCAGGTCGACCAGTCGTCGGCGAGCCGTGTCCGTGGCGGCGATAGCCGCCGCGCCGGACGCGGGAAGCAGCTGGGACGCCTCGAGCGAGGCCAGCGCGGCCGCGAACGGCGTCTCGAGCCCGCGCCACGACGCCTCCGCGCGTCGGTAGCCTCGGATCGCCGCGCCGACGCTGCCTCGGCGGGCCGCAAGGCCCGCCGCGAGGGACGCCGTCACCCCGTCGAACCACCGCCCGTGCAGGCCGCACGAGGACATCTCGTCGACCGCGCGCTCGAGCCGCTCGACGTCGCCGGTCCACAGCGCCGCGTGCGCGGCGAGGATCGTGCCGTCGAGGATCACGGTCCGCGGCCCGACGGCGTGCAGCAACGCCCGGGCGGTGTCCGCCTCGACGAGCGCCGCGCGCGGGCGTCCCGTGGCCAGCAGAGCCCAGCCCCGGCGGGCGCGGTGGCTCGCCTCGGCCAGCTGCTCGCCCGCCGGCGAGACGAGCGCCGCGAGGGCGTCGAACCGCGACGCGGCGCCCGGTCCACTGCGCAGTGCATCGATCATCTCCACGCGACCCTGGAGGTCGACCCGGTCCGTGAGCGCCATCTCCGGCCGCTGGAGCGCGGTGAGGACCTCCACGAGCAGATCCCAGGCCCCGGTCTCCACCGCCGCTTGCGCCCAGTTGCTGGCGATGCGCACGGCAAGGTCCCGGAAGCCGAAGTCCCGGGCGATCTCCAGCCCGTCGCGGGCGATCCGGAAGGCCTCTCCGGGATCGTCGAAGATGAGGCCCGACGACAGGCTGCTGCGTGCCCGCAGGGCAGCGGCGACGAGGCCATGCTCGTCGGCGACGTCGAGGGAGGCCCGGACCAGGGCGACGCCCTCGGGCACGCGGCAGGCCTCCAGGAGCGCCGCTCCCTTCGCCGCGAGCCCGTCGGCGGTGAGCTGCACCAGGTGCAGACGGTCGGCCCGTCGCAGCGCCCGGTCGGCGCTCGCGAGTGCCTCGGCCGTGTGGCCGTTGACGACGTGCGCCCGTGCCAGCTGGGCGAGCAGCTCGACCGCTGCCGGCTCGTCGGCGAGCGTCGGATCCTCGTCCGGCGTGTCGATCGCCAGCTCATCCACGGCGTTCTGCAGTGTCGCGACCGCTCCGGCGTCGTAGCGCTCCACCTGGATGGACCCCAGCCGGGCGGCGGTCCGCGCCACCTCCGGGGGATCGGCGGCGAGCCGGTACAGGTCGAGGGCGACCACCGCATGGCTCTCCGCCTCCTCGAGCCGGGCGGCCTCCTGGGCCGCGGTCGCCGCTCGCTGGTGAAGGCCGGCCTGATCGGTCGGCTCGACGGCCACCGACAGGGCATCGTTCAGGAAGGCCAGGGCGGTCTCGGGTGCGTGGACGGCCGATGCGCGCTCCGCGGCCGTCCGCAGGGCAGCCACGACACGGGCGGCCAGCATCGGGTCGGCCGGACCGGTCGGCGCGGCGCGGTACGCAGCCAGGAGATGCGTGGCCACCTCACCGCCGAGCTCGGGGTCCTCGAGCCCGGCGTAGTGGTCCGCGGCCGCCAGGTGGAGGGTGCGGCGGTCGCGCCGGGTCAGCGTGCCGTAGGCGACCTCCCGGACGAGCGCGTGCGAGAACCGCAGGCGATCCGCCGACGGCCCGTCATCGCCGTCGGGAGCCAGCAGCTCGTGACGGACGAGGCGCTCGAGGATCGGGGCGATCTCGGCGCTCGTCCGTGCCGCGACGGCCGCGAGTGCCCCGGCCCGGAACGCGTCGCCCAGGACGGCCGCGTCACGGACGATCGCCCGCTCGTCGAAGTCCAGGGCGTCGAGCCGCGCAGCGACCAGCGCCTGGAGCGACGACGGCACCGAGACCCTGTCCGGCACCCGCCGGACCCGATAGGTCCCCCCGGCCGGCTCGAGGTCGCCCCGGTCGGCGAGCATCCGCAGGATCTCCACCGCGTAGAGGGGGATGCCATCTGCCCGATCGAGGATGCGGTCCGCGAGGGTGTGCGGAAGGTCGTCCGCGAGGGCGGCCAGCAGGTCGCCCATCGAGTCCCTGGACAGGCGCGGCAGCTCGATCACCTCGTGGCTGCGCCAGGCCGCCCCCCAGTGCGGCCGCTGGTCCCGGAGCTCGAGGCGGGCGACGGCGACCAGGAGGATCGGTCGGTCGGTCTCGCCGGTGGCGAACTCGTCGATGAAGTCGAGCAACCCGCCGTCCGACCGGTGGAGATCGTCGAACACGAGCACCGTCGGCCCGTGGTCGGCGACCCGCTCGAAGAACGTCCGCCACGCAGTGAACGCCTCCTCGCGATCGCCCACGGGTGCCGGACCCAGCCCGAGCAGCGACTCGAGGAAGGGGGCGACCCACCCCCGCTCGTCGTCATCGTGGACGTAGCGGGCGAGGCAGGATCCGAGTCGGCGGCGGGCCGCGGCGGGTCCGTCGGCGTCCGAGATGCGGGCACGCTGGCGGATCATCTCGGCCAGCGCCCGGAACGCACGACCCGCGCCGTAGGGAGGCGGCCCGGCTTCATGCCACAGGACCGAGGGGGCGATGCCCCGGACATGCCTCTCGAGCTCCCGCACGATCCGGCTCTTGCCGATCCCGGGATCGGCCAGGATCGTGACGAGCTCGACCGATGGCGTCGATCGAGACCGCTGGAACGACCGGACCAGCGACGCGAGCTCCCGGTCCCGGCCCACGAACGGGGCGGCCTCGGTGCGCGGCATGCCACCGGCCCTGGGGGCCGGTGCGACGGCACGCCAGAGCGGCACCGGCTCGGCCTTGCCCTTGGCGGTGACCGGCTCGAGCGCCTCGAACCGGAACAGGTGCGACGTCGCCTGGTACGTCGGCTCACCGACGACGATGCCGTCGACCGGGGCCGCCGCCTGGAGTCTCGCCGCGGTATTGACCGTGTCACCGGTGACCGAGTCGTCACGTTCGCCGGTTCCCTCGGCGAACAGGACGGACCCGGTGTTCACCCCGATGCGGACGTGCAGGTCGAGCCCGAGCCCCGGCATCCGCTCCAGGATCCGCAGTGCCGCGTGCACCGCCCGTTCGGGGTCGTCCTCGTGTGCCGCCGGCGCCCCGAACAGGGCCATGATCCCGTCGCCCAGGAAGCGGTCGACGCGGCCACCGTGGGCATCGATCTCGTCCGTGAGGACGTCGTAGTAGGGGACGAGCAGCGCCCGCACGTCCTCGGGATCGAGCGATTCCGCGCGCGCGGTGAAGCCGACGAGGTCGGCGAACAGGACCGTGACGACCTTGCGCTCCTCGCGCACCGTGCCCGCGGCGGACAGGGGTGCTCCACAGCCGTTGCAGAAGCGCGATCCGGCCGGATTCGCGGTGCCACAGGAAGCACAGGCCTTCATCAGGCCTAGAGTAGGGGCAAGGTCACGCGCCGCCCGCCGGTGACCGCGGCCTCCTTCGGGAGGATCGTCGTCAACGACCGCCACACGTACAGCAGCACCAGCACGCCGCACAGGATCGCGATCGCCAGGAAGACCAGGAGCGGCACGGGCCCGCCGGACTGGCCGTAGGCGTCGACGATCAGCAGGTCCAGGGTCGCGAGCTGGCCGAGGACGCCGGCGGTCGTGAGCGCCATCGCGACCGCCGTCATCGGCGCGGTCCCGAACCAGTCTCGGAGCGCGACGAACGCGAGAGGCGCCAGGACGCCGAGCGCGGCGAAGACGAGGGCGAGGGCGGCGAACTCCTGCCTGCTGAACAGGACCGTGTCCGCCGGGAGGGCGCCGCTCAGCGTCAGCAGCGCGAGGAGCCCGCCCGCACCCGTGATCGTCGTCGCCCAGCTGGTGGGCTCCCACGCCGGGGGAGCGTCCGGATCCACATTCGTCGCCTGAGCGCGGAGGCCGCCCCGCTTCCAGCAGATGAGGACCCACACCACCGCGATCAGGGCCGAGGCCCCGATGACCGTAGGCGGGCCGAACGGGACCTCGAACGGGAACGCCTGGATCGTGAGCGGCAGGACGGCCGGAGCGGACCCCCCGCCGATGGTCCCGATGAGATAGCCCGCGAGCGAGCCCTCCGCCCCGGTGACCCGGAACGTCAGGTCGATGACCGAGACGTCGTTCGCCGACAGCGATGACGACGGAGGATCGACATCCACCCGGGCCGCGCCCGCGGCGCTGGTCAGCGTCACCGACCAGGCGATCGTGACCCCGGGCCCTTCGTTCGAGACCGCGACCGTCGCCGTCCCGTGACCACCCCTGGCGACGACCTCCAGGGACTCCTGACCGACGAAGGCCACCGGTCCCGCGGCTGATGACGGCGGGGCGGTCACGAGCAGCCCCAGCGCCGTCGCGGTGGCTGCCGCTGCGATCAGGCGCACGCGCGTTGTCGCGACCCTCATCGAGTTCTCCCTCCCCATGCGGCCATCGCGAGCCGAAGCCTCTCGACCGGACGCGGTTCGGACAAGGGCCGGACGTCGTCGGCCTCGTTGCCCCCGCTACGGTCGGCCCGACGTCCGCAAGCCGGCCCTCGGGTACCTGACGCCCGCCGAGTACCTCGCGTCCGTCGGCATCGATGCGTAACGGACGTACCGAACGAGTACACCGGTTTGCGGCCGGCCCGCCGCCGGGCTAGAATCCGGGCCTCCCGAGCGGGAGTAACTCAGCTGGCAGAGTGTCTGCTTCCCAAGCAGAATGTCGCGGGTTCGAATCCCGTCTCCCGCTCCACTTCCCCTTCCGGTATCTCGGCCGTCGCCGCGCCCTGGCCCCTGCTTGCCTGGCGGCGTCGCCCGTGTCATCTGTCCGTGCTCCGCATCGCTGGTAGCACGACCGCCCCTGTCCGACGCGGGCCCCCTGTTGTACCCTCGGCCCCCAAGTCCATCGGAGCACGGGATGGTCTGCTCGAACTGCGGAACGGAGAACCGACCGGGACGGAAGTTCTGCGGTGGCTGCGCGGCCCCGCTGGCGCTGCCGTGCCCGTCGTGCGGCGCCGCCAACGAGCCGGACATGCGCTTCTGTGGCGAGTGCGCGACCCCGCTCGTGGGCTTGGGCAACGCCTCGTCGGCGACAACCACGCGCTTCGGCCCGGGGAGTCCGCCGACGGCGCCGGTCGCGGAACGCCGCCTGGTCACGGTGCTCTTCGCCGACCTGGTGGGGTTCGCGACCCTCGCGGAGGGAAGGGATGCCGAGGACACCCGCGAGCTCCTGTCCCGCTACTTCGACCTGTCCCGCGACGTCATCGGCCGCTACGGCGGCACGGTGGAGAAGTTCATCGGTGACGCGGTCATGGCCGTCTGGGGCGCGCCCACGGCCCACGAGGACGATGCCGAGCGCGCCGTCCGCGCGGCGCTCGACCTCGTCGGCGCCGTCCGCTCGCTGGGACCCTCGATCGAGGCGCGCGCCGGGGTCCTGACCGGCGAGGCGGCCGTCACGCTGGGGGCGACGAACCAGGGGATGGTGGCCGGCGACCTCGTCAACACGGCGTCGCGGCTCCAGTCGGTGGCCGCGCCGGGAACGGTGCTCGTGGGCGAGGCGACCCAGCGGGCAGCGTCGGCCGCGATCGTCTTCGAGGAGGCGGGCGAGCGGTCGCTGAAGGGCAGGACCACGCCCGTGGCGGCCTGGCGGGCGCTCCGCGTCGTCGCCGAGCGGGGTGGGCGGAAGCGGGCCGAGACCCTCGAGGCGCCGTTCGTCGGCCGGGACGACGAGCTGCGCCTGCTCAAGGATCTCTTCCATGCCACCAGCAGGGAGCGGCGGGCCCGCCTGGTCTCGGTGACCGGTCCCGGGGGCATCGGCAAGACCAGGCTCGCCTGGGAGTTCCTCAAGTACGTCGACGGGCTCGTCGAGAACGTCTGGTGGCACGACGGCCGAAGCCCCGCCTATGGCGAAGGCATCAGCTTCTGGGCCCTCGGCGAGATGGTCCGGGGGCGCGCCCGCCTGCTGGAGACCGACGACGAGCCCACGACCCGGGCCCGGATCGCCGAGACCGTCGCGACGCACGTCCCCGACCCCGATGACCGGCGCTGGATCGAGCCTGCCCTCCTTGCCCTCCTCGGCGTGGAGGCGGGGATCAGCGCGGAGCAGCTGTTCGGCGCCTGGCGAACGTTCTTCGAGCGGCTCGCCGCGACGGGGCCGGTCGTCATGATCTTCGAGGACTTCCACTTCGCCGACACCGGCATGATCGACTTCGTCGACCACCTGGTGGAATGGTCCCGGAGCCACCCGATCTACGTCGTGACGCTCTCACGACCCGAGCTCCTCGAGAAGCGCCCGGACTGGGGCGCCGGCAAGCGCAGCTTCACCTCTGTCCACCTCGAGCCGCTGCCCGAGCCGGCGATTCGGGCGCTCCTGGCCGGCCTGGTGCCGGGGCTGCCGGAGTCCGCGGTCGGGGCGATCGTCGCCCGTGCCGACGGAGTGCCGCTGTACGCCGTCGAGACGGTCCGGATGCTCCTCGCGGACGGCCGGCTGGCCCTCGAGGATGATGCCTACCACCCGGTCGGCGACCTCACGAACCTCGCCGTGCCCGAGACGCTCACGGCGCTCATCGCCTCCCGCCTGGACGGGCTCGCCCCCGACGAGCGGATCCTCGTCTCGGATGCGGCCGTCCTGGGCCAGTCCTTCACGCTCGCCGGGCTCGCGGCCGTCTCGGGGGTCGCCGAGGACGAGCTCGAGCCACGCCTGCGGGCGCTCGTGCGCCGCGAGCTCCTGGCCCTCGAGGCGGATCCGCGGAGCCCGGAGCGCGGCCAGTACGCCTTTGTCCAGGCCCTGATCCGGGAGGTTGCCTACAACACCCTCGCCCGGGCCGACCGCAAGCGGCGCCACCTCGCCGCGGCCCGCTTCTTCGAGAACCTCGACAGCGATGAGCTCGCCGGCGGCCTGGCCGGCCACTACCTGGCGGCCCAGCAGAACGCCGCGGAGGCACTCGAGGCCGACGCCCTTGCGGCCCAGGCGCGGATTGCCCTCCGGGCGGCAGCCGAGCGCGCGAGCGCGCTGGGGTCCTTCGACCAGGCGCTGGGCCTTCTTCAGCAGGCCCTCACCGTCACGTCCGACCCCGCCGAGGAGGCGGAGATCCTGGAGCGCGCCGGCGAGACAGCCTCCGCCGCGGCCCACCACGACCAGGCGGACGACCTCCTCCGGCGGGCCGTCGAGCTCCAGCGCGAGCGCGGCGACCGGGTGGCTGCCGCACGGGCCATCACCGCCCTCGGGCGGGCGCGCTCCGGGCCGTTCCGGACCGAGCAGGCTCTCGCCGTCCTCGAGCCGGCGGCGGAGGAGTTCGCCGATCTCGACAGCGATCCGGTGTACGTGGCCCTGCTCGGGCAGCTCGCCCGGGCCTACATGATGCACATGGACCTGGATCGCGCGATCCAGGTCGCGGACCGGGTCCTCGCGATGGCCGAGCGCGCCGACCTCGTGGCGCTCGTGGCCGACACGCTCGTGACGAAGGGCACCTCGCTCGGGTCGCTCGGCCGGCGCTACGAGGGGCTGGGTGTCCTCGAGACGGGCATGCACCTGGCCGAACAGCACGGCCTCGCCGTCACGGTCGGTCGGGCCCGCCTCAACCGCGGCTACCTTCTGAGCGCGGGCGATCCGCGTGAAGCCCTGGCCAACGATCGTCTCGGCCTCGCCGAGGCGCGGCGCCTGGGCCAGCGCACGTGGTCCGACGTGTTCCTGACGAACGCCGCTTTCGGCGCCCGGTGGGCCGGCGACTGGGACTGGGCACTCGGCGAGCTGGAGGAGATGCTGGCCGGCGACCCGGGACGCGAGACCCGGATCTCCGCCCTTACCATGACGATCCAGATCCGCGCCCTGCGGGGCGACCCGGTCGCCGAGCTCCTGGCCGAGGCCGAACGGCTGGCCGGGGACGCCTTGGACCGCCAGATCCTGACCGGCGTCCTCGGCTCCCGTGCAGCCACCATCCTGGTCCGCGGAGAGCTCCTCCCGGCCGCGGAGGCCTACCGGCGGGCGGCCGCGCTGACCCCGGAGTCCACGCAGGACTACATCGACCTCGCCGCTCGCGCGGCCCTCCGTGCCGGCGATGGCGCGTCGGCCGCCGCCGACCTCGCCGCGATCGAGGCGACCGGGGCGCGCGGGCCGGCCATCGACGCCCGCCGAGCTGCGATCCAGGCGGGGCTCGCCGCGCTCGAGGGACGCCGCGCCGACGCCATCGCCCTGTACCGCGACGCAAATCGGCGCTTCCGGGACGCCGGGCTGTCGCTCGACGAGGGCCTCACGGCGATCGAGATGGCCACGCTGATGGATCCTGCGGACCCGGGGGTCCGCGCGGCCGTCGACGCGGGTCGCGCCGTCCTCGTCGGACTCGGCGCCCGGCCGTTCGTCGACCAGCTCGATGCCGCAAGGGCGCGCTCCGGCGACCCTGCCGGGGATCGTGCTGCGCGTCCCGGCACGGTGTCCGCGGAGCCTCGACGTACGAGCTCGACGAGCTGATCGCCACCAAGCTGCGGGCGCTCTACCAGCGGCGCAAGGGCCGCGACCTGTTCGACCTCTGGTGGGCCGATCAGCAGGCGAATCCCGATCCCGGGCGGATGGTGGCACTGCTCCGCGAGTACCAGGCCGCCGCAGGTCGGCCGATGATCCGGGCCAGCGAGATGCGCGCAAACCTCGCCGCGAAGCGGACGCCGGGGTTCATCGAGGAGGTGCGGCCACTCCTGCGACCCGGCATCGCCTACGACGCGGCGACGGCTCTCGAGTGGGCAGAGGCGACGTTCATCCCGCTGCTGCCCCGAACACCGCTCGACCATTGCGCGACGAGCTGCCTCGGTCTTGCGCGAGCCGCTGTTCGAACGCCCACAGGTAGAGCCCCCTGCCGCGTCAGCCCTCCTGGTCGGGCGCCGGGAGTGCACGCACGACCAGGCCCTCGATCCCGGCGAAGTCCGCGGGGTTCGCCGTGTAGAGGGGCAGGTCATTGGCGATGGCGGTCGCCGCGATCATCGCGTCGAACGACCGGGCAGCCGGCTTGCGCCCGGACCTCCGGTACGCGGCCGCGACCCGCGCGTAGGCGCGCGCGGCCGGGGCATCGAATGGGATCGGGTCGAAGTCGGCCTCGGCCTGCTGTACCTGTGCGAGTCGCCGCGCCCGCTCGATGTCGTCGGCAGCCACAAGGGGCCCGACCGACAGCTCGGCGAGGGTGACGGCCGAGATCATCGCGACGTCCGGCAGCAGGGACGGATCCCTCACTCGGTGCAGGGCCAGAACGGCGCTCGTGTCGAGGAGGCCCTCCGGGTCGCTCACAGCGACTGGTCGATGGCGGCGTCGATGTCCCGGCGGAGCGCGTCCACCTCCACGGCGGGAAGCCGGCGCCATCGCTCCAAGAGGATGGCCGACGAGACGCCTCTCGAGCGCACCGGGCGGAGCTCGGCGACGGGGCGGCCGTCGCGCGTCACGGTCACTCGCTCGCCGGCTTCGACACGGTCGACCACGTCGCCGCCGTGGTTGCGCAGGTCGCGGATCGTCACAGTCTCCATGCGGAGTATCGTATCACCGGTGATACGGCAGTCAAGCCCGCTGCGCGAGCCGAGCGACCAGCCAGGCGGCCCAAGCTGACGGTCCCCTTCCCAAGCAGAATGTCGCGGGTTCGAATCCCGTCTCCCGCTCCAGCTCCCCCTTCGTGTCAGCGTGACACCCTGTCTGCGCGTGCGGTCTTCCTGGTGCGCCCGCTGAGTTCGGCGAGATGTCGGGCTATGCCGACGGCGGCACGTCCGGCGACAAGGAGTCCGGCGGCCGCCAGCCACCGAACCGGGCCTCCAGCGAGGCGGCCACCGCCAGCACCACGTCGTCCCGCCACGGCCGTCCCACGACCTGGACGCCTACGGGAAGCCCCTCGGCGGTCGTGCCGACGCGGACCACCGCCGCTGGATAGCCGGTGAGGCTGTACGCAAGCGTGTAGGCGATGCCGCCCTCATCGGCACCGTGGGGCTGCGCGGGCCGTTCGGCCGCCGGCGTCACGATCACGTCGTACTCCTCCACGAAGGCGATCAGCGCCCTCCGGAAACGGTCCCATTCGAAGAGGTGCTCCTCGACGCGCTCGCTCGAAAGGACGGCCGGGCCATCCGGAACCCAGCGGTCGGCCTCCTCGGATTCGGGGCGTCGCCAGTAGTCCCTCGTGATGCGGTAGGTCTCGCCGATGCGGGGCGGCAGGACCTCGTCCACGCGCAGAGTCACCGACGCGAGCGCCTCGGCCGCCGCGACGGCTGCCGCCGCACAGTCCGGGCTCGGGTCGGCACCCTCGTGCCGGCTGTAGGTCGCGACGCGCAGGGTTGACAGGTCGACCATCCTCCAGTCGCCCAGCGGTACAGGGAGGGCGCTGGGATCGCGGCCGTCGGGGCCTCCGATCAACTCCAGACCGAGCGCAAGGTCCTCGACGAAGCGTGCCAGCGGGCCGATCGTCGTCCGCGGATCGTTGATGGCGCTGATCGGGGGGACGTGCCCGGTGAGGGGCACGCGGCCGGTGGTCGGCTTGAGCCCGGCGATGCCGCAGGCGTGCGCCGGCGTCCGGATGCTGCCCCCGGAGTCGCTTCCGAGCCCCAGCGGCGAACCGCCCGAGGCGATGAGCGCGGCCTCCCCGCTGCTGCTCCCTGATGGGCTGCGCCCGGTGTCGTACGGGTTGTTGGTCCGACCGTAGACCGGGTTCGTGACAGCCACGTTCGTCTTGCCCAGCAGGACGCCGCCAGCCGATCGCAGTCGCGCCACCGCGGTGGCGTCGCGATCGGGCACGAAGTCCCTGCGCTGCTCGTCGCCGGCCGCGCAGACCAGTCCTGCCGTCTCGATCCAGTCCTTCACGGAGAACGGGACGCCGTGGAGCGGACCCCGAAGCAGCCCGCGGGCCAGGTCAGCGTCCAACTTCTGTGCCTCGGCCAGAGCCGCCTGGCCTGCCGGTTGCACGAGGGCGTTGAGCAACGGGTTCACGACGACGATGCGCTCCAGGTGGGCAGTCACAACCTCCGTCGCAGAGATCTGGCGCGTGCGAATCAGTCCGGCCAGGGTGACCGCTGATTGGTAGACCAGGTCGTGCACCGTGGCTTCCCTCTGTGGTGCGGGCGCGGGCCATCTGCGACCCGCACTGTACCGTCGGGCACCGCAGGACCGGCGAGCGGCGTGGCTCCGACCTGCGCGAACGACGGGAGGGCGTCGAACAGCCGGTCGATCGTTCTCACGATCGGGCCCGTGTCCTCGAGGCCGCCCGCGCCTTCGACGCCGAGGTGATCGAGAGCGGCGACCGACACCTCCTGGACCTGGGGACATGGAGCGAGATCGAGATCATCTCGCCCGCGAAGTTCATCGCTCGCTGGAGCGCCTGAGCGGGCAGGCAGAACCCCGCCCGCGGCCACCCGTGCGGACGGTCCCGCTTCCCACGCAGGATCTCGCGGGTTCGGATCCCGTCTCCCGCTCCACTTCCCTGCCTTGAGCCTGTGGCGACACAGCCGGCTGGGACCGACGAGTCGCACGCTCCCGGCGCGCTGCGCTCGCATCGACGAAGCCGATCTCCGCCTGAGCTAACCTCGGAGGCGGCGGGGGAACGGCAGGCCTGCGCCAGGCGGCGCTGGTGCGCCGGCCCGCCGAGGAGGGACCCGATGCGCATCGACGTGGACGACGAGCGGAACTCGACGCTGTGGCTGCTCCGGCGGACGCGCCGGATGACCCGGGCGGCCCTCGAGCCGCTCGACCCCGACGCAGTCGTTCACGACGACGAGCAGGCCTGGCGGGTCCGCGACGTGCTGGGGCACCTGGGCGTCTGGAACGGCGAGGCCGCCCGGTCCCTGGAGGCACACGCGGCCGGGGGCGAGTACACGTGCATCGCCACCCCCGGGCTGTACGACACGTACAACGAGCGGGCGGTAGCTGAGCGTCGGGCCTGGCCGGTAGCCGACGTGTGGGCCGAGTACGAGGCGACACACGACCGCCTCGAGGCAGCGACAGCGACGATGCAGCCCGACCGCTGGGACACCCCGATCCAGTACCCGTGGACCGAGCTGGGCTCGGTCGTGGGGCTGGTGGTGCTCATGACCGAGCACGAGACCAGCGACCACTGCGAGCCGCTGCTGGCCCGGCTGCGCGGCGGCTGACCCCAGGACGGCCGCCTGGCCCGATCAGCGCGCCTGCCCTCGGTCTGGTCGCCCGTCAGCTTGTGGGTGACGGAGAGGAAGTCGAGCACCGTGCCGGAGCGCGGCGCGACGAAGATGGGCCGGGTCGGGTCGGGCTTCACGAGCCGGCCCCCCATCGATCCCGGCCGTCTCGTGCCCCACGTGCTGGCTCCTTCCCTTCCCCGCCAGGGGCCGATGGCCGGCCCACGCGGGGCCGGGCCATCGACGCCCCCGGGACGTCCGCGTCAGGCGGGAGGACCGGCCGGCACCATGCCGAGCTGCTGCATCATCGTCAGCTGATCCATGACGCCCCAGTGCTCGTGCACGAGGCCGTCGTCGCCGAAGCGGAAGATGTCGATGAGCTGCGCGTCGACGCCCTTTCCGGTCGGCGGCGCGCCCATGAACCCACCGCGGTCGGTGCCCGTGTACCGCACGCGTGCGACGACCTTGTCACCGCTCGCGACGACGTCCTGCACGTCCATGCGCATGTCGGGGAACGCCGCCAGCTGCATGCGGAAGAAGGCCAGGATCCCGTCCTTCGTGGGGGCGAGCCCGGGAAGCTCCTCGTGCTCGACGACATCGTCCGCCAGGTGCCTCCCGAACCCCTCGACGTCGCCGGCGCCGATGAGCTCGTACATGCGTCGCACCGTGGCTGCGTGGTCCATGGTCACGGGAACCCCTCTCAGGGCGCAGGACGCGCCCATCCGGGACGGCTCGGTCTCGCCATTGGCCCTGCGCGACGGTCGAGGCGACCGTATGGGGACGCCGCGCCGGTGGGAGCCCGAAGGCTCCCGTGCCTCCTCCCGGTCGGCGGAGTATGCGGGTGAGAGTCGATCCTGTCACGCTGCCGCAGACGGGCAGACCCCCGCGCCCCTACCAGCGCTCGTACCGGACGAGGTCCTCGAGCGGTCGCCGCTGCAGGTGCCGCGCCGAGACGTCGGCATCGTCCGCCGGGTAGCCGAGCGGCGTGAACAGCATCGGCTCGCCCTCCGGCGGCACGCCGAGGACCTCGCGCGCAGCCGCCGGGTCGAACGCCGCGATCCAGCACGTCCCGAGCCCGAGGTCGGCCGCCGCGAGGACCATGTGGTCCATGACGATCGCCGCGTCGATGTCGGCATGGCTGCGGCCGTCGTACATCGTCCGGCTCCACGCCTCCTCCCGGACGGCGCAGACGCACAGCACCAGGGGCGCCTCGACGAACCACCCGTGGTCGTAGATGCGGCGCAGCTCCGCCTCCCGCCCGGCGGTGCGGACGACGATGACGCGGAACGGCTGGCGGTTCGCCGCGGTAGGCGCGACCCGCGCCGCCTCCAGCACGGCCGCGAGGGCGTCGTCCGGGACGGGGTCCGGCCGGTACGCGCGCACGCTGTACCGCCGGCGGGCGAGGTCGAGGAACGTCATCGGGAAGCCTCCGGGTCTCGGGGCGGACACCGCCCCAGTATGCGGCCGGACGAGCCGTGACCGACGGAGTCCCCCGTTGCAACCGGTCTCCGCGACGCCTACGATCGGGACGTGACCGACCTGCATCCCGACGGTGACGTCGTGCGCCGCCCTGGGTCCTGGCGCCGACTCCGGGGCGCGAGCGACCGGGACGCCGACCCCGGTGCATGAATGGGCCCTGGCCGAGGCGGTCGTCGTCGCGGCCGCCGAGGTCGCACGCGACGGCGGGATGGCCAGCGTGCGCGAGGTCGTCGTCGGCATCGGCGAGCTCCAGGCGGTGGAGCGCGACGCCTTCGAGCTGGGCCTGAGCGCGGCCCGCCAGGGCGTGCCGGAGCTGGAGGGCGCCACGTTCCTGCTCGAGACCGACCCGGCCCGGTGCACCTGCCGCGCTTGTGGGGAGTCATGGACGCTGCGCGAGAGCCTGGGGGCCCTGCCGGAGGACGAGCGGGAGAGCGTCCACCTGGTGCCCGAGCTGGTCGCGCTCTTCGTGGCCTGCCCGGCCTGCGCGAGCCCGGATCTCGAGATCGCCGGCGGCCGGGGCGTGTCGCTCGTCTCGGTCAGCTCCTAGCCGACCCATGGATCCCCGGCCCGCGATCGTCGGGACGCGCACGCGCGGCATCGGGCGGATCATCGCGGTCACCGGGGGCAAGGGCGGGATCGGCAAGAGTTCGATCTCGGTGGCGCTCGCGCTGGCCCTCGCGGACTCGGGGGCGCGGGTCGGCCTGCTCGACCTCGACCTCTGGGGGCCGTCCGACCACGTGATCCTCGGTGTCCCGCATCCCGCGCTCCGGGAGGACGGCGGGCTGGTGCCCGAGCGGGTCGCGGGCGTCTCCTTCCTCTCGATCGCGAGCATCGTGGGCGACCAGCCCGTCCTCCTGCGGGGAGAGTCGGCCGGCAGCGCGATCCTCGAGCTCCTCGCGGTCACGATCTGGGGCGACCTCGACGTCCTCGTGGTGGACATGCCCCCGGGGTTCGCCGACGTGATGGTGGACACGGCACGCCACCTCCCGCGCGCCGAGCACCTCGTGGTCACGACGCCGTCCGCGCTCACCACCGTCACGACCGTCAAGACGCTCGCGGTGCTCGGTCGGCTCGGCCTGCGGGTGCGCGGGGTCGTCGTCAACATGGATCGTCGGGACGAGGACGGTTCGGACGCGTCGCGCGAGTGGTCGTCCGCCTCGCCCGGGGTGCCGGTGCTGGGCCGTATCGCCGTGGATCCCGGCTACGAGCAGGCTCTCGGCGACCCGGCGCGGCTGCGGACGACCGGCGTCTATCGCGACGTCGGACGGCTGGCTGCCGCCCTGAGATCGACGGCAGACTGATGGACCGGTGCGGAGGCCCTCCGCGCGGTCCCGCGCGGCGGACTGGTCTCCTTCCGGCTCACGGCGCCCGTGAACCGGGTCGTGGGGTTCTGGCGGTTCGTCACCGACGTGCACGAACGCGATCGTCCGGTCCGGCGCCCCCGCCCGCGGCCCGACGCGGAGTGCCGCCCACGCACGGCGCTATCGGAGGGGGTCGGTCCTGAGGTACTTCAGGGCGGGCACGCAGCCGCCGTCGGAGTTCGACAGCGCGATGACGGTGTATCCGGAGTCCGGGTAGGTCCAGAGGAACGAGCACACGCCCGGCGCCCCGCCCGTGTGCCCGACCGCCCGCACGCCCGCGTCCTCCCGCTCCATGAACCCGTACGCGTACCGGACGTGCTCGGCCATGTCGACCTTCCCCGCGAGGAGCAGCTCCGTCGACACCGGATCGAGCAGCCGGCCCGAGAGCAGCGCGGTCCGGAAGCGGAGGAGGTCCGCGGCGGAGGAGTAGCCGCCCCCGCCGGCGAATCCCCGGCCGGGCATCAGCGCCGTGTTGGGGGCCAGGACGCCGGTCTCCCGGCCCTCGATGTCCTGGGTCGTGTAGCCGATCGCGCGGTCGGGGGCCGTGTCCTCCACGTCGTAGGCGGCGGTGTCGAGCATGCCGGCGGGCTCGAAGATGTGCTTCCGGACGTACGCGTCGTATGTCTCGCCGGACACCCGCTCGATGATCAGTCCGAGCACGGCGTAGCCGGCACTGCTGTACGACCACCCCGTGCCGGGCTCGAAGAGCAGCGGCTCGTCGGCGAACAGCGGCAGGTAGTCGGCGTTCGTGCGGTAGGCGTGGGGGTCGGCGTTGAACGCCGGCGTGAACACGTCGGCCAGGCCCGACGTGTGGGTGAGCAGCTGGTGGATCGTCACGGTGCGGGCGACGTCGGGGTTCGGGTAGTCGGGGAGCACCTCGGCGATCGCGTCGTCGAGGGCGAGCTTCCCCTCCTCTGCGAGCTGGAGGATCGCCACGGCCGTGAACATCTTGCTCATCGAGCCCACGTTGAACCTGGTGGTCATCCGGTTCGGCAAGCCCGACTCCCGATCTGCCAGCCCGGCGGCGGTCTCCCAGGCGACCTCGTCGCCGCGGGCGATCAGGGCCACCCCCGAGAACTCGCCCCGGGCGACCTGGTCCTCGACGAGCGCGACGAAGCCGTCGATGTCGGCGCCGACGGGGGTTCCCGTCGGCGAGGCCGCCACGCTGGTGGAGCCGCCGGTGGCCGAGGGCGTCGTTGGGAGAGCGGTGGTCGACGCGAGAGCCGTGGCGGTCGCCGAGGGCGACGCTGGGAGAGCGGCGGGCGACGTGGGAGCCGTGGGCGGGCCGGAGGCTGCGGGAGACGACGCCGGCGAGCAGGCAGCCGCGACCACCAGCAGGCAGGACATGATCGTGATGCGGATGGTGCGCATGTCTTCGCTGACCCTGCCGCGGGCCGGGGATCGGCATCCCCTCCTCCGACGTGCCCCGAACGGCCCCTCGAGGATGGTCCATCGTCCGGGGCACGGTCGAGTGCCGACCGTCCCGTCCGGACGCCGGCACCGAGCGTCCGACCGGTCGGCGCCGGGTATCGTGTGCGCATGGAACTGACGCAGGAGTTCTGGTCGAGCTGGGTCTGGGCGGCCGCCACCGCCGTCCTCGGCTTCGTCTTCTTCGCGCTCGTCTTCCGCCAGTACCTCGCCCGCCGACGCATGCACCAGCTCGCCTGGGCGATCGGGCTGCTCTTCTACGCCATCGCCGCCGGGATGGAGGCGTGGTCGGAGTACACCGGCGAGTGGAACCCGACCGTCTACCGGATCTACATCGTCCTCGCGGCGTCCCTCGTCGGCTTCCTCGGCCTGGGGACGCTGTACCTCGTGGCCAGGAGGCGCATCTGGGGCGACATCTACCTGGCCTTCCTCGTCGTCTGCATGGTGGTCTTCTTCATCGGCACGTTCACCGTCGAGCTCGAGATGACCAAGCTCGTGCCGGGCATCACGGTCGGCGGTCAGGCGCTCGGCGCGAGCGGCAGCTTCCCGCGCGTGATGTCGGTGCCGATCAACATCACCGGCTCGCTGCTCCTGTTCGGCGGGGCGATCCTGTCCATCTGGCGGTTCGCCCGGCGCCGTGAGTACGCGTATCGCATGTGGGCGAACGTCCTCATCGCCGCCGGGGCGCTCATCCTCGCCGCGCTCGGGGGGCGCGCGCGACTCGGCGACACCACCGGGCTGTACGCGGCGGAGATGGTCGCCGCCATCCTCATGCTCGCCGGCTTCCTGCTCGCCGGCACGCTCCAGAAGGGCGCGGACCAGGGTCGCGCCAACCGCGAGACGACGAGGGCCGACACGACGCCCGCCGGCGCAGGCGGGGGCGGAGGCGCCGCGTAGGCGGCGCCCCGGGGTTGCGGGGTCGTGACGGCGAGCCCCGATGCGGGAGGATCGGGGCCTCCTGACGACCGATGCCTCTAGCCGGCGGGCGTACGATCGCGCACCCTCGACTGGTACGCGGGAGGCTGTGACACGCGGCCCACATACGTGTCGCCGGGACCGTGTAGACGCCACAGGTCGAGCGACAACCCCCAGAGGCGATCCGACACACGCGGCCCCGGCCGGCCCAGGGATGCGCGACCGGGGCGGCCACTCGAGCCGGGAGGGTGACGATGGCAGCCCAGATCCGCGTGGCACCCAACGGCACACAGGTCACAGACGGCATCCACCGCCTCGGAGATCACTACGTCAACTGGTACGTCGTCGAGGACAAGGGCCGGCTCACGGTCATCGACACCGGCCTGCCCGGCCACTGGGAGCAGGTCCCCTCACTGCTGACGACCATCGGACGCACGATCGGCGACATCGTCGTCGTGCTGCTGACCCACCGCCACCCCGATCATCTCGGATGCGCGGAACAGATCCGTCAGGCCGCACAGGCGCGTGTCCTCATCCACGGCGACGACGCAGACGGTGCCAGGCGTGGGGGCATCGGCCCGCCGGTCACCCCGGGCATCGCACGCCTGTGGATCCGACCGGCATTCGTCCGCTACGTGATGAGCCTCTCGCGGGCCGGCGGAGGGCACATCCCGCCCATCGCCGAGGTGGCCACCCTCGCCGACGGCGAGCGGCTCGACGTCCCGGGCCATCCGCGCGTCATCCACACGCCCGGCCATACCCCGGGCGAATGCGTCATCCAGGTCGAGGAGCGCGACGTCGTCTTCACGGGTGACGCGCTTGTCACGTTCGACCCGTCGACCGGCACGGTGGGGCCGGCCGTGCTCGGGGCACCGTTCACCGAGGACCGGGCAGGTGCGTTCGCCTCGCTCGAGCGGATCCGCGCGACGGGCGCAGGCATCCTGCTGCCAGGGCACGGAGAGCCGTGGCGCGATGGGGTCGCCGACGCCGTCCGGCTCGCCCAGCACCGCTGAAGGGCACGGCCCTGACCGGCCCGGAGCCGGTCGTCGCAGGGCGCTCCAGCCCCGTGCTATCCTGTGGACCACCTGCCAGCCTGTGGAGGGGGCGATGACGCGAGCGAATCTGACCCTGCAACTCGACACCGAGGTGATCAGGCGCGCGCGGATCGTGGCGGCCAAACGCGGAACGTCGGTCAGCGCTCTCGCGGCGATGCAACTGATGGAGCTCGTGGACGTGGACGAAAGGGTCGAGCAGGCACGGGCGCGCGCGGAAGCGATCCTGAGAAGGGCGGCCCCGCGCGGGGGTCGGACCTGGAGGCGCGACGATCTGCACGACCGTCAGGCGCTTCGGAGCAGGTGACTGGCGGCGGCAGGACGTTCGTCGACACGAATGTCCTGCTGTACGCGCACGACGCCAGCGAGACCGAGAAGCAGCCGATCGCCCGAGCCCTGCTGGAGGACCTGTGGGCCGACGGCTCGGGGGCGCTGAGCACCCAGGTCCTCCAGGAGTTCTATGTCGTCGCGACCCGCAAGTTCACGCCACCGATGCGCCGGTCGGAGGCACGTGAGATCGTCGCGCTGTACGCGACGTGGCACGTCGTCCAGGTCGATGTCGGGCTGATCCTCGACGCGACGACACTCGAGGAGCGAGCCCAGTCGTCGTTCTGGGATGCGCTCATCGTCGAGGCCGCGCGACGCGCCGGGGCGATGCGCCTCGTCAGCGAGGACCTCCAGGGCGGGCGCGCGATCGCCGGGGTCGCGATCGAGAACCCATTCGGCGGGGTCGGAGCAGCACTCATCGAACGAGAGGTCCATCCGTGAGCCACCAGCCCGCAGACGACCGATACGACTCGATGGAGTACCGCTGCTGCGGCCGGAGCGGCCTGCGCCTGCCGGTCCTCTCGCTGGGTCTCTGGCACAACTTCGGCGACACGACGCCATCCTCGGTCCGGCGCGCGCTCGCCCTCACCGCCTTCGACCTCGGCATCACGCACTTCGACCTCGCCAACAACTACGGACCGCCGTACGGCAGCGCGGAGGTGAACTTCGGCCGGATCCTGCGCGAGGACCTGGCGGCGCATCGCGACGAGCTGATCATCAGCAGCAAGGCCGGCTGGGACATGTGGCCGGGCCCGTACGGCCAGGGCGGCGGCTCGCGCAAGTACGTGCTCGCGAGCCTGGACCAGAGCCTCCGGCGGGTGGGGGTCGACTACTTCGACATCTTCTACTCGCATCGCTTCGACCTCGACACACCCCTCGAGGAGACGATGGGCGCTCTCGCGACCGCCGTCCGCCAGGGCAAGGCGCTCTACGTGGGGATCTCGTCGTACTCGGCGGCGAAGACGCGCGAGGCGGCGGCGATCCTCCGTGCCGAGGGCGTGCCCCTGCTCATCCACCAGCCGAGCTACAACCTGCTCAACCGCTGGGTGGAGGGCGGGCTGCTCGACGCGGTCGAGGAGGTGGGGGCGGGGGCGATCGCGTTCACGGCCCTCGCACAGGGCCTGCTCACCGACAAGTACCTCGACGGGATCCCGGCCGACGCGCGGGTCAACCGCCCGGGCGGCGATTCGCTCGATCGACGGATGCTCTCCGAGGAGAACCTGGCCCGCGTGCGCGCCCTGAACGAGATCGCCCGGCGCCGCGGCCAGTCACTCGCGCAGATGGCATACGCCTGGGTCCTGCGCGACCCGCGCGTCACGTCCACCCTGATCGGCGCAAGCTCGCCCGAGCAGGTCCGCGAGAACGTCGCCGGACTCGCGGATCGGGGGTTCTCGAGCGAGGAGCTGTCCGAGATCGACCGGTACGCCGTCGAGGGCGGCGTCAACCTCTGGGACAAGCCGAGCACCGACCAGCGGCCGTAGGGACCCCGCCGCGAGCGCGGGGCTGGGGGCGGGACGCCCTGTCGCCGCCGCTGGCGCGCCGTCCTCGCGTCTCGGCTTGCGGCCCCTACGGCAGCTCCCAGACCGTGAAGTCGTCGTACAGGACGTCGAGGTTCTTCTGGTCCGACCAGGCGACCATGCCGACGCGCCCGGCGCGCATGTCGGGATCCTTCACCGCCGTCACGGCCGACCCGTTGATGCAGACGGTGACGACCTTGCCCCGGACCGCGACCGCCAGGACGTTGGGGCTGCCCACCCGCAGCCTGCCCGAGGCGGTCCACGGGACGAGGTCGGTCTCCTCGTTGTCGACCGCCTTCGCGAGCCGGAACTCGCCCGAGTCGCGGATGAGCAGCTCGAACATGTTGAACTTGTCGATGACGCCGAAGTAGATCCCGTAGCTGCCGGTGCCCGGCCCGCCGGCCGGCCACGTCCGCAGCTGGACCCCGTACTTCGAGCCCATGCCGTCCGGCTTGTAGGACGACGCCCACCAGTGGTCGGGCTCCAGCACCGTCACGTGGTACGCCCCGTCCTGGTAGCGGGACCGGACCGGGCCGTCCGTGTTGATCGGCCATCCCGAGTCCGCCTGGGAGAAGTCGTCCTGGTCCAGGAGCGTCCCCGAGGTGGCCGGGCACTTCCCGAGCGCGGCCGCGATGGTGCCGGCCGTAGCCTGCGGGGTCGGCGACGGGGTCGGCGGTGGAGACGCGGACGGGGACGGCGTGGGCGAGGGCGTGGGGATCGACGGAGCCGACGGAGACGGCCGAGGCGTGGGGGCCGGGGTGAGGACGGCGCTCGCGGCGGGCGAGCCGGAGGCGAGGGCGACCGGAAGCGAGGCGGTCGATGGACCGACGACGGAGGGGGCGACACCCGCGACCGAGCTGGCGGGCTGGCCCGAGCCGCCGCCGAACCAGCCCTGGCCGGCCGCCACGACCGCGCCTCCGACGGCCACCAGGCCCACGACGAGGATCGCGGCGGCGGCCCACGGCATCCGCCGGCGGCGGCGATCCTGGGCGAGACCGAGCGGCGCGGCGGGCGCCGGTGGCGCCGTGACAGAACCGGCGGCAGGGGCCGCAGGCGGTCCGGCGGACCCCGCGGCCGGAGCCGGAGGCCCCGCGGCCGTCCCGGGGATGAGCGTCGGGGGCTCGGCGGCACCGGGGCCCGCCGGGACGGCGGTGACGTCCGGATCGGCCGTTGGGCCGCCGGGCGCGCCGGCAGCCGTGACGCCCGTCGCGGCGAGCCCCGCCGCGGCCGCGAGCCCCGCGGGGGCGACCTCCAGGATGGTCGGCAGATCGGACGCGGACGGGACCGGGGTGACCTCCGTGTCCCCCCCGTCCCGCGACGCGGCAGTGAACGCCCGCACCATCTCCCCGGCGGATGCGAACCGGGCCGCCGGGTCCTTCGCGAGCGCCTTCAGGATCACCGCCTGCACGGACACCGGGATCGCCGGGTTGAACAGGCGCGGCTCGGGCGGCGGGGCCTGCAGGTGCTGGACCATCACGGCGGTCGGCGACTCGCCGTGGAACGGCACCTGCCCGGTGACCATCTCGTACGCCACGATCCCGAGCGAGTACTGGTCGCTCCGGGCATCCACGGGCCGGCTGCCGGCCTGCTCGGGCGACATGTAGGCGGGCGTCCCGACGAGCGCCCCCGTCGCGCTGATCTGGATCGAGTCCTCGAGGATCTTCGCGATCCCGAAGTCGCTGAGAACGGGGTCGCCGGCCGACGTGAGGAGGATGTTCGCGGGCTTGAGGTCGCGGTGGACGGCCCCGTGGGCGTGGGCGTCGTCGAGGGCGTCGGCGATCGGGACAAGGAAGTGCGCCGTCTCGTCGAGGGTCATCGGGCCGCGTTCGGCGCGGACCCGCGCGAGCCGGTCCTTCAGGGTCCCGCCGTCGATGTACTCCATCACCATGTACGGCCGGCCGCCGGACGTGTCGAAGTCGTAGACCTGCACGATCCCCGGGTGGCGCAGGGCGGCCACCAGGCGCGCCTCGTGGGCGAAGCGCTCCTGGAACCCCGGCTCGGTCGCGAGGTGCGGATGGATCGCCTTGATGGCGACGTCCCGCGCGAGCGTCGGGTGACGTGCCCGATAGACGTCCGCCATGCCGCCGTGCCCGATGACCTCGACGACGACGTACTTGCCGAACGCGCGCGGCGTCATCGGACGCCCTTCCGTCGCTGGAGCACGTACAGCAGCGCGTAGAGGACGACCGCGATGAGGCCGGTCGCGGCCCAGGCCGCGGCGATGCTCATGCCGAAGATCTCGCCGAAGGTGTCGTCGAGCGACCGCACCATCACCTGCCGCTCCGCCGGCGTGGCGTACGACTCGATCCCGGGCAGCCGGCAGTCCTCGAGGGTCGGGGTCGAGCAGTCGCCGCTCCGCACCTCGGTGGCCGTCACGAGCCCCTGGAAGACCCATTTCGTGCTCGTCGCGTCGGCGATGGCCCCGCCCACGGGACCGAGCCGGTCGAGGGGCACGAGGCCACCGGAGAAGACGATCTGCACGACCACGACGACGATGACGAGGAGCATCGCCTGCTCCTCGCGCGGGGCGATCGTGGAGATGAGCAGCCCCCACATGACCCCGGAGATCGCCGCGAGGGCGAGCGTCACGAAGACCAGCCCGACCGCGTACGGGCCGAGGTGGGACATGTCGACGGCGAGCCACTTGATGGCGAGGAGGACGGCGGCGTTGTACAGCGCGAAGAGGACGCCGACCCAGACCTTGGACGCCAGGTACGGCGTGATCCCCACCGCGACGGCCCGCTCCCGCCGGTAGATCGGGGCCTCCTTCACGATCTCCCGGACCGAGCTGAGCGCGCCGACGAGGAACGGGATGATCGAGGCCATGAAGAGCATCGACATCGCGCGCGTGGCGTCGCCCGTCGCCTGGTCGAAGACGTCGCGGGGCCAGGCGATGAAGTCGATGCACGCGAGCAGGGGCGCGACGAGGAAGAGCAGGAGGAGGTTGACCCGGTCGCGCCGGATGATGCTCAGGTAGCGCGCCGACAGGACCCGGAACTGGCGCAGCATCGACGGCCGCGGCGACCGCCGGCCCGGGGCGCGCTCCCCGCGGGCCGGCCGCGGGATCTGCACGAGCTCGCCGTACCGCTGCTGGAGGCGGCCGACGACGAACTCCCGGTACTGCGCCGACATCCGGTAGCGGGCACCCCACTCCTCGGGGGTCAGCTCGCGCTCGACTCTGTCGTAGATGCCGTCGAAGTCCGTGACGCCGAAGTAGTCGAGCGCCTGGTCGGGCGGGCCGAAGTACGCCACGTGCCCGCCCTTGGCGAGGAACGCCACCAGGTCGCAGAGCATGACGTTCTTCGTCGCGTGGGTGACGAGCACCACGGTGTGGCCCCGGTCGGCGAGCGTGCGCAGGAGGCGCATGAGCTGGCTCTCGGTCCCCGGGTCCAGCCCCGAGGTCGCCTCGTCGAGGAAGAACAGGCCCGGCTCGGTGAGCAGCTCGACCCCGATGGAGACGCGCTTGCGCTGCCCGCCGCTCAACCGGTGGATGGGCACGTCCGCCCGCTCGACGAGCCCGAGCGTCTCGAGCACCTCGTCCACCCGCAGGCGTCGCTCGTCGGCGGTCGTGTCCGACGGGAGCCGGAGGCGCGCGGAGTAGTCGAGCGCCTGCCGCACGGTCAGCTCGCGGTGGATGATGTCGTCCTGGGGCACGTAGCCGATCGCGGTCCGGAACGCGTCGGAGTTGCGGTACAGGTCGGTGCCGTTCACGAGGACGCTGCCGTCGCGCGCCGGCCGGAAGCCGTTGAGCGCGTCGAGCAGGGTCGACTTCCCCGCGCCGCTGACGCCCACGAGCGCGACGAACTCCCGCGGGCGGATCGAGAGCGAGATGTCCTGGAGCAGGTTCAGGTCCTTGCTCACCGGCTGGTTCAGGTGCACCGCGTCGAGCTGGAGGTCGCGCGACTCGTCGGTCTGCTCGAGCCCGCCCGGCGCCACGACGAACCGGGCCGGACCCACCCGGATCTCGTCCCCGGGCTCCACCGGGCGCGGCTCCGCCGACGCGATGCGCTCGCCGTTGACGTAGGTGCCGTTCGTCGAGCCGAGGTCCTCGACGAGGACCGTGCC
The DNA here is from genome assembly GCA_963717255.1 of uncultured Chloroflexia bacterium. GTDB lineage: Bacteria > Chloroflexota > Limnocylindria > Limnocylindrales > CSP1-4 > CAIYQJ01. The sequence goes on along the minus strand of CAVQVT010000010.1, from coordinate 73,957 downwards.
GTCGCGGGTGACGACCCGGGCGTGGGCCCGCGACACCGTCGGGTGGGAGAGGTCGACGTCGTTCCGCGGCCCGCGTCCGATCGTCAGGGTCTCCCGCCCGGCGAGGTCGAGCGTGCGGACCCCGCCCTGCTCGGCCGGCTCCGCCGGCGGTCCCGTGCCGGTCCGGTAGGCGAGGGAGACGACGTCGGCGATGCGCAGCACGTCACCGTCGGCGAGGCTCGCACGGGCGACCGGCCTCCCGCCCCTGCTCAGGCCGTTCGCGCTCCCGAGGTCCTCGATCTCGTAGCCGTCGTCCGACCGATGGAGGGTCGCGTGGCAACGCGAGACGACCGGGTCGTCGACGACGATGTCGTTCGACGGGTCCCTCCCGAGGCTGAGCTCGTCCCGGTCCAGCGGGTGCTCGGTCGTGCCGCGGGGCGTCGTGACGAGGAGCCTGGGCGCGGGGGGCGCGAGGACGATCGTCGGGCGGTCGGCGACGCGGGTGTCCGTCGTCCGGGGCGACAGCGTCTCGTCGGGGACGGGCGGTGCGATGGTGAGCGTGCTGCCGCCCACCCGGACGACGTCGTCGGCCCGGAGCGTCCGGGGCGCGCGCGGGTCGAGCTCGGCGTCGTTGACCCGCGTCCCGTTGCTGCTGCCGAGATCGGTGACCTGGAGGGTGGTCCCGTCCCACGTGAGGCGGGCGTGGTGGCGCGAGACGAGGGGGTCGTCGAGGACGACGTCGTTGTCGGGCGCGCGGCCGAGACCCGCCTCCCCGGGCGGCAGCGCGAGCTCGCGGCGCTCGTCGCCGCGTCGGATCTCAACGACCGCCGACGTCGCCATCGTGCCGCTCGCCCGGGGTCAGATCCAGCTTGAGACGCATCTTCACGTCGCCGTCCACGAAGAGCGCACCGTGCTCCTGCCGCACCGGGTGGATCTCCGTGCCCTCCAGGAGCGCGCTCTGGACCGGGACCGAGCCGTCGCCGTCTGGTCCGGTCACGAGCTCGAGCCGGCTCCACGCGAGGCGCCGGTCCCGGCTCGCGCGCAGGCCCGTCACGGTCCGGCCGCCGTACCCGAAGATCGAGGTCGCCGGGACGCTGGAGCCGCTCGGCAGCTCGGCCCAGAGCTCGCGTGCCGAGCGCACGAGCGGACGCTGGGCGTCGTCGATCCACGCCTCATCTCCGAGCACGTCGATCGGCCGGCCGTCCTGGTCGAGGACGCACGGGTACGTCGGGAGGATCTGGTAGGAGGACGGGTACGTCGCCGCCGCCTCGCGGAGCCGGTCCCCCATGAGCCCGAACGGGAGGAGCCGCGGCCCGAGCACGAGGCCGGCCAGGGCACCCGGCGTCCCGAGGTGCGGGCCGCCCATGAGCACGAGCCTCTCCACGCGCGCCTTCCCGCCGAGCCGCTCCACGTAGTAGCGGCCGACGAGGCACCCCAGGCTGTGCGCGACGATCGTGATGGGCCCGGTCACGTGCCAGCCGTCGATCGCCTCGCCGAGACGCCGGGCCGAGTCGCGGACGTCCTGGCGCCAGTCGTAGCCGAACTCGAGCAGGTCATTCTCGCGCTCGTAGCCGAGGCCGTCGACCAGGTAGTCCCCCATCCTTCGGTACGCCTGGACCTTCACGAGATTCGGGACGATCACGACCTCGCCGATGACCGCCCCGGGGCTCACAGGCTCCCGCTCCGGCAGGCGGAAGACGTCCGGGTCCGAGAGGAAGAGGTGCGTGTTCGGCCAGACCCGCTCGCTCCCTCGCCACAGCTCCGAGCCCATGAGCCCGGGGACGAAGACCACCGGTCGCCGGGCGGGGCCCGCGGCCCGCCGGCCGACCGGTTCGACGAGGGTGAGGTCGTCGGGCCCGAACCCCGGCTTGTACGCGATGCGCGCGCCGCCGATCCGGACCGTGAGGCCCGGGCGGAGGTCGACCTGGTCGACCCGATGAGACCCGACCCATGTCCCGTTCCTGCTCCCGACGTCGCGCAGGACCAGCGAGCCCGCCTTGCGCTCGATCCGCGCGTGGCGACGCGAGGCGAGCGGGTCGTCGAGCCAGACGTCGCTGGACGGATCGCGACCGATCGTCAGGCCGTCGCGGTCGAGGACGATCTCCCAGGTGCCATCCCGCGTGTTGATCGCCAGGCGGGGCGCCGCGCCGTCGTTGAGCCGGATCGGCACCGTCGCCCCGGCCAGGGTCGCGTCGACGTCGGCGACGGAGTCGAGGCGCGTCACGTCGGGCAGCGGTTCGGCGGGGGTCACCTCGAACCGGAGCATCGTGTCGCCGATCGCGATCGTGTCGCCGTCCGCGAGCGACGCGCGTTCGATGCGGGCGCCGTTGACCTGCGTGCCGTTCGCCGACCCGAGGTCGACGAGGACGCACCCCGTCTCGCCGCACTCCAGCCTGGCGTGCGTCCGGGAGACGCGCGGGTCGGGGATGACGACGTCGTTGCACGTCGACCGGCCGAGCGTGACCGCCGGGGAGGCGAGCGCGTATTCCTCGCGTGCGCCCGCCGTCCGAACGACGATCCTTCCCCAGGTCGACGCCATGCCACACCCCAGACCGTCGGGCGGCCCGGCCCGCATGTCGCTTCCCGGGCCGCGAACGACCGCGATGCTCCCGGGTGCCGACGCGGCCATCGTCGGAAGCCGCGCCGACGGTCGCCAGAGCCGTCGGGCCCGAAGTGGCGCAGGTCGCGGGTGGCGAGGGCCGCGGGGATCCGGCGCCGGCACGGCCGATCCGGCGCCAGGGTCGCAGGCCCGTGTCGATCCGGGGCGGAGAGCCGCCCCGCGCGGCGCTACGATCGTCCGGATGAACCCGTGACCGGAGGTTCCGCGTGGCGCAGGCGTGGCTGAGGGCGCTCGAGGGCGTCGTGCCGGGCCGCCGGCTGGCCACGTCGAAGGGCGACCTCGCGACGTTCGCGTCCGATGGCCTGACGGCGTATGCGGAGACACCCGGCGCTGTCCTGCTCGCGAACACCGAGCAGGAGGTGGTCGAGGCGGTCCGGATCTGCCATCGCTTCCGTGTCCCGTTCGTCGCCCGCGGCAGCGGCACGAGCCTGTCGGGCGCCTCGGTCCCGGAGCCGGGCGGCCTGGTCATCGCGCTCAACCGCCTCCGGCGCATCGACATCGACGCGCCGCGCCGCATCGCGACGGTCGAGCCGGGCGCCTGGAACCTCGACGTCTCCAGGGCGGCGTCCGCGTCCGGCCTCTACTACGCCCCCGACCCGTCGAGCCAGCAGATCTGCAGCATCGGCGGGAACATCGCGTTCAACGCGGGCGGCGCGCACTGCCTCAAGTACGGCACGACGGGCAACCACGTCCTCGGCCTCCGCATCGTGCTCCCCGACGGCACGGTGGCCGACCTCGGCGGCGAGAGCCTCGAGAGCATGGGACCGGGCCTCACGGCGCTGTTCTCGGCCTCGGAAGGGCTGCTCGGCATCGTGCTCCGGGCGACGGTGCGCCTGCTGCCGAAGCCGGAGCGGATCCGGACGGTGCTCGCCGCCTACCCCACCCTCGCGCGGGCCGGCGACGCGGTCGCGGCCGTGGTCGCGGCCGGGCTGCTCCCCGCGGCGCTCGAGGTGATGGACGCGCTCGCGATCGAGGCGGCCGAGGCCGCGGTGCACCCCGGCTACCCGTCCGACGCCGGGGGCCTCGTGATCGTCGAGCTCGACGGCGAGGCCGACGTCGTGGAGGCCGAGTGGGAGGTGCTCCAGCGCGTCCTGGAGGCGTCCGGCCCGACGTCCACGCGGATCGCGCGCGACGCCCGGGACCGCGCCGAGATCTGGCGGGGGCGGAAGAGCGCATTCTCCGCGGTCGGCAGGCTGAGCCCGGACTTCATCGTGAACGACGGCGTCGTGCCGCGGACGCGCCTGCCGGAGACGCTGGAGGGGATCGAGGCGCTCTCGGCGCGGTACGGCCTCCGGATCGCGAACGTGTTCCACGCCGGGGACGGCAACCTGCACCCGCTGATCCTCTACGACGGCCGCGTGCCCGGCGAGCACGAGCGCGCCGAGGTGATCTCCGGCGAGATCCTCGACCTGTGCATCCGCGTGGGCGGGTCGATCACGGGCGAGCACGGCGTCGGCCTGGAGAAGCGAGCCCACTTCGGCCGCCTGTACGCGGAGCCCGACATCGACGCGATGCGGCGGGTCCGGCTCGCGGTGGACCCGCTCGAGCTCGCGAACCCGGGCAAGGTGCTGCCGACGGGGCCGCTGCCCGCCACGCTGCAGGCGCCAGGCACGCTGCCGGCGCCGGGCACGCTGCGACCCACCACGATCGACGAGGTCCGCGAGGCGGTCGCGAGCCATCCCCGGCTGCTCCCGCGCGGCGGCGGCACCAAGACGGCCCTGTCCGCGCCGCACGCGCCGGACGTCGCGGTCCTCGACCTGTCCGGCCTCGACGGCGTCGTCGACTACGAGCCATCGGAGTTCGTCCTCACCGCCCTCGCCGGCACCCGCCTCGCCGTGGTCGAGCGCACGCTGGCCGAACATGGGCAGTGCCTCCCGTTCGACCCGCTGCTGGTCGGGGCGGGAGCGACGCTCGGCGGATCGATCGGCGCCGGGCTGAGCGGCCCCGGACGGTACCGCCGCGGCGGCGTCCGCGACTTCGTCCTGGGCGCGCGGTTCGTGGACGGACAGGCGAACCTGGTCCGGAGCCGCGGGCGGGTGGTGAAGAACGTGGCGGGCTTCGACCTGCCCCGCCTCCTCACCGGCAGCTGCGGACGGCTCGCGGCGCTCGTCGAGGTGAGCGTGAAGGTGTTCCCGCGTCCCGAGGCGCGCGGCACCCTCGTCCTGCGCCGCGGGCTCGCAGAGGCGCTCGCGGCGGTCCGCGACCTGACGGTCTCGCCGTTCGACATCGACGCGCTCGACCTCGTGCCGGCCGGCGACGGCGAGGCCGAGGTGCACGTCCGGCTCGCGGGGCCGGCCGCGATCATGGACGTCCGGCTGGAGCGCCTGCGCGCCCACCTGGGGGGCGGGGACGTGCGCGTCGGCGACGACGACGCCTGGGCGGACGTCACGGAGCTGCGGATGGTGCCCCCAGGCTGGGACCTGGCCTGGGTGCCGGTCACGCTGCCCGACATCCCCGTGCTCGAGGCGGCCCTCGCCGGCAGCGGCGCGGTGCGCCGCTACGGCGCCGGAAGCCAGGTCGCGTGGATCGCCATGCCGCCATCCGAGACGGCCGGGGCGCCCGGGTCGCCCGCGGGGGCGCCAGCGGCCCCGCCCGGCGCCCCCGCGACCCTCGCCGCCATCCTCGCGGCACGCGGCCTGTCCGGGCTCCGGGTGATCGGGGCGCCCGCGGCGGACCCCGTGATCGGGCGCGACGTCCTCGGGGAGCTCGGGCGGCGGGTGCAGGCCGCCCTCGACCCCGCCGGCCGGTTCCGGGGGGCGTGAGATGCGGCACGAGATGCGGCTCGACGGCCGCGTGGAGCACCCCGACCACATCAGCGGGCCGGTGGAGGCCTGCGTCCACTGCGGCTTCTGCCTGACGACCTGCCCGACGTACCGCGTCCTTGGCCGCGAGATGGACTCGCCGCGTGGCCGGATCGTCCTCGTGAAGGGCGTCTTCGAGGGGACCGTGCCGATGGAGGACGCCATCCCACGCCTGGACGCCTGCCTCGGCTGCCTCGCGTGCGTGACGGCGTGCCCGTCCGGGGTCCGCTACGACCTTCTGCTGACCGGCTTCCGGCACACATCGCGCGCCGCTCGCTCGAGACCCCTCGCGAAGCGTCTCCGTCGGCGCGCACTGCTGGAGACGCTGCCGCATCCCCGCCGGCTCCGGGCGTCGGCGCGCCTGGGCCAGGCCGCCCGGCCGGCCCGGCGCCTCGCCCCCGCGCTCGTCCGCCCGATGCTCGACCTCCTGCCCGCGCCGGACGCGGCGACCGGTCCGCTGCCCACGATCACCCCGGCCGTCGGCCCGCGCCGGGCGCGCGTCGCCCTGCTCTCCGGCTGCGTCCAGCAGGTGTTCGCGTCCGAGGTCAACGCGGCCACGCTGCGCGTGCTCGCGATCAACGGGGTCGAGGTGGTGGTGCCGCCGTCGCAGGGGTGCTGCGGCGCCCTCGCGCTGCACCTCGGCGAGCTGGAGGCCGCGCGAGTCCAGGCCCGGACGAACCTCGCCGCGTTCCCGACGGACGTGGACGCGGTGATCTCGAACGCGGCGGGCTGCGGCTCGGCACTCCGCGAGTACGGCGACCTCTTCGACGGCCGGGACGAGGCGTCCGAGGCCGCGAGCTTCGCCGACCGGGCGGTGGACATCACCGTCTTCCTCGACCGCCTGGGCATCGTCCCGCCACCGGCCCTGGTGGAGCCGAGCCGCGTCGCGTACCACGACGCCTGCCACCTCGCCCACGCCCAGCGCGTCGTGGAGCCGCCGCGCCGCCTGCTGGCCCAGGTCGAGGGCGTCGAGCTGCTCGAGGTCCCGGACGGGGAGGTCTGCTGCGGCTCCGCGGGCACGTACAACATCGAACACCCGGCAGTCGCGGGCGCGCTGGGCGCGGCGAAGGCGACGTCGATCATGAGCGTCCGGCCGGACGTCCTCGCACTCGGCAACGTCGGCTGCCTCGTCCAGATCCGCGCCCACCTCGAGAAGCTCGGCACGCAGATCCCGGTCATGCACACGGTGGAGGTGCTCGACCGGGCGTACCGCGGAGTGCCGCTGCCTCGCTGAGGGCGGGCTGCGGCCCTGCCTCGATCGCGCGACGCGGCGCCGTCATCGGCATCAGGTTGCCGAATTGTCAATCGACCTTGACCAGGACTGCTGATTTCGGCATAGATTGCCCGACATGGACGGACGATCCGCAGGTCCGGACCCCGCCGGGCTCGACGACGTCGATCGCCACATCGTGCGGGCCCTGCAGCAGGACGGCAGGGCGAGCTTCGCGGAGATGGCCCAGGAGCTGGGCGTCTCGCCCGGGACCGTCCGCGCGCGCTACGCCCGCCTGGCGGAGCGTGGCTACCTGAAGGTCGTCGCCCTCTGCGATCCCCAGCTCATGGGCTACGACACGATGGCGATGATCGGCATCCATGCGGACGGCAGCCGGCTGCGAGAGGTGGCGACGAGGATCGCCGAGCTCGACGAGGTGATCTACGTGGTCATCGTCAGCGGGCACTTCGACATCGTCATCGAGGTCGCCTGCCGCGACCGTGCCGACCTGCTCCGCTTCCTGACGGAGAGGCTCCACGGCATCGACGGCATCCGCGACAGCGAGTCGTTCCTGCACCTGGAGATCGTCAAGGAGATCTACTTCTAGACCCGGGACCCGCGTGGGCCGGCGGACGGAGGGATGCGTCGTGAAGGTCCTCCTGGTGGGCGTCGGGGGCGTGGGCGAGGCGATCGCGGTGGCTGCCCGGGACCGACCCTGGCTCGAGGCGATGGTGCTCGCCGACATGGATGCCGGACGGGCGGCACGCGTTCGGGAGCGGCTCGGGCGGCCGGACCGCTTCCCGGTGGAGACGATCGACGCCTCGGACCGGGACGCGGTCGCAGCGCTGGCGCGACGCCATGGCGCCGACGTCGTGATGAACGCGACGACGTGCGCGCTCAACACGCCGATCTTCGAGGGCGCCTTCGCGGCCGGCTGCGGCTACCTGGACATGGCGATGATCGGCACGGGCGCCGAGATGGGCCGGCCCCAGCTCGACCGACACGCTGCGTGGGAGGAACGGGGCCAGCTGGCGATCCTCGGCCTCGGCATGGACCCGGGCGTCGTGAACGTCTTCGCCCGCTACGCCGAGCGGCACCTCTTCGACGAGATCGACGAGATCGGCATCCGCGACGGCGCGGCACTCGCGATCGACGGCTACGACTTCGCGCCTGCGTTCTCGATCTACGACGCCCTCGAGGAGTGCACCGACCTGCCGCTCGTCTGGGAGGCGGATCGGGGCTGGTTCACGACAGAGCCGTTCTCCGATCCCGAGGTGTTCGACTTCCCCGAGGGGGTCGGGCCGATCGAGTGCGTGAACGTCGAGCACGAGGAGGTCGTGATGATCCCCCGTGCCATCCGCTGCCGCCGCGTGACGTTCAAGTACGGCCTCGGCGACGAGTTCATCGAGGTGATCCGGGTCATCCAGAAGCTCGGCCTGCACGGGACGGAGCCGATCGACGTGCGCGGCTGCCGCGTCCGGCCGGTGGACGTGGTCGCGGCTCTCCTGCCGGACCCGGCCGAGCTGGGGGATCGCATGACGGGCCGGACGTGCGTGGGCACGGTCGTGTCGGGCATGAAGGACGGCAGGCCGCGCCGGGTCTACCTGTACCAGTGCACGGACAACGCGGATTCGGTGACCCGCCACGGCTGCCAGGCGGTCTCCTGGCAGACCGGCGTGGGGCCAGTGGTCGCGATGGAGATGCTCGCGACCAGGGCCTGGCAAGGGCGGGGCGTCCTGACGCCGGAGGCCTTCGATCCGGACCCGTTCCTCGCCCTCATGCCGGAGCTGGACCTCCCGTGGGGGATGGTGGAGATGGAGCCGGCGGGGATGTGAGTCGCGGCGGGGCGGCGCGGACGGGGCGCCCGCGGGAGGGAGGACCGGGATGGCCGGGGAGACCAGGCAGGCCGCTGAGATCCGGACGGAGACGCGCAAGCTCAAGCGCGAGCTGACGCTCCTGCCCCTGTTCGGGCTCCTCTACTTCACCGTCTCCGGCGGGACGTTCGGGATCGAGCCCCTCATGAGCAGCTCGGGGCCGGGCCTCGCGCTCCTCCTCATCGTGATCACCCCGATCGTGTTCAGCCTGCCGAACGTCCTGATGGTCCGCGAGCTGTCCACGATGATGCCGGTGGAGGGCGGCTACTACCACTGGGTGAAGGCGGCGTTCGGCCCGTTCGCGGGTTTCATGGCGGGCTGGTGCGACTGGATGGTCACCTGGCTCGACGTGGCGATCTACCCGGTCCTCGCGGTCACGTACCTGGGGTACTTCGTCCCCGCGCTCCGCGAGGGAACGACCATCGGCGGCATCGACCTCTCGCCGGAGGTACTGAGCTGGCTGACGGCGGTCGCGATCATCTGGCTCATCAGCCTCCTCCAGATCCGCGGCGCGCGACTGGCGGGTCTCTTCACGGACTGGCTGGGCGCCCTCATCCTCATCCCGCTCGTGCTGCTCTGCGTGATCGGCATCTACGCATGGCTCAGCACCGGCGTCTCGCCGGAGCTGCCGTTCATCCCGGAGGGGACGGACCTGAGCGGCGCCCTGAGCCTCGGGCTCTTCGTCGTGATGTGGAACTACATGGGCTGGGAGCTGCCGAGCACGGCCGGCGACGAGATCGTCAACCCGCGGAAGACGTACCCGCGGGCGATGGCCCTCGTGCTCGTGGCGGCGGTGGCGACGTACGCCATCCCCGTGGCGGCGGGCCTCTACGGCGGTGCCGGGGCCGACGGCCGATGGCAGCTCTGGGGCCTCGAGGCGACGAGCGAGCAGTGGGGGATCATCGGCGACCTCGCCGGGCTCGACGTCGTCGAAGGGGAGGCACAGGCGGTCGCGGCCGCGAGGGGGATCCCGGTCGAGGACGTCACCGTTGACGACCTCTCCGGGCCGGAGGTGACCGAGTGGAAGGCGACGCTCACGGAGTGGGGCGTCGCTCCGGACGCGTCGAGGGGCTGGGAGCTGCCGGAGATCGCACACGTGGTGGGCGACACGGTCGGAGGGGCGGGCCTGGCCCAGCTCCTCGGAACGCTCATGACCCTGGCGGCGATCCTCAGCATGGCCGGCCTGTTCGTGGGGAACAGCCTCGGGGGCAGCCGCGTGCCGTTCGCGATGGCGGCCGACGGGATGTTCCCGCGGTGGATGGTCCACGTCCACGGCCGATACGGGACGCCGTGGGTCGCGATCGTCGTGTGCGCGGTCGTGTTCTCCCTGTTCTCCTGGCAGGCCTTCGCATTCCTGGTCGTCGCCGACGTCTTCCTGCAGAGCCTGGTGGTCCTGGCCGAGTTCGGGGCGCTCTGGAGGCTGCGCCGGACCCGGCCGGACGTGCCGCGCGACCGGGTGCCCGGCGGACTGGTCGGGCTGGTCCTCGTGACGCTCGGCCCGACCGCGATCATCCTCCTGGCCATCGTCAGCCAGTACCAGGAGAGCGGCGTCGACGCGATCGGTTGGCCGCTCGTCCTGGGTGCGGTCGGGATCCTGCTGTACCTCCCGTTCCGCCGCTGGCTCAAGCCGGGGGTCCCGGACGTGGACCCGTTCGAGCCGGACGTCGAGGCGGTCGCGGTCACGCCCGGTAGTACGCGACCATGACCTCCTCGTCGGCTCCGAGGCCTGCGAGGGCGCTGCGCACGTCGATCGCGACCTCGCGGCTCAGGGCCGCGTCCTCGCGCTGGCTGCGAGGGAGCTGGGCGCGATATCCGTGCTGGTGGAGGACGTCGGCCTCCGCCCAGACGCGCTTCCGGTTCCCCGGGTCGTTGCGGTAGCGCCGGATCAGGAGGGGCGCGGTCCACTTGTCGGTGGCGCGCGACAGCTCGCCGGCGATCTCCCAGCCGGACGACGCGCTGAGGAACGAGGCCACGATGAAGACGACGCTCGCGACGTTCAGCGCGGTGAGGGGCGGGTCGTAGATCACGTCGCGGGCCCTCCGCGGGAGACGAGGTGTCGGGCGACAGTACCGGCGCCCGACCATCCGGTCATCCTTCAGGGCGCGCCGGCGGCCGTCCCGCACCGTCGCGAACGCGGCCCGGCGCGGCCGCCCTCCATCAGGCCGGGTCGCGGCCCATGAACCAGATGTGCGGCCCGCCGTCCGGCGCGTCGGCCGGCGCGTCGGCCGCGCGCATCACGCGGAACCCGAACTTCTGGTAGAGCGGCACGTTGGCGGGCATCCCGGTCTCGAGGAACAGCGGCAGCCCGTCCCGCTCCGCACGCTCGATCGCGTAGCGCAGCATCGCGCCGCCGATCCCCCGTCCCTGCGCCGCCGGCTCCACGGCGAGCTGGTCCAGGAGCCAGTGAGGCTCGGGCGGGAGCATCGACCAGACCCACGCCCAGAACCGTTCGTAGCGCGCGCCGCCGTCCGGGGTCAGCGCCGCGAGGGCCGGGGCGACCGCGTCGGCGATCTCCTGCTCTCGCTCGCCGGTGTTCGGGGGCATCAGGCTCATGACGCCGAGCCCGTCGCCGGCCGCGTGCATCCAGCCCTCGCCGGCGAACGGGGTGTCGACGATCTCGAACATCGTCCGGATGCGCGCGTCCAGGTCGTCGTCGGAGACCATGGGCCAGGTGACCATCGGGTCGGCGGCGAAGGCGCGGGCCAGGACCCCGGCGAGCGCGGGGATCTCGGAGGTGGCCGCGGGCCGGACCGACACGGGGCCGGGCGACGCGAAGCCCCGGCGAGGAGGCCCGAAGGCGCCATCCCTCATCGGCGGTCGGCCATCCTGATCCGGGCCAGGACAATCACGCTCGCGACGTCGTCGTCCGAGGCGACCTCGAGCCGGACCGCGCGCCCCTCCGGATACGTCGGCGCGCTTGCCACGATCGCCCGGACCGGCTCCGGCAGGTCCGCTTCGAGGGCGGCGGACATCGCCCGCTCGGGGAGGGCGAGGCTTGCCCGGAACCGGCCCGCCAGGGGCGCCAGGTAGACGATCGGTCGATCACGGTGCGCGAGCCGGAGCGACCAGCCGTACGCCCTGCCCGAGTACGCCCACCTCTCGGCAAGGGGGTCGAAGTCCTGCGCCAGCGTGGCCTTCAGCGAGCGCCATGGCGCGATCGCGGCACCCAGGACGGCCTCGAGCTCGGGCTCTGTCGGGATGCTCGCCCTGTCGCCGAAGGCGGACATCACGGGTGCGGCTCCGCCCGACGGCACAGCGTCCATGTCCGTCAGCCTACCGGGTCGGCGACCGTGCATCCTCGCCATCCGGGGCGCACCCGCGGGCGATCGCCTCGAGTGGACTACGATGGTCGTCCTGCTCGAGCCCGAGGACGGCCGACGAAGCCACGAGGAACCATGACCCAGCAGTCCGCCGGCACCCTCGCCGGGCTCGAGTCGCTCCGCGGGCAGGCGCCGGATGCCCGCGTCGTCGCCGGGCGACTCGACGGCCTCCCCTCCGACGTCCTCGACGAGCTGCGGCGGCACGCGGCGGGCGGTGGGTCGCTCCTCATCGCACCGGAGCCCGACGACGCGGTGGCCGCTGAGCTGGCCGGCGTGGCCGTCGCCGGCGTCCATCCGGCAGCGGAGTGGTTCGTCAGCCTGGTGGCCCGTCCGGAGGCGGCGCGCCTCGACGGCGAGGTCCCGATCTCCTCGACCCTGCGGACGCTCGCCCCGCTCTCGGACGAGGTCGGCGTGGCGGCGACGACGAGCATCGCGATGCGCCACCGGCCGGTGATCACCGTCCGGTCGGTGGGTGCCGGACGGATCGTCGCCAGCGGGATCGCGGACCTCGAGCACGTCGTCGCTCACCCGACCCTCGGCCGCTTCGTGAGCCGTCTCCTGCGCCACGACCCGCCCCTCGCGCCCGGCGACATCGGCGTCGCGATCGTGGGATACGGGCCGTACGGCGGGATGGGATACGTCCACGGGCTCGCGTGCGCGGAGACGGACGGGCTGCGGCTCGCCGCCGTCGTCGACACCGTGCCGGAGCGCCTGGTCGCGGCCGCGGCCGACTTCGCCGATGTCCGCGCCTACCCGGACGCGACCTCGCTCGTCGGCGACGGCGCGGTCGAGCTGGTGATCGTCGCGACGCCCCCCGCCAGCCACGCCTCCATCGCGCTCGAGCTGCTGCGCGCCGGCCGGCACGTGGTGCTCGAGAAGCCCATGTGCCTGACGGCGGCGGATGCCGACCGTCTGATCGCCGAGGCCGAGCGCCTGGACCGGACGCTCACGGTCCACCAGAGCCGGCGCTGGGATCGCGACTTCATGGCCCTGCGGGAGATCGTGTCGGGCGGCCGGATCGGCGAGGTGTTCAACGTCGAGACGTTCGTGGGCGGCTTCGACCACCCGTGTCGCCTGTGGCACTCGGACGAGTCCATCTCCGGCGGTGCGATCTTCGACTGGGGGTCGCACCACGTGGACTGGATCCTGCGCCTCTACGGGTCGCCTCCGGCCCGGGTTCTCGCCTCGGCGCACAGGCGTGTCTGGCACGACGTGACGAACGCGGACCAGGTGGCGGTCTGGATGCAGTGGACCGACGGCCGCGAGGCCACCTTCCGCCAGAGCGAGATCGCCGCCATCCGGCGACCCAAGTTCTACGTCCAGGGGACGGCGGGCACGATCGAGGGCCACTACCGGCCGCTGGTGACCGAGACGGTCGAGCCGGGGCGCGGATACGCCGAGCACTCGGAGCACCACGCGGAGGCGCCGGTCGCGTTGCGCGTGGCCCGGTACGACGGTCCCGGCCGGCTCGTCGAGGAGGTCGTCCCGCCGACCGCCGGCGCCGGCTGGGCGTTCCACCGGAACCTCGCCGACCACCTGCTGCTCGGCGAGCCCCTCGCCGTGCCGCCGGGAGAGAGTCGCGACGTCGTCGCGGTCCTCGAGGCGGCCCACCGGTCGGCCGCGGCCGGCGGCATCCCCGTCGACCTCGGCTGAGACCGTGCGCCCCGTCGGCTTCGGCGTGCTCGGGGCGCGCTCCTACGTCGCCACCCGGGCGGTGATCCCGGCGATCCGCGCCTGCGGGTCGGCGCGCCTGGTCGCCGTCGCGAGTCGCGGCGGCCCCGTCCCGGCCGGCCTCGAGTCGGTCGACGCGGGCTCGTACGCCGCGGTGCTCGAGGACCCCGACGTCGAGGCGGTCTACGTCCCGCTCCCCAACGGGCTCCATCGCGAGTGGGCGGAGCGGGCGGCGGCGGCCGGGAAGCACGTGCTGTGCGAGAAGCCGCTGGGGTCGACAGTGTCGGACGCGGAGGCGATGTTCCGCGCGGCGGCGAGCGCGGGCGTCCTGCTCGCCGAAGCCTGGATGACCCCTTTCCAGCCGCGCTGGCAGGTGGCACTGGAGGCGGCCCGCTCGGGACGGCTCGGCGCGATCCGCCACGTCCGGGCCGAGTTCACCTTCACGATCCCGCCCGACCGGGCCGGCGACTTCCGCTGGGATCCCACCCAGGGCGGCGGCGCGCTCAACGACGTCGGGATCTACTGCGTGGGGCCTGCGATCGAGCTGTGGGGCGCGGAGCCCGTCACCGTCGCGGCGAGCGTCACCCGGGGACCGACCGGCGTGGACGCCACGACCGCCGCCCGGTGCGACTGGGGCGACGGGCGGACGGCGTCCCTGCTCGCCTCCTTCGAGATGCCGGAGCGCCAGGTCATCGAGATCACGGGCAGGGATGCCCGGCTCACGGTGGACGACCGGGCGCACACGGGCGGCGCCGGCGCGACCTCGATCGAGCTGGTCCACGGGGATGGCGGGCGCGAGTCGCTCCGCCTGCCCGACGACGATCCGTACGAGGGGATGGTGGCCGCGTTCGCGGCGGCCGTCCGCGGCGTCGCCCCCTGGCCGCGCACGGCGGCCGAGGTCCTCGCGTCGCTCCGGCTGCTCGAGCGCATCCGATCGAGCGCGGCCTGAGGGCCCGCCGCAGCGGCGACACAGCCGCCCGCCGCGGCCCGCGTGCGCCACACTCCACGCGATGGACCATCGCGACCACGTGAGGCTGCTTCGAGAGAGCGTCCTGGGCGGCGGGACGACCTGGGCCGACCTCGGCTCGGGCGAAGGAGCGTTCACCCTCGCCCTCGCCGACCTCCTCGGCCCGACCGGCTCGATCTACACGGTCGATCGGGATGCCCGCGCCCTCGCGGTCCAGGCACGGGCGCTCCGCGACGCGTTCCCCCGCGTGACCGTCGCGCCGCTCGTCGCCGACTTCACGCAACGGCTCGAGCTGCCGCCGCTCGACGGGGTCGTCATGGCGAACTCGCTCCACTTCGAGCGCGACAAGCTCGCCGTCCTCCACCTGGTCCTGGGCTACCTTCGCCCGGCCGGCCGGCTTGTCCTCGTCGAGTACGACACCGATCGCGGCAACCCGTGGGTCCCTTTCCCGATCTCGTTCCGGAGCTGGGCCGCCGTGGCGGCCGAGGCGGGCTTCCGCGACACCGCGCGGCTCGCGTCGGTCCCGAGCCGGTTCCTGGGGTCGATCTACTCGGCCGTCAGCTTCCGCTGAACCCCAGGGCGCCCGATGGAACCGGGTTCCAGCGCCGACGCCCCTGCACCACCCGGTCGAACGAGGCGCCCGCGGGAGGCCCCCGCGAGCGGCAGGCCCCAGGCCGATGTACCGCAGGTCGCGCGGCGCTCCCCGGCGTCCCGCTCCCGACGAGCAGCAACCCGGTCCCGCGCTGCACGAGATACGCGCTCCCGACCCGTCGCCCCGGTCCCACGTTTGACGGAATTGCCGCTGAGCCCGATGGTGGGTGCGCAGTCGCCATGCGCCGGGCTCTCATCCGTCGGTCCGAAGCGCGCGACGGATCGGATCCCTCCCATGGCTCGCACGCCCTTCCATACGCCCGACTCGAACATCGTCGTGTGCAGCGACGGCTACTTCGAGGTCTATCCGCCCACGCCGCGGACGAACGGGGACAAGCCGGCGTACCGGGGCCCGATCGCCGAGCTCGGCGCCGGGCTGCGCGGCGCAGACGACCGCCTCGCGGTCCGGCCCGATTCCCGGGCGCTCGCGGACGCGGTGGCCGCCTGGTCCGCCGCCAACGGCGCCGCAGCGGTCCGTGGCAAGCTCGGCGGCGGCCGGGACGGGGTCGAGATCAAGGCGTAGAGCGCACGCGCCGCGGGACCGGCACCCCCACGACGGGCTCACCCGACCGGTCGGCAGGCGCCGCCGCGCGGGCGCCTGCTCCCGCCGCCCCCGTTCCGACGCTCCCCTCCGTCACGGATGCTGTGGCGCGGTCGGTCCGTGCGGGCGCTGCATGTGTGCGTACACGGCCGCGCTGACGAGCAGGAGCACGCCGAGCGCGACGAGCGACAGGACCCGGTACGCGACGTCGAGCGCGGCGAGGTCCACGAGGAAGACCTTCACGGTCGCGATGCCCAGCAGCGCGAGGCCGAAGATGCGGACCTCGGGCCGGTGGGCGGTGATGCCGATGGCGAACCCGGCCGCCCCCAGGATCGACCACAGGACGGTCAGCCCGACCTGGGCGCTCTTCTGCAGCTCCTCCAGCGGTCGCGTGCCCACCTGGAGCTGGAACTGGTCCACGACCGCGACCGACAGGAGGTAGACGGCGGCGGCGCCCCCCGCGGCCAGCGCGGGAAGAGCCAGGCGCTCGTGGCGGTGGAGAAGCCCACCGGCGATCGCGACGACGGCGAGGGCCGCCAGCGCGACCGAGGCGTCCGTCAGGAGCGGCCAGCCGAGGATCGACGTCGTCTCGTCCACGATGAGACGGCCCGGCGGCGCCACGACCGCGAGGGTGACCAGCGCCGCCGATCCGACGAGGACGAGCGACGCGGCGCCCGCGAGTAGCCGTGACGCAGGGACCGCGCGGACGAGGACCAGCCCGCCGAGCGCGATGAGACACCATCCGGCGACCGCGTAGCCGGGTCGGACCTCGAACGGCAGGAGCCAGGCGAGGGCGATGCCAGCCCCCACCGCGCCCGTCGCCGCGGCCGTCGACCCGCGCCAGATCACGCCGGAGAGGACGAGTGTCGCGGCGAGCGCGACGATCACGGCGGTCCGCTCATCCAGGAACGGCGTCCCGACCGGGTCGAGCCTGCCCATCAGGTGCCCGCCGAACCCGGCGAGGTCGGCGAGGCGCAGCGCATCGGCGACCTGGAAGAGCACGGCCAGACCCGCGGCGGCGTACGGCAGGCGCTCCGAGACGACCTCCCACGGCCTGCCGAGGTCCACCGCCACGACCGGGACCAGCGTGAGGCGGCGGACGATCCAGAGCGATGCCAGTGCGATGACGCCCCACGCGGCGGCTACGGCCGGCACCGGGATCTCGAAGGTGGCCGTGTACGCCAGCAGCGCCGCTCCGATCCCGGTCAGCCCGAGGCGGATCCAACGCGACCGCATCACCCACCCGATGAGCCCGAGGGCCGCCAGAACCGCGGCCAGGGCGAGGCCCTCCCGCCCGGCGTACGGCGGGCTCGAGAGGGTCGGGCCGAGGAGCCGGTCGGGCGGGAAGTCGAGGGCCAGGAGATGGGCGATGGATGCGGCGAGCGCGAGGCTCGCCACCGCGACCACCGACGGCCGGGCGAGCAGGTCCAGGTCCGACTCGGGCCGTGGACCGTCCAGCCGGCCGACGCGCGGCACGAGGATCGACGCCTCAACGACGAACCCGGCGACCGCGAGCGCAGACCACGCGGCGACGAGCAGTGCGCCGGACGTCTCGAAGGGGAGGACGTAGAGCGTGACCAGCCCGCCGAGCGCGGTCAGCGCGATGCGCGCCCACCTCACCGGGACCAGCAGCCACGTTGCGACGACCCCCGCGAGCACGATCGCGAACGAGAGGCCCGGGAGTCCGACGAACGCGATGTCGTGGGGCGTCGCGGTGCCGATGGAGCGGATCGGGTACTCGACCAGGGCGAGCTGGGCGAGCATGCAGAGCCCCGCGATGCCGGCGACCCCCAGGTACGCGGGTCGAGCCGCGCGGCTGACGAGGGCCACCACGATGGCCACCGGCTCGGCGATCCGTGCGGGCAGCCGCATGACCGCGGTCCGCTCCTCGCGGAAGTCGGGGGCGATCCGGGGGGCGACGACGCGCGCGAACGTGCCGAACCCGGCGGTCGCGAGCGCCGCCCAGCCCGCCACGAGCGCCGGGCCGGAGAGACCGAACGGCAGGACGTAGGCGGTCAGGAGCGCGCCGATCGTCGCGAGCCATGCGCGGACCCACGTGACGGGGACGACCAGGCCGGCCACGACGAGCGCGCCCACGACGAACGCGAACGTCATCCCCTCGGGGCTGACGAACGGGATCGAGCCTGCACCGGCGGCGAGGTCGGTCGGCGGGTACTCGACCAGGACCAGGTGCCCGATCGCGAGCGTGCCCAGGATCAGTGACGCGAGCGCGCTGTACGGATGGCGACGGAGGACCGCGACCCACGCGAGGGCCACGGCCTCCGCGGCCCAGGCGACCGGCACGGGCGGCCCGCCGAAGTGGACCGGGACCGCGATCGTGAGCGAGGCGACGCCGGTCGCGGCCACGACCAGTCCGAACGGGTGGCGGTCGCCATTCCGCGCGAGGAAGAGCAGCCCGAGCCCGAGGTAGGCGAGCGCAAGGACGGCGAGGAAGGCACCGCGCCACGCGCTGTCCGGGTCGCCGAGGACCGCGAAGCCCGCCCAGACGGTGAACGCGGCATCGGCGAGCAGGAGGGTGACCGTGGACGTGCGCAACCGGTCGGTGGCGTGCCGGATCTCCTCTCCGCCCGCCGCCACGAGGCTCACGAGCCAGAAGCCGGCGACGACGGCGAGGCCCTCGGCGACGGGCGGAGAGCCCAGGACGTACGAGGCGACCTGCGGGGCCGCAAGGACGAACGCGAGCGGGGGCAGCCAGACCCACGTGCGGAAGAGCGCGATCGCGGTGGTGCCGACGAGGGCGGCCGCGACGAACAGGAGCGTGACGACGGTGGGGGTCGCGCCGAGCAGCGGCGGCGCCGCGAGGACGGCGACCAGGCCGAACGCGGCGACCAGCTGTGAGTCGTGTCGGATGGCGATCGCTGCCGCGGCCAGGGCCGCGAGCAAGGCGCCGAGCAGACCCCACTCGACGGGCACCAGCCCGTAGAGGCGGGTCGCCGCGAGCAGCGCGAGCGACACGGTCGCCAGACCGACCGCGATCAGGACGTGCCCGAGGATCCCGCGGAGCCGGGTGAAAGCGATCTCGCCGAGGACGATGAGCACCGCACCGACGACGAGTCCGATCGCGACGCGCAGCGGCTCGGTGATCCAGCCGCGGCTGAAGGCGAGGCTCAGGAAGAAGACCGCGCCGAGCAGGAGGGCGATCCCGCCGACGACGGCCAGCATGCGACCTTCGAGCCAGGCCTCCAGGGTCGACCTGGACCACGCTTCCCCGGGCGCCGGCGGGGTGAGGCCCAGTTGACGGAGGAGGCGCTCGGACCACCCCGGGCCGGCTTCCTTCGCGGCCGCGGGCTGGGGGCCCCAGAGCGCGCCGGTTTCGGACGGGGGCGCCACCGCGGGCTGGGCCCCGGCCGGGCTCGGCCAGGGGCGCCCCACGGGCGCGGGCGCGAGTCCGGGCGGGAACGCCGGTCCTGGCCCGGCAGCCGGTGCCGGCGTCACGGGCGGCGCGGCCACAGCGGCAGCCATGGACGGCGCGGCGACGGACGGCGCCCGCTCCGACGCGGCAGCGGCTGCCGACCCGGCCAGGGCGGCTGGCGCACCGGCGCGCCCGACGCGCCGGACGCGCGCGGTCGGGGCGGGAGCCGGGACGGGAGCCGCGGAGGGCCCCGCCGCGGGACTCGCCTCGTCCGCCGCTTCGGGCCGCTCCGCACGGGCCTCGAGGATCAGCCGTTCGTGCACGCGCAGGTCGTGCTTGATCGAATCGATGCTCGACTGCAGGGCGAGCAGCTCGATGTCGGCCCGCCTCAGCCGGTCGGAGACGTCGGCGAACCTCGCCCAGCCGATGAAGGCGACCACGACCAGGACGATGAACAGGAGGAGTTCCATCGCAGTCCCTCCCGACGGTCCGGGCCGCGTGGCCGATCGGGAAGTGGGACCTGGGCCCACGCCCCCCGCTGGTGTGCCGGCCGCCGCCCTGACCGTATGCCTCGTGTGGACCGGGTCAAGAGCCGAACGGCGCCGGGCACGGTCCGGCGGCGCGTACGCTTCACCTGCGTCCGCCCAAGGAGATCGCACGTGACGGATCCATTCGTCCCCGACTCGTTCACCCCGCCTTCCGGCCTCGACCAGCCCGCCTTCCGGCTTCGTCCGCTCGGGCCGGAACACGACGACTCGGACTACGCGGCGTGGACGTCGAGCATCGACCACATCCGCGCGACGCCCGGGTTCGAGGGGCTCTCCTGGCCGCACCCGATGACGCTCGAGGAGAACCGGGGCGACCTGGTCCGCCACGCGGAGGACCGCGCCGGGCGGACGGGGTTCACGTACACGGTCCTCGCACCGGCCGGCGATGAGCCGGAGGTGGTCGGCTGCGTGTACATCTACCCGAGCGAGAAGCAGGGCTTCGACGCGCAGGTCCGGTCGTGGGTCCGCGCCGCCGACGCGGACCTGGACCCGGTGTTGTACCGGGTCGTCTCGGACTGGCTGCGCGACGCCTGGCCGTTCCGGAGCGTGGACTACGCGCCCCGACCCGGCGCCTGACCGGCTACACCCGGAAGTAGGCGACCATGATCTCCTCGCCGGCGCCGAGGCCTGCGAGGGCGCTGCGCACGTCGATCGCGACGGCCCGGCTCAGGGCGGCGTCGTCGCGCTGGCTGCGGTGGAGCTCGGCGCGGTAGCCGTGCCGGTGCAGTGCGTCGGCTTCCGCCCAGACGCGCTTGCGGTTCTTCGCGTCGTTGCGGTAGCGCCGGATCAGGAGGGGCGCGGTCCACTTCTCGGTCGCGCCCGACAGCTCCCGGACGACCTCCCAGTCCGACGACACGTTGAGGAACACGGCCACCAGGAAGATCACGCCGGCGATGATCAGCGAGGTGAGGGTCGGGTCGTAGATCACGTCGCGGGCCCTCCGCGGGAGACGAGGTGTCGGGCGACAGTACCAGCACCCGACCACTCGGTCCTTCGGGGCCGCCCGCCGGGTGGATGAGTGGGCCGAACGCGCCGTCCGAATCCCGAGCGCAGGGCGCCCGAGCCGCACCCCGGTGCTCGCCTCGGCCTGCGCGAAGGAGCACCGTGTCATCGCATCCTGAGAGGCGCGGAGGTCGTCGTCGATCGCGAGCTCGCACCACGGGCGACCGACCTTCCGCTCGTGCGGCGCAGAGGGCCAGGGGCGTGTCCGCACCTCCCCTCCCCCGCCCTCACCGCGTACACTCCCTCCCCGATGAACGTCGTCTTCCTGTCGCCGAACTTCCCGCCGAGTCTCTACCTCTTCTGCGCCCGGCTGCGTGAGCTCGGCGCCACCGTGCTCGGAGTGGCGGACGCGTCGTACGAGTCGCTCCGCCCGGAGCTCCGCGAGGCGCTCACCGAGTACTACCGGGTCCCCGACCTCCACGACGACGACGCGCTGGTCCGCGCACTCGGCCATTTCACCCACCGTCACGGGAAGATCGACCGGATCGACTCGCTCAACGAGTACTGGCTGGAGACCGAGGCCCGCCTGCGGACCGACTTCAACATCCCCGGGCTGAACGTCGAGACGATCGGGCGGGTGAAGCGCAAGTCGGCGATGAAGCGGGTCTTCGACCGGGCCGGTGTCCCCACCGCCCGCGGACGCGTGGTCCGCACCGCGCCCGCCGCGCGCGACTTCGTCGAGGAGGTCGGCTTCCCGGTCATCGCCAAGCCGGACATCGGCGTGGGGGCCGCGCGCACGTACCGCCTGGAGAACGACGACGACCTGACGGCCTTCCTCGCTGGCCGGACCCGCGTCGACCACATCCTCGAGGAGGAGCTCACCGGCCAGCTCCTGAGCTTCGACGGGCTCGTGGATCGGAAGGGGCACATCGTCTTCTCCTCGTCGCTCGTCTACGGCCTCCCCGTCCTCGACGCGGTGCGCGGCGCGGACATGTGGTACTGGATCGACCGCGAGATCGCCCCCGACCTCGCCGAGGTGGGCGAGCGCCTGGTCCGCGCGTTCGACGTCCGGGAGCGCCCCTTCCACTTCGAGTTCTTCCGCCGTCCCGACGGCTCCCTGGCCGCCCTCGAGGTGAACATGCGCCAGCCGGGCGGCCTGACGGTGGACATGTGGAACTGGGCGAACGACATCGACTTCTACCGGGCGTGGGCTGAGGTCGTGGTGAAGGGGACGACGACCGTCCGGACGGATCGCCCGTACTTCTGCCTGTGGGCAGGCCGGAAGGCGGGCCGGGCGTACCGGCTGGACCACGAGTCGGTGCTCGACCGGTACGGCCCGCTGATCGTCCATCACGAGCGGATGGACGATGTGTTCGCCCCGGCGATCGGCAACTACGGCTACATCCTGCGCAGCCCCGATCTTGCACCGCTCGTCGAGGCCGCGGAGGCGATCCAGGATCTCGCCACGCCGCCCGGGCGCGAGTAACCGGGCCGCCGACGCCACCTTCTCTCCCACGACCGACCACTCCCCGACAGGAGGATCCATGCACGTCGAGGAACGCACCTGGTCCAGTCCCGCCCTGGGCCACGACATGAGCCTGAAGGTCTACGGACACGACGGCCGGCCGGTGGTCGCGTTCCCGTCCCAGGAGGGCCGCTACTGGGACTTCGAGAACTGGGGGATGGTGGACGCCTGCGCCGGCTTCATCGAGTCGGGCCGGATGCGGATCGTCGCGGTGGACGGCATCGACTGGCAGACGTGGGCGAACTGGGACGCCCACCCGGGGGATCGCGCGCGCCGGCACGAGGACTACGACCGCTACCTCGCGACCGAGGTCGCCCCGTTCGTCCGCGAGCTGACCGGCCGGGAGACCGCCTGGCTGACCGGGGCGAGCATGGGCGCCTACCACGCCGCGAACGCCCTCTTCCGACACCCTGACCTCTTCGACGGGCTCATCGCGATGTCCGGCCTCTACCAGCTCCGGATGTTCATCGGCGACGCGGTGGACGACCCGGTCTACTTCAACAGCCCGCTCCTCTTCCTGCCCGGACTGGAGGACACCTGGTACCTCGACCGACTGCGCGCGGCGAGGATCGCCATCGTCGTCGGCCAGGGGGCCTGGGAGGAGGAGATGATCGAGGACACGCACGCGCTGGAGGAGGTCCTGCGGGCGAAGAGGATCCCCGCGATCGTCGACTACTGGGGCCACGACGTGAACCACGACTGGCCGTGGTGGCGGAAGATGCTCCCGCACTACCTGGAGCTCCTGGGGGTCTGAAGGGCCGACGTGTCGCGGATCGACGAGTACCGCGCCGCCCTCGCCGGGCTGGACGACCCGGAGCCGTACGTTCTCGCCCACTCCGGCCTGCCGGGGCCGCGTGGCAACCTGGAGCTGATCGCGGCCCTCGCCGAGACGGCCGACGAGTCGACCCTGCGCCGGTGGGCCGCGTTCTCGCCCCAGGAGGCGCCCGGCAACGAGCCGCCGGTCGTCCTCGCGGTGGCCGGCGTCGTGGGGCTGGGCCGGTTCCTCGACGACCGGCCCGACGTCCTCCCGCTCCTGCACACGCTCGCCTCCGACCCGCGCTGGCGCGTCCGGGAGGGCGTCGCGATGGCGCTCCAGGGCACGGGCTCCTCCGACCCCGTCGCGCTCGTCACGCGCCTGGGGCCCTGGGCCGCCGACCCCGACCCGCTCGTCCAGCGCGCGGTCGTCGCGGCGCTGTGCGAGCCGGCCCTCCTGCGCGACCAGCGCGTGGCCGCGGAGGTCGTCGGCGTGCTGGACCGCATCACCGCATCGCTGGTGGCGCGGGCCGACCGCCGTGACGAAGGGGTGCGGGTCCTCCGCCGGGCACTCGGGTACGGCTGGAGCGTCGCCATCGCCGCCGCCCCGGAGGCCGGCAAGCGCGCATTCGAACGCTGGATCGAGACCCCGGACCCGGACGCGCGCTGGATCGTCCGCGAGAACCTCGGGAAGGCGCGCCTGGTCCGCCTCGATCCGGTCTGGGCCGCGAACGCCGCCGAGAAGGTCACACGCCTGGCGGGCTGATGGCGACGTCCCGGAGGGAGACCCGGGACGGCGGCGCGCCTCTCGCGTGACCGCGGGGACGATGCCGCGTATGCTGCCGCCTTCACCCACAGTGAAGGGATCAGGTCCTGATGCGTCCCCCGCGTCCCCGCGGTGTCCGGTCGCTCAGTCCGCGACGCGCGGCGCCCGGGGCGGCCGCCCTTCTCGTCGCGCTGGGCCTCGTGGGCGCCGTGCCGTCGGCCCCGCCGACGGAGGCCGCCTCCCCCCGGTATCCCTCGTTCACCCGCCCCCTCGTCATCCCGAAGGTGCTGACCGGCTCGGAGATCACGCTCCGCGCGAAGCTCGCGGACGTGCAGATCCTCCCCGGGAAGAAGAGCCGGATGTGGACGTACGGCGGGTCCTTCCCGGGGCCGACCATCCGCCGGCCCACGGGTCGGACGACGACGGTGACGCTGGTGAACGACCTGCCCGCGTCGGCCGGCAGCCTGACGCTCCACAACCACGGGAACCACTCGACGTCGGCGAGCGATGGCCAGCCGGACGCCTGCCTCGCGGACCCCGGCGGGGGCAGCACCACGTACACGTACACGGGGACCGAGGCGGGCGGGAACGAGCGCGGCGCCTTCCAGTGGTACCACGACCACCGGATGGACGTGACGGGTCGCAACGTCTGGATGGGACTCGCCGGGATGTACATCATCGACGACCCCGCCGACCCGCAGACGCTCCCGAAGGGCACGTTCGACGTCCCGCTCATGGTCGTGGACCGGTCGTTCGACGCGAAGAACCAGCTCCGCTACGCGTTCGACCGGGACGGAGTCACGGGCGACGTCACGCTGGTGAACGGGGTGCCGCAGCCGTACTTCAGCGTGAGCGATCGGACGTGCCGCCTGCGGATCCTCAACGCCTCGAACGCGCGCGCGTACGACTTCGCCCTCTCCGACGGCATGTCGTTCCTGCAGATCGGGACCGAGTCGGGCCTGTTGCCCGCGCCGGTCCGGCGCACGCACATCACCCTGGCACCCGCGGAGCGGGTCGAGGTGGTGGTCGACTTCGCCGGCAGGCTGGGGAAGCGGATCCTGCTGCGCGACCTCGCGGCGGACGGCCCCCAGCGGTCCGTCATGCAGTTCCGCGTGACGAAGCACGTGAAGGACGACAGCTCCGTCCCGGCGACGCTACGGCCCCTGCCGGTTCTGGACGCGACGTCCGCCGCCCAGCGGACGTTCACGTTCGGACGGGCGCGGCTCACGGGCCGGTGGACGATCGACGGCCTGGGATACGACCCGATGCGGGTGGACGCGCAGCCCACGCTGGGCACCACGGAGACGTGGACGTTCGTGAACGACAGCGGCGCGCCGCACGTGGTGCACGTCCACGGGACGGATCAGCAGCTGGTCGGCCGCGACGGCCGGCCGCCCGCGGCGTACGAGCTGATGAAGGAGTCGTGGGCGCTGGGGATCGGCGAGACGATCACGGTGAAGCTGAAGCTCACCGACGACCTGGGGACCTTCATGCTCCACTGCCACATCCTCGAGCACGAGGACGCCGCGATGATGGCGCAGTACGAGGTCGTGCCGTAGGGACGCCCGGGGCGGGGCCCGCAGTCAGGTGAAGGACGGTCGGATGGACAGGAACCTCGTGGACCAGGTGCTCGCCGCGGCGGCCAGCGTCGTCGCCGGCGGGGCGATCTCGCACAACGGGCACGGCAACGTGAGCATCCGCGTGCCCGGCGCCGACGAGATGTACTACACGGCCGCGCCGTCGCTGAAGGGGCTGACGCCGGAGGGGATCTGCCGAGTGGGGCTGGACGGGTCGCTCATCGAAGGGATCCTGCCCCCGATCCAGGGGGCAGTGGTGGCGATGCACACGGCGATGTACGCCGACAGTCCCGACGTGGGCTGCGTGGTGCACACGCACTCGCCCTATGCCACGGCCCACGCCGTCGCCCAGGTGTCGATCGACTGCTGGATCGAGGCGATGGCCATGTTCGGGCTGGCGGACGGCGTGCCGGTCGCGGGGTACGCGCCGCGGGGCTCCGCGGAAGCCGTGGCGAACGTCCGCGCCGCGGTCCGCCCGGGCGTCCCGGCGGTCCTCCTCGCGAACCACGGAGTCCTCGTCTTCCACCGGTCGCCCGACCTGGCGATCCTCGTCGGCGGGGTGATCGAGGAGGCGGCCCAGGCGGCGATCAACGCGCGGGCGCTGGGCGGGCCCGTGGCGCTACCGGTCGAGATGCGGGAGGCGGCGCTCCAGCGGGCGATGACGTTCGACGCGGCGGGGACGCGGAAGGCCTGAGAGACGACGGGGACGGGCGAGAACGGTCCTCGCCGGCCCCGTCAGGCGACGGGGACGGCGAGGACCACGAGCCGGTCCGCCCCCTTGGTGTAGCTCGTGCATGTCTGGAGCGTGAGGCGCTCCGACTTCGTCGAGAGCACCCAGCTCCCGTCGTCCCACTTCACGCGCCGGACCGACGTCACCCGATATCGGATCCAGCCGCCCTTCGCGAGGCGGAGCTGCACGATGTCGCCCTTCTTCAGGTACTTGAGGTTGAGGAACGAGCCGACGCGTGCGTGCCCGTACAGATACGTGTTCGAGCCGCCACCCGGCCACGACGTCCGCGGGTAGTGGTAGGCGACCCGCTCGCGGATCGGTGCGTCGAGGACGCCATGCAGGATCGGGAGGTCGATCCTCACGCGCGCGATGACGATCCGGTCCACCCGGGTGGCCGCCCCAAGGCTCGAGACGCGGACATAGGTCGTGGCGTCGGCGGACGCCGGCGCGATGGCCGCAAGGGTGCACACGACGAGGAACGCCATCGCGATCGCGGGCACCCGCGGCGGACGGGACGAACGACGGCGCATCGACGGTTCCATGCCCCCATGTGTACCACACGGGGCGCGGCACATGCCGGATGGCCCGTCGATGCGGTCCGTCCGGCGTTGGGATGCGGGGGAGATCGTCCCCTGCGGTATCCGCGGTGCTATGGTTCGTTCACTTGGCACCGCCGACCCGACCGTGCTCCGAGAGAAGATGCGCGCGCGTCGCTCCAGCGGTGAGGGAAACGCTCCAGAAGCCTCGGAGAGGGGGCCTGCAGATGCGTCGTTTCGTTGCTTTCGCGGCTGCGGTCGTGCTGCTTCTCTTGGCGTCACAGGCTGTGTTGGCGCAGTACGGGCCGAGCGGTGAGTTGACGGTGACGCCAGGCACCACGAAGGCGGGCGACCTGGTCACCGTGTCCGGCAGCGGCTGCGCGCCGTCCGCATCGGTCCAGATCACGCTCGGGTCGTCCTCCTCGGCGCCGGTCCTCCTGGGGACGGCTGCCGCCGACGTCAACGGCACCTTCGCGCGAGAGCTCGAGGTGCCTGCGAACGCCGGGGGCACGTACACGGTGACGGCGACGTGTGTGGACCCGACCGGGTCGGTGCTGTCGGCGGCGGCCGTCCTCGAGGTCGCACCGGCCGCGCTGCCCGAGACGGTGACGACGGCTCCGTCGACCGACGGTCGCCAGGGATCCGACGCGCTCGTCTTCGCGATCGCCGGTGTCGGCATCGTCCTGATGACGGGCGTCATGCTCCTCGCGACGTCGCGGATCCGGTCGGTCCGGTAGGGACGACCGCCTCTCCCATCGCGTCCCGGACACCGCTGGGGCCTGCGGGAACGGCGGGTCCGTCGGACCATGCCCTCATCGCCGGAAGGTAGTTCGGACGGCCTCACCATGCGCCCCGCCGCGGACGGGCCGGACGTCAGCGTCGTCCTTCCGTGCCTGAACGAAGCCGGCTCGGTCGGGCTCGTCGTCAGGCAGGTCCTCGACACTCTCGCAGCCGACGGCATCGACGGCGAGGTGGTGGTCGCCGACAACGGGTCCACGGACGGCTCATCGGACATCGCCCGGGCGGCCGGCGCCCGCGTCGTCGATGTGCCGATCCGCGGGTACGGAGCCGCCCTCAGCGGCGGTCTGGCGGCCGCGCGCGGGACCATCTGCGTCATGGGCGACGCGGATGCGACGTACCCGTTCGAGGAGCTCGGCCGCCTCGTCCGCCCCGTCACGAGCGACGAGGCGGACATGGTCATCGGTTCGCGCCTCGGCAGCGCGACCGCGAAGACGATGCCCTTCCTGCACAGGTTCGTGGGGACCCCCGTGATCACGTGGCTCGTCCGACGCGCCGGCGGGCCTCGTGGCCTGCGGGACAGCCAGTCGGGCTTCCGTGCGTTCCGGCGGGATCGGCTCCTCGCGCTGAACCTGCGCTCGACCGGCATGGAGTACGCGTCGGAGATGCTCATCGTCGCAGGCCGCGCGGACTGGCGGATCGCGGAGATCGAGACCGGCTACCGCGCACGGATCGGGACGAGCAAGCTCGAGACGCTGCCCGACGGACTCCGGCACCTCACGACGATCCTCCTGCTCGCGCCGGATCTCGCGGCGACCCTGCCGGGCGCCATCCTTACGGCCGTGGGCGCGCTCGCGCTCCTCTGGGCGCTCGTCGATCCTGCGGTGGCCCAGGCCGGCTCGCCATCGTGGGTGGCGTCGTTCTTCGGCCCAGCGCTCGTCGTGCTCGGGATCCAGGCGATCCTCGTCGGCCTCCTGCTCGCCGCGTACTCGCCGATCGCGCCGCGACGACGGGGCGTCTCCTCCCGTGCCCTGCTCGGCCGTTACCTCGTCGGCGGGATCTGGGCCGCGAGCGCGGGTGTGATCATCATCGGCGCGCTCGCCGTCGCGCGCATCGCCGGGCTCCAGCCACCCGTCCGCGTCTCCCAGATCGAGACGATCGCCCTCATCCTCGTCCTCGTCGGCGGAAGTGCCGTCGCCACGGCGGCGATCGCCGGGGTCGTGGTCGAGAGCCTGCGGCGATACCCACCCGCCGTCCCCGTGTCGGCCATCGAGTCCCCCCGCGCGCCGGCGGACTCCGACGAGGCGACCGGGTGACCGCGAGGACCCTCTCGATCGTCGTCACCTGCGACTGGTTCGCGCCGCGGACCGGTGGCGGCGCCGAGCGCGTGGCGTTCGAGGTCTCGCGAAGGCTCGCAGCCGACGGCCATCGGATCGCGACCGTGGCCGCGAGCCCTCCCGCGGCTGAGCGCTTCGATCTCCCCGATGATGTCGAGCTCATCGACGTCCGCGCCCACGACCTCGCGGGCCTGATCCATGCCCAGGCGAGCGTCGCGCCCGCCCTCGTCACGGCCACGCCGAGGGCACCGGCCGGTCGGCGTTCCGGCAGATGAGCGAGCGACGCTACGCGCTCATCGGGTTCCTCGCGATCGCCGCGATCGCTGTGCTGCGTGGTGCGATGCTGTACGCGCCCGGCTCGCCGGCCGGCATCGACGGCGGCAACTGGCTGGCATTCGGCACGTTCGACCGGCCGGGGATGGTCTATCCCCCGCTGATCCCGCTCACGTTCGCGGGGCTCGTCGCGGTCGTCGGTGCGCCGACCGCGACGGCGGTGGCGGGCGCCGCGGCCACGGCCGCTCCGGCGTTCGCGATCCTCGCGCTCCTGACCTGGGCGAGGAGGCCGGTCGCCGGCGCGCTCGCGGGGCTCGTCGTCGTGTCGTCGGGTGCGGTCGGGGAGATCGCGGCCTGGGGCGGCTACCAGCAGCCGATCGCGACGGCGGCGGCGCTCGTCAGCCTGGTCGCTCTCGCGGCGTACCTCCTCGGAGTCTCGCGCGCGGCATTCGTCGTCTTCGCCGTCGCGATCGGCGTGGTCGCGGGGTCGTCGCACCTCGTGGCCGTGCCGACGGTCGGCGCCGTCGTGCTCCTGCTCGCAGGGGCCGTCGTCGTCTTCCGGCGGGACGCGGTCCGGCCGGTCGTCGCGGCGGCCGCGTTCACGGCCCTCCCGTTCCTCTTCCTCGCGCCCACGTATGTCGCTCTCTTCTCGACGCTCGGCGGGGCGGGCGGCGGGATCCAGCTCGGCGACGCGGAACGCGTGCTGGGCCCCGGCTGGCCGCTCTATCTCGCGGTGCTCATCCTCCTGCCCGCGGCGTTCCTCCTCGGGGGGCGGCGCGCCACCATCGCCGCGTCGCTGTCCGCCCGCGACCGGGTGCTCGCGGTCGCCGCCTCGGCTGCGGCGGTCTCGTGGATCCTCGCGTACGTGATCTCCGGGGAGCCGCGGCTCATCCACGACATGGAGGTCATCGCGCTCTTCGCGCTCGCGGCCTTCGTGCCCCTCGTGCGCGAGGTCGTCCGCGCCGAGCGCGTCCGCGCCGCGCTGGCGGCGGGCGCGTTCGTCATCGTCGTCGTGCTCACCGCGTCGGGCCTGTCGGCGTTCCCGGACCAGGTCGCGTTCTATCACATCCTCACGGCCGACCGGTTCTCGGCGATCGAGTGGCTCGCCGACCAGACGCCGGCCCCGGCGCGGTCGATCCTCGTGTCCGACCTCAACGGCGTCTCGGTGGGCTGGTGGACGGAGGGGATGACCCGCGAGGAGACCCTCTTCGCCTCGAACCTGCGGTGGCTGCGGTTCCCGACGGAGATCGAGCGCGCGAAGACCGCGAACGGCCTCCTCTACGGCAGCGGCTTCCCGAGCGCTGCGAGCGCCGAGACGATCCGGGACGCCGGCGTCACGCACGTCTTCCTCTCGAGCGCGGGGGCCTTCGGGGTGGATCCGGCCCACGCGCCCGACGGCTGGGAGGTGGTCTTCTCAGCCGGCGACGCGGTCGTCCTCGCGCCCGCGACGTGAGCCCGCCCGCCGCCTCGCCCGAGGGCGGACGCGTCGACAAGGCGGCGGGGTTCGTCGCGCTCGGGCTCTCGGGGATCGCCGCGTACGCCTACCTCGTGGTCGCGGGACGCGCGCTCGGGGCGGCCGGGTTCGCGTCGATCGGGGTCGCGTGGGCCGTCGTCTTCCTCGCGACCGCGGCGTTCGCGACGCCCCTCGAGGTGGGCGTGTCGCGAGCCGTCGCCGAAGAGCGCGGGAGGGGTGCGATCACCGGACCCGTCCTCCGCGCGGGGTTCGCGATCGCCGCGGTCGCGGCGCTCCTGGCGGTGGGACTCGCGGCGGTCGGAGGACGGTGGCTCGACGGCGCGGTCTTCGGCGGCGAGCCGTGGATCGGCGCGGCGTGCGCCGTCGCCTTCGCCGGCCTTACGACGGGTGGGGTCGCGAAGGGCGCCTGCGCGGGTTCCGGCCGGCTCGCCGGCTGGGGCGGCTACCTCCTCGTCGACGGCGGGAGCCGGCTTCTGCTCGGCCTCGTCGCCGCCTTCGTCGCGCCCACGCCGCAGGCGTTCGCGTTCGCGCTCGCGGCCGGGCCGTGGATCGGCCTCCTCGCGCCCGTGGTGCCGGTCCGGCGCCTGTGGAGCCCGCCCACGGGTGTGCGCCTCCGGGTCGACGTCGCACGCCTCTCGCGAGTGATCGCCCCGCTCGTCGTCGCGGCCACCGCGTCGGCGATCCTCATGTACGTGGGAGCGCTGCTGCTCGCGTACCTCGTGCCCGGACCCGATGCCCGGGTCGGCGCGTACGTCGCGGCCCTCGCGCTCGCGCGACTACCGCTGTTCGTCTTCTCTCCCCTCGTCGCCATCGCCGTCCCGCGGATCGCGTACGCCCTCGCGCGGGGACGCGTCGCCGACGCGCGCCGGACCGCCGGCCTGCTCGTCGGGCTGGCCGCGGCGGGCGGTCTCGTCATCGTCGGGCTGGCCGCCGCCGCAGGCGTCGGTTCCCTCGAGTGGCTCTTCGGTGCCGGCTTCGTCCTGACCGAGCGCTCCCTCTTCGCGATCGCCGTCGCTGCGGCGAGCTGGCTCCTGGCGACGGCCACGACCGCCGTCGCGATCGGGGCCGACCGCGGCCGCCTTGCCGCGGTCGCCTGGGGCGTCGGGCTCGGGGTCGCCGCCGTCCTCGCGGTCGTCGCGGGGCCGGACCCGTTCGCCCGGACGGACGCGGCCGTCCTCGGCGGGTCGGTCGTGGCCGCCGCGGCGGGAGCGGTCGCCGCGATCGTCGCCATGCGGGCGCCCGCAGCGCGCGACGAAGGGCCGACGCCCGGCGACCGACCGGCATGAGGGCGGTGCGTGTCGGCACCGCAACGCGGCACGGGCCTCCACCGCGTCTGCTTCGGTCCCGTCGCCGGCTACACGGCTCCCGCCTGCCAGGACGTCACCCTGTCGGCGGGGGTCCAGACCGACGTGACGGGGACGTGCACCGGACCGTAGGCGGCGGTGCCGGGAGCCACTTCTCCCCTACTCGTCTCCCACGCCCTCCTGGATCCGGTGGTGCAGCTCGATGTACGCGCGGAGGTCGTCGTCCGAGAGCGGGCTCATCCACGACCTCTCGTTCCGATGGATGAGGGTCCGGACCTCCTGCACGACGCGGCGGCCGTCGGGCGTGAGCTCGACGAGGAGGCTGCGCCGGTCTGCCGGGTTGGGCGTGCGACGCACGTAGCCGCGCCGCTCGAGCGAGTCGACGACGCCGGTCACGGTCGCGCGCGTGACGATGAGCCGCTGACCCAGCTCGGACGGTGGCAGGGCCCCGTCGTCGCGGAGGAGCCCGAGGACGAGGCCGCCGGCCGCGCTCACGCCCAGGGGCCGGAGCAGGCGTCCGATCCGGTCGAACAGCAGGTCGGCGGTGCGGATCGTGTTCATCACCGCCTCGGTCGCGAGGACGTTCGCGTCGGGCGTCTGGTCGTAGAAGTCGTCGGCCAGCCGGATCTTCGTCATGGCAGCATGATACGTGGCTTGACAATACGGTGCCTAACTATATAGTCGGACACTCAGACCGGCCCACAGACCGGCGGACTCGAAAGGGAGCGTCCCCATGGCGAAGGCGATCGTCCAGCACCGCGTGGTCGACTACGACCAGTGGCTGTCGGTCTTCACGGAGCACCAGGCGGTCCGGCAGCAGTACGGCGCCACCGGCCACAGCGTGAACCGCTCGGCGGCGGATCCGAACACGCTCGTCATCGTGACCGACTTCGCCACGCTCGAGGGCGCACTCGCGTTCACGCAGGACCCGTCGCTCCGCGCGGCGATGGAGAGCGGCGGCGTCGACGGCGCACCGCAGGTGTGGATCGTCGAGGAGGCCGACGCCGCGACGTACTGATCGACCTCCGCCAGGGCCGGCGCC
The DNA here is from genome assembly GCA_963717255.1 of uncultured Chloroflexia bacterium. GTDB lineage: Bacteria > Chloroflexota > Limnocylindria > Limnocylindrales > CSP1-4 > CAIYQJ01. The sequence continues at coordinate 41,405 of CAVQVT010000010.1, read as the reverse complement.
CGCACCTGCCGATGGCCCTGAGGGGGCCGCACCCTCGGCTGCGGCCCCCTCGTGCATCACCGTCGTGCCCGACGACCGTTCGACCTACGATGCCCGCATGGGCTTCGACCTCGAGCGCTTCGTCCGCGCGCAGGCGACCGTATGGGACGACGTTCTCGCGGAGCTGCGGCTGGGCCGCAAGACGAGCCACTGGATGTGGTTCGTCTTCCCGCAGATCGCGGGCCTGGGGCGGAGCGAGACCGCGCGACACTACGCGATCGGCTCGCTCGACGAGGCCCGCGCCTACCTCGCGCACCCCGACCTGGGGCCGCGCCTCCGTGAGTGCGCGGGGCTGCTGCTCTCGGTCGATGGGCGGACCGCAGACGGCATCTTCGGACCGATCGACGCGCTGAAGCTGCGGTCGAGCATGACGCTCTTCCTGCGGGCCGACCCGGACGAGCCGCTCTTCGGTCGGGTGCTCGACCGGTTCTACGGAGGCGCGCCGGACGAGGCGACCGACGCACTGCTGCGAGCGCCGGGGCAGGGCTGACGGCCGGTCGGGGCGGCATACCGGGCGTCCGGGCCGGCCCGCGCGGGCCCGACCGGGTCACGCGCCGGCCGCACCCCACCCCAGCACCCCCGCGATCGCGTCCGCCAGCGCTCCGATCCCGCGCAGCGTGCACACCGCGGTCCGCGGATGCCGCGCCGCACCCGTGTACTGGTCCGAGACCGCGTGGCCGAGCCGTGTCGGCACCCACACCACCACGAGGTCCGCCCATGCGATGTTCGCGCGGGCCGCGGATTCCGTGTGTCGCCCCGAGCCGTCGACGAAGCGCCACTCGATCCCCGGCGGGCCGCCGATCGCGCGATCCCATCGCGCTCCCCCGGCGGCGACCTCGTCGCGAGCGCTCGGCGACCCGCCCACGACCACGACCCGCCGCGCGCCGCCGGCGAGGCACGCGGCGTGGATCCGGGCACGCGCGCGCTCGTTGACCGAGCCGCCGCAGACGCAGCACCGGTGCGCGCCGACGTGGACGGCCGAGCCGCCGCACAGGCGCGAGGCGATCGCGTCGCACTCCGCCTGGCCGCACGTCAGCGCGAGCGCGCGATCGAGGAACGGGCGGACGACGGAGAGGGTCGCGCCGTCCACGCCGTCTTCAACGAGCAGCCCCTCCCGCTCGAGGACGGCGCGCATGACCGGGATCGAGGCGGCTGGGTCGAGGTGGCGCTCACGGGCGAGCCGGGCGAGAGGGACCACGTTCACGGGCCCGAGCGTAGCCGGTCACGGGCGGACCGGTGGCCCCGGCATGGGCGGTGGACCTCGCGGCCGCCGCGCCCCTGCGGTTGCGGCTCTCGGGCGGCCGTGCGCGGCCGGCTCGCGGGCGACGAGCGGCGCGCCCGACTACACTCGGGTCCTGAGGAGACCTGCGGCGTGGCGCCGCCCCCTCCGCACCCGATCCTCCGCCCGGACCGTCCCAGACGGGGACGTGGTCGGCACCGCGCGGATCGACCGGTCGCGCACGTGCATCGATCGACCGCCGACCGTGACCGGGGACAGGATCACCGACGATGCGACCGCGCCTCCCGACGCCCGTGCGCTCCCGCCGGCCGACCGTGGCCGCAGTGGCCGCCGTGGCTGCCGCGTGGCTGGTCATCGTGTTCGTCGGGGGCACCGCCTGGGCCGGTGCGGGCGCCGCGCTCGGCTCCCCCGCCCCGTCGTCGGCCCCTTCCCCCTCCGGCGCACCGACCGGCTCTCCGGCCGCCTCCGGCTCGCCCGCGCCGTCGGGCTCGGCCGACCCCAGCGCGTCCCCGTCTCCGACCGGCTCCCCCGACGCCCGGCCCACCCCTGGCTCCGGCGAGACCGAGGACGCCACGCTGGTCATGAACCGGCCGGCGATCGCGTTCGAGGGCACGGAGCCGTGGCAGATCCAGAAGCCGTCGACGGACGCGCACTTCGCGATCGGCTACGCGGACGCCCCCTCGTACCTCCCGGGCCAGACCCTCCGCCTGGCCGTGAGCACGGACGACCCGGCCTACCTCGTCGAGATCTACCGGGTGGGCGCGCGGTTCGAGCTGATGCGATGGTCCGGGTGGCTGCCGGGTCGTCGCCAGCCGAAGCCCGTCGTCGAGAAGTCCACGATGATGGTCCGCGCGACGTGGGCGTACACGTACAGCGCGCGGATCGCCGCCGACTGGCCGAGCGGGATGTACTTCGCGAAGCTGACCTCCGGCGGGGTCGGCGCCCAGAGCTACGTGCCGTTCGTCGTCCGGTCGACGCGGGCCAGCCGGTTCCTCTTCGTCAGCGGGGCCCTGAACTCGCAGGCGTACAACACGTGGGGCGGGAGCAGCCTGTACGCCAGCCGGATCGGCAGCCCCGCGCCGGGCGCGCGCCGTGCGTTCGCCGTCAGCCTGGACCGGCCGTTCGCGCGCCAGGACGGGATGGGCGAGCTGTTCAGCGGCGAGATCCCGTTCGCCCTGTGGCTCGAGCGCCGCGGCTACGACGTGACCTACACGACCGACTACGACCTGTCGATCCGGCCGACGGCGCAGCCGGTGCCGAAGGCGACGATCTTCGGCGGCCACGACGAGTACTGGGGCGGCGCCCTGCGCGACTGGCTGGACCTCCACGTGCTCACCCGGGGCGACATGGGCCTTGGCGTCTTCGCCGCCGACACCGGGTACTGGAAGGTCCGGTTCCGCGACGCGTCGGCCACGGGTCCCCGGACCGTCGTCCTGTACAAGAACGCCACCCGCGACCCGACGATGAAGAAGCTCTGCCCGCGCGGGGTGAAGCCGCCGGCCGAGGAGTTCCGCGCCCTCCCGTGCGGCACGCCGGGACCGCGCAGCAAGCCCGAGCAGGCGCTCTACGGCGTCCAGTACGGCGCCATCGTCCCCGGGTATCACCCCTACTACCTCGCCCGGACCGTGCCTGCCGACCTCCTCGCGGGGACCGACATCGAACCTGGGGCGAACCTGGGCAGGATCGCGGGCGGCGAGGTGGACTGGACCTTCTCCGACTACGCGAAGGTGCCCGGCCTGCGACTCCTGGCGGAGAACCGGGGACTCCGGGCCTACGAGGGGTACGCCACGCGGGCGCAGGCGGCGGTCGCCCAGGTCCCGTCGGGCGGACGGACGTTCGCGAGCGGGACCTTCTGGTGGACGTGGGGCCTGGAGCCGCACTTCGCGTCGGAGAACGCGGTGCCCGCGGGCTTCGACCGGCTCACTGCGAACATCCTCGACTGGCTGGCGGGGGCGGCGCCCGCGGGGAGCAGCCCGGGGACGGGACCCGGCGCGAGCACGCCCCCGGGACCGGGCCCGACCGCGAGCCCGACTCCGAGCGTCACGCCCAGCGCGAGCCCAGCTCCGAGCCCGAGTCCGAGCGCGAGTCCATCTCCGAGCTGAACGTGCCCGTCAGCCCGGGAAGGGCTCCGTGAGTCGGTCGACCAGATCGTCCAGCTCCGCGTCGGTGATCCCCTGCTCCTGGAGGAGCCGCCGTGCCCCGCCGTGGACGGCGTCCAGGTGCGCGAGCGCCGAGTCCATGAACTCCGGCGGGCTGTCCACGATCAGCCTCCCGTGGCGCCAGTCGTCCGGCTCGATGCGAGCGACCGGCGAGGCGAAGAAGCCGGCCGAGAGCGCGTAGTCCTCGACGATGAGGTCCCGCGGCACGCCGCAGAGGTCCAGGAGGAGGGCGATCGTCACGCCGGTCCGGTCCTTGCCCGCGGCGCAGCCGATCACCGCGGGAAGGCCGGCGTCGGCGAGCAGCGCGCGCACGACCGCCGCGAGCTGCGGGGCGCGCGCGTCGAGGACGTGGCGGTACATCCCGGCGAGGCCGGCATGGGGCGTCGGGTCGTCCGCGAGGAGCGGGATGCTCGTGTACCGGACGACCGGATCACGCCGGAAGTCGTTCGGCGCGGTCAACAGCTCCTCGGGCCAGCGCAGGTCGATCACCTGGCGGAGACCCAGGCCGACCAGTGCGTCGACTGTGCCCGCCGGCAGCCGGGTCAGCTCGTCGGAGCGCAGCAGCGTCCGCCAGCGCATGCGGCGGCCGTCGAGGGTCGGGTACCCGCCGACGTCGCGGACGTTGCGGGTGCCGTCGAAAGGGAGGTGGCGGAGGGGTAGCGTGTCGGTCGTCATCACCCGGAAGGGTACCGGGGGACGGCCGAAAGGGCCGGCGACGGGCCGGCGGCATGGCGGCGGACCCGTCGATCCCCCGCGGTGCGTGCGACCGCTGCCTCGAGGGGAGCCCCGACCTCTGCCCGACGGTGCGTCACGTGGGGCACGGCGCCGCGGACGGCGCCGCGCGGGAGCTCATGGCCTGGCCCGACCGGTGCCTCTTCCCGGTGCCGGCGGGGATGACCTCCGCGGAGGCGGCGCTGCTGGAGCCGCTGGCGGTCGCCTCCCACGCGCTCGAGCTCGGGCATGTGCGCGAGGGGATGACGGTCGGCGTGCTCGGATGCGGCCCGATCGGGCTGTGCGCGGTCCAGGCGGCCCGCACGCGGGGGGCGAGGCGGATCGTCGCGACGGAGCGGCTCCCCCATCGGCTGGCGGCGGCGCGGCCCGGCGGGAAGGTGGTCGTCGCGGGGATCCCCGCGGACGACCGGACGTCCTTCCCGGCGTCGGCCTCGCGGCGCAAGGGCCTGACGATCCGGATCGCGCGGCGGCTGCGCGGGGACCTACCCGCGCGCGATCGCCATGGCGGAAGGCGGTGAGGTGGACCTCGCGACCCTCGTGACCGCGATCGACCCGCTGGCCGAGACAGCCGTGGCCTTCCGGGTCGCGGAGGCGCGGACGGCATCAAGGTGATCGTCTCGCCGGCCTGAGGCAGCCGCCGGCGCGCCACCCGGCTACGCGACGACCAGCCGGTTCCTGCCGGCGACCTTCGCCTCGTACAAGGCGTCGTCGGCCGCCGCGACGAGCCCCTCCGGCGACGCGAGCACGTCCCGATATGTCGCACCGCCGACGCTGACGCTGACGGTGACCCGCTGGTCACCGTCGAGGACCTCGGTCTCGCCGACCGCACGCCTGACGCGCTCGCCGATCTGCCGCACGTCGTCCGCGCCGGCGCCCGGCAGGAGCACCAGGAACTCCTCGCCGCCGTACCGGACGAGGACATCGCCGTCGCGGATCACGCGGCGGGCGGCGCGGGCGACGCCACGCAGGACGCGGTCGCCGACGAGGTGGCCGTACGTGTCGTTGACCGCCTTGAAATGGTCGATGTCGAACATGAGGACGCCGAGCGGCGCCTCCGCGCGGACGGCCCGGCTGAACTCCTCGCGGAGACGTCCGATGCCGAACCGGCGGTTGTACGCGTCGGTCAGCGGGTCCACGGCGGCGAGCCGCTCGAGCCGGTCGTGCGCGAGGGCGTTGTTGACCGCGAGGCCGAGGTCGGCGCGGAACTGCTCCAGGAGGCGCGCGGCGTCCGGGTCGAACGCCGCGGGCGTCGCGAGGACGATCGCGCCGAGCGGGACCCCCTTGAAGGCGAACGAGGCGACGAGCATCTCGCGCGCCGGCTGTCCGAGGAGCAGCGAGTCCACGACGAGCGCGGACGGCTCGACGGCGAGCGAGTCGATCAGGCCGGTCCGGAGGGCGCGTCGGACGTGGTCGTTGTCGGGGAGGGCGGCCACGTCCCGCAGGCCGTGGCTCGCGAGCGGCTCGAGCGCGTCGTCCCGGACGACGAGGATCGCCCCGGCCCGTGCCCCGGTGTAGCGGAGGAGCTCGTCGAGAGCGGCGCCCCCGAGCGCGTCGAGCTCGAACCGGCTGGAGAGCACGGCGCCAAAGGATCGCATCGAAGCCTCGATCGCGTGCGTTCGTGCGAGTGTCCCGATGAGACGGTTGAAGGCGGCCGAGCTTGCTCCCACCTCGTCGTCCGAGTCGACGGGCAGCGCGCAGGTCGCCGGGTCGCAGCCGGTCCAGTCGTGCGTGAAGACCGCGTCGGCCAGCCGGCCCTCGACCACCCCCATCCGGTCGGCGAGCAGCCGGAGCCGCCGACCGACGACGAGCCGTGCGAGCAGCCAGTTCACCGCTCCGACGAGCAGGCCGGCCGCGACGGTCGCGGCGAAGAAGCCGAGCGTCAGCACGCGGTCGGCCGGCAGTCCGACGATGAGGCAGAACGGCGGGAAGACGAGCCCGATCGCGAGGCCGAACCCGATCATCCAGATCGCGAGATCGGTGAAGATCCTGCGCGTCAGGCGAGGCATCCGTGCGACTCCCGGTGGACGTCGAGCGACGTCGTCGACGCCGAGCATCTCCTTGCGCCCCTGGCGGCTCCATGACCCGAAGGTCACGGTCGGGCGGGCGCGGCGAGGAGCCGCGCGGCCGGTGCCGGCGGGCGGATCACGGAATCCGTACGGGCCGCGGTGGCCCGTTCGTCGCTGGGCGCCCGGCCCGTCCGGTGGACCACAATGAGCGTCCGGGGCGCATCCAGCGCCGCGCAGACCGCTCGGGAGGTCCCGTTCGTGACCGGTGACGACCGGCGCCCCCAGGAGACGTCCCACCGCGACAGGGCGACGCCCGCCCGGCCCGCGGGCCTGCTCGCGAGGGCCGAGTCGATCGCGCGGATGGGCAGCTGGCGACTGGACCTCGCCACCGGCGCGGTCGAGTGGTCGGACGAGGTGTTCCGCATCTTCGGCGTCGAGGGCCGGCCCAACGGCCTCGCCGGCCCCGAGGTCGCGGCCTGCGTGCACCCGGACGACGCCGCTGCCTTCGACGCGGTCGCCTCCCGGGCGGCACGGGAGGGCGCTCCGCTCCCCATCGACTACCGCATCCTCCGTCCGGATGGGACGGTCCGATGGGTCCACTGGGAGGGCGAGACCGAGCACGGTGCGGACGGGTCCGCCGTCGCGTGGGTCGGCTTCGTCCAGGACGTGACGGAGAGCCGCGGGGCGCTCGGCAGCTCGGCAGGTCTCGCGCACGCGATCGAGCAGGCGTACGACTCGATCGTCATCACCGACCGGGACGGCCGGATCGAGTACGTGAACCCCGCCTTCGAGCGGACCACCGGCTACACGCGGGCGGAGGCCCTCGGCCAGAACCCACGGATCCTCAAGAGCGGGCTCCACGGGGAGGGCTTCTACCGGTCCATGTGGACGGCTCTCGCGGCGGGCGAGACATGGAACGGCACGATCGTGAACAGGCGCAAGGACGGCTCGCACTACGTCGAGGAGGCGTCGATCAGCCCGATCCGCGACGACTCCAAGACCACGACCGCGTACGTCGCCGTCAAGCGGGACGTCACCGACCGCAAGCGGGCCGAGGAGGACCTCGCGCGCGTCAGGCGGCTGCTCGACGAGGCACAGGCGATCAGCCGCGTCGGCGGCTGGGAGTTCGAGGTCGACACAGGCCGGATCAGCTGGACGGACGAGGTCTTCCGCATCCACGGCGTGGACCGGGCGTTCGATCCGGCGGCGGTCGGCGCCGACCTGCCGTTCTACGCCCCGCACGACCGGCCGATCGTCGAGGAGGCGTTCCGACGGGCGGTGGAGGCCGGCGAGCCGTACGACCTGGAGGTGGAGCTGGACCGCGCGGACGGCCGGCGGATCTGGGTCCGCACCGTGGGGCGGCCGGTCGTCGAGGACGGAGCGGTCGTCCGCGTGACCGGCGACATCGCCGACATCACGGACCGGAAGGACGCTGAGGCGGCGTCGCACGAGAGCGAGCGCCGGTTCCGGCTCCTCTTCGAGTCGCTCACGTCGGGATTCGCGCTGCACGAGATCGTGCGGGACGGCGATGGGAGGGCGATCGACTACCGGTTCCTCCAGGTCAACCCGGCATTCGAGGCGCTCGTGGGCATGCCGGCGTCCGAGCTCGTCGGCCGCACCGTGCTGGAGGTCATGCCGGGGACCGAGCGGGCCTGGATCGATCGGTACGCTCGGGTCGCCGATACGGGAGAGCCGGCGGAGTTCGAGGACTACGCGCGTGAGCTCGACCGCTCGTACCACGTCGTCGCGTACCGCCCCGAGCCTGGGCGCTTCGCGGTGCTGGTGGACGACATCACCGACCGCCGCCGGGCGCAGACGCAGCTACAGGAGGCGCAGAAGCTCGAGGCCATCGGGCGGCTCGCTGGCGGGATCGCGCACGACTTCAACAACCTGCTCACGGTGATCGGGGGCGCGGCCGAGGTGCTGGCGGACGACACGCCGGCCGACGATGTCCGCCGGGCCGAGGTGGACACGATCCGCGAGGCGAGCGAGCGCGCCGCGGCCCTCACGCGCCAGCTGCTGGCGTTCGGCCGGCGGCAGGTTCTCGTCCCGACCGTCGTGGACATCGGGGGCGTCCTCGCCGACCTGGCCCCGATGCTCCGGCGGACGCTCGGCGAGGACATCGAGCTGCGCCTCGCCGTGGCCGCCGACACGGACCCGGTGCGCGTGGACCGGGCCCAGCTCGAACGGGTCATCGTCAACCTCGCCTTCAACGCGCGCGACGCGATGCCGGAGGGCGGGATCCTGACGCTCGCGACCTCGCGCGAGACCGTCCCGCCGGACGTCGCCAGCGTCCATCCTGGATCGGAGCCCGGGCGGTACACCCGGCTCTCCGTGACCGACACCGGGCTCGGCATGCCGCCGGACGTGATCGGACGGATCTTCGAGCCGTTCTTCACCACCCGGCCGGATCGCGGCGGGACCGGGCTGGGCCTGGCGACCGTGGAGGGGATCGTCGGGCAGTCGGGCGGCTGGATCGACGTGGAGAGCGCACCGGGCTCGGGGACGACGTTCACGATCCATCTTCCGTGCACCGGCGACGCCGTCGATCGGCCGGAGACGCCGCCCGAGCTCGCCCGGCCCGGGGCACGCGAGTCGGTCCTCTTCGTCGAGGACGACGCCCCTGTACGGGCGATCACCTCGCGGATGCTCCGCAGCCTCGGCTACTCCGTCGTCGAGGAGTCGAGCGCCGAAGGGGCGCTCGCGCGCGGCCGCACAGGCCTGGAGGGGGTCAAGGTGCTCGTCACGGACGTGGTCATGCCGGGCCTGTCGGGGCGACACCTCTCCGAGCGACTCACGCGCATCCGGCCCGGCCTTCGGACCCTCTTCGTGTCCGGCTTCTCGCCGGATCCCCAGCTGGAGGACCGGCTGCGCGACCCGTCGGCGGCGTTCCTCGCGAAGCCGTTCACGCGCGACCAGCTCGCGGCGGCGCTGCGCGGACTCCTCGACGACCCGGCGCCACGGTCGCGCCCGTAGGGAGGATCCCCTCGAGGAGCAGGCGGACGGCCGGCGGGACGTGCGCCTCCACGCCGACGTCTCCATCGTCCGGGATCATGGCCAGGCCCAGGAGCATGGCGAGGAGGACGATGGCCGTCACGCGTGGGTCGATGTCCGCGCGGACGCGCCCGAGGGCCTGCTCGGCCGCGAGGTACGCCGCGATCCCCTCCGGAGGTCCGGGTAGCCGGCCTTCCGCCTCGGCCGCGAGTGCCCGGCGGCGCTGCGCGGAGAGCTCGGGGTCCGCCGCGAGCGCGAACTCGAGCGGGAGCATCTGGTCGCGCAGGCAGGTGAGTCGCACCAGGCATTCCGTCAGGTTCTCCTCGACGGTGGACCGGCCCGCGCGTTCGGGCAGGGTGGAGACCCACTCGACGATGGGCGCGTTCGCCTCCATGACCGCGGCGAAGAAGAGCGCCGACTTGTCCGGGAAGTGGCGGTAGATCGTCCCCTCCGCCACGCCCGCGGCCCGCGCGATCGCCCGAGTCGACGCGTGGGCGTAGCCGACCTCGTGGACGACCGCGATGGCCGCCTCGATGAGCCTCGCCCGGGTCTCACGCCCCCGATCGGTCATCCACGCTCCTCGCTCCGCGCCGCGGGCCCCCCGACCCACGGCGGACCTACCGTCGTTCTCAGTCCGTGACGTCCCGCCGGACGTACACGAGCCCGGCGATCCCCAGCCCGACGATGACATACCCGGCGGCGAGCGCGAGCGCGGTGCCGAACCCGACGGCCGCCGTGCCACCGCTCGCGACGGCGTTGAGCGTCGTCCCGAGGAGCCAATCGGACGGGACGTCCTCCAGCATCTTGATGATCGACTCGACGACGAGGACGTAGCCCACGCCGATCGCGATCGCCACGGCCGCCGAGCGGGTGAGGACGGCGATGACGAGGCCGAGGACGCCCCACACGCAGAGTGCCAGGAACAGGTCCAGCCACGCGCCGCCCACGACCGCGACCAGGTCGGTCCCCCAGGCGCCCGTCGAGATGCCCGCCGCGCCGGCCGCCGGCATGACGGCGAGGACGTTCACGACGGCGGCGACCGTCGTGGCGGCGGCGGTCACGACGAAGAGAGCGCCCACCTTCCCGGCGAGGAGACGCCAGCGGCGCGGCTCGGCGGCGACGAGGAGGCGGATCAGCCCGGTGCCGTAGTCGGTCGCCGTCGCCAGGGCCCAGAAAGACAGGGTGACGATGCCGAACATGTTCGACGCGGCGGCGAGGCCGGCCATGAGACCGGATGGGCTTTCCATCTCGGCGAGGGTGGGGAAGGCCACACCGGGCGCCCCGGGCGGCATGCTGCCGCCACCCGACACGAACGTGACCATGATCGTGTTGATCATCGCCGCGAACAGGGCCATGAGGCCGAACCAGATCACGAGCAGACGCGGCTGGCGCAGTCGCGTGAGCTCGCTGCGGACGACGGCGAACATCACGCCACCTTCCCCTCGACGGCCGCTCGGCCGTTCGCCAGCTCGCCGTCCACGCGTCCGGTCATCTCCAGGAAGATCTCCTCGAGGCTGTCCTGGGCGAACGTCAGCCGGCCGAGGGTCACGCCGACGGCCGCAGCGGCCCGGTTGAGGTCCGCCGCGCGGTCGGCGCTTGCGGCGACCCGCAGACCGTCGTCGAGCGTCGTGACCGACCATCCGGCTGCGACCAGGACGTCGCGGAGCCGCTGGTGGTCGGTGGCGTGCTCGGCCGCGATGTCGATGTGCTCGCGGGTCCTCTTCATCATCTCCGCCATCGGCCCCGAGAAGACCAGCTTCCCGAAGCGGATGACGATGAGGTGGTCGCAGACGGCCTCGATCTCGGACAGCTGGTGAGAGGAGACGAACACGGTCCTGCCCTCTCGGCCGAGGTCGCGGAGCAGGCCGCGGATCTCCACGATGCCGGCGGGGTCGAGCCCGTTCGTCGGCTCGTCGAGGATGAGCAGCTCCGGGTCGGACAGGAGGGCTGCCGCGATGCCGAGCCGCTGCTTCATCCCGAGGGAGAACCGCTTCACCGGCTCGCGGTGGCGGCCGACCAGGCCGACCTGGTCGAGGACGGCGTCCACGCGCCCGAGGGGGAGGCGACGCAGCCGGGCGAGCGACACGAGGTTGGCCCGCGCCGAGAGGCCGGGGATGAACGCGGGGCTCTCGACGAGGGCGCCCACCCGCGACGCATAGCGCGCGGGATGGCTGATCGGCGAGTCGAAGACCGTCGCCTCCCCGTCGGTGGGCCGCACGAGCCCGAGGAGCATCCGGATGAGCGTCGACTTGCCCGAGCCGTTCGGCCCGACGAGCCCGACGACCCCGGCCCGCGGGATCTCGATCGTCAGCCGGTCGACCGCCGTGATGGGGCCGAAGCGTCTCGTGAGCCGAGTGGTCGTGACGACCGACATGGATCCCCCGCGCTGGCGATTCGCGCTCCCCGTAATGTGAGTGAGCGCTCACACGCATCATGCGGCAGGACGCCGCGGAGCGTCAACCCCTCGGACGGGGCACCGGGTCGAGCCACGGCGGGAGGTCGAGTCGCGCGGGCCACCGATCGCCCGGGGATCGGATCGGACGGGCCCTCGCCCGCCCGATCCCGTCCCGGTGCGGCGGGACTCAGTGGATCGCCGCAGCGCCCTCGAGCTCCTCGAAGGTGATGCAGCCCTCCACCGGGCAGACGTACTGGCACAGGCGACAGCCGACGCAGTAGTCGGCGTCCACCGACAGCTTCGAGGTCCCGTTCGTCCGCTCCAGGCGGATCGCCTGGTGGGCGCCGTCCTCGCACGCCGCGTAGCAGAGGTTGCAGTGGACGCACGTCGCCTCGTCGATGTGCGCGAGGAGGCGGAACTCCTGGTCCAGGTGCCCCCAGTCGGTGATGGTGGGAAGGGCCTTCCCCACCAGCTCCGACGGGCTGTGGAGGCCCTTCGCCTTCAGGTACGTGGACAGGCCGTCCACCAGGTCGTCGACGAGGCGGAAGCCGTAGTGCATGACGCTCGTGCCGACCTGGACGGTCGTCGCCCCGAGGAGCAGGAAGTCCACGGCGTCGCGCCAGGTCTCGATGCCACCGATCCCGGAGACCGGGAGCCCGACCTCCGGGTCCGCCGCCACCTGCGACACCATGTTCAGCGCGATCGGCTTCACAGCCGGGCCCGCGTAGCCGCCGTGCGAGCCCTTCCCGCGCACGTCGGGCAGGGGCGCCCACGTGTCGAGGTTGACGCCGATCAGGCTGCTGATGGTGTTGATGAGCGCGACGCCGTCGGCGTTCGCCAGGCGCGCCGCGCGGGCGGGGTAACGGATGTCCGTGACGTTCGGCGTCAGCTTGACGAGGACCGGCATCTCTGCCTTCTCCATCACCCACTCGGTGATCAGCTGGACGTAGTCCGGGACCTGGCCGACGGCGGCGCCCATCCCGCGCTCGCTCATCCCGTGGGGGCAGCCGAAGTTCAGCTCGTAGCCGTCCGCACCGGTGTCGTTGCACGCGGCGAGGATCTCGTGCCACGACTCGCGCTTCGCATCGACCATCAGGCTGATCACGACCGCGTTGTCCGGGTACCGCTTCTTGACCTCACGGATCTCGGCGATGTTCACCTCGGTCGGGCGGTCGCTGATGAGCTCGATGTTGTTGATCCCGACGACCCGCCGGCCGTGGTAATCGAACGAGCCGAGCCGGGCGGTGACGTTGCGGATCGGCTCGCCGATGGTCTTCCACACCGCGCCGCCCCATCCCGCGTCGAATGCCCGGGAGACCATCTCGCCCGAGTTCGAGATGGGACACGAGGCGAGCCAGAACGGGTTGGGGCTGCGGATGCCGGCCATGTCCGTGAAGAGGTCCACGCCGGGAACGGTCGCGTCGGTTGGTCGGACGGGCACGATCCGCGGGCCGCCGAGGCCGAGCGCGTCGACGATGGAGCGGGCCGCGAGCTTGCCGGCCTGGACGGCGTCGACGACCTCTGCGCCGCCGTTCATCACGTCGCCGATCGCCCAGACCTTCGGGTTCCCGGTCCTGCACGTCGCCGGGTCTGCCACGACGATGCCGTCGCGCATGGGGACGCCGAGCGCCCCGAGGATCGCGGCGAGCCCGGCGGGGCCGCTCTGGCCGACCGCGCGCACCACGGTGTCGACCTCGACCGCGAACCGCGAGCCCTCGACCGGGACCGGGCGGCGCCGGCCCGACGCGTCCGGCTCGCCGAGCGTCATCGACTCGAGGACGACGCTCGAGACGGCGCCCTCGCCCCGGATCTCCACCGGGGCCGTGAGCCACCGGATCGCGACGCCGAGCATCCGGGCCAGCTCGATCGCGTGCGGGTACGCTGGGGTCTCCGCCGCGGTCCGGCGGTAGAAGAGGGTGACCTGCTCGGCACCCAGGCGGACGGCCGCGGCGGCCGCGTCGAACGCCGTGCTGCCGCCGCCGAAGACGGCCACTCGGCGTCCGACGGGCGCGTGGGCCGCCCCGGCGCCCTCGTCGATCGCCCGGCCGATCAGGTCGAGCGCGTCCACGACGCCCCGCAGCCCCTCTCCGGGGATCCCGAGCGGCTTCGCGTGCCCGAGGCCGACCGCGAGGACGACCGCGTCGTTCTCCGCGACGAGAGCCGCCGGGTCCACGTCCCGCCCGACGACCGATCCGAGCGCGAAGCTTGCGCCGGCGCGCTGCACCTCGGCGACGTCCACCGCGACGGTCTCGCGCGGGAGCCGCCACGGCACGATGCCGTGGTCACCCAGTCCCCCGGCGCGGTCGTGCGCGTCGTGGAGCGTCACGCCGATCCCCGCCTTGCGCAGCTCGGCGGCGCACGCGAGGCCTGCCGGACCGGCGCCCACGATCGCGACGCCCACGGGGGCCTCCTCGCCCGGAGCGAAGTAGGACTCGCCGGACGCGGCGTGGGTCTCGACCGCGTACCGCTGGAGACGGCCGATCGCGATCGGGTGATCCATCGCGTTGCGGACACACGCGCCCTCGCAGAGGCGCTCGACGGGGCACGCCGCGCCGCACGTCGCCCCGAGCGGGTTGGACGAGAGGATCGTCCGGGCGCTCCCCGCGACGTTGCCCGTCGCGATCTTGCGGATGAAGCCGGGGACGTCGATGCTCGTGGGGCACGCGTACGTGCACGGAGCGTCGAAGCAGAAGAGGCAGCGCTCGGCCTCGGTCCGTGCGGCGGCCGGCGTGAGCAGCGGCAGCGGATGGAACGGATCGGGCTCCCGCCCGACGGTCGCGTCGACGGTCATCTCGCTGGGACCCTCGATTCGGTCGCCGGCGGGCGGCGACGATGCGGAAACAGGGAGCCATCGTGCCCCTCGCGGCGGACCGGGGAGACGGCCGAACCGCCCCCCGTGACGGGCCGAAGGGCGCACCCGGCGGGGGCCCCCGTCGTACCCGGATGACCGGCCACGTCGAGGGGTAGATTCGACGGGGCAGGTTCGCCCCTCAGGGAGGTGGCGGTGGAACCGACGATGATGGCCGCGCGGTGGCACGGGCGCCGCGACGTGCGCGTCGAACGCGTCCCCGTCCCGCGGGCACGTGCGGGCGAGGTCGTCCTGCGGGTGGCCTGGTGCGGCATCTGCGGGACCGACGTGGAGGAGTATCGCGACGGGCCGGCCGTCATCCCCGTCGACCGCCCGAACCCACTGACGGGCCAGCGTGCGCCCGTGACGCTCGGCCATGAGTTCGCCGGGACCGTCGCGGAGGTCGGCTCGGGCGTGGACGGCTTCGCCGAGGGCGACCGCGTCGCGCCGGACGTCTGCCTCTTCTGCGGCACCTGCCGCTACTGCCGCCGCCACGAGTACGCGCTGTGCGAATTGTGGGCCACGATCGGGCTGCACGGCGACGGCGGGCTTGCCGAGTTCGTCCGCGTCCCGGCCTTCCTCTGTCAGCCGCTCCCCGACGCGATCGAGGACGACGAGGCGGCCCTGATCGAGACGACCGAGGTGGGGGTGCGCGCGATCCGCCACGGGGGCGTCACCCTGGGGGACACCGTCGCCGTCGTGGGGGACGGGGCGGTCGGCCTCATCGCGTGCCAGGTGGCGCGCGCTGCGGGCGCGTCGCGCGTCGTGCTCCTCGGCCACCGGGCCGGCCGCCTCGAGGTGGGCCGGCGGCTGGGCGTCGACGCGGCCCTGGACACGGCCGAGCGGTCGTGGCTCGAGGCGCTCGCCGACCTGACGGACGGATGGGGGGCGGACGTCGCGATCGAGTGCGGCGGGAGTGCCGGCGCCATCCGCGACTCGATCGCGTCCACGCGCAAGGGCGGCCGGATCGTCCTCCTCGCGGTGACGAGCGCGCCGATGTCGGTGGACACCTGGCCCATCGTCGCCGGGGAGCGGACGGTCGTCGGGAGCGTCCAGCATCACTTCGACGAGGACCTGCCCACGGCGATCGGCCTGATCGCGTCCGGTCGCGTGGACGTGCGCTCGCTCATCACGCGGCGCATCGCGCTCGACCGGATCGTGCCCGATGGATTCGAGGCCCCTCGCACGGGGTCCGACGACATCAAGATCCTCGTCTCGACGGGGCCGCCGGCATGACGGGCGAGAGGAACGTCGTGGTGACGGGCGGCGCGAAGGGGATCGGGCTCGGGATCGTCCTGGCGCTTTCCGAGGCGAGCTGGTCCTGTGCCGTCGTCGACGCGGACCCGGCGGGGGCCGAGGCGGCGGCCGCGGTCGGCGCGGCCTGGGTCCGGGCGGACGTCACACGCCCGGATGACCTGGCCGCGGCGTTCGCCGGCCTGGCGGCGCTGACGGGCCCGCTCCACGGCCTGGTGAACGCGGCCGGCATCAACCTGACCGGGCCGGCCGAGGAGCTCTCGGACGACGACTGGCGGCGGGTGATCGACGTGGACCTCAGCGGGACCTTCTACGCGTGCCGGGCCGCGTACCCGCACCTCGTGCCCGGAGCGTCGATCGTCAACGTCGCGTCCGTGCTCGCGTCGCGCGCCCGCGCGGGCCGCATCGCGTACGGCGCGGCCAAGGCCGGCGTCGTCGCGGTGACGCGGACGCTGGCGGTCGAGTGGGCGGACCGCGGGATCCGCGTGAACGCGGTCGCGCCCGGCTGGACGGACACGCCGCTGATCCGCGGACAGGTGGAGGCGGGGACGCTCGACCTGGGGCCGGTCCTCGGGCGGGTGCCCATGGGGCGGCTCGCCACGGTCGAGGAGGTCGCGGCGGCGGTCGCGTTCCTGCTCGACGAGCGCTCCTCGTTCGTCACGGGGCATGTGCTCACCGTGGACGGGGGGTACCTCGCCGCCGGCTGAGCCCGGAAGCGGCCGGAGGGCGGCGCGGGCCGGATCGGCGCGGGCCGGATCGGCGCGGGCCGGATCGGCGTGGCCCGCGGCGCGGCGGACCCGGCGGGCGCCGCCAGCGGGCGTCAGCCCAGCTCCGCGCAGACCTCCTGCGCAAGCGCGACGAACGCCTCGGCGGCCGGCGATCGTTGCCGGTCGCGGTGCCACGCGATCGTGATCGTGCGCGGCGGGATGTCGACCGGCCGCGCGGCTACGCGTGGATCGTCCGGAACCACGACGAGGGCGGGCACGATGGCTGCGCCGAATCCCGCGGCGACCAGCCCCTGGACGGTCCCGTTGTCGTCCGAGCGGAACACGAAGCGAGGCTCGAGGCCGTTCGCGCGGAGGGTGCCCTCCGCGATCTGCATGCTGGGGCAGACGCTGAACCCGATCAGGGGCTCGGCCACGATCTCTGCGAGCCCGGGCGGGGGGTCCCGGCGCGCGAGCGGCGAATTGACGGCCGCGAGGAAGACGAACGGATCGTGGAGGAGCTCGGCCCAGGCGAACGGCCCTTCCGGGAGCGGGAGGACGGTGAAGCCGAGGTCGAGATCGCCGGTCTCGATGAGGCGCACGTCCTCATTCGTCTCGTGAAGCTGCACCTCGACCCCGGGCCAGGTCACCGCGAAGCGGCTGATGACGGCCGGCAGGATCCGCGCGCCGACGCTCTGGTACATCCCGACACGCAGCGCGCCGGAGGTGCCTGCCGCGTACGCCCGGATGTCGGCGTGTGCCGCGCTCAGCCGTGCGGCGATCGCGTCCGCGTGCACGAGGAGCATCGCCCCCGGCTCCGTGAGCTCGACCCTGCGCCGGCCGCGACCGCGGTCGACGAGGCGCAGCCCGACGATCCTCTCGAGGGCCGCGAGATGCTGGCTGACGGACGACTGCGTGTAGTCGAGGGCCTCGGCCGCCGCGTGGAACGAGCCGCTCCGGGCGATCGCACGGAGGCTCTCGAGGTGGCGCAGCTCGAGTCCGGTCCATTGATCGCCCATCGTGATCAGTTGTTTAGCACGTCGTCGTTGCTCTTATCAACTGCCATGCATACCGTTGCGCCATGGACCCGTTGACCTTCCTCTCCACCTTCGGCGCCATCCTGGCGGTCTTCGCCATCCTCTCGGTCGCCTTCGGGGTCGACTCTCGTGGATGGGAGGATCCCCGTCCGTGGTGGCCCGGGTACGGCGAGACGCGCGACTGACCGCCGGATCCGCTGGGCCCGGTGGGCGTTCGGCGCCTCCCGCGGCATCCGGCCCCCGCCCCCGGGCGCGACCGAGGCGCCCGGGGGCGCTCTGCTTCCGCGCTGAGCGCCCGTCCGCGTCCCTTCACTGGCCCCGGGCGTCGGCGATCGCGCCCGCGCGACGCTCTGGGCGGTCTCGGAGCGGGAGACCGGCGTCACGTTCGACGTGGACGCCATGGGCCGGGCCGCGAGGCGCGCACCGGCAGGAGCCGGACGGGCGGGCCGTCCCACGCACCCCGGGACGATGCACCCGGGTCCTTCATCGAGGCGACCTCGTCCCCGGGCCCGCCCCGGGCGCCCGGCACGTCGTCGGCCGCGGCCGCTTCCTGCGGGCACAGGCCGGAGAAGTCCCACGGTCGCGGCTCTTCCTCCTGGACCCCGCGCGGCCATGTGGGCTCCCAGCGCGGCCGGATGAGCGACCAGTCGTTCGGCCCCACCGCCAGGAAGAGCGCGACCCCGACCACCAGGAGCACCAGCGGGGGTCCGGCTGCGACCGCGGATGAGAGGAGCTCGTTCATCGCATGCCCATCATGCGCGGGATGTGCTCGGCCACCAGTGTCGGATGTCCCACTGCATGCTCCGCGGGCCTTCCGACGGTCGGTGGCATCATCGGTGGATGGACCAGCTGACCGTGTATGGGGCGCCCTGGTGCCCCGACTGCCGACGCTCCAAGGCCTTCCTCAACGAGCAGCGCGTGCCATACGCGTGGGTGGACATCGACGCCGACGCCGACGGACTGCATTTCGTCGAGGCGCTGCAGAACGGCGGACGAACGATCCCGACCATCGTCTTCCCGGACGGCTCGCACCTGCTCGAGCCCTCCAACGCGGAGCTCGCCGCGAAGCTCGGTCTCCAGCTGCGCGCGACGCGGACCGCCTACGACCTGCTGATCGTGGGCGGCGGGCCGGCTGGTCTCTCCGCGGCGATCTATGCGGCGCGGGAGGGGATGGACGCGCTCGTCCTCGAGCGCGGGGCGCTCGGCGGCCAGGCAGGCGCGACGGACCGGATCGACAACTACCCAGGCTTCCCCGACGGGATCGGCGGCGCCGAGCTCGCGAGCCGCCTGGTGGCGCACGCGCGGCGGTACGGCGTGGAGATGCTCTCGGCGGTCGAGGTCTCCGGGATCGGTCGCGAGGACCGGTGCGTGACCGTCTCCACGGCGTCGGGGGAGATGTACCGGGCCGACGCGGGCCTCGTCGCCACCGGATCGCGGTACCGCCGACTCGGCATCCCGGGGGAGTCGGGGCTCGTCGGCCTCGGCGTGCACTTCTGCGCGACCTGCGACGGCCCGTTCTACCGGGGAGCGAAGGAGCTCGTCGTCGTCGGTGGAGGCAACTCCGCGCTCGAGGAGTCGGTCTTCCTCGCGACGATCGCCGACCACGTCACGATCCTCACGCGCGGCGAGCTGCGCGGAAGTGACGTCGCGAAGGACAAGGTGCGCGACCACCCGCGCATCACCGTGCAGACCGGGATCGAGATGCGCTCGTTCGAGGTCCGCGATGGTCGCCTGTCGACAGTGGTCGCCCGGGACCGCACGACCGGCGAGGAGATCCGGATCGAGGCCGCCGCGGCCTTCATCTTCGTCGGCCTGGACCCGAACACGGCCTTCCTGCGCGGGAGCGTCGCCCTGGACGACCGCGGGTTCGTGGTCACGGACGACCGGTACCGGACCTCCCTCGACGGGGTCTTCGCTGCCGGCGACGTCCGGGCGGGGTCCACCAAGCAGGTCGGCGGCGCGACCGGCGAGGGGATCGCGGCGCTCCTGTCGATCCGGCGCTGGCTGGAGGATCGCCACCTGATGGCGCCGGTCATCCCGGACGAAGGTGAGCCACCCGCGGGCTGACGACGCCGGGCGCGGACGCGCGCCGGGGTGCGCACCAGGCGCGAAGGCGCGGACCTCGGGGCGCCGGCCACGAGTGCGGGTCGCCTGGAACAGCCCCTACATCTGCTTGAAGCGCGGCCCCTCGCCGCCCTCGGGCGGCAGCCACCGGATGTTCTCGAGCGGGCACTTCACCGCGCACGTCATGCAGTGGAGGCAGTTGGAGGCGGAGAGGACGATCTTCTCGCCGTCCCACCGGTAGACCTGGCCGGGGCAGAAGTGCGCGCACGAGTTCGCGTAGTCGGTCTCGCAGGTGAGGCACTTCGCCGGGTCCAGGACCGTCATGTGCGCGGGCTCGTCCTCGCGGTGGAGCGAGCCGGTCAGGCTGACGAACGTCGCCCCGTCCATCCCACCCGGGTCGGGCCGGTCGAGTCGTGCGCCCTTCTTCGTCCCCTCGAAGTCGGGCTCCATCGACATCCGCGCGGGGATGAACCGCTGGACCATGGAGAGCGGAGCGCCCACGTAGGTGCCCCACCGGAAGCTCTGCCGGTAGTTGCGGGCGTGGCGCATGTCCGGCAGGACACCGTTCGCCTCCAGCCGGTCGCGGTATCCGGCGAGCGGGATCCGGTCGCCGTCCGGCGCCGCCAGGCCGGCCGCGACCGTGTCGGCCGCCGCCATCCCCGATCGGATCGCGTAGTGGATCCCCTTGATCTTCTCCATGTTCACGAAGCCGGCCCCGTCGCCGACGACGAGCGCCCCGGGGACCGCGATCCTGCCGAGCGCGTGGTAGCCGCCCTCGGGGATCGTCTTCGCGCCGGTCGCGATCGTCACCGAGCCCTTGAGGAGGTCCGCGATGAAGGGGTGTGCCCGGTAGCGCTCGAACTCGCGCTGGGGCGTGAGGTCGCCGTGCTTCCAGTCGAGCCCGAGGATGAGGCCGACCGAGACCAGCTTCTCGCCCATGCCGTAGAGGAAGCCGCCGCCGAAGACGCTCGGCGGGTTCGGGTAGCCCAGGGTGTGCATGACCCGGCCGATCCCGAACCGGTTCTCGCCGGAGAACGCGACGACCGCCTTGATGCCGAGCGAGTAGACCTGCGGGTTGCGCCCGGCGCCGAACCGCTCGCGCAGCTCGGTGGAGAGCACGCCGCGCGAGCCGTCGGCGAGGATCGTCACCTTCGCGCGGATCTCCTCTGCGGGGCGGAAGTTCGCCTTCTCGCCGCCGTGCGCGTCGAGGCCGAGCTCGCCGAGGGCCACGCCCACGACCCGGCCGTCCTCCACGAGGAGCCGCCGCGCCGAGTAGCCGCTGTAGATCTCGACGCCCGCCTTCTCCGCGCGGTCGGCCATGAAGCCGACGAGCCGCGAGAGGCTGATCGTCACGTCGCCGTGGTGGTCCATCGGCTTCGGGACGACGGGCGGCGGGATGCGGATGGCGCGCTGCCCGAGGAGGAAGTACATCTCGTCGCGCTCGACGGGGTGCACGTGCTCCATGAACCGGCGGTCGTCGCGCCAGCCGGGGATCAGGTCGTCGAGGCAGTCGGCCTCGAACGCGGCGCCGGAGAGGCAGTGGTAGCCGGGGCGCGGCGACTTGTCGAGGACCGCGACGGACGCCCCGCTCCCCGACTCCGACAGGAGCTTCTTCAGCCGGATCGCGGTCGCGAGACCGCCCGGGCCGGCGCCCACGATGAGGACGTCCAGCGGGCCGTTCATGCCTCACCTCCCGTCGCTCGGATGAGCGCCGGGACGACCGTCTCGATGTCGCCGACGACCCCGAAATCCGCGTAGTTGAAGATCCGGGCCTTGGGGTCCTTGTTGATCGCGACGACGATCTCGGAGCCCTGCATGCCGGTGATGTGCTGGACCGCGCCGGAGATGCCGATCGCAACGTAGAGCCGCGGCTGGACGGTCTGGCCGGTCTGGCCCACCTGGTAGTCGTGCGTGGTGAACCCGTCCTCCACCGCCATGCGCGAGGCGGCGACCTTGGTCGTCCCTCCAAGGAGGCGCCCGAGACCCACGGCGAGGGGCTGGAGGTACGTGTCGAAGTCCGCCCGTGAGCGGAAGCCGTGCCCGCCGGCCACCACGATCTCGGCGTCGCGGATGGAGACCTTGCTCGCGAACGACTCGACCGGGACCGCGGCGAGGCCGAGGTCGCGCGCGGACAGCTCGACCGGCATCCGGACGACGTCGCCGCCGCGTGCGGGGTCGGGCGGCGGGACCTTGAAGACCCCGGGCCGGACCGTCGCCATCTGGCAGGGCGAATCCTTCGTCATGATCGTCGCCATGACGTTCCCGCCGAGGGCCGGGCGGGTCTGCTTGAGGATCGCGGTCAGGTTCACGGCACCCTTCGCGTAGTCGCCGATCTCCAGGCGTGTGCAGTCCGCGGTGAGGCCGGACACGCAGGCGTACGCGACCCGGGGTGCGAGCTCGCGGCCGAGCGGGCTGGCGCCGAAGAGGACGACCTGCGGCTTCCGCTCGAGGACGAGCGCCGCGATCGCCTTCTTGTGGACGAGCGGGTCGAACCCGCCGAGGAGCCGGTGCTTCAGGACGTAGACGATGTCCGCGCCCGCGGCGATCAGCTGCCGCGGCCGGTCGCCCGCGGCGTCGCACGCGAGGACCGCGCCGACGTCCTCGCCGAGGGTGTCCGCGAGGCGGCGCGCCTTCCCGACGAGTTCCAGCGAGACGGAGCGCACACCGTCGCCCTCGCGCTCGGCGACGACCCAGAACTCCCCGTGGTACGAGGGCTCCTTCCCGTCGAGCGCGTAGTCCTCGCCGGCGTCGAGCTCGGCGCCGGGCGCCGCCGTCTGGTACCGCGCCGCGATCTTCCCGATGAGCGTGGCCGGGTCGCTCACGTACTCGACCGTCTTGGGCCGGTCCTCCGACGGCGAGAACAGGCGGTAGACCTGCGTCCACGACCCCTTGAGGCCGATCCGCGCCGGGTCCGCCCCGACGGACCTCGCGTCCCACTCGTGGATCGGCGTGCTGCGTGCCGCCCGGGCCGCGCCGAACGTCCGGTACAGAGGCTCCGTGCAGGCCGTGACGGTGATGAGGACCGGCCAGCGGAGCGGCCGGACGTCCTCGATCCCCTCCGACGCGATCCTGCGGACGACGATCTCCGGGGTGGTCTGCAGGCCCTTCGCGTACGCGATGTGGTCGATGCCCAGCTCCTCGGCGATCTCGGGCGGGACCTGCGCGGTGTCGCCGTCCACGGACTGCATCCCGCTGACGATCACGTAGTCCCGGCTCCCCCCGAACATCTCGCGCTCGATCCTGCGGATCGCCATCGCAAGGGAGTACGCGGTGGCGGCGGTGTCAGCGCCGGCGAAGGCGTTGTCCGTCAGGAGGACGGCCTCGCCAGGAACGCGCGAGAGGCAGTCCACGAGGACCTCGCGCGCCATCGGCGGGCCCATCGTGAGGAAGACCGTCCGGCCGTCCGGGTCCGTCTCCGCGAGGCGCTCGGCGAACGTCAGCGCGTGGAGGTCGAGCGGGTTGAGGATGCTGTCGAGCATCCCCCGCCGGAGCGTCCCCTTCTCCCGGTCCCACGCCTCCTCGGGGATGTTCGAGACGTCCGGAACCTGCTTGACGAGCACGATGCGATCCATGTGTCGAGCATACGGGCGACCCCCCGCCGGCCCGCCGTGTCCTTTGTCACCGGGTCGGCGGCCAATGGTCCGGTCCAATCCGTGCGCCGTCGGCCAGTCGATCGAACGCCCTCCGCCGAGAGGCATACTCGTGGCGTCGGCGGCCCCGAACGTCCGGATCCCCGAGCGTCGTGCCGGTCCGGCGAGGAGGTGGCCGTGCCCACTGTCCGGTTTGGTCTCTTCGTCCCCCAGGGTTGGATCCTCGATCTGGTGGACATCGACGATCCCGTCGAGCAGTTCGAGACGATGGTCCGCGTCACACAGGCGGCCGAACGCCTCGGGTTCGACTCCGTGTGGCTCTTCGACCACTTCCACACCTACCACCGGCCGGTCCTCGAGACGACGTTCGAGGCCTGGACCTCCACGGCCGCCCTGGCGCGCGAGACCAGCCGCATCCGGATCGGCCAGATGGTCACGTGCGCCGCATACAGGAACCCCGCGCTCCTGGCGAAGATGGCGTCAACGGTGGACGTCATGAGCGCCGGCCGGCTCGACTTCGGGATCGGCGCCGGCTGGTATGAGCACGAGTACCTCGCCTACGGGTACCCGTTCCCGCCGGTCCCGGTGCGCCTGCGGATGCTCGCGGAGTCGCTCCAGGTGATCCACGCGATGTGGTCCGAGCCACGCGCGTCCTTCGACGGGGAGTTCTACCGGATCGATGGCGCCATCAACGAGCCGAAGCCGATCCAGCGGCCGCACCCACCCGTCTGGGTCGGCGGTGCGGGCGAGAAGGTGACGCTCCGGCTCGCCGCCCGCTACGGCGACGCGACGAACTTCGGCGGCCACCTCGACGACATGGGGTGGTACCGGCACAAGTTCGGCGTCGTCCGCGCCCACTGCGAGGCGATCGGGCGGGATCCCGACACCCTCATCCGCTCGTCCGACGTGGAGACGACGCTCGTCCTGCCGGGCGACGACCCGGAGGCGCTGACGGAACGCTACCGGCGGGGCCAGACCCTCGAGGAATACCGGTCTCATGCGGTGGTCGGCGGTCCGCAGGAGCTGATCGACACGTACGGGCGTCTCATCGACGCCGGCGTGGACTACATCGTCATCTCGGACGTGCCCGGGCTCGCGCGGTTCGATGTCCTCGAGGCGCTCGCGGCGGACGTCCTTCCGGCGTTCCGATAGCCGCAGCGGCGCGACGGGCGGTCGCCCGGCGGGCGGCGGCCCGGCCTTCTGCAGCCGAATGGCCCTGGGCCCCCGTGCGCCCGGACCGCCCTTACTCGGGTCCCGGCGAGCGAGCCGTCGCCCGCTCCCGCCCCCGGTACCAGATGCGCACCGCGATCGCGGTGATCCAGAGGCTGTTCCAGGACACGGCCGCGGCGACCGGAGCGACGAACGCGATCGGGATGGAGATCGCGAACCCGATCGGGCCGATCGCCGCGAACGCGAGCCGTTTCCGCTTCTCCCCGTCGGGATAGCCCGCGATGAACAGGTCCCGGCGGCCGGCGCGCCAGCGCATGAGGAAGAGGGCGCCGCCCGCGACGACGTTCGTCACCGCATAGACCACGACCGCGGTGGGAAGGTCGACGAACCGCCCGATCATCGTCGTCGGGAACGGGAGGAAGGCGATCGCCCCGAGGAACGCGATGTTCAGGAAGATGAAGCGCGAGTCCACCACGCGGAGCGTCCGCAGCAGCCGGTGGTGCCCGAACCACCACGTCGCGATGACGACGAAGCTCAGGGCGAAGGCGAGGAACGGACGACCGAGCTCGTCCAGGGCTCGCCGGAGGTCCTCGTCGGTCGCGGTCTGCGTGATCCACTCGGGCAGGCGCAGGTCGATGACCAGGAGCGTCATCGCGATCGCGACGACCGCGTCCGTGAAGAACGTGATCCGCTCCAGGTCGAGTTCGCCGACGACACGACCGTCGCCGCGCGCGGCCGGCGGTCCGGTCTCCTCGCGCGGGACGCCTCCATCCAGAGCGGCGTCGGCGGCGTCGGCGGCATGGGCGACCTCGGCGGCGCGCTCGGGCACGGGCATGCGCCGATGATACGGGCGGACCGGGCGCCGATCGCGGGCCCCGGCGCGCGAGTGCGGAGCAGGCTCCGGTCGGGCGCGTCCTCAGCGTCGGGGAGTCGTGCGCTCCTCCGCCAGGGCCGTCAGCCGGGCGATCTCATCGGGGGCGAGGTCCAGGTCCGCGGCGGCGGCGTTCTCCTCCAGCTGCTCGACGGTCCGCGCGCCGGGGATCGCGACGGTGTTGGGATGGGAGAGGAGCCAGGCGAGCGCGACCTGGGCCGGGGTGGCGCCGTGGGCGGCGGCGATCGCGTGGATCGCGTCCGTCAGGGGTGTCAGGCGCCCGTCGCCGGCCGCCCGGAACCGCGGGTCGCGGGACCGGAACCCGCGGGGGGATGCGCCGGTCGGGGGCGCGCCGTCGCGCGCGAGGAGCCCCTGCGCGAGCGGCGAGTACGCGACGACCAGCCGGGCGTTGGCGGCGGCATACGGGACCAGGTCGCTCGCAGGCCCCGGGCTGGCGAGACTGAACCGGACCTGGTTCGCGATGACGGGCGCCCGCAGCGCCCGCTCGGCCTCCTGCCAGGCGCCGAGCGAGTGGTTGCTGACGCCCACCCGGCGGACCACGCCCTCCGCGAGCAGCGGGCGGACCGACTGCATCGTCCGACGCGGGGAGACGAACGGGTTGGGCCAGTGCGCGTAGTACAGGTCGAGGGCGTCGACGCCGAGGCGCCTCCGGCTCCCGCGGGCCTGCCACGCCACGACCGGCTCGGCCGGCGCGATGGGCATGAACTTGGTCGCCACGACCAGCCCGTCCTGCTCGGCGTCCGGGATCGTCGCGAGCGCGTCCCGGATGATCCTCTCGGACCGGGCCGGACCGTACGCCTCGGCCGTGTCGATCATCGTGATCCCGAGATCCAGCGCACGGCGGACGAGCGCCGGCGCCGTCTCCGTCGCGTACGACTCGCCGTAGCCCCACTCGCGCGAGCCGAACTGCCACGCGCCCAGCCCGATGCGCGAGACGCGCATCCCGTCGACGTCCACGTATCGCATGGGGACGCAGTCTACGGGCGAACCCGGGACTCGTGCCGGGACGGTCCCGCCCGTTGCCCGCGAGGCGCGACGTCCGCGGGGGAGCGCAGACCACGGCATCACCCGAAGGGGACGATGCGCGGCTGGACGGCGGCGCGCACCATCCGTCCCGCTGCGGGCCCTGTCAGCGTGCATCCGTGCGGCCGAAGCGGGCCACCGTCGTGACACGGGCCTCCCCGGCCGTCGCCGGGGGCCGATCCCGCCGGCCACCCCGAGGCCGGGTCCCGCCCATCGCGCTGTGACATCATCACCGCTCAGGTGGACCCGGGCCGGCGAGCGAGAGGGCGAGCCGGCCGCGAGGGGCAGGGGAGGGACCGCAGGTGCGCCGCGTGATCGACTTCTACCGTCTCCAGATCCAGGTCATGCGGGACTGGCGCCCGAGCGGCGGCTCCCGCTTCCGCCGGATCGTCGTCACGCTCGTCATGAGCGTGATCGCCTTCGCCATCGCGGTGGGGCTCACGCCGGGCATCACGATCGCCGGCGACGCCGGGTTCTGGGCCACCGCCGTGGTCGCGGCGATCGTCCTGGGGATCCTCAACGTCGCGGTGAGACCCCTCTTCATCGCCGCCTTCGCGAGCGTCTCCGTGGTCGCGGTCTTCGTCGCGACGCTCGTGTTCCAGATCGGGTCGTTCTTCGTGCTCCCCTTCTTCGTCGGCGGCCTGCAGGTGAACGGCCTCATCGCGGCTCTCGTGGGGTCCCTGATCTACGCGTTCATCCTCACGATCCTCACCGCCGTCTTCTCCGTGAGCCAGGACGACTCGTACTGGGCGCT
The DNA here is from genome assembly GCA_963717255.1 of uncultured Chloroflexia bacterium. Taxonomy (GTDB): domain Bacteria; phylum Chloroflexota; class Limnocylindria; order Limnocylindrales; family CSP1-4; genus CAIYQJ01. Next base: position 14,504 of record CAVQVT010000010.1, on the reverse strand, counting down.
CCTCGTCCAGCAGCAGGCGGCGCGGGGGCCGGACGTGGCGAAGACCGACCAGCCCGGGCTCGTCATCGTCCAGATCGACGGCCTCCCGCACGACGTCATCACGCGCCAGGTCCGCGCCGGCCGCGTGCCCCACCTCTCCGCCTGGCTCCGGGGCGGCACGTACCGCCTCTCCAAGTGGGACGCGCTCCTGCCGCCGACGACGCCAGCGAGCCAGGCCGGGATCCTCCACGGGAACAACGACGGGATCCCCGCCTTCCGCTGGTACGAGAAGGACACCGGCAAGATCATGGTGACGAACCACCCCGAGGACGCCGTGGTCGTGGGTCGCCGGATCTCGAACGGCGAGGGGCTCCTCTCCAACGGCGGCGCGAGCGTCGGCAACCTCTTCTCCGGCGACGCGGCGCGCTCCTACATGACGATGTCCACCATCAAGGACCCGACCCAGGGCCTCGGGAAGAGCCAGACCTTCTTCTCGTTCTTCGCCAGCCCGACCAACTACCTGCACACGATCGTCCTCTTCGTCTCCGAGATCGGGAAGGAGTACGTGCAGGCGCGGCGGCAGAGGCGCGCCGGGATCGTCCCGCAGATGCACCGGGGGATGCCGTACCCGGTCGCCCGCGCGGCGACGAACGTCGCGCTGCGGAACGTGTCCACCGCGCTCGTCATCGAGGAGATGTACCGCGGCGCGCCGACGATCTACGTCGACTACACCGACTACGACGAGATCGCGCACCACAGCGGCCCCGAGCGCGGTGAGAGCCTGGACGCGCTCGACGGCGTGGACGCCGCCCTGGCGACGCTCGTGAAGGCGTCCGCCCAGGCACCGCGCCCATACCGCTTCGTCGTGGTCTCCGACCACGGCCAGAGCCTGGGGTCGACCTTCCTGCAGCGATACGGCGAGACCCTCGGCGACGTCATCAAGCAGCTCATGGGCGGCGAGGCGTCGGTCGAGGCCGCCGTCTCCCGCGTCGAGGAGTGGGGCCAGACGAACGCCTTCCTCTCCGAGGTCACGCAGGTGAAGGGCGTCTCCGGACGCATCGCACGGACCGCTCTCCGCGGCCGGACCGAGGACGGCGTCGTCGAGCTCGGTCCGACGAAGGCGGCGGAGGACAAGGCCGACGCGGTCGAGGCGGCGAAGCCGGAAGACCGCCCGGAGCTCATCTGGATGGCCTCGGGCAACCTCGGCCTGGTCTTCTTCCCGCAGATGCCCGGCCGAGCGACGCTCGAGCAGCTCGCGGCGACCTACCCGGGCATGGTCGAGGCGCTCGCGAACCATCCGGGGATCGGCGCGATGCTCATCCGGTCGTCCGAGCACGGCGCGATCGTCGTCGGGCGCGACGGGATCAACTTCCTCGACGAGGGACGGATCGAGGGGAAGGACCCCGTCGCCCAGTTCGGTGGGAAGTCCCGCGAGGCGTTCCTCCGACTCGACGGGATGCAGCACTGCCCGGACGTCTCCGTCATCAGCATGTACGACCCCGAGTTCGACGAGATCGCCGCGTTCGAGGAGCTCATCGGGGCGCACGGCGGCCTCGGCGGGCCCCAGGTGCGGCCGATCCTCATGTACCCGTCGGACTGGGAGCTCGACGAGGAGATCGTCGGAGCCGAGGCGGTCTACCGGCAGATCCGCCGCTGGGCCGAGCGCGAGCTGGGCCTGCGGTTCGGGCCGGACGGCAGCGCCGCCCCGTTGTCGAAGCCCGAGCCCAGGGCGGCCGGCGAGGAGGCGCCGGCCGCCTGACGGGCACGGTCCGCCGGCCCCCCTGCCCGCACGTCCGCTCCGAGGGGATCCGCGATGACACGCGCCGCAGACACGGGGGGCGCCGCGCTGGGAGACAGGCGCAGGCGGCCGCGTCCCCAGCGCACCTCCTTCATCGGGCGCGAGGCGGAGATCGCCTCGCTCCTCGCGCTCGTCCGGTCACCCGACGTGGCTCTCGTCACGATCACGGGCCGCAGCGGCGCCGGGAAGACGCGCCTGGCCGTGGAGATCGCGCGCCGGGTGGGAGCGGACCTGGCGGGCGGCGCGGTGATCGTGGACTGCGCCTCGATCGACGATCCCGATCTCCTGGTGGCGGCCGTCGCCGGCGCCCTCGACCTGAACGTGGTGCCCGGCCGGACCCCGGGGGACGCGCTGCGCCGCAGCCTCCAGTACGAGCCGACGCTCATCGTCGCGGACGACCTGGACCACGTCCCGGGCGGCGTGGAGGATCTCCTCGAGATCCTCGATGAGTGCCCGGGCAGCCACGTGCTCGCGACGGCGTCGGCGCCTCTCCGCTCGCGGGGCGAGCACGTCGTCCGCCTCGGCACCCTCCCCCTCCCGACCGGTCCGGCCGACGATCCGGTCGTGGCGCAGCTCTCCCCGGCCGTCGCGCTCTTCTGCGAGCGCGCGAGCGCCGTGGACGCAGGGTTCCGCTGCACGCGGGAGAACGTGCCGTCCGTCGCCCGGCTCGTGGAGCGGCTCGACGGCCTGCCGCTGGCGATCGAGCTCGCGGCGGCACGCGTGACCACGCTCTCACCGGCGGCGCAGCTCGAGATGCTCGAGACCGGCTCGGCTCTCGACCTGACGGCCATGGGTCCGGCCGACGCCGACTCGCACCGGACGGGGCTGCGGTCTGCGATCGCGTGGAGCCACCGCCTCCTGGACGAGCGCCAGCAGGCGCTGTTCCGCCGGATGGGCGTCTTCGAGGGCGGGTGCTCGCTCGAGGCGGTGCGTGAGGTCTGCGCCGATCGCGCATGGGGCGCGGCCGGCTTCCTCGACGCCCTCACGACGCTCGTGGACGTGCACCTGGTCGAGCCGGACGCGCCGGCTCCCGGACCGCGGTACCGCCTGGTGCCGACCGTCGCCGAGTACTCCGGTGAGCTGCTCGCCGCGTCGGGGGAGACGAGGCGGACGCTCGAGCGCCATACGGGATGGTTCATCCGCGTCGCGCGCGATGCGGCGGGCCTGGACGGACCGGTCCAGGTGGCACGCCTCGCGATCGACCGAGACAACCTCCACGCGGCCCTGGGGCGCTGCGTCTCGGCGGGCGACCTGCCGCGCGGCCTTGAGCTCGCCGCGGACCTCGCGCCGCTCTGGCACCGCCAGGGCCTCTTCCCGCGTTCTCGCGCGTGGCTCGATGCGCTGCTCGCGGCTACGGAGTCCCAGGCGGACGCCGGCGACGTCGTCGCGGCGCCCATCCGCGCCCGAGCTCTGCTCTGGCGCGCCCTTCTCTCGGCGGACGAGCCGGTCGAGGGAGACCGCCAGACGACCGGTCAGCGGCTCGACCTCGGCCTCAGGCTGGCCCGGGCCTCCGGCGACGACGTCGTGCTCCTCTTCGGCCTCTCGTGCGTGATCCGGACGCTGTTCGTCACCCGCGACATGGGCGCCGCCGCAGGCGCGGCGCGGGAGGGCCTGGCACTCGCGCAGACCGCGAGCGACCCCTCGTGGGAGACCCGGTTCATGTGCTGGTCCGGCATGCTCGCGCAGCAGTCGGGCGACCTGGGGACCGCCACGCGCCTCGGCGCGGAGTCCCTGGAGCGAGCGCGGCGCTCCCGAGACCTCGACACGGTGGTCCGCGCGGCGGTGCTCCTCCAGGGCATCCCCGCCGATACCCCGGGCCTCCCGGATGCGATCCCGACGCCGGAGGCGCTCCTCGGGATCTGCCGCGACGTCGGCGACGTCGTCGCGGAGGGCTGGATGATCGGGCGCCTCGCCTGGGCATCGCTCGCCGCCGGCGATCTCGACCGTTCTGCAGCCTGGTGCGTCGACGGCCTCCGCCTGGGCCAGCGGACCGGCGCGCTGAGCGCCGGCGGGTTCGCGCTCGCGAACCTCGTCGTCGTCGCATCGGGGCGCACGGCCGACGCGGCGATCGCGGCGGTCCTCCACGGCGCGCTCACGGCCGTGCTGCCGGCGCTCCAGGTCGGTCTCACTGCGGGGCCGACAGCCGTCTACCTGGCAGCGGTGGAGGCGGCCCGCGCCCGGATGGGGGGCGAGGATTTCGACGCGGTCGTCGCGGAAGGCATGCTCCTTCCGTGGGACGCGGCGCTCGCGGCCGGGATCGAATACGCATCCGACCTCACCGGCCGGACGCCGGGACGGCGGACGCGCGCCGGCCAGCCCGAGGTCGACGGTGCGGCCGGGTCAGGCGCCGAGCGCCTCACGCCCCGCGAGATCGACGTCCTCCGGCTCCTGGCGCACGGCGACACGAACAAGGACATCGCCGCCGCGCTCGGCCTGCGGCCGAAGACCGTGATGCACCACTCGGTGAGCATCTACGGGAAGCTGGGCGTCCGCGGGCGCGCGGAGGCCGCGGCATGGGTGGTGCGCAGCGGACTGCTCGACGAGGCGAAAGCCGGCTGAGCTCTCGTCCGCGACGCCAGCGTGCCCGCCGCGGTGGCGCGACACGCTGGAGCCCGACACGGTGGAGCCCGGTGCGTGGGTGCCCACCCGCGCATCCCCGAGGCCGGCGGTCCACGAAGATGCCCACCCCGGGCATCCGCCCGATGCGCTCGACGGACCCCCTCGTGCACGATCGTTCTCCCACGAGGACGTGGGATCGGGCAAGGGGGGAGTCCCATGAAGGGCATGCCGGGCCTCTACTACGCGAACGGCACCGGGAACCAGCCACGGTGGGTCGGGTCCGTCCTCTACGTCGACGGCGACACCGCCGAGGTCCGCCGGCTGTACCGGCATGAGGACGCGGAGCCCCTGCCGCGGCGCGACCAGGAGTCGGGCCGGTCGCGCGGCTCGCTGGGCGCGTTCGTCCGCCGGCTCGTGGGGGTCGCGGGCGCCACCACATAAGGGAGGCGTGGCCCCGCCAGCGTCCCCGCGTCCCGCGGGGCTGCGCGTCTCCCACGCGACTCACGTCCCAGGCCCCCGAGGAGGTCCGCACCCCCTCGGGGGTCTTCCACTGCCCGGGGCGGGTCCGAGCCGAGCCGGCCGCCGGGTCGCGTCAGCGCCGGAACGAGCGCCGGACGACGAACTGGTCGGCGCCGTCCACACGTGACGTCGCGATCCCCGTCCGGTCGAGCACGACGGTCCCGCGCGTCCCGCGATCGTCCCGGAGGTCGAGCGACCCGTAGCCGCGGACCAGCGCGCCGCCCAGGCGGGGCGCGAGCTCCGCGGTGATCAGCCCGGTCGCCGTCGCCTCCCACGGAGCGAGCGGCGAGGCCGTCCGGAGGGCGAAGCGTGACGGGGCGGGCATGCCCAGCCCCCGGAGCCCGAGTGTCGTCCCTGTGATCTCCTCGCGGCCCTCGAAGGTGCCGATCCCGGGGAGCTCGACGGCGACGGCCAGGCGGATGCGCGATCCCGGTCCGCGGCCCTCGAGGCGCGCGACGATCCGCGCGCCGGTCTCCGGGTCGATCTCCTCCAGCTCCGTGCCGGTCGCGTCGAACGTGGGCTGGCGGTATCCGCGCCCGAACGACGCTGCCGCCGCCGCGCAGTAGATGCCGAAGGCCGCGAGCGCACGGGCGGGCCGCGCCGCGCCACCTGCCGGGAGGAGCTCGGGCAGCTCGAGCAGGAGCCGCGTCTTCGCGGTCCTCCGCGCGAGATACCGGACGAGCGAGACGCCGTGGGTCTCGTACGCCGCCCGCGCATCGCCGACCGGCGCGTACCCGGCGTCGAGGATGGGCGGGGAGTCGGCCACGGGACACCTCCGGAGGCGCGGCGCGGGGCTGGGGCCTGCGGCATCGCACCGGAGCATGCCACGCCCCGCGAGCCACCGCCGCTACGCCGGCAGCACCGTCTCCCCGCGCATGAGGTAGCGGTCCACGCCCTGCGCCGCGGTCCTGCCCTCGCGGATCGCCCAGACGACGAGCGACTGGCCCCGGACGCAGTCCCCCGCCGCGAAGACGCCCGGGACGGTGGTCATCCGGTCCGTCCCGGCGCGGACGTTCCCGCGCCCGTCCAGCTCGCACCCGAACGCCTTCGGAAGCGCCGGCTCCGGCCCCGCGAAGCCGAGCGCAAGGAGGACGAGGTCCGCGGGGATCGTCTGCGCGGTGCCCGGGACCTCGCGGACCTCGGGGCGGCCGTCGGCGGAGACGGTCCACGCGACGTCCGCGATCTCGATGGCGGTCACGTGCTCGCTGCGGCCCACGAACCGTCGGGTGGTGGTCGCGTAGCGCCGAGGGTCCTCGCCCCACAGCGCCTCCGCCTCCTCCTGCCCGTCGTCGAGCCGGTGGACCTTCGGCCACTCGGGCCACGGGTTGTCGGGGGCACGCTCGTCGGGCGGACGGACCAGGATCTCCAGCTGGCGGACGCTCCGGGCGCCCTGCCGGATCGCCGTCCCCACGCAGTCGGTGCCCGTGTCACCCCCACCGATCACCACCACATCCTTCCCGGCGGCGTCGATCGGCGCCTCGGCCGACGCGCCACCGTCGAGGAGACGCCGCGTGTTGCCGCGCAGGAAGCTCATCGCGAGGTGGATGCCGCCGAGGTCGCGCCCGGGCACCGGGAGGTCGCGCGCCACCGTGGCACCGGTGGCGAGGACGACGGCGTCGAACCCGGCGAGAACGTCCTCGGCCTGGAGGTCGGCGCCGACCGTCACGCCGGTGACGAAGCGGACGCCTTCCTCCTCCATGAGCCTGGTCCGTCGCCCCACGACCGCCTTGTCGAGCTTCATGTTCGGGATGCCGTACATGAGGAGGCCGCCGATGCGGCCCGCGCGCTCGAAGACGGTGACGAGGTGTCCCGCGCGGTTGAGCTGGTCGGCCGCGGCGAGCCCGGCGGGGCCGCTGCCCACCACCGCGACGGTCCGGCCGGTCCGGGCGAGCGGCGGGGACGGCACGATCCAGCCGTTCTCCCAGGCCCGGTCGGCGATCTCCTGCTCGATCGTCTTGATCGCGACCGGGTCGCCGGAGATCCCCAGGGTGCACGACCCTTCGCACGGCGCCGGGCAGACCCTTCCCGTGAACTCCGGGAAGTTGTTGGTCCGGTGAAGGCGGATCGCGGCCTCCTGCCACTGATCGCGGTACACGAGGTCGGTCCACTCCGGCACGAGGTTGTTGATCGGGCAGCCGGAGGCCATCCCCGAGATCAGGACCCCCGTGTGGCAGAACGGGACACCGCAGTCCATGCAGCGCGCGGCCTGCTCGCCGAGGACCTCGTCCGGCAGCCGCGGATGTGCGTCGCTCCAGTCCCGGATGCGCTCGAGCGGCGGCCGGCCGGCGGCCGCCCGCCGCGGGTACTCGAGGAAGCCGGTGGGCCTGCCCATCAGGAGCCGCCCACCCGGGCGAGGTCGCGCGCGTTCGCCTCGAACGCCGCCATCTCGGCCTGCTCGTCCGGGAGGCCGGCCGCGCGCATCCGGGCCTGCGCCTCGAGGACCCGCCGGTAGTCGTGCGGCACGACCCTGACGAACCGTCCGAGCGCGTCGGAGCCGCCGGCCAGGATGGCGGCCGCCCGCTGGCTTCCGGTGAGGTCGCCGTGTCGCTCGAGGAGGGCGAGCACCTCGCCGACCTCGTCCTCTGCCGCACCGACCGCCGCCGAAGGGCCGTCGGCGTGCGCCCCGAGAAGAGGCTCGAGCGCGACCATCTCCGTGTTGCACCGGCTCGCGAACGTGCCGTCCTCGTCCCAGACCCACGCGATGCCCCCGGACATCCCGGCAGCGAAGTTCCGCCCGGTCCGGCCCAGCACGAGGACGCGGCCACCCGTCATGTACTCGCAGCCGTGGTCGCCCACCCCCTCCACGACCGCGACCGCGCCGGAGTTGCGCACCGCGAAACGCTCGCCGGCGATGCCGCGGATGAACGTCTCGCCCGCGGTCGCGCCGTACAGCACGACGTTCCCGACGATGACGTTCTCGTGTGCGACGAACGTCGCCTCCGCCGGTGGGCGGACGACGATCCGGCCGCCCGAGAGCCCCTTGCCCACGTAGTCGTTCGCGTCGCCGTCGAGGACCAGGGTGACCCCGGACGGGATGAACGCACCGAAGCTCTGCCCGGCCGAACCGGTGAAGGCGAGACGGATCGTGTCGTCGGGGAGCCCGGCGGCGCCCCAGCGCCGCGTCACCTCCGAGCCGAGCATCGTCCCCACCACCCTGTTCACGTTCCGGATGGGCAGGCTTGCGCGCACCGGCAGGCCCTCGCCGAGGGCGGGCGCGCACAGGTCGAGGAGGGTCGTGAAGTCGAGCGACGCCTCCACGTCGTGCTCCTGCGCGACCGTGCACGAGCGGCCGTACGACGCGGGGACGTCCGGTTGCGCGAGCACCCGCGAGAGATCCAGGTGTCGCGCCTTCCAGTGGTCGAGCGCAGGCCGGGCCTCCAGGCGGTCGGAACGGCCGACCATCTCGTGGACGGTCCGGAAGCCCAGCCGGGCCATGTGCTCCCGGACCTCCTGCGCGACGAAGCGCATGAAGTTCACGACGTGATCCGGGTCGCCGGTGAACCGGCGACGGAGCTCCGGGTCTTGCGTGGCGACGCCGACCGGGCACGTGTTCAGGTGGCAGGCCCGCATCATCACGCAGCCCAGCGACACGAGCGGCGCGGTCGCGAACCCGAACTCCTCGGCGCCGAGCAGCGCGCCGATCACCACGTCGCGCCCCGTCTTGAGCTGGCCGTCCACCTCCACGGCGATCCGCGAACGGAGATCGTTGGCGAGCAGGACCTGGTGCGCCTCCGAGAGGCCCAGCTCCCACGGGATCCCGGCGTGCTTGATCGAGGTGAGCGGAGAGGCGCCGGTCCCGCCGTCGTGCCCGGAGATGAGCACCACGTCCGCGTGGGCCTTCGCGACCCCTGCCGCGACGGTCCCGACGCCCACCTCCGCCACGAGCTTCACGCTGATGCGAGCGCGCGGATTCGCGTTCTTCAGGTCGTGGATGAGCTCCGCGAGGTCCTCGATCGAGTAGATGTCATGGTGGGGCGGCGGGCTGATGAGACCCACGCCCGGCGTCGAGTGGCGGACCTTCGCGATCCACGGGTAGACCTTGGAGCCGGGCAGCTGCCCGCCCTCGCCGGGCTTCGCCCCTTGCGCCATCTTGATCTGGATCTCGCGGGCGTTGACCAGGTACTCGCTCGTCACCCCGAAGCGCCCGCTGGCGACCTGCTTGATCGCGCTGCTGCGCGAGTCGCCGCCGACGTCCGGGGCGTAACGCGCCGGGTCCTCCCCACCCTCGCCGGTGTTCGACTTCCCGCCCAGGCGGTTCATCGCGATCGCGAGCGCCTCGTGCGCCTCGCCCGAGATCGACCCGTAGCTCATGGCCCCGGTCTTGAACCGGCGGACGATCGAGTCGACCGGCTCGACCTCCTCGATGGCTACCGGACGGAGGGCGGGCTTGAGCTCGAGGAGGGCGCGGAGGGTCGCGAGGCGGCTCGACTGGTCGTCCACCAGGCTCGTGTAGTCCTTGAAGGTCCCGTAGTCGCCCGTCCGGACCGCCCGCTGGAGCGTGTGGACCGTCAGAGGGTCGAACAGGTGCTTCTCGCCGTCGGCGCGCCACTGGTACTGGCCGCCGGTCCCCAGCTCGCGATGGACGACCGGGCGTCGCGGAGGGTAGGCGCGGGCCTGGCGGAGGGCCACCTCCTTCGACACGACCTCGATGCCGATCCCGCCGATCCGCGTCGGCGTCCACGTGAAGTACTCGTCCACGAAATCGCGGTCGAGGCCGAGCGCCTCGAAGACCTGCGCGCCGTGGTAGCTGTGGACCGTGCTGATCCCCATGCGCGAGATCGTCTTGACGATCCCCTTGAGGAGCGCCTTCCGGTAGCGCTTCTCGGCCTGCTCGGTGGGCCCCGGGATGACGCCGAGGCGGACCTGGTCGTCGATCGTCTCGAACGCCAGGTACGGGTTGACGGCGCTCGCCCCGTACCCGATGAGCAGGCAGAAGTGGTGGGCTTCGCGCGGCTCGCCGGACTCGAGGACGAGCCCGGTCCGGCCCCGGGTCCCGGACCGGACCAGGTGGTGGTGGACGGCCGAGACCGCGAGGAGCGCGGGGATCGGCGCGTCGGTCTCGTCGTGGCCGCGGTCAGACAGGACGATCTGGTTGTAGCCCTCGGCGATCGCCTCCGAGGCGTGCTGGCGCAGGTCCTCGATCGCGCGTCGGAGGCCCGCGCCGTTCTCGGCGACCCTGAAGAGGATCGGCAGGGTGATCGTCCGGAAGCCACGGGAGGCGGGGCCACCGTCGAGGGCCCGGATCCGCTCGAGCTCGGCGTTCGACAGGACCGGCGACGGGAGGTCGATCTGGTGCGGCGCGTCCGGGCCGGGCTCGAGGAGGTTGTCCTCCGGCCCCAGGGACCGGTCGGTCGCCATGATGATCTCCTCCCGGATCGCGTCGACGGGAGGGTTCGTCACCTGGGCAAAGAGCTGGGTGAAGTAGTCGTAGAGCAGGCGCGGGCGGTCCGACAGGACGGCGAGGGCCGCGTCGTTGCCCATCGAGCCGACCGGGTCGGCGCCGGTGGTCGCCATCGGGCCGACGATGAGGCGGACGTCCTCGGCCGTGTACCCGAAGACTTCCTGGCGGCGGAGGACCGTCTCGTGGTCGGGCTCGATCACGCCCGCCGGCTCCGGGAGGTCCTCCAGTCGGACGAGCGACCGACGGACCCAGTCGCCGTACGGCTGCGCGCCCGCGACCTCCGCCTTGAGCGCGTCGTCCGGGACGATCCGGCCCCGAGCTGTGTCCACGAGGAAGGTGCGCCCGGGCTGGAGGCGGCCCTTCGCGACGACGTTCCCGGGCGGGATGTCCAGGACGCCCGACTCGGAGGCCATGACGACCCGGCCGTCCCGCGTCACCCAGTACCGGCCGGGGCGAAGACCGTTCCGGTCGAGCGTGGCGCCCACGCGGATGCCGTCGGTGAAGGCAAGCGACGCGGGTCCGTCCCACGGCTCCATGAGGCATGCGTGGTACTCGTAGAAGGCGCGCCGCTCCGGATCCATCGACGGGTCCCGGCTCCAGGGCTCCGGGACCATCATCATCATCGCGTGGACCAGGCTCCGACCCGAGAGGTGGAGCAGCTCCAGGACGTTGTCGAAGATCGCCGTGTCCGACCCGTCCGCGTCCACGGCCGGCAGGATCTTGGCCAGGTCGTCGCCGAAGACGGACGACCGCATCGCGGACCGCCGCGCGAACATCCAGTTGACGTTCCCTCGGAGCGTGTTGATCTCGCCGTTGTGCGAGATGTACCGGTACGGGTGCGCGCGCGCCCATGACGGGAACGTGTTCGTCGAGAAGCGCGAGTGGACCAGGGCGATCGCGCTGGAGACCCGCGGGTCGGCGAGATCCGGGTAGAACGAGCGCAGCTGGGACGCGTTGAGCATCCCCTTGTAGACGATCGTCCGGCAGCTCATCGACGGGATGTAGAAGTCGCCGCGGCCCGGCAGCGCACTGCGCTGCACCGACTTCTCCACCAGGCGGCGAGCCACGTACAGGCGTCGGTCGAACGCGAGGTCGCCATCGGGCCCGGGCTCGATGTCCGCAGGGCGGGCGATGAAGGCCTGGACGATGACCGGCTGGCTGGCGCGCGCCGACTCCCCCAGGCCGGCGGGGTCGGTCGGGACGTCGCGCCAGCCCAGGAGATCGAGGCCTTCTGCGGCGAGAGACCGCGTGAACCACGTCCGGCACTCCGCGCCGCTGGAGACGTCGCGCGGGAGGAAGAGGACGGCGACCCCGAACCCGCCGCCCGCGGCGGGCACGTCCACGGCGGCCCCAGGGGTCGGCATGTCCACGCCGGCCTCCGCGGCCGCCGCCCGCAGGAAGCCCTGGGGCATCGCGAGGATGATCCCGGCGCCGTCGCCCGTCGCCCGCTCGGCGCCGCTCGCGCCGCGGTGCTCGAGGTTCACCAGGACGGTGAGCGCGTCGCCGACGATCCCGTTCGATGGGCGCCCGGCCACGTCACACACGAACCCGAACCCGCACGCGTCGTGCTCGGTCGACGGCTCGTAGAGGGTGCGTGGCTGTGGCACGGCGTGCTGGCCTCGCGCGGATGTCGGACCGCGACGATACGGGCGGGGACCGGGAGAGTCGGTGCCGCGCCGGGGATGGTTCGGTCGCGGTTCGGTTGCGGAGCGGAACACGAGGCCGGTCGTCGGCCGGGGAGGACGTGGAGGCGGGGCGGGTCGACGCGGATCGGGGCGAAGGTCGGGGCGCACGGGGCAGCCTGGTGCAGGTCCGGCGCACCCTCGTCGCGAGCCGGACAGCGCCCGGGGCGCTGGTATCGGCGCGAACAGGCCCGGACCGCGTCACCGAGCGCCCGGGGCGCTGGTATCGGCGCGAACGGGCCCGGACCCGGATGCAGGGCCACCGCCCGGAGCGGCCGACGTGCGTGCGCGAGCGTCCTGGCGGACCGCCGGACCGCGCCAGGGGCAGCCGAAGACGGCACGCTCATGGATACCAGCGCCCCGGACGCTATCTGACAGGATCCGCGCGCCGCCCCCGGCCGCCCGGGCGTGCGACACTCGGGTCGGGGCGCGGCATGATGGACCCGCCGTCGGTCGGGCGGCCGTGCCAGCGGAGGGGCGGAGATGCGGATCGCGATCATCGGCGCCGGAGATGTGGGCGGCGGGCTGGGCGCGGCGTTCGCCGGGGTCGGTCACGACGTGATCCTCGGCGTCAGGGACCCAGGCAGCCTGAAGACCGCGGCGGCCCTCGCGGCGATCCCCTCGGCTGTCGCCGCGAGCCCGGCCGAGGCCGTGGACGGGGCGGACGTCGTGGTCTTCGCGCTCCGCTGGGGCGCGATCCCGACCACCCTCGAGGAGATGCCGGCCCTCGCCGGACGCGTGGTCATCGACGCGATGAACCGGCTGGACGGCGATCCGACGCGGAGCACGACCGAGGACCTCGCGGACCTGCTCCCCGGGGCCCGGCTGGTCAAGGCGTTCAACACGATCGGCTTCGAAAGCTACGCCACGGCCCGGGAGCGCGCGGCCCCGGCGGCGATGTTCGTGGCCGGCGACGACGCCGAGGCGAAGCGCGTCGCGATGGACCTCGCGGGGCAGCTCGGCTTCTCGCCCGAGGACGCCGGGGGCCTCGCGAACGCCAGGTCGCTCGAGATGATGGTCCCCGTCTGGTTCGCGCTCGCCCAGGCGCACGGGCGCGGCGTGGGGTTCGCGGTCTCGCTCGGCTGAGGGCCTCGCTCGGCGGGGGCCGGCCGGACGGATCACGGCGGCCGTCACCGGGCTCGGTCGGTCCCGGTCGGTCGCTCAGCCGGGCGGCGACTGAGCGGGCGGCAGCCAGGCGGGCACCGGTCCGGATGCCGGTCGCGCCCTGCGGAGCACGTCGATCGCCGCGCCGAGGACGAGCGTCATGCCGGCGACGAGGACCCGCCACGGGTACGGCCCGGGGAGACCGCCGTTGATGACGGTCGCCGCGTCGGTCGTGTACGACGCCACGATGAGGACCCCGCCGCCGAGAGCCGCGACCCAGTGGATCGGCGTCACCTGCAGCGTCCTCCCGGCGCGCAGCATCCGCGCGGCCACGAGCCCCACGCCGACGAGCGCCGCGCTCACCGCCATCGGGGACCAGATCGGGCCGGCCCACGGGACCGGGATGAGGAAGAGGAGATCGGTCGTCCCGAGCGAGGGCGGCCAGCCGCTGAAGACGAACAGCCAACCGTAGTAGCCGATGTCCCAGGCCCCGAAGACGACCGCCGCCCAGGCGAGCCGCTCGAGTGGTGAGCGACCGGCAAGGGAACCGACCGCGACGATCATCACGACGGTCGCGGCCTCGCGACCGACCTCGATCGCGGCGAGGTCGCCCGCCTCGGTGACCGGCCGGACGGGGAAGACCCGGTCCACCTCCGCCCCGAGTGCGCGCTCGAGGTACACGACCACGGCCGCGTCCACGTACGCCCTCGCCACGGCGTACGCGATCGCGGCGGCGGCCGTGGCGCGGAACGAGAGGCCCTCGCGCATGGAGGCCACGCTAGAACGGGCCGGGCGCCGGTCGTCCGTGGCCCATCCGCCGGTCGTCCGTGGCCCATCCGCCGGTGGTCCGCGGCCCGTCCGCCGCCACGGGGATCGGGCCGGTGCCGAGCCAGCGTCGATCCTCCGCCGATCGCTGTCGATTCGGCGCTGACCCGTTCGTCGTCCCAGTGACGGGCGGCAGGAGACCGCCCCGCATATTGAAGGAGCGCGACGACGATGGCGAAGTACCTGCTGGTGTACCGGGGTGGTTCGATGCCGGAGGGCGAGGCCGCACAGGCGCAGGTCATGGCGGCGTGGGAGGCGTGGTTCACGTCGATCGGCGGGGCCGTGGCGGACCAGGGCGAGCCGACGTCCGTGGCGCGGACGATCCGGCCGGACGGAACGGTGTCGGCACAGGCGCCGGCATCGGTGAGCGGCTACTCGGTCCTCACGGCCGACAGCCTCGACGCCGCGGTCACGCTCTCGAAGGGCTGCCCGGTGCTCGCCGGCGGCGCGTCGATCGAGGTCTGCGAGACGCTCGACGTGATGTAGACGGCCCTGTCGGGGCGGCGGACCTCGCCGCCGCCCCGACATCCGAGGCGGCCGGTGCGGCACTCGTTGGGCCGGAGCTCGCCCGCTCTCGCGCCTACGACCGCCCGGCCGGATCCCTGCGCCGGGCGACCAGCTCGACGAGGTGGATGTG
>CAVQVT010000009.1:0-121638 GCA_963717255.1 uncultured Chloroflexia bacterium | reverse complement strand
ACGCTCTTCGCCGGCGACACGCTCTTCTCCGGGGGGTGGGGGAGGGTGGATCTGCCGGGCGGCGACCCGGCGGCGATGGTCGACTCCCTCGCGAGGCTCGAGCGGCTCGACGACGGGATGCGCGTGCTGCCGGGACACGGCGCCGCGACGACGATCGGCCGCGAGCGGCCCTGGCTTGAGCTGGTTCGCCGCGAGGGACGGCTGCTCGCCTGAGCGTCCGGCAGCGGTCGCCGGCGGGCCCGCGCATGGATCGGACGCCGTCGTGCGTAGTACCCGTATGACTGGAACGGCCCGTCGCGAGGCGGTCGAGCAGGCGTATCGCGAGCACGCGGACGACGTGTACCGCGTGGCGTACGCGCTCCTGCGCGACCCCGACGCGGCGGTGGACGCGACGCATGACGCCTTCGCCCGCGCGTACGAGCGGTGGGAGACATACGACGCTCGCCGGCCGCTCCGGCCGTGGCTCATGACGATCGTCGCCAACATCTCCCGCGACGCGCTCCGCCGCCGGCGCGTGCGGACGCTCGCGATCCCCGCGCTGGCCGCGCAGGCGGCCGCGGCGCCGGGCGCCGCCGGCCCTGCCGCGGACCCGGCGGAAGCCGCCGCGCGCCGAGCCCTCGTGGAGGCGGCGCTCGACGGTCTCGAGCCGCGGTCCCGGGCGGCGCTCGTCCTGCGCCACTACCACGGCTATGACTACGCGGAGATCGCCACGATCCTCGGTGCCGCGCCGGGGACCGTCGGATCCCTGCTCTCCCGCGCGCACGCCACGCTCCGGGCCCGTCTCGAGGACGCGTCCGAGGCTTCGGCGAGCGGCTCCCGGGCCGGCGGCGCGGCCGATCGCGAGGTGCTCCCATGACCCGTCCCCCGAACAGCGAGCCCGGCCGGCCAGCCGCCGTGACCGAGGACCCCGAGATCGCGGACCTGGTGCGGCAGGTGGCGTCGGGCTGGTCCATGCCGCCGGCGCGCCTCGGCGCGCGCACATGGCATGACCGCACCGCGCGGCGCCGCAGCGGCCGCTGGGACCGGCTCCTGGCCGCGTCCGCCGTCGCGGCCGCCGCGGTCGTGGTGGTGGCGATGGGCGCCGCACTCCTCGGCGGCCGCGCCGCCCCGGACGATGGCCCGTCGCCGGCGGCGTCGGGCGCGGCCGTCGCACCGGCCAGCCCCGACACGACCCCCGTCTCGCCCGAACCGGGCTCTCCGCGGGCATCCGCGCCGGCGACCCCCTCGCCGGGCCCGGTGACCACGCCGCTTCCCGCGTACGTGGCCCCCGCCGGCCCGGTCTCCGGCCTGAGCATCGGCGCGATCGCCGAGGACGGCTGGCGCGTGGTGGACATGGCCACCGGAGCCGCGTCGGACGCGATCGCTCGCCCGGATGGGTCCGGGAGCCGGCTGTTCGCGCTCGCCGACGGCACCTACCTCTGCGCATGCGCGGCCTTCGAGGGCCGGGATGCCCGGACCCTCCGGCTCACGCTCCGGCGATACGACGCGCTCGGGCGGCCCGGGGACGAGGTCGCGTCGCTCGGGTACGAGGCCGGGTCGGGACGCCCTCCCGGAGCAGTCGACGCTCCGCCGATCTCCATCGACCCGTCGATCTCGGCCGATGGAACGAAGGTCGCTGTCGGGTGGACGACGTGGGACGAGGCGTCCTGGCGTTCCGGCGTGGATATCGTCGACGTCACGCCGGGACGGCGGGGCTCGGGCTACAGGCTGGCGAGCACCGAGCTGCCGCGGGCCCCGGCGACCCTCGATGCCTCGGTGGAGCTGTCCGCCCGCTGGGCCGCCTACGCGGGGAGCGGCAGGGCGCTGTCCGCCTGGGCGCCGACCGCCTGGATCTCCCCGGACGGCCGCACGCTCGTGGTGCGTCGATCGCTCGTCGCGGAGGGCGCCGCCGTGCGCGTCGACTGGTTCAGCGGGCCGGCGGTCCCGCTCTCGACCTTGGAGCCTGCCGTCCCCTTCGGCGGCACGACCGACCCGACGCACGCCCCGTGCGCGACGGGCGACGCGGGCGACGCGGCGTGGACGGCCGCGGCGGTGTTCGCGATCGTCTGCAGCGGCGAGTCCTCGTCGGGGGTCCTGCGGTACGACCCGACGGGCCGCGACCTCGGTGCGGTCGACCTCGCGGTGGAGACCGGCGGTGGCCAGTGGCCGGCGATGGCCGGCACCGCGGTGGCCGACGTCCCGACCGGGACCCTGTACCTCTGGGAGCCGTTCATCCGGCGGCTCGTGGCGGTGGACACGATCGCGGGCCGGGTCGCGCGGAGCACGACCATCGACGCGGGCGCGGCGGGATCGGGGGGGCCGATCGACGCGCTGGCGGCCCTCGCGCGACGGGCGCTCGGTCTCCTCGTCCCCGCCGTCTCGGCCAAGGTCTACCTGGCACCGGCGGTCGCCCTCGCCCCCGACGGGGCGACGCTGTACCTGCTCGGGACGGAGGCGACGTCGTTCGAGTCGGGTGGGTCCGGGTCGCTGGGCGTGGTCGTGATCGGGGCGGCCGACCTGGGGGTCCGCGCCCGCTGGACCCCGACGACGGACCTGCGCTCCATCGCGGTCAGCGCCGACGGGCGGTATGTGCTCGCCGCAGGCGCGCCGGGCGTGGACGCGTCGGGTGCCGAGGCACCGTGGGAGGCGTCGATCACGGCGTGGGATGCCGCGTCCGGAGAGGTCCGCGCGATCGCCGGGCGCCTCGGGACGACCTGGGTCGAGCTCGTGCAGCCGCTGCGCGGCGACTGACGGCGGCGCCGGTCGGCCGCCGCGCCCGCGGTGCCGGCGTGCCGTCGCGCCGCGAAAGGGGCGTCCCCCTCGGGCGCCCGACCGCGCGGCCCGGCGCGTCAGGTGCCGGCGAGGCGCTCCACCACCGGGGCGAGCTCATCGATGGCACCGGCCATCACCGAGCTGATGCCGAACCGCTCACGAAGGCCGACGATCTTCTCGACGAGGCCCGCGACCGAGCCGACGAAGACGTGGGGTGACTCGAGGAGGTCGTCGGCCGAGATGTCCACGCCGGTCCGGCCACGGATCCCGTCGGCGATCGTGGCCGCGTCGCGCCGGGCGTGGTCGGTCACGGTGATCGGCGCGACCGTCGGGTAGACGTTCAGCTCCAGCTCTTCGAACCGATCGCCGGCCGCGTCGCGGACCCAGCCGATCTTCTCCTCGGTCGCGGCCGCCGTGATCGTCCGCGGGTCCGCGCGGGTGGTGCCCGGGAGCATCCGCGGGGCCAGCCCCACGATGTCGGCCTCGCGCGCGGCGAGCGTCAGGAGCCGTCTCCCGCCGCCGCCGATGAAGAACGGCGGGTGCGGACGCTGGGGCGGCTTGGGCAGCCCGTCGTGGTCGGTCACGACGTAGTGGGCGCCGGCGTGGGAGAACGGCCCGTCCGCGAAGCACCCCTTCAGCACCGAGACGGCCTCCGCCAGCCGCGCGACGCGGACGCCGACCGGCTCGAACGGCAGTCCGATCGCCGCGTACTCGGGCTCGTTCCAGCCCGCACCCAGTGCGACCTCGAGCCGGCCGCCGGAGAGGAGGTCGATCGTCGCAAGGTCCTGCGCCAGGACGGCGGGATGGCGCAGGTCGTTGTTCAGCACGAACGGCGCCAGCCGCAGGCTGTCCGTGACGGCGGCCGCGTACGCGAGGGCCGGCAGCACCCCGAGCGGCAGCACGAGATGGTCCGGGAAGACGAGGACGGAGTACCCCATCGCCTCGGCGCGCCGTGCCGCCGCGGCGAGTGCGGGGCCGTCGGGGATGTCGCCGGGCTCCGCGAGGAACCGGAAAGGCCTCATCCGTCATCCCTCCATGGGTGCGACGGCCTTCGTGCACGCCATGACGGCGGACCGTCGCTCGAACCCGAGCCGCTCGTACAGGCCGAGCGCGCCGGTCGTGTTGTCCGTGTCCACCCCGAGCCACGCCGACGTCAGCTCGCGTTCGCGTGCGTCGGCCATCACGGCGATCATGAGCGCCCGGGCGATGCCCCGCCCGCGCCATGGGCGCCGGACCGAGAGGCGGTCGATCCAGACCCGCCGGTGGCCGAGCCGCGCGTTCTCCTCCGCGTAGACGATCGCCCGGATGACGCCGGCGATCGCGTCGCCGTCCCAGGCCAGGCGCCAGAGCGACGGGTCCAGGTCCGGCTCGGCGAGGACCGCGCCTGCATCGTCTTCCGTCATGGCGTGGTGGCCCCAGTGGTCCCGGAACGCCTCGTCCTCCGCCACGAGCGCCGCGCGGAGGAGCGCCTCGTCCGACCGGTCCGGTGCCCGCATGACGATGCCGGGCGGGAGGGCCGCGACCGGGAGGTCGTCGAGCGACGGCCGCTCGAGGTCCAGGTACCAGCGGACGGGCGCGTAGCCCTCGGACTCCAGGAGCGCCATCGCGCCGGTGCGCCGGGTGTCGGACCAGCTGAAGAGGACCCGGTCGGCCGGCGCGGCGCTGGGCGCCGTCGGCGCCGCATCCGCCGGCGCGGCCGCATCCGCCCCCGGGCCGTCACTCGCTGCCGCCGCGCTCTCCTGCGTCGCATGCGCGGCGGCCAGGTCGCGCAGCGCCGCCGCCTGGTGGCGGAGGAGCGCGCGTCCGAGCCCGCGCCGCCGGATGGCGGGATGGACGAACCCCGTGTGCTCGTACGCCACGAAGACCCCGCGATCGCGCCAGCCGCGGCGGGCGAAGGCGACCGGGCGGCCGTCGATCTCCGCGATGACGAGCGTGCGGGCAGGATCCTCCTCGGTGGCATGCGCGAGCTCGGCGGCGACCTCGTCGGCCGTCACGTACTCGTCGACCCCGTCGGCCGCCGACTCGGCGTTCAGGATCTCCGTCAGGGCGCCGGCATCCGCCGGCCCGCGGAAGGTGCGGAACCGGAGGCCCGGGATCGTCGGTGCGTCCGCGACCGCGATCCCCGCGCCCCCACCGCCCGTCTCGCCCGGATCGGTCACCATCGACCTCCTCCCTCGCCGTACTTCGCCCGCAGGATCTCCCGGTACATGACACCACGCCGGCGCGTCTCGCGGCGTTCCTCGGCCCGCGACCGCGCGTCGAGGCGCGCGGCGGACGAGCGGGCCTCGCGTGCCAGCAGTCGGTGGCTCTCCAGGCGGGCGGCCGGGAGGTCCCCGGCCTCGATGGCGGCCCGCACGGCGCAGCCGGGCTCGGAGCGGTGGTCGCAATCGGCGAAGCGACATGCCACCGCGAGGGCCGCGACGTCGGCGAAGACCACGTCGAGCGCGCCCGCCGCCTCGGCGCCCGCCATGCCCAGCTCCCGCATCCCCGGCGTGTCGAGGAGGCATCCGCCTCCGGGCAGGCGGACGAGCATCCGCGCGGTCGTGGTGTGCCGGCCACGGTCGTCGTCCGCCCGGACCGCCCCGGTGTCGAGCCGGTCCTCGCCGAGCAGCGCGTTCACCAGCGACGACTTCCCGACCCCGGACGAGCCGAGCAGCGCGACGGTGGCGCCCGTCGCGGCCCGCGCGGCGAGCGCGTCGACCCCCTCGCCCGTCCGGGCGCTCGCCGCCACGACGGGCACGAGCCCGGCTGCGTGACCGGCGAGCCGGAGCGCGTCCGCGAGGCCGTCCCGCAGGTCGGCCTTGTTCACGACGACGAGTGGCTCCGCGCCGCTTGCCGCCGCCACGGCGAGGTACCGCTCGATGCGTCGCGCGTTGACGTCGCGGCCCACGGCGGTGACGACGAGGACCACGTCCACGTTCGCCGCGACGACCTGGATGCCGGCCTCGCGACCCGGCTCGCGCCGGACGAAGGCGGTTCGGCGGGGGAGGACGGCGTGGATCGCGGGCGCGATCCCGTCGCCGCCCGGATCGATGGCGGTCCAGTCGCCGACGGTCGGCGCGGGACCGCCGGCGAGGATCGCGTGACGCAGGCCGCCGGACGGCCCGGCACGGAGCGCGCCGGCGGCGCTCTCCACGTCCCAGCCGGTCCGGTGCTCGGCGACGACGCGCGCCGGGACCGCGCGCGCGGCGAGGTCCGGCGGCAGGGCGCTCCACGCCGCGTCCGCGTGCGCGTCCCAGCCCCACGCGACGAGGGCGAGCTCGCTCATCGGTCGGCCCCGCCCTCGGACCCGCCCTGGGCCGCGCCCTGGCCCGCCCCCTCGGCCGACGCCCCGCCGGCGCCGGCCACGGGCATCGGCCGCTGGAAGATGATCTCGCTCCGGTGGACACGGAAGCCGAGGCTCTCGTAGAGCGCGAGCGCACCGGTCTCGTTCCCGGCGTCCACGTTGAGCGCAGCCTCCCGCATCCCGCGGTCGCGGACGGCGCGCAGGCTGTCGGCGAGGAGGGCGCGGGC
Source organism: uncultured Chloroflexia bacterium (assembly GCA_963717255.1). Lineage (GTDB taxonomy): Bacteria > Chloroflexota > Limnocylindria > Limnocylindrales > CSP1-4 > CAIYQJ01. The sequence goes on along the minus strand of CAVQVT010000009.1, from coordinate 115,374 downwards.
GAGGCCACGCCGGCGCCACGCACGCCGGACGGAGATGGACTCGGTCCAGCCGATGAGCCGGCAGGTGCGGTCGTTCGTCTCCGCGTCGACGTACGAGCGGACCTGGCCAGCGACCTCGTCGCCGTCCCACGCGACCCGCCAGAGGCCCGGGTCCGCGAGGGGATCCGCGAGGAACCGCGCCCACGCCTCTTCGGAGCCGTCCGACGCGCCCCAGTGATCGCGGAACGCCTCCACGTCCGCCTCCCAGATCGCGCGGAGGTGCTCGGGCCGGACGTCGCGGACCTCGAGGCCCGCGGGGAGCGGGACGTCCGGGATGGAACCGAGGTCGGGGCGGACCATCTCGTAGCCGCGCCGGACCGCGACGTAGCCGCGGCGTTCGCTCGCGGCGATGAGCTCGGCGTCCGCGCCCGGCGAGAACGCGTCGAGCACGCGGGGACGGTCCGTCACCTGGCCGGCGGCGATCTCGATGGACCGGGCCTCGGCCCTGTCGAAGAGTGCGTCGATGACCGCCGGCCGGTGGGGGTCGGGCGCGACGATGAGGATCGCCCCGTACGTGCGCTCGCCGTCGCGCGCGTCCGCCCACTCGACGCGGGAGTACCCGACGGTCGCCCCGTCGCGTTCGGCGACGACGCAGTCGGTCCGCGGGTCGCAGTTCGCCATGTTCGCGTAGAAGGTGTCCTGGGACGCGACCGTCACGAGCTCGAGGAAGCCCATCGAGGTCCGCCAGGCGTTCGCCGCGGCGACCATGCCCGGGTGGTCCTCCGGCCCGGCGTACGGGCGGAGGCGGACCCCGGGCGGCAGGCCTGCGGCCGGGAGGAGGGCCGGCGTGGGAGCGCCGGCCCGGTGGGGGAGCGACGACGGCTGCATGCCGCCGCCGCTCCCGGGTGCGGCGGGTCGCCCGGCGACGTCGTGCGCGGTCATCACGATCACCCCACCCTCTTGAGCTTGCCCGTGCGCTTCGCGTAGCGCTCGGCCCGCCCGAAGGCCCAGAGCCCGGCCGGGATGAGCACCGCGCCCATGACGGCGAGCGGGACGAGGTCGCCCATCACGTCGGCGATCGAGGCCCCGTCGAGGAGCCCGGCGCGGACGCCATCGAGGATGTACGTCGCGGGCGACAGGCGCGAGAGCACCTGCATCCACTCCGGGAGGACGTCCACCGGGTAGTAGACGCCGCTCACGACGAGGATCACCGACTGGATGACGAACGTCATCTGTGCCCCGCGCTCCACGTAGAGCAGGGGGAGGATCGCCGCCATCGTCCCGATCCCGATGACCGAGAAGCTGCCGACGAGCATGACGACGACCGCCGTCGGCACGTTGGCCGACGCGAGGTCCAGGCCGAAGAACGCGACGAGGACGACGAGGATGATCGCCGTGTGGACGAGGCCGTACATGACGGCGTACAGCGTCGAGCCGAGCAGCTGCGACGAGCGTCGGACCGGCGCCATCATCGTGTACTCGAGCGTCCCCTCCCAGCGCTCCCACGCGATCGTCTCGGCGATGAAGCTGAAGACGGTCGAGAGGTAGTTCCAGAAGACGGCCCCGATGACGAGGCTGAACGTGAGCGTCGGGTCGCCCGCGGCCGCGCCGATGAAGCTGACCGCGAGCGCGCCCGCCAGCGCGTAGACGAAGAAGGCGAGCTCCCAGCCCCAGTAGCGGCGCGAGAGCGAGAAGTTCCGGGCGATGAACGCGTAGCTCGCGCGGAGCTCGCGGGTCGCGACGGTCATGATCGTGTCTCCGTGAGGTGCCGGGCCCCCGCCCGGTCCCGTCTACCGGGACCCGGCGGGGGTGAGGACCGGGTCGGCGGCGATCCGCTCGCCGATCCGGACGATCGAACGTCCCAGGCGGGCCCGCAGGGGCGGCCGGCGTCGGCCGGTCGAGCGGGCCTCCATCCACGTGCGCCGGGTCGGGTGCGAGTGCTCGCGGACCCGGTCGGCGTGGACGGCCTGGGCGACGACCCCATGCTGCGTGTGCACGGTCGTGCTCCTTCCGAGGTGATGGGTGTTCGTTGGTCGCAGGGGGCGGCGCGATGCGCTCGCGCCGCGGTGCGTGCGGCGGTCGTCAGTCATCTCCGTCCTCCTCTCCGCCGCTCTCCTCGACGTCGTCGTCGAGCGAGCGGCCGGTCCAGGCCATGAAGGCCGATTCCAGGGTGGGCGCGAGGCCGTGCTCCACGGCCACGCGCGTCTGGAGCTGCTCGGCGGTCCCCTCGGCCACGAGGCGTCCCGAGTCGAGGATCCCGATGCGATCGCAGAGGCGCTCCGCCTCGGCGAGGTCGTGCGTCGTCAGGACGATCGACGCGTCGTGCGCCGTCCGGACCTCCTCGACGAACGCCTGGACGTCGAGCTTGCTGCGCGGGTCCAGGCCCGTCGTCGGCTCGTCGAGCAGGAGGACCGTCGGGCTCGTCAGCAGCGCCCGCGCGATCGCGACCTTCTGCTGCATCCCCCGGCTCATCTGCTCGGTCGGCCGGCCCAGGCGCTTCTCGGCGATGCCGAGCCGCGCGAGGATCCGGATGGACTCGGCGCGTGCCGTCGCGTCGCTGAGCCCGTACATCCGGGCCGCGAAGAGCAGGTTCTCCATCGGCGAGAGCTTCTTGAAGAACGCAGCATCCACGCTGACGCGGTTGATGAGCCGCTTGACGGCCATCTCCTCGCGCTCGACGTCGTGCCCGAAGACCTCGATCCGTCCGCTGTCGAGCGTGAGCAGCGTGCTCATGAGGCGGATCAGGGTCGACTTGCCGCCGCCGTTCGCCCCGAGGAGCCCGTAGATCTCCCCGCGGCCCACGTGCAGCGTGACGTCGTCAACGGCGACGACGGGCTTCCGCTTCCGCCCGACGACGAAGCGTTTCGTCACGCCCTCGACGAGGAGCGCCGGCGGGCCGGCGAACACGCGCGGCGCGTGCGGGACGGGCGACGGCGCCGGGGCATGGTCGGCGACGACCGGGCGGCGCGTCCGGACGTCCGGACGGGCGATCGTGGTGGTCATGGTTCGTTCCCCTCGGCTGGGCGGATCGCGGGACGCACGATCCCTGGTGGCGGGATGGACGAGGGCCCTGGACGGCCTCCGCCCCCGCGCCGGCGCACGAGGCCGGGGAGGGGAACGAAAGAGCCGCGGGCCCGACCGGCCCACGGCTCGAAGGTTCATCGTCGGGGCGGCTGTCGCCGCCGCGAGTCACCTCGCGATGGGCACGGTCCTGCCTGCGCACGCAGGCACGTCCGGCGGTGAGCCGGAGCCGCGCGAACGGGCTGAGGGTGCGGGAGCTCATCTGCCTAGCCGCCTCCGTGCTGAGTGACTCGGGCGTCGCACGGTGACGCCGGGCGGCAGTCTAGTCCCGCCCGTGGTGCCGTGTCAACCCCGAGATCAGTGTCTCCACCTGTCCGGGCGTATCGCCTGCGAGCCGGAAGAGGCCCTGTTCAGGAAGGGCCCTGTCGAGGCCCTGGCCGTGACCGGCGGCGCGCCGGCCGGCCTCGGCGGCCGGTCAGCGCTTGCCGCCGCCGAAGAGCGTCCCGAAGACGGAGCGAATGGCGGACTGTGTGTTGCGCGAGGTGAGGATGCGGGTGCCAGCGCGGATGAGCTCCTGCTGCTGACGCTCCGCCGCCCTGCGTGCCGCCTCGGCCTCGCGCTGGGCGGCACGCTGCTCGGCGGCTCGGCGCCGCTGCTCGACGGCGGCCTCCCGTTCGGCGGCCTTCTGCGCGGCGGCGGCCTCGCGCTCCGCCTCCCGGGCCCGACGGGCCGCGTCCCGTTCCAGCTGGGCAGGCGTGGGCGGCTTCGGGCGGGCCGCGGCGGCGGCCGCGGCCGCCTTGGCGGCGTCGATCCGCTGCGTGATGAGCTCGTGGGCGGAGACCGGGTCGACGGGGGTCCCGTACTTCGCGGCGAGCGGGCTCGCGGCCGCATGGGCGGCGACCCGCTCGGGCGGGAGCGCGGCCATGAGCGAGTCGGGAGGGACGATCCGGGTCGCGGCGAGCGGCGTCGGGACACCGCTCGGCGAGAGCACCGTGACGAGCGCCTCGCCGATCCCGAGCGAGGTCAGCGTCCGGGCGACGTCGTACCGCTGGGTCATCGGGAAGGTCTTCACGGCCTTGGCGAGGCTCTCGGCGTCCTGCGGCGTGAAGGCGCGCAGGGCGTGCTGGACGCGGTTGCCCAGCTGGCCGAGCACCGACGACGGCACGTCGGTGGGAGCCTGGGTGACGAAGTAGACGCCCACGCCCTTCGACCGGATGAGCCTGGCGGTCCGCTCGATCTGCTCGAGGAGCGCGTCGGAGGCATCGGCGAAGAGCAGATGGGCCTCGTCGAAGAAGAAGCAGAGCTTCGGCTTCGGAAGGTCGCCCGCCTCGGGCAGCGTCGTGTAGAGCTGGGCGAGGAGCCACAGCATGAACGTGCTGAAGAGGCGCGGGCGGTCCATGACGTCCGCGAGCTCGAGGAGCGAGACGACGCCACGGCCGTCCGGCGTGGTGCGCAGGAGGTCGGAGACCTCGAACTCGGGCCAGCCGAAGAAATCGCCGGCGCCCTGCTGCTCGAGGGTGACGATGGCTCGGAGGAGGACCGACGCCGTCGCGGGCGCGATGCCGCCGTATGCAGCGAGCGCGTCCTTCCCCTCGTCCGATGCGAGGAACGAGATCGTCGTCCGCAGGTCGGCGAGGTCGAGCAGTGGGAGCGACTCGTCGTCGCAGTAGGCGAAGACGAGCGAGAGGACGGCGGTCTGCGTCTCGTTGAGATCAAGGACCTTGGAGAGCAGCAGCGGGCCGAACGAGTGGACGGAGGCCCGCACCGGCACGCCGAGCTTCCCGGTGAGCGACAGCAGCTCCACGGGGTGCCCCGCCGGGGTCATCGTCCAGCCCAGGCTCTCGCACCGCTGGACCACCTTGGGGTGCGTGGCGTCCCCCGGTTCGGCCATGCCGGTGAGGTCGCCCTTGACGTCGGCGATGAAGCACGGGATGCCGGCGTTCGAGATCTGCCCGGCGAGCGCCTGGAGCGTCTTGGTCTTGCCCGTCCCGGTCGCGCCCGCGACGAGCCCGTGGCGGTTGAGCATCGACAGCGCGACCTGGACGCGGACCTCGTCGGTGGCGACCTCCCCCGAGAGCATCGGGCCGCCGATGACGATCCCCGGCTCGTCGAGCCTGTAGCCGGCGGCCATCTCCGCCGTGAACGAGGCGTCCATCCCGTGTCGACCCTCCGCCGCCGTCGGCCCGGCCCGCGGCCGGATGCGACGCCGCCGTGAGCCTAGCATCGAGGGCGGTGCCCGGGGTCGCCCGTCCGGGCGGCCGTTCCCGCCCGCGCCCTATCATGCGGGTCGCGTCGCGCGGGGCTCTCCCAGGTCCGCGTCGCCGCCGCGCCCGGGGGAGGCCCACGACCCACGATGGCCCACCAGCACGCGCACGACCACGAGCACGACGCCTCGCTCGCCGACCTGGTCGCGGACGGCCTGCTGGACGCGGAGCTGGCTGCGCTCGTCTGGGCGCTCGCGTGCGAGGGCGTCGGCATCCTCGTCGCGAGCCCGCGCGGCTCGACGGGTGTCACCGGGGGGGCCGGGGCCGCCGAGGCCGATGGCACGGGGGCCGCGGCCTCCTCCCTGGCCACGGCGATCGCCGACGCGGTCTCGCTGACCACCCGCGTCGTCCACCTCGGTCCCGGGTCGGCGTCCGGGCCGGTGGACGAGGCCGTCCGTGGGGCGGGCGATGGCGTGCTCGTGCTCACGGCACCGGACCTCGGCGGGGCGGGGGAGGGCGCGCTGCGGCGAGGAGCCGCGCGGACCGCGATCCGGGCCGTCTCCGACCGGACGGGCCTCTCGCTCGTCGCGACGATCCGCGCCGCCGACCTCGAGGGCGTGCTGGACCGCCTCCGTGGGCTGACCGTCGCCGCCCCCGACGACGAGATCGTGCGGCTCGGGGTCGTCCTGGTGCTGGGCACAGGGGAGGACGCCCGGGCGCGCGTGGTCGCCGCACACTGCCTGCGTCCCCCCGCGGTGGGGCCGCTCGGTCGCGTGGAGCGGCGCGGGCCGGCCGTGCTCGCCACCCTCGACGCGAGCCGCGGTGCGTGGGACCACTTCGGATGGGGCATCGTCCCCGACCTCGCCGAGCGCGTCGGGCTGCGTCCGGCCGACCTGGAGACCGCCGTCGCGATCCGCCGCGAGACGATCGAGGCTCTCCTCGCGCACGGGCTGCGCGGCGCGGACCCCTTCCGGGCCGCGGCGAACCTCGCGCTCCCCGCTCCGCGCGCCTGAGCGCGCGGGGGGCGGTCTCAGACGGCGGCCGGACGTCCCTTCGCGTAGACGAGGATCACGAGGAGCACCGCGGCCTGGAACAGCGCCAGGATCACGGCCGTGAGGTACAGCGCCTGGTCGGCGTCGGGGAACAGCCCGAGCACGATCAGGATCAGCGCACCCTGGAACGGCAGCTCGAGGAGCAGTGCGGCGGAACCGATGGCCGCCCGGGTCCCACGGCCCTGGAGGACCTGGAAGGCCATGTACTCGCGCCTGCTGTGCAGGAACACGATCACCGCCCAGTCGAGCGCGAGCACCGCGAGGGCGCAGACGACCCAGAGCTGATGGCCGGCGACGCCGTAGCTGGCGATCAGGACCGGGACGAGGGCGGCGGCGATCACCATGAGGCCCTGGGTGACGATGCTCCGCACCAGCCACAGATCGTTCGGGCCGCTGGTGCCGCTGATGAGCGCCCCGAATCCGACGAAGACGCCGGCGATCCCGGCCAGGGCGACCAGGAGATCGGTGTCGAGCATGTCCCGTCACCTCCACGCTCGGTGGACGCCCGGCCATGCCCGTCGCCGGCTCGGCGCGGCGCGGGCGGCCGGGTGCGGGGGCCACGCGTCGTCGCCTCCCGCCGGTCCCGACCGTACGTGTCGGTCGTGCGTCCGTCGAGTGCCGGACGGCAGCGCCGACGCGCGCAGTGCCTCCGCGGCACGCTACTCTCGGCCTCGCGCCCCTCCCGCCTCACCGCCGTCCGCGAGGTCCCCGTCCCATGAACCAGACGTCCGCGTCCGAGCCCCGTGTCATGCCGCTGCGCCTCTGGCGCGAGCCGCTGGCGGTCCTCGACGACGCCGGCGTCGCCCGCGTCCACGAGGCGGCGCTCGACGTGCTCGACAGCGTCGGCGTCGTGGTCCGGTCGGCGGCGATCCGGGCGGACCTGGCGGCGCATGCCGTCCGGGTCGACGACGCGGCCGAGCGCGTCCGGTTCTCGCGTGCGGACGTCGAGGCGGCTCTCGCGGCCGCCCCGCATGCGTACACGCTCGCCGCGCGCGACCCGCGCGCCGACCTCGTCCTCGACGGCCGCCACGGCTGGCTCTCCACGGACGGCAGTGCCGCGGAGATGCTCGATCTCGACACGGGCGCCCGGCGCGCCACCACCCTGGCCGACCTCGCCACGGTCTCGCGTCTGGCGGACGCCACCCCCGAGATCGGCTTTCTCTGGCAGTCGACCGAGGCCGGCGACATCCCGGTCGCCGTCCGGCCGCTCCACGAGCTGCGGACGCAGCTGACGGCGTCGAGCAAGCACGTCCAGCTCATGACCGCCGTCGACGCGTTCCAGGCCGATGGCGCGATCGAGCTCGCCCGGGCGGTCACCGGCGGCGCCGACGCGCTCCGCGCACGCCCCATCCTCTCGTCGTTCCAGGTGAGCCTGAGCCCTCTGACGTTCGAGGGCGGGGCCGTGGAGGCCGCGGTCGCGTACGGCCGCGCCGGCGTCCCGAGCGGCTTCGTCGCGATGCCGATCGCATGCGCCACCGCGCCCGCGACGGCGACCGGGCTCGTCGTGCTCTCGCACGCCGAGCTGCTGGCCGGCGTCACGCTCCTCGAGACCCTCGTGCCCGGCGCGCCGACGTTCTACGGCGCCTGTGGGACGTGCATGGACCTCCGGACGGGCCTCGTGACGTGTGGCGGCCCCGAGGACCTCCTCGTGCAGATGGCCTCCGCACAGCTGGGCCATGCCTTCGGGCTCCCGGTGAGCATCGGGACCTTCGCGCCCGGGTCGAAGGCACCCGACTGGCAGGCGGGCGTCGAGAACGGCCTCTCCGCCTTCGCGAGCCTCGTCTCCGGGGCCGACATGTGCTCCGGGGCCGGGCTGCTGTACGCGGCGCGGACCTTCTCGATGGACGAGATGCTCCTGGACGCCGAGATCTGGGGGCTCCTCGCGTCGTTCGCGTCGGGCCTGCCGGTCACCGACGAGGACCTGGCGGTCGAGGCGATCGCCGCCGTCGGTCCGGCGGGCGACTTCCTCATGGAGGACCACACGCTCGCGAACATGCGGCGGCTCTGGCAGCCGCGCTTCTTCGATCGCCGCACCTGGGAGGTGTGGGACACCGCGGGCAGGCCGGAGGCCGCAGCCCGCGCCCGGGAGCGCGTCCGGTCGATCCTCGCGTCGCATGAGCCCCTCCCGCTGCCCGACGGCGTTTCCGGCGAGCTGGACCGCATCGTCGAGGCGTTCGAGGCCCGCGCCGGCCTCCGCTGATCCGCCACACCCCGAGGGGCTGACCGGCGGGCGGATCGGGCGTACCATTGGTACGTACCTGTTGCCCCGTGTCGCGGCCGGTCCACCGGGTCGCGCAGCCGCTCTCCGCACCAGAGGGAGTCCACGATGCCCACCGTCGCCGCCTCCGTCCCGGAGCTCCTCGGGCTCCTCGACGGCATCGTCCGCATCGAGGGAGACCGCCTCGTCGTCGTGGACGAGGCGGCGCTGCGCCGGAAGGGGATCCGCGACGTCGCATGGACGGCCACGTTCAGCGACGACGCCGCGACCGTCGAGGCCGCCCGCTGGATCGTCTGGGAGGCGAGCCAGGAGCTCGGCGCACGATCGGCCAGCATCCAGGGCCTCTACGACGCCCGCGCCCGTGGCGAGGTCGCCGGCTTCACCGTCCCCGCGATCAACCTGCGCGCCCAGACGTTCGACATGGCGCGCGTGATCTTCGAGACGGCGCGTGCCAAGGAGGTCGGGCCCGTCATCCTCGAGCTCGCGCGGAGCGAGCAGACGTACACGTACCAGCGCGTGACCGAGTACGCGACGAGCGTCCTCGCCGGCGCGATCGCCGCGGGCTGGGCCGACCCGGTCTTCATCCAGGGCGACCACTACCAGTTCAACGGCAAGAAGTACGCCGCCGACCCCGAAGCGATGACCGAGGAGATCCGCAAGGCGTGCCGCGACGCGATCGCCGCGGGCTACCGGAACATCGACATCGACAGCTCCACCCTGGTGGACCTCTCGCAGCCGACCGTGGACGAGCAGCAGAAGGTGAACTACACGCGCGCCGCCGAGCTCACGGCGCTCATCCGCGACCTGGAGCCTGCCGGCATCACGATCAGCGTGGGGGGCGAGATCGGCGAGGTCGGCAAGGCGAACTCGACGCCCGAGGAGCTCCGCGCGTACCTCGACGGCTATCGCAGGGTCCTCGACGGGATCCGTCCGGGCCTCGCCGGCGTGAGCAAGGTGAGCGTCGCGACCGGGACCACGCACGGAGGCGTCCCGCTCCCCGGGGGCGGCGTCGCGGAGGTCAAGCTCGACTTCGAGACGATCCGCGTCCTCGGCGAGGTGGCGCGGTCGTACGGGCTCGCCGGCGCCGTCCAGCACGGGGCGAGCACGCTGCCCGACTCGCTCTTCCACCGGTTCCCGGAGGTCGAGACCGCCGAGATCCACCTCGCGACGGGCTTCCAGAACGCCCTGTACGAGCACCCGGCGTTCCCGGCGGACCTCCACCGCGAGATCGAGGAGTGGTGCTTCGCGAACGCCGGGGACGAGCGCAAGGAAGGCCAGACGGACCAGCAGTTCGTCTACACGACGCGCAAGAAGGCGATCGGGCCGTTCAAGCGGCAGCTGTGGGACCTCCCCCCGAAGGACGCCATCCTCGCGTCGCAGGGCGAGAAGGTCGCCTACCTGTACGACCAGCTCCGCGTCACCGGGACGGGGTCGATCCTCGACGGCCGCGTCGTCGCGCCCGAGGAGCACCGGCCGCTGCCGGAGGCGCTCCGCGCCGGGCTCGCCTGACGAGGGCCGCCCGGCGGCGCCATCTGCGGCCGGGCGGTATGGTTCCCCGGCCGGGGCGCCGGACCGGCGTGACGCCCGGAGCATCGGACGGAGGTGACCGTGGTTGGCCCGCGAACGACCGCGCCGGATCACGCGACGGCCCGGCGTGCGACGCCGCGCCGGCCCGGCAGGTCGGCGATCGCGGCGGCGCTTGCGGCCGTGCTCCTCTCCGCCGGCGTCGCACCCGCAGCGACCCTGGCCGCGCAGGACGAGGTCGCCGTGCTCGTGGGCGCGGGTGACGTGGGCTGGTGCGGCAGGCCGTGGGCGGCCCAGACGGCGAAGCTCGTCGCGGCGACGCCCGGCACCGTCATCGTCCCGGGCGACGTCGCCTACCCGAAGGGCACCAGGACCGACTTCGCGAAGTGCTACGCGCCCACCTGGGGCAAGTTCCGGAGCCGGACGCGGCCGGCCCCCGGGAATCACGAGTACTACACGAAGGACGCGGCGCCCTACTTCTCGTACTTCGGGTCCCGTGCGGGCACGAAGGGCAAGGGTTGGTACAGCTACGACGCCGGCACCTGGCACGTGATCGTCCTCAACTCGAACTGCGCTGCCGTCGGAGGGTGCGGACCGGGCTCGGCCCAGGAGCGGTGGCTCCGGGCCGACCTCGCCGCGCACCCCGTCCGGTGCACCCTCGCGTACTTCCACCACCCGCGGTTCTCGTCGGGGCCGCATGGCCCCACGGCCGAGATGGACGCCTTCTGGCGCGCCCTGCACGCGGCGGGCGCGGAGGTCGTGGTGAACGGCCACGACCACGACTACGAGCGATTCGCCCCCCAGACGCCGGATGGGGTGCTCGACCGCGACGGCGGGATCCGTGAGTTCGTCGTCGGGACGGGCGGCGCCCCGCTCTACCCGTTCATCCGGGCGCCGCGCAACAGCGAGGCGCGGGCGCTCGCGTACGGCGTGCTCAAGCTCACGCTCCGTCCCGGCGCCTACGACTGGGCGTTCCTCCCGGTCGCCGGCGGGACGTACACGGACGCCGGCTCGGGCACCTGCCACTGACGGCGCGGGGGCTCGCAGGGAAGGACGGATCGCGGACGATGGAGACAGGGGCGAACGCACCGGCGGGGGAGCGGGCCTGGGGCCCGGAGTGGAGCGCGTCGCGACGGCGAGGGTCGGAGGACGAGCTCGACGCGTGGCTGGACTTCGCGCTCGGCGTGGCCGCCGAGGCGGACGCGATCGCGCTGCGGGGCTTCCGGAGCGGCATCGAGACGACCGCGAAGGCGGACGGCACGTTCGTCACCGAGGCGGACCGCGCGATCGAGCGGCTCATCCGGGAGCGGATCGCCGACCGGTACCCCGACCACGGCATCGTGGGCGAGGAGGAGGAGGCGTTCCAGGCCGGCGCCTCGGTCCGCTGGTACGTCGACCCGATCGACGGGACGCACAACTTCATGCGCGGCGTGCCGCTCTTCGGGACCCTCCTCGCCTGTGAGCGCGACGGTGAGCTGCAGCTGGGCGTCATCTCGGCGCCGGCCCTCGGCGAGCGATGGTTCGCGCGACGGGGCGGGGGAGCGTGGTCGGCCGGGACCGGGCCCGCCGAGCGGGGATCGCCCCGGCGGATCCGCGTCTCGTCGATCCCGGACGTCGCATCCTCGCAGATCCTGTTCAGCTCGCTCCCCGACCTCGAGACGACCGGGCTCGCCCCGGGGATCCTGCCGCTCCTCCGGAGCGCGTGGCGGAGTCGCGGGTTCGGCGACTTCTGGGGCTACGCCCTCGTGGCCGACGGTGCCGCCGAGGCGATGGTCGAGACGGACGTGAAGGAGTGGGACCTCGCGGCTCCCGTCGTGCTCGTCGAGGAGGCGGGTGGCCGGTTCACCGACCTCGAGGGCGCCCGTCGGTTCGACACCCGGACCATGCTCGTGAGCAACGGCATCCTCCACGACGAGGTCCTGGCGCGGCTCCACGAGGCTGCCGGGACGGACTGAGAGCGCGACGGACGAAGACCGGGCACGCGCGGCTGCCGCCCGCCCCGACACCGAGACGCCGGCCCCTCGCCCGCCGGCCCCTCGGCGGCCTGCCCCTCGCCCGCCGGCCCCCGGATATCAGCCCGGGGACTGGCGGACGCGTCGTCGGATCGCCCGGCGACGGGGTGTCGAGCACGGAGACAGCCCCGCCGACCCCCACCGTAGTCCCGGGGCTGATGGGCGGTGGCCCGGTCTCGTCCGGCAGTCCCCGGGCTGATACGCGGTGGTTCCGGCCGGGGCCGGGGCCGGGGCCACCGGCCGCGGAGGCACGCCGCACCTGTCTGGCGCGCCAGGCCCGCCGGAGCTGGCCCTCGGCCCGGTCGTCCGGCCACGGGGCCAGCCGGGAACGACCCAGCGCCGCGCCCGGCCCGCACGCGGCCCGGACTGGTGCCGCGCCGAGCGCCGCGCCGGCCACGGGCGGCCCGGCCGTCGGGCCGGCGCGCGGGGTTCAGGCCCCGGCGGCCTCGAGCGACTCGGCGAGGATCCGCAGCGCGAGGTCCACCTCGTCGGGCGTCGTGACGAGCGGCGGGATGATCCGCATCACTTGCACGCTCGACCCGGCGGTCAGGACGATGAGCCGGCGCTTCAGGGCCTCGGTCACCACGCGCTTCGTCACCTCCGGGTTGGGGACGCGGCCGTCCCCCTCGTCCGGCTTGACGAACTCCAGCGCGACCATGAGGCCCAGGCCGCGCGCGTCGCCGATGGTGCGGTGGCGGGCCTTCAGGGTGCGCAGGCCCGCGAGCAGCTGGGCGCCGCGCTCCTGCGCGTTGCGGACGAGCCCCTCGTCCTCGATCACGTCGATCGTGGCGTTCGCCGCCGCGCACGCGACGACGTTGCCACCGTACGTCCCGCCGTGCGCGGAGGTGCGCCACTTCCGGAGGATCTCCTGCTTCGCGATGATCCCGGAGAGCGGGAGGCCGGACGCGACGCCCTTGGCGAACGTGAGGATGTCCGGCTCGACGCCCGAGTGCTCCACCGCGAAGAACCGCCCGGTCCGCCCGAAGCCGGTCTGGACCTCGTCCACGACGAGGAGGATCCCGTGCCGGTCGGCGATCTCGCGGAGGCGCGGCAGGAAGCCGACCGGCGGGACGACATACCCGCCCTCGCCGAGGACCGGCTCGACGATGAACGCGGCGACGTGCTCCGGGTAGACGAGCGTGTGGAAGAGCTCCTCCAGGCGGCTCTCCCAGTCGCAGGAGCAGCCGTCGCATGCGCCGCAGCCGGCCGCGCACGCGGACGGGTCGTGCGGGGCGACCGGCGCCCGGAAGCAGTACGGGTAGTCCGCGAAGTAGACGGACCCCGGCAGCGGCTCGAAGTCGCCGCGGTACACGTTCTTCGCGGAGGTCAGCGCCATCGTCTGCGCGGTCCGACCGTGGAAGCCGCCGCGGAAGGCGACGATGACCGGGCGCTTCGTCGCGATCCGCGCGAGCTTCACCGCGGCCTCGACCGCCTCCGCACCCGAGTTCGACAGGAATGCGCCCCACGGGCCGCCGGGCAGGAGCGTCTGCAGGCGGTGGTAGAGCCGGAGCCCGGGCTCGTGGTAGACGATGTTCTGCTGGCCGTGGAGGAGCTTCGCCGCCTGGGCAGCGACCGCGGCCGCGACCCGTGGGTGGGCGTGGCCCGTGTTCGTGACACCGATCCCGGAGCTGTAGTCGAGGTAGCGCTCACCGGACGTCGTGATGAGCCACGAGCCCTCGCCGCGCTCGACGACGATGTCCGTGACCCTGCCCCAGACCGGGGGCACGACCTCGGGGGGCGGGAGCGGGGTGCCGGTCGCGCCGGCGGGCTGGGCGGTGTCGACCATGGCGGGGGACCTCGTGGTGGCGCGGGGGCCGTGTGCCACGATTCTACGGCCGCGGCCCGGCGCCGGAGGGCCGCGGGACGCGCGTCACGGGCCGGTCGCGCGCGGGCGGCCCCCGCGTGCGAGGGAATCAGCGTCGAGCGCGGGCGTCCGCCCGGATCCGCGCGAGCGTCGTCACCCCGACCGTGCCGACCGCGACGAGGAAGATGATGGTCCCGATGACGTTCACCTCCACCGGGATGCCGATCCGGTACTTCGCGTAGATGAACATCGGGAACGTCTGCGTCTTGCCGGCGGTGAAGTTCGTGATGACGAAGTCGTCGATCGAGAGGCTGAACGCGAGGAGCGCGGCGGCGACGATGCCGGGGAGGATGAGCGGGAAGGTCACCTTCCAGAAGGTCGTCCACTCGGTCGCCCCGAGGTCCATCGCCGCCTCCTCGAGGTGGCGGGGGAAGCCGGTCAGCCGGGCCCGCACGGTCACGACCACGTAGCTGATGTTGAACATGATGTGCGCGATCAGGACCGTGACCGGGCTCAGCGGGAAGAACGGCGGCCCCCCGATCGACACGAACATCGTGAGGAGGCTGGCGCCCAGCACGATCTCCGGGGTCGCCATCGGGATGAAGATCAGGGCGTTCGTCGCGCCGCGCAGGCTGAACTCGTAGCGGACGAGCGCGAGCCCGATGAGCGTCCCCAGGATCGTCGCGACGATCGTGGACACGAATGCGATCAGGAGGCTCAGGAAGACCGCGTTCGGCAGGCCCGGGACGCCGAGCGGGTCCATCCAGTACTGCAGCGTGAACCCCTGCCAGACGAAGTTGGACCTCCCGGCCGGGTCGTTGAAGCTGAACAGGACGATGACGAAGACGGGCAGCAGCAGGTAGACGACCGCCAGCCCCGTGAAGACGTAGAGCGCCGACCCGTCGAGGCGGCGCTGGGCGCGGGCGAGGGCTCCGGGCCTCGAGGGGGCGGCCGCTGCGTTCGCCATCGCTCAGCCCCGCCCCGTCGTGAGGTTCTCGGTCCCCAGCGCCCGCGCGTAGATCGCCACGGCCACGATGATGCCGGCCATGAGGATGAAGCTGAGAGCCGACGCGATCGGGTAGTCGTTCTGGACGAGGAACTTGTTCTGGATGACGTTGCCCACCATGGTCGTGCTCGGGTTTCCCAGGAACTCGGCGTTGACGTAGTCGCCGAGCGCCGGGATGAGCGTCAGCAGCGACCCCGCGAAGACGCCGGGGAGGGAGAGCGGGAACGTCACCCGCGTGAACGACTCGGAGATGAAGAACCAGCCGATGACGGCGCCGCCGATCGCCCAGGCGGCGGCCCAGACGGGGACGGGGTACTCGAAGATGAAGCCCAGGACCCCGCCGAGGATGCCGCCGATGATGAGCCCCGCGATGGCCCCGCCGGGGCGCCACGGTCCCGCGTAGAGGTCCTTGGCGGCCTCGACGAGCCGGTGGTCGATCTTCTCGAGCGAGACGTAGATCGGCAGGGTCATGAAGGGCAGGAAGTTGTACGTGATGCCCGAGACGACCGCGATCGGCTCGGCGAGGAGCCGGAACTCGCCGGGGATGAGACCGAGGTCCTTGAACGGGCCGAGGAACGGCCCGGTGTCGCCGAGGAGGATCTTCCAGCTGATCGTCCGGAGCAGGAAGCTCGTGAAGAACGGCGCGACGACGAGGAACAGCAGCAGCGCCTTGTAGTGGCCGCCCTTGAACGCGATCGTGTAGGCGAGCGGGTAGGCGATGAGGAACGTGAGGATCGTCGCCGCACCCGCGTAGAGGATCGACCGGGCGATCTGCGCCGAGGCGCCGCTGAGGGCTTCCTGGTAGTTCGTCCAGTTCGACAGCGAGAAGGTGAACCCGGTCTCCAGCGTCCCGCTCCAGAAAGACGCGATGAACATCTGGATGCCCGGGTAGACGTAGAACAGCAGCAGCCAGAGGACGCCGGGAGCGAGGAGGGCGTACGGCACGATCCAGCGGTGCCGCTTGATGAAGCCGCCCATCCGCCTCTCCCGGTCGCCTCAGCGCGTCGCGTGGCGGCTCAGACGCCGCTCACCTTCGCGAACGCCTCGTTGAAGTACGACTCGTCCTCCTCGGAGAGGGCGCCGAAGGCGTAGAGCCTGGCCCGGACGTCGGCCGGCGGGAAGATCAGCGGGTTGTTCGCGATGTCCGGGTCGTCCTTCAGGAGGATCGCATCGGCGCCCTTCACCGGCGTGAGGTAGTTCACGTAGGCGGTGACGAGCGCGGCCACCGCGGGCCGGTAGTAGTAGTTCATGAGGAGCTCGGCGGTGCCCTTATGCAGGGCGCCCATCGGGATCATCATGTTGTCGGTCCAGATCATCCCGCCCTGGTCGGCGATGGTGAACCGCAGTGACGGCTTGTCGATGAGCGCCTGCACCATGTCGCCCGACCACGCCATCGCGAGGACCGCGTCGCCGCTCTTGAGGTCCTCCGCGTAGGCGTTGCCCTTGAACGCGCGGACGATCCCGGTGTCCACCGCCTTCTGCATCTCGGCGGCGGCCGCGTCGGCGCCCTCGCGCGTCGGGGTCGTGGGGTCCAACCCCAGCTTGAGCAGCGTGAGGCCCATCGCGTCGCGCATCTCGGAGAGGTAGTCCACCTTCCCGTTCCACTTCGGGTCGGGCGTGAAGAAGGCGTCGAGGGTGTTGAGCTCACCGGTGACATCCGGGTCGTACCCGAGTCCCGTCATCCCCGACTGCCACGGGGCGTGGTGCTTCATCTCCGGGTCCCACGCGAGGCCCTTGTAGTTGGGCTGGAGGTTCGCGACGAAATCCGGCATGTTCGCCAGGTTCAGCTCCTCGGTCCATCCGAGGCGGATGAGCCGCGCCGCCATCCAGTCGGTGAGCGTGACGATGTCCCAGCCGGTGTCCTGGCCGGCCTCGAGCGCCGGCTTGATCGTCCCGAAGAACGAGTTGTTGTCGTCCACCACCTCGGAGTAGCTGACCTTCGTCCCGTACTCGGCCGTGAAGGCGTCGAGCGTGGGGAACTTCTTGGTCTCCTCGTCGACGTCGATGTAGTAGGTCCAGTTCGCCCAGTTCAGCTCGGCGGACGGCGTGGCGCCGGCCTCCGCGGACGGGGCCGCGCTCGCCCCCGGCGCCTGGGTCGCGGGCGCCGCGGTGGCGCCCGCCGAGGGCGCCTGGGTGGCGCTCCCGCTCGTCCCGCAGGCGGCGAGGAACGCGCCGAAGCCGGCGACGGCGCCGGCGGCCAGGAAGCGACGGCGCGTGAGGATCGCGCCGGTCGGGGTCGTCTCGGGGTTCGCCATGGTGATCGCCTGCTCCTCTCGATGCGCGCGGCGACGCGCGCCGACCGTCACTCCTCGATGTACGCCACTGCCTCCTCCGGCACGTCCTCGACAGGCGGCTCCGCGCCTTCCTCGAGGACGACGAACGAATGCTGGGGCTGCCACCCCACTACGACCTGCTCGCCGGGTTCCCACAGCTCGGCCTTCGTGGCGCGCTCGACGTTCTGCTCGAAGACGGTCAGCCGTCGGTCGCCGGGGAGATCCACCTGGTACTGCGTGCTCACGCCCATGTAGCTGGCCGCGCGGACGACGCCGGGGATCCGGTTGTACGCATCGGGGATCGTCTCGTGGGTCTCGTACATGCGGAACTTCTCCGGACGGACGCCCAGGAGGATCCGCCTCTTGCCTTCCGCGAGCGCCCGCGGCGCGCGGACGGCGAAGCCGTTGTCCAGCTTCACGCTCGCCCAGTCGGAGCCGTCGGCTGCCTCCACGGAGCCGGGGATGAGGTTGCTGATCCCCAGGAACCCCGCGACGAAGCGCGTGTTCGGTCGCTCGTAGAGGACCTCGGGCTCGGCCAGCTGCTCGTAGTGGCCCTTGTTCATCACGGCGATGCGATCGGACATCGTCATCGCCTCCTCCTGGTCATGGGTCACGTAGACGAACGTGATCCCGACCTCCTGCTGGATCCGTTTCAGCTCGACCTGCATCTGCTTCCGGAGCTTCAGGTCGAGGGCGCCCAGCGGCTCGTCGAGGAGGAGGACGGCCGGCCGGTTGATGAGTGCGCGCGCGAGCGCGATGCGCTGCGCCTGCCCGCCGGAGATCTGCGTGGGCTTCCGGCCCTCGAACCCCGGGAGCTCGACGAGGGCGAGCATCTCGGAGACGCGGCCCTTGATGTCCGCGTCCTTGACGCCCTTGCGCCGCAGCCCGAAGGCCACGTTCTCGTAGATCGTGAGATGCGGGAACAGGGCGTAGTTCTGGAAGACGGTGTTGACGTTCCGCTTGTACGGCGGAAGCCAGGTGACGTCCTGGCCCTGGAGCTCGATGAGGCCGGACGTGGGCTCCTCGAAGCCGCCGATCATGCGCAGCGTGGTGGTCTTGCCGCACCCGGACGGCCCGAGGAGCGAGAAGAACTCGCCGTCCCGGACCTCGAGATCGATATGGTCGACGGCGACCGTCTCGCCGAACTTCTTCACGACGTCGACGAGCCGCACTGCCACGTTCGCCACGGCCTGCGCTCTCCCCTGTGCGCGATGCGCCCGGTCTCCCCACGCGGGCCCACGGACGACGGGACGTACCAGGGGACGACGCCGGCCCGTCGGCGTGGTGGGAGGATAGCGCAGGGCGGAGCCCGCATGTCAAACGATGCGACGCGACGGGATCGGCAGCGGTCCACGCCGTCCGGCGACGAGGTTCGCACCGCGGGAGGAACGGAACGATGGGAATCGCAGCCGGGGAAGCCATCACCGTGTTGGTGGGGGTCAGCCTGCTCGACGGGCGCAGCCCCGACACGGTCCGGGACGCAGCGCTCCTCGTGGGCCCCGACGGGAGGATCGCCGCCGCCGGCCCGGCGCGCGAGGTCGACGTCCCGGGCGACGCGGTGCGTGTCGACGGTGGCGGATGGACGCTCGCCCCGGGGCTCATCGACTGCCACGTGCACCTCACGGCGGCGCACGAGGCGGTGCACGACATGGTCCAGATGAGCGCGACCGACTACGTCGTGCGGGCCCTCACGACCGGGCGTGCCTACCTGGAGGCGGGCGTCACGACGATCCGCGACGCCGGTGGTGCCACGGCCGGCGTGAAGAAGGCGTTCGCGTCGGGCGCGATGCCCGGGCCGCGGACCCAGGTGAGCGTGGGGTTCCTCTCCCAGACCGGCGGGCACGGCGACGGCTGGACCCCGTCGGGGACCGACCTCTTCGGGATCGCCCCGCCGGACCTTCCGAGCGGCATCTGCGACGGCGTGGAGGAGTGCCGGAAGACGGCGCGGACGATCATCCGCGCCGGCGCCGACTGGCTGAAGGTGATGGCGACGGGCGGCGTCTACTCCGTCACCGACAGCCCGGAGGCCGCCCAGTTCACGATCGAGGAGCTGCGCGTCTTCGTTGAGGAGGCACGGGCGGCCGGGATCCACGGCGTCCTGGCCCACGCCGAGGGGACGCGCGGGATCCTCAACGCCCTGCGAGCCGGCGTGCGGTCGATCGAGCACGGCGACCTGCTCGACGACGAGGGGATCGACCTCATGCTCGCGGGCGATGTCGCGCTCGTACCGACCTTCCTCGTCATCGAGGAGATGCTCCGGCCAGACCGCGTCGAGAGCGGGGTGACACCTCCGTGGGCCGTCGAGAAGGTCCGGGGGATCATCGGCCGCCAGCGCGAGACTCTCGCGGAGGCCGTCCGGCGCGGCGTGCGCGTCGCGATGGGAACGGACGGTGGGGCGGGCTCCCATCTGCCGGCCGAGCTGTCGCTCATGGTCGAGGCGGGGCTCGACCCGTTCGCCGCGTTCCGCGCGGCGACGACGGAAGCCGCGTCGCTGCTGGATGTCGCGGACGAGATCGGGACGCTGGAACCGGGCAAGGTGGCGGACGTGATCCTCGTGTCCGGCGACCCGCTGGCGGAGCCTGCCCTATGGCGCGATCCCGCACGGATCGCGCTCGTGGTCCAGGCGGGGAAGGTCGTGGTGGACCGCCGCGATGGATGAGCTTCGTGCCGCCTGGCGGGCGGTGCCCGGGGACCTGCTCGGCCGTCTCGTCGTCCGGCTCGCCGGGGCCCGCGTCACGCGGACCGTGGAGGTCGAGGGGATCGGGCGCGTGCACCTCGCGGAGGACCCGCGGCTCGGCCGGTGGCTGGACAGGGTGTCGCGGACGCCGACCGCGATGACCTTCGGCAACGTGGTGGTCGCCCGACGGCCGCTCGACGACGCGCTCGTCCGTCACGAAGCGGAGCATGTCCGCCAGTGGAGCGTGCTCGGGCCCCTGTTCCTGCCGGTCTACCTCGCGGCGTCGGCGGCCGCCCGCGCGCGCGGCGGCGACCGGTACCGCGCCAACGCCCTGGAGGCGGCGGCTTTCGCGGCGGAGGCTGGTCCGCGGGCCGTGCGGACGGTCAACGGGTACGATACGGGTCGTTCATCCGGGTCGCCCCGCGCGTGACGTCGGCGCTGTCCCCGCGCCGCGGTGCACCCCCTCGCGCCGACGGAGATGCCGCATGACCGATCCCACGGAGACCGCCGTCCTCGACGCACTGCGCACGGTCCGCGAGCCGGAGCTGGGCGGCGACCTCGTGAGCCGGAACATGGTCCGCGACCTCGTCGTCGACGGGTCGCGCGTCTCGCTCACCATCGACCTGACGACCCCGGCCTGTCCGCTGAAGGACGAGATCGAGGCGGACGTGCGGCGGGCGCTGGCGCCGCTGGGGGTGGAGGACGTGCAGGTCGACTGGTCGGCCACGGTCCGCCGCTCGACCCCGACGCAGTCGGCGGAGCTCATCCCGGGCGTGAAGAACATCATCGCGGTGGCGTCGGGCAAGGGCGGCGTCGGGAAGAGCACGGTCAGCGTCAACCTGGCGACCGCGCTCGCGCTCGACGGCGCCTCGGTGGGGCTCCTGGACGCCGACATCACCGGCCCGAACATCCCGCAGATGCTCGGGGCAGAGGGGACGCCGAAAGCGACGCCCGCCGGGAAGATCGAGCCGCTCGCCCGGCACGGCGTGAAGGTCATCTCGATCGCGTTCTTCGTGCCCGAGGGTCAGCCGATCGTGTGGCGCGGCCCGCTCGTGGGCGGGGCGATCCAGCAGTTCCTCCGCGACGTCGAGTGGGGCGACCTCGACTACCTCGTCGTGGACCTGCCGCCGGGGACCTCCGACGCGCAGCTCACGCTCGCGCAGTCGGTGCCCATCTCCGGCTCGGTCCTCGTCACGACGCCGCAGGACGTCGCCCTCTCGGACGTGGGGAAGGCGCTGTCGATGTTCGAGCGGATGAACGTCCCCGTCATCGGGCTCGTCGAGAACATGAGTGCCTTCGTCTGCCCGCACTGCGGCGAGGCGACGGAGATCTTCGGGCGCGGTGGCGGCGAGCGGTTCGCGCGCGAGCACGGCCTGGAGCTGCTGGGGCAGGTCCCGATCGACGTCACCGTGCGCCAGGGTGGTGACGCGGGGATCCCCGCCGTGGCCCAGCGCGAGCCCGGGCCCGCGGCGCAGGCGATGCGCCACATCGCGCGCATCGTCGCGGCGCGGATGAGCGTCCGCGCGGAATCGCCGGGGCCGGTCCTCACCGTGAGCTGACGGCCCGCGCGGCCAGCCGGTTCGATGACCGCATGGGCCGCGTCTCCGATGCTCCGGAGCATCCGATCGTCGCGGCCCCGTCAGGGCGCGGCGACGATCCCGTGCACGATCGTCTGCCCGATCCCGCCCATCCCGTCGTTCGTCCCGCGCGTCGCGGGATCGGAGTCGTCGACGAGGTACGTGCCGGGCTCAAGCTCCACCATGGGCTTCGCCTCCCAGTAGGCGTTCTTCACACCGCCCTGGCCGTCCGTGCCTGTCGCCTGCCACGGCCCGTAGACCGTCCCGTCGGGGCCCGTGATCGAGATCGTTCCTGGCGTCACGCCCTTGCCGTTGTGCCAGTGATACGTCTGGACGTACGTGACGCGGGTGAGGGCCTCGATGACGAGCTCTGCCGGGCCCGTGGCCCCGTCGCGGATGACGCCGTCGTTGCTGTTCGAGAAGAGCGCGACCGCCTCGCCGGAGAAGTCGGGGGTGGGGGCGGCGGTCGGCACCAGGATGGTGACGGCCGGGGTCGCTGCAGCGCTCGGGGCTGGTGTCTCGACGGAGAACACCTGGTCGCTGGGTGCCGCGAGGGCGGGCGCCGACGGCACCGCAGTGTCGTCGTCCGTCACCTGCGAGACGGGCGTCGATTCCGGCGGGCCCTCGTCCCTTTCCGCCGCGCCGCAGCTCGAGGCACCGACGGTGAGGAAGGCGATGAACAGGAGAACGACGATCGTCACGGCACGCGACACGGCGTCCGACTCCTCGATCCGCTCGGCGAAGCCTCCGCTCTCCGAGCCTTCGCCGCCGCGCCACGACCACATCCGTCGGGACGTTCGGCAGCCGCGGATCCCATCGTACGCGCCCGTGAGGCGGTTCCGTGGCGCCGCGCCGCTGGTATCATCGTTCCCGACCCGCCCGCGCCTGCGCGGTCCGGACGCACCAGGGAGATGGTCAGCTGAGCGATCCCGCCGACGACACGCCGCGACCCGCTCCCGGCGGCGCTCTCCCGCCCGCCGGGGGGCCCACGCCCCCCGCCGGTCCCGGCACGCCTCCGCCCGCCGGTCCCGGCATGCCTCCGCCCGCCGGTCCCGGCATGCCTCCGCCCGGCGACGCGGCCGCGCCCGACGACCCCTCGGCAGGCGGTCCGGCGGCGGGCGCCCGCGGGGTCCGCTACGAGGTCGGGATGGCCCGGGCGGCACTCAGGCGGATGATCGACGCCCACGTCGCGCTGGCGAAGGCCGAGATCGGGCTCATCGCCGACAAGGCGAAGGTCACCCTCGCGCTCGTCGCCGGGGCGCTCGCCCTCGTCATCTTCGCCGCCCTCGTCGCGACCGTCGGGACGCCGCTCTTCCTCGGCGAGTGGATCTTCGGGTCGATGGGCTGGGGGATCCTCCACGCCGTCCTGTTCGGCCTCGCGGTCGCCGTCGCCCTCGTGCTGCGGGCACTCGACTTCTCCGCTGCGCGGCTCGGCTGGACGCTCGTGGCGGCCGCCGCCGTCGGCTTCCTCGTCGGCGGGGTCCTCTTCCTCAACCTGCCGCACGCGGCGTGGGCCTGGGTCGGTGACCAGGTGGACGTCCAGACAACGCTCGACATCGACCCCGCGTACCGGCCGCTCGCGATCGCCGCGGCCATCGGCGCCATCGTCGGCGCGGTCCTGGGTCTCGTCATCGGGATCTGGAAGGGCCGCTCGTTCTCCGGGGCCATCGGCGGCCTGATCGCCGGCGCGCTTGCCCTTGGCGCGTTCTGCGCGTTCACTGCCATCACGTTCTCCGTCGAGTGTGCCGCCGGCATCGGGGTCGCGGTCACGCTCGCGCTGTGGCCGGTGTTCGCCGCGCGGCCGCTCATGGACGGCACCTATGACTTCGATGCCTACACGGCCCAGTACTGGCCGGGCCTCACGATCGAGGTCTTCCAGGGGACGATCGAGCAGGTCAAGCTGCGCCTGCCCGACATGCCATCGATGCCGGGCCGGAGGGGTGGCCGATGAGCGGGCAGCCCGTGGGCGATCCGAAGGCTGACGAGGCGCGGGCGGCCCTGTCGTCGGCCGCGGACGCGGTCGCGAAGGCGGCAGACTCGACGGCGCAGGCGGCCGGCGTGGCCGACCAGCAGATGCCCGTGCGCGCGGCCGTCGCCGACGTCGGGGACGCCGCAGGGAGCGTGGAGCGGGCGGCCGACTCGGTCGGCGATGCCGTCCCGGCGCTCTCCGGCGTGACCGACCGGGTGGCCGCCGTCGCCGGCGGGGTCCACGCCGCGACGGACGCCGCCGACGCGGTCGGCGAGGCCGTCGACAACATGCCGAAGCTCACGCCCGAGCTCCGTCTGGAGCGCGAGGCGCTGCTCGCGGCGCAGCTCGCAGAGGTGCGGGCGTCGCGCTCGGCCTTCTATGGCGAGATGGAGGAGCTCGAGGCGCGCGGCCGCGCGGCGCTCGACGTCCGGTCGTCGCTCACGCGCCAGCCGGTGCAGATCGCGGGACTCGCGGCCGGCACCGGGTTCGTCCTCCTCGGCGGTCCGGGGCGCGTCTGGAAGTACGTCCGCAGGCGTGTCGTCCCGCGCGCCATCCGACCGTCCCTCCCGGCCGCGCTCGACGGGATGCTCCGCTCTCTCGGCGATGACGGGACCGCGGCGCAGGAGCTCGCCGACATGATCGCCTCCGCGGGAGCGAAGCCGCGCCCCGGCCGACTCCAGCGGCTCGCGAACAGGTCCCTCTTCCTGCCGCTCGGGCTCGATCTCGCGCGGCGGCTGACGTCGCGCCTCCTGGACGTGGACCCGGTCGTGAAGGAGCGCGAGCTCGCGAAGATCCGGGCGCGGAACGACGCGCGGATCGCGGAGGCCGAGGCCGCGAAGGCGACGGCCGCGCGTCCCGCAACGGCGACGGGGGCCGGCGGCTCCGCGCAGGGCGGCCGCCCCCCGCGTGCCGGGTCGGCACAGGAGCCGCCGCGGTAAACTCGCCGCCGGGCGAGTGGCGGAATGGCAGACGCGCCGGCCTTAGGAGCCGGTGTCCCGCGAGGGACGTGTCGGTTCGACCCCGACCTCGCCCACGAGAAGCCAGCCGCGCGGGTCGACCCCCCGGGCGCGGCGGCCGGGGCGGGTGCCCCGCTGCTATCATCGGCCGGCGATGAACGTCACCACTGCCCCCGCGCCCCACAGCTCCGTCCTCCTCGAGGTGGAGGTCCCCGCCGACCGGCTCGACCGCGAGGTCGCCGAGTCGGTCCGCCGCCTCTCCCGCCGGACGCGCGTCCCCGGCTTCCGCCCAGGCAAGGCGCCGCGCGCCATGCTCGAGCGCGTCCTCGGCGACGGCGCGGTCCTCGACGACGCCGTCGAGAGGCTGGTCGAGTCGGCCTACCGCGAGGCCATCATCGAGACCTCCACCGTCCCGCTCGCCCGCGCCTCCATCGAGGTCGTCCAGGCCGAGGAGGGCAAGCCCGTCCTCTTCAAGGCGACCGTTGCCGTCCCCCCGGAGGTCGCGCTCGGCGACTACCGGAGCTTCCCGTTCGCTCCGGAGATCGACGAGATCGACGACGCGAAGGTGGACAAGGTCGTGGACGAGCTGTGCGACCAGCAGGCGCGCCTGGACCCGGTCGAGGACCGTCCCGTCCGCGAAGGCGACTACGCGATCATCGGCTTCGTGGGGACCCGCGACGGCGTCCCCTTCGAAGGCGGTTCCTCGGAGCGCGCCCCGATCATCGTCGGCGACGGCCGCTTCATCCCCGGGTTCGAGGAGGCGCTCGTCGGCGCGACCATCGGCGAGCCGGTCGAGTTCGACGTGACCTTCCCGGAGGACTACCCGGAGGCCGAGCTCGCAGGGCAGCAGGCGCACTTCAGCGCGACCGTCAAGGAGCTGCGCGAGAAGGTCGCCCCCGCGGCGGACGACGAGTTCGCCCGGTCGGTCGGCGACTATGCCGACATGGCGGCGCTGCGGGTCGAGGTCCAGCGCCGGCTCGAGCGCAACGCCCTGGACCGCGCCCGGCACCGGTTCGCGGACCGCATCATCGAGTACGCGGTGGCGAACGCGACCGTGGACCCGCCCGACATCCTCGTGGACGAGGAGGTCGAGGTGATGCACGACGAGATGAAGGCCGCGCTCGCCCGCCAGGGGATCGCCGAGGAGGCGTACCTGCAGGTGACGGGCAAGACCGCCGAGGAGATGCACGGGGAGATGCGCCCGGACGCCGAGCGGCGCGTGAAGACGCTGCTCGTGCTCTCGCGCGTCGCCGATGCCGAGGGCGTCGAGGTGCCCCCCGAGCGGATCGAGGCCGAGGTCGCCGAGGCGCGCGAGCGCTACGCCGCCAACCCCCGCCTCGTCGAATACGTCGGCTCCGAGCGGGCACGTGCCTCCCTGCGCAGCTCGATCCGGCGGTCGCTCGTCGTCGAGAGGATCATCGACGAGTGGCTCGCCGCGCATCCCGATCATCCGGCGCTCCCGCACGTCGAGGATCCCGGCGAGACGCCGGGGTCCCACGCGTGACCGGGCGCGCAGAAGCCGCGGCAGGAGGACGGAACATGCTCGTCCCGATGGTCATCGAGTCGTCGAGCCGCGGCGAGCGGGCGTACGACATCTACTCTCGCCTGCTGAAGGAGCGGATCATCTTCCTCGGCGACGCCGTCGAGGACACGATCGCCAACCTCGTCATCGCCCAGCTCCTCTTCCTCGATTCCGAGGACCCGGAGAAGGACATCAGCCTCTACGTCAACTCGCCCGGCGGATCGGTCACCGCGGGGCTCGCGATCTACGACACGATGCAGTACGTGAAGGCCCCGGTCTCCACGATCTGCATCGGGATGGCGGCGTCGATGGCGGCCGTCCTGATGGCGGCGGGCACGACCGGGAAGCGCTACGCGCTGCCGCACAGTCGCGTGATGATCCACCAGGGCTACGGCGGCTTCCGCGGGAGCCCGCCGGACGCGCTCATCCAGATGCGTGAGTGGGAGCACCTCGTGGGGATGCTCCACGAGATCCTCGCTCGGCACACGGGCCAGTCGCTCGACCGGATCGTGAAGGACACGGAGCGCGACTTCTTCATGTCGCCCGAGGAGGCCAAGGAGTACGGCATCATCGACGCGGTCTACTACCCGCCGTCGGTCGCTGCAGCCAGGGCGCTCGCCCAGGCGCAGGCGCTGGCGGAGGAGCCGGCGGCACCCGCCGACCGCCCCGGTAAGGGCGGCAAGGGCAAGGGCGGCTCGGACGAGCCGTCCGGCGCCGCCTGACGGATCGCGACCGGGCGAGAGCGGGCAGAGGACGGGGAGGACGGGATGTCGACCGGGAAGACGCCGAGGGTCCCGTATCGGTGCTCGTTCTGCGGCAAGAGCCAGGAGCAGGTCCGGAAGCTGATCGCCGGGCAGGGCGTCTACATCTGCGACGAGTGCATCAACCTCTGCCAGGAGATCATCGAGGAGGAGATGCTCGAGGCGCCGCGGCCCAAGACGCCGGCGCCCAAGCTCCCCAAGCCTCGCCAGATCAAGGACTCGCTCGACCAGTACGTCGTCAGCCAGGAGCGGGCGAAGAAGGTCCTCTCGGTCGCCGTCTATAACCACTACAAGCGGGTGAATGCCGGCCACCAGGTGGACGACGTCGAGCTCCAGAAGTCGAACGTCCTCCTCGTAGGCCCCACCGGCTCCGGGAAGACCCTGCTCGCGCAGACGCTGGCACGGGTCCTCGACGTCCCCTTCTGCATCGCCGATGCCACCAGCCTGACCGAGGCCGGCTACGTCGGCGAGGACGTCGAGAACATCCTCCTTCGCCTGATCCAGTCCGCCGACTTCGACGTCGCCCGGGCGCAGCGCGGGATCATCTACATCGACGAGATCGACAAGATCGCGCGGAAGGCGGACAACCCGTCGATCACCCGCGACGTCTCCGGCGAGGGTGTCCAGCAGGCGCTCCTGAAGATCCTGGAGGGGACGATCGCCAACGTCCCGCCGCAGGGCGGTCGCAAGCACCCGCACCAGGACTTCATCCAGATCGACACGACGAACATCCTCTTCATCTGCGGCGGGGCCTTCGACGGGCTCGAGCGGATCATCGAGGAGCGCGTCGGGCGCAAGACGATCGGCTTCGGATCGGAGACGGTGTCCGCCCAGGTGGACCGCGACCGGATCTTCGAGCGGCTGATGCCCGAGGACCTGCTCAAGTTCGGCCTGATCCCCGAGTTCGTCGGCCGCCTGCCGGTCGTCGTCACGCTCGCGTCGCTCTCGGCGGAGGACCTCGTCCGGGTCCTCGTCGAGCCGCGCAACGCGATCACGCGCCAGTTCGAGAAGTTCCTCTCGCTCGACAAGGTGGACCTCGTCTTCACCCCGGGCGCGCTCCGCGCCGCGGCCGACGGCGCCCTCGCCCGGAAGACCGGCGCCCGGGCGCTGCGCACGATCGTCGAGGAATCGCTGCTCGACGTGATGTACGAGATCCCGGAGAGGGGCGAGATCCGGAAGTGCATCATCACGGAGGAGACGATCCGCGACGGGCGCCCGCCGCTCCTGCTCACGAAGTCGGACGTGGACCGCGGCGTGGACGAGTCCAACTACGCCGACTGGCTCGCCGCCGAGGGCGAGACGGCCTGAGGTGAGCGAGGAGAAGAGGCTCGCGTCGGCCTACCGTCCCGCCGAGGTCGAGTCGGCGATCTACGACCGGTGGCTGGCGGCCGACGTGTTCGCGCCCGACGGGGCGGGTTCGCGCGCCGACGCCGGCGCGCCGCCGTTCGTCATCATCCAGCCGCCGCCGAACGTCACCGGCTCGCTCCATCTCGGCCACGCCCAGCGGTCGACCGTCGAGGACCTGTTGATCCGCCACGCGCGGATGCAGGGCCGCCCCGCGCTCTTCCTGCCCGGGCTCGACCACGCCTCGATCGCCGCGCAGGTCGTCCTCGACCGGGTGATCGCCGCGGAGGGTGACACCCGCGCGAGCCTGGGCCGCGATCGCTACCTCGAGCGGATGGGACGCTTCGTCGAGGAGACGCAGGGGGTCATCCTCGCCCAGCAGCGCCGAGTGGGCGCCTCGGCCGACTGGAGCCGGCTGCGCTTCACGATGGACGAGGCGTCGAGCCGCGCGGTCCGAGAGGCCTTCCTGCGCCTCCACCGCGAGGGGCTCGCGTACCGCGCGGAGACTCTCATCAACTGGTGCCCGGGGTGCCGGACGAGCCTCTCCGACCTGGAGGTCGTCGCGACGCCCGAGACCGGCACGCTCTGGACCATCCGCTACCACCTGGCGGACCCCGCGACCGGTCGGCCGATCGCCGAGGGGGTCGACGTCGCGACGACACGCCCGGAGACGATCCTCGGTGACACCGGCGTCGCCGTCCACCCGGACGACGAACGCCACCGGGCACTCGTGGGCCGGACGGTCCGGATCCCGTTCGTGGAGCGCGACGTGCCGGTCATCGCCGACGCGGCGGTGGACCCGGCGTTCGGGACCGGCGCGGTGAAGATCACCCCGGCCCACGACCACGACGACGCGGCCACGGGGAAGCGCCACGGGCTTCCGGTCGTCGACGTCCTGGAGGACGACGGCCGGATCTCCGCCGCCGGCGGCGCGTACGCGGGCCTCGACCGCTACGAGGCCCGTCAGCGGATCCTCGCCGACCTCGAGGCCCGGGGCGACCTGGTGGCGGCCAAGCCCCACGAGATGGTCATCGGGCGCTGCCAGCGGAGCCACGACGTCGTCGAGCCGCGCCTCAAGACCCAGTGGTTCGTCCGGACGCAGCCGCTGGCCGAGGCCGCCCTCGCGGCCACGCGGTCGCGGGAGACCGTGATCCTCCCTGAGCGCTTCGAGAAGGTCTGGGAGCACTGGCTGACGGAGATCCGCGACTGGAACGTGAGCCGGCAGCTCTGGTGGGGCCACCGGATCCCGGCGTGGTACTGCCCCGACGGCCACGTGACCGTCTCGGCCGACACGGGCGGTCCGGCATCCTGCGACGTCTGCGGGAGGCCGGCCGCCGACCTCGTCCAGGACCCGGACATCTTCGACACGTGGTTCAGCTCGGGCCTGTGGCCGTTCTCGACGCTCGGCTGGCCGGACGAGACCGGAGACCTCGCGCGCTACTACCCGGGCACGGTCATGGAGACCGCCTACGACATCATCTTCTTCTGGGTCGCCCGGATGATGATGCTGGGCATCCACCTGATGGGCGAGCCGCCCTTCTCGATCGTCTACCTCTCCGGCCTCGTGCGCGACCCGTACGGCCAGAAGATGTCGAAGACGAAGGGCAACGTCGTCGACCCGCTGGAGGCGATCGACGAGTCCGGGGCCGACGCGCTGCGCTTCGCGCTCGTCCACGGCGCGGCTCCGGGCAACGACCAGCGATTCAGCGCCGAGAAGCTGGCGAACGCGCGCAACTTCACGAACAAGCTCTGGAACGCGGCGCGCTGGCTGCTGGGCGCGCGGCCCGATACCATCGCCGCCGGGACGCCCCGGCGGGCGCCGGACCTCGCGCGCCTGGGTCCCGCGGAGCGGTGGCTGAGGAGCCGGGTCGCGACGACCGTCGCCGAGGTGGACCGCGCGCTCGGTGAGTACGCGTTCGCCGACGTCACGCGGCTGCTGTACGACGCGACCTGGAGCGACTACTGCGACTGGGCGATCGAGCTGGCGAAGGTCCGGCTGGGCGACCCCGCGATCGCCCCGGCGGATCGCGAGGCGACGTGGTGGACGATGGTCGAGGCGCTCGACACCTACCTGCGGCTGCTCCACCCGGTCATCCCGTTCGTCACCGAGGCGATCTGGGGCGAGCTGCCGCACGCGGACGACGACCCGGACCTGCTGATCGTCGCGCGGTGGCCCGAGCCCGGCGAGATCGACCCGGGTGCGGAAGCCCCGGTCGCGGCCGCGATCGACCTCGTCCGGGCCATCCGCAACGCCCGCAGCGAGGCGCGGATCGAGCCCGCCGCGTGGCTGCCCGTCCAGGTGGCGGTCGGCGAGGACCTCGCGGTCGCCTGGGATGCGCTCGAGCCGGCGATCGAGCGCCTCGCGCGTGCACGCCCGCTCGTCCGGGTCGCGTCGGCCGGCGACCTCGCGGATGCGCGCGTGCCGGGCTCGCTCGCGGCGATCGCGGGGCCGACCGAGGCGGTCGTCCAGCCGACGGCCGGCGGGGACGACGGCGCCGAGCGCGAGCGCGCGCGCCTGGAGCGCGAGCTCGCCGAGACGGAGGCGCTCCTCGCGAGCGCGCGGGCCCGCCTGGGGAACCCCGCGTTCGTCGAGAAGGCGCCGGGGCCGGTCGTCGACGGAGCCCGTGCGCGCGAGGCCGAGCTCGCCGATCTCGCGGCGAGGCTCCGGGAGCGCCTCCGGGGCTAGGGCGTCGGGCGCGGAGTCGCTACGATGGCGCGGACGCTGGAGGACGCGAGCCGTGAGCCTGTTCAGGAAGAAGAAGCCGGTCGAGGCGACGCCGGAGCCCCAGCCCGAGGTCGTCGACGCCCGGGACTACTCGATGCGCCTCGCATACGGCGCGAAGTCCAGCGAGGGGCTCCACATGCCGCCGGGCCCCGGCGTCCTCCAGTCGCTCCCGGGGATCCTCGCCGGCGTGTCGCTGACGCCGGTCGAGATCGTGCAGCCCCGGACGGTGGACTTCGCCCAGGCCGCGCCGGACCTCGAGCGGCCGTCCGAGGCCTTCCAGTGGGTGAGCGCGAACAGCGAGTTGGGACCCATCGCCCGCCATGCCGTGATGGTGCTCGAGACCGTCGAGGCGCTCGACCCGGCCTTCGACACCCTCGCGTGCGGCCTGCTGGCCGGCGAGGTGGACACGGCCGGCTACCCGCGGTTCGACGCGATCGTCGGTGGAGTCGCCGCCCACTGGGACGAAGCGACGGGCGACCTCATCGCGCGCGGCGTCGTCGGATGGGGTGGCCGCGGCATCCGCGGGGATACCGACCGAGCCGCATCGCGCGTGCTCTCCGCGATCGTCACGAGCCTGAAGTCCGCGTCCGCGGCGGGACCGGTCGCCGCCGAGGAGGCCTCGGTGCCGGCCCGGTCGGGCGGCGGGCTGGTCTGTCCCAGCTGTGGATTCGCGGCGGGAAGGGAGCGAGCGTTCTACTGTCCCAAGTGCGGGATGCGACTGCTCCGGGCGTGACCCGGTTCCGCGACTGAGGTTCGATCGAGCGTGCCGATCTACGACTACGTGTGCGAGTCCTGCGGCCACGTGATGGAGGTCGCGCACGGCATCCATGCGCAGGGTCCGGCCGAGTGCCCGGAGTGCGGCGGGACCCTGGCGAAGGTGTTCGCGCCGCCGACCATCCACTTCCGCGGGAGCGGCTGGGCGAAGAAGGACCGGAAGAGCGTCTCCGGTGCGGCGTCGAAGAAGGCAGCCGAGCCGTCCGCCGCGAGCGAGGCCGCCGGGGGCGGCGGGGCCGCCGGGGGCGGCGGGGCCGCCGGGGGCGGCGGGGCCGCCG
This sequence comes from uncultured Chloroflexia bacterium, assembly GCA_963717255.1. Classification (GTDB taxonomy): domain Bacteria; phylum Chloroflexota; class Limnocylindria; order Limnocylindrales; family CSP1-4; genus CAIYQJ01. The sequence continues at coordinate 83,698 of CAVQVT010000009.1, read as the reverse complement.
GGGGCGGCGCGGCCGGCGTCTCGAGTGACGCCACGGACGGGGGGTGAGGCGATGCGCAGGACTGCGGCCGACTGGGTCACGCTCGAGGAGGCCGCGCGGATCCTCGCGGACGCGAACGTCGTGGTGACGGCCGAGACCGTCGGCAGGTGGGCGCGCGCCGGCCGCCTGTCGAGCATCAAGCCCGGCGGCCGGCGCTACGTGCGCCGCGCGGAGGTCCGCGCCATGCTCCGACCCGCGACGCGCGTGCGGGTGGAGGACGTCCAGCCGGTCCTCTTCGAAGACCTCGCGGACTGACGCGATGGCCGGGCGCGACGACGCAGGCGACCCGGCCCAGGCGGACGGCGGGGTGGCGGGCCTCGCGGCCCGCGCCGAACGTCGGGTCCGCCCGCTGGCCGACAGGGTCCTGGCTCTACCCCCGGCGATCCTCGTGATGGACCTCATGGATCGGTATGGCGCGGCCGGGGGTGGGGTCACCGCCGCGGGGCTCGCCTACAGCACGATCGTCGCGATCCTGCCGACCCTGCTGCTGCTCGTCTCGATCCTGGGCTTCCTCATCGCCGATCCGGCCGAGCGCGCGCGTCTCCTCGAGATCCTGGCGGCGCAGGTCCCGCCGCTGGAGGAGCTGATCTCCGAGATCCTGACTCAGATCTCCCAGGGTGCGTGGACCTTCTCGCTCATCGGCATCATCGGTGTCGTCTGGGGCTCCAGCCGCGTCTACGCCGCGCTCGACACATCCGTCGCGCTCTTCTTCCCGCGCGAGCCGCGCCGCGATGTCGTCCGACAGACCATCGAGTCCCTCGCCTGCGTCGGGTTCTTCGTCGGGAGCGTCCTCGGTGCCGCGGCGCTGCTCCTCTTCGTCGCCGACCTCTCGATCGTCCCGTCGGGCGGCCCGGACGAGCTCGTGCGGAGGGTCATCGCCCTCGTGCTCATGACGACATGGTTCGTGGGCGCGCTCTTCCTCGCCTACTGGTACATCCCCGCGCGGCGCGTCCCGTGGCGGGATGCCGCCGTGCCGGCGCTGGTCGCCGGGATCGTCATCAGCCTGGTGACCCAGGTCTTCGCCCTCGTCGCGCCGATCTTCTTCCGATCGCTCGCCATCTACGGCACCTTCATCGCGCTCTTCGCCGCGCTCGTCTGGCTCTCGCTGTGCACCCAGGTGGTCCTCCTCGGCGTCGCGTGGATCGCCCGGCGGGTGGATGCGCCCCGGCCGACCCGGCCCGGGAGCCCGGAGACGCTCGGCGGCGACGGCAGCGCGAAGCCCGCATAGGCGAGCGCTGGGCCGGGGGTCGGGCGCGACCCCGCCGCGGGGATCCGGGAACGGCGCGACGCTCGCAGCTCTCCGGTGAGGTCGGGTCAGGCTCGGGCCGGGGCGTCTTCGCCCTGGCGTTCGCCACAGCGGCGGCAGAAGCGCGCCACGGCGGGCACCTGGAGCCCGCACTGGCGGCAGTGGACCGGAGACGGCGTCCGGCGCGGCGGTGCGGGACGCCGTCGATCGCTCCGGCGGACCGGCCGCGCGGGTGACGGTCCCGGGACCGGAACCACGTCGGCAACGGGGGCGGGCGCTGCCTGCGCCGCGATCGCTGGAGTCGCTGCCGCGGGTTCGGGTCCCGCGCCGGCCGGCGGCGGCGCGATGGCCGCCGTCGCCGCGGCCGATGCAGGGGTATCCAGGTCCGACGGCCATCCCGTGACCGCCGCCACGGGCGCGGGTGTCGGCTCCGGCTCCGACACCGCCGAAGGCGTCGTGACCGGCCGCTCGGTCACGACCTCCATCGCGGCCTCGGGCGCCGCGGGTGACGGTGCGGCGGGTGCGGCGATGATCCCGGCCGCCACGGCGGCGGCGATGACGTCCGCGTCCTCGCCGGCACGCCGCGGCTCGGTCGGCTTCGACGTCGGCGCCTCGGGCGCGATGCCCGCCAGCCCTGGGACCACGTCCACGCTCTCGATGCTCGCGCCTTCCGCCGCCGCCTCGACGTCGGCATCATGGGGTCCGGCGGGTTCCACGGCGACGACCGGGATCTCGATCTCCTCGACCGACGCGGCGGCCGGCACGACGGGCGACGTCTCGGCGGCGGGAGAGCGCGGAATGGGTGCCGCTTCGGTCGGCGCCGAGGGCACGGTGGGCGACGCCTCGGGCGCAGGTCCGGCGACCAGGTCGAGCCGGTCGGCGATGGCCGACTCGGCCACCGCCTCCATCCCCGGCAGCGGGACGCAGGTGAGGCAGCGGCCGGCTTTCTCGTTCCAGCAGTCGTGGCAGACGTACCCGCGGCAGTCCAGGCAGAACGAGAAGGTCTTCTGGACCTCGGCGTACTGCTCGAGCGCGCCGTCCTCCTCGAGGCGCGACCAGGCGTCGGTCATCGCGTCCCCGAACGTGGGTGTCTCGTTGAGGACGTAGCCGCGGACGCTGCGCGTGAGCGAGCGCAGGCGCGCGACGCCGCTCGGCCTGGCGCGCTCGAACTCGTGGCGCGCGCCACAGCGGTCGCAATACATCCCGGTGATCGGAGCGGTCATCGTCTCTCGCGCGCTGCCTGCCGGTCGAACCGGATGGCTCGAAGGGCGAGCGTACACCGACCTGCCGCTCGGGTGCACCCGGGACATGGGTCCCACGCGCCGGCAGGTCGTGCTCCCTCTGCTAGACTCCGGGCGGCCTATGCGCCCCCTCTCCTTCCTCGAGCGATCCCTCGAGCGCGTCTTCGAGCGCTCGTCCGCGCGCATCTTCCGTGCGCCGATCCACCGCGTCGTCGTCGAGCGTCGCCTGGATCGCGTGACGGAGGAGAGACGCCGCCGCTCGGGCGACCGGATCCTGGTCCCTGACGCCTTCGTCGTCGAGATGCGCCCGGCCGATCTGGACGCCCTGGCGGCCGAGGCGGGCGGCGAGGCCGCCCTCGCGGAAGCGCTCGCGGGGAGCACGCTCGCGTTCGCGCGCTCGCACGGGTACACGATGCTGCGCCTCCCCACCGTGACGCTCGTCGCCGAGCCCGATGCCCCGGCCGGCGACGCGCGCGTCGCGGTCATCGATCCCGCGGGGGCGCGCGGACCCCGCACCCGTCCACGGTCCCGCCCGCTCGACGCCGACCCGACACGCGTCTTCGAGGTGCCTCGTGCGCAGGCCGTGCACGCCTCCCTGGAGGTGCGCGAGCCTTCCCGCCGTGTCCGCCGGGTGGAGATCGGCGAAGGCCCGGTCGTGCTCGGCCGCGACCCTGCGTGCGACATCGTCCTCGCGGACGGGCGCGTCTCGCGCCGGCACGCGCGGATCGCCCCCCGCGGCGGCTTCCTCGTCCTGTCCGACCTGGGGAGCACGAACGGGACGTTCCTTCGCGACGAGCAGGTCACCGAGGTGACGCTCGGGATGGGCGATGTGATCGTCCTCGGGGACACGACCGTGGTGGTGGGTGGCGCCTCCGCGGTCGCGGCGACCGGAGGCGATGCCTGATGGACCCGTTCGTCCTCGCGCTCTGGGCGGTGCGCCTCGCTCTTCTCGCGCTCGTCTGGCTCTTCCTCTTCGCCGTCGCCCGCGTCCTGCTCCGCGACGTGCGGCGGGCGGCCGCCGAGCCGGGCGCTGAGCTCGGCCGGCTCGTCGTCGTCGCCTCGCCGGACGCCCAGCCGCCCGCAGGGGCTCGCTTCCCGATCGACGCCGTCACCACGATCGGCCGCGACCTGGCGAGCACCGTCGTCATCGGGGACGCGTTCGCGTCCTCCGAGCATGCCGTCATCACCTATCGCGGGCGCGCCTGGTTCATCGAGGACAGGGGCAGCACGAACGGCACCTACGTGAACGGCAGCCTCGTCGAGGGTGTCGTGCCTCTCGCCGTCGGCGACGAGATCCAGGTGGGCAGGGTCCGGCTGCGGCTGGAGCGGGGTCGCCGGTGACCGCCGCCGCCGCCGTCGCGCCGCGGGGCCTCGCGCGGGTCCGGCCCAGGCTCCGACGCAGGGAGGCGGTCCTGCTGCTCCTCGTCTACACGGTCCTCGTCGTCGGTGGGCTGTCGCTGGGGATGACCCGGACCGGCGAGGCGACGGTCGAGGGGGGGCCGCTCCTGGTGACCTACGGGCTCGCGCTCGCGATCGTCCACCTGGCGCAGACCCTCGCCGGCCGCCGCACGGACCAGGTCCTCCTCCCGGCGGTCGGGATGCTCGGCGGCCTGGGCCTCCTCGTCATGATCCGGCTGCCGCAGGACCTCGTGACCCAGGACCTGGGGTCGCTGGAGCTGGGCCTGGCCGAGCTGCAGACACTCTGGCTGTGCATCGGCCTCGCGATCGCCGGCTTCCTTGCGGTGGCGGTGCGCTCCGATGCGTGGCTCCGCATGTACAAGTACACGTGGGCACTGGCGGGCCTCACGCTCCTCGTCCTGACGTTCGTCTTCGGCGTGGACCAGGGTGGAGCGAGGCTCACGCTCGTCATCGGCCCCTTCAGCGGCCAGCCCTCCGAGCTGCTCAAGGTGATCCTGGTCGTCTTCCTGGCCGGGTACCTCGCCGAGTACCGGCCGATCCTCGCGACGGAGCGCACCGCCCTCGGGCCCATCCGGCTTCCGCCGCTCCCGTACCTCGCGCCGATGCTCGCGATGGTCGCGCTGGGGATGGGTGTCGTCATCGTCCAGCGCGACCTCGGGGCCGCCCTGCTCTTCTACGTCGTCTTCCTCGCGATGCTCTACATCGCGACCGGCCGGGCGTCCTGGGCAGGGCTCGGCGTCGCGCTGGGTGCCGTCGCGGCCGTCGCGCTCTACCTCGCGTTCCCGCATGTCAGGGAGCGTGTCGCCGTCTGGCTGGACCCGTTCGCCGACCCGCTCGGGTCCGGCTTCCAGATCGTGCAGGCCCTCCACGCGTTCGCACGGGGCGGCCTCTTCGGCGTCGGGCTCGGCGCCGGGCTCCCGGAGATCGCGGGACGCCTCCCGGTCCCCGCCGTGCACACGGACTTCCCGCTCGCGGCGATCGGGGAGGAGATGGGGCTTGCGGCGGTCCTCGGTGTCCTGGGCCTCTACCTCGTCGTGCTCGAGCGCGGGCTGCGCGTCGCCGCCGCCGCTGCCGATCCGTTCCGGGCGCTGCTGGCGGCGGGGCTCGCGCTCGTGATCGGCGTCCAGGCGCTCGTCATCGCCGCCGGCGACCTCCGCATCATCCCGCTCACCGGGATCACGCTGCCGTTCGTCAGCTACGGCGGGTCGTCGATCCTCGCCAACTCGCTCGTGGTCGGGCTCCTCCTCGCCCTCTCCGACCGCGGCATCGAGCCGCCCCCACCGCCGCGGACACGCGGCCCGATCATGCGGGCGATCCGCCGGGGCGGCGCGTGACCGGGCGCGACCCCGGCATGGGACGCAGCCTGGGCCGGACGATGCTCGCGGCGATCCTCGCCGTGGTCGTGGTCGGCGCGGGCGCGACCTGGTGGCAGGTGGTCGAGGCGCAGAGACTGGCGTCATCCCCGGACGACGCGGCCAACATCGCGGCCGCGCGGACCGTCGTCCGGGGCGTGATCCGCGACCGCGATGGCCGGACTCTCGCCGCGAGCCGGCGCGACGAGAACGGCGAGCCATACCGCGTCTACCCCGGCGAGGCCATGACCGCGGTGGTCGGGTACGCGTCGCGGCGGTACGGCAGCGCCGGGATCGAGCGGACGTTCGACGCGGAGCTCACCGGCGCGCGCGACCCCGACCCGATCCAGGACATCCTCGACCACCTCGACCCCTCGCGCCGCAAGAAGGGCAACGAGCTCCGGACCTCGCTCTCGCTGCCGCTGCAGCGCCTCGCGGTGCAGCTCCTCGGGAAGGACGCCGGCGCGATCGTCATGCTCGATCCGCGCACTGGCGAGGTCCTCGTGGACGCGTCCACCCCGACGTACGACCCGAACCTCATCGCGGATCCGGCCGCCGACCCCGATTACTTCGCGTCGCTCCGCGAGGACCCCGATGCACCACTCCTGCCGCGGGCCACTCTCGGGCTGTACGCGCCGGGCTCGGTCTTCAAGATCGTGACGGCCATCGCCGCGCTCGGATCGGGCGCGATCACGCCCGAGACGCGGTACCGGGAGCAGCCGCCGGCCGAGAAGAACGGGCTCCTCGTCGACGGCTACCGGGTGAAGGACGGGCACCACGACTTCACGCAGCCGAAGCCCCTCGCTCTCGCCGAGGCGACCGAGGTCTCGTGCAACATCTTCTACGCTCTCGCCGGCCTCGCGACTGGAGGGGCCGAGCTGGTCGCCTGGGCGGCCTCACTCGGCTTCGGGGCGTCGATCCCCTACGACCTGCCGACCGAGACCAGCCAGGTGACGGACGGATCCGGGAACGCGCCCGGCGGCTTCGTGGACCGGGTGGAGCTGGCGAACGCCGCGTACGGCCAGGGCGAAGTGCTCGCCACCCCGATCCAGATGGCGCTCGTCGCCGCGGCGGTCGCCAACGATGGCGTGATCATGCGGCCGCGCGTCGTGATGGCCGTCGTCTCACCGGACGGGGGCGTCTCCCCGCGGCCTGCGGAGATCTGGCTCAGGCCGTTCGGCCCCGAGGTGGCCGAGCCCGTCCGGAGGGCGATGACGCTCGCCGTGGAGGGCGAGTACGGCCCGCTCTTCACGAGCGGCGCCAAGGTCCCCGGCGTGCTCACGGCCGGCAAGTCCGGGACCGCGGAGATCGGCGGGTCCGGCGAGCCGCACTCGTGGTTCATCGGCTTCGCCCCTGCGGACGACCCGCAGATCGCCATCGCGGTGGTCGTGGAGAACGGCGGCAGCGGCGCGAGCCGCGCCGCACCGGTGGCCGGCCGCCTCATGCGCGCGTACTTCGCGCAGGCCGCGAAGTGAGCGGCGGCGCGGACCGCGAGGCCGAGGGCTCGGCGGCCCGCTCGGCGGCGGCAGGGGGCGAGGGCGGCGACCCGCCGGAGCCACGCCCGCTCATCGAACGGGTCGGGCTGGCGGCGGTCGCCGTCGTCCTCGCGCTCCTCTTCGCCTTCGTCGCGGTCGTCTCCTGGTTCGGCGGCGAGATCTTCCTCGCGTTCATGGGCGCCCTCGGCGCCGGCGTGACCGTGTGGCTGGCGGTCCGCACCCTGGCGCGCGGCTGAGCGGCCGGCGTCTTCGCCCGTCTCCCGGGCACATGCGATCGCCGACGCCGGCCGGAGACCGCCGGAAACCCGTTGCGCCGTTCGGACGTACTATCGACATCCGCGCGGCGCGTCCCGGCCCGGCACGCTCTCGCCGCACCCGCCCGCAGGGAGGCAGACGAGTGCCCAAGATCCAGGAGTCCGGCGAGCGAGCGCTCGCGAACGTCGAGCGAGTCATCGTCGGGAAGCACCACGAGGTGCGTCTCGCACTCGTCGCTCTCCTGTGCCGCGGCCACGTCCTCATCGAGGACGTCCCGGGGACCGGGAAGACCGTCCTTGCCAAGGCGATCGCGCGAAGCCTGGGGTGCTCGTTCCGGCGCATCCAGTTCACGCCGGACCTGCTCCCGTCGGACGTGACCGGCCTCTCGATCTACAACCAGAAGACCCACGAGTTCGAGTTCCGGCCCGGCCCGATCCTGGCCCAGGTCGTCCTCGCCGACGAGATCAACCGGGCCACGCCGAAGACGCAGTCGGCGCTGCTCGAATGCATGGAGGAGCGGCAGGCGACCATCGACGGGATCACGTACCCCATGCCGGACCCGTTCCTGGTGATCGCGACGCAGAATCCGATCGAGTACGAGGGGACCTTCGCCCTGCCCGAGGCCCAGCTTGACCGCTTCATGCTGAAGATCCGGATGGGCTACCCGGGACCCGCGGAGGAGATCCTCATCCTGGACGAGCAGAAGCGCCAGCACCCGCTCGAGACGATCGACGCGGTCGTGAGCGCGGACGAGCTCCGCGCGATGCAGGCGGCCGTCCGCGAGATCTACGTGGACCCGTCGGTGAGCGACTACATCGTCCGGCTGGTCGGCGCCACGCGGACGCACCCCGACGTCTACCTCGGTGCCTCGCCGCGCGGCTCGCTCGCGCTCTACCGCGCCAGCCAGGCCCTCGCGGCCCTGCACGGGCGCGACTACGCGATCCCGGACGACGTGAAGGTGCTCGCCGAGCCGGCGCTGGGGCATCGTGTCATCGTGAAGACCAGCTCCACCGTCCGAGACGTGGAGCCGGGCCAGATCGTCCGTGAGGTCCTCGACTCGGTGCCGGTCGCGAACGACCGCATCCCGGCGCGCGTCGGCGGGCCGCGCGAGATCGGCCGCGAGGGCGCGGCCGGCTGACGGCCCGCCCAGGTCCAGCGCGATGTTCCGCCGGATCCCGTACCTGGTCGTCGGGACGATCCTGGTCGTCGCCGCGCTCTCGACGGGACTGCCGTTCCTCTTCTACCTCGTCTACCTCGGCGTCATCGTCGGGGTCGGGAGCTACCTCGTGACGCGCCAGGGGCTCACCGACCTCGAGGCGGGGTTCGCGGTCGCCCAGGTCCACGGCCACGTGGGCGACCAGCTCCGCGCCACCGTGACGGTCCGGAACGCCGGACGCTTGCCGAAGCTGTGGCTGGAGACGTTCAACCCCTCCAACCTCCCGGTGCCGCTCCCAGGGCGGGCGCTGTCGCTGGGCCCGCGGAGCCAGCGCACCTGGAACGCCAAGGTGCCGCTGACGCGCCGCGGACACTTCCGCGTGGACGCGCTCCAGGTCCGCACGGGCGACCCGTTCGGCTTCTTCGAGTCCGTCGCGAGCGTGGGTCACGGCGTGAGCGTCGTGGTCTACCCACGCGTCGAACGCCTCCCGCAGTGGCGGCTGCCGACGGCGAACCTGGAGGGCAGCCACGCGTCGCGGGAGCGGGCGCTGCAGACGACCCCGCTCGCGACGAGCGTCCGGCCGTATGCGCCCGGCGACTCGTTCAACCGGATCCATTGGAAGTCCACGGCGCGGCACGGCGAGATCCAGGTGAAGGAGTTCGACCTGGAGCAGACGGCGGACGTCTGGATCTTCCTCGACCTCGACGCCGGCGTGCAGGCGGGGACGGGGGACCGGTCCACCGTCGAGGTGGCCGTCCGCGCCGCGGCCTCGATCTCCGAGAAGGCGCTCGGCGAGAACCGGGCGGTCGCCATGACGACGAACGGCCACCACCCGGCCACGCTCCCGCCGGACCGCGGGCCACGCCAGCGGCACAAGATCATGCAGCTGCTCGCCGCGGTCGAGGGGGACGGCGCCGCGCCGCTCGCCGAGTCCCTGGTCGTCACGCTGCCGCGGCTGCGGCGCGGGACCACGGCGGTGGTCATCACCGGCTCCGACGAGCCCGAGTGGATCCGGCCGCTCGCCACGCTCCGACCACGCGGCCTCGGCTGCGCGGTCGTGCTGCTCGACACGCCGAGCTTCACGGTCTCGCCGACGCGACAGAGCGGCACGGCGCCGACCGCCCCCGACCGGGAGGCCCAGCAGGCGATGCGGGCGATCCGGCACCGGCTCGCCGAGTTCGACCTGCGAACGGTCGTGGTCCGGGCGGACGACCGCCTTGCGGAGGTGCTCGCGTGACGGCCCTCCCCACCGCGGCTCGGCCCGTGCCGGACCTGGGCACGCTGGCGCGCCGGCTCATCGCCGGGCCCGCCGAGGGTTGGTCGAGCCTCATCCTGCTCCTCGTGATGGGCCTGACGATGGCCTGGTCGATGGACGACGCGCGCTGGGTCCTGGGGCGCGACGAGAACCTCGACTTCCTCGCGTGGATGGTCCCGGCCGCCGTCCTGCTCGGGCTCGCCCTGGGGAAGTCGCCGTGGTCCCGTTTCCTCTGCCTCGTCATCGGCGCCTGCGTGGGCGTCGTCGTCGTCGGCGTGGCGGTCGGCATGACGGTCGACCCGAGCGCGCCCGTGCCGTTCGAGGCCCTTGGTGCCGCGATCGCCTCCGCCACCCGCGCCTACACGGACCTGGTCGTCCGTGCGCGTGCCACGACCACGCAGATCGGCCACTTCCTGGCGATCCTCGGGCTCCTGGTGTGGGCGACGGCCTTCTTCGCCTCGTGGGTCGTGTACCGGCACGGCCGGCCCCTCAGCGCCGTCCTCGCGGTCGGCTTCGTCCTCGTCGCGAACATGTCGATCACGATCCGCGACCAGTTCTACCTCCTCGTGATCTTCAGCTCCGCTGCTCTCCTGCTCCTCGTCCGCGTCCGGGTCTCCGAGGAGGAGCGCGCGTGGTCGCGGCACCGGATCGACGACGCCGGCCGGACCGCGAGCATCTTCCTGCGTGCCGGCCTCGTCTTCGTCTCGGCCGCCATCGTCGGCTCCCTCGTCCTCACGACCACCGCCGCGTCGGCGCCGCTCGCCGCCGCATGGGACGGGTTGGACCAGCGGATCGTCGAGTTCGGCGCCACGATCAGCCCGGCTCCTCCCGGGCGGGGGGCCGGGGACCCGGGTCGGCGGGATCGTCTTCGGCCAGAGCGCCGCGATCACCGGCACCTGGGTCACCGACGACACCCTGGTCTTCACCGCGAAGGTGCCGCCGGAGGAGGACTTCGCCTGGCGTGCGGCCGCGTACGACCAGTTCAACGGGAACGGCTGGACCTGGACGGACACGCGGGAGACGCGCCTGCGCCCGGACACTCCGGTCTTCGCTGCGACCGGCGACGCGCTCGACCCGGCCACCGGCCGGCGGGAGATCACCGTCGAGGTCACCCCGTCCGAGTCGGCGCCCCGGCTGATCGTGAGCCCCAACGGGCCGTCCACCCTGGATCGGTCGGCGCGCCTGACCCTCGTGTACGCGTCCGTGGACGCGACGCCCCCGCCCCAGGCGACCGTCGCCCCCGGGGAGACGCCCGCCGAGGAGATCCCGGCGGACGGGTTCTTCGCCACGGTCACCGCGCCGGACGCTCCCCGGCCGTACACCGTGACGGCGCTCGTGCCGGACATCGACCCGGCCGACCCGAACGGCCTGACGGCCAACCGCCTGCGCGCGGCCGGCGACGCATACCCCGCGCCGGTCCTGGCGCTCTACACCGGCCTGCTGCCCGGAACGGTGGGGACGGAGACGCGCCTGCTCCTCGAGCGGATCGAGAAGGAGAGCGAGGCCGAGAACCCCTACGACCTCGCGCGCGCGGTCGAGCGGTTCCTCCGGGACCCGGCCAACTTCACCTACGACACGGACGTCTCCGACATCGAGTGCGGCGGGCGCGGCGTCACCGATTGCTTCGTCGTCTCCCGCCGCGGCTACTGCGAGTACTACGCCACGACGATGGCGGCCATGCTCCGCCTGCGGGGGATCCCCACGCGGTTCGTCGAAGGGTTCCTGCCCGGCGACCGCTCCGCGACCGGCGAGCAGACGGTGCGGCGCGACCGCGCCCATGCCTGGGTCGAGGTCTTCTTCCCCGGGTACGGCTGGGTGGACTTCGATCCCACGGGCGGTGGCGTCGGGCTCGACACCAGCCTGCCGGCCGGACCACCGGTCGCCACGCCGACCCCGACGCCGCGCGCCTCGAGCAGCTTCGGGCCGGACGACGAGCGCGACCCTCGCCGGACGGCGCCCGCCGGCGGCAGCGCGCCGCTCACCGGCGGCGGTGGAGGGATCCCGGGACCGGTCGGCGCTCGTCGTGGCGGCGCTCGTGGTCGTGGCGTTCGTGCTCCTCGGCCTCGTGGCGTTCCTCCGCCGCCCGCCGCGGCCGGTGGGCCCGGACGCGGCCTACGGCACGATCACCCGCATCGCGGGCAGGCTCGGCTACGCGCAGCGGCCCGAGCAGACGGTCTACGAGTACACGGCGGCCCTCGGCGAGATCCTGCCCGGTGTCCGCCCCGAGCTGACGCTCGTCGCCACCTCCAAGGTGGAGTCCACCTACGCGCGCCGCGAGCCGGGACCCGATCTCATGCGCCAGCTGGCGCTCGTCCGTCGACGCCTGCGGGTGCGCCTGCTGGCGCTGCTGTTCAGGCGCCCGCGCGGCGGCCGCCGGCCGCCGACGCCGCCCGGCCCCATCGCCTGACGGGACGCCCGAGCCCGACGGCCGCGGCGCGGGCGCCGACGACCACGCCCCGCCGCCCGCCGCTCGTGACCGGGAGAGCCGGGCGGTGGGGCAGGCGGGTCAGAGGGCTCCCGGCGGGCGCGCCTTCTCGGCGCTCCCGTCCTCGAGCGACGCGAGGTGATCGGCGGCGTTGTGGAGTCGCAGCCAGGCGCGGCCGCCCCGGATCTCCACGACGGAGATCGCGCGAGCGCGAACGGGAACCGCCAGAAGGCCTCGAGCGGCAGGTCCAGGAGCGCGAGCAGGAGGACCTTGAAGCAGCCGTCGTGGCCGACGAGGACGGACCACGGGATGCCGGCGTCGGCCCGCCCGTAGCCGAGGACGTGCGGCCGGTCGAGGGTCCCGCGGTCCGCTCCGGCTGCGAGCAGCTCGAGGAGCGGGGTCATGCCCGCCCGGACCCGGCGGTCCACGTCGTCGAGCGACTCCCCGCCGGGCGCGTGCGCCTCCCAGGGCCGACGGCGCCACGCGGCGAGCTCCGCGCCGTACCGCTCGGCGACCTCCTCCTGGGTCAGACCCTCCCAGGCGCCCTGGTCGATCTCGGCCAGGGCCGGCTCGGCGAGGACGGGCACCCCCGGGGAACCGGCGGCGTCGAGCGCGGCCGAGACCGCGGCGGCGGTCTCGGCCGTCCTGCGGAGCGGTGAGTGCGCGATGAAGCGCGGCGGTCCGTCGGGCACCGGCAGTGCCGGTGGCCGGGACGGTTCGGCGATCCGCGTGCCGCCGAGGGCGGCCTGGCGCCGACCGAGCGCGGAGAGGGGCGTCTCGGAGCGCCCCTGGAACCGGCGCTGGAGCAGGAACTCCGTCTCACCGTGGCGCAGGAGGACGAGCGTCGCCTCCAGGCCGTACGGGACGAGGGTCCGGCCGCCTGCGTCCCCGCCCTCCGGAATCCCGTCGTCGGGTGTCATGTGCCGGCGGCACCCAGGCGCATGACCCAGACATCGAGGATCGAGTCGAGGCCGCGGATCCTCGCAGCGACGTCGTCGGGGACAGCGTCGTCCAGCGCGAGGAGCATGAGGGCGTCGGCACGCGGCGCCGAGCGCGCGAGGGTCATCGCGCTGATGTTCACGTCGGCCTCGCCCAGGAGCGCGCCGATCCGCCCGACCATCCCGGGCCGATCCTGGTGCCGCGTGACGAGCATCGACGCGGCGGGCTCCATGTCCAGCCGGTAGTCGTCGATCCGGACGATGCGGGCCTCGCCGGCCTCGATCGTGCCGCCGATCCGGGCCGTCCGGTCGCCGGTCCCGGCGCGGAGCGTGACGAGCGCTGCGTAGGCGCCCGCGTCGGCCGTGCGCGACTCGGTGACCGCGATCCCGCGTGCCTTCGCGATGGTGGCGGCGTTGACGAGGTTCACGCGCTCCGCCGTGGCCTCCTCGAGGAGGCCACGGAGCGCCGCCGCGACGACCTGGCTCGCGTCGATCTCGGCGAGCTCGCCGGAGATCTCCACCGCGATGCTGTCGACGCCCCCGCGGACGTACTGGGCGAGGAACGACCCCATCGTCTGCGCCAGCGGCAGGTACGGGGCGAGGGCCCGGGCGGTCTCCGGTGTCAGGAGCGGGGCGTTGACCGCGTAGCGGGCGGGACGGCCCTCCAGCACGTCCACGACCTGCTGGGCGGCCTCGACCGCGACGCGCACCTGGGCCTCCGCCGTGGACGCGCCGAGGTGTGGAGTGAGGACGGCATGCGGCGCGTCGAGGAGGGGCGAGCCCACCGGGGGCTCGGCGGCGAAGACGTCCACCGCCGCGCCGGCGATCGTCCCGGCCGCGAGCGCCTCCGGCGAGCGCGGCCTCGTCCACGACTCCGCCGCGGGCGACGTTGAGGAGGAAGGCGGAGGGCTTCATCCGCGCGAGCTCGGCCGTCCCGATCATGCCGGCGGTCGTCCGGGTCCTGGGGACGTGCAGGCTCACGACGTCCGCACGGGCGAGCAGGTCGTCCAGCTCGACGAGCTCGGCGTCGTAGTTCGCGGCCTGCTCGGCGGAGACGAACGGGTCCGCGACGAGCAGCGGCATCTCCATCGCCCGGGCGCGCACGGCCACGGCCTGGCCGATCTTCCCGAACCCGACGAGGCCGAGCGTCTTGCCGCGCAGCTCCACGCCGGTGAACTGCGACCGCTTCCACTCGCCGCGCCGGAGCGAGGCCTCTGCCGCGGACACGTTGCGCGCCAGCGCGTAGAGGAGCGCGAGCGTGTGCTCCGCCGCGGCGATCGTGTTGCCGGTCGGGGCGTTCACGACCGTGATCCCGGCGCGCGTCGCGGCGTCGAGGTCCACGTTGTCCACGCCGACCCCGGCGCGGCCGATCACGGCGAGCCGTGAGCCCGCGGCGATCATGTCCGCGTCCACCTGGACCTGGCTGCGGACCATGAGGGCGTCGTAGTCGGGAAGGATCGCCAGGTACTCGTCCTTCGCGAGTCCCACCCGCTCGTCCACATCGTGCCGCTCGCGCAGCACGGCCAGCCCCTCGGCAGCCAGCTGCTCCGCCACCAGGATCCGCATCGCTCCTCCTCGGTCCGGCCCGACACGTCCGTCGTCCGGCCGATTCTCCCAGATTGACCCGACCCCGGGGCCACAGGCCGGTCCTCCGGGTCGGTCGGTCCTTGGAGGCCGACGCGCACCCGCCCGGCGCCGGGTCGCTCGCCCTCAGTGCCGCTCCGTCGGCGGCGTCCGATCCCCGAGGAAGCCGGCTGGCCGGCCCTTCGGCCGGTACTCCTGCCGTTTCCCGCCCGTGTCCTCCGCCGGGTGCCGGTAGGTCTTCGCGGCCGGGCGCAGATGGGGCGGGACCGGGTCGGCGCCGGCCTCGGCGAGCTCGACGGCACGGTGGAGCGCCGCGCCCGGCCACCAGTCGCGCGCCGTCCGGGCGAGGTAGCTCACCGTCGCGGCCAGGGGGTAGTGCGCCTCCGGGAGACCCACCCGCTCCACAGCGTCCAGGCATGCGACCGCCATCGGCAGGGCGGCGGGGTCCGCGGCGCCGACCTCCTCGCCGGCTGCCACCACCAGCCGACGGGCCACGTGTCGCCCGTCGTCGCCCGCCGCGAGCTGGACGGCGAGCCAGTAGAGCGCCGCCTCCTCGTCTCCGCCGCGGATGCTCTTGATCATGGCGGAGACCGCGCCCGAGCGGTCGTACGGCGCGGTGCGCGACTGGGCGGCCGCCATGACGGACGTCGCGTCGAGCTCCTCGCGGCCCGGTGGCAGGAGGGCGACGGCCCCCTCGAGGAGCGAGAGCAGGCGGCGTCCGTCGCCCGCCGCGAGGCCGATGAGGTTCCGCACGGCCGCCTCGTCGGGCACGATCGTCCGCCCGTCCGCGGCGCAGGCCGCGAGCCCGCGGTCGAGCAGGACCTGCAGGTCGGCGTCCGACAGCGGCTGCAGTCGGAGGACGGTGAGCCGGGAGAGGAGCGGGGCGATGACCGCGCCCGCCATCGGCGGCTCTGTCGTGGCCGCCACGAGCGTGATCCGGCCGGTCTCCACCGCACCGAGAAGGCCGTCCTGCTGGTTCTTCGCCAGCCGGTGCAGCTCGTCGACGAAGAGGACGGGTGCGCGGCCCTCGATCGAGCGCAGCGTGTCCGCCTCGGTGAGCCGGCGCCGCATGTCCGGCAAGCCCCTCCGAGGTCGCGTCGAGCGTGAGGTAGCCGAGCCCCAGTGCGTCCGCGAGCAGCCGCCCGAGGGTCGTCTTGCCGGAGCCGGGCGGCCCCCACAGGACGAGCGCCGGGATCCGCCCCGCGGCCACCCAGCGCCGGAGGGCCCCGTCGGGGCCGAGCAGGTGGCGCTGCCCGACGACCTCGTCGAGCGAGCGCGGGCGCAGCCTTGCCGCCAGCGGCGCGTGCCGGTCGAGGTGCCCGCCGATCTCCGTCCCGTTGAACACGCGCCTCCCGCCGTCCCCGGTCCCCGCTGTCGCCGGCCGCACGTCGCGACCGTCCGCGCCGAGAGTACAGGCCGGGGCGGGTGGTCGCGGTCGGCGTCCGTCGCCGCGCCTGTCCGCCGGTGCGCGGCCGAGACGAGCGGACAGGCGCATCGTCGGCTACGCACACGTCTGGCTGCCGATTCGACGGAGATACGTCAGACCTGCCGAAGGACCGTTGACGAAACCCCGGTCTGGCGGTATACACGCCCCATGCCCCCCGACCTCGACGGGATCGACCGCGCGATCCTCGGCATCCTCCAGGCGGACGGCCGCGCGACGATCGCGGACATCGCCCGGGCCGTGGGGCTCTCCCCGGCCGCGACGCACGCGCGCGTCCGCGGCCTCGAGCGCGAGGGACTCATCCGGGGCTATGTCGCCCTCGTCGACCGCGAGCGTGCCGGCTTCGACCTCCTGTGCTTCGTGAGCGTCAGCCTCCAGCTGCACCGCCCGAACCTCGTCGCGTCGTTCCCTCGGCGCGTCGCGGAGATCCCGGAGGTCCTCGAGTGTCACCACGTGACGGGCGAGTACGACTACCTGCTCAAGGTCGTCGTTCGCGGTCGCCACGAGCTGGAGCGCTTCATCGTGGACCGGCTGACCCCGATCCCCGGCGTCGCGAAGGTCCAGACCAGTCTCGTCCTGCGCGAGCTGAAGGCCACGACGGCCCTCCCGCTCGCTCCCGTCGACCCCACCACTGCCACCCGGACCGGAGGCTCCCGATGACGCACGAGATCCCGCAGACGATGGGCCAGCAGCTCGGCCGGCGCTCGTGGGCCGAGCCCTGGAAGGTGAAGATGGTCGAGCCGCTGCGGATGATCTCCCGCGAGGACCGCGCGACCGCCCTCCGCGAGGCCGGCTACAACACGTTCCTCCTGCGGTCGGACGACGTGTACATCGACCTCCTCACCGACTCCGGGACGAGCGCGATGAGCGACCGCCAGTGGGCGGGGATCATGCTCGGCGACGAGGCGTACGCCGGGAGCCGGAACTTCTACCACCTCGAGGAGGCGGTCCGCACCTACTACGGCTACCGGCACGTCCTCCCGACGCACCAGGGGCGCGGCGCGGAGCACCTCATCAGCCAGACGCTCATCAAGGCCGGCGACCACATCCCCGGCAACATGTACTTCACCACGACGCGGCTCCACCAGGAGCTCGCGGGCGGCACCTTCCACGACGTGATCGTCGCGTCGGCCCACGACCCTCAGAGCCTCGAGCCGTTCAAGGGCGACATCGACCTCGGGAAGCTGGAGGGGCTCATCGAGGAGGTCGGGGCCGACCGGATCCCGTACGTCAGCCTCGCGGGGACCGTGAACATGGCCGGCGGCCAGCCGGTGAGCATGGCCAACGTGCGGGCGCTGCGCGAGGTCACGGCGAGGCACGGCATCCGCCTCATGCTGGACGCCACCCGGATGGCGGAGAACGCCTTCTTCATCCAGGAGCGCGAGCCCGGATACGCGGAGAAGTCGGTCGCCGAGATCCTCCTCGAGTTCTGCTCGTACACCGACGGCGCGTGGATGTCCGCGAAGAAGGACAACCTCGTGAACATCGGCGGATGGCTCGCGGTCAATGACGACACCGTCTTCGAGGAGCTGCGCAACCTCGTGGTCGTCTACGAGGGGCTCCACACGTACGGCGGCATGAGTGGCCGGGACATGGAAGCGCTGGCGATCGGGATCGAGGAGTCGGTCTCCGACGACCACATCCGCGCGCGCATCGGCCAGGTCCGCTATCTCGGCGAGCTGCTCGTGGACTGGGAGGTGCCGATCGTGCTGCCCGTCGGCGGGCACGCGATCTTCCTCGACGCGAGGCGCTTCTATCCACGCCTCACGCAGGACGCGTTCCCCGCGCAGACGCTCGCCGCGGAGCTCTACCTCGACTCGGGCGTCCGGTCGATGGAGCGGGGGATCGCGAGCGCCGGACGCGACCCGGCCACGGGCGACCACGTCCGCCCGAAGCTGGAGCTGACCCGCCTGACGATCCCGCGGCGCGTCTACACGCAGGCCCACATGGACGTGGTGGCCGAATCGGTGAAGGCGGTCTACGACGCACGGGAGCGCGCGACCGGCCTCCGGATGGTCTACGAGCCGCGCTACCTGCGGTTCTTCCAGGCGCGCTTCGAGCCCATCCCGGCATGAGCGCGGAGACGGAGGAGATGACGGGCATGACGGAGCCGGGGGCGTCCGAGGGCCTCGCGGCGTGGGTCGCGCGGGGCGAGCAGATGGCGGCGGAGGAGGATCGCGAGCGCGCCCGGATGCGCGGGATGCGCTTCGACACGATCGCGGTCCACGGCATCTACTCCGCCGAGGCCGCGCTCGCGAACCAGGGCAGCATCATCGAGCCGGCCTACCTGAGCCCGGCACAGCACTTCGCCGACAGCGACCACCTGGAGGCCGCTCTCGGCTACCTCATGCCGGCCTGGGGCTACACGCGGATCGCGAACCCGACCGTCCACTACCTCGAGGAGACACTGGCACTCCTCGAGTCCTACGGGACCGGGACGACGGCCTCGGCGGTCGTCACCGGGTCCGGGATGGCGGCCGTGGACATGGCCGTGAGCCCGTTCCTCGCCGACGACGGCACCGGGCGGCGGCCCAGCGTCGTGGTCGGTGCGAAGTGCTACGGCGGGACGTTCCAGCTCTTCCGTGAGCGGTTCGCCCGGGAGCGGGGGATCGACGTGCGCTGGGTGCGCGAGCCGCTCGACACGGGCGAGTGGGCGCGACTCGTGGACGGCACGACGCGGCTGCTCTACGGCGAGATGCCGAGCAACCCGTCGCTGTCCGTGCTGGACATCCCGGCGGTCTCGCGGATCGCGCACGACGCGGGCGTCCCGCTCGTCGTCGACGCCACGGTCGCCACCCCGGCGCTCCTGCGCCCACTGGGCCTGGGCGCCGACATCGTGGTGCACTCGGTGAGCAAGAGCATCGCGTCGTCCGGCCTCGCCATCGCAGGAGCGGTCGTCGCCCGCCGTGGCATCGTCTCCCGGTCGGGACCGGACGATCTCCGGGAGGACTTCGCGATGCACGTCAAGCTCCTCCCGATGCGCGACCACGGGCCCGCACTCAGCCCGTTCAACGCCCTCATGGCGCTGACGGACCTCCGGACGCTCCGCGGGCGGATGGACGCGTGGAGCCGCAGCACCCTGCGCGTCGCCCAATTCCTCGAGGCGCACCCGGCCGTCGAGTGGGTCCGCTACCCGGGGCTCGCGTCGGACCCCGGACACACCGTGGCGGCCCGGGACATGTGGCTCGCGGACGGTGCAGACGGCGAGGGCGATCCGGCGAACAGGTACGGCCACCTCCTGGCGTTCACGGTGCGAGGCGGCCAGCCGGCGGCTCGGCGCGTCTTCGACGGGCTGCGTCTCGTCCGGCGGGCGACCGACCTGGGGCGCGTGAAGAGCATCGCCACGATCCCGTCGATCTCCACGCACCAGCAGCAGGGCGAGGACGGCCGGGCGATCGCGGACCTGCCGGCGAACCTCGTCCGCCTCTCGGTCGGCGCGGAGCACCCCGGGGACGTGGAGGACGACCTGGCGATCGCGCTCGAGCGGGCGTGACCGGCGCGGGCGGGGCCCGGTGCGGCGCCGGCCGACGTCAGCGCGGGATCAGAACGGGACGTTCCCGGTCAGGCTGAGGACGACCCAGATCGCGATCATCAGCGCGAACAGCGCGCCGGCGACGATGGCGATCCGACGGAGGTCGGCGCTGACGTACGCGTACTCGAGCGTGGCCCGCGAGGCGAGCAGGCCGCTCTCCTTGGTTCGTCCCCGCGTCGCGGCGTCCGGATCCGACCGGCGGCTGCGCGAGCGGTCCGACGCAGTGGTGGCGCTGCGCTCGTCGGCGACGATCTGCGCCTCGATCTCCGCGGCGCGGGCCTCCTCGGCCGCGGTCAGGCCGGTCGCCGGCGCGGGGACGGCCGTCGTCGCGACGGGTTTGGACGCGGACCGGGTGGTCGATCGGCGCTGTCCGGGGCGGACGGCGCGCTGGCGCTTCGCCATTCTCGTGCGGAGCCTCCGTGGGCTGGTCGTCGCCGTCCCGTGAGGCGGGCGGCTGCCCGCCGCGGACGCGCGACGCATCGACGCGAGAGGATACCACCGGGGACAGCGCCGCGCCCGGTGCCGGCCGCCGTCGGCCGGGTCGGGGCCTCTCGGCGCCGGCCCACCCTGCTAGACTCGGAGCCCCGGCCGCACCCGTCCCGGAGGTCCCGACATCGACACCCCGACCGTCCTCGCCCTCGCGGCGCTCGCGCTGGCGGCCGTCGCGTGCGTGGCCTGCGCCTGGCTCGTCGCGCGGCTCCGGCGCGTCGAGCGGACCCTGGAGTCCCTCACGCGCGGCGTGGACGGCAAGAGCCTCACCGGCGTGATCGAGACGCACCTCGACAAGGTCTACGCGGTCGCGCGCGAGACCGACGGCCTGCAGCACCGGACGGCGACGCTGGAGGCGGAAGGCCGGAAGGCGTTCCAGCGTCTCGGGCTCGTCCGCTACAACCCCTTCGAGGACACGGGCGGGAACCAGAGCTTCGCCCTCGCGCTCCTCGACGCCGACGGCGACGGGATGATCCTCACGAGCCTCCACACGCGACAGGCGACGCGGATGTACGCGAAGCCGGTCCGGGGCGGCCGTTCCGACGCCGCCCTCTCGGCCGAGGAGACCGAGGCGCTCCGGATCGCGCACGGGGGCTGACCGCGTGGCGACGCGGGCTTCGTCCTCGCGCAGGCCCGCGCGACGTCGCGAGCCGCACCCCCTCGAGCAGATCCCCGTCTGGACCGACGCGGAGGTCGGCCCCGCGCCCTCCACCGCGCGTTCCCGGGGTCGCCGTGGGCCGCGTCCGGCCGACGATGCCGCCGCGACCGCCCCTCCGGCCGGCGTCGAGGCACTCCTCGAGGGCCTGAGCCGCGACCAGCGGCGGGCAGTGACCCACGACGGCGGCCCGCTCCTCGTGGTCGCCGGAGCCGGCACCGGCAAGACGCAGGTCATCACGCGTCGGATCGCGTGGCTCATCGCGACACGGCGCGCGCGGCCGTCCGAGATCCTCGCGCTCACGTTCACGGACAAGGCCGCCGAGGAGATGCAGGAGCGGGTGGACCGCCTGGTCCCGTACGGGTACACGGACGCGGCGATCTCGACCTTCCACGCCTTCGGCGACCGCATCCTCCGGGAGTCCGCGCTCGAGCTGGGTCTGCCGTCCGACGTCCGCGTCCTGACCCGGCCGGAGTCGGTCCTGTTCATGCGCGAGCGGCTCTACGACTTCGACCTCGACCTGTACCGCCCTCTGGGCGACCCGACGCGATTCCTCGACGCGCTCGTCGCCCTGTTCAGCCGGTGCAAGGACGAGGACGTGGACCCGGCGGCATACCTCGCGCAGGTGGACCGGCTGATCGGGGCGGCCGCCGAGGCGGAGGTGCGGGCCGACGCGCCCGGGGCCACGACAGCGGGCCGCGAGGCCGCCGCGGCGGCGGTGGACCTCGCACGCCGCCAGGGCGAGCTGGCCCGGGCCTTCGCCCGCTACCAGGAGCTGATGGCGCAGGCAGGCCACGTGGACTTCGGCGACCAGGTGAGCCTCGCACTCCGACTCGTCCGCGAGTCGCCCGCCGCCCTCGCCCGCCTCCGCTCGCGGTACCGCTACATCCTCGTGGATGAGTTCCAGGACACGAATCGCGCCCAATGGGAGCTCGTGGCGACGCTCGCCGAGCCCGACCGGCGCGTGACCGTCGTCGGCGACGACGACCAGTCGATCTACCGGTTCCGCGGGGCGGCGATCAGCAACATCCTCGGGTTCCTCGACCGGTACCCGGAGGCCCGGACGGTCGTCCTCCGGCGCAACTACCGCTCGCGGGCGCCGATCCTCGACGCCGCGTACCGGCTCGTCCGCTTCAACGACCCCGACCGTCTCGAGGCCCGCGCCGGGATCTCCAAGCGCCTCGTGGCCGAGCGCCGGGGCGGACGGCCCGCGCCCGTCCGCCACCGGGCGTTCGCGACAGGCTCGGAGGAGGCCGACGCGATCGCATCCGACATCGCGGCGCGGGTCGCGGGCGGCGGCGCGCCGCGCGACCACGCGATCCTGGTCAGGGCGAACGCGGACGCCGACCCGTTCCTGCGGGCGCTCACGATGGCCGGCGTGCCGTGGCGCTTCTCCGGCGCGTCCGGGCTGTACGCGCGCCCGGAGGTCCGGCTCCTCTTCGCGTTCCTCCGGGCGATCGTGGACCTTGGGTCGTCGGCGGACGTGTACGCGCTCGCGGCGTCCGACGTCTACGGCCTCGGCGGGACGGACCTGACCGCGGTCGTCGCCCGCTCCCGGCGCACGAACCGGACGCTCTGGGAGACGCTCGAGGAGCTCGAGGCGCGGCCGTCCCTCCTGCGGCTCGCACCGGCGACGCATGCGGCCCTGGGGCGCCTCGTCGCCGAGCTCCGGCGGTTCGCCGCCCTCGCGCACGAGCGGCCGGCCGGCGAGGTCCTCTACGCGTTCCTTCGCGAGAGCGGGCTGCTCGCCCGCTACGCCGCGCCGGCGTCGACCGGCGACGAGGAGGCTCTCCTGAACGTGGCGCGTTTCTTCGACATCGTCCGCTCCCGCTCCGCGCTGCTCGATGACGACCGCGCCGTCCACCTGGTGCCACACCTGAGGACCCTCGTCGAGGCGGGCGACGACCCGGCCTCGGTGGAGCTGGGCCCGGACACGGACGCGGTCTCCGTCCTCACGGTCCACAAGGCCAAGGGCCTCGAGTTCCCGGTCGTGTACCTGGTGGGCCTCGTCGCCGGCCGCTTCCCCTCGATGGGCCGGAGGGAGCGGCTCGAGCTGCCCGAGGGGCTCGCCGACCCCGGCGCACCGCCCTCGGGGGACGTCCACCTCCAGGAGGAGCGGCGGCTCTTCTACGTCGCCATGACGCGGGCGCGCGACGAGCTCGTCCTGACACACGCCGCCGACTACGGCGGGAAGCGGACCCGGCGCGCGAGCCCGTTCGTCCTCGAGGCGCTCGACCTTCCGGGTGCCGCGGCCGTGGATGCGGCCGTGGCACCCTCGGCAGCGGAGCGGATCGCCCGTGCGGGCACGGGGTCGGCCGCCCCTCCGGGCGCCGCGCGGGCGGTTGCAGGCGGGCCGTTGTCGCTGAGCTTCTACCAGGTGGACGACTACCTCACCTGTCCGCTCAAGTACCGCTACGTCCATGTCCTGCGGCTTCCGATCGCGCCGCACCATGCGATCGTCTACGGCGCGGCGCTCCACCGCGCGGTCCAGGAGTTCCACCGCCGGCAGGGGGCCGGCGAGACGATGACGGAGGAGGAGCTGGTCGAGGCGTTCGACCGGGCCTGGACGAACGAGGGGTTCCTCACCCGCGAGCACGAAGAGGCCAGGCGGGCGGCCGGCCATGCGGGCCTCCGGCGGTTCCGGGCGGACGAGCTGACGTCGGGCACGGGGCCGCCGGCGTACGTCGAGAAGGAGTTCTCGTTCACGCTCGCCGGTGACCGGGTCCGGGGCCGGTTCGACCGCGTCGACATCCTGCCGCGGCCCGACGGGCCGGGAGAGGCGGCGGGCGCGGGCGCGGTCGCCGCGGCCGCCGAGGATATGTGGCCCGGCCTCGACCTCGTCACCCCGACGCTGGCGTTTGGGGCGGGCGAGCGCGTGGTCATCACCGACTACAAGTCGAGCGACGTGCGCGACCCCGCCCAGGCGCGGAAGCGTGCCCGGGAATCGCTCCAGCTCTCGATCTACGCGCTCGCGTGGCTCGCGGTGACCGGCCGGCCGCCGGACGAGGTCGCGCTGCGGTTCCTCGAGACGGGGCTCGTGGGCCGGTCCGAGGTCGACGAGGCGCGCCTCGAGAAGGCCAGGATGCTGATCGGCCACGCGGCGGACGGCATCCGGGCGGGCGACTTCACGCCGCGTCCGGACTACGTCACCTGCGGGTACTGCGCGTTCCGCGACGTGTGCCCGTCGAGCGCGGCGCGGTAGGGGACGCCGACGTGGGGACCCGGCCCCTGGGCGGCTCGTTCGACGCCGGTGCGATCCGCGCGATCACGTTCGACTTCGGCGACACCCTCGTGCCCGTCTCGGGACCGGCGTTCCGGGCGGTCGTCCGCGAGGCCGCCAGCGACGTCGTGGACCGGATGGGCCTCGGCGACCGCGAGGCGTTTCTCGCGGCATGGGCAGAGGAGCGCGACCGGCAGATGCGCGAGGACGTCCCCGAGGGCCGTGAGATGGATATGGCCCGCCGGTTCGCGCGGCTCATCGCGCGGTCGCGGGGGATGCCGGCTCCGCCACTCGACGTCCGGTGGGACGACGGCGCCGTGGACGCCATCGTCGACCCGGCGGATGTCGCGTGGGCACTCGACGCCTACCGCGACCGGTGGGTCGCAGGCATCCCGATCCCGCACGGGGTCGACCGCGTGCTGGCCGCCGTCGCTGCGTCCCGGCCGGTGGGGATCCTCTCGAACTGGCCCCACACCGCCACGATCGAGGCGTTCGTGGACCACGCAGGCTGGCGGCCGTACCTCTCCGCGGTCGTCGTCTCTGCCGACGTGGGCGCGATCAAGCCCGACCCGGCGATCTTCCGTGCCGCGGAACGCGCGCTCGGTCTGGAGGGGGCGCCGGGCGGCACGATCCTCCACGTGGGCGACGACCCGCGCGCCGACGTCGCCGGGGCGCTTCGCGCCGGCTGGCGGGCGGCCTGGCTCCACGCCGGCAACGCAGGGTCCCCGCTGCCCGGTGCGGGGCGGGACCCGGAGCCCGGCGCGCCCCCGCCGGACATCGAGATCGACGCGCTCGAAGAGATCGTCGCGATCCTCGCGGCGCAGCCACGGACGTTCGAGCCGGGAGGAGGTGCCGGGTGACGGACGCGACAGTGAGCGAGATCGCCTCGATCGAGCGCGACCGCCTCGGCGCTCTCGTGAGTCGTGACGTCGACCGAGCGGCCCGGCTCCACGCGGACGACTTCGAGCTCGTGACGCCATCCGGGCGGGTGCTCTCGAAGGCCCGGTACCTCGAGGCGGTCCGTTCGGGCGACATCGCGTACGCCGCCTGGGACCCGGGCGAGATCGACGTCCGGCTCCACGGCGACGCCGCCGTGCTTCGATACCCCGCCGAGATCGCGTTCGTCGTCGACGGGGCACCCACCGTGCGGCGCCGGTATCGGCACATGGACCTGTACGAGCGGCGTGACGGCCGGTGGCAGGTCGTCTGGTCGCAGGCGACCCGGGTCGAGGACTGACCGGGCCCCGATCGCCGTTCCCGAGCCGCTCCGCCCATCCCTGCCGCTCGGCGCGGCGGTCCCGACGTCCGGCCCTTCCGCGGCACCCGGTCGGGGGTGGACGATGTCCCAGAAGCCGCCGGACGCGACCGGCGGTCTCGTCCGTCCGCGGCGGTGACGGGGCCGACACCGATCGGCAGCCCGCGGACGAGGGAGGTGCGGCGTGGCGGATGCGGTCGTCCGGACGCACGGACTGACGAAGAGGTACGGACGGAGCCGCGGGATCACGGGGTTGGACCTGGAGGTCGTCCGGGGCGAGGTCTTCGGGTACCTGGGGCCGAACGGCGCTGGGAAGACGACGACGATCCGTCTCCTCCTCGACCTCATCCGGCCCACGGAGGGCCGGGCGGACGTCTTCGGACTCGACTCCCACCGCGACGGCCTCGCGATCCGCCGCCGCGTGGGGTACCTCCCGGGCGAGCTCCGGCTCTACGGATCGCTCAGTGCGCGTGAGCTCTTCGCCTACTTCGGCCACCTGCGGACGCGTCCCGACGGCGCGGACGCGGCCCGGATCGCCGAGGCGCTGGACCTCGACATCTCGCGCGAGATCCGCACGCTCTCCCACGGGAACCGCCAGAAGGTCGGCCTGGTCCAGGCCCTCATGGGCCGCCCGGAGCTCGTCATCCTCGACGAGCCGACCCAGGGACTGGACCCCTTCGTTCAGCAGTCGTTCTACCGGCTCCTCGAGGAGGCGCGCGCGGAGGGCCGCACGGTCTTCATGTCGAGCCACGTCCTCCCGGAGATCGAGCGCACGTGCGACCGCGTCGGCATCGTCCGGGAGGGCCGGCTCCTCGCGGTCGAACGCGTGTCCGAGCTCAAGACCCGGGAGATGCGCCGCCTGGAGCTCCGCTTCGGCGCGCCCGTCCCGGCCGACGCCTTCGCCGGGGTCCCGGGCCTCCACGACCTCACGGTGGATGGCTCGGTCGTCGGCTGCAGCGTCGTCGGGTCCGTGGACGCCCTCTTCAAGACCGCCGCGGCCTTCGAGCTCGTCGACGTCGCCACGACCGAGCCCACCCTCGAGGAGATCTTCCTCGCCTACTACGGGGATGCGGGCGATGCAGCTGCGTAGCGTCTTCTGGAAGTGCCTCCACGACCAGTGGCGGGCGATCCTCGGGTGGTCCCTCTTCGCCGCCTTCATGCCGGGCATGTACGTCGCGCTCTATCCGTCGTTCGGATCCGCAGGCGTCATGCAGGAGTTCATGGACCAGCTGCCCGAGGCCTACCGGGCCCTGTTCGCATCCACCGGGCTCGACATCTCGACAGCCGAGGGCTACCTGAACATCGAGCTGTTCAGCTTCGTCGGACCCCTCCTGCTTCTCGCCGTCGGGATCGCCCTCGGCGCGAGCGCCACCGCGGGCGAGGAGGAGGGCGGGACGGCCGACCTGCTTCTCGCGAACCCGATCCGCCGGTGGCGCGTGGTCCTGGAGAAGTCCGCGGCGATGGTCCTCTGGACGCTCATCGTCGCGTTCGCCATCTGGGTGGGCGTCGTCGTCGCCGCCCTGCTCTTCGACGTCGACCTCCCGTTCGACCGGATCGGCGCGAGCCTCGTGAACTGCGGCCTGCTCGGCATCGCGTTCGGGGCGGTGGCGCTTCTCGTCGGCGCGCTCCTCGCGAAGCGGATGGCGGCCTTCGCGATCGCGCTCATCCTGGCGGTCGTCGCGTACTTCGTGAACGCGCTCGCGCCGCTCGTGGAGGGCATGGAGGACCTGCAGGTCCTCTCGCCGTTCTACTGGTACATCGGCAACGACCCGCTCCGGAACGGGTTCGAGCCGGTGCACGTCGCCGCCCTTGCCGCGCTCGCCGTCGCCTGCGTCGCGCTGGCGGCGATCGCGTGGGAGCGGCGCGACATCCACGGCTGAGGCTCGTCGCCTGTCAGTGGCCGCGCTCACCCCGGACGTAGGGGATGCCCAGCGCGGCCGGGGCGCCCACTCGCCGGCGCATCGCCTTGCCGGAGACAGCGACGAGGACCACGATGACGAGGACGTACGGCAGCATCTCGAGGAAGAACGTGAGGGTGTGGTCCTCGAAGAACGGGTTGGGGAACCCGAACAGCGTCTCCGGCCCCTGCAGGTCGATGATCATCCGCCGGATCGCCCCGAAGGCGTAGGCCCCGACGGCCGCCCAGACCGGGTTCCAGCGGGCGAAGATGACGATCGCGATCGCGATCCAGCCGGCGCCGTTCGTCGTGAGCTCGCTGAACCAGCCGGGCGAGATGGCGAGGGTGATCGTCGCCCCGCCCAGGCCGGCGAAGACCCCGCCGGCGATCACGTACGCGTAGCGCAGGCGGTAGACGTCCACGCCGAGCGTGTCGGCCGCCGCCGGGCTCTCACCGACGGCCCGGAGATGGAGGCCCGGGCGCGTCCGGTTGATCCAGTACCAGGCGGCCGGCACCAGGAGGAAACCCAGGTAGGTCAGGATGCTCTGGTTCGTGAAGAAGACCGGCCCGAGGATCGGCACGGAGGACAGGACCGGGATCGAGGCGGTCGGGATCAGGGCGATCGCCCCGGCCTTGCTCAGATCCTCGCCCAGGACCCGGGCGAGGCCGCTGCCGAGGAAGGTGAGGGCGAGGCCGGAGACGACCTGCTCGGCCTGGAAGGTGATCGTGATGACGGCGTGGAGGACGGAGAGCAGGCCGCCTGCGAGCATCCCGAGGACGAGCCCCAGCCAGGGGTTGCCGGTCGTCACCGCGGTGCCGAAGGCGACGACCGCGCCCATCAGCATCATCCCCTCGACCCCGAGGTTGAGGACGCCGGCCCGCTCGGCGAAGATCTCACCGACGGCGGCGAACAGGTAGACGGTGCCGAACGCGACACCGGCGGCGAGGATGACGAGCGGGTCCATCAGGCGGCCCGCCGCTCGATCCGGAACCGGTAGCGGAGGAAGACCTCGCTGGCGATGAGCGAGAAGAGGATGATCCCCTGGATCATGGCCGGGATCCCGGACGGCTGGATCTCGCGGCCGGCCAGGATGAGCGCGCCGAACGCGATCGACGCGACGACGACGCCGTACGGGTTGAGCTTCGCGATGTAGGCCACGATGACGGCCGTGAAGCCGTAGCCCGGGGAGATCGTCAGCTGGAGGCGGTGCACGACGCCGGAGACCTCGCTCATCCCGGCCAGGCCCGCGAGGGCTCCCGAGATGGCGAACACGATGATCGTGTTGCGCACCACGTTGACGCCTGCGTAGCGGGCGGCCCGCGGGCTGTCGCCGATGAGCCGGATCTCGTAGCCCAGCCGGCTCCGGTACAGGAGGAAGTGGACGAGGACGGCCGCGACCAGGCCGATCAGGAGCCCCAGGTGGACCGTCAGTCCAGAGAGGGCGGGTATCGCCTCGGCGAAGTCGGAGAGACGGGGGAGCCACGACTCGCGCGGGAACTGCGGGGTGATAGGGAAGCCCCCCTCGTTCCACGGTCCGAACACCCAGTACGAGATCCAGAGCGCGGCGATGTAGTTGAGCATCAGGGTGACGATGATCTCGTTCACCCCGCGAACGGCCTTGAGGATGCCGGGGATCGCCCCATACGCCCCGCCGGCGAGCATCGCCGCGACCATCATCGCGGGGATCGTGATGATCGCCGGCGTGCCCGGCGGCACGATGGGCACGAGGACCACCGCCGACGCGGCCCAGGCGCCCATCAGCAGCTGGCCCTCCGCGCCGATGTTCCACAGGCGCATCCGGAAGGCGAGGGCACAGGCGAGGCCGGTCAGGATCAGCGGGGTCGCCTTGACCAGCGTGTCGGACAGGACGCCGAGGCTGCCGAACGACGACCGCAGGATGTGTGCGTAGATCGCGAGCGGGTCGCCGCCGGCGAAGGCGAGGATGACGCCGCCGATCAGGAGGGCGACGGCGACGGCGCCGACCGTCGTGGCCAGCGGGAGCCAGCGCGGGACCTCGAGCCGCCGCTCGGCGCGGACCGTCCAGGGAAGCGCGAACCATGCATGCTGGGGACGGCGCGCCGGCGCTCCCGCCGTCACGGGACCAGCCTGGTGGCGTCGCGCGGCTCGTTCGTCGTCGAGGCCCGGCCGCCGGTCATCAGCAGGCCGATCTCGGCGATGTCGGCGTCGGCCGCGTCGACGATCCCGACGATGCGGCCCTCGTAGATCACCGCCACGCGGTCGGAGAGGGTCAGCACCTCGTCGAGGTCCTCGCTGATCAGGACCGTCGCGGAGCCCGCCGCGCGCTGGTCGAGCAGGAGCCGGTGGACCGTGCCGATCGCCCCGACGTCGAGGCCGCGCGTCGGCTGGACCGCGACCATGAGGCGGGGCTGCGAGGCGATCTCGCGGGCGAGGATGAGTCGCTGCAGGTTGCCGCCCGACAGCAGGCGCGCCTCCGTGTCGATCGACGGCGCGGTGATCGAATACGACTCCCGGAGACCGGTCGCGAAGCGGCGCACGGCGCCCGTGTCGATCGACCAGCGGCGCGCGACCGGGGCATCGCGGTACGACTTCATGATGAGGTTGTCCGCGATGGAGAGGTCCGGCGCCGTGCCGACGCCGGTCCGGTCCTCCGGGACGTGGCCGATGTGCTGGTCGATGACCTCGCGCGGGGTGTGGTTGGCGACCTCGACGCCGTTGACCGAGATCGACCCGGCCGTGCAGCGGCGGAGGCCCGTGAGCACCTGGGCCAGCTCGGACTGGCCGTTTCCGGCGACGCCCGCGACGCCGAGGATCTCGCCCGCCCGGACCTCGAACGAGACCCCGCGCAGGGCGGGGAGCTCGCGGTCGCTCTGGGCCTCGACGTCGTGCACCGCCAGGACCACGGGGCCCTGCGCGAGCGGCGACTTCTCGATCGTCTCGATGACCTCGCGGCCCACCATCAGGCGGGCCAGGTCGGCCGTCGTCGTGCCGGCCACGGGGTTGCCGGCCGCGGTGACCTTCCCGCGGCGCATCACGGTGACCCGGTCGGCGATCTGGGTCACCTCGGCCAGCTTGTGGCTGATGAAGATGATCGACGTGCCCTCGGCCACCATCGTGCGGAGCGTGCGGAAGAGGTCGGCCGCCTCCTGCGGCGCAAGGACCGCCGTCGGCTCGTCGAGGATGAGGATCCGCGCCCCCCGGTAGAGCATCTTGAGGATCTCGACGCGCTGCTGCTCACCGACCGACAGCTGCCAGATCCGCGCCCGCGGGTCGACGGCGAGCCCGTGCCGGCGCGCGAGCTCGGCGATCCGCTCGTCGTAGCGCCCGGCGTCGAGCCGGAAGCGCGGCTCGGCAAGGCCGAGCAGGATGTTCTCGGTCACGGTCTGGGTCGGCACCAGCGCGAAGTGCTGGTGGACCATGCCCACGCCGGCCGCGATCGCGTCGCGCGGTGAGCGGAAGCCCACCGGCTTGCCGAAGAGCCGGATCTCACCGGCATCCGGACGGTACAGCCCGTCCAGGACGTTCATGAGCGTGCTCTTGCCGGCGCCGTTCTCGCCGAGGAGGGCGTGCACCTCGCCGAGGCGGAGGTCGAAGTCGACGCCGTCGTTGGCGACGACCCCGGGGAAGCGCTTGACGATGCCGCGCATCTCGACGGCCAGCGTGGCCGGCGGCGCGGGCGAGAGCGGGACGTCGGGGACGGCGGTCATGCGACGGTGACGGCTCCGCTGGAACGGCGAGGCCCGCGACGAGCGGATCGTCGCGGGCCTTGACCGCGTTGGCCTACTGGCTCAGGTCGGGCAGCTTCGCCTTGATCCCGTCGGCCCACCAGTACATGCAGGTCGTGCACTTGTTGTTGGGGGCGCCGGGCGGGAACTGGTCGAGATCGGCCTGCACGAGCTTCTCGCCGGCTGCGAGAAGCTCCTTGCCGGTGTTGTCCCTCAGCGGTCCGGCGAAGACGATGTCGAACCGGCCGGTGCCTCGCTCTTGAGCATCGTGGCCAGGGTGTCCTTGACGAGCTGGACGTCCTTCTCGGGAAGGTCCTTGATGCCCATCCGTGGCGTCTCACCCTCCATGAAGCCGAGAAGGCCCATCGCGCCGGCGTCGGCGTCGAAGTACTCGTAGCCGGCCTTGTACGTGCCGGCCTTCACCTGCTCGGCGATCCGGGTGTACTCGGGACCCCAGATCCAGTACGGGGCGGTGAGGCAACGCTCGGCCTTGCAGGAGTCGGGGTGGTCGTAGGTGACGCCCCACTTGCCCTTCTCCTGGGCAACGTCGGCGACGGCGCCGGTGTCGGCGCCGGTGAAGACGACCTGGGCGCCGGCGTCGAAGAGCGACGCGGCGCCCTCCTTCTCCTTGACCGGATCGTGCCAGGTGTTGATGAAGCGGACATCCATCGTGCACTCGGGGCACGTCTGCTTCACGCCCAGCATGATCGCGTTGCCGAGGCGGAGCTCCTCGGGGATCGGGAAGGTGGCCATGTAGCCGATCTTCGGGTTCCCATCCAGCTTGGCGCGCGACCCGGCCAGCATGCCGGCCAGGAACTTCATCGTCTCCATCGCGCCGAAGAAGTTGCCGAAGTTCTTGCCGTTCGACTTGTAGCCGGTCAGGTGCAGGAAGGTCTGGTCGGGGAACTGCTCGGCGACGTTCGCCATCGGATCCATGTAGCCGAAGCTCGTCCCGATGATGAAGTCGAAGCCCTTGCGCGCGAGGCTGGTGAAGACCTGCTCGGAGTCCGCGCCCTCCGGGACGTTCTCGATGTAGGCCACGTGCGAGTCGGCCATGTTCTCGCACAGGTAGATCAGGCCCTCGTAGTGGGCCTGGCTCCATCCGCCGTCGTTGTGCGGCCCGATGAGGACCATGGCGACGTTGAACTTCCCGTCGACGACGTCGGGGATCTGCGTTCCGGAGGCAGCACCCGCTTCGCAGGCGGCGGCTGCGGACGGCGCCTCGCTCGGGCCGGCCGTGGAGGGTGCGGGGCTCCCGCCGCTCGAGGAGCAGGCGCTCACCAGGAGCGCCCCGGCTGCGAGCAGCACGAGCGGAGTCAGCGGTCGGCTTGCCATATCCGTCCCCTCCATGGATGCGAGATCGAGTGTGTGGCCGCGAGAAGACGCGTCGCGTGCTGGGGCGCGCGACTGACGATACCTCGTCTCGACCCGCCCCATGGGCCGTGCGGCGCGCCCGCCGGGCCGTCGGGTCGCGGCCGCGCGCGCCTCCCCGTAGACTCGTCGGTGGATGGAACGACGCGACCGCATCGCGAACATCGGCCTCCTCGCTGCCGCGGTGCTGGCGTGGGGCGCGGTCGCGTTCGTCATCCTCACGCAGGACCCGATCTCCGACCAGGTCGCCGGGTTCCGCGGCGCCGCGCTCATGGGCCTCGCCAGCGGCCTCACCGCCGCCCCGCTCGCCTGGCTCGCGGTCTACGCCCGCCACCGCCGCATCGCGTACCGCGGCGACTGGGCGCGCGCCCTGCGCCGGGCCGGCTGGGTCGGCCTCGTCGTCGGCCTCGTCGTGGCCCTGCGGCTGCAGGGCGTCCTCAGCCCGCCGATCGTCCTCTTCATCGTCGCCATCGTCGCATTCGCCGAGGTCACCCTGACCGTCGACCGCTGACGGGCGCCCGGCAGGTCCCTGCCGGACGCCTTCCCGACACATCCCGACCGCGCGGTGCGGTCCCGGAGGTCCGCCATGTCACACTCGGTCTCCACCACTCCGTCCTGTCGAGGCCCTCGCCGACGGCAAGGTCCGCATCGCCGCCGCGATCGAGGCGGCCAGCGACCAGGTCCTCGCGCTGTCGCACCGGATCCACGAGAACCCCGAGCCGGCGTTCGAGGAGTTCCGCGCGGCCGGCTGGGTGGCGGACGCGATCGTTCGTCACGGGTACGAGGTGGAGCACCCGATCGGCAGCCTCGAGACGGCCGTGCGCGGCGTCCTGCGCGGTGGCCTGGGCGGTGACCGGCCGCGGATCGGGATCCTCGCCGAGTACGACGCGCTGCCGGGCCTGGGCCACGGCTGCGGCCATAACTCGATGGCCGCCTCCGGCGTCGGCGCGGCGATCGGCCTGGCGGCCGTACGCGACGAGCTGCCCGGCGAGATCGTCTTCCTCGGGACGCCGGCGGAGGAGCGCGGCTCGGGCAAACAGGCCATGATCGACGACGGGCTCTTCGACGGACTCGACGCGGCCCTGCTCTACCACCCGTCGGACAAGGACCACGTCCGGATCGCGCTCCTTGCGAGCGTGGACATCGACGTCACGTTCAGCGGGCGCGCGTCGCACGCTGCGTCGGATCCGTGGATGGGGCTCAACGCGCTCGACGCCCTCGTTCTGCTGCTGTCGTCGATCGGCCTCTGGCGGCAGCAGCTGCGTCCGGATGCGCGCGTCCACGGCATCGTCCTCGAGGGCGGGGCGGCCGCGAACATCATCCCGGAGCGTGCGGTCGGCCGGTTCATGATCCGCTCCGCCGACCAGGCCTACTTCGAGACGATGCGTGAACGGTTCGTCGCGCTCGTCGAGGCGGCCGCGCTCGCGACCGGCACCCACGGGGAGGCGGTCTTCTCGGGCGGGTCGACGACGATGAACGACAACCCGGTGCTCGTGGAGCTCTTCGAGCGCAACCTCCGTGCGTCCGGGGTGGAGCCGGGCCCGCCGGACCCGAACCTCGGCAGCTCGGACATGGGCAACGTGAGCTGGGTCGTCCCGGCCATCCACCCATGCCTCGCGATCTGCGCCGCCGGCACACCCGGCCACTCGATCGAGTTCCGCGACGCGGCGGTCGCGCCGCGAGCCGACGAGGTCACGCTGCTCGCCGCGACCGTGATCGCCCAGACCGCCTACGACCTGTTCCAAGACCCGGAGGCCGTGGCCGCCGCCGCGCGGGCCTTCGCGGAGAGCCGCCGTTGACGCCTGGCCCCACGGACGCTCGTCGACGCCCGGCCCGGTCCGTATGATGCGCACGTCCGATCCCCCGCGACTGGAGGTGACCGAGTGAGCGAGGTGCGGCGACCGACCGGTGTCGGCCTCATCGCCGTCCTCCTCGTCGCGACGGCGGCCGTCTCGCTGGCCGGCGCCGCCGTGGCCTTCGGCCTCGGCGGGCTGGCCGTCCCGGACGTGGAGGCCGCCGAGCGGCCGGCCCTCGGCGTCGGGTATCTGCTTCTCGCGGCGGCGCAGATCGCCGTGGCGTGGGGCTTCTGGACGCTCCGCGGCTGGGCATGGACGGCGGCGATCCTCCTGTCCGCCCTCGACATCCTCGTGGGCGTGATCCAGCTTCTCCTCGTCGGCGTGACGGGGATCGGTCTCCAGGGGCTGCTCTCGATCGTCGTCGCGGCGATCGTCGTCGCGTACCTCATGCGGCGCGAGGTGCTCGACGCATTCGTGCTGCGGTCGCTCGAGCGCGCCGACCGGCACGATGACGGGAGGGCCTGACCATGGCCGATCCGACGCGCCCCGACTACGCGCGGGCTGCCGGCTGGGACCGCGACTGGGAGGTCTACGCCGACTACGACCTCCCGACGTACGTCGGCCCCACGACCTTCTCCAACCTCCCCTGGGTCACCGATCCCGCGGAGATCGCGCGGCGGAGCGTGGACGTCGCGATCGTGGGCGCGCCGTTCGACGACGCCACCTCGCACCGGCCCGGGGCCCGGTTCGGGCCGCGGGCGATCCGCGAGGCCCAGAGCGCGTCGGGCGCGCTCAACTCGCTCCAGCTCGGCGTCGAGCCGTTCGACGTCCTCGCGGTCGTGGACGCGGGCGATGCGAACATCGTGCCGTCCTGGGTGGAGCGCGGACACGCCCTCATCCACCGGAAGGTCCGCGAGGTCGCGGCGACCGGCGCCATCCCGATGGTGCTGGGCGGCGACCACTCGAT
Source organism: uncultured Chloroflexia bacterium (assembly GCA_963717255.1). GTDB lineage: Bacteria > Chloroflexota > Limnocylindria > Limnocylindrales > CSP1-4 > CAIYQJ01. The sequence goes on along the minus strand of CAVQVT010000009.1, from coordinate 48,961 downwards.
CACCTGGCCGTCCGCGAGCGCGGTCGCCGAGGTCCGTCATCCGGCGAGCATCGGGATCGTCCACTTCGACGCGCACGCGGACACGGCGCAGGACATCTTCGGCGTCCTCGGCAGCCACGGGACGCCCATGCGCCGCCTCGTCGAGTCGGGCGCGGTCGCGGGCCGCAACTTCGTCCAGGTGGGCCTGCGCGGCTACTGGCCGCCGCCGGACGTCTTCGACTGGATGCGTGCACAGGGGATGCGCTGGCACCTCATGCGCGAGATCGAGGAGCGCGGGGCGGAGGCGGTCATCGACGACGCGATCTCGGAGGCGCTCGACGGCGCCGACGCCGTCTACCTGTCGATCGACATCGACGTCATCGATCCCGGGATGGCCCCCGGGACGGGCACCCCCGAGCCGGGCGGCATGCTCACGCGGGAGGTGCTCCGCGCGATCCGGCGCATCGTGACAGCCGTGGACCTCGCCGCGATGGACGTGGTCGAGGTCTCACCCCCGTTCGACCACGCCGAGATCACCGCCGGGGCCGCGAACCGGTGCGTGCTCGAGGCGATCAGCGCCCTCGCCGCGAAACGGGCGGCCGGCCATCGCGTCCGCCACGAGCCGGGCTGACGATGGGACGCGGGGACGGCGGATCCGTGGAGCCGGGCGGCGAGTCAGGCGCGGAGGCGCTCGCGCGCCTGTACGACCTCGACGTCGCGGAGGAGGACGCGGACCGCGGGCTCTACCTGGCGCTCGCCACGCGGACGACGGGCCCGATCCTGGAGTTGATGGCGGGGTCGGGCCGGCTCGCCGTCCCGCTCGCCGCGACGGGCCGGCGCGTCGTGGCCGTGGACGTGGACCCGGCGATGCTGGCCCGCGCGCGCGTCGCCGCGAGCGCCGCGGGTCCGCGTGCGGCGCGGCGGCTCGAGCTCGTGGATGCGGATGTGGACGGGTACCGCCACCCGCGGGCCGGCAGCTTCGGCCTCGCCTTCGTCGCGCTCGGGTCGCTGCTGCTGATGCCCGGCCGGGCCGCACAGCGGCGTGCGTTCGCGACGTTGGCGGACCACCTGGCGCCCGGCGGGGTCGCCGCGGTGGACGTCCCGCTCCTCGACGCCGACGACCTCTCCCGCTACGACGGCCGGCTGACGCTGGACTGGGCACGCCGCGGCCCGGCCGGGTCGGTGATCACGAAGACGTCGAGCGCCCGCCACGATGCCAGCACGCGGACCGTCGCACTCGTCTCGGTCTTCGAGGAAGGGCTGCCCGGTCGACCGGCCGCGCGCACCGTGCGGGTGGATCGGCTCCATCTCCTCGACGCCGTGGACCTCCTCGAGATGGCGGAGGCGGCCGGGCTGCGGGTGGAGATCCTCGCGGGCGATGCCGACCTCACGCCCCTCGCGCCGGGGGCGGACCGGGCGATCCTCGTGGCCGTCCGCGCGACCGCGGACGCTCCTCCCGCCGCGCCCCGTCGTCCCGCCCGGGACAGGACGTCCGGCGGCGTCGGTGGGACCTCCGACGGACGCGGCCGCGCTCGCCGCGCTTGGTAGACTCGGCGCGTATGCCGACCCAGATCCGACTCCTGCTCGTCGAGGACGTCCCACAGGTCGCCCAGTACGTCCGCCAGCTGCTCGACACGCAGTCGCAGATCAAGCTGGTCGACTCGCTGTCGGACGGGTCGAAGGTCCTCGCGGAGGCCGAGCGCCTCCGTCCGGACGTGATCATGGTGGACATCCTCCTCCAGGGGAAGGTGCGGGCGCCCCAGCTCATCGACGATCTCCGCGGCTCGTCGCTGGGCATCCCCGTCATCGTGCTCACGGTCCCTCAGCAGATCGTCGCGCGCGACCCGGAGCACGGGATCCACCAGGTCCTCTCGATGCCGTTCAGCGGCTTCGAGCTCGTCAACGTCGTCCAGGCCGCGTACGCGGCGCGAGCCGAGGCGTCGGGTGAGGCGCGGACGCGGATGATCGCGATCTACGCTCCCAAGGGCGGTGTCGGCAAGACGACGCTCGCGTTCAACCTCGCGGTCTCGATCGCCCGGCTGGGGCCGCGGACCGCGCTGGTGGACGGGTGCCTCCAGTTCGGGGACCTCCGATCGCTCCTCAAGGTCCCACTGGACGCCCCGTCGATCGTGGACCTGCCCACGGACCGGATCGGGTCCGACGACCTGGAGGACGTCCTCTGGCGCGACCCGTCGGGCATCGACATCCTGCTCGCGCCCCCTCGCATCGAGATGGCCGAGATGGTCATGGTCCGCGACGTGGACAAGGCGATGTCCATGCTCCGCCGCACGTACCGCGTCGTCGTGGTGGACCTGCCCACCTCGATCTCCGACATCTCGCTCGCGTTCCTCGACGCCTCCGACACGGTCCTCTCGGTGGTCACCTACGACTCCACGACGCTGCGGAACACGGCCGCCGTCGCCGACGCCTTCCGCGCGATCGGATACCCGCCGTCGAAGACCCGGTACGTCGTGAACCGGGCCGACTCCTCCGGCGGCCTGCCGTCGGAGCAGCTGGAGTCCGCGATCGGCCGTCGCGCCGACTTCGGCGTCGTCTCCGACGGACGCCTCGTCGTCCAGTGCAACAACGACGGCGTCCCCTTCGTCCTCACGAACCCCGACGCCCAGGTGAGCAAGGACGTCGACGCGATCGCCGAGGCGCTCCTCGTCGACGAGCGCGTCCTGCCCGCGCCCGGGCGCCGGTGACCATGGCGGACCCGCGGTCGATCGGGGTCTTCGACTCGGGCGTGGGAGGGCTGACGGTCCTGCGTGAGATCGTCCGGCGGCTGCCCCACGAGTCGACCATCTACCTCGGGGACAACGCGCGCACGCCGTACGGGCCGCGCCACGACGACGAGGTCCGCCACTTCTCCTTCGAGTGCCTCGACGTGCTCGCAGCCCGCGACGTGAAGGCGATCGTCGTCGCCTGCAACACCGCCTCCTCCGTCGCGCTGCCCGAGATCCGCCGCCGGTACGACCTCCCGATCCTCGGCGTCGTCCGTCCCGGCGCCCACTCGGCCGCGCTCGCCTCGCGAAACCGGCGCGTCGGCGTCATCGCGACCCCCGCGACCGTCCGCTCGCACGCGTACTTCAACGCGATCAAGGAGGAGAACCCGGCCGTCGAGGTCTACGAGCACGCGACCCCGGCGCTCGTGCCGCTGGTGGAGGCCGGGCACCTCGCGGACGACGACGCGCGAGCCGCCGTCGAGGACGCCGTTGCGCCGTTCGTGGGACGGCGTTCGGCCGAGGGCGAGTTCATCCACCCTCTGCCGCCGGAGGCCCGCATCGACACGCTGCTCCTCGGGTGCACGCACTACCCTCTGCTCCTGCCGGTCATCCAGTCGGTCGTGGGCGACGCGATCGCGATCGTGGATTCGGCCACGTCCACCGCGTGGGCTCTCGAGGAGCTCCTCTCCGTCAACGGGCTCGAGGCGCCTGGGACGACGCGCGGCACGGCGGCGGACGCGGGTCGCGCCGGCCACGAGGCGCCGGGTGAGCGCGTCGCGGCAGCGACGCACCTGCAGCTCACGACCGGCGACGTGGCATCGTTCCACGACCTCGCGGCCCGGCTCTTCGGCGAAGCGTTCCCGGAGGTCGAGCGGGTCGACGTGGGCACCGGCGCGTGAGCGGGCGTCCGGACCGCCGCGACGCGCGCCTCCTCCAGGCGGGCATGCTCCTCGGGATGGCCGCCGTCGGCGTGGCGATCTCGATGGCCGGGCGTCGCGCCCGGCGGACGCCGCAGACCGGCCTCGTGGACTGGCCGATGGTCCTGACGATCGCTGAGGGGCGCCTGCGGAGCGCGCCCGGCGCGCTCAGCCCGGCCCAACTGGCCGCGGCCGACGCCTCGTACGCGACGGCCATGCGGAAGGTGGCGCCGGCGCTCGAGGCGCACCTCGGCGCGCCGCTCCCGGGCCTCGTGGAGCGCGCCGGGGTCGTCGACCGCGCGACCTGGGCCCGGGCGAACGTCCGGACGCTCGAACGCCTCTTCTCGCGGATCGAGGGCGAGGTGCTCGCACGCATCCTCCCGCCCGACGCGAGCGCGTCGAAGGCTGCGATCGCCGCCGCCAACCGGTGGATCACGACGCGCCAGATCGGCCTCATGCTCGCGTTCATGGGCCAGCGCGTCCTGGGTCAGTACGACGTGGCGCTCCTCGCCGCCGAGGAGGAGGAGCCGGGCCGCCTGCTGTTCGTCGAGGAGAACGTCCGCCGCGTGGCGCGGAGGCTCGGGGTGGACCCGGAGGCCTTCCGCACGTGGATCGCGCTGCACGAGGCGACCCACGCGTTCGAGTTCGAGGCGCACCCGTGGCTCCGCCCGTACCTCGCGTCCCGGGTCGAGGCGCAGATCGACGGCTTCTCGCGGGAGATCCGCGGTCTTAGCCGCGAGACGGTCCGTGACCTCGCCGCTGCGCTTCGCACAGGCCCTCGGCGACACTGGCTCGAATCCCTGCTCTCCGAGGAGCAGCGCGGCCTGCTCCGCGAGACGCAGGCCGTGATGAGCCTGCTCGAGGGCTTCAGCGACCACGTGATGGACGAGGTCGGTCGCGAGATCGTCCCGGGCCACGCGACGATCTCGGAGCGGTTCCACGCCCGGCGCGAGCGGCGCAGCCCGATGGAGCGGACGATCCTGCGGGTCACCGGGCTCGACCTGAAGATGGAGCAGTACCGGTCGGGCGAGCGGTTCGTGGCGGCGATCGTCGAGCGCGGCGGCCCGCAGGCGCGGCTGCGACTCTGGGACGGCCCGGAGTCGCTGCCGCGGGACGGCGAGATCGAGGACCCGGACCTCTGGATCGCCCGAGTCATCGGCGGTGAAGCGGCGGGCGGCGAGACGGCGGGCGGTCCGTCACCCGAGGGGACCGCGTGACCGCGCCGCACGAGGGGCGGCCCGCCGCGGTCGCGCTCTCGCCGATCCTCTCGGCGCGCTACCGCGCCCGCGACCTCGAGCGCATCGCCTCGGCCTGGCCGGATGGCCCGCTCGTCATGGTCGGCGCCGACGGCCGCGCCGAAGGCCCCCTCGACGACGTCGAGGTCCTCCTCGCGGGCGCCCTCGCCGCCGAGCATCTCGAGCGCGTCGTGGCGCGCGCGCCGCGCCTGCGCTGGATCCACTCGGCCGCGGCGAGCGTGGACCGGATCCTCGTCGCGACGCGCTCGCGACCCTCGATCCTGGTCACGAACGCCCGCGGGGTCTTCAGCGTGCCGGTCGCCGAGTACGTCGTGATGATGGCGCTCGCGGTGAGCCGCCGGCTGCCGCAGCTGCTCGAGCTGCAGCGGGAGCGGACGTGGCAGCCCCTGGAGGGCCGCGAGCTCTCGTCGATGACCGTCGGCGTCGTCGGCCTCGGCAGCCTCGGCGGCACCGTGGGCCGGAGCCTGGTGGCGCTCGGGAGCCGCGTCGTCGCCACGCGGCGCGACCCGGGAGCCGGCGAGCCGGTTCCGGGTGTCGAGGTGCTCGGCGGCCCGGAGGCGCTGCCCGCGCTGCTCGCGGTCTCGGACATCGTGGTGCTCACGGTCCCGCTCACGCCGGAGACCGAGGGGCTCATCGGGGCGGACGAGCTCGCGGCGATGCGGTCCGACGCGTGGGTCGTCAACGTCTCACGTCCCCGCGTCGTGGACGAGCAGGCCCTCCTGCGGGCGCTCGCCGAGGGGCGGATCGGCGGCGCGGTGCTCGACGCGTTCCGGGATGGCCCGCTGCCGCCGGGGTCGCCGTTCTACGACCTCGACAACGTCATCGTGACGCCGAACACGTCGTGGTCCACCGACCGCGTCCTCGACCGGAGCATCGCCCTCTTCTGTGAGAATCTGGAGCGCTACCGGCAGGGCGAGCCGCTCCTGAACCTGGTCGACCCGGCCGCCGGATACTGAGCCCCGCCGCGAGGTGGCCACGGCCCACGACACGCCCCCGAGGACCCCATGCAGATCGCGATCGTCGGTCTTGCCGGCGCCGGCAAGACCACCGTCTTCAACACGCTGACGCGTGGCCACGTCCAGACCGGCGGCTACGGAGGGATGGAGCTGCACGTCGGCGTCGTCAAGGTGCCTGACCCGCGACTGGACCGTCTCGCCCAGATCTACCATCCGAAGAAGATCGTCCATGCGGATGTCACGTACGTGGACCTCCCGGCTCCGCCGGCGTCCACGGACGGCCGCGCGGGCACCGACGAGCTGCCCGCCGAGCACCTCGCCAGGCTCCGTGAGGCGGATGCGCTCCTGCACGTGGTCCGGGCCTTCGACGATCCCGCCTTCCCGCATGCGGACGGGAGCGTCGACCCGTGGCGCGACGTCGAGCGCCTGGAGCTGGAGTTCGCCCTCTCCGACCTCACGATGGCGGAGAAGCGCCTCGAGCGACTGCACGCGACGGGGCATCACGGCACCCCTGCCGAGCGCGAGGCGAACGACCGCGAGCAGGCGATCCTCACCCGGCTGCACGAGGCGCTCGCGGCCGGTCGCCCGATCCGCGACGAGGACCTCGCGGCGGACGAGGAGAAGGCGATCCGTGGCTTCCGGTTCCTCACCCAGAAGCCGGTGCTGATCCTCCTGAACGTCGGTGAAGCCGACATCCCCGGTGCGGACGGGATCACCGAAGGGATCCGCGCCCGCGTCGCTCACCGGCGGACGCTGGTCGATGCCATGTCCGCGCGCATCGAGATGGAGCTCGGGGACCTGTCGCCCGACGAGGCGGCGGCCTTCATGGAGGACCTCGGCATCCGAGGCTCGAGCCTCGACCGCGTGATCTCCCTCTCGTACCGGCTGCTCGGCCTCATCAGCTTCCTGACGGCCGGTCCCGACGAAGTCCGTGCGTGGCCGATCCCGGACGGGTCGACGGCCGTGGATGCCGCCGGCGCGATCCACACGGACCTCGCGAGGGGGTTCATCCGCGCGGAGACGGTGGCGTACGACGACCTTGTCGCGCTCGGCTCGACGGCCGAGGCGCGGAAGCACGGCAAGCTTCGGTCGGAGGGGAAGAGCTACCACGTCCGCGACGGGGACGTGATCGAGATCCTCTTCAGCCGGTGACGACGCCCTGGCCGGCGGCGCGCCGGCTGGGCCGGGGGGCGCCGGCTCGGCCGCCCGCTGCCGGTGCGCGGGCGGCGTCAGTCCGGGGGCGCGTCCGGGTCGAAGTCCGCGAGGATCGTGAGGTAGTCGGTCTGCTCGGGCAGCTCGGCGTCCTCGTCGAGCTCGTCGTCGTCTTCCCGGGTGAGCTCGGCGCGCCGGTGGTCCGGGTCCGCGCCGACGAGGCGGTCGTCGGTCGGGTCGGCCGCGATGCGGACCGAGCCGACCAGGCGGGCGTCGCTCACGAAGACGAAGCCGTGGGTCCGTTCGAGCTCGGCCGCGATCGCCTCGATGAGCGAGTCCTCCTCGAACGTCTCGGCGACGGCCGCGCGGGCCTCCTCGACCAGCGCGAGGAACTCGTCGCGCGGCACCTCGACCTCGCATGCGAGGATGACATCCGACATGAGGTCGTCGTCGCCCTCGTGCAGCTCGTAGAAGTACACGAACCCTCCGGGGTAGGGGAGCGGTGGAGGCGCCCGATGCCCGAGCGGCAGTATAGGTCCGGCCCGAGCCGAGGCTGCGTGACCCCGTGGTGAGAGCGCAGCCGCCCGAGGTCATCCATGTCGGCTCGGCGTGTCGCGACATCGCCCCCGATGACCCGCGGGGATGGCGCCTCGGCGGCGGCGTCACCTACAGCGCGCTCACCACGGCGCGGCTCGGCCTGCGGACGGCGGCGGTGGTCGGCGTCGACGACGAGGCGCGCCACGCGTCCGAGCTGGACCTGCTGCGCGAGGCGGGGGCGGACCTGCTCCTGGTCCCGCTCTCGTCGGGGCCGATCTACCACAACGTCGAGACGCCCGCCGGCCGCGTCCAGACGATCGCGCAGAAGGGCGTGCCGCTGCCCGTCCCGCCGCTCCCGGAGTCCTGGGTCTCGGCACGGGCGTGGATGGTCGCGCCGGTCGCGGACGAGGTCCACGACGAGTGGGTGGCGCCCATCCGCGCCGGCACGTTCGTCGGCGTCGCCTGGCAGGGGCTGCTCCGGAACCTCGTGGACGGTCACAGGGTGGTACGGAAGGCGCCCGAGCCGTCGGCGCTCATCCGGCGCGCGGACGTCGTCGGGGTCAGCCACCACGACGTCGCCCCGGAGACGCCCCTGCGCGAGCTGTGGGCGCTCCTGCGGCCCGGAGCGGTCCTCGCGGTCACTCAGGGCCACCAGGGCGGCCTGCTTCTCACGCTGGGGGCCGACGGGCCGATCCAGACGCTCCGGTGGCGCGCGACGCTCTCCGACCGGGAGGTGGACCCGACGGGCGCCGGCGACACGTTCCTCTCGGCGCTCGTCGCCACGGCCGCGCACCCGAACATCGGCGGCCGGCAGCGGACGGTGCTCGACCTGCGGGTCGCGGCGGCGGCGGGCTCGCTCGTCGTCGAGGACTGGGGGCTGTCCGGCGTCCCGGACCGAGCGCAGGTCATCACCCGGCTCGTGCGCGAGCGCGTCCGGCGGATCTTCGGCCCTGCGCGCGCGGACACCGTCGGGTCGTACGCGTCCCCGGAGTCCTGAGGCGGCGGGCTGCGGCCCGCGGCGTCGCGCGAGAGAAGACCCCGCCCGACAGGTCGGGCGGGGTCTTGTGCGTCGTGCGGGGATCGTCCGGCGGCGGTGCCCCCGCCTGCCGGCCCCGTCAGATGGTCGGGAAGCCGTGGGTCCCGGTGGGGGTCTCGTCGAGGACGGGGGGAAGGGCCTCGACCTCGCCGCCCTTCTCGGCCTCCGCCGCGAGCTCCTGGAGCTCGCGCTCGAGGTCGTCGAGCTCGCTCCCGCCGCCCATGAGCTTGAGGAGCCTCTCCATGTCCACCTCGCCCTTGCGGAACGTCCCTTCGAGCTTCCCCTGGGCGAGGATCGTGAAGACGTCGCCGACGGGCAGCGCGTGCTGCACGTTGTGGGTGATGAAGACGACCCCGAGGCCCCTGCTCCGGGCCCGGAGGACGTGCCGGAGGACGATCGCAGCTTCCTTCACGCCGAGTGCGGACGTCGGCTCGTCGAGGATGAGCACCTTCGCGCCGAAGTACTCGGCACGAGCGATCGCGAGCGTCTGCCGCTCGCCGCCCGAGAGCGTCCCCACGAGCTGACCGGTGTCGCGGACCTCGATGCCGATCTCGCGCATCTGCTCCTTTGCGATCGTCGAGGAGCCGTCGAGGTCGAAGCGACCGAATGGACCCCAGCCCTTCGTCGGCTCGGAGCCGAGGAAGAAGTTCCGCGTGATGCTCATGAGCGGGAGCACCGCGAGGTCCTGGTAGACCGTGGCGATCCCCCGGTTGAGCGCGTCGCGCGGCGAGCTGAGCTTGATCTCCTCGCCGTTCATGAACAGCTGGCCCTCGTCGGGCCCGTGCACGCCGGAGAGGATCTTGATCAGCGTGGACTTGCCGGCCCCGTTGTCGCCGAGGAGGCAGTTGACCTCGCCCGGCCGGACGGCGAGCGAGACATCCTTCAGCGCGACGACGCGGCCGAAGTACTTGGAGACGTTCCGTGCCTCCAGGACGGGGGTATCGGACCGCGCGGCAGAGGCGCGGGGGGCGGAGGAGGTGTTCTCGCTCATCGTCGGGCCTCCGAGGCGCGGCGGCGTGTCCAGTTGTTCACGAGGACGGCCACGAGGAGCATGACGCCCAGGACCGCCTGGTACCAGTCGGTGTTGATGCCGGCGAAGACGATGCCCAGCTGAGTCGAGCCGAGCGTGAACGCCCCGAACATCGATCCGAGCGCGGACCCGTAGCCGCCGGTGAGGAGCGTGCCGCCGATGACGGCGGTGATGATCGCCTCGAACTCCTTCTGCTGGCCGCGGAGGACGTCCGCGCTGCCCGCCGAGAAGACCTGGATCATCGCCAGGAGGCAAGCGGACGCCGCGGTCGTCATGAAGAGGAGGATCTTCACGCGCGCGACGGGGACGCCCACGTTGCGCGCGGCGACCGACGAGCCGCCGACGCCGAAGATCCAGTTGCCGAACCGCGTGCGCAGCAGGACCCAGGTGGCGACCAGGGCGAGCGCGAGCCACCAGAGGATCGAGATCTTGAAGTCCGCCCCTCTCTCCGGGGAGAACAGGATCCCGGAGAACAGCCACGCGATGGGGTCGCCCTCCGTCCTGTCCCGGATCCCGCTGATGACCGTGAGGTTCGTCAGGAGTCGGGTGAACCCGATCGACACCCCGCGGAGGATGAAGAGGGTCGCCAGGGTCACGAGGAACGACGGCAGCCCGGTCTTGTAGACGAGGTAGCCGTTGGTCGCTCCGACCGTGAGCGCGAAGGCGAAGGCGGCGATGACCGCGCCCCACACGGGCCACCCCTGCTCGACGATGAGGTAGCCGAGCACGAGGCCGGAGGCGCCCACCATCGAACCGATCGAGAGGTCGAACTCGCCCGCGATCATGAGCAGCGAGACGGTGACGCCGAGGATCCCGATCTGGGAGGCGATCTCGAGCGTGCCCGCGATCCCCTTCGGGCTCGTGAACCCCTTCCCGCCCGCGATGATGGCGAAGAAGGTCCAGACGACGATCGCCCCGATGATCGATCCGAACTCGGGGCGGTTGAGGAATCTCCGCCAGATGCCGATCTCGCGGAGCCGGCCGGAGGCCGGGCTCGAAGCAGACGCCGTCATCCTCTCTCCCTCGAGGACGGATGGCGAAGGGGCCGGCGACCCATCGCCGGCCCCTTCGCGTTCACGATCGAGTGAGCCTGGCTCCGGTTACCGGATGCCCTGCTTGCTCAGGTCGATGACCTGCTGCGCGTTGTCCTTGGTTACGAAGCCCGGGCCTGTCATGACGACGCCCGTCGGGCTCGTGCCATAGAGCGCGTTGAGAGTGCCGAACACGATCGGCAGGTAGCCCTGGATGTACTGCTGCTGGTCGATCGCGAACTCCATGTTGCCCTTGAGGATCGCGTCGAGGACCTCGGGGCTCAGGTCGAAGGTCGCGAGCTTCGTCTTCCCGGTGAGACCGAGCGCCTCGATGGCCTTGAGCGTCGGCGTGGACCCGGTGGGGCCGAGCGCGAGGACCGTGTCGATCGTCGGGTCGCCCTGGAGCTTGGCCTGGACGGTCTGCTGGGTGCCGGTGGCATCGGAGAGGTTGACGCCCACGACCTCGACGGAGGTTCCGCCGTTCTTCGTGAAGCCATCGTTGAAGCCTTGGCAGCGCAGGTCGAGGGCGGCGTTTCCGACCTCCTGGTTGATGCAGATGCCCTTCTTGCCGCCGGCCTTCGCGAGCTTCTCGCCGCCGCCGAGGCCCGCCTCGTACTCGGTCTGGCCGACGTGGGCCTTGATGCCGAGGTCCTTGTACGTGTCGGACCCGGAGTTCATGGACCACACCGGGATCCCGGCGTCGATGCACTTCGTGACGCTGGGGCCGAGGGCCGCGGCGTCAGGGAGCGAGATGACGAGCCCGCTCGGCTTCTTGGCGCAGGCCGCGTCGATGAGCTGGGCCATCTTGACCATGTCGAAGGTGTCCGGCGCCGAGTAGTTGACCTTGACGCCCATGTCCTTCGCGGCCTGGTCCACGCCGTTCTTCACGACCGACCAGAAGGGATCGGACGCCTGACCGTGGGAGACGACCTCGATGCTGATGTTCGCGCGGTCGCCGCCTCCGCCGCCGCCCGCGTCGGCGGACGGAGCCGGGGTGCTGCTCGACGAGCACGCGGCGACCAGGAGCGCCGCCGTGGCGACGCCGATGAGGATCTTGGTGAACTTCACGAACTCTCCTCCTCAATTCCTTCACGCGGCCGGGGCCCGCCACGCGGGCTCCTCTGTGCACCCGGCCCGTCACAGCTCTCGGATCGCGTGTTTCTCCGAGCGCCTCCTTTCGCCAGGACGGCGGCGTTCCTGCGAACGCCCGCCCGTCCCTGAACAGAGTATGCGCGCCCGCAAGATGGGCGACACGTCGAGAGGACCGCGGCGGGCCGGCCCGCCGCGGTCCTCGGTTCAGGCGTCGAACTCCGCGGTGGTGACCGGCCGGTGCTCCTTGAGTGACCGGGTGGCCGCCTCCGCCACGATCAGGGCCTGGAGGCCGTCCCGCGCGGAGCAGGGCGTCGGCATCTCGCCCCTGGCGACGCGGACGAACGCGGCGATCTCCGCCTCGTAGGCGGACGTGAACCGGTCGATGAAGAAGTTCCACTTGGGGGCATCGGACGCGACCCAGTCGGCCTCCAGCGAGCGGATGGGCGTCCGCGGGCCGAGGCCCACGACGACGCTGTCCTGCGAGCCGAAGATCTCGGTCCGGATGTCGTAGCCGAGCGGGTCGTGGCGGGCCGTCGTGAGCACGGCCAGGACGCCGTTCGCCATCGTGATCGCGGCGATCGCGGTGTCCACGTCGTCGTACTTCCTGAAGACCTCGAAGCCGCGGACGGCGCCGACCGCGTAGACCTCCGCGACCTCGCTCCCGGTGAGCCAGCGGATCACGTCCCAGTCGTGGATGGAGAAGTCCCGGAACAGCCCGCCCGAGGCCGGGATGTACGCCTCGTGCGGGGGCGCCGGGTCGTGGCCGGCCAGGCGGATGGCGTAGACGGTGCCGATCTCGCCGGTCTCGATGAGGCGGCGCGCCTCGACGTAGGCCGGGTCGAATCGGCGCTGGAAGCCGAGCATGAACGGGACGCCGGACGCCTCGACCATGCTGACGAGCTCGCGGCTCTCGTCCAGCCCGGGCGCGAGCGGCTTCTCGCAGAAGGTGGGCTTGCCGAGACCGATCGCCTTGCGGATCAGGTCGCCGTGGACGTTGGAGGCAGCCGCGATCGCGACCGCGTCGGCTCGCTCGATCGCCTCGTCGACGGACACCGCGGTCGCCCCGGTCGCGGCCGCGACCGCCGCCGCCGCCTGCGCGTCCACGTCCGCGACGAGCAGCTGGTCTCCCCCGACGACCTCTGACAGGATCGCGGCGTGCATCTTGCCGATGCGCCCCGCACCGAGGAGAGCGATCTTCACCATGGCCTCCTGTGATCGACCGGGCCCGCCCCTCGGCACGCCGTGGCCGGGCACTGCAACGGGGCCGCGCGTGGCCGCCGGCCCGACTCCCCCGAGCGCATCGTAGTGACCCTGAGGGACCGCGTCGGCGGCCGTTGGTCATGCGCGGGCGGTCCGGATGATGCTCCGCGCGCGGGCGACCCGCCGAACGAGGCGCGCGCGGCGGCGGGCGGCGCGGCCCTCGGCGGCCACGTCCGGGCGGCCGGCGGCCCGGCGCCGCGCCAGCAGCGCGAGCGCCCGGTCGGTGGCGGCGAGCGCCTCGACCGGGTCCCGTCCGGCGTGCTCGCGGATCTTCGCCACCTCGATCCATGCGGCGGCGCCGGCGGGGCCCGCGACCATCGCGAGATCCTCCCATGCGTCGGCGGCGTCCGCGTGGCGGCCGAGGCGGCGCAGCGTGCGCGCCCGGGCTGCCAGCACGTCCGCGATCTCCACGGGCCCGCCGCGGCCGGGGCGGCCCGTCGGCGGGACGCGATCCGGGTCCGGGACGCGCCCGCCCGCGTCCGCGCGCACCCGCGGAGACCACCAGGTTGGTTCCTCGCGACCGCGAAGCCGGCCGGTCGCGCCGGCGCGGAGGGACGGTCGCGCGGTCGTCGCAGCCGTCGCCGGCGAGCCCGCGGAGTGCAGCGCCGCCACGGCGTGCTCCAGGCACGCGAGCGCCTCGTCGTGGCGGCCGTCGAGACGGAGCATCTCTGCGAGGGACGCGAGGTCGCCCGGGTGCGCGGCCCGGCGCGCGGACGGGTCCGCGAGCCGCGCGTCGAGGTGCCCGAGCAGCCGGCCCAGAGAGCGGATGTCCTCGGCGTTGTGCCGGGCGACGAGGGCCAGGGGTGTCGCCGCGCCGCCGCGCAGGAAGTCCAGGTAGAGCGCGGGGATCTCCCAGCCCTCCACGTCGTCGTGACGGGTCACGCCGAGCAGGCTCTCCTCGACCGTGCGCAGGCGGGCACCACCGAGCCGGTGGCGGAAGAGGCGCCGGACGACGGGGAGGAGGTCGAGGTGGCCGCCGAGCACGGGTGCCGGGCGCCGGTGCAGGCGGTATCGGGCGACGAGGAGCGGCCAGTCGAACGACCGGCCGTTGTACGTGACGAGGACGCGGGCTGGGGCCGATCTCGCGGGCGACGGCGTCGAGGAGCGCCGGCTCGTCCGGGTGGTCCGGCAGGAGCAGCTGGACGACGCGGAGGGCATCGTCCTCCCATGTCCCGACGCCCACGACCCACGCGACCGTGCCCGCGCCGGTGCCGAGGCCCGTCGTCTCCGTGTCCAGGCAGACGAGCCGCCCATCCGCGGGCGGCTGCCCGGGCAGGCTCCCGAGGCGCTGCCGGTCCACCGGCATGCGCGCCGATCCCCGCGTCGATCCGCACGACGGTGCCGCCCGCGCCCTGGAGGACGGAGCCGCCGACCGCCGCGGCGAGCCGATGCGCGAGGCCGTCCCGGTCGTCCATGGACGCGAGATCCAGGGCGATCGGCGGCCCGGGCGACCCGGAAGGAGGCGAGCCGCCGTCCCAGCGTGACGCCCGGGACGGCGGCCGCGATCGCGCTCGCGCGCGCGGCGGTGTCGTTCGCCGGCTGCGGCCGTCCGCCCGCGGTCGGGGGCGGGAGCCCCCTCATCGGGAGCCCGCTCATGCGGCCGCGCGGGCGCGCGAGGGCACGCGCGCGCCCAGGTGCGCAAGGAGCCGGAGGGCGAGGCCGCGGGGGTCGAGGTCCGTCGCGCCGTACTCGAGGCGCGGGCCGGTGCAGGCGGGGCACCCGGCGTCGCACGTGCAGCGGGCGATGAGGTCGGCGGCGCCGTCGAGGAGCTCCGCGTGCTTCGCGTAGAGGCGCTCCGCGAGGCCGACCCCGCCGGGCACGGGCTCGTAGAGGTGGATGGCGGGGGCGTCCGCGTGCGGCGCCCGCACCTGCGTCACGAGCCCGAGGTCGCGTGGGTCCACCATGAGGAGCACCGAGGCGACCGCCTGCATCGCCTCGTCCGGCCCCCACCAGCGCGACGTCCAGCTCGTCGCGCCGCCAGGCGTCCGTCCCGTCGACGGTGAGCCAGTACGCGGTGGTCTGGAGCTCGATCTCCGGCAGGTGGATCCGACCCCAGCCGATGTTCTCGTTCGTGCCGAACTTGAGCTTCTTGTAGATCGTGGCGAGGCTGGCGACCATCACCTCGCCGTGGTTCCGGCGGCCGCCCGGGGCGGCCTCGTCCGCGAAGACGTCGAGCGGCTTGAGCGTCACCGCGAGGTCCGCCTGCGTGTAGTGGTCCACGTCCACCCGGCGCACGTACGCCTTCCGCTCGTCCCAGTCGAGCCGGTCCACGTGGAACTGGACCGACTCGTGCAGATAGATCGCGTCCTCGTGGACGAGGGTCCGGGCGGCGAAGAGGTCCACCTCGCCGATCACCCGCGGTGCCTCGCCGGTCGTGTCGATGATCACGACGTTCTCCTCGGCCGCGCTGCGCAGCGAGACGGCCGACGCCGGGAAGTTCTCGCTCGCCCAGTACCAGCGACCGTCCCCCGCCTGCCGGACGTGGCCGTCCTCCGCGAGGAAGGCGAGAAGGTCGTCCGCCGGCTCCGGGCCGAACGCCTCGCCGGGCTCGAACGGCAGCTCGAAGGCGGCCGCCTTCAGGTGCGCGAGGAGGACGTGGAGGTTGTCCGGGTCCAGGCGCGCCTCCTCCGGGTCGCCGTCGAGGACGAACTCGGGGTGGCCGAGCACGTAGCGGTCCACCGCCGACCCCGATGCGACGAGGACGGCGACCGAGGTGCCGAGGCGGCGGCCGGCCCGGCCCATCTGCTGTCGCGTGGCGGCGATGGACCCCGGATATCCGGCGAGGACGGCGACGTCCAGGCCCCCGATGTCCACGCCGAGCTCCAGGGCGTTCGTCGCGACGACCCCGAGCACCTCGCCGTCCCGGAGCCCCCGCTCGATGGATCGCCGCTCGGTGGGGAGATACCCGCCGCGGTAGCCGCGGACGCGTCGGGCGGGTCCCGGGAGCGAGCCGTCGCCCTCGCGCAGGCCGTCCCGGACGGCGGTGAGCAGGATCTCGACGGCAGTGCGGGAGCGCCCGAAGACGATCGTCTGGCGTCCGGCGCGCAGGAACGGCTGCGCCCAGCGCGAGGCGAGCGTCAGGGCCGAGCCGCGCGCGCCCGTTCCGGCGTCGAGGAGCGGCGGCTCGACGAAGAGCACGTGGCGGTCGCCGGCCGGGGAGCCGTCGCGGTCGACGAGGACCGGGCTCCGTCCGGTGAGCGCGGACGCCAGGGCGACGGGGTTCGCGATGGTGGCGGAGCAGCAGACGATGACCGGATGCGAGCCGTAGTGGGCGCAGATCCGCAGGAGGCGGCGCAGCACGTTCGCGACGTGGCTGCCGAAGACGCCGCGGTACGTGTGCAGCTCGTCGACAACGATGTACCGGAGCTGCTCGAAGAGCCGGTACCACTTGGTGTGGTGCGGGAGGATGGCGGCGTGGAGCATGTCCGGGTTGGTCACCACGACCTGCCCCGCGGTCCGCGTCGCGGACCGGATGGGCGCGGGCGTGTCCCCGTCGTACGTGGACGCCTGGACGTCCAGTCCGGACGCAGACGCCAGCCCGCGCAGCGCGGCCACCTGGTCCTGGCCGAGGGCCTTGGTGGGGAACAGGAAGAGCGCGCGCGCCGACGGATCCTCCGCGAGCGACTGGAGGACCGGGATCTCGTAGCAGAGGCTCTTGCCGGACGCCGTGGCAGTGACGACGACGACATCGTCGCCGGCCCGGATGCGGGCCAGCGCGTCCGCCTGGTGCGCTGTACAACCGCTCGATCCCGGCACCCGCGAGCCCACCGCGGATGCGTGGATCCAGCCAGTCCGGGAAGGGCGCGGTCACCGCCTCGCGCGCGGGCAGGTGGCGGTGGTGGATCACGCCACGGGCGATCGACGGCTCGTCCAGGAGCCGGTCCAGGACCGTCTGTGTGGCGGCGGGCGCGAACCGTCGCATCGTATGCTCCAATTCGAACGGATGTGCGGTATTCGGGCAGTCTAGCAGCGCGTGCAAGCCGCCGCGAGCGGCCCCGCCGGTTGACGCAGGCATGCGCACGCCCCTAGGCTCGCCCCGTGATCCGCGAACATCGCAGGCCGCGCGAACCCGGCGGCACGCCGCGATCGGCCGACCCGGCGGCCGGTCGCCCCGCAGGCGCCGGTGTCCGGCCCCGCCGGAGACGCCGCGGCGGCGGCGACCACCTCGCTCCCGTCGATCCCCCTCGCCGGACTCAACCGCAGGCGCCTCGCGTGGATCCTCGCGGCAGCCGTCGCGGCATGGATCCTCTTCACCTTCGCCCGCCAGGTCGGTGAGGCGGCAGAGGCCGTCGCGCGCGCCGACAGGGCGCGCGCGGCCAACTCGACGCTCGCGGCGCAGCTGGACCGGCTCCGCGCGGAGCTGGAGCTGATCCAGGAGCCGCGCTACGTCGCGCTCCAGGCGCGCGCCTACGGGGTGGGCGGGCGCGGGGAGCGCCAGTTCACCCTCGAGGTCGGCGCGCCGTCGCTCCCGCCCGACGCGCCCGGCTCCGCCTCGAAGCGGATCGGCTACCGAGAGGTCGCGCGGACGCCGCTCGAAGCCTGGATCACGCTGCTCTTCGGCGCGCCGCCGGGCGGCTGAGCGGACGCGCCGCGCATGCGATCGATCCTGCGGAGGAGCCGCGGTCCTGACTCGTCCCGCGCTCGGCCGGCGCGCGCCGCGAGCCTCGTGCTCGCCGCGCTGCTTCTCGCGGGATGCGGGCCGGCGAGCCCGCCGGCGTCGACCCCGGCCGCCGGGACGCCCGGGACGGCCGTGATCCCCGGCACGGCGACGGATGCGCCCGGTGCGGCGCAGTCGACCGCCGCACCGACCTCCGCACCGGCGACGCCCGAGGCGACGGTCCAGGATCCACCCGAGTCGCTCGCCCCCGTCGCGTCCGGCGCCTGCGCCCTGCCGTCCCTCCCGTTCCGCGCCGCACAGGTGCTGCTCGTCGGGATCCCCGGCACGACGGCCGACGAGGGCGGCGGTGCCGCCGTGGACGCGGGCGTCGGCGGGATCCTGCTGTTCGGCGGGAACCTCGTGGATGCCGCGCAGGTCCGCGCCCTGGTCGCGGATCTCCAGGCACGGGCCGCGGTCCCGCTGGCGATCGCGACGGACGAGGAGCCCGGGCGCATCGGACGCCTTGCGCGCGCCGGCATCATCGCCGCGACCCCGAGCGCGCGGAGCCTCGGGACGCTCCCGGCGGCGACCATCGAGGCGCGGGCGCGGCGGATCGGCCGCGGGATGGCCGACCTGGGGCTGACCGTGGACCTCGCGCCCGTCCTCGACGTGACGGGCGCCGCGGGCGGGGGCGTCATCGGCGACCGCTCGTTCGGGGCGGACCCTGCGGTCGTCGCACGGGCGGGCGTCGCGTTCGCGGAGGGGCTCGCCCGCGCGGGGATCGCCGCGGTGGGGAAGCACTTCCCCGGACACGGCGAGACCACCGTGGATTCGCACTCCTCGCTGCCGATCGTGACGGCGTCGGTCGCCACCCTCCGTCGGCGAGCCCTGCCGCCGTTCGAAGCCGCCATCGGCGCGGGCATCCCGGCGATCATGCTCGGCCACCTCCGGGTGGACGCGATCGACCCGTCCTACCCGACGTCGCTCTCCGCGAAGACCGTCCGACTGCTGCGCGAGGACCTGGGCTTCACCGGCCTCGTCATGACCGACGACCTGTACATGGGCGGGATCACCGACCGCTGGGACGTCCCGACGGCGGTCGAGCTCGCGCTCCGCGCCGGGGTCGACATGGTGATCCTCTCCACGTCGGCCGGCGTGCGGGAGGTGACGGCCTCTCTGGTGGCGGCGGTGGAGGGGGGCAGGCTCCCGGAGGCGCGCCTCACCGACGCGTTCCTTCGCGTCCAGCGGTTCAAGGGCGTGGACCGCTGGGCCGCCTGCGAGCCCTGAGAGCAGAGCGGGACCGGTCCGCCTCCGCCGCCGGCGCCCCGGGTTCAGCCTCCGTCACCCCCGCCGGGCTTCCCGCCGCCCGCCTCGCTGCGGAGGAGGATGTAGAAGCTGTACCCGAGCGTCACGAGGAACGCGGTGATCGCGAGGCCGGGGATGAACCCGAGGTTCTGGGCGACGGCCGGCTGGAGGGCGACGACCGCGAGGATCGCCGTCCCGATGAGCTGGCCGACCACGATCATCCCCGTCGACAGCCGCCGTCCCGCGGAGTTGATCGTGCGAGACTGCTTGCCGAGGTCGGACGTGTCGACCTCGACGACGAGCTTGCCCTTGCCGAACTGGTCCACCCAGCTCCAGGCCGCAGCCTCGAGGGTGGGCGCCCGCCGGATGAGCTCCTTGCCGACCTCCATCGCCTTCGCGGTCGCGACCGCCCGCATCTTCTCGGTCGTCAGGTTCGCGAGGAGCGCGTCGCGCGCCTCGCCGACCGCCGCGTCCGCGATGTCGATGTTGGGCGCAAGGATCGCCGCCGTCTCGGTCGCCTGGATGATCGCCTTGATCGCCATCGTGAGGTTCGCGTCGAGGCGCAGTCCGCTGCTGTAGACGGTCGAGAGCATCGAGGAGAGACCCGTCGCGATGTCCGCGCCCTCGCCGTACATGAGGAACTGGCGGAGCTGCCGGTCGATGTTCGTCCGGAAGGTCTTCTCGTCGAAGCCGAGCGTCCTCCGGCTCAGGCGGATCACGACCGTCGCCACGCTGTCGAAGTCGTAGGTCTTCAGCGAGTAGATGAGGTCGAGCAGGTCGGTCCGCTGCTGGCTGTCGAGCTGGCCGACGAGGCCGCAGTCGATGAAGACGATCCGCCCCGTCTCGGGCACGACGAACAGGTTCCCCGGGTGCGGGTCGCCGTGGAAGAAGCCGTCGATGAGGACCTGCTTGATGAGGGCCCGGATGAACGCGACCCCGAGCGCCTGGCGATCGAGCCCCGCCGCCTCGAGCTTCGCGACGTCGCTGATCTTGATGCCGCGGATGAACTCCATCGTGAGGACGCGCTCGCCGGAGAGGGCGTCGTAGACGTTCGGGACGCCCACGTTGGGGAACTTCGCCATCCCCTCCTGCAGCCGCTTCGCCTGGTACGCCTCGTTCCGGTAGTCGAGCTCGCGGAGGACGCCCGACGCGAACTCGGTGACGATCGCGTTGAGGTCGACGGCGCGGGCGAACGCGAGGCGGCGCTCCGCGACCTTCGAGAGCTCCTGCATGACGCCGAGGTCCGCCTTCGTCATCGCCACGATCTCCGGCCGCTGGACCTTGACGGCGACCTCGGTGCCGTCGTGGAGCGTCCCGCGGTGGACCTGCGCCGTCGAGGCCGCGGCGAACGGCTCCTGCTCGAGCGTGGCGAACAGCTCCTCGGGCGGCTTGCCCAGCTGCTTCGTGATGATGTCCCGCGCATCCTTCCATGGGAACGGCTTCACGTCGCTCTGAAGTCGGGCCAGCTCCTCCGCCCACTCCGGCGGCAGCGAGGCGCCCTGGCTCGCCGCCATCTGTCCGATCTTCACGTACGTCGGGCCGAGCTGCTGGAGCATGACCCCGATCTTCTCGGGTGTCGTCATGCCCGGCGATGGGGTCGGGCATCGCGAGGATGTACTTCTCCGACCAGAGCCGGAGCGTGCGGAGCGGGGTCCGGTCGATGGTGATCTCGACGCCGAAGCTGATGAGGGTGTCGTAGACCTGCTGGAGCCGGAGGTTCTCGATGATCGCGTTCCGGCGCGGCGTGGGCAGCGCGTCGAGGAACCCCCAGACGCCCGAGGTGGCCTGGTCCGGCGTGAGCGAGGGACGCGTGAGGCCCATGAGGGCGGAGAAGGTCGAGCCGACGACCTGGACGATCGCTGACGCGACGAGCAGCCAGACGATGAAGGGATCCGCGATCTTGATCGTCAGCGGCGTGATCGCGCCGGTGATGTACAGGATGATCGCGGTCAGCACGACCGAGAACAGCCCCATCGACCAGATGATCAGCCGGCCGGTGAAGGCGACGAGGATGGGCCGCAGGATGATGTTCCCGATGGTCAGGCCCACGCCCGACAGCAGGACGTAGATCAGGCGGCTGTTCTCCGCCTGTGCGATCGGAACGCGGGCGGAGCCGAACGGGAACGGGTCGGGCACGGTGATGAAGCCGAGGATGATGATCGCGGCGGCGATGGCGGCCGAGTCCACCACGACCTGGAGGACGAACCGTCGGATCGCGTGACCTCGCATCGGGTGACCCTCGTGGCGGCGGATCGATCGACGTGACCCCGGGTGCCGGTGCTGGGCCCGGGCCGGCCTGGAGCGCAGGGTGCGCCCGTCTGCGGGGGGCGGCATCACCCGAAGCGGATGGTAGCGCGGCGGGGCCGTCGGTCGGGGCGTCTTCGTGGCGCGCGGGTCGTGTCCCCTAACGTGGTGTAACAGCGGGCGGCCGTGAACGGAAACGGCAACCGCGTCATCCTCGCGTCGTTGGACTAGCAACCGACGACGAAAGGGAGGCCGCGATGGCCGAAGACAGGATGGCCGTGCTCGAGACCGTGCGCAAGGCGATCGCCGACGGCGACGTCGACTTCCTCCGCGAGGGCGTGCGCGTCCTCGCCCAGGCGGTGATGGAGGCCGAGGTGACCGAGCTCACCGGCGCGGCCAAGGGCGAGCGCGCCCCGGATCGCCGCCTGACGAACCGCAACGGCTATCACTGCGGCCACCGCCAACCCAGCGGACTACTTCACCTTCTTCGAGACCGCCGTGGCGTACGCGTTGATGGCATCGCTGCTCACGTCGTCGCCGTACATCTCCCAGGGTGGGGGACCGGAGGCGGGCAGCGAGACACTGGCCAGGCATTGCGGGGTGCTTCCCGCGAAGGTCTTGTACCCAGTGTCCTTCCCGGTGGCGGCCACGACCACCCGGACCTTCACGCTGTCCCGATATCGGATGATCTGACCCGCTGCGCCGTCGCTTCTCCGCGTGTACGTACCGCACGAGCCGACCTTCACCGTCGTGGAGTCGTCGACGCAGAGGACGAGCTGAATGGGGCTGGGCCAGAGATCGTCGGCCCACTTGGCGTTGATGTCGTAAAGGTCAGGGTCGATCTCGCCCCAGGCGTCCACCACGACGAGCGGGTGGACCGAGCCACCGTACTTGGCTGCGTGGGGAATGGGTTTCCCCTCGCAGGCTGCCAGGAGCTCGTCCTCGGTGACGGGAAGCGCCGGCGTGAGCGTCGGGGTCGGCGACCATCCGGAGATCTGCACGAACCTGTAGTCGGCATCAATGGTCAAGAGGGTTCCAACCGGCAGCTCGCTGCCGTAGTAATCGACAAACCGCTTGGTCACGATGAATCGCGCCCCTGGGCAGAAGTGCGGCCACTCTCCGTCGAGCGAGGCCGGTTCGCCGTCGAAGGGCCCCAACGAGTAGTCGCGCGAAGGCCCCCAGATCCCGGCCCGAGTGGCACAGGTCTGCGTCCCGGCAGGAAAGGCCGCCACGACCTCCTCGTAGCTGGGCAGATCCGCCGGTGCCACATAGGTCGGCGTCAGGGTCGGCGTGGGCCGCGGCGGCTGGGTCTTGTGGGGGATCGGAGCGGGAGTGGCTTCTCTTGTGGGGCTCAGTGTCGGCTCCTCGGACGCGGCCGGAGTCACGCTGACGATGATCGGCGTAGCTCCCGGGGCGGCGGCGCAGCCCGACATCAACGCCGCGACGACCAGGCAAGCCGCGATCCTGCGCATCGGCTCTGCCCTTCCTGGGACGCCTCGCGGGTCGGTCTCGCCAGTGGCTCGGTGCGGCCCCGGCGGCCGGGGTTAGGGCCACGCGTCCAAGCCTCCCGCTCTGGGCCGAGCGTGGTCCCGCTTCGGTTGGAGCACCAGAGCCGGAGGTCGTCGCGGACGGACGGGCACCCACGCTGGACGAGGGCGCCTGCGAATTCGGCCGCGGTCGTTGCGCGGCCCACAGCGGGGGTGCGAGACGCGGCTGCGCGGGGTCGATCGCCTGCGGATGACCCGACGTGGACCGGCGCCCTGCGCGGGGGGTGCGCCGGGCGCCGGCTCTTTCGCATCGCTTCTGTGCCCATCACGATGCGGGAGACCGAGGACGGTGGGGACCAGGCCCCGAATCTCACCTGCAGGCTAGGACCGCGGATGGCGCGCGTGGAAGTCCGCGATGGTGCGTATCGGAACCGTCGGGCGCCCGTCGGGGCTGGGTCCTCCCGTCCGAGTCGCGGAGCCTAACGCACACGCTCGAGGCCGGGTCCGCACGGGCCGGGCTCCCCGACCAGTGAGCCCCGCGACCGAGGCGTCGCGGGCCGTCCTCCTCGGCGTCCGAGATGAACGCATAGCGGAGGCGTCTGTTCAGGCGGGCGAGGCTCATCCGCTGAGTTCGGCGATATCGAGATCGCCGAGGTCAGTCGTCCCGTTCTCTGTGACCGTCAATTCCTTGTCGCCGACGTTGTATCCATCGGTCAGGCGCATCCAGTTGCCGTCCGTGTTCTGGAAAGTGAGCGCGTACTTGCCGACCGGCAGGTCGGTGAACGTGAATGTTCCGTCGCTCCCGGTCTTGACGGTGCGGAAGAATGCCTGGTCCTCGCACGGCGTGTCGCCGACAAAGGAAGAGCCGACGAACTGCGCGCAAGCCTGCACGCTACGGCCGGTGATCGGGTCGCCGTTCGTCACGATGCGCCCAGTGAGGGTGCCCGGCGGCTTCGGCTGCTTCGCTGGCAACTTGGGTCCGGCTCCTTCGACCGCCAGGCAGAAGATCTCGTCGTCGAGCAGTGGCAAATCGCTCATGTGATAGACCTGCCACTTGCTTCCATCAAGGACGGCGAGACCCCAATCGGTGCCGACCCAGACGCGCCCCGTCTTGTCGACCGTCAAGCTCTTGACATTGGCACTGGGCAGGGTCTTGGGGCCTCTCGTGTAGGTCTTCCAGGTCTTGCCGTCGAAGGACGAGACGCCATTGGAATAGGTCCCGGCCCAGATCTTGCCATCAGGCGCGACCGCGACCGCCTTCGTCTGGAAGAGGTTGTCCTGCCTGTACTGCTTCCAGGCATCGCCGACAAGAGTGATCACACCCCAGGTGGCCAGCGAAACCCACGGTCGTCCCTTCGAATCGACGGCGACCTTCTCGGGGAACATCTCCTCCTTGAACCCATCGCCCTTCTCCCAATGCCGCCAGGTCTCGCCGTCGTAGGAAGCCACGCCGCTGGGGGTGGTGAACCAAGCCGTGCCATCGGGCGCCACCGCGACATCGTTCACCGTATTGGCGAACTCGCCGCTGCCCAGGTTGGACGTCTCGTATGTCTGGAGATCCGCGCCGTCGAAATGCGCAACAAGGTCGTAGCCACCCACCCAGATGCCGCCGGTGGGATCGCACGCGACAGCATCAGGGCTGATGCGCCCGGTCGCCTCAGGGCTTGCCCAGCCGTCCTTGTCGGCCGTTGCGAGACCGCCACTGGTGGCGAACCAGGTCGTTCCGTCACAGACGGCGACCTCGTGGATCTGGCCGCTCTTGATCGTCGAGTTGGTTTCGTTGTAGGTCTTCCAGCCGGTCGAGTCGATACAGGCGATCCCGTCACCGAACAGTCCAACCCAGGCCGCATCCGGGCCACACGGCTCGCCAGTCACGGCCTCTGACGACGCTCCGGGTTCGACGCCTTCGACCGGCCCGCTCGCTTCTGTGTCTGGACTCCCGGTCTCGACGGGGGGTCCGCTCGTCTCGGATGGCGTCGAACTCGCAGGCGCGCCCGGAGCCTGCGAACTCCCGCCACCGCAAGCAGACAGAACCAGAGCGAGGCTGACCATCATGGTGGCCAGCTTGCTCTTCGACATCATCGCGCCCCTTTCCTTTCGCCGGAGGAGATAGCCCGACGCCCCCGCCGACGCCAGGAACCGCTGCCGGCGACGGCTGGGGCGCCGTCGGCAGCGGCTGGGACTTGGCCAGCGGCGCCACCGCTGTCGGCATGAAGAGTCCGTCGGCGCCTCGCACGTTGCCCCACACGTCGATGGCGACCTCCTCGCACCGTGGGTCGCCTACTTCACCTTCTTCTTGGAGACCGACGCGGCGTACGCGTCGATCTTGGCGTCGCTCACCTCGTCGCCGTACGTCTTCCAGGGCGGCGGGCCGCTCCCGATCATCATGAGGAAGCCACACGCCGACGTGCTGCCGATGAATGTCTTGTAGCCGGTGTCCTTGCCGGTCCGAGCGACGACCACACGGACCTTCTGGGTGTACTTGTACCGGATGACCTCACCCCGCTTGTCGCCGCTCGTGTACGTGCCGCACGAGCCGACCCTCACCTCCCGCTCGTCGTCGACACAGACGACGAGCTGGATGGGACCGGGCCAGAGGTCGTCCAACCACTTGCGGTTGATGGTGTACCGCTCAGTGAGGCCGAGGCCGAGCCTGACATCGGACGCATTGACGACAACGAGCGGGTGGACGGTCCCGGCGTACTTGGCTGCCCGGGGGATGGGTGTCCCCTCGCAGGCTGCCGCGAGTTCCTCAGCAGTGAAGGATGGTGTCGGCGTCGGCGTGGGCTCGGGCGTCGGCGTCGGTTCGGCCGTTTCCGTGGGCTGCGAAGACTGGGTCCTGTGGGGGGTCGGGGCGGGCGCCGGCGTCGATGTCCGCGGGGAGGCTGCGGTCAGGGTTCCGCTGGCCGACTCGACCTGCTCGACCCTCAGGCACGCCTCGGGCGGCTCGGCCCGCGTGCGGCAGACGCGGCCGGTCACGTGCACGAAGGTGCCGGTCCCGGCGAGACCTCCGCTCGTCACGTGCACCCGGGGGCCGGGCTCGAGAAACGCGGGGTCGAAGTAGACGAAGATCGTGCGCGGGTGACCCGGCCCCACGGTCGCATCTGCGACGTCGACGAGCTCGGCGCCGCAGTCCTTCCCGTCGTTGTAGCAGGTGAAGGGCTCCGAGAGGAACAGGCCGCCGGTGAGAGTGACGAGCCGCCCGGTGGCGTACCGGTCGAGCGTGTCGAACGTCACGCTCTCGACGGGCTTGACGTACTCGAGAGCGCCCGCAGAGACGAGCAGGGCGCCACCGCCCACGACGATCACGAGCAGGACAAGGAGCCCCACGAGGAGGCAGCCACGCCTCCGGCGCCGTCGGGGCACTGCCGTCGACGGGACCTGCTGGCCCGACGGTGCGGCAGGCCCCGGTGACGGTGACTCGAGCGGCGATGACTGCACGGGTGGCCGGGGCGGCGGCGGCTGCGGTGGCGTCGGCCTCTGATCGGCCGGAAGGACCGTGGCGGCCGACTCCGCCCCCGCTTCGAGCTCCACCCCGCACGAGGCGCAGAACCGCGCGCCCTCAGACACGGGAACACCGCACTGCGGGCACAACCGAGCGCTCATCGGGACACCCCCGGACGGACGGGATCCATCATCCGACGCCAGCCCAACGACATCGCCCGCCCGACGCTGGACCGGGCAGATTTGTGCTTCGCGAGGGCGGTCGCGCATCCGCCGACGGCCACGGATCGCTGCCGCCCACCGTGAGAACCGTCTGCCCGATCCGCATGGGTGACAAGGGCCACGTGACACCTCGGCCGCCCCCGGTCGAGCTGGCCGCCTCTGCCCCTCTGAGGCGGCGGGATCGTCCCGCCGACAGGGAGACGGGGAGCGGCGACCTCGTCACGCAGGGCGTGGACCGCCCGTGCCGTCCTCCACTCACTCGTTGAGCACCCCGGCGAGCCGGTCCGTCGATCCGGCGACGGGGTCCAGGTCCAGGAGCACGTGTCGCCCGACCGTGACCTCCGTGCGGCCGTCGAGCCGCCCGATCGCAGCGAGCACGTCGAGCTGACGCCGGTCGGCCTCGCCGGAGGCGGCCTTCGTGATCACGAGCTCGGCTCCGTCGATCCCAAGAGCCACCTCGTCGCCGGAGACGACATTGTCGATCTCGCTCCCGACGACGCGCCAGACGCCGAGGACGGCTGCGGGTGAGTCAGCCAGGGCGACCGCCGGCGGGGGGACCGAGGCGTACCCGGCCCCCCTATTGCGAATCGCCTGGATGATCGCGACGATGAACAGGATGATGGCCACCCATGCTGCCAGTCCGGTGATGAGGCCCGGGAGCATGGCCTCCATCTGTGTGGCAGGTCTCATATCGCCCGAGATGGTGGCTGCGATGACCGCCACCACCAGGAACCCCGCGGCGATCACGGCAGTTCTTCCAGCCGAGCTCCTCGTGCGAGGTGGCTGAACGGCGAGATCGTCGCGCATGGCGTCGACCCTTCTGGGACGTCCCAGTCGCGGGTCGGTCTCGCCAGTGGCTCGGCGCGGTCCCGGCGGCACGGATATGGGCCGCGCGTCCAAGCCTCCCGCTCAGGGCCGATGCTGGCCCCACGAGGCCGGTCCCGACAGGGCCGGATGTCGTCGCGGACGGGCGCACGCCCCTGACGGCCCTCGCGGAGCTGGCCGCCATGCCCCGGCGGGAGGCCCCCGGACGCCCGGTGGGGACGATGGTGGGTCTCTGCCCGGTCGCCGACGGTCAGGGCGTGTCCGTGACGACGAGGAGGGGGCCGTGCATGAAGCCGTCGGGAGCCTGGTCGATCGACGCAGCGCCGGAGAACCCGGCGGGGTAGGCCTGCGCCTCCACCCCCACCCCGTACTCGCTCGGGGCCGGGTCGGCCCCATCGAGCTCGGCGAGCCGGATCGTGAAGCGCACGATCCACCGGGTCGGCAGCCACCGGACGAGGAACGCGAAGGGCGGCACGGGGAAGAACGTTCCCCACCGCCGACATCCCGCATCGCAGACGATCGGCGTCTCGTACCACCACTCGCCGTGCTTCACGTAGAGCCGGATGCTCGCCGGGATCCTCGAGACGGGCGGTGGCGCGCCCTCGACCGTCACCTCGGCGGACAGGCTGCCGTTCGCGATCCATGCCACGACGCCGCTGACGTCGAGCGCCGGGGCGAGGCCCGGCGGCGCCGTCACCGGCGACCCATCCGTCACGTCCATCCAGCCGGCGTCACCGACCGGGTCGACGAGCTCCACGGCCTCGACCGACTCCCCGACACCGGGGCCGTCCGGCCACGTCGCCGTCGGCGTCGGCTCGGGCGGGGCGGTCGGGAGCGATCCGCCCGCGGAGGTCGTCATCGTCGCCGCCGGCGCAGGCGGGACCTCGGTGCGGGCGACCGTCGCGTGCGGGGTGGCCTGCAGCGATGCGCCCGGGCCGCAGCCGCCCGCGAGGACGACGACCGCGAGCCCGATGGCGAACCCCCAGGGGAGCGAGTGCCTGGTCATGACGCATCCCCCGACGGGACGTCGCCGACTCATGACGCCCCGCCCAGCGGGTCGCTCTCGCCAGTGGCTCGGCGCGGTCCCGGCGGCCGTGACGTGGGTCGCGCGTCCAAGCCTCCCGCTCACGGCTGATGCTGGCCCCACGAGGCCGGTCCCGACAGGGCCGGATGTCGTCGCGGACGGGCGCACGCTTCTTGCGGCCGTCGCGCTGGCCCGCCTCTGCCCCTGTGGGGCGGGAGCGTCCCGAGGCTGCGGTGCCGGGCGGTGAACGGACGCTAGACGGGCAGGATCACCCGCGGATCATCAGCGGCCGTTGACACCCAGTCGTCGGCAATGTGACCGTCCTCAAGCTCCAGAACCCCGTCGTTCATGCCTTAGGCTCGAACTCCCGGGTCAGCGGGGCGTGATCGCTGAGCTTGAGCGTCTCGGCCGGATATGCGTCGATGTCGCAGGGCCACACGGCCTTCCTGGTCTTCGGGTCGCAGAAGGCGTGGTCCATCTGGTACGGGGGCTCGAGTTCGCGGAACCACGTCACCGCACGTTCCTGCCGAGGTCGCCGACTTCGGTATCATTCCGTCGGACTTGTGCCATCGGAGTTGCCTCGGCTACCGCTGGTGTAGGGCTACCACGCTGCGTCAGCTATCCGTGTGCTAGCCGAGTGCACAAGTCCAACGCGACGGTGCGGAGCAGTCACAGGCTGAGTCCACGCACCAAGCGGACCGTTCGCTCGTGGCGGAGTAGCTCAGTGGTAGAGCAGGGGACTCATAAGCCCTTGGTCGGTGGTTCAAATCCGCCCTCCGCTACCAAACCCCCTCCCGGCCCAGGCCCCGACCCCGGCGCGCACGCCGTCGGCCACATCCGCGCAGGCCTCGCGCCCGTACGGTGAGTAGCCGGCACGACGGGCGGCCTCCTCCGCCCGCGCTGTCGGTCCGGGCGGGCCTCCGCAGGGGGGTTTCCCGCTCCCGACGGTATACTCGTCCGACCGTACGGCGTCCCCGCGCCGCACCGCTCTTGCGGAGGCTCTGTTGAACCCGAAGGTCTTCCGGAACGGCATCGTCATGCTGATCCTCGTGGTCGGCACGGTGGCGCTGCTCTACACATGGCTCCTCCAGACGCCCGCGGACACCTCGAAGTCCTACTCGTTCTTCCTCACGCAGGTGTCCCAGGGCCAGGTCGCGAAGGTCGTCCAGACCGGCACCACGCTGTCCGTCACGACCACCGACACCCCGCCCCAGACGTACACCACGGAGGTCGCCAGCGCGTTCACGGACGTCCTCGGCGACATGACGAAGGCGGCCATCTCCGGCGGCCAGGACATCGGGAAGATCGACTACCGGGCGGAGCAGGAGCCCCAGACCGGGCAGTGGCTCGGGTTGCTCATCAGCGCCCTGCTGCCGGTGCTGCTCATCGGCGGCTTCATCTTCTTCATGATGCGGCAGGCCCAGGGCACCAACAACCAGGCGATGAGCTTCGGCAAGAGCCGCGCGCGGATGTTCCTGGGCAACAAGCAGGTCGTGACCTTCAACGACGTCGCGGGCGTCGACGAGGCCAAGACCGAGCTCCAGGAGGTCGTCGAGTTCCTCAAGTACCCCGAGAAGTTCAACACCCTCGGGGCGAGGATCCCGCGCGGCGTCCTGCTCGTGGGACCGCCCGGCACCGGCAAGACGCTCATGGCGCGCGCCGTCGCGGGCGAGGCCGGCGTCCCCTTCTTCAGCATCTCCGGCTCCGAGTTCGTCGAGATGTTCGTCGGCGTCGGCGCCAGCCGGGTGCGCGACCTGTTCGACCAGGCGAAGCGCAACAGCCCGTGCATCGTCTTCGTGGACGAGATCGACGCGGTCGGCCGCCAGCGTGGCGCCGGCCTCGGCGGGTCGCACGACGAGCGCGAGCAGACCCTGAACCAGATCCTCGTCGAGATGGACGGATTCGACACGAACACGAACGTGATCGTCGTCGCGGCCACCAACCGGCCGGACGTCCTCGACCCGGCGCTCCTGCGGCCCGGTCGCTTCGACCGCCAGGTCATCCTCGACCGCCCGGACATGAAGGGCCGGACGGAGATCCTCAAGGTGCACACGAAGGGCAAGCCGCTCGACCGGGTCATCGAGGTCTCCGAGATCGCCCGCCAGTCGCCCGGCTTCTCGGGCGCGGACCTCGCGAACCTCGTGAACGAGGCGGCGATCCTCGCCGCGCGACGGAACAAGAAGTCGATCGGCATGTCCGAGTTCCAGGAGGCGCTCGAGCGCATCATCGCCGGCCCGGAGCGCAAGAGCCGCGTGATCTCGGACGCCGAGAAGCTCGTCATCGCCTACCACGAGGGCGGTCACGCGGTCGTCCAGCGGATCCTCCCGAAGTGCGACCCGGTCGCCAAGGTCACGATCATCAGCCGCGGCATGGCCCTCGGCTACACGATGGCGCTGCCCACCGAGGACCGCTACCTCCAGAGCAAGACGGAGTTCGAGGACAAGATCGCCGGCCTGCTCGGCGGGAACGTCTCCGAACGCCTGATCTTCGGCGACACCACGACCGGCGCCGCGAACGACATCGAGAAGGCCACCGACCTCGCACGCCGGATGGTCACGGAGTTCGGGATGAGCGACAAGCTCGGCCCGCTCTCGTTCGGGAAGCGCGACGAGCTCGTGTTCCTGGGCCGGGAGATCGGCGAGCAGCGCAACTACTCCGACGAGGTCGCCAAGCAGATCGACGAAGAGGTCCGGCGCATCGTCGACACCGCGTACGGCCGCGCCCAGGAGGTCCTGGTCTCGCACAAGGACCGCCTCGTCGCGCTCGCCGAGAAGCTGGTCGCCGAGGAGACGGTGGACGCCGAGGAGTTCGAGAAGCTCTTCGCCGACCTCCCGCCGAAGGAGGACCTCCACGGCGGCGTCCCCCGTCTCGTCGGTGCCCCGGAGCCTCCGTCGGTCCCGCCGGCGGCGGCCGGGACCCCCTCGCACAGCCCGAGCCCCAGCCCGGCGTAGGCCGGCCGACCTCACGCACCAGGATGACCCCCCGGCGGATGCCCGCCGGGGGGTCATCGCATGGGAGGCCGCGCTGCGGCGACCGACGCCGCCGGCGGCTCCGCCTCCGACCGTAGAATCGACCGGCGCCGCGCGCCGCCCGCGCCGTGACCGATGGAGGACCCGATGACCGCGAAGACGACGCCCCTCGAGGCGTACCTCGACGAGCACCGTGAGCGGCGCCTGGCCGCCTACCTCGACTTCCTGCGCATCCCGAGCATCTCGGGGATGCCGGAGCACGCCGCCGACTGCCGGCGGGCGGCCGAGTGGCTCGCGGACCAGCTGCGCGCCGCGGGCGCCGAGAACGTCGAGGTCTGCGAGACCGGCGGCCACCCGGTCGTCTACGGGGACTGGCTCCACGCCGCTGATGCGCCGACCGTCGTCGTGTACGGGCACTACGACGTCCAGCCGGTGGACCCGATCGACGAATGGCAGACGGCTCCGTTCGAGCCGTTCGTGGCGGACGGGCGCGTCGTGGGTCGGGGGGCGGCGGACGACAAGGGGCAGGTGATGCTCCATGTCCGCTCTCTCGAGGCGCTCCTCGCGACGCGCGGCTCCCTCCCGGTCAATGTGAAGTACGTCTTCGAGGGCGAGGAGGAATCGAGCTCGGTCCACCTCGACGGGTGGCTCGAGGGGAACCGAGAGCGCCTGGCGGCCGACCTCGCCGTCATCTCCGACACCGGCTTCTTCGAGGGCAACCGGCCCGCGATCACGATCGGCCTCCGAGGAGTCGCGGGGTTCGAGGTCCACGTGGACGCCGCGCCGCGCGACCTCCACTCGGGCGGCTTCGGCGGGGCCGTGAACAACCCGCTGAACGCGCTCTGCGAGATCGTCGCCGCGCTCAAGGGCCCGGACGGCCGGATCCGCGTGCCCGGCTTCTACGACGACGTCGTCCCGCTGACGGACGCCGACCGTGCGGCATTCGCGGCGCTGCCGTTCGACGAGGAGGCGTACCGCGAGGCGACCGGCGTCCCGGCGCTGTACGGCGAGGTCGGGTACACGACGCTCGAGCGACGCGGCGCCCGGCCGACGCTGGACCTCAACGGCATCTGGGGCGGGTTCCAGGGCGTGGGCGGCAAGACGATCATCCCGGCCTCCGCGCACGCGAAGATCACCTGCCGCCTGGTCGCGAACCAGGAGCCCGACCGGATCCTGGCCCTCGTCCGGGCGTACATCGAGGAGGTCTCGCCGCCGGGCGTGACGGTCCGGGTCGAGGAGGAAGGAGGGGGGCGCCCGTCGCTCACGCCGATCGAGCACCCGGCCACGCGGGCGGCCGCGCGGGCGATCGAGCGCACGTTCGGCGTCGCGCCCCTGTACATCCGCGAAGGCGGTTCCGTCCCGGTCTGCGCGTCGTTCGAGACGATCCTCGGCCTCCCGGTCGTGCTCCTGGGGTTCACCAACGACGACGACCGCGCGCACTCGCCGAACGAGTCGATGGTCCTGGCGAACGCCGAGACCGGGATCCTCACCGTCGCGGCCTACTGGGAGGAGCTCGCCTCGACGGGCGTCGACGGCATCCGGTCGGCGGGCTGAGCCTGCCCGAGCCTCGCGGCCTCGCAGCGGGAGACCACCGGGGGACCGCCGACCGGGACTTCCGGGTCGGCCGACCGGTGTATGGGCGGTGCTAGCATGGCCCTCGCGACCCGCACTGGAGGCCGAAGGTGACGAGCGAGACGTCGATCCATCCGGGAGGCACCGGCCACGCCTGGCGCCTCGAGACCGATGGGGGGTCGCTGGCGCCGCGTTCCGCCCTGCAGGTCCTGCTCGAGCTCAACGACCGCGTCGCCAGCGGCAAGGCCGGCGAGTACCAGCCCGTCCCCCTCGGGTTCACACCCCTGGACAAGACGATCGGCGCCGGGCTGCGACCCGGCGAGCTCCTCCTCATCGGCGGGGCACAGGGGACGGGCAAGACGACGATGGCGCTCCAGATGGCGCGCAACGTCGCGATGTCCGGACAGGCGAACGTCCTCTATGTCTGCTTCGAGCACGAGGAGCAGTACCTCCTCAACCGCCTGA
The DNA here is from genome assembly GCA_963717255.1 of uncultured Chloroflexia bacterium. Taxonomy (GTDB): domain Bacteria; phylum Chloroflexota; class Limnocylindria; order Limnocylindrales; family CSP1-4; genus CAIYQJ01. The sequence continues at coordinate 15,835 of CAVQVT010000009.1, read as the reverse complement.
TCGCGGCCGAGTCGGCGCTGGTGCACCTCCCCCAGAAGACGGGCGCGATCCGCATCCAGGACGTCCGCGCGGAGATCCTCGGCTCGTGGATGTCCGAGGGCGGCGGCGGGCCGGAGCTCTCGGACAACCCCCGCCTGCGCCCCAGCCTCGACAGGATCGGCCGCTACGGCCAGAACCTCTTCCTCATGCGCGGGTCGCAGACGGCGAGCACGATCGACAACCTCCGCCTGCTCGTGCGCAGCCACAACGAGATCTCGGACGACCGCCAGCTGATGCTCGTCGTGGACTACCTGCAGAAGGTGCCGCAGATCCCGGAGCCCTCGTCCGAGGCGGAGAAGGTCACGTTCTCCGTCAACGGCCTCAAGGACATCGCCCTGTCGGAGGAGGTGCCCGTCATCGCGATCGTCGCCGCCGACAAGGAAGGGCTGAAGGCGCAGCGGCTCCGCAACCACCACCTGCGGGGCTCGTCGGCGATCAACTACGAGGCCGACATCATCCTGATCCTCAACGAGAAGTACAACGTCGTCGCGAAGGTCAACATCGAGTTCAACCCGTACCAGGCGCAGCGGTTCCGCGACTGGGTGATCGTCTCGGTGGAGAAGAACCGCGGTGGCCAGGACAACGTCGACCTCGAGTTCGAGAAGCACTTCGAGTTCAGCTGCTTCGACCCGAACGGGCGCGCGGTGCAGGAGAAGCTGATCGAGGAGCGTCTGTACAACGACTGAGGCCGCCGGGCCGCCGTGGCGTATCGTGCGGCCATGAGCTCGCCGCACGCCGCCGCCTTCCCCCGCGAGGTCGAGATCGTCGTCGAGATCCCCCGCGGGAGCCGGAACAAGTACGAGTACGACGAGGAGGCGCACGTCTTCCGCCTCGACCGTGTCCTGTCGTCGGCCGTCTTCTACAACTTCGACTACGGGTTCATCAGCGGGACCCGCGCCGACGACGGGGACCACACCGACGCGCTCCTCGTGATCGACGAGCCCACGTTCACGGGCTGCCGTGTCTGGGGGCGGCCGATCGGCGGCCTGGAGATGCGCGACGAGAAGGGCTTCGACTTCAAGGTGCTGTGCGTCGCGATCGCCGACCCGCACCAGTCGCACATCGAGCGGCTCGAACAGGTCCGGCCGCACCGCCTCGTGGAGATCGAGAACTTCTTCGCGACGTACAAGCTCCTCGAGAACAAGGAGACCGAGATCGTCGGCTGGCGGCCTGCCGCCCGGGCGCTCGAGGTGCTCACCGCCGACCGCGCCGCGTGGGAGAGGGAGCTGGAGGCGGCGCGCAGGGCGTCGGAGGCCGACGAAGACGGGCGGACCTGACCACGGTCCGCGCCCGGGCGCCGCTGCGGGCCCCGGCGCCCGGCCCCCCGGCGCGGTCGGCCTGGGGGCGCGGCCCACGCCGCCCTCGGCTCGCGAGGCGGGACCGGGCGAGCGCAGGCTCTTCATCGCTGTGCCGATCTCGGACGCCGTGCGCGAGCGGGTCGGGGATGTGGTGTCCGCGGCTCGCGCCGCGGCGGGCGACGGGCGCGGCGTCCGCTGGGTCGGTCACGATGCGCTCCACCTGACGCTCCGCTTCCTGGGAGCGACGCCCGAGGGCCGGGTCGCGTCGGCTGCCGCCGCGCTGGCGGAGGTGTCGACGACGGAGGGGTCGTTCGAGGTCGTCCTCGCCGGGAGCGGCGCGTTCCCCGGACCGTCGGCGCCGCGCGCCCTGTGGCTGGGGATCGACACGGGAGGCCCGGAGCTCGCGGCACTCGCACGGGGGCTCGACGCCGCCCTCGCGTCGAGAGGCTGGCCGTCGGACCCACGCCCGTTCCGTGCGCACCTGACGCTGGCGCGGTGCGAGGATCCGGCGGCGGGGCGCGTCGCGGCCGCCGCCGTCGCCGAGGCGGCGTCGGGGTTCCGGGCCGCCTGGTGGGCGGACTCGCTCGTCCTGTTCGAGAGCCACCTCGGGCGGGGACCGGCGCGATACGTCGTGGTCGCGGAGGAGCGTCTCGGCCCCTGACGGGCGCGCGCCGCCCGCGTGCTTGCGTGGGGATGCGCGCGTGCGCGACACTTCGCGGACCGCGCACGGCGTCGCGTCGAGGCCGTGGGCCCCGACGGGGACCGGCGCCGCGCGGGACCTGCGAGACGGGATGCGCGCCCGGGGCCGTCGCCACGGGCCGGAAGGGGAGAGCCATGACCGAACGCACGAAGTTCGTCCTCGACGAGGAGCGGATCCCGCGAGCCTGGTACAACATCGTCGCCGACCTGCCGGTGCCGCCGCCGGCCGTCCTTCACCCCGTCACCCTCCAGCCGATCGGTCCGGCGGACCTTGCGCCACTCTTCCCGATGGCGCTCATCGCCCAGGAGGTGAGCACCGACCGCGAGATCGCGATCCCGGACCCGATCCGGGATGCGTACCGGCTCTATCGGCCGAGCCCGCTCTACCGCGCCCGGCGCCTCGAGAAGGCGCTCGACACCCCCGCCCACATCTACTACAAGTACGAGGGCGTGAGCCCGGGCGGCAGCCACAAGCCGAACACGGCGATCGCCCAGGCCTGGTACAACAAGAACGAGGGAGTGAAGCGCCTCGCGACCGAGACCGGCGCCGGCCAGTGGGGGACCGCCCTGGCCATCGCGGGCGCCCTCTTCGGGCTCGAGGTCAAGGTCTACATGGTCCGGGCGAGCTACGACCAGAAGCCCTATCGACGGATGCTCATGGAGGTCTACGGCGCATCCGTGGTCGCGAGCCCGTCGCCCGACACGAGCTACGGACGGTCGGTGCTCGCGGCCACGCCCGACAGCCCGGGTTCACTCGGCATCGCGATCAGCGAAGCCTCGGAAGATGCTGCCACCCGTGAAGACACGAAGTACTCGCTGGGCTCGGTCCTCAACCACGTCCTGCTCCACCAGACGGTCATCGGGCAGGAGGCGCTCCTGCAGCTCGAGATGGCCGGGGAGACCCCGACATCTTGATCGGCTGCACCGGCGGCGGGTCGAACTTCGGTGGGTTCACTTTCCCGTTCCTCGGACGCAAGCTGCGCGGCGAGCCGGACTCCGGGTACCGGGTCGATCGCGGTCGAACCAGAGGCGGCCCCATCGCTGACGCGCGGCGTCTACGCCTACGACTTCGGCGACACGGCTCGCACCGGGCCCGTGGTGAAGATGCACACGCTCGGACACGACTTCATCCCCGAGCCGATCCACGCAGGCGGCCTCCGCTACCACGGGATGGCACCGCTGGTAAGCCTGCTCAAGGAGCGGGGGATCATCGAGGCGCGCGCCGTGCACCAGAATGCGAGCTTTGCAGCGGGGATCGAGTTCGCGCGCAGCGAGGCGATCCTTCCCGCACCCGAGGCGAACCACGCGATCCGGGCGGCCATCGACGAGGCTCTCGTGGCGAAGGAGGAGGGCACGCCCCGGGTGATCGTCTTCAACCATTGCGGGCACGGCCACTTCGACCTGTCGGCCTACGAGCGGTATCTCGCGGGCGCGCTGAAGGACTACGAGTACCCGGCCGATCGCGTGGCAGAGGCGCTCGCCGCGATCCCGGTCGTGAGCGACTGACCCGGGCGGGGCCCGGCTCCGCGAGGGCGCCCATGCCGGGCGCCCTCGCACGGAGGTGCAGGCGCGGAGGACCACCGGCCTTTCAGCCGGGTCTCGGCGTCTGGCGGCTGTCCGGCTGCGGTGGCTCGACGAGCCGGTTCCGCAGGGCGTAGGCCACGGTCTCCAGCTTCGAGTGCGTCCCGAGCTTCGACATCATGTTCTGCGTGTGCGTCCGCAGCGTGTTCGGCGCGATCGACAGGCGCTCGCAGATCGTCGCCGAGGGCAACCCCTCGGCGAGGAGCCTGAGCACGTCCAGCTCGCGGGGCGTCAGCGGCTCCACGGGCGGTGCCTCGTCGGCCTGCTGCTGCGCGTCGGCAACCCGCATGGCGATCTCCAGGATGACGTCCCGCGGGAGCAGGAGCTCGTGGGCATGCGCCGCGCGGACCGCCGCCACGACGTCGTCGAGGGCGCGGTCCTTCGTGAGGTATCCGTCCGCGCCGGCCCGGACCGTCTCGAGCACCGTCTCGCCGTCGGAGACGGCCGTCAGGATGACGACGGCTGCCGAGGGCTGTCGAGCCTTCACGATCCGGGTCGCGTCCGCCCCGGTGCCGTCGCCGAGCATGTAGTCCATGAGGACGACGTCCACGCGCGACCCGAGATGGCCGGACACCCCCGCGACGCTCGACGCGATCCCCACGACCTCGAAGTCCGGCTCGGCCGAGAGCGCCGCCACCAGCGCCTCCGCGAGGAGGCGATGATCATCGACCACCAGGACGCGGATCCGCGGCTCCCCGGACATCGTGTGCGTCTCCCTCCCGGGTGGTCCGCCTCCGCCGGTCGGAAGCCTCCAGAGCCTGATGATAGGGCGCCGGGTCGATCGCGGGCCGGGCGGTCGCCGTGGCGACGTAGACTCCGGGCCATGCGCATCGCCTTCCTCGGCCTCGGGCTCATCGGCGGCTCCGTCGCGCTCGCGCTCCGCGCGCACGCCGGCCCGCAGGGGCACCGGCTCGTGGCCTGGACGCCGGGCGGCCGGGGTCCCAGGGAGGCGCTCACGGCCGGGACGATCGACGAGGCCGCTCCCGACGCCGCCGCGCGCGGTCGCGGGGTCGGACCTCGTCGTACTCGCCGCGTCGCCGCTCGCCACGATCTCGCTCCTCGACCTGCTCGGGTCGCTGCCGGTCGGGACACTCGCCCCGGCGGCGACCGTCACCGACGTCGCGAGCACCAAGGGCGCGATCGTCGGCGTGCCGACGCGGCGGGCCTCGCGTTCGTCGGCGGCCACCCGATGGCCGGTCGCGAGACGAGCGGGTACGGTGCGGCGACGGCGGACCTGTTCGCCGGGCGGCCGTGGGTCGTCGTGCCCGGCCGGCACGCGCGGGAGAGCGACGTGGAGCGGGTGGAGGCGCTCGCCCTCGCATGCGGAGCCCGCCCGCTGACGATGGACGCCGTCGCGCACGATGCCGCGACCGCGGCGATCAGCCACGCCCCGCTCGTCGTCGCCGCGGCGCTGGTCGAGGCGATCGCCGGCGCCCCCGGGTCCGGTGCCCCGGACGGCTGGGACGATGCGCGGCGGCTCGCGGCCTCCGGATGGCGGGACATGACGCGCCTCGCGCGCGGCGACGCCGAGATGGGGGCGGGGATCCTCGCGACGAACGGGCCGGCGACGGCGGGCCACCTCCGAGCCCTGCGGGCGCGCCTGGACGCGTGGATCGCATGGCTGGAAGCGGAGGGCGGCGTCGACCCGGACGCGATCCGGCGTGCGCTCGCCGCCGACCGCGCCCGCGTCGCGGACACGGATCCGGACCCGCGCCCGGACCCGGATCGGACATGACCGCGCGAGCGCGTCCTCGTCGTGCCGCGCGCCGTCGCGCTCGGCGGACCGCCGTGGCACGGCGTGCGCGCCGAGGGGGTCGCGGACCTCATCGCCGCCGTGGCGCGCCACGGCGCCTTCCTGCCGCGCGAGACGGTCGAGACCGATCCGTCGCTCAAGCAGGTGATCCCGTACCTGGTCCTGCGTGACGGGTCTGACTACTTCCTCATGCGGCGCACCCGGGCGGGCGGCGACGCACGTCTCCACGATCTCCGCTCGATCGGCATCGGCGGCCACGTCAACCCGGAGGACGGGGACGTCGAGGGAGGCTTCCGGCGGGAGTGGGCAGAGGAGATCGTGGCGGACTTCACGCCTCCGTTCGTCCCGGTCGGCCTCCTCAACGACGACTCGAACGACGTCGGTGCGGTCCACCTCGGGGTCGTCTGCCTGGCGGACACGTCCGGGCGGCCGATCGCGATCCGCGAGACCGAGAAGCTCGCGGGGGCGTTCGCGTCGCCGGCGGAGGTCGCCGCGGCCCGTGACGACCTGGAGACGTGGAGCCGCCTCACCTTCGACTTCCTCGAGCTGCGCGGGAGGCGGGACGGGTGACGTCCGGGCGGGCGCGTGGCGCGGCGCTGCTGCGGCGGCCCTGCGCGGTGGGATACTGAGGACGAAGGCGCCGCGCCGAGATGCCCGCGGATCCGCGGGCGTGGCCGCGCTGACGCCGGGAGGGACGACTCGTGGATGGGACCCTGCTCGCGACGATCATCGGGGCGCTCGTCGTCCTCCTCCTCGTCGTCATCCTGCTCTACCTGAGCGTGCGGATCGTCAACGAGTACGACCGCCTGGTGATCTTCCGGCTCGGCCGCACCGGACCCGCACCTCGTGAAGGGACCCGGGATCGTCTTCCTGATCCCGATCGTGGACCGACCGGTCCGCGTGGACCTGCGCGAGCAGTTCATCGAGGTCCCCAGCCAGACGACGATCACGAAGGACAACGCGCCGATCAACGTGGACTTCCTGATCTACTGGCGGATCGCCGACCCGCTCAAGAGCATCGTCAACGTCGCCTACTTCGCCGGGGCTCTCCAGGGCATCGCCACGACGACGCTGCGCGCCGTCATCGGCGACATCCTCCTCGACGAGGCGCTCTCCCGTCAGGGAGCAGATCAACGAGATCCTCCGGACGAAGCTCGACGAGGTGACCGAGGGATGGGGCGGCAAGGTCACCAGGGTGGAGATCCGCGAGATCACGCCGCCGCGCGACGTGCAGGACGCGATGAACCGCCAGCTGTCCGCCGAGAGGACCCGGCGCGCGGTGATCACGGAATCCGAGGGCAAGCGTCAGTCCGAGATCAACATCGCCGAGGGCGCCAAGCAGGCGGCGATCCTCACGGCCGAGGGCGCTCGTCAGTCGGCGATCCTCACCGCGGAAGGCTTCCGGCAGTCCCAGATCCTCAACGCGGAGGGGTATTCGCAGGCGCTCGAGCGGATCTTCGGCGCGGCGCGGACGATCGACCAGAAGACGATGGCCCTGCAGTACCTCGACACCCTGAAGGCGCTGGGGGCGTCACCGTCGACGAAGTACATCCTGCCGCTCGAGCTCAGCCGGCTGATGGAGTCGTTCTCGGGGCTCGTCGATGACGGGATGCGCGCGCGTGGCGACCGGCCGGCGCCTCCCACCGTCACCTCCCGGTCGGGTGAGGGTCCGGCGGCCTGACCACCGGCGGGCATCCGGTGCGCGCGGGCCCCCCGGACTTACGGCAGGCCGGGCGGGGGAGGACAGGGTCATGAAGGGTCACCCGCCGGCTCCCCTATACTCCCGTCCGGCGGCGACGACCGTGCGTCCTGCGGTGGGGCAGGGCGGGTCGTCCGGCCGGCTCAGCGCGTGAGGTCGATGGCAGCCAGGATCCTCGTCGTCGACGACGACCCGAACGTCCAGCGGCTCCTCTCCTACACCCTCCGCCAGGAGGGCTTCGAGGTGACCGTCGTCAGCGACGGCCCCGAGGCCCTCAAGGCGTGGGAGACGGAGAGGCCGTCGCTCGTCATCCTCGACCTGATGCTGCCGCGGCTCGACGGGTACGCGGTGGCGCAGCGGATCCGCGAGGACGAGGGAACGGCCGCGCACGTCCCGATCATCATGCTGACGGCCGAGGGCGACGTCGAGCAGCGCATCCGGGGCCTGCGCCTGGGCGCCGACGACTACCTCATGAAGCCGTTCCATCCGGCGGAGCTCATCGCCCGGATCCGGAGCCTGCTCGCGCGTTTCTCGCCGACGTTGGACGCCGCGGCGCTCCCGCCGACCGGCAGCGTCCTCGTCTTCTACGGCGCGAAGGGCGGCGTCGGGACCACGTCGATCGCGATCAACGCCGCGATCGCGCTCCACCGCGAGGCGGCCCGCACCGTCGCCCTGGTCGACGCCAACCTGCAGTTCGGCGATCACCGGGTCTTCCTGGACCTCGGGCTCGACCGGAAGAGCGTGGTGGACATCGTGAGCGCGCCGACGATCGATGCCGAGCTCGTCCGCCAGGTCATGGTCCGCCACCAGTCGGGGATCGACGTCCTCCTTGCGCCGCCGTCGCCCGAGACCGCGGAGCTCGTGACGCCGGACCACTTCCCGGCGATCCTGGACGTCCTGCGCTCCACCTATGACTTCGTGGTCGTGGACGTGGACAAGCGGCTCGACGAGGTGAACCTGCGGATCTTCGACGCGGCGCAGGCGATCCACGTGGTGCTCACCGCGGACCTGGCCAGCCTGAAGAACGTCCGGATCGTCCTGGAGACGCTCGCGAACCTCGCGTACGAGCGGTCACGGATCAAGCTCGTGCTCAATCGCTCCACCGCCTTCACGGGGATCAGCGTGAAGAACGCCGAAGGGGCCCTCCGTCACCGGATCGACACGCAGATCGTGAATGACTATCGCGGCGCGATCAGCGGCCTCAACAGCGGCCAGCCGATCGTCGAGAGTCGGCCCGACAGCGTCCTGGGCCGCGCGATCGTCGAGATGGCGCGGGCGATCGACGCGGAGCGGCAGCGGGAGATCGCGGGGTGATCGCCGGCTGATCGCCGGCGCATGTCCCGATCGTCGGGAGGCGAGCCGTCCCGGCTAGGGTCGGGGCATGCTCGTCACGCTCCTCTCCGCCACCCTCCGGGGGCTCGAGGGACGCGTCATCCGGGTCGAGGTCGACGTCGCTCCCGGGCTCCCCGGGTTCACGATCGTCGGCCTCCCGGACGCCGCGCTCCAGGAGTCGCGGGAACGGATCCGCGGCGCCCTGCGCAACAGCGGGTTCGTCCACCCGGCTCGGCGCATCACGGTGAACCTCGCCCCGCCGGACATGCGCAAGGCCGGCTCCAGCCTGGATGCCGCCATCGCGGTGGGGATCCTCCTCGGGTCGGAGCAGGTGGCCGCACGCGAGCGGTGGGCCGTCGTGGGCGAGCTCTCGCTCGGCGGCGAGATGCGTCCCGTCCCGGGGATCCTGCCCTTCGCGATCGCCCTGCGACGGCGAGGAGTGCGGCGCCTGGTCGTGCCCGTCGGGGTCGGATCGGAGGCGAGGCTCGCCGGCGAGCTGGAGGTCGCGGAGGCCGGGGACCTCGGCGACGTCGCGGAGCTGGTCGCACGGCGGCGGCGGAGCGGCGCCGTGCGTGCGCGCGTCCCGCGGTCGGTGAGCATGCTCGTGCCGGCCACCGGGGAGGCGCGCGTCGGGGCGTCACCGACCGCGTGGACCGGGCGCAGCGCTCACGTCCCGGTCCTGCCGACGGGTCCCGACGCCCCCGATCTGGCCGAGGTCCGGGGCCAGGCGGAGGCGCGGCGGGCGCTCGAAGTGGCGCTGGCGGGCGGCCACTGCCTGGTCCTCGTCGGCCCGCCGGGATCCGGGAAGACGCTCCTCGCCCGGACGATCCCCACGCTCATGCCGGACCTTGACGATGCCGAGGCCCTCGCCGCCACCATCGTCGCGTCCGCCGCGGGCATGGGGCCGTTCGACACACTCGTGCGGCGGCGGCCATTCCGTGCGCCCCATCACACCGCGTCGTACGCGGCGCTCGTGGGCGGCGGGCCGCTGCTCTCGCCCGGCGAGGTCACGCTGGCGGACGGGGGTGTCCTGTTCCTGGACGAGCTTCCGGAGTACTCCCGCGACGTCCTGGAGGCGCTTCGCCAGCCGCTCGAGGACGGTTCCGTGGCGATCGCCCGCGTCGGACGGTCGACGTCACTGCCGGCGCGGTTCCAGCTGGTCGCGGCCATGAACCCGTGCCCGTGCGGGCACGCAGGCGACCCGGACGCGGCCTGTCGCTGCGCCACGGGCGTGCCAGAACGGTACGCCGGTCGCGTTTCGGGCCCGCTCCGCGACAGGATCGATCTCTGGGCGTCGATGCCGCGCGTCTCCGCCGCCGAGATGCTGCGGCCCGGCGAGCCCGAGCCGTCGGCCGTCGTTCGAGCGCGCATCGCGGCAGCGCGCGCGGTCCAGGCGGCGCGAAACGGCGGCCCGCCGAACGGCCGCCTCTCCGGGCGACGACTCCGGGCCGTCGCGTCCCTCACCGCGGAGGCGAGGGTCCGTCTCCGGCAGGTCGACGCCCGTGAGCGCCTCTCGGCGCGCGGCACCGACCGGACGATCCGCGTCGCGCGGACCATCGCCGACCTCGCCGGCGCCGACGCCGTGGCGGCGGAGCACGTCGCGGAGGCCGCACGATACCGGCTGGCCGCCGGCACGGCCGAGTGACGCGCCGATGATCGGCGTGGGCCGGGACGGACCCGTGGGCCCGTCGCCCGACGGGGCGTCCCGCACGGTCGCCGTCGGGCGACGACCATCCGCGCGGCAGCACGCCGCCGCCGCGCGCCCGTCGACGATGCACGTGCCGCGTGGGCCGTCCTCGCGTCCGTCGACGGCCTGGGTCCCGTCGGCCTCGTGGACCTCGTCGGGGCTCACGGGGGTGCGGCGGCCGTGCTGGCGGCGGCGTCGCGGACCCGGGGCGGAGGCCGTGATCGCGCGAACGCTCGGCTCGCGGACGGGACGCCACCTGGCACCCCGCGTGGTCGATGCTGTCCGTGACCGCCGGGCGATCCTCGAGACGATCCGCGACGCGGACCTCGCGATCCTCACGCTGGACGACCCCGTCTACCCGGAGCGCCTGCGGGGGATCGAGCTGCCGCCCCCGGTCCTCTTCGTCCGGGGCACGACGGACGCGCTCTCGGCCGACCGATGCGTCGCCGTGGTCGGGACGCGGCGGCCCACCGACGCGGGGCGCTCCGTGGCGGCCCGCCTCGCCGGCACCGTGGCGCGGTCAGGCGCGGTCGTCGCCTCCGGGCTCGCAGCGGGGATCGATGGGGTCGCCCACTCGGCGACCGTCGGCGTCGGGGGCCGGACCGTGGCCGTCATCGGCGGTGGGCATGCCGAGGCGATCACGCGGCGGCACCGCGACCTGGCCGACCAGATCGTCGCGACCGGTGGCGCCGTGGTGAGCGAGCACGTGCCCGCGACCGCGCCGACGCGCGGCACGTTCCCGCGACGGAACCGGGTGATCAGCGGCCTCGCCGAGGCCACGGTGGTCGTGGAGGCCGGGACGCGGAGCGGCGCCCTGATCACGGCCGGGTGGGCACTCGAGCAGGGTCGCGAGTGCTTCGTCGTGCCCGGCCCGATCGACGCCCCCATGAGCGCCGGCTGCCTCGGCCTCCTGCGCGCGTACCCGGGCCAGGTGCGCGTCGTCGCGGGAATGGCAGCTCTCCTGGAGGACCTGGGACTCGCCGGCCATGCCGGACTCGTCCCGGCCGGGCCGGCGGCGCGCGCGGCGATGGGTCGGCCGGGTCCGGAGGCCCCGACGGCCGGCCCGGAGGCGGTCCTGGCGGCGCTCCCGGCTCCGGTCGCGGAGGTCGCCAGATCGCTGTCCGGCGGGTCGCGAGCCGTGGACCACGTGGTCGCGGCGACCGGGCTTCCGGTGGCGGGGGCGCTCGCCGCCCTGACGATGCTGGAGGACCTCGGGCTGGTCTGCGGCCGCGTACGGCAGGTACCGGCTCGCGGGCGGGCTGTCGGACCTCGGGTGAGGCCGGAGAGCCGCTGCGGAGCCGTCTCGCGCGCCTGGCGGCGGGCACCCCGCGGCGGGCGCCCCGATCGACCCGTTTGCGGCTCGTTGTCCGTCGGGTGTACCCTCCGGGAGACCGTACTGCGTCCGAGCCGGGCGCGGGCCCTCGCTGAACGGGCCCCCCGACCAGGAGGAGTTATTGCGTAATCTCGCAGCCACGGTGCTGTCCGTCCCGATCGTCGCCGCGCTGGTCGTCTCGTCGGCCGTGCGGCGCTCTGCCGCCTCCCGGGTGGTGCTGATCGTCGGGATGGTCGCGCTCGTGGGGGCCTCAGCCGTGGCGCTCGCGCCCCGCGAGGTCGCCGCGCGGCCCGCCGCCGCTCCCGTGACGCCGGTCGTGGCCGCCCGCCTGTCCGGGCCGCATCCGGACGGATGCCGCGCTCGCCAGCTCGGTCACGATCGACTTCTCCTCGCCGATGGATGCCGCGAGCGTAGAGGCCGCGCTCCGCGTCCAGCCTGCCACCGACGTGACGCTCACCTGGGAGCTGGGCGGCCGCCGGCTCGTCGTGGCCCCGGCGGTGCCGTGGGATCCCGCGACGTACGTGACGGTGACCGTGGATGCCGGGGCCCAAGACGCGGCGGGCGCGACGCTCGCCGCGCCGGTGCGCTCGTCGTTCGTCACCCGCGCCGCCACGGCGGCCACCGTCGCGGCGACGAAGCGCGACGGGAAGCGGATCCGGACCGACACCGCGTTCGTGGTGAGGTTCGATCGTCCGGTGGACGTCGCGGCCATCCGCGCCGCACTCAAGGTGACGCCAGCCACGAAGGTCAAGGTCACCGCGGTCGCGCGGGACGGCGGGACCGTCGTGACCGTCACGCCGGCGACGCGCCTGAAGCCGAACACGACCTACACGGTCACGTTCCTCAAGCCCATCGTGGACGTCGAAGGCGGTGAGGTGGCGGCGATCGGTCGACTCGCCGTTCGGACGGTCGCGGCCCCGGCCGTCGTGCGGTTCAGGCCCGTGGCGAAGACGACCGACGTCCCCCGGGACGCCGTCCTGTCGGTCCGGTTCACGGAGAAGATGGATCGCTCGTCCACCGCCGCGGCGTTCCGCGCGACCGTGAAGGGCAAGCCTGTCGCCGGCAAGGTCCGCTGGGCGGAGGGGGACACGGTCCTCGTGTTCACCCCGAAGTCGGCTCTGCCCTTCGGGACCAAGGTCGTCCTGAGCGTCTCGACGAAGGCACGGGCGGCGACCGGCGCGCCGATCGCGAAGACCGCCGCATCGACGTTCACCACGCTCGCGAAGCCGGTGGTGGCGAAGGCCAAGCCCAAGACGACCGCGACGACCGCCGAGTCGGACGCGCCGGCCCCCGCTTCGGCGCCTGCGCCCGCATCGACGTCGGGTGGCGTGGTCGGCGGCGGCGCGTGGGCGTCCGTGGAGCGGTACTACCTCACCCTGGTCAACTGCACGCGGACCGGTGGCTGGGTCGCCGCGAACGGCTCGTGCACGAGCCCCGGCGGCCGGGACGTGGCGCCGCTCGTGTACGACGCGGCGATCGCCGCGAAAGTCTCGCGGCCGTACGCCAAGTACCTCGCCGAGCGCGGCGCCTGCGACCACTTCCTTGACGGGAACCCTGGGACGCGCCTGCGACGGGCCGGCTTCACGAGCTACAAGTGGGCCGAGAACCTCGGATGCCCGTCGGGTGACCCGAAGCGTGGCGCGATCTCGTCGCAGCTCTTCTTCCAGAGCGAGAAGCCGTACAACGGCGGCCACTACGTGAACCTGATGAACGCGACCTACACGCGGGTGGGGATCGGCGTCTGGGTGCACGAGGGCCACGTCCGGATCGTCTCCAACTTCTACGCGCCGTAGGCGGCGATCCGCGATGGGGATGATCCGCAACGCCGTCCTGCACCTGCACAGCGAGCAGCCGCTTCTCGTCGACCTGTTCTCCCTGCCCACCGCTGCGGATGCCTGCGTCGTCTGCACCAACGTCCGGACCCTCGCCGGCAAGCGGCCCCTCTTCGTGGACCGGAGCGACTCCTTCTTCCTGTTCCCCCTGCCACACGTCCGGTTCGTGGAGATCCCGGCGTCCGCCGCCGGACAGATGGGGGCCGGCAGCGGCCGGGCCCGCGTCGCGACGCAGGACGAGGAGCCCGACCTGGAGATCGACGAGGACCTCCTCCAGCGGATCCGGGACTCCTGACGCCGGCGGCGTGAGTCGGCCGGCGATGGGCCGATGCTAGACTCCGCCGCGATGAGCAGGAACCTCGTGATCGTGGAGTCGCCTGCCAAGGCGCGGACGATCGAACGCTACCTGGGCACGGACTTCCGCGTCCTCGCCTCCTACGGACATGTCCGCGACCTCCCCGAGCACCCGGCGAAGGGCGAGATGGGCGTGGACATCGAGCACGACTTCGCGCCCGAGTACGAGATCGTCGCCGACCGGGCCCGGCAGGTGCAGGCGATCGAGAAGGCGGCCCGGACGGCATCGTCGATCTACCTGGCGACCGACCTGGACCGTGAGGGGGAGGCGATCGCCTGGCACGTCGCCGAGGCGGCGCGCCTCCCGGCGGACAGGACGTCTGCGCGTGACGTTCAGCGAGATCACCGAGCCGGCGATCCGCGAGGCGTTCGCGAATCCGCGCGCGATCGACCGCCACCTGGTGGACGCCCAGCAGGCTCGCCGCATCGTCGACCGCCTCGTGGGCTACACCATCAGCCCGATCCTCTGGCGCAAGGTGCGTTCGGGGCTCTCGGCCGGCCGTGTGCAGTCGGTCGCGGTCCGCCTCGTCGTCGAGCGGGAGCGTGCGATCCGCGCGTTCGTCGCCGAGGAGTACTGGACCATCGAGGTCCTTCTGCGGACCGCGGACGGCCACACGTTCGTCGCCGACCTTGCGCGCATCGACGGGGAGAAGCCGTCGATCGCGGACTCCGCCACGGCGGACGCGGTCGTGGCCGAGCTCTGCCCGCACGCGCCCGGTCGTGGTCTCGACGAGCGTCCGGCCGTCGACCCGGAACCCGGCGCCGCCGTTCACGACCTCGACGCTGCAGCAGGAGGCGAGCCGGAAGCTCGGCTTCTCGCCGAAGCGGACCATGTCCGTCGCCCAGCGCCTGTACGAGGGCATCGCGGTCGAGGGCGAGCAGGTCGGGCTCATCACGTACATGCGGACCGACTCGGTCGCGCTGTCGTCGCAGGCGATGCGCGAGGCCCACGCGGTCATCGTGGAGCGGTTCGGCGGCGCCTACGGCATGCCCAAGGGCCGCCACTACAAGACGAAGTCGCGCAACGCCCAGGAGGCGCACGAGGCGATCCGCCCGACCTCCTTCGCACGCGACCCGGAGCGCGTCTCCGGCGCCCTCAAGAGCGACGAGGCGCGCCTCTACCGCCTGATCTGGCAGCGCGCGATCGCCAGCCAGATGACCGCCAAGCGGATCGAGACGGCGATGGTCGAGCTGGCCGACGGGCGTTTCGGCCTGCGCGCGAGCGCGACCCATACGGTGTTCGACGGGTTCAGCCGCGTCTACACGGAGGGCCGCGACGACGGCGAGGACGAGCGCGAGGCGTCGCTGCCGCCGCTCCGCGAGGGCGACGTCACGGAGGTCGCCCGGACCGAGGCGGGGGCCACGGATGTCCGGCCGGCGCAGCACTTCACGGAGCCGCCGCCGCGGTACACGGAGGCGTCGCTCATCAAGTCGCTCGAGGAGGCGGGGATCGGCCGGCCGAGCACGTATGCGGCGACGGTCTCGACGATCGTGGACCGCGGGTACGTCACAGTCCAGGAGCGGCGTCTCCGCCCGGAGCCCGTCGGGTTCATCGTGACCGACCTCCTGGTGGAGCATTTCGGCGAGTTCGTGGACGTGGCCTTCACGGCTCGGATGGAGAGCGACCTCGACGCGGTCGCGACCGGCCGACGGCGATGGGTCCCGGTCGTGCGCGACTTCTACGGGCCGCTCGCACGGATCGCTGCGGCGAAGTCGAAGGAGCTGCGCCCGGCCGACATCGGCCTCGCACCGGCCGACGCGGGTCTCGACGGGGAGTTCCTCTGCTCCGAGGGCCACCCGATGGTCGTCCGGGCGGGGCGGTTCGGTGAGTACCTCGCCTGCTCGCGGTATCCGGAGCACAAGGAGAGCCGGCCGCTCCCGACGCCGGCGGCGCCGGCGGCCGGCCCGGCCGGCGAGGCGGGCGGAAAGCAGCCGGACGGGGTGGGGGAGCCGTGCCCCGATTGCGGCGCCACGGACGGGGGCACGCTCGTGGCCCGGCGCGGACGCTTCGGGCCGTTCGTGGGGTGCGGCCGGTATCCGGCCTGCCGCTACATCAGGAAGGATGGCCCGCCGCCGCCCCCGAAGCTCCCGTTCGACGTCCCGTGCCCGCGCTGCGGCGAGGGGATCCTGGTCGCGCGGCGGGCGCGCCGCGCCGGTTCGGTCTTCCACGGCTGCTCGCGCTACCCCACCTGCCGCTACACGACCTCGCGGACCCCGATGGGGGCGCT
>CAVQVT010000008.1:0-134551 GCA_963717255.1 uncultured Chloroflexia bacterium | reverse complement strand
GCTGCCTACGCCGATCGTCAACGATCCGCCCGAGATGGCGCCTCCGCTCTGGCTCACCGACACCGACGGCCAGCTGTTCGACTATCACCGCCACAACGGGACGCCCATCCTGCTGTACTTCGGCTACACGCACTGCCCCGACGTCTGCCCCGCCTCGCTCGGCGTCCTCCGCGAGACCGTCGCCAAGACGGACGTCCCCGTCCAGGTCGTCTTCGTGACGGTGGACCCGGATCGCGACACGCCGGACGTGCTGAAGGAGTACCTCGACTTCTTCGGCCAGGGCTGGATCGGCCTCACCGGACGGAACTCGCAGATCCTCCAGGCAGCCGAGCTGTACGGAGCCCGATACCAGAAGCTGGACACCCAGTCTGCGTCCGGCTACGCGGTGGGCCACACCACCGACATCTACCTCATCGACAAGATGGGGATGTGGGTCGAGACGTTCCCATTCGGGTCGTCCGCCGACCAGATCGTCCCCGAGCTGGAGAGGATGGCCGGCGCCTGACGGACGAGCCGTCGGGCCGGCCCACACCGCGTCCCCGGGAGGAAACGATGCGCGCCAACCTGTTCCGTCCTGCGCTCGTGGGGGTCGCTGTCGTGGCCCTCGTCGCGGCGTGCTCGTCGTCGGGATCGTCCGCCGCGCCGGCCGCCTCCGCCGAGACGGGCGCGGGCGGATCGATCACCGCCGCCGATGCGTGGGCCCGCGCGATGGCCCCCGGCACGACGACGTCCGCCGTCTACGTGAAGCTCACGAACGGGACCGGCGTCGACGACGCGCTCGTCTCGGTCTCGACGCCCGCGACCCCGACGGCGGAGATCCACGAGGTCTCCCTGGTCTCGGCCGCGCCGGCGGAGAGCTCCGGCATGGGCGGCGGGATGTCGTCCGTCGCCCCGATGGAGAGCTCCGGCATGGGCGGCGGCATGATGGGGATGCACCCGATCGAGAAGCTCCCGCTCCCCGCCGGCCAGACGGTGGAGCTCAAGCCGGGCAGCTTCCACATCATGCTCATCGACGTGCCCGAGCCGCTCAAGGACGGCTCGACGATCGAGGTCACGCTCACCTTCGAGAAGGCCCCGCCGATCACGCTCACCGTCCCGGTGAAGATGAGCTGACGGCCGCGCGGCCGCGCGGCCGAGCGGCATCAGCGCCTCTTCAGCGCGGCGAGCTCGGTGGCCCGAGCGGCCACGATCGCCGTCACGATCCCCGCCGGGAACGGCTCGTCGTACGCGAACCGGATCGTGCCCGGGCCCGTGATCCGCGCGCCCAGCTCCTCACGGAACGTGTCGATGACCGCCTTGCTCCCCGGGAAGAGACTCCAGTGGTCCGTGAAGGCGGCGTAGTACACGAGGACCCGGCCGCGAAGCCTGAACGCGGGCATGCCGTAGCTGATCCCCTCGTCCGCGTCCGGCGCAGCGGCCTTGATGAGGACGCGGACCTGCTCCAGCACGACGCGCGACCGCTCCGGCAGGGCTGCCAGGTAGTCGTCGACGGTCGCCGGTGCATCCATGACGGTCCCTCGGGTTCTGGGCGCTGATCGGGGCATGCTCGCACGTCGGCCGGGATGGCGCGAGTCGGTCGGTCGCATCGGTCGTCGGCGGCAGCGCCCGGCGCCCGTCCCCCTCACATCCGGCATCGGGTAGGCTGGCAGCCGAATGGCCCTTATCGTCACACGCGACCTGACCAAGCGCTACCCGGGCGTGACGGCGCTCGACGCCCTCAGCGTCGCCATCGAGCCAGGGATCGTGGGCCTCGTCGGCGCGAACGGCGCCGGCAAGAGCACGCTCCTCAAGATCCTCCTCGGGCTCGTGCCCCCGACGGGCGGGCACGCGGAGGTCCTCGGGCTCGACTCGCGGCGGGACGGCCTGCGGATCCGGGCCGCGGTGGGCTACATGCCGGAGCACGACTGCCTGCCCTCGGACCTGTCCGCGACCGATTTCGTCACGCACATGGGCCGGATGAGCGGGCTCCCGTCCTCCGCGGCGCGCGAACGCACGGCCGATGTCCTCCGGCACGTCGGCCTGTACGAGGAGCGGTACCGCGCGATCGGCACGTACTCCACCGGGATGAAGCAGCGGGTGAAGCTCGCCCAGGCGCTCGTCCACGACCCGCGGATCCTCTTCCTCGACGAGCCGACGAACGGGCTCGACCCGGCCGGGCGCGAGGAGATGATCGAGCTGGTCCGGCGGACCGGAACCGAGTTCGGGATCACCGTCATCGTCAGCTCGCACCTGCTCGGCGAGATCGAGCGCGTCTGCGGGTACCTCGTGGCGATCGATGCCGGACGGCTCCTGCGCGCGGCCTCCCTCGATTCCTTCACCGAGCTCACCGACACGCTCGCGGTGGACGTCGAGGACGGCATGGAGGCCCTCGTCGCCGCGCTGGTGGGCCGCGGTCTCCGGGCACGGGGAGAGGGACGTCACGTCCTCGTCGGGCTGGACGCGACATCCGGGACCGCCACGTACGACGCCGTCCGCGACACGATCGCCGACCTGGGGCTCCCGCTCGTGCGCCTGGAGCAGCGCCGGCACAGCCTCGAGGACATCTTCCGCGACGACCTCGCCGCGGGGGACGCGTCCGTCGAGGCGGGGGAGGGCGCGGCATGACGGGCCAGCAGCCTGCGGTCCCGCCGCCCGGCGTCCGGCCGGACCAGGTGATCGCCACGAGCGGCCCCGGCGGTGCGATCTACGACATCGGGTATCGCGGATATGCCGGTCCCCGCCTCGGGCGGGCCTTCGCCGTCCGCTCGCTGGCCGTCCTCACGGTGCGCGGGGCGTTCGGGATCGGCCGGGGTGCCCGCTCGAAGATCGTCCCCTTCGGCCTCCTCGTCCTCCTGCTGATCCCGGCCCTCGTCAGCCTGGGGCTCACGGCCCTCGCCGGCAGCGTGGCCGAGCAGATCGACCCGATCCGGTACGAGACCTACTACTCCATCACCCAGACGGTGCTGTTCCTCTTCATCGCCGCCCAGGCGCCGGAGCTTGTCGGCCCCGACCAGCGCGACCGCGTCCTCCCGCTCTACTTCAGCCGCCCGATCCTCCGGGACGACTACGCGTTCGCCAAGCTCATCGCGCTCGTCGGCGCGCTCCTCCTCTTCACGCTCGCGCCGCAGGCGCTCCTCTTCTTCGGGCGGATCCTCCAGGCGCCCGATCTGGGCGACGGCATCTCGAAGAACCTGCCGAACCTGCTGCCGATCCTCGGGAGCGCGCTCTTCATCTCGATCCTCTTCGCCGCCATCGGGCTCGCGATCTCGTCGCTCACCCCGCGCCGGGCGTACGCGACCGTGGCGATCATCGGGGTCTTCATCGCCAGCAACGCGATCACCGGGATCCTCTTCGCGGTCCTCCGGAGCGAGCGCGACCTGCAGCGGTGGACCGCCCTGCTGTCGATCGAGACGATCCTCGCCGGCGTCACGGCGTTCCTCTTCCAGACGCCGCCCCGCGACCTGGACAACCCGATCGTCCGTCGCGCGGACCTCCCGGGCTGGCTGTACGTCGCGGCCGCGCTCGCCCTCTCGGCGGTCGCGATCGGTGTGGTCTTCCGGCGATACAGGACGGTGGAGACATGAGTGGGGCCCAGCCGGACGGCGGGCCGCCGGCCGGCGGCGGTGGCTGGCCCACGGCTGGCGGTCCGGGCCGCCCGGAGCCCGTGGACTCGGGCCGGCTCACGGGGGCTCCCGTGGAGCTGATCGGCGTCAGCCGCTGGTACGGCAACGTCGTGGCCGTCAACGAGATCACGTTCGCGCTCGCTCCCGGTGTCACCGGTCTGCTCGGCCCGAACGGGGCGGGCAAGAGCACCCTCCTGTCGATGATCGCCGGGCTGCTGCCGCCCTCCACCGGTGTCGTGGCTGTCGACGGCCGGCCCGCATGGAGGGATCCGTCCATCTACCGGCGCGTGGGCCTCGTCCCGGAGCGCGAGAGTCTCCCCGGCTACATGACCGGGCGCGGCTTCGTCGAGTACGCCGCCCGCTTGCACCGGATCCGCGACGCGCGGGGCGCGGCCGTCCGCGCGATCGAGGCGGTCGCGCTCGAGGACGCCGCGGACCGCTCGATCGGCGGCTACTCGAAGGGGATGCGCCAGCGCATCAAGGTCGCGGCGGCCCTCGTCCACGACCCCGCGATCCTCGTCCTCGACGAGCCCTTCAACGGGATGGACCCGCGGCAGCGGCTGCACATGATGGACCTCCTCCGGGCGATGGCCGCCGAGGGGCGGACCATCCTCTTCTCCAGCCACATCCTCGAGGAGGTGGAGCGGCTCGGCGAGCGGATCCTCGTCGTGGTGGCGGGCCGGCTCGCTGCGAGCGGCGACTACCGCGAGATCCGCCGACTCATGACCGACCGTCCACACGCGTTCACGGTCCGCAGCAGCGACGACCGGCGGCTTGCCGCCGCTCTCCTCGCGGAGGACGCCGTCTTCGGCGTCGAGGTCACACCCGAGGGCCTCGCGGCGCGCTCGGCCGACTTCGGCGGCTTCGGCCGTTCGATCGCGCGGGTCGCGCGGTCGGCGGGGGTCACCCTCTACGAGGTCGTCCCGACGGACGAGTCGCTGGAGTCGGTCTTCAGCTACCTGGTGCGTCGGTGAGCGGGCAGGCGGCGCCGGGCGCCCCGGCCGGTGGGGGGGCCGCGAGCCGCGCGGCGCTCGGACCGCGGCCGTTCGGGGCGATCGTCCGCGCGACCACCCGCGCCCTCCTCGGCCGTCGTCGGACGCTCCTCGTCCTCCTCTTCCTCACCGTGCCCCTGCTCCTCTCGCTCCTCGCGCGCGCCGTCCCCGGGACCGAGGCGCGGGAGGAGATCGCGATCGGGCTCCTCGACAACCTGGTCGTCCGGGTCGTCCTTCCTCTGGTGTCGCTGCTCATCGGGACCGCCGTCCTGGGGGCCGAGGTGGACGACGGCACGATCGTGTTCCTCCTGGTGAACCCGGTGCCGCGGTGGGAGATCGTCGCAGCCAAGCTGCTCGTGGCGGAGGTCGTCACGCTGGTCCTCCTGGTCCCGGTGACCGCCCTCTCGGGCGCGATCCTCGTCGCGGGACTGCCCGGCGTGGACGCGGACATCGCCGTCGGGTTCACGGTCGGCGTCGCGGTGGGCGCTGTCGTCTACGTGGCGATCTTCGTCGCGATGAGCGTCGTGACGTCGCGGGCGCTCGTCCTGGGCCTCGGCTACGTGCTCATCTGGGAGGGCTTCCTCGCAAGCCTGTTCGCCGGGACGCGGAACCTGTCGGTCCGCGAGTACACGCTCTCGATCGCGCAGGCGGTCTCCGGGGTGGACATCACGGCCGGGCAGGCGATCGCGCCCGCCGTCGCGGTCGTCATGTCGGTGGTCGTCTTCGTCGGCGCGGTCGTCGTCGCGATCCGACGGCTCGGATCTTTCTCGGTCACCGGGGGCGGGTAGCGGCAGGGTCGTTCGTCCCCCGCACTGCTGCGGCCGGTATCATCGCGGTCGTGTCCGAGCAGCACGACGCACGCCCCGACGACGCTCCGCCGATGCCGGACGAGCGGCCGCCGGCTGACGCGTGTCCCTTCCTCGGGCTCGCCGCCGATCCTCCTTCGCGCTTCGACTTCCCCAGCTCGGAGCACCGGTGCCGGTCCGCGGCGACTCCCGCCTACGTCGAGCTCGCGCACCAGGGCACCCACTGCCTCACGAACCGCCACGTCTCCTGCCCCCGGTACACGGGCCCGGACGCGGTCTCCGCCGGGGCGGCGCCACAGCCACCTCCGCTGCCCGAGGCACCGCCCGAGGGGGCTCCGGCTCAGCCGACGCCCGCGGCACGCGCCTCGTACACGCTCGCGGCGCGCGGCGGTTTCGGAGCGCTGGCATCGACCCCGCGCGGGTGGGTGCCCGTGGAGACGTCGACCCCCGCGCCCGCTGTGCCGGCCGTCGCTCCGCCGACGGCACCCGTCGAGCCGCCGGCCGCGGTGCCGGGGGCCGCCGTGACGGCCGGGCCCAGGCCCGAGGACGGCACGCCGGTCGAGGGCACCCCGGCCTCGGGACCGGCCCCGGAGCCGGGCATCTCCGCGGCCCCGGATGGACCTGCCGACGCCGACGCCGCCGCCCCGGCCGCGGCGCCCCGAGCCCGCCGCCAGGCCGAGCCGCGCCCCGGCCGACGCCGCCGCCCCGGCCGAGCCCGCACCCGATCCCGAGGGCCTCGGTGCCCTGGTCGCCGCCAGCGCGGCGGCCGACGCGCTGGCACCCCCCGGGGCGCCCGCGGACGCGCCGTCGGTGGCAGTCGCCGCGGAGGATGCCCTCGCGCCCGACGGCGCGGGCGAGGGCGCGGGCGCCGGTGCAGCGGCCGTGGAGGGCCCTGACGCCCTCGAGGGTCCGGCCGCGGGGCCGGGGCTCGGAACGCGGCTCGCCGGGATCGGGCGGAGCCTGCTCCGCGGTCTCGCCATCGTCCTCGCGGCGGTCCTCGTGCTCGCCGGACTCGTCGGTCTCGGGTACGGTGCCGGGAAGCTCCTCGTCCGCCCGGGGGAGGTGCGCCCCTCGGCAGCCTCAACGCCCGCCCCGGCCACGCCGCTGGTCACCCCTCCGGGCGGGGGCCCGTCCGAGGCGCCCGGCGCCGGCGCCCCAACCACCCCGCCGATCCCGGGTGCGTCCGCGACGCCGGTCGCTTCGGCTCCGGGCGCGGCGACCGCCCCGCCGACGCCGACCGCGAAGCCCACCACCCGACCCACCCCGAAGCCGAGGGTGTACGTCGTCAGATCGGGCGACACGCTCTTCGCGATCGCCGAGCGTTTCGGCGTGACGGTGAGCGCGATCATCGCGGCGAACGACATCACGGACCCCAACGCGATCCTCCCGGGCCAGCGGCTGACGATCCCACGCCCGTGAGCCGGCGCCGTCTCGCCCGACCGGCGCGAGCGGCCGTCCGTATGATGGCGGTGGGCCCGGCCGTGCCCCGGAGGGAGGGATCGATGTCTCACGCGTCGCGGGCGCTCCGCGTCCTGACCGCAGGGTCGCTGCTGGTCATCGCCGGGGCCCTGCCCGTCTCCGCCGCCGACCCGACGCCCGCCACGGTGACGATCGCCGTGCCGGACGCCCCGATCGTCTGCCGCGTGGAGACGGAGGTCTCGGCGCTCGTGCTCGACGCGGCCGGCGCCACGATCGCCGGCACGACCGTGACGTGGTCGATCATGCCGGTCGCCAGCTCCCAGGACTCCGTTGTCGCGTACGAGACCACGACCGGGTCGCAGGGCGTGGCGACCACCAGGATCTGGATCGACTGCATCCCCGGCCCCAGAACGCTCAACGCGACGGCCGGCGCCGTGACGGCCGGCATGGACCTGACGGTCTCGACCGCCGGGATGCCGGAGACGTCCACCGAGCCGCCGGCCCCAGCGCCGGAGCAGGGGGGCGTCACCCCGCTCGCCGTGGCTCTCGTGCTCGGCGCCGCGCTGGTGGGCTTGGCACTGTTCGGGCTTCGGGCGACACGCTCGCGCTGAATCCGGCCGGGCCTCGGCGCGGCGGCCGGCGCCGGACGGGCGAGCATCGCGCCGGCCGCGGCACCTGCGACGGGTCTGCCCCTCTGGCACGCCGCAGGCGCCTCCGGGCACCCGGGGGGAAAGGTCCCGGTGCCGACGACCATCGAGGGATCCCGCCCATCACCCCGCGGGTCCGGGCAGGCCGGATGGCGGCTCGACCCTAGCGCGCGCCGCTTATCTGCGGATCACCAGAACACCCGCCGTCCCCGTGGCTGTGAGAGTCGCCCTCGCATCGTCCGCCCGGGCACGCTACCCTGTCCCAGATGGAAGCGGCCGCCGTGCGTCACCTCCGCCGGCTCGCACTCGCGCTCGCCCTGGGGGTCATGGCCCTCTGGGTCACGGCGGGCCTGGTTCTGGCCGCGTGCTCACAGCGTGACGGTTCCGCCTGCGGTCCGATCCGCTTCGAGGGATCCCCGACCGACCTCGCCGTCGGTGTCTCCGTCGGCTCGACGTGCGTCGAGCCCGGGACGACCGACTACGTCGTCACCCTCACGGGCCCGGGCGGCTTCGAGCAGGCCCTCGCGCAGGGGGCCGTGAGCGCAGGGACGCCGATCGTCCCGACGCGGGTGGTCAAGGTCCGGACCGCCGGCGCCTACACGCTCACGGTCACGACCACGACGAACCAGGGCGAGACCGGCACGTGCATCACCGGGACGACGCGGAAGACGGTCCAGGTCCCGTCCGCACCAAGGCCCACTCCGACCCCGAAGCCCACGCCCACGCCCTCGCCGACGCCGTCGCCCACTCCCGAGCCGACCGACGAGGCGACCGCGGAGCCGCCGGTCGAGGAGGTGACGGAGCCGCCGGTCGAGGAAGTGACGGAGGCACCCGTCGAGACGCCCGTCGAGACGGCCTCCGAAGGGCCCGCGACGTTCGAGCCGAACCCGTCCGTCGACGGCGCCTCCCCGACGCCGGGCGAGACGCCGGCGGGCGGCGGCGGGACGGGCGGTGGGGGAGGCCCCGACCTCTTCACGCTCGGCCTGGTCGGAGTCGTCGTCGTCGGTGGGATCGCGGCGGCGGCCGCGGCGCTCTACTACGTCCGCCAGAGCCGGATGGACGGCGGCGCCCCGTGGCGCTCGGGTCCGTGGAAGTGCACACGGTGCAACGCGGTCAACCGGGAGGGGACCGACCGGTGCCGACGCTGCTACGCGCGGTGGGACGGCACGCCCTGACCCGGCGCTCCTCTCTCCAGCTTCTCTCTAGGCCCCGACGGTCCGGCCCAGGCGCCCCAGGATCCGCCGCTCGACGACGAAGACGGCCGGCTCGAGAGCGAGGATCCCCATCGCCGGGGCGTCGGGCTGGCCGGGATGCGCGGCCCTGAACCGCGTGAGGACCCGGGTCCCGCCGGACGGGTGGGGGCGGAGCGCGAGGGTCCACGTGGCGACCCACGCGCCGGCAGCGACCCTCACCGCCGCGGGCTCGGTGACGGGATCCCACGTGGCCAGCACCAGGTGGCTCCCGGGCGCCACCGCCACGGTCCGGAGCGAGAGCGCGTCGAGTGACGGGAAGAAGCGCGGCAGCGGGACGGTGAACCGGTCGCCGATCGCGGGCATCGCCGTGCCGGGAAAGAGTCGCGCCCAGGTCGCGCCCGGGGTGCCGGGCACCGTGCGGGCGCGCGTGCTCTCGATCGCGGGAGAGGGGAGGAACACGTCGCCCGGGAGCGCGGCCGACACCTCGGCCGGCGTCGCGCCCCAGCGGACCAGCCGGTCGCGCCCGACCGCCATGTAGGCGGTGGTGCCGACGGCGGCCAGCGCACCGGCCGCCGCCACGAGGCGGGTCGCGTTCCCCGTGGACCGCGACACCCCGAGGCCGGACGGGCCCTTCCTGGACAGGGGCGGGGTCATGTGCGACTCGTCAGCTCCCCGCGGGCGCCGCGGCCTCACCGGACGACGCGTCCGTCATCGTCGCGGCGTCGGCGGGCGCCTCGCCGGCGGGCGCGTCGACCGCGGTCTCCGTCTCCTCGGGAGCGCTCGCCCCCACGACCGGCGGTGCCGGCTGGAGCGCCTCGTCGGGCAGGACGATGAGGGCCATGGCGTCGCGCCGCCTCCGCCTCCGCCGCTCGAGGAGGGGACCGACCACGAGGCGGTAGCCGAGTGCTCCGACCGAGACCACGATCCCGGCGACGGCGACGACCGTGACCGACCGGCGCAGGAGTGGGTGCCGCGCGCCCGCAGCGATCGCGTGGCCCGCGGCGAGTGCGCCGGTCGCGAGGGCGGAGGCCGCGTCGGCCGCGAAGAGCGCCGGGTCGTGGAGGATCTCGTCGTCGCTGGGCGGCGGCGTGGCGGGAACGGCGGGCCGCTCGCCGAACGGCCGGAGCGCCGCGTCCACCACGGTCGCGACGCCCGTGAGGGCGCCCGCGGCGACGCGCGCGGGGAGGGGCACGAACGGGACCGTCGTCACGATCGTGGAGACGTTCCGAGTGACGCCCACCGCCTGGCGGATCCTCCGCGATCGTGCCGCGTCGGGCACGAGCGGGGCGACCGCCGCGAGGAGCGTCGCGGTCTCTTCCGGGGTGGGTCGTCGGCGGACGGGGATGCGTGTCATGGCCTCTGGATGGTAGCGCAGGGCGCGAGCCGGGGCGTCGGGCACGCGGAGGCGATGGAGCATGTCCCCGACCGGGGCTGTCAGGACCGGGGGTCGTCCGGACCGGGTCGGCCGCCGGTCGCGCGCGTCAGGGCCGCTCGAGCCCGTGGGAAAGCAGGAGGGCGTCGTCCGACAGGACCGCGTCGGTCGGCCCGTCGGCGACGATCCGACCATCGTCCATGACGACCACCCGCGGGAACACCTCCGCCACGAGGCGCATGTCGTGCGTCGAGACGAGCATCGTCTGGTCGAGGCCCTGCAGGAGCCCGATGAGCTCGCGCCGTCCGCGCGGGTCGAGCCCAGCGGACGGCTCGTCGAAGACGAGGACGCTCGGGTCCATGGAGAGGACCGTGGCGAGCGCGACCCGCTTCCGCTGGCCCAGCGAGAGGTGGTGAGGGAGCCTCCGCTCGAACCCGGCCATGCCCACCGACGCGAGCGCCCGTTCCACGCGCCCGTGGATCTCACCCTCGGGCACGCCCATGTGGAGCGGCCCGAACGCGACATCGTCGAAGACCGTCGGGCTGAACAGCTGGTCGTCGGGGTCCTGGAAGACGATCCCCACCGCGGCGCGGATCCGCCGGAGCGACGCCCGCTCCACGAGCGTCCCGCCGATCCGCACCGACCCGTGCGCCGGCGTGTTGATCCCGTTGAGGTGCAGCATGAAGGTGCTCTTGCCTGCGCCGTTGGGTCCGACCAGTGCGACCTTCTCCCCGCGGGCCATGACCAGGTCCACGCCCTTGAGCGCCTCGAAGCCGTCGGGATAGGCGAAGTGGAGGTGCTCGATCTCGACCCACCGGGCGACACCCTCCGGCGAGTCCGGCGACGCCGCCTGGGATCTGGACGGATCCTCGTGCGGGTGCTCGTGGGCGGTCCCGCCGTCGTGCGCGTGGGCGTGGCTGTGCGTGGGGGTCGTCATCGGGGCCTCGTCACGCATGGGGGAGCCACAGCTGGCCGGCGACCTCGAAGAGGACGATCCCGGCGAGGAACGCGAGGAAGAGCGACCAGTCGGACGCGGCGAGCGGCCGCCCGTGCATGTGCAGGAGCTCGCCCGCGAAGCCGCGCGACTGCATGGCCGCGTAGACGCGCTCGCTCCGCTCGTACGAGCGGAGGAAGAGCGAGCCGACCATCCCGCCGACCACCTTCATCCGCCAGACGACCGTCCCGCCACCCGAGCCGTCGGCGTCGGCCGACCGCGCTGCGCGGGCGCGCATCATCCGTCCGGCCTCCTCGGAGAGGACGGCGATGTACCGGTACATGAAGCTGATCGTGCTCACGATGACCCGCGGCATGCGCATCTTGCGCAGGCCGTCCACCAGGTCGTGGAACGGCGTCGTGAAGGTGAGGAGCAGGGCCACCTGGACGCTCACCCAGCTCTTCAGGGCGATCGTGAGGAACTCGACGATCCCCTGGCCGCTGATCGAGATCGTCAGGGGGCCCAGCTGGAACGTCGCCAGGATATCGCCGGGGCGCGTGAAGATCAGGGGCAGCGCGGCGAGCATGAACGGAAGCGCGAAGAACGCGCCCCGCGAGAGACGGAACGGCCCGAGTCCGGCGCTCGCCGAGAGGAGCGCGAGCGTCCCCCACGCGATCGCGAGCGCGGCCCACGAGCCCGTGGGCAGCAGCGAGATCGAGACGATCGCGACGATCGTGAGGATGAACTTGAACCTGGCGTCGAGTCGGTGGAGGGCGCTCTCGCGGTCGATGTAGCGGTCGAGGTTGATCAGGGGGATGGCCTCGCGATCAGGCGCGCGAGGCGCTGCGCCGGCGGAGGAGCCAGCCCAGCCCGATCATGAGCAGGAAGACGACGCCCACCCCGACGAGCCCGGAGACGATCGTGCTCGCGGAGCCGTCGAGACCCGGGATCGTGTAGTCCGGGAAGATCCGGTAGATCGCGTCCTGCGCCACCCCCAGCCAGCCCTGCTGCTCCGCGACGGATTCGAGCCCGTCGGGGTCCGGGGACGCGAGCGGCGCGAGGACCACGACGATCGCGGCGACGATGGCGAGGCCCGCGATGAGCCAGCCCCACCGCCGGAGGAAGCTCCGCGGCGCGGGCGGGGCGGGAGCCTCCGCGGCGGGTGGGACTGGGGAGGCGGCGGGCTCGTCGAGCGGGGCGGCGCCGGGATCCACGGTGGGGGAGGGGTTCGGCTGGTCGGTCATCGAGGTGTCTCCTGCGTCCCGCACGCTCAGGCGGCCACCGGCCGCATCTCCTTCAGCGCGAAGAGGTCCTTCCGCGTGACCTGGATGAAGCCCAGCGCAGCCATCGTGATCACCGCCTCGCCGATCCCGATGAGCGCGTGGACGCCCACCATCGCCGGGAGCGTCACGGAGAGGGGCGAGGTGCCCGAGATCGCGAGCTCGACGGAGACGGCGAAGGCCGCGAGGACGAACGAGCACCACGCGGCGACGCCGGCGGCGGGGATCCTGGCCCGATCCTCCCCGCCGAGCGCCGTGGCGACGGCCTTGTAGATCGCATACCCGCCGAGGGTGCCGATGACGCCCATGTTGAAGATGTTGGCGCCCATCACGACGAGCCCGCCGTCCTGGAAGACGAGCCCCTGCACGGCCACCACGCACGCCATGACGAGCGTCGCCGGCCACGGCCCCAGGAGGACCGCGGCGAAGACGCCGCCGAGGAGGTGGCCGGACGTCCCGCCGACGACCTGGAAGTTGAACATCTGGGCGGCGAAGATGAACGCCGCGGTCACGCCCATGAGCGGGATCATCCGCTCGTCGAGCGTCCGGTTCGTCCGGATCACGGCGATCGCGAGGACCACGAGCGTGACGGCCCACATGACCGCCGCGACGCCGACGGACAGGAACCCGTCGGGCGCATGCATCCAGGCGCCGCCCATCGTCGCCTCGTCGGGCCGCATGAGTGCGAAGAGCACGTCGCCATGCCTCCTGGGTGGATCGCGAGTACCGCCCAATCGCGGGGGTCCCTGCGAGGGGAAGCGTAGTCGCGACCTGTGTCAGATGCAAGAGGTCGCATCTGCGCGCGGACCGGTCCGTCGCCCCATACTCCGCGCATGGCCCCCGACCGACCTCCCGACACCGGCAGCCTCTCGGCGGTCACTGCCGGCCCTGCGGCCGCCGCCGGTCCGATCCGGGCGGGCGACCACCCCGCGGACTGGTCCGGGGTGCGTGACCGGCTCCACGCGAGCGGACTCCGATGGACCCCGCAACGGCGGACGCTGCTGGACGTCCTGGCGGCGACCGAGGGGCATGTGACCGGCGCCGAGCTCGTGGAGCGCTGTCGCGCGATCGACCCGGCGACGACCCCGTCCACCGTCTATCGGACGCTCGACGTCCTCGAGGACCTGGGGGTGGTCCGACACCACCACGGCCCGGACGGCCGGGAGGAGTTCCACGTCCTCCCGGAGCGCGAGCACGGGCACCTCCACTGCCGATCGTGCGGGCGCAGCTGGGAGGTGGGCGCGGCCGAGGTCGCGCCGATGCTCGCGGCGCTCCGGGCACGACGTGGTTTCGAGGCCGATGTCAGCCACATGGCGCTCGTCGGTCGGTGCGCCGACTGCGTGGCGGAGGAGGCGCGCGAGCGCCGCTGAGTGGCCGCAGGGCACGGCGCGCGGCTCGAGGACCGCCAACGGGTCGCCATCGACGGCACGCGGCCCGTGGCGGGCGGCTACGTCTCGATGGTCGAGACCCCGAGGATGTTGAAGCCGCCGTCCACGTGGACCGTCTCGCCGGTGACCTGCCGCGACAGGTCGCTCGCGAGCCAGACCGCGACGCCGGCGACATCCTCGCTCGTGATGCTCGCCCGGAGCGGCGCCACGTCGCGGAACGCGCGGTGCATGTGCTTGAAGCCCGCGATCCCCGCGGCGGCGAGAGTCCGGACCGGCCCGGCGCTGATCGCGTTCACGCGGATCCCCTCGGGACCCAGGTCGGCCGCGAGGTACCGGGTCGAGGCCTCGAGAGCCGCCTTCGCGACGCCCATGACGTTGTAGTGCGGGACGACCTTCTCGGCGCCGAAGTAGGTGAGTGACATGACCGACGACGGGTCGGCGAGCACGCGCCGCGCCTCGCGGACGATCCCGACGAGCGAGTAGGCGCTGACGTCCATCGCGAGCGCGAACCCTTCGCGGCTGGTGTCCACGAACCTGCCGTCGAGGTCCTCCCGGTTCGCGAACGCGAGGGCGTGGACGAGGATGTCGAGGCTCCCGGCCCCCCTCCCGTCGGCGCCGGGGTGGCGGACTGCCCAGGCGTCGAAGACGCGGGCCACGTCCGCGTCGACGCGGACGTCGCACGGCTCGACGAACTCCGCCCCGATGGAGGTGGCGAGCGGTCGGACGCGCCTCTCGAGGAGGGCTTCGATCGAGCTGAACCCCACCTCGGCCGCACCCTGCTCGTGGAAGGCCTTCGCGATCGCCCACGCGATCGAGTGGTCGTTCGCGACGCCGAAGACGAGCGCACGCTTGCCGTCGAGCAGCCCCATCGATCCCTCCCCTTCGTGCCGGCCCGTGAGCCCGGTGGCCGCGCTGCCGCGCCCCGGAACCAGCGGCGCGGAGCGTAGCAGACGGCTCGCTGGCGCCCAAGAGGCAGCAGAGGACACGGCCTCGCGCGTCGTCGTCGAGGCGATCGGCCGGCCTGCCGGGGAGGGTGAAGGTCCGAGCGTGCCGCGTCACGGATCCCGGCCGCACCACGGATCCCGGCCGCGTCACGGATCCCGGCCGCACCACGGATCCCGGCCGCACCACGGATCCCGGCCCGCCCCGAGCGAGCCACGGCCACGGATCACTGCCGCGGCCCTGTGCGCATCCGGACGCATACGTGCACCCGACGAGAGCCCGATCAGTCCCTGTCGTTCCCGGTGGACCGCTGGGTCACGGCGCCACGCTCGCCGCCGGGCCTACGAGCGACTCGCGACCGCCTCGAGACCCGGTGGATGGGGTCGAGGGCCGCTCTGGCACCCGCCCCGTGCGCGTATGCGAAGAACGAGAGTCCGGCCACCCCCTCGGGCCCGCCGAAGGCCTGCTGGCCCGGGCCGTGCGCCGGCGCAACGACGCGGCGGCCGATCCGGGCTGGATCCTGCAGCAGGGCTCTCAGGTCGCGGTGGCCGGCCGGGAAGGCGCGACGAAGGACGTCGGTGTGCGCGGCGACGCGCCTGCGGTTCGTCGCGCCATCCGCGACGAGCACCCAGGTGACGATCCGCGGCTCGTCCGTGCGATGCCGGGTGCCGTCAGTGGCGACCGGCCGATCGGCATGTCCATGGGGTCGAAGCCAGCCGCGTTCGAGTGCCATGCGCGACGCCAGTCGGCGCCGGCGGTCCATCACGCCGATGAGCTCGTTCACGTCGATGATCCGCGTCTTCAGCTCCAGGACGACGGTCGTGCGGGTCGCAGGATGCCATCCGAGGACGTCGACGATGCCCGTCTCGCGCCCGAACGAGAACGTCGCTTCAGGGACGAAGATCCAGCCTGGGAAGCGCGCCAGCCAGCGGCTGACCGACTCGTGCATCGCCGAGTGGTGTGCCGACAGCAGCCGGTCAAGGTCGCCGCCGCGCCATCGGGCGATCACGTCCACCCTGACGCCGTACGCAGCCGCGATCGTGCGAATCGCGCGGAGGGTCATCTCCGAGGCAGCGCCCCCTTCGAGCCGCGAGATCGACGAGGCCGACACTCCGGTGTGGGTGGCGATGTCGGCCTGGGACATGTGTCGCCTGATGCGGACCGCGCGGAGGCTCGCCCCGAGACGGATGTCGTCCACGGCCGCATCGTGGGCCGCGAGGGTCGATCGCCGCTCGACGCGGGCCGCCGCGAGGGTCGATCGCCGCTCGACGCGGGCCGCCGCGAGGGTCGACCGCGGCTCGACGCGGACCGCCCAGACCCGACGCCGGCGGGCCGGGGTCCGCGCGGATGGTCGAGGGCGCGTCCTGGGCGACACCCCGCCCGACCGTCACTCGCCCCGCGCCCGGCGCTACGATGCGCCCGTGGCCCCCGACCCGACCGTGATCACCGCTCCGGACGTCGCGCGCGAGCGGCTCGGGGGCGTGCGCGGGGTCCTCCTCGACCTCGACGGGGTCATGATGCTCGGCGGAGAGGCGATCACCGGCGCCCCCGGGGCGATGGATCGCCTGCGCGCATCCGGCATCCCGCATCGGGTCATCACGAACACGTCGCTCGTGAGCCGTCAGACGCTCTCGGGCACGCTCGCGCGCGCCGGGATCCACCTGCCGCCCGGGGACATCGTCAGCGCCCTCTCGGCGACGGCCGCGTACACCCGCGACACGTTCTCGGGGATGCCCGTCTACGTTCTGACCTCGCCCGACGGGCGCCGCGAGTTCATCGGGCAGTGGCTCCTCTCGCATGCGGAAGCCGACGCGCCGGGCGCCACCGCGGCGGCGGTCGTCGTCGGCGACTCGCCCGACGAGCTGACGTACGCCAACATGAACCGCGCCTTCAGGCTCCTGCAGAACGGCGCCCTGCTGGTCGCGATGCACCGCAACCCGTGGTGGCTGACGGCGGCGGGCCCCACGCTCGACGCGGGCGCCTACGTCGTCGGGCTCGAGTACGCGACCGGGGTCGTCGCGACCGTCGTCGGCAAGCCGTCCCGGGAGTTCTTCGTCCGGGCGATCGACGACCTCGGGATCGGACCGCTCGGGGACCTGGTGATGGTCGGCGACGACCTGGTGAACGACGTCGCCGCGGCGTCGTCGCTCGGCCTCCGGACCGCCCTGGTCCTCACCGGGCGGCACGGACCTGACGACGTGTCGGCGGCCGCGCGGGGTGAGATGCCCGCGGCGGGGAAGCCCGTCGTCCCGACCGTGGTCGCCCCGTCCCTCGCGGAGGTCGTGGAGGCGCTCGCTCCGTAGGCAGGGGCCGGCGGCGCGCTCCGGCGCGTCGTGCGGCGCGACCGCCTTGGCGCGGTGCGTGCCCGCCGCGAGAGGGCCGTTCCTCCCGGAAAGAGGGCCTCCATGTCCCTCCTGACGGGAGCGGCATCCGGCGTACGTTCGGACCCGCGACAGCACAGGCGAGGATGGGTGACAGATGGATGGCTGGACCGGGCAGTTCCTGCGCGTCGACCTGACGAGCCGGACGCACCGCGTGGAGACGTTCTCGGAGGAGTTCGCCTACAGGTGGATCGGCGGCCGGGGCTTCGCCGTCAAGATCCTCTACGACGAGCTGGCGCCCGGCATCGACCCGCTGGGGCCCGAGAACAAGCTCGTCGTGGCCGTCGGTCCGATCTCCGGGATCCCGGCCCCCAACACCGGCAAGACGATCGTCGCCGCGAAGTCGCCGGCGACCGGCGGCTACGGCGATGGCAACCTCGGCACGCGCGTCACGGACCAGCTCCGCAAGGCGGGGTACGACGCGCTGATCATCGAGGGCCGCGCCGACCGCCCGACGATGCTCTCGATCGACGACGACCGCGTCGAGTACCTGCCGGCCGACGAGGTCTGGGGCAAGGGCACGCTCGACACGAACGACTGGATCTACGCGCGGTACGGCAAGGGCGTCGGGGTCCTGAACATCGGCCAGGGGGGCGAGAACCTGGTCCGATTCGCCACCGTGCGCAGCCTCGAGGGACGGTCGGGCGGCCGGCCCGGCATGGGCGCCGTGATGGGATCCAAGCTCCTCAAGGCGATCGTCGTCAAGGGCTCCAAGCCGATCCCCCAGGCCTTCCCCGCGGAGATGAAGGAGCTCGGACGTGATGACCTGAAGGCCGTCCGGGCGATGGACAAGGAACAGGCCTGGTCGGTCCAGGGAACGGACGGCGTCCTGCCCTGGTGCAACGAGGTCGCGGCCCTCCCGGTCCACAACTTCCGGGGCACGCATCATCCGGACGCCTGGATGGTGGACGGCGAGCGGGCCAACGCGGTGCGGATGGCCACCTACGGGTGCCCCAACTGCACGATGCGCTGTGGCATCGCGGTGCCCGACGAGGAAGGCAGGGAGTCGGAGATCGACTACGAGCCGGTCGGGCTCCTGGGACCCAACCTCGACATCTACGACATGGCCAAGGTCGGCACGCTCAACCGCCTGTGCGACGATTACGGACTGGACTCGATCTCGGCCGGCGGCGTCCTGAGCTGGTACGCCGACGCGATCGAACGGGGTGCGGTCGCGGGCGACCAGCGATTCGGCGACGCGGCCGGCTTCGCGCGGCTGCTCGGCCAGATCGCGCACCGCGAGGGCGAGGTCGGGAACCTCCTCGCCGAGGGCACGATGCGCGCCTCCCGGGCGATCGGCCACGGCTCCGAGGCCTACGCGATGCAGGTCAAGGGCATGGAGATCTCTGCCTACAACTGCAAGTTCATCCCGGGCATGGCCCTGGCGTTCGGCGTGAGCCCGATGGGCGCGCACCACAAGGAGTCGTGGATCATCACCTACGAGGTGCGGCAGACCGAGCGCGGGTCGTACGGGCGGGACAAGGCGCAGAAGATCGTGGACCTCCAGCGGGTCCGCGGTGGCCTGTTCGAGTCGATCGTCACCTGCCGGTTCCCGTGGGTGGAGCTCGGCTGGGGAGCGGAGCACTACCCGGTCTACTTCAACATGGTCACCGGCAAGGACTGGACGCTCGACGACTTCTGGCCGATGGCCGACCGGATCTACGCGCTGATGAAGCTGTTCTGGCTGCGCGAGTACCCGGACACCGACCGCTCAGCGGACTTCGTGCCGGACGCGTGGTTCGACCCCGAGAACGCCGACACGGAAGGGCCGATCGCGGGCCTGTACCTCGATCGCGACAAGTACGACGAGCTGCTGGGGCACTACTACGACATCCGGGGCTACGACGCGCGCGGCATCCCGACGAAGGCGACCCTCGCGCGTCTCGGCCTTGACGCGGAGGCTGCCGTCGCAGCGGAGTTCGCGACGCTGACGTGAGATGAAGGTCACCCTCAAGCTGTCGGGCGGGTTCGTCCACACCGTCGGGTTCAGCCGGAAGGAGATCGACGTCGAGCCCGGCACGACGATCGACGACATCCTCGCGACGATCGCCATCGACCGCAGCCGGCCGATGCTCATCGCCAGGAACGGGTGGGTCGTCTCCGCCGACGAGCCGGTGGCGGACGGCGACAGGATCCTGGTCTCGCCGATCTTCTCGGGGGGCTGATCCCCCCGAGACGCCCCGCGCACGACGATGCGCGACCGCGCGGGCCGCCGTGACGGCGGCGCCGCGCCGCGCGTCTCGATCGCCGCGCTGGACCGAACGTCCGCTGGCCGGTACCCTCCCGTGCATCCGTCCCCACCGCGCCACGCCCACGAGGATCCCGATGGCCGACCCTGCTCCGTTGCCCAAGATCACCTACGCGACCCTCCGCGCCGACAACGCGGACCTCCACTCTGCGTACGAAGCGGGCATCGAACGGGCCCGATCGCGCCTCGGCGACGGGTACGAGAATTTCATCGGCGGCTCGCCGCGCGGGGCGGACGAGCACTTCGAGGTCCGCTCGCCGATCGACACGGACATCGTCGTCGCCACCGTCGCCAAGGGGACACGGCAGGACGTGCAGGATGCGGTCGTGGCCGCCCGCGCGGCCCAGCCGGCCTGGCGCGGCACGCCGTGGCGCCAGCGCCTCGCGATCCTCCGGAAGGTGGCCGACCTCATCAGCGAGCGGCAGATGGAGTACGGCGCTCTGGTCGCGTACGAGGTCGGCAAGAGCCGGCTCGAGGCGCTCGGAGAGGTCGAGGAGGCCGCCGACCTCATCCGCTACTACGGCGACGTGTACGAGCGGAACGACGGCTACGAGCACCCGATGGACAACCTGGGTGACCCGGCCGTGCACACGCGGTCGGTGCTCCGGCCGTTCGGGGTCTTCGCGGTGATCAGCCCATTCAACTTCCCGATGGCCCTCGCGATGGGCCCGGCCGCGGCCGCGATGATCGGCGGCAACACCGTCGTCTTCAAGCCCGCGACGGCGGCGTCGCTCTCCGGGCTCCTGCTCGCCGAGGCCGTCCGCGACGCCGGTGTGCCCGCCGGCGTGTTCAACCTCGTGTGCGGACCCGGCGACACGGTCGGCCAGGAGATCCAGGAGAACGACGGGATCGACGGGATCGTCTTCACCGGCTCGTTCGAGGTCGGCATGCGGATCCACCGCTCGTTCTCCAGGCGGTATCCGAAGCCGACGATCATCGAGATGGGCGGCAAGAACCCGGCGATCGTCACCGCGACCGCGGACCTCGACGAGGCGGCCGAGGGGATCATGCGCTCGGCCTTCGGCTTCGGCGGCCAGAAGTGCTCGGCCAACAGCCGCGTCTTCGTCGAGCGCCCGGCCCACGACGAGCTCGTCCGGCTCCTCGTCGAGAAGACCGAACGGATCGTCATCGGCGACCCGCTCGAGCACGAGAGCTGGCTCGGTCCGCTCATCGACGCGAAGGCCGTGGACCGGTACCTGCGGGCGGTCTCGGAGGCACGGCGCGACGGGCGGGTCTTCACCGGCGGCGAGCGCGTCACGGGCGGCTCCTTCGACCGGGGCTACTTCGTGGAGCCCACCGTCGTGGGCGGGCTGCCGGCGGGACATCGGCTCTTCCAGGACGAGCTCTTCGTCCCCTTCACCGCCGTGCACGCGGTCGACTCGCTCGGCGAGGCGATCGCGCTCGCCAACGACAGCCTCTACGGCCTCACGGCCGGCGTCTACACCGGGGACCCCGACGAGGTGGAACGGTTCCTCGACGAGATCCAGGCCGGCGTGCTGTACGTGAACCGGCGCGCCGGGGCCACGACGGGCGCATGGCCGGGCGTCCAGCCGTTCGGCGGGTGGAAGGGCTCGGGCTCCACCGGGAAGGCCGGTCTCTCCATGTACTACCCGTCGCAGTTCATGCGCGAGCAGAGCCACACGATCGTCGACTGACGCGCCGGGCGCGCCCACGGCCCATCTTCGGGCCGTCCGGCCCGCGCACGGCCTCTGCCGGCTGGTATCCTTGGCTATGCATCCTGCATAGAACGTATGCGTGGGCGGCCCCGTTCGGCGGACGGATGGCGAGGGCCGTCGCGCCGGTCTGCCCGCCGCCGTCCGAGAGAGAGGTGTCCCGTGACCCAGGCCCCCGCCCGTCCCGAGCTCGAGGACGCCGGCCCGGTCGAGTCGGCCCTCCCTTCGCTCGGCGAGACCGTCGAGCCGCTCCTCCTCACGGAGATCCCCGGGCCGCGCGCGCGCACACACATCGCATTCGACGAGCAGTACACGTCGCCGAGCCTCCCGCGCGCGTACGGCATCGTCCCCGTCCGGGGCGAGGGTGCCGTGATCGAGGACATCGACGGGAACCGGTTCCTCGACTTCTGTGCCGGGATCGCGGTCAACGTGACCGGCCACTGCCATCCCGCGGTCGTGGACGCCATCCAGTCGCAGGCGGCGCAGCTGCTCCACTACAGCGCGTCCGACTTCTACCTGCCGATCTACGCGCACCTCGCCGCCGAGCTCGAGCGCATCGCGCCGATGCAAGGGAAGACCCGTGTCTTCCTCGGCAACAGCGGCGCCGAGGTCGTGGAGGCGTCGATCAAGCTCGCCCGGTACGTGACGGGCCGCCAGAGCCTCGTCTCGTTCTATGGCGGCTTCCACGGGCGCACGTACGGTGCCGTGAGCCTGACCGGCAGCAAGGCGAAGTACCATGCCCACTTCGGCCCGCTCCTCCCGGGCGTCTACCACGTCCCGTACGGGAGCGAGGGGCTCGACGAGCTCGAGCAGAGGATCTTCCGCCGGCTCATGCCCGCCAACGAGTTCGCCGCGGTCATCGTGGAGCCGATCCAGGGCGAGGGCGGGGTCGTCGTCCCCGACGACGGGTTCCTGCCGCGCCTGCGCCGCCTCTGCGACGAGCACGGGATCCTGTTCGTCGCCGACGAGGTCCAGTCCGGCATGGGCCGCACGGGGAAGATGTGGGCGATCGAGCACTGGGGCGTGGAGCCGGACGTCGTCGTGACCGCGAAGGGTCTCGCGTCCGGGATGCCGGTCGGCGCGATGATCGCCAAGGAGCCTCTCATGGCGTGGGGCCCCGGCGCGCACGGGTCCACGTTCGGCGGGAACCCGGTCTCCTGCGCGGCGGCGCTCGCGACGATCAAGCTCCTCGAAGGCGGTCTCATGGAGAACGCCGACGAGCGCGGCACCCAGGTCCGGCGCGCGCTGGAGCCGCTCGTGGACCAGTACCCGGGGATCGTCCGCGACGTTCGCGGGGTCGGCCTCCTCATCGGCGTCCAGTTCGACTCCGGCACGATCGCCGCGGACGTCGAGCACGAGGCGTTCCGGCGCGGCCTGCTCGTCCTGACCGCCGGCGACGACGTCGTCCGGATGACGCCACCGCTCGTCGTGACGGAGGAGCAGACGGCCGCCGCGATCCGGATCTTCGAGGCGGCCGTGGAGGAGGTCGCGAGGCGGCAGTGAGCTCCAAGGTCGCCTCGATGCGCGATGCCGTCGCGGACCTCGTCCGCGACGGCGACACGGTCGCGATCGAGGGCTTCACGCACCTCATCAGCTTCGCCGCCGGCCACGAGATCATCCGGCAGCGCAGGCGGGACCTCACGCTCGCCCGGATGACGCCGGACCTGATCTACGACCAGATGGTCGCGGGCGGCGTCGCCCGCAAGCTCATCTTCAGCTGGCTCGGGAACCCGGGCGTCGGCGGTCTCAACGCCATCCGCCGCGTCACGGAGGGTCCGGACGCATCGCTCGAGCTCGAGGAGTACAGCCACTTCGGGATGGTCGCCCGGTACACCGCCGGCGCGATGAACCTGCCGTTCTTCCCGCTCCGCAGCTACTTCGAGACCGACCTGCCGAAGGCGAACCCCCTCATCCGCCCGATCGAGAGCCCGTTCGGGGACGGGACGGTCTACGCCGTGCCGCCGCTCCGGCCGGACGTCACGGTCATCCACGCGCAGCGGGCCGACGCGGCGGGCAACACCCAGGTCTGGGGGCTGCTCGGCTGCCAGAAGGAGGCCGCGTTCGCCGCCGACCGCGTCATCGTCGTGGTCGAAGAGGTCGTGGACGAGGCGGTGATCCGCGCCGACCCGAACCGGACGATCGTGCCCGGGATCGTGGTGGACGCGGTGGTCGTCGAGCCCTTCGGGGCGCACCCGTCCTATGTGCAGGGCCACTACGACCGCGACAACCGCTTCTACCGCGACTGGGACCCGATCAGCCGGGACCCCGCGCTGACGCAGGCGTGGCTCGACGAGTGGGTGCACGGGCTCTCGGGCCGCGCCGAGTACGTCGCGAAGCTCGGCGAGGAGCGGATGACATCGCTCCGCCCGTCCGCCCCCGCGCTGTCGGGCGTCGTGGACTACGGAGCCTACCGATGAGCGAGGAGCGCACCCCGGCCCCGGCCGGGCCGGCCCCCACCTCCGGTCGGGCGGCCGTCTCGCCGGGGGCGCAGGCTCCTGCCGGGGTCTTCAGCCGGAACGAGATGATGATCGTCGCGGCGGCGCGCGAGCTCGCCGGCCAGCATGTCTGCTTCGTCGGCGTGGGCCTGCCGAACATCGCCGTCAACCTCGCGAAGCGGACCGTCTCGCCGGACATGGAGCTCGTCTACGAGGCGGGCGTCTTCGGCGCCGAGCCCGCCCGTCTCCCTCTGTCGATCGGCGACCCCACGATCGTCACCGGTGCGATCGCCGTCACGAGCATGCTCGAGCTCTTCGGCTACTACCTCCAGCGCGGCCTGATCGACGTCGGATTCCTCGGGGCGGCCCAGATCGACCGCTTCGGGAACATCAACACGACCGTCATCGGCGACTACGCGCATCCGAAGACCCGGTTGCCGGGCTCCGGCGGCGCCTGCGAGATCGCCATCAACGCCCGCCAGGTCTTCGTGATCATGCGGCAGTCGGCACGCTCCTTCGTGGACCGCATCGACTTCCGCACGTCGCCCGGGAACCTCGGTGGGGCCCAGAACGCGGCCCGGATCCGCCGGGAGCAGGGCTGGCTCGGGAGCGGCCCGTCGGTCGTCGTCACGGATCTCGGCATCTACCACTTCGACGAGACCGGCGAGATGCGCCTCGACTCGCTCCATCCGGACGCGACCCTCGACGAGGTGCGCGCGACGATGGGCTGGGAGCCGAGGGTGTCGGCCGACCTCGCGACCACGCCGGAGCCGACGCCGGAGGAGCTCAGGCTCATCCGCGAGGAGCTCGACCCCGAGGGGATGTACACGAAGTAGGGGACGGCCATCCCGCCCGCGTGGGCGGGAGGCCGCGCGTCAGCGCAGGCCCGGGATCCCGGGGTCGCCCCCCGCGGCGGGAGCCGCCAGCGCGAAGGCGCTCGGTCGCACCACCATGACCGGCGCCTTCGCGTGGCGGACGACGTAGTCGGAGACGCTGCCGAGGAAGAACCTGCCCACCGTGGAGCGCTCGTGCGATCCGACCACGATGAGGTCGGCGTGCTCGGCGTCCGCGGCGTCGACGATCGCCTCGCCGGGCTCCCCGTCCCACACGAGGCTCGTGGCGCGCGCCCCCTCGGCGCGGGCGCGCTCCACGACCTGCTGCACCGCCAGGGTCCGGGCCTCGCGCCGGCTCGCGGCGCTCGACCCGGACTCGCGGGCCGGGCGGTCGCGATCGGCGGTGGACAGCACGGTGAGCACCACCAGCTGCGCGTCGAGCCGGGCCGCGAGATCGATGGCGTGGAGCGTGGCGGCGCCCGAGGCGGACGACGCGTCCGTCGCGAGCAGGATCGTCTCGATCCGCGCCACAAGTCCCTCCATCGCGGCCGTCCGGGCCGCTGTCGCGCCGCCGGGCCGCGGGCCCGTCGGTGCGACGTTCGACGTCACTTCAGGAGAGGCGCCAGGTCCACGGGCGCGGGCGTCACGACGAGCGCGTTGACCATGCCGAACATCCCGTCCGGCCCTTCGACGTGCGGGAGGATGTGACAGTGGAACGCCCAGATCCCGGGCCGGTCCACCTCGATGATCACGTCCCACCGCTCGCCCGGGTTCACGCCGAGCGTGTCGCAGTAGAACGAGGCCGACCCGAGGGGTGCGCCGTCGCGGGCGACGACGAACTGGCGGTACCCGTGGCTGTGCCACGGATGCATCATGATCCCCTCGTTCATGTACCGGACGAGGATGCGCTCGCCCACGGCGGCGACGATCGGCACGGTGGCCGGGAAGCCGTGGCCGTTGATCGTGAAGCCGCCGACGGAGTCGTTGGAGATCCAGATGTACTCCTGGGTGACGCCGTACTTCTCCTTGAAGGTCTCCTTGGGGTCCTTCGGGTCGATGACCAGGGCGCCGAGGAGCCCGTGGCCCACCTGGTACGTGGCGTTGTGGTGGGAGTGGTACATCATCGAGCCGAAGGGCTTCGCGACGAACTCGTAGGACTCCGTGGACCCGGGGACCTGCGGCAGCTGCGTCACGAATGGGACGCCGTCCATGAAGAAGTCGTCGAACTCGATGCCGTGCATGTGGGTGCCGGTGGTCTCGGGGAGGTTGTTCTTCAGGTTGATCCTGACCTTGTCCCCCTCGGTGACGCGGAGCGCCGGACCGGGCCACGTGCCGCTGTAGCCGAGAGCGGCGATCGGCGGCGTCATCGCGTCGATCTGCCAGTCCGGGATCTCGTCGATCGTCAGGTCGAAGACCTTCCAGTCGCCGTCGATCTTCGGCGCGAGAGGTGCATTGCCCTGCGTGACCTTCGCGAACTCCGGGAGCTCCTTGAGCTCCGGGTAGTCGTCAGCGACACCGAGGATCTCGGCGAGCTTCGCGGTGGCCGCGGGCGGGTAGAGGCTCGCGAGCGGCACGGCGAGCTTGCCCAGGTAGCGGCGGACCTTCTGCCGGGCGAGCACGTCATGTGCGGTCCAGCCGGGCGGGATCGGTCCGAGGTCGGGCGACGCGGATGGTGCGGCCGACGCGGAGGCGGACGGGGCCGCGGACGCCGATGGCGCGGCCGACGGGGCCTCGGAGGGCGCGGCCGTGGGCCCCGCGGTGGGCAGCGGCTGGATCGACGGGGCCGGCGGGAAGGTCCATGCCGGGGCGGCGCCGGTGGTGCAGGCGGCGACCGTCGCGGCCGTGGCGCCCAGCCCGGCAAGGGCGGAGACGCGCAGGAAGCCGCGGCGCGAGAGCGCGGACCCGACCTCCGGCGACGCCGCCTCGGGGATCTCGGCCTCCGGCCTGTCGGGCTCGTGGACGACGTCGAGGGGAGCAGGGGCGGTGCCCTGCCGGTCGGTGGTGCTCATGGCGGCGCATGATGCGGCATCGGGGCGGCCACCGCCCGTTATGGATGTCCCCATTCGCATGTGACCTATGGCCCCGGGCGTGCGCAGGTGCGTGCATGCGCACGCGCGCAGTGGTCGGCACCACCCCGCGGGTGGGGTACAGTGGGCCCGTGACCCAGACCGCGTCCCGGCCCGACGAGCTGGTCCTGCTCGACGCGACGCTCGCGGGCCTCGCCGAGCACCTCGACGAGCCCTCCGCGGCGTCGCGTGCCCGGGTCCGCGATGCCCTCGCCGCGTACGCCGAGGCGATCGGTGTGGACGGCCTTGCGCTGCGCATCGAGGGGGCCGGGCTGGAGGGTGTCTCCGCGGGAGTCGGGAGCCTGCGCCGGGCTGCCGGGACCGCCGCCCCCGTCCCGGCCGGTGGCGAGGGGGGCGACGAGGTCGACTCCGAGGGCGCTCCGCGGCCCGGTGTCCATCCCGTGCTCCCCCTGACGGAGGGCGGCTCGATCGGCGAAGTGGTGTCCGAGCCCCCCCACGCAGGCGCGGCCGCGCTGGCGCGCAGCGTCGAGCTCCTCGTGGACGCGCGGCTCGCCCGAGCCTCGGCGCGCATGGCCGTGGACCGTCTGCGAGCCGTGGACGACGCCGCCCGTGCGGTCGCGGGGGTGCTGTCGGTGGACCGCGTGCTCCAGGTCATCGTGGACCGGGTGCGGGAGCTGGTGGACGCGAGGTACGCGGCCCTGGGCATCGTGGACGCGACGGGCCGGATCGACCGGTTCATCACGTCGGGGATCGCGCGCGCGGCCCGCGACGCGATCGGGGAGCCGCCCCGCGGGCGCGGCATCCTCGGGCACATCATCCGCGGCGGCCATGCGCTGCGGATCGCGGACATGGACACCGATCCGAGGCGAGCCGGATTCCCGCCCGAGCACCCGCCGATGCGGAGCTTCCTGGGCGTGCCGGTCACCGTTAAGGGGCGGCTCATCGGCGACCTCTACCTCACCGACAAGCGCGGCCGGGAGGAGTTCACGGACGAGGATCAGAGGCTCGTCGAGACGTTCGCCCTTCATGCCGGCATCGCGATCGACAACGCGCGGCTCCACGAGCAGGTGCAGCGACTCGCGATCGTCGAGGAGCGGGAGCGGATCGGGCGCGATCTCCACGACGGGATCATCCAGTCGATCTACGCGGTCGGCCTCTCGCTCGAGGACGTGCCGGAGCTCATGGACGAGGATCCGGCGGACGCGAAGGCGCGGGTGGACCGGGCGATCGAGGCGCTGGACAAGACGATCCGAGACATCCGCAACTTCATCTTCGGCCTGCGCCCGGAGCTGCTCCAGGGGATGGCGCTCGCGGCCGGGCTGTCGGCCCTCGTGGAGGAGTTCCGCGTGAACACGATGGGGGACGCGGAGGTCCGGGCGGACGACGTGGACCTCGGCGAGATGACCGCGGACGAGACCGGCCAGCTGCTCATCATCGCGCGCGAGGCCCTCTCGAACGTCGCCCGTCACGCACGCGCGTCCCGCGCGACGGTCGACCTCCGGAGCACGCCGGAACGCATCGTCCTCGCGATCGAGGACAACGGCACCGGCTTCGCCGTCGAGGCCGCGCGTGCTCCGACGCACCAGGGCCTCGCGAACATGCGCAATCGCGCGCACGCGCTCGGCGCGACCATCGTCATCGACAGCGCACTGGGAGCCGGGACGCGTATCATCGTCACGCTTCCGCGACGCGACGGGGCCACCTCCGGAGGGGAGATGTGACCGATACGACCGAGGGCCGCGAGGTCCGACCGCTGCGACTGCTCGTCGTCGACGACCACGAGGTCGTCCGACAGGGCCTGGTGGCGCTCCTCGACCGTCGCGACCGGTTCCAGGTCGTCGCCGAGGCCGGCACCGTCGAGGAGGCACTCGAGGCCACGCGCCGCTTCCAGCCGGATCTCGTCGTGATGGACGTGCGCCTTCCGGACGGGTCGGGGATCGAGGCCTGTCGCGAGATCCGCGCCGAGTCGCCCGCGACGCGCGTCGTGATGCTGACGAGCTATCCGGACGAGGAGGCCGTCCTCTCCGCGATCATCGCCGGGGCGAGCGGGTACCTCCTCAAGCAGATCCGGGCGCGCGACCTCGTCGCCGCGCTGGAGTCGGTCGGGCGCGGCGAATCGCTCCTCGACCCGGCCGTCACCGAGAAGGTCCTCGAGCGCGTCCGCCGCATCGCGAGCGGGACATACCAGGATGAGCTCGCGCAGCTGACGGCGCAGGAGCAGCGCATCCTGATGCTCGTCGCCGAGGGGAAGACCAACAAGGAGATCGCGTCGGAGGTCTTCCTGTCCGACAAGACCGTGAAGAACTACGTGAGCTCCATCCTGTCCAAGCTCAACCTCGAGCGCCGCGCCCAGGCCGCCGCGTTCGTCGCTCGGCACCGTCCGCCGATCCCCGAGTACTAGGGCCGCGGCCGTCTCCGGGACGCACGTCCGCCGGCATCGCCGCCCGCCACCGTCACGCCGGGCCGGCTGCGTGACC
Source organism: uncultured Chloroflexia bacterium (assembly GCA_963717255.1). Lineage (GTDB taxonomy): Bacteria > Chloroflexota > Limnocylindria > Limnocylindrales > CSP1-4 > CAIYQJ01. The sequence goes on along the minus strand of CAVQVT010000008.1, from coordinate 105,902 downwards.
ATCGCGCGCCTGCCCCGTGCCGGATGGCGCATGAGCGCGGGCGGTTCGGACGGCGCCAGGATTGGTCCGTACCGATAGCATCGGCGGCATGAAGATCGTCAGCGCTGCCGAGGCGGTCGCCGGCATCCGGTCGGGCGACCAGATCTACGTCCACTGTGCGGCCGCCACGCCGTCCGTCCTCCTGGATGCCCTCGCGGAGCGCGCCCCCGAGCTCCGCGGCGTGAGCGTCATCCACCTCCACACGGAGGGACCGGGTCCGCTCCTCGCCCCCGAGGTCGCCTCCAGCTTCCGCCACAAGGCGCTCTTCATCGGGCCGAACGCCCGACGGGCGGTCAACGAGGGCCGCGCGGAGTACATCCCGACGTTCCTGTCCGACGTCCCGGATCTGTTCCGGTCGGGGATCCTCCCGCTCGACGCGGTCCTCCTCAACGTCACGCCGCCCGACGAGCACGGCTTCTGCTCTCTCGGGACGAGCGTCGAGGGGATGCTCGCGGCGATCCCGGCGGCCACCACCGTCATCGCGCAGCTCAACCGATCGATCCCGCGGACCCTGGGCGAGAGCTTCGTCCACGTCGGCGACATCGACCTCGCGGTCGAGGTGGACCAGCCGCCCTATTCGCATCACGACCCGGAGATCAGCGACGTCGAGCGCCGCATCGGCGAGTACGTGGCGGCGCTGGTGCCCGACGGCGCCACGCTCCAGATGGGGATCGGCGCCATCCCGTCTGCCGTGGCCCAGTTCCTCCACGACAAGAAGGACCTGGGGATCCACACGGAGATGATGACCGACTGCGTCGTGGACCTCGTCGAGGCCGGCGTCGTCACCGGCCTCGCGAAGGAGCGCAACCGCGGGAAGATCGTCTGCACGTTCATGATGGGGACGGACAAGCTCTACCGTTTCGTGGACAACAACCCGATGGTCGAGATGCGGCCGTCGGACTTCACGAACGACACTCACGTGATCCGCAGCTTCCGCAAGATGGTCGCCGTCAACAGCGCCATCTCCATCGACCTGACCGGCCAGGTGAACGCCGACTCGATCGGCTGGAGCCTCTACTCGGGCGTCGGCGGCCAGATGGACTTCATCCGCGGAGCCGCGCTCGCGGCCGAGGGCCAGGCGATCATCGCCCTCCCGTCCACGGCGGGCGACGGCAAGTACAGCCGGATCGTCCCGTTCCTCCGCGAGGGCGCGGGCGTCGTCACCACGCGTGCGCACGTCCGCACCGTCGCCACCGAGTACGGCGTGGCCGAGCTCTATGGCCAGGGGATCAGCGAGCGAGCCCGGCGGCTCATCGCGATCGCGCATCCGGACTTCCGCGACGAGCTCACCGCGCAGGCGCGGAAGACGCACTACCTCTGACGCATGCCCCGGACGCGCGGCGGCGAGCGCCGCGCGTCCCCTGCGGCGCTCGCCACGGTCGCGACGATAGCGGTGAGGTCGCGACGGGTGGCAGGGCCGAATGGCACGGCGAAAGGGTGCCGCTGTCCCTCCAGACCACCGGATGCCCCCACCATCGTTAGGGCATGCTCGAGCGCGAAGGTGCACACGAACGGCTGCTCCTCGTCGGCGATGACCCGGCGTCGGCGGAGGCCCTGAGCGCCCATCTCAGCCGCCACGGCTTCCTCGTCGTCGGGCGCGTCCGGACGGCCGAGGCCGCCCGGACGGCGGCCCGCTACACGGCGCCGGACGTGGTCCTGGTGGACTCCGCGGTCCACGATGGCTGGCGCAACGTGGTGGACGCACTCGACGGCGTCCTCGAGCACGGCAGGATCGCCGTCCTCGCCTCCTACTGGGATGCGGACACGCGCCGCGACGCCGCTGCGAGCGGCGTGGGAGCGGTGATCCTCAAGGCGATGCAAGGGGCCTCGCTCGCCGGCAGGCTCCGGGAGATCGCCGGACACGCCTGACGGCGGCCCGCCTCCTCCGGCCGCCAGAAGCATCGAAGGCCGGTCCCGCGCGGGACCGGCCTTCGATGCTTCGTCGACGGGTCGGGGTCAGACGCGCCGGACCACCACGGTGCCGGCGACCATGTCGTGCCAGCCGCGCTTCCGCGGCTCGAACGCGACCCAGATGACGCCGAGGTAGAAGATCCAGAAGCTGATGAGCATCATCACGTAGCGGACGATCGCCGCCCCCCAGCCGATCGGGGCCCCGTCCGCCTCCCGCGCGACGCGCATCCCCAGGAGGGTCTGGCCCAGTGTGCCGCCGCGCTTCACCCAGAAGAGGACGAAGTAGAGGACGGTCGCGACGAGCGTCAGGAACGCGAGGACCATGACGGCCACGAAGATCCCGACGCCGATGACGGCGACCTCCGACTCGGTGAGCGTCCCGTCGGTGGTGGTCGCCGCCGCAGGGAAGAGCGCGAGGGCCCCGACGATCGCGATGACGACGAACCAGAGGATCGCCGTGATGAATCCCAGGATGATCCCGTCGATGATGTACGCGGTCGCGCGGATCCAGAAGCCCGCGTATTCCCAGCCCGGCGCGGGGCCACCCGGGCCGGTGGTGGTCTGCGCGTAGGCGGACCACCCCGCACCCGCCACGGGCACCGCCGGTGGCGGGGTCCAGCCGCTTCCCGCGGGCGGCGGGGCCTGGGGAGGCGGCGGCATCCACCCGGACGCGGCCACCGGTGCGGGCGGAGTCACGGGTGGAGCGGCAGCGGCGGCGACCGGCGCGGCTGCCGCCGCGGCGACGACGGTGGCGGCCGGGATCCCGGGGACGTCCGCCGCGGCCTGCGAGGCGGCCTCCCCGGCGGCGTCCGAGGTGCGATCCACGCTCTCGGCGACGGACGTCAGGCCTTCCCCGGCCTCCGCGGCGATCTCGCTCGGCAGGGCGTCCGGGGCGGGTGTCGCGCCGGCCTCGGGCGGTGGCTGATCGGTCATGGCGAAGCCCTCCATCTCGCCCGGCCGATGGGCGCCGCCGGGCCGGCTGAAGTCACGAAGCCGTGGACATGATGACACGCCCGCGCGACCCCCCGGCGAGGGTCCGGAGAGCGCGTCGAGAGGGCAGGCCGACCGGGACGCTCAGCGGGTCCGCGTCGCGACGACCGTCACGTCCCGGTACCCGCTGCGGTCGAGCGTGAACGCGGCGGACGACCGCATCTGCACGACGACCCCGGCCACCGCGAGCGCCGCCCACGCCAGTGCCCAGAGGACACTGTCGCCGATGGCCGCCCCGACGACTCCGCCCTCGGACAGGCCGGAGACGGGGAAGCGTCCGATGGCGAGCGCCGCGCCGACGACGATCGCGCCCGCGCCGCCGATCGCGGTGAGCACGACGATCGCCCACTTCGGCACCGCCAGGACGATGGCCCCGATGAAGAAGACCGCGCCCACCGCGAGCCCGGCGAGGAAGATGAGGAAGCCGGAGTCGATGCCCAGCGCGGCGAGGATCGACGCCCCGAGCGCGTACCCGACGGTCCCGGCGAGCACGACCACCGCCACATACCAGAAGAAGTACGAGAGGACCGCGAACACGAGACCGACGAAGAACCCCGCGATCCATCCGAGGATGGTCACCAGGAACCCCTCGTTGAGGAGCCCGGCGATCGCGTTCGCCGTGAGGGCGAAGCCCACGAGGAACCCCCAGATCGGGAGCAGGACGAGGAAGAACCGGTAGCCGACGAACGCGAACGCGAGCCCGACGAGGATCGCCAGGGCGCCGACGAGGAGACCTTCGAGACTCATCCACCCATCCTCCGTGACGGCCGGTGCGAGAGCATCTCCGTGGGATCCCGCCGGCCGCGTCGGGTCCGTCGCCCGCCACGGTAGCGCCGCGAGGGTCGCCGCGTGAACTGTCCGCGCGGGGCGCGTCCCCGGGGCGCACGGCGCCCGCGGGGGCCGTGGCTCGCGGGCTGTCACCGTGGCCCGGCGGCCCGGCGAGAGCCCAACGCCGGGCGGGTCGCAGCCGCCCTCAGACCTCGCGTCCGACCGGCGCCGCCTCTCGCTGCGTCGCCTCGAGGACGTGGGCCTCCTCGCGGAGGATCTCCTCGATGGACCTGCCGCCGGCCGCGCGCATCCCGGCGTCGAAGGCCGCGACGTCCATCTCCAGGATCGCCGGCCGCTTCCGCCCCACGATGTCCACCAGCGCGCGGTGGACGGACGTGGCGAGGACGATCCCGGTGCGGGCCGCCACGACCCCGAGCGCCACCACGCTGACGAGGCGCGGGTCGCCGGCCGCCGAGGCCAGCTCGGTGAGCGGCAGCGCGATCTCAGAGACGTCCTGGCGCTCGACGCGCGCATCCACGAGGCTCGCGTTCGTGACGACGACGCCGTTGGGCACCACGGTGTGCGCGAACTTCGCGTGGGACGGCGGGTTGAGGACGACCGCGACGTCCGGCCGCTCGACGATCGGGGAGCCGACGGGCTCCTCGCCCACGATCACCGTGCAGTACGCCGTCCCGCCGCGCATCTCGGGGCCGTACGACGGGATCCAGATGACCTCGCGGTCCTCCTCCATCGCGGCCTGCGCGAGGACCTGGCCCGCGAAGAGGAGCCCCTGGCCGCCGAAGCCGGAGAAGATGACCGAGCGCTCCATCGTCAGCCTCCCCGCGCCGGGGCGGTCCGGTCCACGATGACGCCGGGCGGGTACACCGGCGTGACGTCGTTGCGCAGGTGCTCGATCGACTCGACCGGCGTCATGCCCCACCCGACGGGGCAGTTGGACAGCACCTCCACGATGGCGAAGCCGGCGCGGTCGAGCTGGACCTGGCAGGCCTTCTTCAGGTACTGCTTCGTCCGGCCGATCGCCGACGCGTCCACCACGGACCCACGGGCGGCGTAGGCGACGCCCGGCAGGACCGCGAGCATCTCGGTCATCGGGATGGGGACGCCGGTGAAGGCCGGGTCGCGGCCCAACGGGCACGACGTGGTCTTCTGACCGGTGAGCGTCGTCGGCGCCATCTGGCCGCCGGTCATCCCGTAGATCCCGTTGTTGACGAAGACGGCCGTGATGGCCTCGCCACGCGCGGCGGCATGGACGATCTCGCCCGTCCCGATCGCGGCGAGGTCCCCGTCGCCCTGGTACGTGAGGACGAAGGCGTCCGGCATGACCCGGCGGATCCCGGTCGCGACCGCCGGGGCGCGCCCGTGCGGCGCTTCGACGAAGTCGAGCTCCAGGAAGTCGTAGGCGAAGACCGAGCAGCCGACCGGCGCGACGGCGATCGTCCGCGGGCCCAGTCCGAGCTCGCCCAGGACCTCCGCGACGAGCCGGTGCACCACGCCGTGCCCGCAACCGGGGCAGTACGTGGTGGACCGGTCGGAGAGCAGCTCGGGCGGTGCGTACAGGATGCGGGGCGCCTCCTCGACGATCATCGCGCCGGCCCTCCCGTCCGCGTCTCGAGCCGGTGGAGCGCGGCCACCACCTCGCCGGGCGTGGGGACCATGCCGCCGGTCCGTCCGTGGAAGGCGACCGGGCGGGCGCCCTCGAGCGCGAGCCGGACGTCGTCGAGCATCTGGCCGGCCGACATCTCCAGCACCAGGAAGCCGCGAACCTGCGTCGCAAGCGACCGCAGCGCCGCGTCCGGGTACGGCCACAGCGAGATCGGCCGGAACAGCCCGACGCGCATCCCCGACTCCCGGGCACGCGCGATAGCCGTTCGGGCGACCCGCGCCGCGGTCCCGTAGGCGACGATCGCGAGATCGGCGTCCTCCAGCCGCTCGCCGGCCCACCGGACCTCGGCGTCGCGGATCGCCGCCTCCTTCGCGCGCAGGTGGCGGTTGTGCTGCTCGAGCGCCTCGGGCTTGAGGTGGAGCGACTTCACGACGCGCGGTGGCCTTCCATCCGCCCCCGACAGCGCCCAGTCGAAGTCCGTTCGCGGCGGCGTCCGGTACGTCTCCTCGACGGGCTCCATCGCCTGCCCGAGGATGCCGTCCGCGAGGAGGATGACCGGGGTCCGGTATCGCTCGGCGAGCTCGAACGACGTCGCCACGAGCTCCATCGCCTCGCCGATCGATGACGGGGCGAGGACCGGGACGCGATAGTCGCCGTGCCCATGCCCGCGGGTGGCCTGCCAGTAGTCGCCCTGGCTCGGCCCGATCGACCCCAGGCCCGGACCGCCGCGCATGACGTTCACGACGACGATCGGGACCTCGGAGGCGGCCATGTAGCTCATGGCCTCCGCCATGAGGCTCATCCCCGGGCTGGAGCTGCTCACGAGCACGCGCTTGCCGCACGCGGCGGCGCCGAGCCCCATGTTGATCGCACCGAGCTCGCTCTCGGCCTGGACGAACGCCCGGCCCTCCTGCGGCATGCGGCGGGCCATCCACTCGAGGAGCTCGGCCTGGGGGGTGATCGGGTAGCCGAAGTAGGCGTCGCATCCGGCACGGATCGCGGCTTCCGCGATCGCCTCGTTGCCCTTTCGCAGGAACCGCGTCCTGCGCGCGAGTGGCGCTTCGGCCGGCTTCTCCGCGACGGCGGTCATCGGTCGCCTCCCTTCGGCGGCGCGTAGACCGTGAACACGGCGTCCGGGCAGACGCGGGCGCAGATGGCGCAGCTCGAACAAGCCGATGGATCGGTCAGACGGACGGGGTGATAGCCCAGCGCGTTCACCCTGCCCTCGTCGAGCTCGAGCGCGCCCTTCGTGCACGCCGCGACGCACAGGCCACAGCCCTTGCAGCGCGCCGTCGCGATCGAGAGGGGGATGAACGGGCGGACCGCCCTGCGGTGGGACGCCGTGGCCGCACCGGCCACGAGTGGGGCGACGGACATCGCGCGAAGCCTCCCACCGGGGTCGCGCCCTGGCCCCTGTCATGAGCAGGCGACCCCGGAACAGGGTCACCATCCCGCGGCCCCCGGGGGGCAGAAAGGGCCGTGCGGCCCGTCACGACGGGCGCTCCGGACCCCGACCGGAGGGCGCCCGGATCCGGCCGGTGACCCCCGGCACTACCCGACACGGGGGGGACGACGTACGGTCGCCCCAAGGCGGGCCCGGAGGCCCGTCAGGGACCGTGCGCCGGGACGGCCGGGAGGCTCTTCGACCGCCGCGCGCGGCGACACGCGGGGTGGCTTCGGTGCGCATGCGACCTCGGCCGGTCCTCCACATCCCGTCCCGTCGGGGCCCCCTCGTCCGGGCGATCCTGCCGCTGGCGCTGCTCTCGCTCCTCCTCGCGGCCGCCTGCACGGACGCCGGCGGCCCGACGGAGGCCCCCGCCTTCCTCGACACGCCGGACCCGTCGTCGTCCGAGGTGGAGATCGCATCGGAGGAGCCGACCGCCCCGCCCACCCCCGAGCCGACCCCGGCGCGCGCCGTGGAGCTGCGCAGGGCGGTGGCCGCCGGCGAGGTCGCGGTGTCCGGCTCGGGGCGTGGCCTCGAGCGACTCGACATCGAGGTGACGTCGAAGACGCGTGAGCCGCTGCGCGTCGTCGTCAACCCCGGGACGGTCTTCGACGCGGGCCGGTCGGCCACGCAGGCGATGGTCGTGACCGCGAAGGAGGTCATCCCCCTCGAACCGGGGGCGACCGAGGAGGTCACGCTCGAGGTCGCGTGCAGCGAGATGGCGAAGGACCAGCCCGGATCGGACGACACGTTCAGGCTGGTGAAGCGATCGCTGCCGAAGGACCTCATGAGGCTGCTCGCGCTCGAGGAGTTCCCGAACGTCGAGTTCCGGGTGCAGCAGTTCGCGGTCTGGACGATCCTCGACGACCCGCCGAGGAACGGCTTCGTCCGGCTCGGGACCATGGGCGTCGGGACCGGGCCGTCGGCGGAGGAGATCGCGACGATCCGGTCGCTCTTCGCCAAGGCGGCGATCGACCCGAAGGACTACCGGGCGACGCGATGACGCCGTCCCTCGGCGGGTTCCGCCTCCCGTTCGGCGGCCGCGACGATCCGGAGGGCGACGACGCGGGCGGCCTGCGGCTGCCCTTCCGTGACCGCGACGAGGCCGGGGCGCTCCTCGGCGCGGCCGTCGCCGCCTGGCTGGTCGCCGAAGGAAGGGCGACCGGCACGGTCGTGGTGCTCGGGGTCCCGCGCGGCGGCGTGGTGGTCGCGGCCGCGGTCGCCCGGGCCGTCGGCGCCCCGCTCGACGTCCTCGTGGCGCACAAGATCTCGGGCCCGTGGGACCCGGAGTTCGCGCTCGGCGCCGTCACCGCCGACGGCACGACGGTCGTGGAGTCGTGGGCGCGCCGCGAGGCTGGCATGGACGAGGAGGCGCTCGCGCACCTCGCCGAGGTCGAGATCGGGGCCGCACGCGAGCGCGAGACGCGCCTGCGGGCCGGGCGCCCCGCCGTCACGGTGGCCGGCCGCGTCGCCGTGATCGTGGACGACGGGCTCGCGACCGGGGCGACGGTGCACGCCGCATGCCTCGCGGCGCACGCTCTCGGCGCGTCGTGCGTGGTGGTGGCCGCGCCGGTCGCATCGCGGGAGGCAGTGGACCTGCTCGCGCCCGCGTGCGACGCGGTCGTCGTGCTGGCGGTCCCGCCCGGGTTCGGTGCGGTAGGCCGCTTCTACGAGCGATTCGACCAGGTCCCCGACGACGAGGTCGTCGAGCTCCTCGCCGCGGGCTGATCCGGCCATCCACCAGCGGACGGCGCCGGTCCTGCAGCGGACGGCACCGGTCCTCCCTGTCCCGACGCCCGCGAGGGTCGGCCGCCACGACGGTGGCAGGAGGCAGGCCATTCGGACCACCTTGGTGGGACGTATGGACATATGCGCACATTCGCAGGTGAGTCATCATCGTGCGCATGGATCCCATCTACGCGCTCCAGGCGGACGTGCTCAAGACACTCGCGAGCCCCCGCCGGCTGGAGATCATCCATCGGCTCGCCGAGGGGCCCCGGGACGTGACCCGCCTCGCGGAGGAGCTCGGCATCAGCCAGCCGAACGCGTCGCAGCACCTCGCGGTCATGCGGACGGCCGGCATCGTCGAGGCGGAGCGTTCCGGCCGCGAGGTCATCTACCGGCTCGCCGACCCCGACGTCGTCACGGCGTGCGGGATCATGCGCGGCGTCCTCACGCGGCGCCTTGCGCGCCTCTCCGAGATCACCGACCCGGCCGACCAGACCCCGTCGGCACAGCGGGCCACCGCGCCCACCAACGCCTGAGGGACACATGAGCGACACGATCAGCTTCGTCCTCTTCTCCGGCACGGACGACAAGCTCCAGGCCGCGGCCGTCATGACGGCCGGCGCCGCTGCACTCGGGAAGCGAGTGAACGTCTTCCTCCAGTACTGGGCGCTCGACGCGTTCCGCAAGGACCGCATCGACCTCGACCACGGCCTGTGCCCGGAGGCCGGGGAGGCCGGCCGGGCCGCCGTGGACGCGCTCCGCGCGGCCGGTCAGGCGAGCTGGAAGGACACCCTCGCGCAGGCGAAGGAGCTCGGAGACGTCGACATCCAGGCCTGCTCGCTCTCGATGGACCTCCTCCGCCTCGAGGAGTCGGATCTCGACCCGCTCGTGGACGGCGTCGAGGGCGTGACCGCCTTCTACCTCTCCGCCGAGGAAGGCGAGATCGTCTTCATCTGACCTGCGTCACCACGGTGCGGCCCGCAGGGGTCGCGGAAGAAAGGAACGACCACATGACAGCGCTCGAGATCGCCAAGACGGTCGACGCGAAGGGCCTCAGCTGCCCGATGCCGATCGTCAAGACCGCACAGGCGATCAAGGACGTCCCGTCGGGGGCTCTCCTCGAGGTCCTCTCGACCGACGCGGGCTCCACGAAGGATTTCGCCGCATGGGCGAAGTCGACCGGCAACGAGCTCGTCGAGCAGACGGTCGACGGCGGCGTCTACCGCTTCGTCCTCCGCAAGAAGTAGCCGGAAGGGGATCCTCCGATGACCCAGACGATCGACAATCCCGTGGACATCGCCGGCCGCGACGTGGACCAGGTGCCCGAGCCGGCCCCGGCGCCCGCGCCGGTCGCCGAGCAGCCCGCGGCGCATGACATCCTCATCATCTGCTACAGCGGCGACCTGGAGAGGACGTGGGCGACCATGATCCTCGCATCCACCGGCGCGGCGATGGGCGTGAAGACCCGCGTGTTCGTCACGTTCTGGGGTCTCCAGACCTTCGTCAAGGATTCGAGGCGGATCACGGGCGACAACTGGATGCAGAAGATGCTCGCCTTCATGCAGCGGCCGGGGATCTCGCACCGGAAGCTCAGCAAGATGAACTTCCTCGGCATGGGCCCGTGGATGATGCGGTCGCTCGCGAAGAAGTACAACGTCGCGAGCCCCAAGGACCTCCTCGAGGCCGCCCAGCTCATGGGCGTCGAGTTCATGCCGTGCCAGATGACGATGGACATGTACGGCCTGAAGCAGGACGACCTCATCGACGGCATGGGCGAGCCTGTCGGGGCCGCGACCGTCATCGGCCTCATGTCCGAGGGCAGCGCGCCGCTCTTCATCTGACCCCCGCATCGGAGCGGCTCCGCCGCCCCGATGCGCACCAGCACCACGCTTCTCCACGAAGGAAGGGACATCGTGACCGACACCGCCATGCCCGCCGTCACGCGCACGATCGACGCGCGCGGCTCGTTCTGCCCCGGCCCGCTCATGGAGCTGATCCGCGGGATCAAGGAGGGCCAGGTCGGCGACGTTCTCGCCATCCTGTCGGCCGACAAGGGCAGCAAGACGGACATCCCGAAGTGGGTCGAGAAGGCCGGCCACACGCTGGTCGGCGTCTTCCCCCGCGACGGGTACGACGAGATCATCGTCGTGAAGATGAAGTAGAGAGTCATGAAGCGCGTTCTCGTCCTCGGGGGCGGGGTCGGCGGCACGCTGTCGGCCAACCTCATCTCCCGCCAGCTCAAGAGGGAGATCGCCGCCGGGCAGGCGGAGGTCACGGTCGTCGACTCGACCGGCCAGCACGTGTACCAGCCCGGGTTCATGTACATCGCCATGGGCGGCGAGAGCGCGCAGAAGCTCGTCCGGCCCGAGCGTGGGCTCCTCGACGGCCGCGTGAACCTCGTGGTCGCCAACGCCACGAAGATCGACGTCGACGGCCGGGCGGTCGAGCTCGACAACGGCGACCGCCTCGGCTACGACCAGCTCGTCCTCGCGACGGGCTCGCGGATCCTCCCCGAGCGGATCGACCACTTCGCGGAGGAGGCGCACCACTTCTACAGTGCCGCCGCGGCGAAGAAGCTCCGGAAGGCGCTCGACGCGTTCACCGGCGGCACGATCGTCATCGGGATCGCCGGGATGCCGTACAAGTGCCCGCCGGCGCCGCTCGAGGTCGCGTTCCTCATCGAGTCCGAGCTCCGCGAGCGCGGGCTCCGCGAGAAGACGACGCTGCACTACTGCTCGCCGATCGGCCGCGCCTTCACGATCGAGAGCGTCTCAGAGATGGCGACGCCGATCCTGGAGGAGAAGGGGATCGAGCTCCACACGTTCTTCAACGTCGAGGAGATCGACCCCGCCGCGAAGGTCGTGAAGAGCCTCGAGGGCGAGGACCTGGCCTACGATCTCCTCATCCTCGTCCCGCCGCACGCAGGCGCCCAGCTGGTCATCGACGCGGGTCTCGCGGCTGCGCCGGGCGGCTGGCTCCCCACGGACCGCCACACCCTCAAGGTCGGCGGGCGCGACAACGTCTTCGCCCTCGGCGATGCGACGGACCTCCCGCTCTCCAAGGCCGGCTCCACGGCGCACTTCGAGGCTCCCGTGGTCGCCGAGCAGGTGGCGGCGAACGTCCAGGGCCGGAAGCCGGCCGGGAAGCACGCGAGCTACGAAGGCAAGGTCATGTGCTTCTTCGAGGTGGGCGACGGGAAGGGGACCCTCCTCCAGTTCGACTACAACAACCCGCCGAAGCCGCCGAAGCCGAACAGGGTCTGGCACCTCGGCAAGATCGTCTTCAACAAGACGTACTGGCGGACCGTCCCGAAGGGTCGCGTCTAGCCGGGCAGGTGGCGGCCGATCCGGCAGCTCCTCGATCGAACCCCCTCCGACGCCCGCCGGACCCCGGTCCGGCGGGCGTCGACGCGTCCCCGGGCCTGCCTGCCGATGGCGTTCTCGCCCGGGATCGTGGTCCCGCGCCGCCCGTCCCTGCCGCCCGACGTAGACTCGCCCCATGAGCATGGATGCCGAGCCCTACGCGGTCGCCGGCCGCGTCTTCTCCCGCGCCCCCGGGCGCACTCTCCCCGTCGCCGCCCGCGCCGAGGGGACGACGATCTGGGACACGGAAGGCCGTGCGTACCTTGACGCCGCCGGCGGGGCGGTCGTCGTGAACGTGGGACACGGGCGCCGGAGCGTCGCCGACGCGGTCGGCCGGCAGCTCGGCGAGATCGCGTACGCCCACGGGACCGCGTTCACGTCGGAGGCGCTCGAGGCGTACGCCGCCGAGGTCGGCCCGCTGATCCCCGTCGACGGGCCCGGCGGCCGTCTACCCGGTGAGCGGGGGCTCCGAGGCGATCGAGACGGCGCTCAAGCTCGCACGGGCCTATCACATCGCTCGCGGCGAGACGGAGCGCTGGACGGTCATCGCCCGGTGGGGGAGCTACCACGGGAACACGCTCGGCGCGCTCGACCTCTCCGGCCGGCGCCCGCTCCGGCGCCCGTACGAGGCGTGGCTGGGCCGCTTCCGCCACGTCTCGGCCGCGTACCCGTACCGCGCGGACGAGCCCGGCGCGAACGCGCTCGCCGACCCCGCGGCGCTCGCGCTCGAGCTCGAGCGGACGATCCTCTCCGCGGGGCCGGCGAGCGTCGCAGCGTTCGTCGCCGAGCCGATCGTGGGAGCGACCCTGGGGGCGGTCGCGCCCGACGACGGGTACTGGCACGCGATCGCCGATGTCTGCCGGCGGCACGGGGTGCTCCTCATCGCCGACGAGGTCATGACCGGGTTCGGGCGGACGGGCACCTGGTTCGGGATGGACCACTGGGGCGTGAAGCCGGACATCGTCGTCGCCGCCAAGGGCGCCACGTCCGGCTACTGGCCGTTCGGGTTCGTCGCGACGAGCGACCGGGTCCACCGGATCGTCGTCGAGGGCGGCGGGTTCGTCCACGGCTTCACGTACAGCCACTCGATCGGCGGCGCGACGGTCGCGCGCGAGGTGCTGCGGATCATCCGCGACGAGGACCTCGTGGCGGCGTCCGTCGCGAAGGGCGAGGTCCTCCGTGGGCTCCTCGAGGACCGGCTGGGCGGCCATCGGTTCGTCGGGGACGTGCGGGGCCGGGGCCTCATGGTGGCGGTCGAGCTGGTCGCGGACCGGGAGACGAAGGCGGCCTTCCCGCGGGCGACGAAGCTCACCGAGGCGATCGTCGGGGCCGCGCGCGAGGCCGGCGTCCTCGTCTACTCGGGGACCGGCTGCGCGGACGGGACGAACGGCGACATGATCCTGCTGGGGCCGCCGTTCGTCGTCACCGAGGACGAGCTCGAGCGGATCGCGGCCGGGCTGCACGTGGCGATCGACGCCGCGATCGCGAAGGTCGCGCCGGAAGGGTAGGGGGCTCCGCCGGGCCGCCGCCGAGGAGCGGCCGGGTCGGCCGCCCGGTCCCGAGGGCCTCAGCGCCCGCGGAGCGCCCGCGAGAGCACGAGCGCACCGATCCCGAGGAGCACCACCGGGACGACGAGCTGGCCGAGGCTCGGGAACCCGGGGATCACCGACCCGGCCGCCTGGATGCCGCCGACGGCGGCGAGCACCGCGCCGACGACCGTGAGCGTCCGGCCGCCCGCGCCGCGGCCCGCACGCCAGGCGCCGAGCCCGAGGAGCGCAAGGCCGATCGCCAGCGTCGTCCAGCCGCCGCCCGGGAGGAGCCCCACGGCCTGGCCCAGGCCGGCGAGCCCGCCCGCGAGGACGATCGCCCCGGCGTAGACGGCCCACGACCCTCGCCGCCGGCTCAGGCCGAGGACGAGGAGGACCGCGCCGGCGGCAGCAACGACCACGGAGCCGGCCGCGGCGACGGCCGGGAAGGTCGCCGAGAGGACCAGGTAGAGGCCCAGCCCCACGAGGATCGCGCCGACCCAGACGGCGAGGCCGCCCGGGAGGGCGGGGCCGCGCAGGTCGAAGGTGCGGACCTCGATGCGCCCGGCATCCGGCGGCCAGCCGTCGTCCGTGCCGGGCGCGCCCGCCGGGAGGCCCCCGCCGTCGTCGAGGACCTCGCCGGAGACCGTCCGGATCTCGTCGTCAGACACGGGCCCGGTCCCCGGTCGTGCCGGCGTCACGTGCCGGGCGGCGCCCGCCGACCGCGCCGTCAGGCACCGGCCGGCGCTCCGACCGTCCCCCGCGCAGGCTCGGGGACGGCAGCGGGGACCCTGCGGGCATCAGCGTTCGACGAGCGTCATCCGCGCGATCGCGTCCTCGGAGATGCCGTCCCCGATGAGCAGCGCCCGCGCCTTCTCGCGAACCTCGCCCATCGTGAGGTCGGATCGGGGGATCGCGCGACTCGCCGGGTCCATGGTGGTGCTCAGCCTGACGTCGTGCACCTCGTCCATCGAGCCGATGTAGCCGCACACGCGACACGTGATCTCGCGGTCGCCGACGAGGACGCGCTCGACGAACGAACCGGACGCGTACCCGCAGAGCCCGGTCTCGCGCGAGACGCCACAGCTGGGACAGGTGACCGCCACCGTGGAAGTCATCGCCTACGCCTTCCCGAGGAGCCGCGCGAGGAACTTCTCGGTGCTCGGGTTGTTGGGGGCATCGATCACCTGGTCGGGCGGACCGACCTCGAGGAAGGCGCCCTGGTCGATGTAGTAGACGCGGTCCGCGGCCTCCTTGGCGAAGGCCATCTCGTGGGTCACGACGAGCATCGTCGCCCCTTCGTGCGCGAGCTCCGCCATGACCTTCAGCACCTCGCCGACGAGCTCCGGGTCGAGGGCCGACGTGGGCTCGTCGAACAGGAGGACCTTGGGCTCCATCGTGAGGGCGCGGGCGATGGCCACGCGCTGCTTCTGGCCGCCGGAGAGGCGGGCAGGGAACTCGTCGCGCTTCTCGGAAAGACCGACCTTGTCGAGGTACTTCTCGGCCGTGGCGATCGCCTCGTCGCGCGGGACGCCCTTCACCCGGACCGGCGCCTCGATCAGGTTGTCGATCACCTTCATGTGCGGGAAGAGGTTGAACTCCTGGAAGACCATCTGGGCCCGCATGCGGATCTGCCGGATGTTCTCCCGGTGGTCCCGGCTGCGCGAGTGGAGCGGGTCGGCGTCGATCCGGAGCCCGTCGATCTCGACCGCGCCCGCCGTGGGCTCCTCAAGGAAGTTCAGGCAGCGCAGGAGCGTGCTCTTCCCCGATCCCGACCGGCCGATGAGGCAGATCGTCTCGCGAGGGTAGACCTCCAGCGTGCAGCCGCGGAGGACGTGGTTGCTGCCGAAGTACTTCTCGATCGCCAGCGCGCGCACGATCGGGCCGACGCCCGGCGGGGTCAGCGCCCCCGGGGCCGCGAACGGATCGTGGAGCTCGGAGAGCTGGTCGTGCCTGGCGGCCGTGGTCGTCATCGTCATCGTCGGGTCTCCCTCAGATCCGCCGGTCGCTCTCGGCCATCCGCCTCTCCAGGCGGTCCTGGAAGATCGACAGAACGATCGTCAGCATCCAGTAGATCGCGGCTGCGATGAGCAGTGTCTCGAGGGAGCGGAAGTTCGACTGGCCGACGCGCTGGGCCCGCCACAGGAGCTCCTCCACGCTCATGTACGAGACGAGGGCCGAGTCCTTGATCATCGAGATGAACTCGTTGCCGATGGCCGGGGTGATGATCCGAACCGCCTGGGGCAGCACGATCCGCCGCATCCGGGTCCGGCCCGGCATGCCGAGCGCCTGGGCGGCCTCCGTCTGGCCGCGCGGAACGGCCTGGATGCCCGCTCGGAACGTCTCCGTCATGTACGCCCCGTAGTTGAACGCGAGGGCGAAGATGCCGAGTGCGATCGCCGGGATCTCGGCGAAGCCGCTCCAGATCTGGGGCAGGGCCAGGTAGATGAAGAGGATCTGCACGATGAGAGGAGTGCCGCGCACGAGCGACACGTAGAGCGTGGCGACCGCGAAGATGACGGGGTTCGAGCTCAGGCGCCCGAGCGCTCCGAAGACCGCGAAGACGATGGCCACGGCGATCGAGCAGACCGCCACCAGGACGGTGATCCCGATACCACCGAGGATGTAGGGCCCCCACGTCGAGATGAAGGTGGTGTCGATCTTGCCAGCGGAGAAGAGCCAGCCGACGATCGCCCCGACCATGACGATCCAGGTCAGGACGAAGATCGCCCGGAACCGGAGCGTCTGGCGGCGGCGCTGGGCGGCGATCGCCTGGACGATCGGATTGGGGGGCTCGGCCGGGGCAAGGCCCCCGGCTGGCGCGCCGATCGCGCCGGTCGATGCGGTCACTGTCTCCTCCTCCCGTCGGGAAACGACGACGGGGGCGTCCGTGATGGACGCCCCCGTACGTGATCAGCCGCTCGCCGGCGTCAGCTCCCTGGTGCGGTCGTGAGGTCGAGGCCGAACCACTTCTCGGAGAAGGCCTTCAAGGTCCCGTCGGCGCGCATGTCGGCGATGATCTGGTTGACCTTCTCGATCATGCTCGTCGGATCGGGGCCGCTCTTGTCGAAGGCGACGGCGAGTGGCTCGTAGTAGACCGGGTCGCCGATCGCGACGAGCGGCAGCCCCTCGGTGATCGCCTGAGCGACGGTCGTGGACGAGCTGAGCCAGCCCTCGAACTCCTTGCGGCCGGCCTTGATCGTCTCCGCGCAGAGACGGTCGGTGTCGAGCGTCGTCACCTTCGCGCCGGCAGGCGGTTGCGCCTTGATGACGAGGTGTCGGAGCCGAGGTCGAGCTGGCCGTTCAGCCAGTCGAAGTACGTCGTCGCCGCGCCGACGCAGATCGTCTTCCCCGCCAGGCCGTCATACGTGGTGATGCCGGATGCGGTCGAGGCGGCCATCTGGGCCGGCGTGTAGTAGTACGGCGTGCTGAAGGCCAGGATCTTCTCGCGCGGGGTCGTGACGGTCATCGAGCCGACGCTGAAGTCCCAGCGTCCACTCCAGGAGCCGGCGGTGATGACCTCCCACTTCGGGGTCGCGAACTCGATCGCCACCCCCAGCCGCTTGGCGATCTCGTTCCCGACGTCGATGTCGAAGCCCTCGTACGTGCCGTCCGGCTTGATCTCGGACTGCGGCGGGTACTGCGGGTCCGTGGACATGACGACCTTCTTCGCCGCGAGCACCTTGCCGAGCAGCGAGTCCGGATCGACCGATGCCTCCGCGCTCGGCGCGACCGAGGGCGCGACCGAGGGCGCGGCAGTTGGGGCGGGGGAGGAGCCGCTCGACGAGCAGGCCGCCACGACCAGTCCGGCGACGGCGAGCAGTGTCGCCAGCCGCATGGTTCCCTTCATCGTCTCCTCCAAGCCGATGGGTCCACCGGGGCCGGGCACGGCGGCGAGGCCGCTCTACCCGGCGCTCGGACCGCGGGTCGGACACACTTCCCTGTCGGACGGGCGGTCGCTCGCACTATCGCACCTTCGTTGGTCGCCCACAACGCGACCGCGCACCGGACTAGGATTTCGGGCGGGTGCGGAACGGGTGGAGCAGGGGAGGATGTCGATGCCCTTCGTTCGAACGGTGACCGGCGACGTGGCGCCCGAGCGCCTCGGCTTCACGCTGCCGCACGAGCACACGCAATGCCACCTCTGGCGGATCCCCGAGCGGTTCGACTACTGGGAGCTCACCGCGGACGAGGACCTCATCGCGGCCGAGCTCGAGCGGTTCCGCGCCGTCGGCGGCACGTGCGTCGTCGACGTCACGCTTCCCGGGATCGGCCGCGACCCCTCGTGGCTCCGGCGGATCTCGGCGCGCACGGGTCTGCTCGTCGTGATGGGGACCGGCTGGTACCGGGAGCCGTACTACCCGCCGGAGGCGCTCATCGACCGGCGTAGCGTCGATGAGCTCGCGGACGTCATGATCGCCGAGTTCCACGACGGCGTGACCGGGAGCGAGGACGCGTCCGGGACGCGCGTCCGGCCCGGGATCATCGGCGAGATCGGCGTCCACAAGCCCTGGGTCTCGGCGCAGGAGGAGCGTGTGCTGCGCGCGGCCGGCCGGGCGTCCCGGGCCACCGGGATGGCCGTGACCACGCACGCCGTGATGTCGCCCGTCGGGCTCCGCCAGCTGTCGATCCTGGAGGAGTCGGGAGCCGACCCCACCCGCGTCGTCATCGGGCACAGCGACTCCCATCCCGTGCTCCAGCACTGGCTCGCGATCGTGGAGCGCGGCGCGTCCATCGAGTGCGACTTCCTGGGCATGGCGTTCACGCCGATGGAGCGCAAGGGGGAGCCTCGCGTGGTCGAGCTGGTCGTCGAGATGCTCTCCCGCGGGCACGTCGACCGGATCCTGCTCTCGCAGGACGTCTGCGACAACAGCCAGCTCGCGTTCTACGACGGCAACGGCTACGCGTACCTGGCGACCACGTTCCTCCCGGCGCTGCGCGCGCGTGGCGCCTCCGACGCCGACATCGCGACGATGACGGTCGCGAACCCGCGGCGGATCCTCTCGATCGGGTAGGGGACGGAAGGGGCGCGGCCCCGGGTCGGCGCCGCGCTCCGTGCCCGCGCTCAGGCCAGGAGGACGCCCAGGACGACCGCGGCCCAGAGGACCGTCGCGAGCGACTGGACGACCCAGAACCGTCGGTGCAGCGTCTTGTGGCGCATCCCGAAGAAGACGAGCCATGCCCCCACGACGCCGCCCGCGACGTTCAGGAGCAGCAGGGTGCGCTCGCGGACCCGGCGCCCGCCGCGCCGCGCGGCCGTCTTGTCGTACGCGTAGGCCGCCGCCGTGGCGACGTTGACGACGACGAGCCACGCGAGCAGGAGCCACGGCGGGATCGCGTCCAGGAGCCCGCTCAGCACGGTCACGCCGCGACGTCGGTGCCGCGGGTCACGCCTTCAGCGTGGCCACGACCGAGAGCTCGACGTTGCCCTTCAGCGCCTGGGAGACAGGACAGCCGTCCTTGGCCGCGGTCGCGAGCTCGACGAACTTCGTCTCGTCGATGTTCGGGACGGTCCCCTCGACGGTGATCTGGGACGACACGATCCGCCAGCCGGCGTCGGTCTTGTCGAACGTGACGACGGCCGACACCTCGAGGTGGGTCGCCGGAGTCCCGTTGCGCGCGAGGCCGGCGGAGAAGGCCATCGAGTAGCAGCTCGCGTGGGCGGCCGCGATGAGCTCCTCGGGGCTCGTCCGCCCGTCGTGCGCCTCGGTCCGCGCCGCCCAGGTCACCGGGAGGCGCGAGATCGACCCGCTGGAGACGTATCGGATGATCCCGTTGCCGGAGACGAGATCGCCGTCCCAACCCACCTCGGCTCGACGCGTGACGCCCATCGTGTTCCCTCCGTCCTTCGCGGCGCACCGGGCGCCGATCCGATCCGCCGCCGATCGTCCCACAAGCAGCGGCGCCGCGTCATGCGGCTCCGGTCGTGAGTCTGTCGGACGCCGATGAAACCTCCGGCCCCTCCGCGGCCTCTACACCAGCATGACGCCCGATCGCCTGCGGGGACGCAGGACCGCGCGGCTCGCCGCCGCTCTCCTCGGGACCCTCCTCCTCGCGACCGCCGGATCCGTCCCGTCTCGGGCGGCCGCCGTCCGGACCTCCGCGACCGCCTCGGCTGTGACGCCGGCTGCAGCGACGCCCGCGGCCGAGCGGGACGCCGAGGCGCTCGCCGTGCGCCTCGTCGGCGAGGCGCGATCCGGGGCCGGCCTTGCGCCGCTCCGGCCCTCCGCCCCGGTCGCAGCGATCGCACGCACTCGGGCGGCCGACATGCGCGACCGCGGCTACTTCGCCCACGTGGGTCCGGACGGGACCGACGCCTTCGACCTCCTCGACCGATCCGGCCTTGCGTGGTCCGCGGTGTCGGAGGTCATCGGGTGGAACACGGTCGATGACGCGGGCGGCTCGGCCGCCCGCGTCATCGCGGACTGGCTCGCGTCACCGGAGCACCGCGAGATCCTCCTCGCCGGCGACCGCGACGTGATCGGGCTCGCGTCCGTCGTCGACGCCTCCACGGGCCGCCGCACCTGGGTGGCCGTCCTGGTCGCCGTCCCGCCGTCGGTCCCGCCCGCCGTCTCGGTCCGTATCCTCCGCGTCGGGCGCCCCGATGCGGCCGGGACGCGCCCGGTGACGGTCGCGTGGGCGCCGAGGGCGACGCAGGCGGCGCCCTCGGCGCCCGTCCTCTCCGTGACCGTCCAGGTCCGGCGGGCGGGCGGCCGGTGGACCACGGCCGTAGCGGCCGCGGCTCGCGCGACTCTCCGCGTCCGGGTCCGCGCGCCCGGCGCATTCGAGGTCCGCGTCCGTGCGCGCGGTCCCGGCGGGACGACGGGGCCGTGGTCACTCGTGCGGGTCAGGCCCTGAGTCCGCCTCCCGGGGACGGGCCGCCAGGGGCATCCCCCGAGGATGCGCGGCCATCCGCGCCGTCCCGCGTCGCGCCCCGCGCCCCCACCGCGCGTCGCGCCCGCCGCCGAGACGCGCCCAGGGCGCTCCCATCGACGCCGGCCACGGCCCGCGCCAGCGCGCGCGATGCGCGATCGGCCGGCAGCGTCACCCGGTCCGCGCCGGCGAACGAGCGATATGCAGCGAGGGCGTCGGCGAACGCGCCGACGAAGCCGGGCTCCCCGAGCGGGTCGAACCCGTCCTCCCAGTGCAGCCGCTCGATGCGCACGGTCCGCTCGCGCCGCTCGACGCGCGGCTCGATCCGGCCGACGAACCGGTCGCCGAACAGCAGCGGCAGCACGTAGTAGCCCCACCGACGCTTCGCGGCCGGGACGTAGACCTCCCAGACGTAGTCGAAGCCGAAGAGCGACCGAAGGAGGTCGCGGTCCCACGCGAGGGGGTCCAGCGGCGCGAGGAACGTGACGCCGCGGCGGCTCGCCGCCGGGCGGGCCGCCTTCCGCGACCTCGCGCTCCGCCTGCGCGAGGATCGGCAGCTCGGACGTCAGGACGAACCGCTCCCCTCGGACCCCCTCGATGGCGGCGGGCACCAGCAGCGCCCGCTCGAGCAGCTCGCCGCGGAGGGCGGTGCGCGTCGGCCGGGACGGGTCGGCCGGGTCCGTGGTCGCGCGACCGGTCCCGTACCACAGCTCGGCCTGACCGCCGGTCCCCAGGAGGCCGTGGGCACGGTACCGGCTGAGCAGCCGGTGGCGCATCGATTCCCGCTCGGTGCGTCGCTCCGCCAGGAGGTCGGCCGGGTACAGGCGTTCGATGAGGTCGTAGACGCGGCGGTTGCCCTCCCGGCGTGCGATGCCGAGGATCCCCGCCTCGGCGAGCGCCTCGAGGATCGCGCGGACCTGGTTCGTCGGCCGCCAGTACCAGTCGATCGCCGCCCGCGGGCGGACGTCGGTGGGCGAGAGCGGGCCGCCGGACCGGATCCGCTCCAGCAGCTCCTCCACCAGCGGGGCGTGCTCGTCGAACGCGCCGCCGTCGTGCTCGCTTCGGGCCCGGTCCCACGCGAGCCGGTAGAGGGGGAGCTCCGCGACAGGGAGGATGCTCAACCCCTTGTTGTAGGCCTCGAACAGGACGCGCTCGTCGTACAGGAGGCCGTCGGTCCACGTCCTCCGATACCCGGCGATCCGCGCCTGGAGGACGAGGTCGTGGTTCCGCCCGGCGACCTCGAGCGGGTCGAACTGGAGCGACCCGAGCCGGTCGACCACCGTCAGGACGCTCGACGGATCGGCGGGAACCCGCGCGGGGGCGCGAGCAGGTGGCGGAGGACGAGGAAGCGGCGGGCCACCGGCGCGGCGACGTGGAGGGTGGTCACCGCGAGAGCGTAACGCGCCCTCACGCGTCAGGCTGTCCGGTCGCCCGCTGGCCCACGGCGACCGCGCGCCCGGCGGTCACACCGGACCGCGCCAGGAAGGTCGTCCCATCCACATGATCCGGTCCTGCGATATAGTCACCGCCGAACCGATAGTCAGGAGATAACGAACGATTTGAGCCACACGAAGGAACCACGCATCCCCGGGTCCGGCGATCCTCCTGAGGCGCGAGACGCGACGGTCGACCGCATCAACGCGGCCCACGAGCGGCTCATGAGCCTCCTGACGTCGATCCACACGAGCGACTTCCTGGAGATCGACGTGACGATGAGCCAGGCGAAGGTCCTCTACCTGGTCGCGTCCGTCGGCGAGATGCACATGTCGACGCTTCCGGCGCTCCTCGGCGTCTCGCTCTCGACCGTGAGCGGCACGGTGGACCGGCTCGTGGACCACGGCCTCCTGGACCGCCGCGAGGATCCCGCCGACCGACGGCAGGTCGTCCTCCGCCCCACCGATGCCGGGGTCTCCGCGATCGACCGCTTCCGCGATCTCAACGCGCGACAGCTGCGCGAGCTCCTCGATCGGATCGACTCCCCGGGCCTCGCGCAGATCGAGCACTCCTACGGACTCCTGGTGGAGGCCGCCGCCTCCCTCGCCGGCGGGGCCGGCGACGCGTCCCAGCCCGCACCGCATCGAAAGGGAACCCTGTGAGCCGCCTCACCGACCTCGCGGTGAAGAACCGCAGCGTCACGATCCTCCTCACCCTCGCGATCTTCGTCGGGGGTGTGTACTCGTGGGGGGCCCTCCAGCAGGAGCTGCTCCCCGACATCGACTTCCCCGTGATCACGGTCGTCGCCCCGTATCCGGGCGCCGGTGCCCAGGACGTGACCGATCAGGTCACGGAGCCGATCGAGCGCGCGATCTCCGGGATCCCGCGCCTGGAGCGCCTCCAGTCGACGTCGGCGAACAGCCTCGGCCTCGTCGTCGCCCAGTTCTCCTTCGGGACGAACGTGAAGGACGTCCGGGCGACGATCGAGCAGAACCTGACGTCGGTCGGGCTGCCGCAGTCGGTCTCGCCGCAGGTCTCCTCGCTGAACATCAACGCCTCGCCGGTCATCGTCGCGTCCCTCTCCGGGAAGGACGGCGCGTCGCTCGACAAGGTCGCGGAGATCGTGCAGACGGAGGTCGTCCCCGAGCTCCAGGCCCTCGAGGGCGTGAGCGCGGCCGAGGCCACCGGCGGCACGACGCCGCGGATCCAGATCACGCTCGATCCGGCGAAGCTCGCCGAGGCCGGGATCAGCACGTCGCAGATCTCCGGCGTCCTCCAGGCGAACAACATCACCTTCCCGGCGGGCTCGCTGCCGCTGGACGGCCAGTCCGTCCCGGTCTCCACGATCCACTCGTTCGACTCGGTCGACGAGATCGCGAACCTCATCGTCGGCGTGAAGGGCCTGTCGACCGCGACAGGCGCCATCCCCGGCGCGGGCGCGATCCCCGGAGCCGGCAGCACGGGGGCCGTCCCGGGCGCCGGCGGGACCGGCACGACGCCCGGCACCGGCGGGACCGCCGCGGTGCCCACCCCGGTCCGGCTCGGCGACCTCGGGACGGTCGCGACGGCGGAGGTCGCGACGACCGGCTACGCCCGGACCGACGGCCAGCCGTCGCTGACCCTCACCGTCAGCAAGGGTTCCGAGGCGAACACCGTCACCGTCGCGGACGAGGTGACGGCCAAGCTCGCGGAGATCCAGGCGCGGAATCCCGACCTGGACGTCGTGGTCGTCAGCGACCTCTCGGCCTTCATCAAGGAGTCGCGCGACGGCCTCGTGAAGGAGGGTCTCCTCGGCGCCCTGATGGCGATCCTCGTGATCTTCCTCTTCCTGCTCTCCCTGCGGTCGACGTTCGTCGCCGCGATCAGCATCCCGACCTCGATCCTCGCGGCGCTCATCCTCATGCTCGTCGCGGGCATCTCCGTGAACATCATGACCCTGGGCGGCCTGGCGGTCGCCGTCGGCCGCGTCGTCGACGACGCCATCGTGGTCCTCGAGAACATCTACCGGCACAGGGCGAAGGGTGAGGACCGCATGACCGCGGTGCTCTCCGGCCCGCGCGAGGTCGCCTCGGCGATCACCAGCTCGACGATCACGACCGTCGCCGTCTTCCTGCCGCTCGGGTTCGTCGGCGGGCTCGTCTCCCAGTTCTTCCTCCCCTTCGCGCTCACGGTGACCTTCGCGCTCCTCGCGTCGCTCGTCGTCGCCCTCACGATCGTCCCCGTCCTCGCGTACTTCCTCGTCGACCGCGTGAAGATGGACGTCGACGAGGACGGGGAGCCGCGCAAGTCCATCTGGATCCGCGCGTACACGCCGACGATCAAGCTCGCGCTCCGCAACCGCCTGACGAAGTGGGGTGTGCTCGGCGTCGCGACCGCGCTCTTCTTCGCGACGCTCGCGCTCGTCCCGGCCATCCCCACGCAGTTCATCGACGCCGGCTCCGAGAAGGTGCTCCTCGTGAGCATCGCCCCGCCGTCCGGCTCGTCCTCCCAGGCGGTCCTCGACCGCGCGATCCAGGCCGAGGAGATCATCCGGGCCGACCCCGCGGTCGCCACGGTCCAGACCACCGTCCCGAGTGAGGGCGACACGGGCTTCCAGACCGTCACCGCGGCATTCACGGGCCGGGCGTCGAACAGCGCGAACATGGCCGTCCGCCTCGCGGACGACGCCGACGTCGCGAAGACGAGCGAGAAGCTCCTGGCCGACCTCGCCTCGGTGAAGGAGGGCGGCTGGGACGTCACCGTCGGCGAGCAGACGGGATTCAGCTCCAGTGGGCTGAACGTCATCGTCAGCGGCCCGGACACCGCCACGGTCGCGACCGCCACCGAGCAGGTCCTCGAGGCGATCAAGGACCAGCCGGACATCGTGAACCTCAAGAGCGACCTCGTGAGGGGCGCGCCCGCCGTCGAGGTCCTCGTGGACCCGAACAAGGCGATCGCCGCCGGGCTGACCACGGCCCAGGTCGCGGCCGAGGTGCGCGGCGTGCTCACCGGCTCGCAGGTCGGTCGCATCCAGACGGCCGACGGCCCCGTGCTCGACCTCTACATGCGCATCGACCCCGAGGCGGTCGCGTCGGTGGACGCCCTCAAGGCGCTCCCCGTCGGGACGGTCACGAAGGTTCCGCTCGCGGCCATCGCCGACGTCCGCGAGGTGGATGCGCAGGGGAGCATCACCCGGATCGACGGTGCCCCGGCGTCGTCGATCACCGCCGAGATCACGAGCAAGGACCAGGGCGGGGTCTCCCGTGCCGTCCAGCTGAAGATCGACGAGCTGGAGGCGGCGGGCGCGCTGGCGGCCGGCGTCGACGTCCGGCTCGCCGGCGTCACCCAGCAGCAGAGCTCGGCCTTCGGTGGTCTGTTCGCCTCGATGGCGGTCGCGATCCTCCTGGTCTACCTCGCCCTCGTCGTCACGTTCAACAGCCTGATCACCCCGTTCATCATCCTCTTCAGCCTGCCGCTGGCGACGATCGGCGCGTTCGTCGCGCTCTACGTCACCGGCCGTCCGATCGGCATCAGCGCCCTCATCGGGTTCCTCATGCTCATCGGCATCGTCGTGACGAACGCGATCGTCCTGCTCGACCTCGTGGAGAAGCTCAAGAGCAAGGGGGAGACCACCCACGAGGCGCTGCTGGAGGGCGGGCGGACGCGCGTCCGGCCGATCCTCATGACCGCCCTCGCGACGATCCTCGCGCTCATGCCGCTCGGGCTGGGCCTCAACGAGGGCTCGATCATCGCGAGCGAGCTCGCGACCGTCGTCATCGGCGGCCTCTTCACCTCGACCTTCCTCACCCTCCTCGTCATCCCCGTCCTCTACTCGCTCGTCGACGGCGGGAAGTCCGGGCTCTCCCGGCGCCTCTCGCGGAATCCGGCGACCGAGCCCGTCGCACTGGAGGGCGCGGCGGTGCCACCGGCACCCGCGGGCGCCTGACGTCCGACCCATCGGCCGGCATCGACGGGCGACGGCCCGCCACCACGCACCACACGGGAGAGGCCCCCGGACCGAGCGGTCCGGGGGCCTCTCGTTCGTGCTCGCGCGCTCGGCCTCCGCGACTCGGTAGACTCCCGCCATGTCCAGCGGCGACCCACGCGCCCCAGGGACCCCCTCGCCGACCGCGTCGTCGTCGGCAGCCGCTACCTCACTGTCTGGTCGGTGTGGTCGTGAACACGTGGGAACGACGGGGCCTGACACGTCCCCCGCGTCGCGCGTTCGCCCGGCGCCGGCCGGTCGTTGACGCCGGCGGGCGCAAATCCGATAATCTGACTCGGAATTAGATCGATGCTCCCAGCGCCGCTCCGCGCCCCTCCCGGATCCCCAGGAGTCGATGACCGATGACCGTCCAGCGCGAGCTCGTCTCGACCGAGTACCAGTACGGATTCCACGACCAGGTCGACTACCTGAAGGAGACGAAGCGCGGCCTCACCCGCGCGACCGTCGAGGAGATCAGCGCGATCAAGGGCGAGCCCGACTGGATGCTCCAGTTCCGGCTGCGCGCCTACGATCACTTCCTCGCCCGCCCGATGCCCCAGTGGGGCGGCGACCTCGACCAGATCGACTTCGACAGGATCGTCTACTACCGGAAGCCGTCCGAGCGCGAGGAGAAGTCCTGGGACGACGTCCCGGAGCAGATCAAGCAGACCTTCGAGAAGCTCGGCATCCCGGAGGCGGAGCGCAAGTTCCTCGCCGGCGTCGGCGCGCAGTACGACAGCGAGGTCGTGTACCACTCGGTGCGCGAGGAGCTGAGCAAGATCGGCGTCGTCTTCATGGGGACCGACCAGGCCATGAAGGAGCACCCGGAGGTCTTCCGGAAGCACTTCGGCACGGTCGTCCCGCCCGAGGACAACAAGTTCGCCGCACTCAACTCGGCGGTCTGGTCGGGCGGGTCCTTCGTCTACGTCCCGAAGGGCGTGGAGGTCCCGCTCCCGCTCCAGGCGTACTTCCGGATCAACGGCGAGAACACCGGCCAGTTCGAGCGGACGCTGATCGTCGTCGACGAGGGTGCGAAGGTCCACTACATCGAGGGCTGCACCGCGCCGATCTACACGACCGACTCCCTCCACGCCGCCGTGGTCGAGGTCATCGCGCTCCCGGGCGCGAAGGTCCGGTACACGACGATCCAGAACTGGAGCCGTGACGTCTACAACCTCGTGACGAAGCGGGCGTACGCGTACGAGAACGCGACGGTGGAGTGGGTGGACGCGAACACCGGCTCCCGTCTGACGATGAAGTACCCGGCGATCTACCTCGTGGGACGCGGTGCGACGGCCGAGGTCGTGAGCGTCGCCTTCGCGGGCCACGACCAGCACCAGGACACCGGGGCGAAGGCCGTCCACCTGGCGCCGGATACCCGCAGTCGCATCGTGAGCAAGTCGGTGAGCAAGGACGGTGGCCGGGCGACCTACCGCGGCACCGTCAGGGTGGCGTCCGGGGCCACGAACGTGACCACCTCCGTCCGCTGCGACGCGCTCCTCCTCGACGACCTCAGCCGCAGCGACACGTACCCCTACATCGACATCGGCGAGTCGGACACGACGATGTCCCACGAGGCCACGGTCGGGAAGATCTCGACGGACCAGATCTTCTACCTCATGAGCCGCGGTCTCACGGAGAACGAGGCGACGAACATGGTCGTCCAGGGGTTCCTCGAGGTGTTCACGAAGGAGCTCCCCATGGAGTACGCGATCGAGTTCAACCGCCTCGTGAAGATGGAGATGGAGGGGTCGCTCGGATGACGACGGGGACCGAGGAGGCTCGCCCTACCGACGCAGCTCGGCCGCCGCGACCACGATGGCCGACGCCCGATCGGCGCCGCGACGCCGCGGGCACGTCCGGCTCAGCGGCCGACCGCGCCGCACGGGCCGCCGCACGGGCGGCCGTGCGCGGGGCGCGCCGCGGCCCCGCCGACCTCCCCCTGGCGTACGCCACCGAGGCGACCGTGCGCGCGCGCGCGGCCGCCGCGGCGGAGCCGGCCTGGCTGGTGGACGACCGCCTCGCGGGGCTCGCACGCCACGCCGAGCTCCCCTGGAGACGAACCGCCTCTACACCCTGTACGTGGACCTGCGCGACGCCGACCTCGCGGCCGTCACGCCGTACGTGGACGCGCCCGCGGCCGCGGCTCCGGGTGCAGAGGCCGCGGCGCTGCTCCCCGAGGGCGCCGACGGCCTCCTCGAGGTCCGGGAGGGCTCCGTCGTCGCCGCGGTCCTCTCGCCCACAGCCAGGGAGGCGGGCGTCGTGCTCGAGCCCCTCGCGGCGTACGTGGCGCGCGACTCGACCGGCGCGCGCTCGCTCCTCGAGAGCGGGCCGGGACTGCCCGCCGACGACGCGATGGCCCAGCTCGCGCGCGCGACGTGGACGACCGGCATCCACCTCCATGTGCCTGACGGAGCCGATCCTCGAACGGCCCCTGGTCCTGCGGTATGCGGCCGGCGCGTCCGGTCGTGCCGTCGTCGCCCGGACCCTGGTGACCCTCGGCGCCGGAGCGCGCGCCGCGATCGTCGAGGACCTCGTCCCGTCGGGGCCCGAGATCGGCTGTGCGGCAGGCGAGACCGTCCCGCAGTCGCTCCTCCACCTCACGACCGAGGTGGCCCTGGGCCCCGACGCCGACCTCTCCTTCGCAAGCCTGCAGGAGCTTCGCCCCGGGACCGTCGCGTTCGTCCATCGCCGATCGGAGGTCGGCGACCGGGCGACGCTCCGGTGGGCGCTCGCGCAGGTCGGCGGCCGGATCGCCCGCACCCGCGTCGACAACCTCCTCGCCGGCGACGGCTCGTCGGTGGAGCAGGTGGAGATCGTCTTCGGGTCGTCCGACCAGCTGTTCGACCTCACCTCGTACACCACGCACGTGGGGCGCGACACGACGGCGGACCTGCTGAGCAAGGCGGCGATGCTCGACTCGTCGAGGGCCTTCATCAAGGGCCTCACGAGGATCGACAGGCCCGCGCACGGCACCGACAGCTTCCTCGGCGAGTTCGGGATGCTCCTGTCCAAGACGAGCCGGTCCGTGACCATCCCGAGCCTCGAGATCGACCAGCCGGACTGCCGCCGGGCCGCCCACTCCAGCTCGGTCGGACCGATCGACACCAACCAGCTCTTCTACCTCGAGAGCCGGGGCATCGACCCGCGCGAGGCCCGCAAGTTCATCGTCCTCGGCTTCCTGGAGCCGGTCGTCGCGCGCGTCCCGCTCGCCGCCGAGCAGGACCGCCTCCGTGACGCCCTCGAGGCGAAGTGGGCCGAGGCCGAGCAGGCCGTGGCCGGAGACGCCGCCCCGGTCACGACGGCGGCCTGACGATGGGCGGCATGCGCCGCGTGGACCTCTGCGCGGCGGACGAGGTCGAGCCCGGGACGATGCGGATGGCCTGGGTGGACGGCACGGAGCCGGTCCTCGTGGCCAACGTGGAGGGGACGATCCGTGCGGTCTCCGGCGTCTGCACGCACGAGTACTTCGAGCTCGACACGGGCTTCCTCGCGGGGCGCAACGTGACCTGCTCGCTGCACCTGTCGCGCTTCGACCTCGTCACCGGGAAGGCGCTGGAGTCGCCCGCGAGCGACCCGCTCGACGTCTACCCGGTCTCGATCGAGAACGGCCGCGTCGTCATCGACTTCCCGGGGTAGAGGCAGGGCCGCGCGAGCCGCGCGACCCTGCCGTACGGGTTGGCGAAGTCCCGGGGCGGGGTCAGGTGGCGGCCCGCGCGCCCGTCCCTGGCTACAGCAGCGGCGAGATGCGGTCCATCGCCGCGTCCCAGAGCTTCTGCTTCGGGTCCGTGACCACCTCGACCGGCGTCGCGACCGCGGCGAAGCGGTCGACGATCTCCTCGGAGACGCGCTGGGCGACCGCCGCGTCGTCGAAGAGCAGGTCCAGCTCCCAGTTCTGGTAGAGGCTGAGGCCGTCGAAGTTGCAGCCGCCGATCAGGGCGCTGTCGTCCGCGACCATCACCTTGGCGTGGGCCATGTCCGGGTGCGCGACGATCGTCACGCCGGCATCGAGAAGACGCGGGTAGTTGTGACGGAACGCGGCAGCCGGATACGGCGGCGTCGGCTTCCCGGGGATCACGATCCGGACGGCCACGCCGCGGTTGGCCGCGTCCACGAGCCGGTCGATCAGCCGCCTGTCCGAGACGTACGGGTTCACGATGTCGATCCGGCGCTGCGCCCGCTCCATGAGCGTCTCGATGGCCTCGCTGATCGGGTAGTGACCGGTGCCGGGGACGTTCACGAGGACGGTCGTGGGGACCGCCCCATCGCCGGCCTCGGCGAGCGGCGGGAAGAGGGCGTCGATCGTTGCGCCGTCGGATGCGAGCGTGCCGTCCTGGTGGCGCCAGCCCGCGACGAAGAGCGCCTGGAGCTGCGCCACGACGGGGCCCTCGACGCGGACCATGACGTCGTAGAAGCGCTCGTCGTTGAAGTGGTCCTCGATGCCCGTGCCGCCCACGAACGCGACGCGGCCGTCGACGATGAGCATCTTGCGGTGGTCGAAGTGGCCCATGTCCTCGAGCGGCCATCGCACCGGGGCGCCGGAGCCGAGCTCTCCCGCGACGTCCGGCATCATGCCCTTGTTCATCACGATCGGGATCCCGGCAGCCACGAGGTCCGCGAAGAGCGCCTTGGAGCCGGCGCGGACCTCGCTTCCGACGGCATCGACGGCCAGGCGGACCGCGACGCCGCGCCCGAGGGCGTCCTTCAGCGCGGCCGTGAACTCGGCGCCGATGTCGCCGGGCTTGTAGCCGTACATGAGCAGGCTGACCGACGTCGTCGCCGCCCGGATGTCGTCGAGCATCCGCGGGAAGTAGGCGGTCCCGTGGAGGAGCGGCTCGACCGACGTCGCCGCCGACGTCGCGAAGGCGATCGCCACGTCGCGCTTGTCGACGCTCTCCGCCTCTGCCAGCTCCGTCGCGAGGTCGGCCGCGCGCTCCGCGGAGACGGCGCCGTCCGGGACCGGGTAGGCGGGGATCCGGGCCGGCGGGACCGCACGCTTCACCACGACGACGCCGACCCCGGCGATCGCCGCCGCGGCTCCGGCCGTCATGAGCTTCTTCATCACCATGGCATGAGACCCCCGGGTGCGTGGCGCAGGGTGGCGCGGCCGGGGTAGCCTCCCGCGGCGCGTCGATGGCGTGTCCGTCGACCGTGACTGTACCGCGACTGTCTCGCCGCCGCGCTCAGGGCGTGAGCGTGAGCACCTCGGTGGATGCCGGGCGCCACGCGTCCGCGGTGTAGCGCAGCGGGACGTACCGCCCGGCGAGCAAGTCGTCCGCCGGACGGACCTGCGGAGTGTGACGCGCCGACCGCCGTCTGTCGCGCCCGTCGCGCACACGGACGCCCCGCGCGACTACCATCCGCCCCATGACCACCCCGCGATCGGACGACCCTGCCGGCGAGCCGGTCGGGATCACCAGCCTGCGCCTCGAGCGCGACGCGATCTTCCTGTACGACTCCCTGGCCCGCATCGACAAGGACGACGAGCGTTCCGAGGCCTTCCGCACGATGGCGGCGACCGAGCGGCGCCACGCCGCGATCTGGGAGGCCCGGCTGCGCGACGAGGGGGTCGCGATCCCGCCGCCCACCCGGCCGCGCATCCGTGTGCGGTTCATCGTCGCGGCGGCCAGCGCCTTCGGGACCCGCGCGGTGGCCGACATGGTCACGGCGCTCGAGGGCAAGGAGGAGGCGTTCTACTCGTCGCAGGTGGGCGTCTCGCCGGAGAACGACGAGGCGGTCGCGGCCATCGCGGCGGAAGAGGCCGCCAACGCGGAGGCGTGGAAGCAGCTGGGCCCTCCGCCCGCGAAGCCGAGCCACTCCGAGCGCGTGCGTGCCCGCGCCCGCGACAACGGGACGGCCCGCGACGGCGTCGCCGTCGCGAAGGCCGCGACGTCGGCGACGGACATCGTCCGCTCCGAGAAGTGGCACCGGGCCGGCCAGTCCGGGACCCTCCGGGCGACGATCTTCGGTGTGAGCGACGGCCTCGTGAGCAACACGGCGCTCGTCATGGGCGTCGCCGGCGCCGACCCGGCGCCGTCGGTCATCCTGCTCTCAGGCATCGCCGGGCTCCTCGCGGGTGCCTTCAGCATGGCGGCGGGCGAATGGGTCTCGATGCAGTCGCAGCGCGAGCTGTTCGAGCGCCAGATCGAGCTGGAGCGCGCCGAGCTCGAGGCGATGCCCGAGGAGGAGGAAGCCGAGCTGGCGGCGGCCTACCGCTCGAAGGGCTTCACCCCCGAGGAGGCGGACCAGATCGCCCGCCGCGTCTTCCAGGACCCTGCGGTGGCGCTCGACACGATCGTCCGCGAGGAGCTTGGGCTGGATCCCGGCCAGCTCGGGTCGCCCTGGGGCGCCGCCATCGGGTCGTTCCTCGCGTTCGTGATCGGCGCGAGCGTCCCGGTGATCCCATACCTCTTCCTCTCGGGCACGGCGGCGTTCGTCCTCAGCCTGGGCATCAGCCTCGTGGCGATGTTCCTCGTCGGCGTGGCGGTGAGCCTGCTGACGGGTCGCAACCCGCTCTTCACCGGGGCGCGGCAGGTCATCCTCGGCGGTGCGGCGGCCGCCGTCACCTTCCTCGTCGGGCGCCTGATCGGCGTCTCCGTCTCGTAGCGCGATGGACCCGTTCGTCGCCGCGCTCCGGGCCGAGGGCCTGGACCCGGGGTCGTGGTCGAACGGGCCCGGCGACGTCTACGCGCCCCACGCGCACCCGTACGACAAGGTGCTCGTCGTGGCCCGGGGGTCGATCGTGTTCGGGCTGCCCGACGTCGGCCGGTCGGAGTCGCTGACGGTCGGCGACCGGCTGGACCTCCCCGCCGGGACACGCCACGAGGCACGGGTCGGCGAAGCTGGTGTGACGTGCCTGGAGGCGCACCCGCGCGCAGGGTCTCTGGGCCCCGTCCCGGTCCGCCGCCGCGCCGGCGAGTGGGGAGCGTCGGACGAGGCTCCGCCGTCCCATGGGCCGGCTGCGCCGGGGAGATCGCGGCCGCCTGAAACCGGCCCCTCGTGACGGACGTATCAGACGTCGTGAGC
The DNA here is from genome assembly GCA_963717255.1 of uncultured Chloroflexia bacterium. GTDB lineage: Bacteria > Chloroflexota > Limnocylindria > Limnocylindrales > CSP1-4 > CAIYQJ01. Next base: position 73,213 of record CAVQVT010000008.1, on the reverse strand, counting down.
GACTCGGCGGGCCTCGCGGACGACGCCGCGCTCGTTGGTCGGATCGTCGCGGGCTCCGAGGACGCCATCGCCGCGGCCTACGACCGGCATGCGTCGGCCGTCTTCGCGGCCGCCTTTCGTCTCGTCGGAGACAGGGTCATCGCGGAGGACGTGGTGCAGGAGACCTTCCTCGCGCTGTGGAACCGGGCGGAGACGTTCGACGCGACGCGCGGCTCCCTGGCGACGTGGCTGGCGACGGTCGCCCGTCACCGGGCCGTGGACCGGCTGCGTGCGGCCGGTCGGCGCCCCCGGACGGTCGCGTTCGGCAGCGTGGGCCCGGCCGGGGAGAGCGGGGACGCCGACGCGCTCGACCGGCTCCTGGCAGGGGCCGACGGCCCCCGCAGCGCGGATCCGGAGGCCGCGTACGCCACGGTCGAGCTGCGAGACACGCTCGCCCGGGCGTTCGCGACCATGTCGGAGACCGAGCGGCAGGTGATCGGGCTCGCGTACCGCGACGAGCTGACGCAGTCGGAGATCGCGGCGCGGCTCGGCTGGCCGATCGGCACGGTGAAGACCCGGACGAGGCGCGCTCTCCACAGACTGCGCGCCGCGTTGGCCGAGATCGCGCCCGACCTCGCGCCGCGCACGGAGGTGCTCGATGGCGATGCCTGAGTCCGTCGTCGGGTGCCCGCACGCGCTCGAGGCCCTCGAGGTCGCGGCCGTGGAACCGCGCGGCCTGGAGACGCTCGCGGAGGGGTGCACGCCGGAGGACGCCGCGGTCGTCGCGCACGTGGCCGCCTGCGCCGGGTGCGCCGCCGAGGCCGCGCGGCTGCGCGAGATCGCCGCACTGCTGCGCGCCGGCCTCGCCCCCGTGGCGTCGGCGGATCTTCGCGGCCGGACGCTCGCGTACGTGCACGCCGTCGGCCGGCCGCGTGGAGCGGACGCGGTCGCCGCGGGCGTCGTCCGGACCCCCGCGAGCCGCGGCCGTCGCCTGGCCCTCGCCGGGCTCGCGATGGCGGCCGTCGTGGCGGTCGCGGTCGGCGCATCCGCGCTCGTCGCGACCGGCGTCGTCCGGTCCGAGCTGGCGGCCGAGCGCGAGCGCTCCGCCCTGCTGGCGGAGAAGTCGGCCATCGCGCTGCGGCTGCTCGACGACCCGAAGGCGATCCGCATCCCGATGACCGGTTCCGGAGGGGCGTCCGGCGTGGCCGTGATCTCGCCCGGCGGCTACGCCCGGGGCTTCGCCGGCGCGGTCGTGGCGACGAACCTCCCCGCGGCCCCGGCGGGCTCCGAGTACGTCTGCTACGTGGTCATCGACGGCCAGCGCCGTCTCGTCGGGCGGATGGCCGAGGACGGCACGATGCACGCCTGGGCCGGGCCGCTGGACGCGTTCGCCGACGCGCGCCCGGGCTCGGTGGGGGAGTACGGCGTGCTGCTGGTGCCCAAGGGGTCCGATTCGGTCGACGGCGCGCCGGTGGTCGCGGGCTCGCTCTAGGTCTCCGACCCCGCCGTGCCGTCGGGGGCCGGCGCGGTCTCCGGCTCGTCATGGCGCGGCGCGAGTGCGTCGAGGCCGCCGCGATCGCGCCACCCGAGCACGACCACCAGCCCGCCGGCCGCGACGGCGACGAGTGCTGCGAGCCACCAGAAGTACTCGGTGTTCATCGGACGGGCGACGTTCGGCCTTCCACTCGACGGATGGTACCCGCCGCCCGACGACCGCGCGCCCGACAGTCCGCGCACCCGACCCGGTCCCCACCGCCGAGCGGCCCGTCCGTGGTGACGTCGGTCTTGCGGGTACACTCGCGCGATGCTGCCGCCGTTCACCCCCGATCCGGTCCTCGTCACCATCGGGCCGATCACCGTCTACTGGTACGGCGTCATGTACGCCGTCGGCCTGCTCGCGGTCTGGCTCGTCCTCTCCGCGGAGGTCAAGCGACGAGGCCTCGACGTCGGGCTCCTCGTCAACGGCATGATCATCGTGGCCGGCGCCGCGCTCATCGGCGGACGGCTCTACCACGTCATCGACCAGTGGGCCCTCTACGCTGACGACCCGATCAGGATCGTCCTCCCGCCTTACTCCGGGCTCGGTGCGTTCGGAGGACTCGTCCTCGGGACGATCGCAGGCGTCGCCTACGCCGCGTACAAGCGGCAGCCGGTCCTCGTGTGGGCGGACGCCGTCACGCCGGGGATCCTGGTCATGCAGGCGTTCGCCCGGTGGGGGAACTTCTTCAACCAGGAGCTCTACGGCCCGCCGACGAGCCTGCCGTGGGGGATCGCGATCGATTGCGCCCACCGCGTCGCCGCGTACCCGTGCGAGACGTATCCGTTCGACACGACGCGGTTCACGCCGCTCTTCCTCTACGAGTCGCTCTCCGGCGCGATCGGCGCCATCGTCCTCCTGTGGGTCGCGCGCCGGTTCGCCTCGCGCCTGCTCGCCGGCGACATCGCCCTCATGGTCTTCGCCTGGTACAGCGCGACGCGCTTCCTCCTCGAGCCCCTTCGGACCGGGAACTGGACGTTCGAGGGCATCCCCACCGCGTCGATCATCTCGGGGGTCATCGCCGTCGGCTCGATCTCGATCCTCGTCCTCCGGCACATGCGCCACCGTGGCCGGGTCGCGATGGGGACCGATGCGGGTGTCGACGGGTCCGACCCCCCCGAGACGGCAGGAGCCGCCGACGGGGCATCGCAGCAGGGCGGGCCGCCGCCCGAGACCGGCCCGGGGACCCAGGCGCCCCCCGATGCACCCGGGCCCGACGCTCCGACGTCGCCGACGGGTGACGACCGTCCCTCCCCGCCGAACCGCATGGTGGACCCCTGAGCGACGACCCCGGCCTTCCGTCGCGGACCGAGCCGCCCTCACGCGCGGAGGCGCGCACCCGCCCGGAGGCGCGCACCCGCCCGGAGGCGCGACGCGCGGGCCGCACCGACGCGCGCGAGGGTCTCGCGTGGCTGGGTCGGGACCCCTGGGCCGGCTCCACGGTCGCCTACCGGCTCGCGCGCGTCGCCGCGCATCTCGCGCTCCAGGGCGTCTGCGGGTTCCGGGTCGACGCCGAGGGGCGCGAGCTCCTCCCGGCAGGCGGCTACATGCTCGTGGGCGCGACCCACCGCGGCTGGATGGACCCGTTCCTCGTCCTGCACGCCCTGCCGCCGACGCCTCGGGCCTGGTTCCTCGGCGGCGCCGCGACCGCCTTCGACCGCCCGTGGAAGGAACGCCTGCTCCGTGCGGTCGGCGGGATGCTGCCGGTGTGGCGCGGGGGTGTGGGCGTGGACCACCACGTCGCGTCCGCCCGCGCCGTCATCGGTGCCGGCGCGGTCTTCGTCATGTTCCCGGAGGGCGGGATCGCCGGGCCGCCGGACCGCCCGGCGGCCTTCCGGAACGGCACCGCCCTGATCGCCCTCCGCACGGACCCGCCGATCGTCCCGTTCGCGATGGCGGGTTCCGCCGAGCTCTACCGCGGCAAGCGGTTCGCGACGCGGCTCCTGCCGGCCACCACCGTCCGCGGCCTCCTGGGCGACGACATGCCCGCGAGCCTGCCGGGACCGGGGAGCCCCGCCGAGCTCGACCTCGCGCGACTGCTGACGTCGCGCCTCGAGGACCTCCTCGCGCCCGTCGTGGCGGAGCTCCATCCGCGCACGGTGGACCCGCCCGAGCGGAAGCGCCGCTGGACCGGGCTCACGTGGCTATTCGTGGGGCGGCCGCGCGCCGGGACATGACCGGACGTCTCGCCGCGTGAGCTTCGTCCACGCTAGAATGACGGCCTGACTGCGAAAGCCGACTCCGCCGCCCCGCGAGGGACGGCGTCACGCGCGGCCGGTCGTGATGCCGGATGCCGTGCCTGGGAGTCGATCCGATGACGCAGCTCGAAGAACCCCCGACCGCCGCCCTCGGTCGCACCGTGCTCGCCAACCTGTCGGTCGCGGAGCTCTACGAGCGCGCGATCCTGGCAGGCGAGGGCGAGATCGCCGCGGAAGGACCCCTCGTCGTCCGCACCGGGAAGCACACCGGCCGCTCGCCGAAGGACAAGTTCGTCGTCCGCGAGCCCTCGTCCGAGGCGAAGATCTGGTGGGGCGAGGTGAACCAGCCTCTCTCCGAGGAGCACTACGACCGCCTGCGGGCCCGCCTCGTCGCGTACCTCGCCGACAAGGACCTCTACGCGCAGGACTGCTTCATCGGCGCCCACCCGGCGCATCGCCGGTCGCTCCGCGTCTACACCGAGACCGCCTGGGCCAGCATCTTCGCGGAGAACCTCTTCCGCCGCCCCACGCGCGAGCAGCTCGCGTCGTTCGTCCCCAACTTCACGATCATCAACGCCCCGAGCTTCAAGGCGGACCCGGAGACGGAGGGCACGCGCTCGGAGACGGCGATCCTCGTCCACCTGAAGCGGATGGAGATCATCATCGTCGGGACGATGTACGCGGGCGAGATCAAGAAGAGCGCGTTCACCGTCATGAACTACCTCATGCCCGACGAAGGAGTGCTCCCGATGCACTCCGCGGTCAACGTCGGGAAGCGAGGCGACTCGGTCATCTTCTTCGGCCTCTCGGGGACCGGGAAGACCACGCTGTCGGCCGACCCGCTCCGCTCGCTCATCGGGGACGACGAGCACGGCTGGGGTGACGGGTACGTCTTCAACTTCGAGGGCGGCTGCTACGCGAAGACGATCCGCCTCTCGCCGATGTACGAGCCGGACATCTTCCAGACCACGAAGCGCTTCGGGACGATCCTGGAGAACACGGACATCGACCCGGTGACGCGTCACCTTGACCTGGACTCCGAGAAGTTCACGGAGAACACACGGGGCGCGTATCCGCTCCACTTCATCGGGAACGCCGACGAGCACGGGGTCGCAGGCACGCCGGAGCACGTCGTGCTGCTCACAGCCGACGCGTTCGGCGTCCTGCCGCCCATCAGCCGGCTCACCCACGAGCAGGCGATGTACCACTTCATCAGCGGGTACACGGCCAAGCTCGCCGGGACCGAGGTCGGCGTCGTGGAGCCGAAGGCGACGTTCTCGGCGTGCTTCGGCGCACCGTTCATGCCCCGCCACCCGGGCGTCTACGCCGAGATGCTCGGCGACCGCCTGGCGAAGTGGGACGTCCCGGTCTGGTTCGTGAACACGGGTTGGACGGGCGGACCGTACGGCGTCGGCCAGCGCATGAACATCAACTACACCCGCGCCATGGTCCGCGCCGCGCTCAACGGCCTCCTCGACGGCGTCGAGACGGTGATCGACCCGACGTTCGGCGTCGCCGTCCCGGTCTCGTGCCCGGAGGTCCCGTCCGAGTTCCTCCAGCCGCGCAACACGTGGCCGGACACCGACGCCTACGACGAGCGGGCGCGCATCCTGGCGCGCATGTTCGAGGAGAACTTCGCGAAGTACGCCGATGGCGTCTCGGAGGCGGTCCGGGACGCCGGGCCGCGCGTCGTCGAGTAGCGCCCTCCGCCCGTCCCACTCCCGGCCAGCCGCCGGGCCCCGGCGCGTCGCCGGCCCCGGCGGAACCACGAAGGAGCACCCGATGAGCCGAACCCCCCGCCGCAAGGTCACCGTCATCGGCGCCGGCAACGTCGGAGCCACGACGGCCCAGCGGATCATCGAGACCGGCCTCGCCGACGTCTGCCTCGTGGACATCGTCGAGGGAATGCCGCAGGGCAAGGCGCTCGACCTCGCCGAGGCCGCACCGGTCGTCGGCTACGATGTCCGCGTCACCGGCACCAACGACTACGCCGACACCGCCGGCTCGAAGATCGTCGTCGTGACGTCCGGCCTCGCGCGCCAGCCCGGCATGAGCCGCGACGACCTCCTCGCGAAGAACGTGGCGATCGTGGGCTCGGTCGTGAAGCAGGCTGCCGCGGTCTCGCCGGATGCGATCCTCGTCATCGTGACGAACCCGCTCGACGCCATGTGCCACGTCGCGATGAAGGCGTCCGGGTTCCCGCGCGAGCGGGTGATCGGGATGGCGGGCGTCCTCGACTCGGCGCGGTTCCGCTACTTCATCGCCGACGAGCTCGACGTCTCCGTTCGTGACGTCCGGGCCTTCGTCCTCGGCGGCCACGGCGACACCATGGTCCCGCTCCCGAGGTACTCGACGGTCGGCGGCGTGCCGATCACCGAGCTCATCTCGGCGGAGAGGATCGCGGAGATCGTGGACCGCACCCGGAACGGCGGTGCCGAGGTGGTCGCGCTCCTGAAGAGCGGGAGCGCCTACTACGCCCCGGCGGCGTCGGTCGTCGAGATGGTGGAGGCCATCCTCCTCGACCGCCGGCGGATCCTCCCGTGCGCGGCGTACCTGCAGGGCGAGTACGGGATCGACGGCCTCTTCGTGGGCGTGCCGGTGGTCCTGGGGGCCGACGGGATGGAGAAGGTGATCGAGATCACGCTCGAGCCTGCCGAGAGGGAGGCGCTCGATCGATCGGCAGCCGCGGTCCGCGAGCTCGTGGAGAAGCTGCCCGCGTGACCCGATCCTGCCGGGCGGACCCGCCGGGCCCGTCGGGCAGGCAGAGCGCCGACGCCTCGGCCCGGCGACCGGATCGTCGGCGCCTCCGGGGGCGGGAGCGGACCGTCCGCCGCCGGTCGCGCGGCGTGTCCCGTAGACTCGCCGCGTGACCCACATGTACGCCGTGCTGCACGGCGGCCTCGTCCTCACCGTGGACGGCTGTGCCGCGACCGATGCCGCGAGCCGGGCCGTCGGGGCGCCCGATGCCGCCGGCCGCCGGGCGACGGCCCTCGCGTTCGCTCACGACCGGATCCTCGCCGTGGGGACGGACGACGAGGTGCTCCCGCTCGTCGGTCCGGACTCGACCGTGATCGACCTCCGGGGGAGGGTGGTCGTCCCCGGCTTCGTCGACCCGCACGCGCACCCGCTCGGCGAGGGGGTGGACGCGGGGAAGGTCCTCGTCGGCGGCGAGCCCGACCTCCGCGCGGCCCTTCGCCGCCTGTCGGACGCCGCGAGCCGCCTGGACCCGGACGCGTGGCTCCTGGCGCGGTACGACCAGACCCGGTGGCGCGAGGCGCGGCATCCGACGCGCGACGACCTGGACCGCGCGATCCCGGACCGGCCGGTCCTCCTGGCCCACGTCTCGGGTCACGCGGTGGCGGCCAACAGTCTCGCGCTGGCTCTCGCGGGGGTAGGTCCGTCGACGGACGACCTCGCCGGCCGCTGGTCGCTCGAGCGCGACCAACACGGGGAGCCCACCGGCGTGGTCGTGGGGACGGACGCCTGGTCGCTCTTCGCGGAGGCGGCTCCGCCCCCCACGCCGGCGGAGCTCGCCGATGCTGTCGCACGCGCCTCCGGCCGACTGGCGGCGGACGGCGTCGTCGCGACCGCGGACGCCGACCTCGGGAGCGACGGGACCGGGCTGGAGCAGGCGCTGCGCGCGTACGTGGCCGCCGCGACGGACCGGCGGCTGAGCCAGTCCGTCTCGCTGATGCCCGGGCTCGCGCGGCTGGGCCCGGCCGACGCCGCACCTCCGAGCCCGGGCGACATCGCGGCGGCGATCCCGCAGGACCTCCGCGCGCGCCTCCCCATCCGCGCGTGCAAGCTCAAGGCGGACGGGGCGATGACGACCCGGACCGCCCGGCTCCGCGACGACTACGCGGACGCACCCGGTCGGCGGGGGCTGGCGGTCGAGGACGCCGCCGCGCTGCGCGCGAGGGTCCTGGGAGCGCACGCGGCCGGCTGGCAGGTCTGCACCCACGCGATCGGAGATGCGGCCGTGGACGCCGTCCTCGATGCGCTCGCAGCAGTCGAGTCGGGCGAGGATGGACCGGGCGGCGCCACCGCCGGCACGGCCGTCGCCGCCGCAGGTGCGGCGGGTGCGTTCGCCGGCCCCGGCGCGGTCGCGGCGAGGCGCCACCGGATCGAGCACGCGATGCTCCTCGACGACCCGGCTATCGAGCAGATCGCGCGCGTGGGCGCCACGCTCTCCATGCAGCCGGAGTTCGTCGCGTGGGCGGGCGACACGTACCGCTTGCGCCTCGGCGACGCCCGCGCCGCACGGATGAACCGGTATCGCTCGGTCCTCGCCGCGGGGATCCCCGTCGCGTTCGGGAGCGACCGACCCGTCGTGCTCGGAGCACCGCTCCTCGGGATCCGCGCCGCGGTCCGCCACGCCGGCCCGTCGGGGACCGTCCTGGATCCCGCGGAGGTCCTCTCCGGCGCCGAGGCTCTCCACGCCTGGACGGCCGCGGCGGCGCTCGCGTCCTGGGCCGAGGGCGACGCGGGCCGGATCGCCGTCGGCATGCGGGCGGACCTCGCCATCCTCTCGGCCGACCCGACGGACCCGCGCGCATGGGACGGAAGCGGGCCCGAGCCGGAGGTCGTCGCCACGATCGTCGCCGGCGACGTCGTGCACGGGGACCTCGGGTGATCCCGTCGGGCGTGGCACCGGCGGTCGTCGTCTTCGACTTCGATCCGGTGGGCGTCGTCCTCGGGTTCGCCGTCCGGTGGCAGATCGCGGCGGTCGCAGCCGTCATCTTCGCCACCTTGCTCCTCGCGGGGGCCCTGGCGGTCGTCGCCGAGCGCCGGCGGACCGCTCGGATGATGCGCGACCCGGATCGAGCGCCGGCCGTGGCCGAGGCGGCCCGCGCCGCCGAGGAGACGCTGCGCGCGAGCGTGGCGGCGAGCCACGAGCCGGACGTGCCCGCCGCCGGGCCCGAGCCGGCCATGCCCGCGATCGGGCCGGAGGCGGCCGTGCATGTGACCGAGGCGGGGCCAGCGGCCATGACGGCCCAGGCGCCCGAGCGCGCCGTGGCTCCACCCGACGATCGGCCGTGGCCCGTCGGCCTCCGCGCGGACGACCTGCTGTTCATCGTGGCCGGCGGGATCGCCGGGGCGGTCGTCGCCGGGAGACTCGGCTGGGTCCTCCTGTACCTCGACTTCTACCGCGACCACCAGGACGCGATCCTGGACGCGTCCGTCGGCGGGCTCACGCTCGCCGGGGGCGTCGTCGGTGGGGTGGTCGCCGGGATGGCGATGGCTGCGGTCCTGGGCGCGCCGGTCGCGCGGTGGCTGGGTGTCGCGATCGTGCCGTTCCTCCTGGCGCTCGGGCTCGGGAAGCTCGCGATGGTCCTCGGCGGCGCCGGCCAGGGCCTGCCGAGCGACGCCTCCTGGGCGACGGCGTATGCGGGGCCCGGCCCGTGGGGCTCCCTTGCGCCGCTGATCCCGTCGCACCCGGCGCAGGTCTACGAGGCGCTCACATCCGCGGGAGCGCTGCTCGTCGTGCTCCTGCTCGCCCTCGTCCCGGCGTTCCGGCGTCATCCCGCCGCGCTCTTCGCGGTGGGCATCGGCCTGTGGGCGGCGGGGCGGTTCGCCGTCGCGTTCACGTGGCGCGACCCGCTCCTCGTGGGCGACCTGAACGGCGACCAGATCGTCACGGCCGGGATCGTGGCCGTGGCGCTCGTGTGGCTCCTCGGGATCGTCGTGTCGGCGCGCCGCGGGCGGCCAGCTGCAGGGACCGACGACCAGGGGACGGCGAACGTGGTCGTCGAGACCGGCGGCTCGTCCACGGCGGACGGACTGCCGCGGCCGGAGGCCCCGGGTCCGAGGCCGGCCGAGGTGACGTCCGGCACTGGCGAGGAGTCCGCGACCGCCGGACGCTGACGGCTGACGGGAGGCTGTGACGCGCGGTCCGAACCGCGGCCGCCGGGGCCGCGTCGAGCCACTGGCGGGACCGTCCCGTCCGGAGCGTCCCAGGGGGTGACACCGATGTCGCTGCTCCGGACCCGCGGCGCGCGATCGCCCGCCGCGTGGGCCACGCTGTCGCTCACCCTGCTCGCCGCGCTCGCGATCGCCCTGCCGGCGACCGGAACCGCCGCGAGCACCGTCACGTGGACCGCCTCGGTCGGCGCCGGCGGCGCGAACGGGAAGGCGACGATGACGGCCCCCGCGACCGCCGGGACCGCCGGCACCCTGAAGCTCGCCCTCAAGGGCCTGTCCGCGTCGACCGCCTACCCCGTGAAGATCGCGCGGGGGACGTGCGCCGCCCCAGGCTCCGTCCTCTACACGGGGCCCACCCAGACATCCACCTCGGGCGGGAAGATCGCGAAGAGCCTCCCGATCCCCGCTGCCAAGATGAACGCGATCCGCCTCGCGAGCGCGCTCGTCATCCGGGTGGGCACCGGCACCAAGCTCCGCTGCGGCCCCTTCACCGGCGGCCCGCGGCCGACCGCGACGCCCACGCCGACGCCGACGCCTGAGCCGTCCCTGGCGGCTACGATCGGTGTCACCGCGAGCCTCGGGTACGGCCTGTCCGGCATCTGCGCTGACGACTCGGAGATCTGGGCCGTCGAGGTGCTTGACGGTTACGCATACCAGGTCGACCCGTCGACCGCCGCGGAGAAGGCGATGGTGGACTACACCGCCACCCTCTACGTGACGTTCGACTGCACCATCGGCGAAGGAGGTCTCTGGGTCCCGACGAACAGGTTGGACGGTCCCGGCGGGACGATCATCCGGATCGACACGAAGACGCGAACGATCCCGGCTCGAATCGAGGTCCCGGGACGCGTCTACGGAGTGGCCACGGGGGGCGGCTCGGTCTGGGTCGCGCAGAGCGGGCCGAACCAGCTCGTGCGGATCGACCCGGCGAAGAACGTGGTCAGCAAGGTCTACCCGCTGAAGACCGTGCCGTACGGAGTCGCCTACGGGGGTGGCTTCGGGTGGGTGGTCGCAGTGGACTCGCTGCTCAAGGTGGATCTCACGACGAGTGACGTCACGACAGTCCCGCTCTCCGGGGAAGGTCACGGGATCGCCTTCGGCGACGGTGCCGTCTGGGTCACGGTCGGCGCGTCGGGCGCCTCTGGAAGCGCGAAGCTCCAGCGGTACGACCCGACGTCGCTCGCCCTCCTGGCCTCGACCGATGTCCCCGGTGATCCCTACCGAATCGCGGTCGGAGGCGGCTATGCTTGGCTCTCCCAGACCGCAAACGGAGGCAAGCCCATCGCCGCGGCCGTCTCCACGTCCTCGAACGCGCTCGTTGCGACTGTCTCTCTCGTGGACAATCTCACGGGCGTGACCGTCCGTGGCCGGAGCGCGTGGTACGCAGGCAGCAGCTCGTGCTGCGGGAAGGTCCTCCGAATCGACTACTGAAACCAGACCGATCGGCCGATCGGTCCGCCACCCTCTCACGTCGACGGGGCCGGCCCTCGCGGGCCGGCCCCGTCGACGTGAGAGGGTGGCTGAGCGCTAGTTCTTGCGCACCCAGTGCGCGGTCTCGCGCTTGAGGAACCGACCGTCGCCGGGCTTGCCGAGGAACTCCCCGTCCTTCACGACGAGCCGGCCGCGGGAGATGACCACGTCGCTCCCGCCCTGGACCTCGCGGCCCTCGTAGCAGGAGTAGTCCACGTCCATGTGGTGGGTCTTCGCGGAGATCGTGTGCTTGCGGTTCGGGTCGTAGACGACGACGTCCGCGTCCGCGCCGACGGCGACGACGCCCTTGCGCGGGTAGAGCCCGAAGATCTTCGCCGGGTTCGCGCTGATGACCTCGACCCAGCGGGCCGGGGTGATCCGGCCGCCGACGACGCCGCCGTCGTGCATGAGGTCCACGCGGTCCTCGACGCCCGGCAGGCCGTTGGGGACCTTCCGGAAGTCGCCGCGCCCGAGCTCCTTCTGGCCCTCGAAGTCGAACGGGCAGTGGTCCGTGCCGACGCCCTGGAGGTCGTTCCTGATGAGCGCCGTCCAGAGGGCCTCCTGGTGCCCCCCGCTCTCCGGCCTGAGCGGCGGGGAGCACACGAACTTCGCGCCCTCGAACCCGTTCCCGAGGTCGTCGAGCGAGAGGAAGAGGTACTGCGGGCACGTCTCGCCGAACGCCTTCGTGCCGCGATCCCGCGCCGCCTGGATCACGTCGACCGCGTCCTTGGCCGACATGTGGACGAAGAAGACCGGCGCGCCGGCCGCCTCGGCGAGGCGGATGACGCGGTTCGTCGCCTCGCCCTCGAAGACGGGGTAGCGGCTGACGCCGTGGTAGTACGGGTCGGTGTTCCCGGCGAGGACGTTCTCCTCCACGACGACATCGATCGCGATGCCGTTCTCCGCGTGCATGAGGATGAGCGCGCCGTTCTTCTCGGATCGCTGGAGCGCCCGGAGGATCGCCCCGTCGTCGCTGTAGAACACGCCCGGGTAGGCCGTGAAGAGCTTGAAGCTCGAGACGCCCTGGGCCACGATCCGGTCCATCTCCTTGAGCGTCTCGCCGTTGACGTCGCTCATGATCATGTGGAACGCGTAGTCGATGACGGCGTGGCCCTCGGCCTTCGCCATCCAGGTGTCGAGCCCCTCCTGGAGGCTCTTGCCCTTGCTCTGGACGGCGAAGTCGATGATCGTCGTGGTACCGCCGAACGCCGCGGCGCGCGAGCCCGTCTCGAAGGTGTCCTTCGCGAATGTCCCGCCGAACGGCAGCTCCATGTGCGTGTGCTCGTCGATCGCGCCGGGGATGACCCACTTGCCGGCCGCATCGATCGTCTCGTCCGCGCCGAGCGCGAGGAGCGCCGCCGCGGCCTTGTCCGCGACGCCGGCGTCCTCGCCGGCACGCCCCACCAGGGCCACGATCTTGTCGCCGTCGATCAGCACGTCCGCCTGCTGCCGGCCGCCGGCGTTGATCACGGTCCCGTTCTTGATCAGGATCCGCATCTGCTCACCTCCGCGGAGGGCTGTGCCGCCCTCTCAGGGCATCGATGGTAGCCCTCGGCGATGGCCGCGGCGCGGTCGCTTCGGACGGAACGGCTGGTCCCTTCGGACGGACCCCGCGGGCCGTCGCGCCGAGAGTCCCGTCGTCCGATCGTCTCAGCCCGCGGCGAGGGCTCGCACAGCCGGGATGACCTCCCGGCCGTAGATCTCGACCTGCTCCTCCTCGTCCCCGTTCATGAGGTAGAGGTTGAACTGGTCGACGCCTGCCTCGGCGAGGCGTCGGAGCTTCGCCACGTGGTCGTCCACCGCGCCGATGATCGAGAAGCGATCCGCGATGTCGTCGCTCACGAAGGCGGCGTTGCCCGACCCGACCTCCGCGTGGTGGAGGTAGTCGTACCCCTGCCGCTCGCGGATGTAGCCGGTGAGCGACTCGGGCAGCTCGGATGCCGGATAGCGGTTCACGAGGTCCACCACGTGGTTGCCGACCAGGGCGGGGAACCATCGGACCCGCTCGCGGGCGACGTCGATCGGGGCGACGTGCGCGGGGGCCGCTGCCATGACGCGGATGGCCATCGGGTCCCGGCCGGCCTTGCGTGCCGACTCCCGCACCTGCCCGACGAGCCACGCGATGAGGTCGGGGTCGGCGAACTGGAGCATGATCCCGTCCGCGACCCGCCCGGCCAGGTCCATCGCCTTGGGCCCGTACCCGGCGATCCAGAGCGGCAGCGTGAAGCCGCGGGGCGCCCACGCGAGTTCGAGCCATGCGCCCTCGTACTCGACGCCGCGCCCCTCCGCCAGATCGCGGATCACGAGGGCCGACTCCTCCAGCATGGCCATCGAGGTCGGCGGCTTGCCGAGGACCCGGCGCGCGCTGTCGCCACGCCCGATGCCGAGGTCCATGCGCCCGCCGGTCAGCTCCTGGAGCGTCGCGAGACCGCTGGCCGTGACGGTCGGCTCCCGGGTCGCCGGGTTCGTGACGCACGTGCCGAGGCGCAGGCGCTCCGTCGCCGTCGCCATGAGCGTGAGCAGCACGTACGCCTCGCGCCAGAGGACGTGGCTGTCGAAGATCCAGCCGTAGTCGAAGCCGGCCGCCTCGGCCTGCCGGGTGATGGCAACGTGCCGCGCGAGCGAGTGCTCCGGCTTGAGCGTGAACCCGAACTCCATCTCCCCCTCCTGCGTGGCGCGGGTCGTCGGCGCCCCGCCGTGGCACCCCGCCGCGGTGCCGCCCGGCGACCGCGGACGGTCCCGGAAAGCCGTCGCCCGCCGCGCGACCGTGTCGTGCGGCGGGCGACGAGGATACTCCCTAGGGCTTGACGAGGTCCCCGTACATCTCCGGTCGGCGGTCGCGGTAGAACTGCCACGTCTGCCGGACCTCGGTCACGAGGTCGAGGTCGAGGTCGCGGACGATGAGCTCCTCGTCCCGCGGATCCCCGACGGCGCCGACGAACTGGCCGCGCGGGTCGCAGAAGTAGCTCTGGCCGTAGAAGTCGTCCTCGCCGATCTCGGCCTCGATGCCGACCCGGTTGATCGTCCCGACGAAGTAGCCGTTCGCCATCGCGTGGCTGACCTGCTCCACGCGCCAGAGGTACTCCGACAGGCCGCGGCTGGTGGCCGACGGGATGAGGACGATCTCGGCGCCGTTGAGGCCCAGCGCCCGCGCGCCCTCCGGGAAGTGGCGGTCGTAGCAGATGTAGACGCCGATCTTCCCGACCGCGGTCTGGAAGACCGGGTAGCCGAGGTTCCCGGGGCGGAAGTAGAACTTCTCCCAGAAGCCCTTCACGTGCGGGATGTGGGTCTTCCGGTACTTCCCGAGATACGTGCCGTCCATGTCGATGACGGCCGCGGTGTTGTAGTAGATGCCCCGGGTGGTGCTGTCCTCCTCGTACATCGGGACGACGAGGACCATGCCGAGCTCCCGCGCGAGCGCCTGCATGCGCTTCGTCGTGGGGCCGTCCGGGATGAGCTCGGTGTAGCTGAAGTACTGCGGGTCCTGCACCTGGCAGAAGTACGGGCCGTAGAACAGCTCCTGGAAGAGCATGAACTTGGCGCCCTGCTTCGCCGCCTCGGCCGCGTACTGCTCGTGCTTCTGGATCATCGATTCCTTGTCGCCCGTCCAGGTTGCCTGGATCAGGGCGCCGCGGACGATACGGGGCATCGGGACCCTCCGAGAGAAGATTGGCGGGAAGCCGCCGTGCGACCGGACGATCGGGTGGCCGTCGCTCCCGCGTGACTCAGATCGCCACGGTACACCGTCGGAAGGTCCGCGGAGGGGTGCCGATGCGCCCCGCTCCGACGTTCGATGCGCCCGCGCGGGAGGGCGGGACGGCCCACCGCCGGCCCCCTGGCGGATGCCCTCGGGGGTGCTCCGTCAGTCCCCGACGGGGATCACGACGATGAGCGCGTCCATGTCCACGCGCGGCCGGCCGGACGTCCCCAGGGACTTCACCACGATCTCGTGCCGGCCCGTCCCCGTGAAGAGCTTCACGTACACGACGCGGCGGACGACGGTCTTCGACGCGCGGTTGTCCACGGTGGCGGCCGCCTTGCCGTCCAGGAGGACCTGCGCCTGGCCCCGATCCGGACCCTTGAGCGAGACCCACGCCGCCTGGCTGCCCGTGAACGCGAAGGTCGCGGTGCCGCCCTTCTTCAGCGTGTACTTCACGGTCCCGCCGAAGTTCGGCGCGGACTTGGTGGACTTCCACGTCCCCTTGAACGCGATCTTCCCCGAGGCGTCCTGGTAGGCGATGACGCGGAACCGGAGCCCCTGCGACCAGTCGCCCGGGTTGCCGGCCTTGTCGATCGCGCGGACCCGGACGCGCATGACCTCGCCGGGGGTCGCGTACACGATCGCCTTGGGCTTGCCCGGGGCGTCCACCGTCACGTCGGACCAGCTCGAGCCGCCGTCCGCGCTCCGCTGGACCTCGTACGATGCGACGCCGGTCCCGCGATCCGCGGCCGCCGGCCACGTGACCGTGAGCGGGACCGCCTTCGCCGTGAGGGTGGTCTGCGCGGTGAGGCGGGAGACCGGCGTCCCCCCGATGACCGGCGCGACGGTGTCCGGCTGGACGTTCACGGCCAGCTGCGCCGACAGGCCGATCGCGCTCGCGGTGATCGTGTCGGCGCCGGGCGCGGAGGCGGCATAGGTCCCGTCGGGCGCGAGCGCGCCCGCGCCCCCGGCACTCGACCAGGCGACCGCCGATCCCGACAGGGGGATGCCGTTGAACGAGGCGTCCGTCGCCTTCGCCTCGAAGGCCACCTTCTCGCCGACGTAGAGCGTCGCGGATGGCGGCCGGATGAAGAGCTGTGCGGGCGGGCCGGTCGGAGTCGTGCTCACGAGCAGGATGGCGTTCGCGACGGCGCGCTCCTTCCCGTCCGACGGCCGGTTCTGGAGGGAGGCCTCCACGTCGCCCGGCTCGCGCACGTCGATCGCGGTCGAACCGCCGCCGTCGAGGTTGATCGCGTTGATCGCACCCTGCGACGACATGATCTGGGCGAGCTCGTCGAGGTCCACGCCCGTGCTGTACGGGGTCTGACGGCCATCCACCGTGACCATGACGACGTCGCCGGCGGCCGTCACGCCGATCCCGGTCCGCGGGTGCAGCTGGTCGGCGATCGCGGGCCGCGGCCGGATGTCCACGGTCCCGTTGGTCAGGATGTTCTCCCTGCCCGTCACGAGCTGGCGGGTGCCCTCGAGGCCGGGGGTGATGGCCGTCGCGAAGGTCACCATCGAGCCCGGCGTCATCGTGTCGAGGTAGGTGCCGGCCGGGCCGTTGAGGACCACCTGGCCGGGCGAGATCGGCTGCGAGCCGGCCTCGCGGACCTCGAGGACCGTGAGGGGGAACGCGGCGCCGATGGTGAGTGGGCCCGGCAGGCCCCCGAGGACCACCTCGACCCCGGACCCCTCCTGCGGCGTCCGCGACCCGAAGCGCGACGTGTAGGCGACGATCTCGCCGGCGCGCCGGAGCTGGTTCAGCCGGTCCACGGGGTAGGGGACCATGTCCATCCCGGTGACGGAGAGGGTGATCTGCGCGGGCCCGACGGTCGCGCGCCCGGATGCGTCCACCGCGAACGCGGACCGCGTGTCGGTCGAGGCGACCATCAGCTCGCCGTCCTGGACGTGGATCCCGTTGGGCGCATCCTGGGTCGGCGACGAGTAGCCGCCCCAGACGTCGCCGTTGATCGCGACGATCACGCGGTTCCCGTCCGTGGAGACGGCACGCGCCTGCGCGGACACGGTCGCCCGGCCCACGACGTCGCCGGTCGCAAGGCTCGCCTGGAAGCGGAGCGTCGGGTCGCCCGCGCGGGCGGTGACGACGTGGACCTCCTGGCCGCCGGCGCTGTCCGTCTGGATCCGGCCCACCTGGTGGCTGACAGAGCCCGCGATCTGCTCCGTCGTCTCGGGCGCGAAGCCGACGACCACCGCGGCCGCCCCCACGCTCCCGGCGGCGCGCGCCGGGGCGGGAACGCCGATGGAGAGGGTGGCCGCGACGATGGCGGCGAGGGCGATCGAGGGGAGCGCGTGGCGGGCAGAGGACCCGACGCGCCGGTCCCGGGTCGGCGTCGTCATCGGGGGGATGGTACCCCAGGATGGCCGAAAGGCCCGTCCGAGGCATCCCGAAAGCCCCCGTCGAGGCCCTCGGACGGCCCCCGTCGTGGCCCTCGGCGCGTGGTGTAATAGCCTCGACCCCCGGACGGCCGGATCCCCGGCCGCCCCCGTCGGAACTGACGATGCGACGCGGCCCGCCACCGGCGCGACCGCGCAGCGGTCGCCGTGCCGGACGCACGGCGTGGCTCGTGAATGAGGTGGAGTCCATGGCGACCAGTACCGTTCCCGGGACGATGACCGGGCCCGAGATCGTCGAGCTCACGAAGCGCCACACGATCTTCGAGTGGTCCGCGCAGGCGAAGGTGGACCCGATCCCGGTCGCCGGCGCCAAGGGCAGCTACTTCTGGACGCCCGAGGGCAAGCGCTTCCTCGACTTCAACAGCCAGCTGATGTGCACGAACACCGGCCACGGGCACCCGCACATCGTGAAGGCGATCCAGGAGCAGGCCGAACGCCTCGCGTACGCCAACCCGTTCATGGCCACCGAGCCGCGGGCGCGACTCGGCGCCAAGCTCGCCGAGCTGACGCCGGGCGACATCGATGTCTTCTTCTTCACGAACGGCGGCGCCGAGGCGAACGAGAACGCCGTGAAGATCGCGCGGATGTTCACCGGCCGCCACAAGATCGCCGTCCGGTACCGCGCGTACCACGGCGGGACCGCCGGGGCGATCACGCTCACCGGCGACCCGCGCCGCTGGGCGGCCGAGCCGGGCATCCCGGGCGTCATCCGGATCCCCGACTTCCACCGCTGGGGCAGGAAGGACCCCGAGCCGGTCGCGGACGTTCTCCGGGAGACCGAGGACGTGATCATGTACGAGGGCCCGAAGACGATCGCCGCGATCATCGTGGAGCCGGTCGTCGGGACCAACGGCATCCTGATCCCGCCGGACGGCTACATGCAGGGCCTCCGCGAGATCTGCGACCGCTACGGCATCCTCCTGGTTGCCGACGAGGTCATGGCCGGCTTCGGCCGGACGGGGAAGTGGTTCTCCATCGACCACTGGGGCGTCGTGCCGGACCTCATCTGCATGGCCAAGGGCCTGACGTCCGCATACGTCCAGCTCGGCGCCGTGGGCATGCGCCGCCACATCGCCGACCACTTCCAGGACAACGTCTTCTACGGCGGCCTGACGTACAACAGCCATCCGCTCGGCTGCGCGACCGCCCTCGCGACGATCGAGGTCTACGAGCAGGAGGGCCTTATCGAGGCGGCCGCGAAGAAGGGCGAGCTCATGGGCGGGCTCCTCGCCGACCTCTACGCGCGGCACCCGTCGGTCGGCGCGGTCCGGAACATCGGGCTCTTCGGGCTCGTCGAGCTCGTCCGCCAGCGCGAGCCGTACACGACCCTCGCGCCGTACAACGGGACCTCGGACGAGATGGCAGCCCTCGGCCGCCACTTCCGCGAAGAGGGCCTGTACACGCTGGTCCGCTGGGCGAACTTCTACACGAACCCGCCGCTCACCATCTCCGAGGAGGAGATGCGCGAGGGGTTCGACATCATCGACCGCGGCCTCACCAAGGTGGACGCCGCGCTCGCCTGAAGGCGCGCCGGGCGGAGCCCGGCGGATCGACATCGAGCCGATGGCCGGCCCGCGTGGGCCGGCCATCGCGTGTCCGCGGCAGGCGTCTCCGCCATGGTGTGAACGGCGTTCACCTGGTTTCCGTGAACAACGGAAACAGTCGTTCACGGATTGCACATCGGCCGGACACCCCAACGCGGGAACCTCGCCGCGGAGCCGGATGCCGGCGGTCGACCGCGCTCACGGCATCGTGAGGAGAGGAACCCGTGATCAAGCGTTCTCGCAGGTGGGCCATCGCGGTGGTCGCAGCCGTCGCGACCCTGACCATGACGATCGGCCCCGTCGCCGCCGCGGACCCGACGATCCCGACCGGGGAGACCGGCACCATCGGCGGCTCCGGCGCGACCTTCCCGGCCCTCCTGTACAAGGCCTGGATGACGCAGTTCTCCCGCAAGTACCCGGGCACCTTCGACGCGAGCGGCGACCCCTCCAAGGGGATCGTCCTCTCCTACTCGGCGGTCGGCTCGGGAGCCGGCAAGAAGAACTTCTACGGCAGCGACGCGCGCAAGCCCGCGCAGATGTTCAGCGGGACGGACGCGCTCCTGTCCAACGACGACCTGGCCAACGTGACGAAGAACGTCGGCAAGTACGTGATGGTCCCGAGTGCCCTGGGTCCCGTCGCCGTCGTCTACAACCTTCCCGGCCTGAAGCAGAAGGTCAGCAAGACGAGCAAGACGACCCGCGCGGCCACCCTCCTGCTCGACGGGCCGACCCTCGGTGCGATCTACAACGGGACGATCACGAAGTGGAACGACGCCAAGATCAAGGCGCTCAACCCGCTGATCACGAACCTTCCGGGCTCGACGATCGAGCCGGTCTACCGCTCGGACGGGTCGGGGACCTCGTTCATCTTCACGTCGTACCTCAACAAGGTGAGCGCGCCGTGGAAGGCCGCCCTGGGCAACAAGCCGTCGCAGACGATGGCCGACAAGATCGCGACCATGCCGTCCAAGGCGAACGCCGTCGGCGCCCCGGGCAACGAGGGCGTCTCGGCGACGGTCAGCCAGGACCGCGGCGCGATCGGCTACGTCGAGCTCGGCTACGCGCTGCAGCTGGAGCTGAAGACCGCCTGGATGCGCACCGGCGACACGAGCAAGAAGTACTTCGTCCCGCCGACGATCTCCGGGGCCCAGGCCGCCGCGGCGGTCGCCTACAAGGCCGGCACCGCCGATGACCCGGTCAACCCGGGGACCACCGAGTCGGGTGCGTTCTACCAGCCCGTGAATCAGAAGGGCGCCACCTCGTATCCGATCAGCGGGTACACGTGGGTCATGCTCTACGGTGACTACAAGGGCGCGAACGACCCCGGCCTGAAGAAGACCCAGGCCATGGTGGCTTTCTGGGCCTGGGCGCTGTCGAGCGGCCAGTCGACGATGGGCAGGCTCGGCTATGCGCCGCTCCCGCCCAACGTCCGCGCTGCCGCGACCGCCGCGCTGCACACGATCACGTACGGACCGGACAAGGTCTGGCCGTAGCCCCGACGAGGGCCCCGGCCCTCCTCGACACGGGCCGCCGGCGGGTCTCGGCCGCCGGCGGCCCATTCATTCCCCCCGACGGGAGCAACGTCCGTTGAATCAGCTCGCCGCCGGCGAGCCCGGCGCGGACCGGCTCGCCGGCCTGTCGCACGGGCGCACGTCGCTGATCGACGTCATCTTCCAGCGGACCACGCTGATCGCGGTCCTCGCGGCGGGGGCCCTGCTCGTCCTGCTCTTCGCCGTGCTCGTCGCCCAGTCGTGGCCGATCTGGTCCGAGTACGGCGTCGTGCCCTTCCTGACGAACACGACATGGGCGCCCAACTACGTCGACCCGGTGACCGGCGAGGTGTCGGTGGAGATCGGGGCCCTTCCGATGATCGCCGGGACGGTCCTCTCGTCTCTCATCGGGCTCGTGGTCGCCGCGCCGCTCGGGGTCCTGGTGGCCGTCTTCCTCGTCGAGTACGCCCCCCGTCGGATCTCGATCGTCCTGACCTTCATCGTCGAGCTCATCGCCGCGATCCCCAGCGTCGTCATCGGGATCTGGGGCCTCTACGTGTTCTCGCTCTTCACCCGGGACACGATCCAGTGGTGGATCGCGTCGACGATCGGCCAGGTGATCCCGTTCTTCGCCGAGGACCCCGCCAACCCGACGCGGTTCAGCGTGTTCACGGCCGGGATGGTCCTCGCCGTGATGATCGTCCCGATGGTCGTGGCGGTCTCGCGCGAGGTCATCCGCTCTGTCCCGCTCTCGCTGCGCGAGGGCTACACCGGCCTCGGTGCGACCCGCTGGGAGACGATCCGCCACGTGATCCTCCCGACGGCGCGCATCGGGATCCTCGGCGGGGTCATGCTCGCGTTCGGGCGCGCGCTCGGGGAGACGATCGCGGTCACGATGGTCATCGGGAACGTGGACCAGGTCCCGTCGACCATCTTCCAGCCCGGCCAGTCCATCGCCTCGAAGATCGCGACGAACCTCCCTGACGTGACCGATCGCGTCGAGCTGGCCGGACTGCTCGCGCTCGGTGTCGTCCTCCTCGTCGTGAGCGTCGTCCTCTCCGTCATCGTCCGGGTCGCCGCCCGCCGCCTCGGCGGCGCCTACCAGGGCGTCGGGTGAGCGGGGAGGGGCTGACCGCCCCGGGCGCGATCCCGGCTCCGCCCCATCGGACCGCCGAGGAACGCCTCCTCGGTCGCCAGCCCGGCCACGAGCTGCGACGCCAGGTGGTCGACGTCGTGATGCGGTTCGTGGCCCTGGCCGCGGCCATCATCGTCATCATCCCCCTCGTCGCGATCGTGGGATACGTGCTGGTCCGAGGCCTGCCGACGCTCACCATCGATTTCCTCACCCACAGCTCCGGCGACACGGAGAGCCCAGGTGCGCTCAACGCGATCCTCGGGTCGCTCCAGATGGTGCCCGTGGGACTCCTCATCGGCGGAACGCTCGGGATCCTCGCCGGCATCTACCTGGCGGAGTTCGCGAGCTCGCGGTTCGCGGTCGGCGGGACCTTCCTCGTCGACGTGCTGCTCGGCGTGCCGTCGATCCTCGCGGGCGTGCTCCTCTACGCCACGATCGTCACCTACTGGACCGGCTCATCGGCCATCGCCGGCGCCCTGGCGCTCGCGGTGATCATGTTCCCGATCGTCATCCGCGCGACCGAGGAGGTCATGCGCCTGGTCCCCGGGTCGATCCGCGAGGCGTCGCTCGCGCTGGGGATCGCCCAGTGGCGGACGGTCGTCTCGGTCGTCATGCCCGTCGCCAGGGCCGGACTGCTCACCGGGCTCATGCTTGCGTTCGCGCGAGGGTTCGGGGAGACCGCACCGCTGCTGTTCACCGCGCGCGGCTCGGAGGCGCTGAACGTCGGCGACTGGCAGTCGCCCATGGCCGCGTTGCCCCTCTTCGTCTACCAGTACTCCCGCCTGCCGAACGACCTCTACGTCTCGCAGGCGTGGTCCGCCGCCATCGTCCTGCTCGCCATCGTGCTAGCGATCAACGTGCTCGTCCGCGGCCGCAGCATCTCATCACGGGTGGAATAGACGTGGACGCGATCGATCCCGGGAAAGGAACTCCGACCATCCGCCCGCTCGTCGCCGAGAAGCCGGCAGCCGACGCGCCGGCCGGCGACGGCGCTGCCGACGACGTCGGCGGCCTCGAGCTCGGCCTGTTGAACGCGTACTACGGGACGTTCCGCGCGGTCCGCGACGTCTCTCTCAAGATCCGCCCGCGCGCGATCACGGCGCTCATCGGTCCGTCCGGCTGCGGCAAGAGCACGCTTCTCCGCTCGATCAACCGGATGCACGAGACGATCGCCGGCGCCCGGATCGAGGGGCACGTCCTGCTCGACGGGATCGACCTCTACCGGCCCGATGTCAGCGCCGTCCGCGTCCGGCGGACGATCGGGATGGTCTTCCAGAAGCCCAACCCCTTCCCGGCGATGTCGATCTACGACAACGTCGCGTCCGGTCTGCGCCTGACCGGCGAGCGGAGCAGGTCGGTGCTCGACGGGAAGGTGGAGGAGAGCCTCCGACGCTCGGCGCTCTGGGACGAGGTCCGAGACAAGCTCAGGCAGCCCGGGACGTCGCTGTCGGGCGGCCAGCAGCAGCGCCTCTGCATCGCCCGGTCGATCGCGGTGGAGCCCGAGGTCATCCTCATGGACGAGCCGTGCTCGGCGCTCGACCCCGTCTCGACCGCCCGGATCGAGGAGCTCATGCACGAGCTCGAGGGGACGTACACGATCGTGATCGTCACGCACAACATGCAGCAGGCGGCCCGGGTGAGCGACGTGACGGCCTTCTTCTCGATGGGCGAGGACCGGGCCGGGTACCTCGTCGAAGCGGGGGAGACCTCCCGGATCTTCGCCGCGCCCGACGACCCGCTCACCGAGGCGTACGTCTCGGGACGGTTCGGGTGAGCGACCCCGGGCGAGGGGGCGACGTCGCCGGCCGCGGCCGGCGGTCGCGCCGTGCGGCGTGCGCGGCCTTCCTCCTCGCGCTGTCCGTCTGCGCGGTGGCCGCCGCCTGCCGGCCACCGATCGCCGCGGAGAACCCCGACCTCGGGGACGGCAGTCCCGGCGGAACGCCCGCGCCCACCCCGACCGCGGCTCCGGCCGTCGCGCTGAGGCCGGAGAACAAGACGAGCGTCTCCGCGCGCCTGTTCCGCGGCTTCAACGCGGCCGACGCCGGCCTCCAGTACGCCCAGGCGCTCGACGCGTACACGGATTCGAACCTGGTCATCGACATCGCACCGCCGATCGCCGGATACGACCCGTTCTCGGTCGAGCCGGCGGCGGACTCCGTCACCCTCTGGATCGGGTCGGCCGCCGACGTCGCCCCGGCGAAGGCCGCCGGCTTGGACCTCGAGGCGGTCGGCGAGATCACCGGCCGCGACGCCACGGTCCTCGCCCTTCCCGCGTCGCTGGCGGGCGCGCCGCTCGGCGACCTCGGCGGCGCGACCATCCTCGCCGACACGGCGGCCTCCGCCGCGGCGCTGCGCGCCGCGCTCGCGGCGGCGGGCGTCGATCCGGCGAGCGTCACGATCACGATCCCCGAGGACCCGGGCGCTCCGTTCGACCCGACGCCCCTCTTCGACGGGACCGCGAGCGCAGCGGCCGTCTCGGCGTACGACGGCTGGGCCCGGATCGTCGAGGCCGTGGTCCTGAACGGCGGCGATCCGGCCGGCTGGACGGAATCGCCGATCTGGCCCGCGGGCGAGGAGCCGCTCGGCGAGCTGGTGTGGGCCCGGTCGACGGACATCGCCGACCCGGCCCTCGGGCCGGCGATCACCGCGTTCCTCGGGGTCGTCGCGCAGTCACAGATCGCCTGCGGCCAGGCCGTGGAGGACTGTGCGGGGGCGGCGTCAGCCCAGAGCGACCGGACGCCCGAGGGGCTCGCGTGGTCGATCGACCAGCTCGACCGCCTGCTCTTCCCGGCTCCCGACGGGATCGCCCACATCGATCCGGCGGCGTGGGATCGCACCCTGAAGGCGGCGGCCGATGCAGGCGTCGAGGGCGCTTCGGGGCTCACCTTTACGAACGACCTCGTGGACGCGGTGCTCGCGGCGCTCGGCCCGACGCTGGACATCTACGGGAAGGACTTCGTGCCGCGCGACGATCTGCCGCTCGTGCCCCCGGCGGACGCGGAAGATGGGACGGCCCCGGCCGACGCGTCGGCGGAGCCGGCACCGTCTGACGAGGCCCCGTCCGCCTCGGCGAATCCCTGAGGGGGCGGAGACCTACACCCGGACGCCTCGAGGGATCTCCGGCAGGCTGGCGGCCGCGACGGCCTGGCCGTGCCGCTTGTCGCGCTCTGAGACCGCGTGGAAGGTCGTCGCGGCCGAGAACGCCGGGCCTTCCGCGTCGAGGACCTCGCGGGCGCGCTCGAGGATGAGATCGCCACCGCATCCCGTCGTCACGCGGCCCAGGACGAGCACGTGCTCGACGTCGTACCAGTCGCGGTACTCGAGGAGCGCGTACCCCAGGTAGGCGCCGATCGTGTCGTAGACGCGGGCTGCCCGCGCGTCGCCTCCGGCCATCAGCCGCTGCAGCAGGACGAGGCGCTCGGGGAGGCTCGAATCCGGGTCCACCTCGATCCCCGCCGCGGGGAGCAGGCGTCCGACCGCCTGCTGGGAGAGGTACTGGACGCCGCTGCCTCGGTCACCGGACCACTCGTCGACCGGCGCGTCCGGCCGGAGGTCGATCGGGACGAAGGCGAGCTCGTCGATCCAGGGCGTCAGGCCGCCCCCCTGCGTCACGTACCCGGCCGCCTCGCTCGAGCCCATCGCGATGCCCAGGAGCCCGCCGACGCTCGCGCCCATCGCCCCGGCGAGCGCCGTCACCTCGCCGTCGTTCACGACCACGAACGGGATCCCGCCCCAGGCGGCCCGCATCTCGTGGAACAGGCCGCGAACGCGCCGGTCGAACGCCTCGGGCGGGACGGAGCGGAACAGGGAGGCCGCGCGGACCTCGTTGTCGACGTAGATCCCGGCCGCGCTGCCGCCGATCGCGTCCACGCGCGGCAGGTGCGCGGCAGCGCGACGGAGGGAGTCCATGATCCCGTCGAAGTGCCACTGTGGGTCGGCGTGGCTCGACGGATCCCAGCCGATCTCCTCGCTGTCGACGACCTCCCCGTCGATCACCGCGGCGGCCTTGCGGTCGCTCGCCCCGAGGTCGAATCCGATCCGGCAGCCGTCCAGGTGTCCGCCGAGGCTGGACGTCGCCGCACGGTCGACCGGGAACGACGCGCGGGGCGCGGCGACGACCTCCAGGGGAGACCCGAAGACCGTGGTCGCGATGACCCGATCGTCGAACCGACCCGTCGCGTCCTCGGCGTAGTGACGGCGGAGCGCGTCGACCAGGCTCATCGGCCCGTCCACCCAGATCCGGTGCCCGCCGCGCGACCAGAGAAGCGTCTTCGCGAGCCGCTCGCATGCGGCGTGACCGGCAGGAGCGTCCGGGTGGCCGTCGGCGAAGACCGAGGTCTCGCGGACGGAGACCGATCCGCCCGGCTGCTCGATCGCCAGGGCGACCGGGACCGCGGCGCCTGATCCCTCGACGGCGGCAGCCAGCGCGCGCCGGGCCAGGACGGCTGGCCGGAACCCCGGGTCCAGCGCCGGGGCGACCCGCGGCGCGACCAGGAAGGGCGCGAGCGACGCCCGCGTCACGGTCAGTACGACGTCCCGAACTGGCGGTCCCCCGCGTCGCCGAGCCCCGGCATGATGTAGCCGCGCTCGTTGAGCTGCCGGTCCAGGGCCGCGCAGTGCATCTCCACGTCCGGGTGCGCCTTGGTGACCGCGTCCACGCCCTCGGGCGCGGCGATGAGATTCACGAGCTTGATCCGGGCGGCGCCCCAGCGCTTGAGGACCTCGATCGCCGCCGTCGCCGACCCGCCGGTCGCGAGCATGGGGTCGAGGATCAGCGACAGGTCCACGGTCGCCGAATCGGGCAGCTTGTTGTAGTACTCGACGGGCCGGAGCGTCCGCTCATCGCGGAAGAGGCCGAGGTGCCAGACCTCGGCGGTGGGCATGAGCTCGAGCATGGCGTCGACCATGCCCAGGCCGGCCCGCAGGATCGGGACCAGGCCGATCCGAACGGCGAGCTCGTCGGACTCCATCGGCTCGATCGGTGTCCGGATCGCGATCGGCTTCGTGCTCACGTCCGCGAGGGCCTCGTAGCCGAGGAGCCAGGAGAGCTCCCGGACGATCTCGCGGAACTTCTTGGGCTCGGTCTTCTCGTCCCGGAGGATCCCCAGCTTGTGCAGGACCGCCGGGTGGCACGAGACGTGGAACCGGGGCCAGCGGACCGGGTCGGGCCGCCAGGTAGCGCCGGTCTCGAGGGGCTCGGGCATGGTGTGCTCCTCGCCGCGGGGCGTGTGCGGGTGGGACCGGCCGCATCGTACTGCACGGCGCGGGCGCCGGGCGGCGCGACACGGCCCGGCGTAGGCTGGCGCATGCGGTCGGTCCGGACGTCCCTCCGCGCGGGTGCCCACGTGCGCGAGCGGCGCCCGGATCGGCCGTCGATCGCCCGCGCCGCGACGATCCGCTCGGAGCCGCGCGGCTCGTCCCTCCCGTCGGATCGTTCAAGCCGCCGACATACGCCGCTAACGCTCTGACACCACGGTGTGGCCAGCGTCGGCGCTGCACCCGGACCTCCCGGGCGCAGGCAGGACCGACGGCGACGAACGAGGCTGACGATGGCGACGTACCTCCTGACGTACCACGGCGGCGAGATGCCCGAATCCGATGACGAACGCGCCGCCGCGACCGCCGCGTGGGACGAGTGGTTCGCCTCTCTGGGGCCGGCGGTGGTCGTTACCGGCGACCCCGTGGGCATGATCCGCACGATCCGCCCGGATGGCTCGGTCACCGACGAGGCCGGGCCCGACCCGGTCGGGGGCTACTCCGTCATCGCGGCTGGCGACATCGCCCAGGCGCTCGAGATCGCCTCCGGGTGCCCGCTTCTCGACGCCGGGGGCACCATCCGCGTCGGCGAGACCTTCGCGATGTCCTAGGCGGGCCGCGGGTCTTCGGCCGGGGCCACGGGTCCGGTCTCCGCCCCTCGCGCCGCCGGATGCCTCCGCGTCCGGCGGCGGTGCCGTGCCTCTTGCCATCCCTGGGAGGCCGGCGAGATCGAAGCGCTCGCACGACGGGAGGACGAAGGGCTCCCCTCCGTCCGACTCCTCGCCTGCGACATCGACGGCACCGGTTGACCCCTCTCCCGGCGACCCAGCGCCGCTCCGGCTGAGGCGGCCGCCGCGGCGAGCGTCGCTGCTGCACTATGGTCAGACCATGGTGCGTGTCCCGACGCGATCCCAGGTCGCCGCCCGGTGAGGCCCGCCGCGCCGCGCGCCGCGCTCGTCATCGTCGACGCGTTCGTCGCGCTCGCCGCCATCGGAGGGGGTCTCGCCCTCGCGCTGGGCATGGAGGGTGGCCGGTTCCCGCTCGCGTGGCTGGAGGGGACACCCTTCGCCGACTACGTGGCGCCCGGGCTCATCCTCGCGGTGGCGGTCGGCGGCTGCGCGGCGGTCGCCACCGTGGCCGTCGTCCGGGGAGCGCGGGGCGGTGGGCGAGCGTCCGTCATCGCGGGCGCCGTCCTGGTCGCGTGGATCGTCGGCGAGATGGCGGTGCTCACCGGCGACGGCGAGATCGTGTCCCCGACGGAGGTCGTGTTCCTCGTCACCGGAGCCGTCATGACGACGCTCGGCGCCGCAGTTGCGCGCGGAGGGCGAACCCCCTGACCGGCCGCCGGGCCCACGCCGTGAGCGCGGCGGCGCACCACGATGATGCGTCGCCGCGACACCCCGACGACCGGAGGGGAGGGCTCGGTAACACGACGTTGACGCGCCACGGCCATGCTCCGGAGGCGCCGGGCCACGCCCCTCACGCCGGGAGGCAGGAAGATGACCGTTCTCGTTGCCTACGCGACCCGACACGGTGCGACACGCGGCATCGCGGAGCGCGTCGGCGAGCGGCTGCGCGCCCACGGTCTGGAGGCGGACGTCGCTCCCGCTGCGACGGTCACCGACCCGTCCCGCTACGACGCGTTCGTAGTGGGCGCAGCCGCGTACATGTTCCACTGGCTGGGCGACGCGACGGCGTTCGTGCGGCGGAACGGCTCGCTGCTGGCGTCGCGTCCCACGTGGCTCTTCACGAGCGGGCCGCTCGGGACGGACCTGGTCGACAAGGAGGGCCGTGACGTCCTGGAGACGACCGTTCCCAAGGAGTTCGCCCAGCTCAGGACCGCGATCCATCCGAGGGGCGAGAAGGTCTTCTTCGGCGCCTACGATCCGGGCCAGAAGCCGGTGGGGATCGGCGAGCGGTTCGTCCGCATGATGCCCGCCGCGCGCGATGCGACGCCCGTGGGTGACTTCCGCGACTGGGACGCGATCGACGCGTGGGCCGACGAGATCGCCACGGCCCTCGCTCCATCCGTCGCCCGGTGACCGGCCGCCTGACGGTGCCCCCCGATCCGGCTCCGAGCACCGCCGGCGACGGGTCCGGCTCGCGGCCGACCGCCCTCTCTCCCGGCGCGAGCGGATCGCGCTCCGTCTCGGGAGGGAGGCCGATCTGCGCCTCGGGCCGCTCGGCGTGTGGCTCGTCCGGCGCACCGGCGGCCGCATCGCCCGGCTGTGGCACGTGGAGGTGCTGGTCCTCACGACGCGAGGTCGCCGGACGGGCAAGGAGCGCACGCTCGTCCTCCGGTACTTCCCACACGGCGACGCGATGATCGTCGCGGCCGCGAACGACGGCGGAAGCCGCCATCCAGGTTGGTACCACAACCTCCGTGCCGACCCGCACGCCCGCGTCGAGGTCGACGGGCGGGCGGTGGCGGTCAGGGCCGTGGTACTCCCGCCCGACGAAGCCGCGGAGGCGTGGCGGCGGATCGTGGAGGTCCAGCCCGGGTACGACCAGTACCGTCGCGCGACGGACCGGTCCATCCCGATCCTTCGCCTCGTGCCCGTCGGCGAGGCCTGACCCTCGGTCGGTCGGTGGCCGACGACAAGTCCGCCAGGCCCGTCCCGCAGGGTGGCCGTCGGACGCTTGGGCCGATCAGAGCCTCGCCAGCGCTCGCCCGAGTCTGCTCCGGTACGACGTCGAGATGACCGGACCCCACGCGCGACGGAGCTTGCGCCCGTGCCACGCGACGCGCTCGTCCATGTCGGCCACGAAGCGCGCGATCTGGGCTGCCTCCCTGGCGGAGAGCTCGGTCTGTCCGGCGTCCACGAACGTCCGCGCCAGCACGGAGGCGACGTGCAGGTCGTGCTGGGCGCCCAGGTGGTCCTGCAGCGCGACGATCGGCTCGATGACGAGAGGCGCGTCCGGTCCCATGGCCTCGCGCACGAACTCGAGTGTGTAGCGGAGCCACTTGCCCTCGATGCGGAGTCGATGGAGCGTCGCGAGATCGGCTCCGTCGACGTGATGCTCGAACGACCGGACCCTGCCGTAGGCGGCCCAGGCGGTCGCCGGCATCCGCGAGCCGACCGCGTCGAGCCGGGCCCCGCGGTCGACGTCCGCGGGCGCCTCGTCGCTCCCGACGAGGGACTCGTACTCGGCCACGAAGGCGCCGAACGCGGGCGACGCGAGGTGGTCGACGAGCGCCGCCTGACCTGCCTGCCGGTCCACGACCCACGCCGCACGCAGGGGCAGGAGCCCGCGACGCACGCGCGCCGTGCGGCGGGCGCCGTAGCCGTCGAGGATCTCGAGGAGAACGTCGAGGTCGCGCACCGCGCCCAGGCGTCCGCCCACCTCCCGCAGGTCCGCCCGGTACCGACGCGTGGTCGCCTTCTCGAACCCATCGCCGAACACGCGCCATGCCGCACGCATCCGCCGCCCCGCCACGCGCATGGCGTGGACCTCCTCGGGGTCCTCGCCCGTGATGACGCCTGGCGCGCGGATGAGCATCCGGGCCAGGTGGAAGCGAAGGACCTTGCGGCCCGCCTCCGGCCAGCCGTCGTCGCCCGCGACGCCGGGCGATCGCGTGGCCGCGAGATGGAGCTCCGAGCGCACGACCGCCCCCGCGAGCTCGCTTCCGGGGCCGCCTTCGGCGCTGTCACCTGGGTCGGCGATCGCGGTGGCGCTCCCGTCCGCCTGTCCGCGCGCCTCCTCGACCTCCGTCAACGGAACCTCCGTCCGCCATCGATCCTGTGTGGACCGAGCCGACCCTCGATGGTTGGACGCTCGAGCGGGTGGGCGGAGGGCCATCTGGACCGAAGGCTCACCCCCGAACGGCCGGTCCTCGTTAACAGCGAGGTGGTCCGGGGGTGCCGAGCGACAGTCGCCCGGCCGATCGGCCTAGCCGAACCAGAGACCCGTGTCGGCCGCGGGCTCGGTTCGCCGCGGCGAGAGCGAGCGGCGTCGGACCACCTCGGGCCAGGACGGGAGGGACGTGCGCTGGCGGACCTCCAGCCAGCGGATCGTGATCGCGATCGTGATCGCGTCGCCCGCGAGCCGCTGGGCATCCGCCTGGAAGCGGGTGACCCCCGTGGTCGCAGCCCGCCTCGGCCGATCCAGGCCCGCCGCGAGCCGTTCGGGCTCGGCCACCCGCGCCATGACCGATCGGGCTGCGGCGACTCTGCGGGCGAACACGGCAGACGCCCAGACCGGCGGATCGTCTCCCTCGCGTGCGAGCAGCGCCGCCAGCGTGTCCGCCAGCCGCTGCAGCTCGCGCTCGACCTGCGAGGTCGGCTCCTCGGGAGGGTCCGCCCAGTCTGCGCCCGGTGCATGTCCCCGGGCGGGGGAGTGGCCGATCGGGACTGTCGCGGCGCGCATCACCGGCGATGCTCGCAGGGCCGCGTTGTCGCGGGGTGTCCGCCGCGTCACCGTCGGTGCAACGCGTCCGTCGGCGAGCGAGGACGGCAGCCGCGGAAGCGCTCAGTCGCCGAGGCATGTCCCGACGCGCCTGGCGGCGATCACGTACGGATGGTCCAGCGGGACCGTCCTCCGGCGGCCCGCGACGCGCGACAGGCGGACGGGGCGCGTCCCCTCTCCATCCGCGGCGACCATGACGTCGAAGATTCCGGCCGCGATCAGGTCGGCCCCCGTGTTGCCGAGGCGCGTCGCGAGGAGACGGTCGAGCGGGGACGGCGTCCCACCGCGCTGCACGTACCCGAGGATCGTGGTTCGCGACTCGAGGCCGGTCATCTCCTCGAGCCGGCGGGCGAGCCGGAGCGAGTGCCCGGTGTGGTCGGCATCCATGTCGGCGAGCCTCGCGTCGAGCGCCGTCTTCTCCTGCTCGTCGACGGCCGCCTCGCGACTGAGCAGCAGGTCCGCGTACACCCGCGCGCTCTCGGCGTCGCGCGCCCCCTCGGCGACGGCGACGATGCTGAAGTTGGTGCCCTTCCGCGTGCGGCGCTTGATCGCCGCGACGACGACGTCGAGGTCGTACGGGATCTCGGGCAGGAGGATGACGTCCGCGCCTCCGGCCATCCCCGCGCCGAGCGTGAGCCACCCGGCCCGATGGCCCATCACCTCGGCCACGACGATGCGATGGTGGCTGTGCGCGGTGCTGTGCAGGCGATCGATCGCCTCGGTCGCGATCTCGAGTGCGGTCGCGAAGCCGATGGTGGCGTCGGTCTCCGCGACGTCATTGTCGATCGTCTTGGGGAGCGTCACGACGTTGAGCCCGGCCCTCGCCAGCCGAAGGGCGTTCTTCTGCGTGCCGCCCCCGCCGATGCACACGAGCGCGTCGAGGCCCGCCCGCCGACAGGTAGCGACGATCGCGTCGGTCATGTCCACGACCCGGTCGCCCATCGGCATCCGGTGGGGCTTGTCCCGGCTCGTGCCGAGGATGGTCCCGCCCACGGTGAGGATGCCGGCGAGCGTCGACGAGTCGAGCCGCATGCGACGGTCCTCGGCCAGGCCCCGGAAGCCATCGCGGAATCCGACGATCCTCATCCCGTAGTGGCCGATCGCGACCTTCCCGAAGCCGCGGACTGCGGCATTGAGGCCCGGGCTGTCGCCGCCCGACGTCAGGATCCCCACCCGCATCGTCGCGGCCACGTCACCGGCCCTCCGCTCGCGACGGCGTCCCGCGGCCGCGTCGCCGGTCCGGCGGTCGTCCCGTCGGTGACCATTATCCGGGCACTCGGGCGGAGCCGGCGGTCCTCCGGCGGTCCCGGGCATCGGTATGCTCTCCGCCATGAGCACCCCTGCGAGCCCGCGGTCGGCGCGACGACGAGCGCCGGCCGGCGCCCGGCCCGAACGCCTCTTCGCGCCCGCGCCGCCGGTCCTCGTGGAGCAGCACCGCGGGTCGGTCGTCGAGAGCCGCCACCGCGGCCACATCGTCGAGGTGGACGCGTCCGGCGCGGTCGTGCGAGCGGTCGGCGACCCCGACGTCGTCGTGAACCTCCGGTCCGCGATGAAGCCGTTCGCGCTGGTGGCCCTGCTGGAGGCGGGCGGCATCGCCGCGTTCGACCTGTCGCCCGCCGAGGTCGCCGTCATGGCCAGCAGCCACTCGGGCGAGGACGCGCACGTCCGGACGATCCAGTCGGTCCTGCGGCGGGCCGGCGTCAGCCAGTCGCTGCTGGCCTGCGGCACGGAGGGCGCGCCCCTCGATACCCTGACCGCCGCTCGGCTCCTGCGCGACGGCGAACGACCCGGGCCCATCCGTCACCAGTGCTCCGGCCAGCACGCGTCGACGATCCTGCTCGCCCGGCTGAAGGGCTGGAGCCTCGAGGACTACTGGCGCGACGAGCACCCGGCACAGGCGGCGATCCGGTGGGCCGTCGCGACCGCGTTCGGGGTCACGGCGGACGACCTGGTGACGGCCGTGGACGAGTGCGGTGTCCTCACCTACGCGTTCTCGCTGCGCGAGATCGCCCGGGCGTACGCGTTGCTCGCCGACCCGGAAGCGATCATGCCCCGCGACCCGCGGGCCGACGTCGCACGCTGGCTCCTGGCCGTGCGCGACGCCATGCTGGCGAACGCCGCGATGGTGGCCGGGACGCGCGACCGGCTCGACACGTCTCTCGCAAAGGTCGTCCCCGGCAGGGTGATCTCGAAGGGCGGCGCGGAGGCGCTCCGCGGGGTCGCGATCCTCGGCGGGCAGCGGGCAGGCCGATACGTCGGCCCGTCCGGGATGGCCCTGAAGATCGAGGACGGCGACGGCCGACGGCGCGCGAACCACGCGGCCTCGGTCGAAGCACTGCGCCAGGCGGGCGTCCTCGACGCTCAGGCCGTCAGGATGCTCGCGCGGTACGCCCGGCCGGCCACCGCGGACGGCCACGGACGGGCGGCCTCGGAGGCGATCCCGATCTTCGAGCTTGCACCGCTCGAGGAGATGGTCCGCTAGGAAGCGCGCGAAGAGCGGGTGTGCGCGACACTTCCCGCATGGAGCGTCCCGACCGCTTCGATCCGTACCGCGTCCTCGGCGTCCCTCCGGGCGCGCCGATGGAGGAGGTGAAGGCCGCCTACAGGCGGTTGGCGAAGCGCCACCACCCGGACGCGGCCGGCCCCGACCAGCTCGCCCGCTTCCTCACGGTCCAGGCCGCGTACGAGACGATCGCCCGCGCCCGCGGCGGCCCGGCCCGGTCGCAGGCGGGCACCACGCGCCCTCCGGCGCAGGCCGCCGGCGGCTCGCCGCGCGACGCGGGCCGCGACTGGTCCACGGCGGCACGCGAGGCTGCTCGCGCGCGGTCCCGCGCGGGGCGCGGCGGCGGGACGGGGCCGCGCGGGTGGGGCGGAGGCGGGAGCGGCGGCCCGGGCGCCGGTGCGGCGGCCGGGCCGGGCCCGGGCACCGCGGATGGGCGCCACGGTGGGGCAGGACGTGCCGGCGGTTCGGGCCGGCCGAGGGAGGAGGGACGCCGCGACGAGGCGTGGCGCCGGCGGGCGACGCTCGGGTCCACCACGTACGACGACGCCGTCGAGGACCCGCCGGCGTGGGGTGGCTCGGCATGGTACGGGGCCGCGTCCGGGACGTACTGGACGGTCAACCCGCGCGAGTACGCGGACCCGCGCAAGCACGGGCCGGAGTATCTCGGCCGGTCGTCCGAATGGACGGGCGACCGCCCGGCCGCTTCGTTCACCGATGCCCGCCACTCCGGGCCTGCCGGGCCCTGGCCGGCCGGGCCATCCGGTGGCCCGACGCGCGGCGCGGGTGCTGCCGAGAGCGGGGCGAGCCGGCCGGCACCGGAACCCGGCGACCGGCGGCCCGCTTCGGCCGGCACCGAACCCACCGGCGCTCCACCCACCGGCACCGCGCCCGCGGCGGGCCCATCTCCGGTCGCGCCCCGACGTCGAGGCGCTTCGATCGTGGCCGCGATCCGGGCTGCCGTCGGCGGCAAGGGCCGGCCCCGAGGGACCCTCGGGTAGGATGCCCTCCGTGCAGCGCCGTCGACCCGCCCCGGATATCTCGGCCGCCGCCCAGGACTACCTGCTCGCGCTCCGCGTCATGGTGCAGGACGACGGCGCCGTCACCACGGCGCAGGTGGCGCGCCATCAGGGCGTGACGGCCCAGGCGGCCGGGGAGATGATCCACCGACTCGTGGCCGACGGGCTCGTCGTCCAGGAGGGGGACCGACGCCTCGCGCTCACTGCGGCGGGATGCGCGGCGGCCGATGGCATCTTCCGGCGTCACGCCCTCCTCGAGTGGCTCCTCACGAGCATCGTCGGGCTCGGGTGGGCGGAATCGGACGAGGAGGCCGCCCGACTCCAGGGGGCGATCTCGCCGCGCGTCGAGCAGCGCCTCGACGAGCTGATCGGCCACCCGGAGACGTGTCCCCACGGCAACCCGATCGACGCCGCGGCGGCGCGACGCCGCCCCGCCGGCGTCCCGCTCGCGGCCATGGAGGCCGGCGAGCGGGCCACCGTCCTCCGGATCACGGAGCAGGCCGAGGAGTCGCCAGAGCTGCTCTCGTATCTCGAGGCGCGCGGCCTCGTCCCCGGCGCGCAGGTCGCGATCCTCGCGCGCTCGGCGGCCCTCGACGCGCTCACGCTCGACGGTCCGCTCGGGCGGGCGACGCTCGGTCTGCGCCCCGCCGCGCTGATCCGCGTGATCCCGGGCACTGCCGACCCGGCGCTCTTCCACCGGGTGCCGGGCCCGGGCCCGCGCGAGGCCGGCACCGGGCGATAGCCGGGCCCGGCGCGACTCGCGGACACGCTCCGGACGCACGTCGAGGATCGCCTGGTGCGGAACCCGTCCCGCGGCGATGCAGGCGGCCCACAGGTGACAGCGCGCCGTGTCGACATCGAGGTGCCCGGACGTCCGTCGTCTGCGACGCCCGTTCGACGTCCCGCCTAGACTCGGACCGTCGAACGAAGGCACCAGGTCGCCGGAAGGAGTCCACGATGGTCGACGGTCCGCTCTCCGCCTCAGAGCTCGGCCGGATCGACGCCTACTGGCGCGCCGCGAACTACCTCTCGGTCGGCCAGATCTACCTGCTCGACAACCCGCTCCTGCGCGAGCCGCTGGCGCCGGAGCACGTGAAGCCGCGCCTGCTCGGCCACTGGGGGACGACGCCGGGCCTGAACCTCATCTACGCGCACATGAACCGGGTGATCCGCAACTGGGACCTCGACGCCATCTACGTGATCGGGCCTGGGCACGGCGGCCCGGCGATCGTCGCGAACGCCTACCTCGAGGGGACGTACACGGAGGTGTACCCGAGCATCACGCGCGACGAGGAGGGGATGCGGAGGCTCTTCCGGCAGTTCAGCTTCCCGGGCGGCATCCCGAGCCACGTCGCGCCCGAGACGCCCGGGTCGATCCACGAGGGCGGAGAGCTCGGCTACGCGCTCTCGCACGCCTACGGGGCCGCCTTCGACAACCCGGACCTCGTCGTGTGCGCCGTCGTGGGCGACGGCGAGGCCGAGACCGGGCCCCTCGCGACGAGCTGGCACTCGGACAAGTTCCTCGACCCGGTGACCGACGGGGCCGTCCTCCCGATCCTTCACCTCAACGGCTGGAAGATCGCGAACCCCACCGTCCTCGCGCGCATCCCCGAGGCGGAGCTCCGCGCGCTCATGGAGGGCTACGGGCACCACCCGCTCTTCGTGACCGGCGACGAGCCGGCCGACGTCCACCAGCAGCTCGCGGCCGCGCTGGATGCCGCGGTCGAAGAGATCCACGCGATCCAGCGGGCGGCCCGGGAGGACGGCGCGACCGAGCGACCGCGCTGGCCGATGATCGTCCTGCGGACACCCAAGGGCTGGACCGGTCCGAAGGTCATCGACGGCAAGCCGTCCGAGGGCACGTGGCGGTCGCACCAGGTCCCGATGGGCGAGGTCCGGACGAACGCCGAGCACCGGGCGATCCTCGAGACCTGGCTGCGCAGCTACCGGCCCGAGGAGCTGTTCGACGCGGACGGGGCACTCGTCCCGGAGCTCGCCGAGCTTCCGCCGCACGCCTATCGGCGGATGAGCGCGAACCCCCACGCGAACGGCGGGCTCCTCCTCCGCGATCTGACGCTCCCCGACTTCCGGGCCTACGCCGTGGACGTCCCCGCACCCGGCGCGACGAGCAGCGAGGCGACCCGCGTGCTCGGCACCTTCCTGCGCGACGTCGTGGCGCAGAACCGCAAGAGCTTCCGGGTCTTCGGCCCGGACGAGACCTCGTCCAATCGCCTCGGCGCCATCCTCGAGGTGACCGACAAGGCCTGGATGGCCGAGACGCTCCCGGTGGACGAGAGCCTCGCGCCCGACGGCCGCGTCATGGAGATGCTGTCCGAGCACCAGTGCCAGGGCTGGCTGGAGGGCTACCTGCTCACCGGCCGCCACGGCGTCTTCGACTGCTACGAGGCGTTCATCCACATCATCGACTCGATGTTCAACCAGCACGCGAAGTGGCTGAAGGTGACGGCGGACATCCCGTGGCGCCGGCCGATCGCGTCGTTGAACTACATCCTGTCCTCGCTCGTCTGGCGCCAGGACCACAACGGCTTCAGCCACCAGGACCCGGGGTTCATCGACCACGTGGTGAACAAGAAGGCCGAGCACATCCGCGTCTACCTGCCGCCGGACGCGAACACCCTTCTGTCGGTCGGCGACCACTGCCTGCGCAGCCGGAACTACGTGAACGTCATCGTGGCGGGGAAGCAGCCCGCGCCGAACTGGCTGACGATGGAGCAGGCGGTCCTCCACTGCACCCGCGGCATCGGCATCTGGGACTTCGCGAGCAGCGACCAGGGTGGCGAGCCGGACGTGGTCATGGCCTGTGCGGGCGACGTCCCGACGCTCGAGACGCTCGCGGCGGTCGACATCCTCCGGCGCGAGCTGCCGGACCTGCGGGTCCGCGTCGTCAACGTCGTCGACCTGATGCGCCTGCAGCCGGAGTCGGAGCACCCGCACGGGATGTCCGGATCGGGAGTTCGACTCGCTCTTCACGACGGACCGGCCGATCGTCTTCGCCTACCACGGCTACCCGTGGCTCATCCACCGGCTGACGTACCGCCGGACGAACCACGCCAACCTCCACGTCCGCGGGTACAAGGAGGAGGGCACGACCACCACCCCGTTCGACATGGTCATGCTCAACGACCTCGACCGGTTCCATCTCGTCATCGACGTCATCGACCGCGTGCCGGGGATCCGGACGCGGGCGGCCCACCTGCGGCAGCGGATGGAGGATCGACGCCTCGAGTGCCGCGCCTACACGAGAGTGGAGGGCGAGGACGCGCCGGAGATCCGCGAGTGGACGTGGGAGGCGTGAGGACGATCCTGCCCGACGGCACCGGGATGACCTCCACCACCGCTTCCGGCCCGACGTTGGATACGGGGACCGGGAAGCGGCGCAGGTGGATGGCTGACACGATCCATCGGCGCCGTTGACGATGTAGCCTCACGTGGCTACATTGAGGGGGATGCGCGCCGTCGGCATTCGGGTCCTGAAGAACCGCCTGAGCGAGTACGTGCGCCTCGTCGCCTCGGGCGAGACCGTGCTCGTGACCGATCGCGAGCGGGTCGTGGCCGAGCTCGTGCCGCCCCGCTCCGGCCGCTCGGTCGACGTCCCCGACGCGCTCCTCGCGGACGCCGTGCGGCGCGGGTGGCTGACGCCCGCGCTCGGGCCGGTCGACGCGTCCCCGCCGCGGCGGCCGGTGGCGCCCCTCGCACAGATCCTGGCCGAGCTCGAGAACGATCGCGGCGAGCGATGATCTACCTCGACAGCTCGGTGGCGCTCGCCCAGCTGCTCGCCGAGGATCGCCTGCCCGACCCGACCCTCTGGGAGCGGGGCCCGCTCGTCTCCAGCCGGCTCCTCGAGTACGAGGTCTGGACCCGGATCAACGCCAGAGGCCTGGCGACGAGCCACGAGGAGGAGGTTCGGGCGCTCCTCGGCCGGATCTCCTTCCTGGAGCTCGTGCCGCCGGTCCTGGCGCGGGCGCTGGCGCCGTTCCCCGTGCCGGTCCGCACGCTCGATGCGCTCCACCTGGCGTCCATCGAGTTCCTCCGCGGGCTCGGCCAGCGCCCCAGCCTGGCGACCTACGACCAGCGCCTGGCCGCCGCCGCCGAGGCTCTCACCATCCCGCTCCTGACAGCCTAGGGGTCGCTGGTGCGCATCCTCGTCGTCAACGCCGGGTCGAGCAGCCTCAAGCTGCGCGTCCTCGACGCCTCCGACGCCGTCGTGGGCTCGGCCGACCTCCCGGCGCCCCGCGGCTCGACCGACGCCGGGCTCACCGCGGATGCCGTCGCCGGGTTCGGCGAGATCGCGGCGGTCGGCCACCGGATCGTCCACGGCGGCACCCGGTACAGCGGGCCGGTGTGGATCGACGACGCGGTCGAGGCGAACCTCCGGGCCCTGACGGACCTGGCCCCGCTCCATCAGCCCACGTCGCTCGCGGCCCTCGCCGCGGTGAACGCGGTCCTGCCGGGCGTGCCGGCCGTCGCGTGCTTCGACACGGCGTTCCACGCCGGGATGCCCGCCGCGGCCACGACGTACGCGATCCCCCGCGAGTGGCGGACGCGCTGGGCGCTCCGCAAGTACGGCTTCCACGGCCTGTCGCACGCGTATGCATCGCGCCGCGCCGCGGCGATGGTGGGTCGCCCGGTGGAGGAGCTGCGGATCGTCACGTGCCACCTCGGGGCGGGCGCGTCGCTGGCCGCGATCCGCGACGGCCGCTCCGTGGACACGACGATGGGCTTCACGCCGCTCGACGGCCTCGTCATGGCGACCCGCTCGGGCGGGATCGACCCCGGGCTGGTCCTCTGGCTCGAGGAGCACGTGAAGATGCCTCCCGCCGAGCTCGCCTCCACCCTGGAGCATCGATCGGGCCTGCTGGGACTCACGGGCACGGCGGACATGCGCGCGATCCTCGCTGCCGAGGCCGCCGGCGACGA
Source organism: uncultured Chloroflexia bacterium (assembly GCA_963717255.1). Classification (GTDB taxonomy): domain Bacteria; phylum Chloroflexota; class Limnocylindria; order Limnocylindrales; family CSP1-4; genus CAIYQJ01. Next base: position 33,700 of record CAVQVT010000008.1, on the reverse strand, counting down.
GGCGGCGATCCTCGGCCTCGGCGTCTACCTCCATCGATTGCGCGGATCGATCGCGTCGATGGTCGCCGCGCTCGGCGGCCTCGACGTCCTGGTCTTCACGGGGGGCGTCGGCGAGAACGCTCCCGCGATCCGCGAGCGGACCGCGGCGGGACTCGCGTACCTCGGGGTCGCCGTCGACGCGGCCGCGAACGCCGCGGTCTCCGGGGACGGCGAGATCTCCCCGGCCGGGGCTTCCGTGCGGACCCTCGTCATCGCGGCGCGCGAGGACCTCGAGATCGTCCGCGAGGTGCGGGCCGTGCTGGGAATCGGGGGCGGCAGGGACTGACGCCGGTCCGGGATCGGATCTCGACGCGTCGGGCTCCGTGTCGGGCAGGGGGCCGGCCCACCGTCACGCGTCGCCCGGCGGGCTCCAGGTTCCCGAGAGCACCAGCCAGGCGAGCGCCACGTCGATCGCGAGGCCGAGGAGCAGGGTCGGCGAGAAGCACAGTCCGAGCAGGAGCGCGGAGCTCGCGGCGGAGCCGAGCACGAGCGCGGGCCACCACGCGGCAGGGACGAGGATCCCCACCGTCGCGAGCGCCGCGAGCAGGAACCCGGCGAGCGTCACGACCACGAGGATCCTCCCGATCGCGTGCACCGGGCCATCAGCGACTCCGGCACCGGTGACCAGCCAGGAGTCGGCGAGGTCGAACGGCCACGCGGGCGCACCCCCAGCCTCGGTCGCCGTGCGGGACGGCCGGGGGAAGGCGAACATCACGTGGACCCACCCGTGCGCGAACAGCAGCGCGGCGAGGAGCCATCGCCCGGCCGTCGGGTTCGCGTCGAGGAGGTAGAGAGTCAACACGCCCAGGGCGGCGGTGACGACCGCGAGCGGCAGCAGGCTCCTGATGATCCCGGTCACGCGCGTTCCTCCATCCCCGCTGACCCGCCGGCCGCTCAGCCGACTGCGTCGATCGTCCGTCCGATGTGCGGACCGTAGTCGGGCACGGCGCGTTCATACGCGCTCTCCATGAGCGGCGACGAGATCATGAAGTCCGCCGACGCCCGGTCGCAGGCGACCGGGATGTTCCAGACGATCGCGATCCGCAGGAGGGCCTTCACGTCCGGGTCGTGCGGCTGCGGCTCGAGCGGGTCCCAGAAGAAGACGAGGAAGTCGATCTCGCCGTCCGCGATCAGCGCCCCCAGCTGCTGGTCGCCGCCGAGCGGTCCGCTCTGGAGCTTGCGCACCCCGACGCCGAGCGCCTCCTCGAGAAGCGTGCCGGTGGTGCCCGTCGCGACGAGGTCGTGACGGAGGAGCAGCGCCCTGTTGTAGGTCGCCCACTCGATGAGGTCGCGCTTCTTGTTGTCGTGCGCGACCAGCCCGATGTTCTTCCGCTGCGGCGTCTTTCCGATCATGCGCGCCTCCCCCTGCTCGCCTGCAGGGTGACACGTCGCCGTTCGCTGATGTCCACCCGGTGCGTCAACGTGCATCCGCCCGAGGCCCGTCTCCGATCCCCGGGCGAGCCGAGCCGGTATCCTCGGCGCTATGACCGTCGTCCGCGTGCGCATCGCGCCGAGCCCCACCGGCCCGCTCCACATCGGGACCGCGAGGACCGCGCTCTTCAACTACCTCTTCGCCCGCCACGAGGCCGGGACGTTCATCCTCCGGCTCGAGGACACGGACGTCGCCCGCTCCACCGAGGCGTTCGAGCGCGACATCCTCGACGGCCTCCACGGCCTGGGACTCACGTGGGACGAGGGCCCGGCCGTCGCCGGGCTCGACGAGCGCGGGCCGTTCGGCCCGTACCGGCAGATGGCGCGCCTCCCGCTCTACGCGGCGGCGGCCGACCGGCTCCTCGCCGCCGACCTCGCGTATCCGTGCTACTGCTCGCCCGACGAGCTCGACGCCGAACGGAAGCGGCAGGAGGCGGCCGGGGAGCCCCCGCGCTACCCGGGCACCTGCGCCGCGCTCGCCGCGGAGCAGAGGGCCACGTTCGAGGCCGAAGGCCGGCGGGCCGCGCTCCGATTCCGCGTGCCGGCGGGCGTCGTCGCGTTCGACGACATCGTCCGCGGGCACGTGGAGATCGACGCATCGGCCCTGGGGGGCGACTTCGTCATCGTCCGCGCCGACGGGACGCCGCTCTACCACTTCACCGTGGTCGTCGACGACGCCGAGATGGGGATCACGCACGTGATCCGCGGCGAGGACCACCTGTCGAACACGCCCAAGCACATCCTCCTGTTCCGTGCCCTCGGGCACGCGGTCCCGGCCTTCGCCCACCTGCCGCTCATCCTCAACCCGGACCGGTCGAAGATGAGCAAGCGGAAGAGCCAGACCGCGGTGGACGACTACGTCGCGCAGGGCTTCATCCGCGAGGCGCTCGTCAACTACCTCGCACTCCTCGGGTGGTCCACCGGGACCGAGGAGGAGATCCTCTCACTCGAGGAGATCGTCTCCCGGTTCGACCTGGCGGCCGTGAACCGGGCCGGCGCGGTCTTCGACCGGGAGCGGCTCGAGTGGATGAACGGCCAGTGGATCCGTCGTCTCGACCCGGACGACCTGGCCGAGCGCCTCCTGCCCTTCCTGGACGCGGACCGGATCCTGGGACGGATCGACCGACTCCCCACGCTCGACGAGATCCGCGCGATCGTCCCGCTCGTCCAGGAGCGCCTGCCGGTGCTCGGAGCGATCGGGGACGTGGCCGGCTTCCTGTTCGTCGAGACGCCCGACCTCGATCCTTCGCTGGTCGTCCCGAAGCGCTGGGATGTCGCGGCGACGGCGGCCGCGCTCGAGGCGGCCCGCGTCGCCATCGCGGCGAACGGGGAGGTGGCATTCGACGCCCAGGGTCTCGAGGCGACGCTGCGGACGCTTGCGGAGGCGCGCGGGTGGAAGGCCGGTGACCTGTTCATGGCCATCCGGGTCGCCGTCACGGGGCGGACCGCGACCCCGCCGCTCTTCGAGACGCTCGTCGCGCTCGGGTTCGCCCGCACGCTCGCCCGCCTTGCTGGGGCACGGGAGCTGGTGGCCGGCCTTGCCCCGTCCGCCTGAGGCACCACCGTTCCCGCCGCGGCCTCGCGTTTCCTGGGTCAACGTCGACGCAGCGTTAACGCGTCGTTCACCCGGTGCCCCCACGATGCCGGAGATGAGCCGCTCGATCCTCGTCGTGGACGACGAGCAGACGGTCCGTGAGACGGTCGGCGAGACCCTCGAAGCCGAGGGCTTCCGGGTCACGCTCGCCGCGGACGGCCGCGAGGCCCTCGAGCGCTTCCGGGCGGACCGGCCGGACCTCATCCTGCTCGACCTCATGCTGCCGGAGCTCTCCGGCGTCGAGGTCTGCCGGATCATCCGCGCGGAGGCCGATGTGCCGATCATCATGCTGACCGCGAAGGGCGGCGAGGTGGACAAGGTCGTGGGCCTCGAGCTCGGTGCGGACGACTACGTCACGAAGCCCTTCAGCCTCCGCGAGCTCGTGGCGCGCGTCCGGGCCGTCTTCCGGCGCTCCGACCTGCGGAGCATCTCGGAGCGGCCCGCGCCCGTCGTCGATCTCGGGACCGTGCAGGTGGACCTGGCCGGCCACCGGATCCTCCGCGAGGGGATCGAGGTCCCGGTCAAGCCGAAGGTGTTCGAGGTCCTCGCCTTCCTGCTTCGTCACCCGGGACAGGTCTTCACCCGCGAGCAGCTCCTCGAGCGCGTCTGGGGCTACGACTACGCGGGCGAGACGCGGACGGTCGACGTCCACATCCACTGGGCGCGGAGCGCGATCGAGGCGGACCCCGCGAACCCGGTCCTCCTCCAGACGGTCCGTGGCGTCGGATACGTGCTCCGCCGCCCCGCCTGAGCGTCGCCCGAACCTTCACCGGCGGTTCATGCCGCGTTGACCCGATGGGTCCAGCGTCTCGACCATGGCACGCACGACGGTCGCCACGCTGCCCCGGTCACCTCGACGGCACCTCACCCATCGCCCGGGCACACCCCGCGGCGCGATGCTCCGCCTCTCGACTCTTGCGGCCGCGATGCTCCTGATCGACGAGGAGGGGCGACGACCTCCATCGTGGCTGGCGCGTCCGTCCGACAGCGACGTCGAGACGGTCCTCACCCACCTCGTACCGATCCGGACCCGCTCGGCCCTTGCCGCTTCGTATGCGCGCGAAGGACGTCGGCTCCTCGCGGGTGTCCACGGACCGGCCCGCAGCGCCGATGCGGTCGACGAGATCGACCTCGCGTACGCCCTGCGCTGGGTGCAGCTCGGCGACGTTCGGGCGGCGAGCTGAGGCGCCCGACACCCCCCCCGGGGGGGTGTCACCCGGCCTTCGCGACGATCTTCTCGATGACCTCGCCGGCGTCTTCGGCCGCGTCGATCGTGTTCTCGAGCGCGATGTAGATGTCGCGCCACTTGATGACGTTCAGCGGGTCGGGGTCGTTGTGGAAGAGGCGGGCCACGGCGGCGCGCGAGAGGCCGTCGGCCTCGTTCTCCAGCTCGTGGATCTCCTTGAGGTTCGCCTCGATGCCCTTGAGGTTGTCGAGCTTCCCGAGCGCCTCATTGAGCTGGGCGGCCTGCGCGGAGAGGATGGCTGCCAGGCGCTTCGCGTCGTCCGTCGTGGCCTCCACGCCGTAGATGATGAAGGTCTCCGCGATCTCCTGGATCCCGTCGAGGACGTCGTCGATGCGCGAGACGAGGTCGTGGATGTCCGACCGGTCGAACGGCGTGATGAATGCACGGTCCAGGCGGACCTCGGCTTCCATGTCGATCTCGTCGCCACGGTGCTCGAGGACCCGGATCTCGGCGACGCGCTCCTCGAGCCGGTCGTAGACGCCGATCAGATCCTCGAGCTTGTGCGCCGCCTCGAGCAGGTTCGCGCCGTCCTGGACGAAGAGCTCCTGGAACTTCTCGTCACGCGGGATGATCCGCACCATCGTCGTCTCCTCTCGGGCCCGCCGGTCGCGGGAAGGGTGCACGGCGGACGCCGCGGTCGGTCGTCACTGGATGCCGAGGGCGTTGAGGACCCACCAGGCCGCCGCGCCGATGAGCCCGGCCATGGGGAGCGTGAGGGCCCACGCCGTCAGGATGTCGCGGGCGACGCCCCAACGGACGTGCTTCACGCCCTTGCTGGTGCCGACGCCCATGATCGCGCTCGAGATCACCTGGGTCGTCGAGACCGGCATGCCCATCTGCGCGGCCCCGAAGATGATCGAAGCGCCGGTCGTCTCGGCAGCGAAGCCGTGGACGGGCTCGAGGTCCACGACCTTCTGGCCCATCGTCTTCATGATCCGCCAGCCACCGACCGCCGTCCCCGCGCTGAGGGCGGTCGCGGCGATGAGGATGACCCACGACGGGACCGTGTTCGTGTCGATGACGCCGGCCGAGAACAGCGCCAGGGTGATGATCCCCATCGTCTTCTGGGCGTCGTTGGAGCCGTGCGCGAACGCCATGAAGCCCGCAGAGAAGACCTGCAGCCGGCGGAAACGGCGCGCGAGGATCCTCCGCGTCGCACGCCGGAAGATCCAGAGCAGCGCGACCATGAAGAGGAAGCCGATCGCGAAGCCGAGCATCGGCGAGGTCACGAGCGGGACGACGACCTTCCCGATGATCCCGGACGTCAGGTCGCCCCACTTGAGCTGGTCCCAGCCCGCCCCGATGATCGTCGCCCCCAGCAGGCCGCCGATGAGGGCGTGGCTGCTCGAGGAGGGGAGTCCCAGCCACCACGTGATGAGGTTCCACGTGATCGCGCCGATGAGCGCGGCGGCGACGATCACGAGCGTCGTGGACTCGTCGTTCACGAGGCCCGAGCCGATGGTCTTCGCGACGGCGGTCCCGGCGAAGGCGCCGATGAAGTTGAAGGCGGTGGCCATGGCGATGGCGTAGGCCGGGCGGAGGGCCTGCGTCGCCACCGACGTGGCGATCGCGTTCGCCGTGTCGTGGAACCCGTTCACGTAGTCGAACAGGACGGCGAGCGCGATGACGATCAGGAGCAGCGGGGTGAACGCCTCGAGGTTCGTGCGAATCACCTCTCGGGTCGGCGAGGTGGTCCGGAGGCTCGCCCCGTCCGCCCTCGAGGGGCGATGGTATCGCAGTGTGAACGGCGTTAACGTACCGTCCCCCACCGTCTGCGGATCCCCCGTCGCTCGTGGCTCGAGTGGCGCCTCCCGCGGGCCGACCTCGACCTCTTCGCCGGGTATCCTTCGCGCATGCGCCTGAGCCACTTCTTCTTCACCACGCTCCGCGACGATCCCGCCGACGCGGAGATGCCCTCCCACCGCCTCCTCGTCCGGGCCGGCTACGTCCGACAGCTCGGGTCGGGCATCTACTCGCTCCTCCCGCTCGGTTACCGCGTCAGCAGGCGCGTCGAGCAGGTGATCCGCGAGGAGATGGACGCCATCGGCTGCCAGGAGATGGAGATGCCGGTCGTCCACCCGGCGGACCTGTGGAAGGAGACCGGGCGCTGGTACTCGATCGGGGCGGAGATGGCGCGGTTCAAGGACCGCGGCGGCCGCGACATGGTCCTCGCGATGACGCACGAAGAGGTCGTCGCGTCGCTCCTGCGGGACGTCGTGAAGTCGTACCGCCAGCTCCCGATGATGGTCTACCACTTCCAGACGAAGTTCCGGGATGAGCCGCGCTCGCGCGGCGGCCTCATCCGCGTCCGCGAGTTCGTCATGAAGGACAGCTACACCTGCGACGCGGACGAGGCGGGCCTCGACGCCAGCTACGACAAGCACTACGCGGCGTACACGCGGATCTTCGACCGCCTGGGCGTGCCCACGATCCCCGTCGCGTCGGACGTCGGGATGATGGGCGGCTCCCAGGCGCACGAGTTCATGTTCCTCAACCCCGCCGGAGAGGACGTCCTCGTCCTCTGCGAGAGGTGCGGCTTCTCCGCGAACCGCCAGGTCGCGCAGACCCGCGTCTCCGAGCCGCCGGCCGAGGAGCCGCTGCCCCTGGAAGAGGTGGAGACGCCGGGCACGGCCACGATCGCCGACCTGGCGGCCTTCCTCGGGGTGAGTGCCGAGCGGACGGCCAAGGCCCTCTTCGTCGTGACCGACGACGGCCGCCTCGTGACCGCGATCGTCCGCGGCGACATGGACGTGAACGAGACGAAGCTCGTGAACGCCCTGCGGACGACCGGGCTCCGCGCGGCGCACCCGGACGAGATCACGGCGGCCGGGATGGTCCCCGGCTACGCGTCGCCCGTGGGCGCGAGCGGCGCCTACGTCGTCGTCGACGAGCTCGTCGCGCGTTCGGCCAACCTGGTCGCGGGTGCGAACCGCGAGGGCTACCACCTGCGGAACGTGAACGTCGGGCGCGACTACGCACCCGACCTGGTCGCGGATCTCACGAGCGCCCGGGAGGGCGACGGATGTCCGAACTGCGGGGCGCCGGTCGTCCTGCGGAACGGCATCGAGGTCGGGAACATCTTCAAGCTCGGCACGAAGTACACGCAGGCGCTCGGCGCGACCTACCTCGGCGAGGACGGGCTGGAACACCCGATCGTGATGGGCAGCTACGGCATCGGCGTCGGGCGTGCGCTCGCGTGCATCGTCGAGGCGCACCACGACGAGAAGGGGATCGTCTGGCCGACCGAGGTGGCGCCGTACCAGGCGCACATCGTCTCGATCGGGGCGACACGGGACCCGAAGGTCGCCGAGGTGGCGGACTCGCTTCATGACCTCGCCTTCGCGGCCGGCCGCGAGGCCCTGTACGACGACCGGGACGAGTCGCCGGGCGTGAAGCTCACCGACGCCGAGCTGCTCGGCATGCCGCTCATCGTCACCGTCAGCCCGCGGAGCCTCGCGGCCGGCGGTGCCGAGGTGACGGTGCGCGAGACCGGGGAGCGCGCCGTCCGCCCTCTCGCGGAGGTCGAGGCGCTGCTCCGCGGCTGACGGCCGGGCGGGCCCCGCCCTCCGTCCGCCCGGCGCGCCTCGCCGTCATCGTGGACGATCGAGGCGCCGCACCCGGTGCCGGGGGCTTCGTCGTCGCCGACGACCTGGTCGAGGGGATCCTGGCGGTCGATCGCATGAACACGATCGCCTTCGCGAGCGCCGGCGCCCACCGGATCCTCGACCGCCGTCCGGGCACGCTCGTCGGGGGCAGCGCGATGGAGGCGTTCCTCGACCACCGCGTGGAGGACCTCGTCTCGGCGGCGCGCCGGCAGGGTTCGGCCGCCGGCGACCTGCCGCCGCGCATCTCCGACGGCCGCTGGCTCGTGGCCCGGGCGCGCCGCGGGCCCGACGAGCTCACCTGGATCGTGCTCGAGGACGTCACGGAGCTGCGCCGGCTTCAGCGGATCCGCGCCGAGTTCCTGGACAACCTCTCCCACGAGCTCCGCACGCCGGTCACGAACGTGAACCTCCTCCTGGAGATGCTGGTCCGTGACGCGGGGGGATTCCCGCCCCGCGCACGCGAGCGGCTCGAGCGCCTTCAGGTCGAGGCCGCCCAGCTCGCCCAGATGGTGTCGGAGCTCCTGGACCTGGCATCGATCGAGGGTGGCCAGCCGCTCATGCTGGCCGACCTCGACCTTGCGGACGTCGCCCGGGAACAGGTCGAGCGCCTGCGCATCTTCGCCGAGCGGAGCGGCGTGGTGCTTTCGATCGAGGTCCCGGGGACGGCCCCGGTCGTCCGCGGCGACCCGACGCGGCTCGGGCAGGTGATCCTCAATCTCGTGCACAACGCCGTGAAGTTCAGCGAGCCCGGCGACGTCGTGGTCGTGCGCGTCACGGCGGCGGAGGAGACGGCGACGGTCGCCGTCATCGACCAGGGGGCCGGCATCCCGTGGGCCGACCGGGACCGGATCTTCGAACGGTTCTACAAGGTCGACCGGGCGCGCCAGCGGGGCACCGGCGGCACAGGGCTCGGCCTCGCGATCGTCCGCCACGTCGCTCAGGCGCACGGCGGGACGGTCCGGGTCGAGTCCGAGGAGGGGATCGGCTCCACCTTCACGATCGACCTCCCGCTCACACGGGCCCCCGGCCCGGCGATGCCCGGATCCTCCAGCTTCGGGGGCGAGGCTGCCGGCGCCCGGGGCGACGCGATCGCCGGCGCAGGGGAGATGGCGACGTGACGCGTGGCGATCCGGGCCGGGCTGAGCATGGCCCGCGCCCGGCCACCGGGCGGACGCTGATCCTGGCGCACCGCGGCGACGCGCGGGGGCGCCCGGAGAACACGATCGACGCCCTGCTCGCCGCCCTCGCCGTGCCTGGCTGCGACGGCCTGGAGCTCGACGTCCGCGCCGCCCGCGACGGGACGCCGGTCCTCGCGCACGACGAGACCCTGGAGCGCGTCTTCGGGCGCGCCGAGAGGGTCGCCGACCTCGCGCCGGCCGAGCTGGCGGCGGCCGGCATGCCGACGCTCCGCGAGACACTGGCCGCGCTCCCGCCGCTCGCGTTCCTCGACATCGAGCTGAAGGAGGACATCGCGGCGGCCGTCGTGCCCGTGATCCGCGCCGGGCGAGGGTCGAGGCCGGACCTCACGGTGGTGTCGAGCTTCGATCGGACGACCGTCGCCAGCTTCCGCCGGCTGGCGCCCGCATGGCCGGCCTGGCTCAACGTGATGGCCCTCGACGCGACCGCGATCGCGGATGCCGTGACGCTGGGCGTGCGTGGCGTCTCCGCGGAGATGGCGACGATCGACGCCGCGGGCGTCGCGGCCGCGCACGCCGCCGGACTCGTGGTCGCGGCGTGGACCGTGCGGCACGCGCCGCTCCTGGCGGAGCTCGCCGCGCTCGGGGTCGCCGCGGTCTGCGTGGAGGACGACGCGCTCGATCGAGGGGCCGCCACGGTGGCTGCCGTCGCGGGCGGGCGGCCCGTGCCGGCCGACGGAGATCGTGCCGGCTCGGCCGTGTCCGCCATCGTGTCCACCGAGGAGGAGCCTCCGGGATGACCGACCGTGTCCGCGTCGCGACGCTCAACATCCGCAACCTCGCCGACCGCTGGGACGAACGACTGCCGCTCCTCCTTGCGGACACGGCGGCGCTCGCGCCCGACCTTCTCGGGCTGCAGGAGGTCGTCTACGTCCTCCAGCAGGATCGTCTCATCGGGGCAGCGGGGGAGGCCCGGTACGCCGAGGTCCGCGGATGGGCGGGTCGGCCCGAGTACGGCAACAGCCTCCTGGTCCGGCAGCCGCTGGCCTTCGACGCGTACGACCGGCTCGATCTCGGGCTGAACCGGTCGGCGCACCGGGTCGTCGTCGCCCTCCAGGGTGGGGCGACCGTCCTCACGTCGGTCACCCACCTCCATCACGAGGTGCCTGACGCCGAGAAGCGCGACGCCCAGTCGGCGGCGCTCGTCGCGTGGCTCGACGCCTCGCCGCCGACGGACGCGCAGGTGGTCGTGGGCGACTTCAACGCGACGCCGCACGAGTCCGCGTACGCGCGGATGCGCGCGGCCGGGTTCCGCTCGGCCTACCTCGAGGTGAACGGTGCCGAACCCGCCGTCACGTGGCCGTCCGGGCTGCGGGCCCCCGCGATGGACACGGACGGCGACCCCGGGTGCATCGACTACGTCTGGGTCCGCGGCGCGGTGGTCGTCCTGGGCGCGCGCGTCGCGTACGACCGCCCGGCCGTCGGCGACCCCTCGTTGTATCCATCCGACCACGTCGGGCTGGTGGCCGACCTCGCGATCGGATAGGGAGTCGGCGCCGGAGTCGGCCCGCCCTACCGTGGCTTGAGCGCGTCCGGCGGGATGAGCCAGTGCAGCTCGCCGGCGCCGGTCGAGAGCGGCAGGTCCGCGTCGACGCGGACGAGGGCCCCCTTCCGGACCAGGATGTCCGCCCCGACGAGCGCGGAGACGGTCGCGCTGAAGTCCGGGTCGTGACCCACGAGGAGCGGCCGCCCGGGGAACCCCGCCTCCTCCACCAGCGCGTCGAGCGACGCCACGTCAAGGTCGTCGGCGAGGCGGTCGTTGATCGCCACCTCCAGGCCGATCTCCGCTGCCACGATCCGGGCCGTCTGGAATGCCCGCAGCTTCGGCGATGAGATGACGGCGTCGGGCCGCGTCGCGCCTGCGCCGAGCAGCCGCGCGACCCGCTCGGCCTGGCGCTCACCCTTGCCGCTCAGCGGCCGGTCCTCGTCTGGCCCTTCCCATGCGAGCGGGTCGCCGGCATCGGCGTGCCGCAGGAAGTAGAGCTCGACTCGCCCGGTCCGTTCCGCGCCCATCCGACCTCGCCCTCCCGCGCCGCCGCCCGTCGGGCGGTCTGCGGCAAGCCTACGCGTTCAGGTCTTCCATGTGACCCGTGGCGAGGAACACGACGTCCTCCGCGATGTTCGTCATCCGGTCGCCGGCCCGTTCGAGGTAGTGTGCGGCGAAGACGATCCGCAGGCCGCGCTCCACGTTCGCGCCGTCCGCGGCCATGAGCGTCTTCGTCTCGTCGATGATCGCGTGGTAGAGCCGGTCGATGTCGTCGTCCGCCGCGGCGACCGCCCGTGCCTCGTCGGGATCGAGGTCGATGAGCGCCCGCGTGATCCGGCCGACGCCGTCGGCCGCCAGGCGGCCGAGCTCCGGCAGGTGGACGTACTCCCTCAGGGGCGGCTCCGGCGCGAGCTTGCGTGCCTGCTTGGCGACGTTCGCGGCGTAGTCGCCGATCCGCTCGAGCTCGCTCGAGACGTTGTCGAGCATGAGGAGGTACCGGAGGTCGCGCGCGACCGGGCTCTGCGTCGCGATCGAGAGGATGACGAGATCCTCCACCTCGCCGCGCATCGCGTTGATCCGCGCGTCGTCCCGGATGACGGCTGTGGCCGCCTCCGCGTCGTGCCGGACGAGCGCGTCCATCGCCCGGATCAGCGCGTCCTGGACCGAGCTCCCCAGCCGGATGATCGCGTCCTTCACGTCGCGCATCTCGCGGTCGAGGATCGGCCTCGCGATCGAGTGCGCGGGCTCGACCGTCGTCGGGGCGGGCCCTTCCGCTACGTGATCGCCGGTCGCGTCGAGCGACATCCCTGCCCGGACCTGGATCGGGTCGGCGGGCTCGTGCGCGTGGTCGTTCATCGTCGTCCTTTCACCCGAACCGACCCGAGACGTACTCCTCGGTGAGCCGCTCCTTCGGGTTCGTGAAGATCTGGTTGGTCGGACCCTCCTCGACGAGGTAGCCGGCTCGGTCGTCGCCCATCGTGAGGAAGACCGTGTGGTCCGAGGCCCTCGCCGCCTGCTGCATGTTGTGCGTCACGATGAGGATCGTGTACTGCTCCTTGAGGTCCTCCATGAGTTCCTCGATCTGGAGCGTCGCTCGCGGGTCGAGTGCGGAGCAGGGCTCGTCCATGAGGATGAGCTCCGGCTCGATCGCGATCGTGCGGGCGATGCAGAGGCGCTGCTGCTGGCCGCCCGAGAGAGCGAGGGCCGACTGCTTGAGCTTGTCCTTCACCTCGTCCCAGAGCGCGGCGCGGCGCAGCGACTCCTCCACCAGGTCGCCCATGTTCCCACGGTACCCGTTGATCTTCGGTCCGAACGCGACGTTGTCGAAGATCGACTTGGGGAACGGGTTCGGCTTCTGGAACACCATGCCGACGACCCTGCGGAGCGCCACCGCGTCCACCGAGCGGTCGAATATGTCCTTCCCCTCGAACACGAGGCTGCCGTCCACACGGAAGCCCGGCACGAGGTCGTTCATCCGGTTCATCGTCCTGAGGAGCGTGGACTTGCCGCAGCCGGACGGGCCGATGAGTGCCGTGATCCGGTTCCGCTGGATCGCCATCGAGACGTCGCGGATCGCCCGGAACGACCCGTAGTAGCAGGAGACGCCGGTGAGCTCGACGATCATGTCGCCGGCTCGGCTGGCGTCCTCGCCTGTCCTGCCGGCGATGTCGATGCGGATCGCGGGCGTCCTCGGGGAGCTGGGCCCGGGGGTCGGCAACGCGGTCGGGGCGGGCGCGGGCGCCTGCGCCTCGACGCCCCCGGCTGCGGTCGTCGTGGGGTCCACCATTCGGTCCTCTGCGTTCACGGGGTTACCACTGGAGGTGTCGTGAGAGGCGCGCCCGCACGAAGAGAGCCAGCGCGTTGAGAATCAGGAGGAGGACGAGCAGGACGATGATCGCGGCGGCCGCGATCGCCTGGAACGCCTCCTGCGGGCGGCTCGCCCACTGGAAGATCTGGATCGGCAGGACGGTGTAGCCGCCCTGGACCGGGTTCGGCGGGTAGGTGACGAACGTCACGGCCCCGACCAGGATGAGCGGCGCCGTCTCCCCGATGGCCCGCGCCATCGAGAGGATGATGCCGGTCATGATGCCGGGCGCCGCCGCGGGGATGACGGCGCGCCGGACCATCTGCCACCGAGTCGCACCGAGCGCGTAGGCGCCCTCGCGCTGCGAGTCGGGCACCGCCCGGATCGCCTCCATGCTCGCGATGATCACGACCGGGAGGACGAGCAGCGAGAGGGTCAGCGCGCCGCTGAGGAGCGTGTACCCGAAGCTCAGCGCGCGGACGAAGAGGGCGAGGCCGAAGACGCCGTAGATGATCGACGGGACGCCGGCGAGGTTCGAGATGTTCGTCCGGAGCAGCCGGGTGACCCGCGATCGTGGCGCGTACTCCTCGAGGTAGACGGCCGCCGCGACGCCGACGGGGAACGTGATGACGGCGGTGATGATCCCGATGTACAGGGACCCGACGATCGCCGGCCAGACGCCCGCGTTCGCCGGCCGACGGGACGGGACACCCGTGATGAAGTCCCAGTCGAGGTACGGGAGCCCGCGGGTGAACACGTCGAACAGCAGCAGCACGAGGACGAGCAGCGCGATCCCGATCGCGAAGACCGCGGCGCCGAGGAAGAGGGTGCCGGCCAGCTTGCGGCGGGCGAGGTTCGGCTCGAACCGCGGGGCCGCGGCGGCCGGCTGGGGCGCGGAGGAGGGCAGGGCGGTCACGTCAGGGCCTCATTCGTACGCATTGCGGTACCGCCGGACGATCCAGTCGGACAGCAGGTTGAGACCGAGCGTCATGACGAACAGGAGCGCCGCCACGGCGAAGAGGCTGTAGAACTGGATCGAATCCGCGGGCGTGTCGCCGAGGCTGATCTGGACGATGAACGCCGTCATCGTCTGCACGCTCTCGAGGGGGTTGAGCGTGAGATTCGGGTTGGTGCCCGCGGCGAGGACCACCGCCATCGTCTCGCCCACCGCCCGGGACATCGCGAGGATGACCGACGCCATGATCCCGGAGAGGGCGGCGGGCAGGACCACCTTCCGGATGACCTCGAACCGGGTCGCACCCATCGCGAAGGCCCCCTCGCGGAGCGCGCGAGGCACCGATCGCATCGCGTCCTCCGAGAGCGACGCGATGAGCGGCGTCACGAGGATCCCCACCACGATCCCGGCGGAGAGCGCCGAGAAGCCGCCGATGCTCGGGATGAGGACCTTGAGGATGTTCGGCGTGAGGAAGTTGATCGCGAAGAAGCCGAGGACGATCGTCGGGATCCCGGCGATCAGCTCGAGGATCGGCTTCACCATCGTCCGCACCCGCGGGGTCGCGTACTCGGCGAGGTAGACCGCCGAGAGCAGTCCGAGCGGGACGCCGATGATGAGCGCGATCCCGGCGACCATGAGCGTGCTCACGACGAGGGGGAGCACGCCGAACTGGTACGGCTTGATCGATGCCGACCACACGGTCCCCGTGAGGAACTCGACGGGGCTGACCTTCGTGAAGAACTGGAGCGTCTCGTACCCGAGGACGACGATGATCCCGATCGTCGTCAGCACCCCGACAGCCGCCGCGAGGAAGAGGAACGCCTCGATGACGCGCTCGGACGCGGGGCGCCGTCGCGTGAGCGTCGGGAGCGGCCTGGTCGTCGCCATCCTGCCGTCTACTCCTGGGAGGGTATCGACACGCCGGCGCCGCCCGTCGGGCGGCGCCGGCGTGTCCGGTGCTATCTCAGATTACTGCGCCGTCGCTGCCGCGAAGTTGTCGTTCGACTTCTGAAGGACGTCCGCCGGCGCGTTGACGTACCCGACCTCGTCGACGATACGTGTTCACGTTGTCGAGGTAGTACCGGAAGAACGCCGCGACCTCGGGCCGCGCGAGCGACTGCTTGGACGGGTAGACGAACAGCGGCCGGCTGAGCGGCGTGTACGTGTTCGGACGGCGATCGTGTCGCGGGTCGGCTCGACGCAGCCGGAGCCGCTGTCGATCTGGACGACCTTGAGCTTGTCGGTGTTCTCCTCGAAGTAGGCGAAACCGAAGTAGCCCAGCGCGCCCTTGTCGCCGGCGACACCCTGGACGAGCGCGTTGTCGTCCTCGGACTGCGTGTAGTCGGATCGGCTCCTGTCGACCTCGCCGTTGATGACCTCGGTGAAGTAGTCGAAGGTGCCGGAGTCGGCGCCGGGGCCGAAGAGCTTGATCGGCTCGGCTGGCCAGTCGGGCCGGATGTCCGACCACTTGGTCACCGTGGAGCCCTGGTCCCAGACCTTCTTGAGCTCGTCTGTCGTCATGCACGTGGCCCAGGTGTTCTGTGGATTGACGACGACCGTGAGACCGTCGTAGGCGACCTGCAGCTCGACCGGGTCGATGCCCTTCTCCTTGCACGTCGTCGCCTCCGACTTGGCGTCGGCCGTGTCCTCGGTCTTGATCGGCCGCGAGGCGTTGTTCGCGTCGGTCTCGCCGGCGCAGAACTTCTTGAAGCCGCCGCCGGTGCCGGAGAAGGCGACCGAGACCTTCACGCCGGGGTTCGCCTTCTGGAACTCCTCGGCGACCGCCTCGGTGATCGGGTAGACGGTGCTGGAGCCGTCGATGACGATGTCGCCGCTGAGGTTCGCGTCCGCGGTGGGTGCCGGCGTGGCGCCGCCCGCCGCGTCGCTGGCCGGGGCGTTACTGGGGCCGGTGGTCGCGCCGCTGCTCGAGCATGCGGCAGCCAAGGCGACGGCCGCGAGCGACAGCCCGGCGATCCGCCACGTCCTGGAGATGGACACTCGTGGTTCCTCCTCGGGGCCCTCCGCGGTCCCGGAGTCTCGGCCGGGCGGGTCGGGCACGCGGCCCCGATGACGGAGCCTGACCGCATGCTGGCCCGGCCGTCTGAACGCGGGATGTTTCGCGTGTTAACGGTCGGTGAATGGCTGTCGGCACGTCGGGCTCTCCGCCGATCGCCCAGCGATGCGACACTTATGGGTGACCACAGCTCGGACGGAGGACCCGATGGGCAGGAAGCGCGCGAAGCGACGGCAGGCGGAGGCGCCTGTCCCCGACGCGGCCGAGACGCCGCAGGGCAGGGCCGCCGCGGATGCGACGGCCGGCCTCGACGGGGCCGCCGTGGCCGCGAAGCGCGACAAGACGCTGCGGAAGCGCATCGCGACGCTCGACGACGAGGTCGGGAAGGCGCGCCGCCGGCTCGACCGCCGTCGGGAGGCGCTCGCCGACGCCGAGCGGGAGGTCCGCGCGCTCGAGCGCGAGCTGGCGGCCGCGCTCCGCGAGGCTCGGTCGCTCGGCGTCATCGTCCCGGGGACCGCAGGCGCTGATCCCGGCTCGCCGGCCGCGAGCACGCCGGGTGCCGCCCACCGACGCGATGGCCGCCCCGCCGGCCCCGCGCCGCGCCCCTGCGCGGCCCCGGCCCGAGCCCGCCGCGACGGCCGGCCCCGTCCCGACGGCCGGACCCGCTCCGGCTCCTGAGCCTGCGCCGGATCCCCCGGCCGCCCCCGTGCGCCGCCGCACACCGGCCGCGGCGCGGACGACCCGCGCCCCGCGGAGGCGTCCCAGAGACGCCACCCCCGGCACCGATCCCGCCGGCTGAGGAGGCCGCCGGGACGCCGGCCGTCGCGCCGACCTCTCCGTCGCAGGCCGCGGGGGTCGTCGAAGGCTCCGTCCCGGGCCCCGCCGCGGACCTGAGCGCGGCGGCCGCGTCCGCTGCGGCCCGGGTCGCCGCGCCCGCCTTCGCCGCCACGTCCGCCCTGGCACCGCCCACGGTCGCCGCGATCGACGTCGGCGCGAACTCGACGCACCTCCTCGTGGCGCGGGTCGACGAGTCCGTCGAGACCCTCGCGGACGAGTCCGTCCTGCTCGGCCTCGGTGCCGCGGTGTACGCGTCGGAGATCGTCCCCGCCGATGTCGCCGACGCCGTCATCGGGGCGCTCACGACGTACGTCGGGCGTGCGCGGTCGCTCGGAGCTGCGGAGCCGGTCCTGCTCGGGACAGAGCCCTTCCGCCGGGCGGGAAACGCCGCGCGCGTCGTCGCCCGCATCTGCGATGCGGTGGGCCTCCCGTTCCACGTCCTCCGGCACGACGAAGAAGGCCTGCTGACGCTCCTCGGCGCGACCGGCGGGGTACCGCTCGACGCGGAGATCGTCATCGTGGACATCGGCGGTGGCAGCAGCGAGATCGTCGTCGCCGGGCCGGGCCGCGGGCCGGTCATGCGGGGGCTGCAGCTGGGATCGGCCCGCGCCAGCGCCCACCACGTGGGCCACGACCCGCCGACGCCCGCCGAGCTGGACGCGATCCGGGCCGAGGCCGCGCACGTCCTGGAGAGCGCGCCGGACGCTCGGCCCGAGCGGATCGTCCTCGTGGGGGGCACGGCGTCCAACCTCCTGAAGGTTGGCGCGGCCGCGCCCACCGACGACGTCCTCACGCGCGAGCGCCTCGCGCGCGCGCTCGCGGCGCTGCTGCTGGAGCCGGCCGTGTCGGTCGCCGAGCAGCACACGATCCGCGTCCAGCGCGCGCGCATCCTGGGCGCGGGCGCGGCGATCGTCGAGGCGATCCTCGATCGCTACGGGCTCGACGCCGCGGTCGCGACCGACGAGGGCATCCGGCAGGGGGCGGCGATCGCGTCCGCCCGCGCGGGCGCCGCCTGGCGCGACGCCCTCCCGCACCTCGTCGGCGTGGGCTGACCTCGCGCGGCACGGACAGCGTGCGCGCGACCCCGGCAGGGGGCGGCGGATCCCAGGTCGGCGGCCGCTGCCGCGCGGGACCGGGGCGACGCCCGATCGCCGCGCATCACCCCGGGGACTCGCGACGGATGCTGCACCGGCCTCCCGTGCGGAGCGCACGCACGCCGGTCAGCGGCCCGGTCGCCGGGATCCGTCGTCGGCTGATGCGCGGCGATCAAGCCCGCCTTCGGCAGTCTCCCGGGTGATGCGCGGCGACGCACGCCTCGGCGGGCGGCCTCGAAGGACCCGCCGGTCCATCAGGAGGCGGCCGGGCCGCCAGGACCCACCCGGTCCGGACAGAGGCCCGCCCGGCCGACAGCCAGGGCGCCCGGGCGTCAGAGCGCCGCGATCGACCGCGCGAGGGATCGCCGGAAGGACGGTCCGATCACCGCGCGCCACGGTCGGCCGACCGTCCGTCGCAGCCGGGCCATCTCCTTCTCGCGGCTGTTGAGGTAGTGGCCGATCGCGGCCGTCTCGGCCTCGGAGAGCCGCCCCGAGCTCTCGACGAAGAAGCTCCTGGCGCGCATCGCCGCCACCTCCGCGTCATGGAGCGCGCCCGAGGTGGTCCTGGAGGGCGACCGTGCGCGAGATCGCGTACGCGGCGTCCGGGCCGAGCGCCTCGCGGAAGAACTCGATCGCATAGCGGAGCCGCTTCGCCGTGATCCGCAGCTGGTGGAGGGTGGCGAGGTCGGCCCAGCGGAGCGTCGCCTCGTAGGCGCGCACGTCCTCGTACGCGGTCCAGATGCGCGAGCCGGCCATCTCCCGCACCCTCAGGGGCGACGTGGGGGTGAGCTGCGGAAGCGCGCCGAGCCCCTCCGTCACCACGAAGTGCGAGTAGGCCGTCACCCACTGGCCGTACGCGGCCGAGTCGAGGTCCCGCAGCAGGAGGATCCGCGCGTCGTCGCGCTCCGCCTCCCAGGCGGCGATGAGCGGCGAGATCCCCGGCCGCTCGCCGGACGGCAGAGAGGCCTGGTACGCGCGGAGCCCCTCGATCTGCACGTCGAGGTCCCGCACCGCCCCGAGCCGGCTCGCCACCTCCTTGAGGTGGCCCCGCATCCGCTGCGACCGGCCCGGTCGGTACGCGGATCCGAAGACCCGCCACGCCGCCCGCATCCGGCGCGTCGCGACGCGCATCGCGTGAAGCTCCTCGGCATCCGATCCCTCGCGCGTCCCGTCCTCGTGGGCGAGCATCCGCGCGAAGTGGAACCGCAGGACCTTCCGGCCGGCCTCGGCGAACGGGTCGTCGCCGGTGACGCCCGGCGTCTTCCCGGGCGGCCGCACGGCGATGGAGACGACCCCCGGTTCCGTCGGTCGCGGCGCGGCCTCGGCGGTACTCTCCGCCGCGGCAGCGCCGGGCGCCGCTTCGTCCACCAGCCGCTCCGCGCCGCCGACGAGCGCGGCCACGACCGCCTCCGCGTCGCGCTCGAGCGCGGCGGTCTCCAGGGCCGCCGCCCGCGCCCCGGCGGCTTCCCCGAAGGCGGGCGGGGTGGCGATCCCGGCGTCGGAGACCGAGCGCATCGCCCGCTCGAGCTTGGAGCCGGCGTCGCGCGACACCGCCGGGTCCTGCTCGATCCTCTCGGCCAGTCAGATGGAGCTGCCGCCTCGTCCCCGGTCGACGAGTTCCGCTTCGAGCTCGGCGAACCGGTCGATGACGCGCCCTTCCGCGACGACCGTGACGTCGTCGAGGGTGAGGCTCACCCGGGTCTCGCCGGAGACGAGCTCCACGGCCGTCCGGACCTGGTCGAGCGTCACGACCTCCACGAGGTCGGCGCCGGCGGCGTGGGAGGTGACGGCGTCGCGCGCCGGACTCTCCGGCCAGTCCGTCGGGACGAGCGACTCCGTCGCGGGGGACTCGAGCTCCGTGCGCCGCACGACGGCCCCGTGCCGCGACCCGGGCGTCTTCACGGTGACGACGACTCCGTCGGCGCGATGGCGGAGGCGCGCCGCGACCGCGGCTGCGGCGAGGCGCCCGTCGGCAGTGTCGATGTATCGGTCGCGGACGCGCACCTCCGCGGCCTCGCCCTCCGCCTGGAACCCGGCCTCGGCCGCGTACCGCAGGACGGTCTCCAGCCCCAGCGGTCCGGTGATGCGGTACTTCAGCTCGACCTCCTGCGGCCCGTCGGCGGCGTTCATCCGCCCTCCTCAGACCCTCGGGTCCATCGACCCGCGACTCGTCGCGCTCTCGATCGCCGGCGGCTCCGGCTCCTCCTCGTCGAAGGCGGAACGCGCCAGCCGCTTCAGGCGCGCGAACGTGTCGATGGAACCCTCCCGGCCCTCGATCTCCTCGGTCCGGCGCCAGCGGCCGTCCGGTCCCAGCTGCCAGGACCGCCGGTCGTCGTGCAGCATCGTCTCCAGGATCTCGGCGAGCCGGAGGCGCGCCTCCAGGTCCTCCACCGGCACCACGGCCTCCACGCGCCGGTCGAGGTTCCGCTCCATGACGTCCGCCGACCCGATGTACCACTCGTGCTGGCCGCCGTTGAGGAACGTGAAGATCCGCGAGTGCTCGAGGAACTCGCCGATGATCGACCTGACCCGGATCCGCTCGGAGATGCCCGGCCGACCCGGGATCAGCGAGCAGGTCCCGCGGACGATGAGGTCCACCTCCACGCCGGCCCCGCTCGCTCGGTAGAGGAGCTCGATCAGCGCGGTGTCCACGATCGAGTTCATCTTCATGACGATGCGGGCCGGGCGGCCCGCCTCGGCATGCGCGATCTCGCGCTCGATGAGCTGGGCCAGTCGCTGACGCAGCGAGACCGGCGCGACGAGGAGCCGGCGATACTCGCGCTGGCGGGAGAGGCCGGTGAGGAAGTTGAAGAGGTCGGTGACGTCCGCCGCGATCTCCGGTCGCACGGTGAACAGCCCGAGGTCCACGTAGAGCCGCGCCGTCTTCGGGTTGTAGTTGCCCGTCCCGATGTGCACGTAGCGACGGAGCGTCCCGCCCTCGCGCCGCACGACGAGCAGCGTCTTGCTGTGCGTCTTGAGGCCCACGATCCCGTAGACGACGTGGGCGCCGGCCTGCTCGAGGCGGCGGGCCCAGATGATGTTGTTCTCCTCGTCGAACCGCGCCTTGATCTCGACCATGACCACGACCTGCTTCCCGGCCTCCGCGGCGCGGATGAGGTCGTGGACGATGGCCGAGTCGCCGCTCGTCCGGTAGAGGGCCTGCTTGATCGCGAGGACGTCCGGGTCGTCCACGGCCTGTTGAAGGAATCGCTCGACCGTCGCGGTGAAGCTCTCGTACGGGTGGTGGACCAGGATGTCCCCGCCGCGGATCGCGGCGAAGACGTCGACCGGCTCGTCGTCGTCCAGCGGCGCCAGGCGTCGCGGCACCACGGGGACCCACTCGGGGTCCTTCAGGTCGGTGCGCGGCAGCGCGTGCAGCGTCCACAGCGCGGTGAGGTCGAGCATCCCGCCGACCTCGTAGCACGCCTCGTCCGCCAGCCCGATCCCCTGGAGGAGCGTCCGGCGCGTGGCGAGGGGCATCGTCCGCTCGACCTCGAGGCGCACGGCTTCGCCGAAGCGGCGGCGGCGCAGCTCGGCCTCGATCGCCTCCAGGAGATCGGCCGCTTCGTCCTCCTCGATCTCGAAGTCGGCGTCGCGCGTGACCCGGAAGAGGTGCGTCTCCTCCACCTCCATCCCCGGGAAGAGCATGTCGAGGTTGGCGCCGATCACCTGCTCGACCGTGACCCACTGCCCGTCGCCCACCGGGAGGAGCCGGGGCAGCGACGGCGGGACCTTCACGCGGGCGAACCGGCGATCCCCGGTCTCGGGATCCCGGACGCCGACGGCGAGGCTGAGCGTGAGCGTGCTGATGTATGGGAACGGGTGCGCCGGATCGACCGCGAGGGGTGTGAGGACCGGGAAGATCTCCTCCTCGAACCGCCGGCGCAACTCCTCGTGGTGCTCGGGCACGGCGGCGTACGCGACGATCGAGACGCCCTTCGCCGCCAGCTCCGCACGGACGTCCTCGAAGATCCGGCTTTGCTCCGCCACGGCGGCCTGGACCCTCGTGCGGATCTCGGCGATCTGCTCCGCAGGAGTCATGCCGTCCGATGACAGCCGTGTCGGGCGGGTGGCGGCCTGCTCGCGGAGGCCCGAGACGCGGATCATGAAGAACTCGTCCAGGTTGCTCGCGAAGATCGCCAGGAACTTGGCGCGCTCGAGGAGCGGGGTGCGGACGTCCCGCGCCTCGTGGAGGACGCGCTCGTTGAAGTCGAGCCAGGACAGCTCGCGGTTGAGGAACGGGAGGCCGGCGGGCGCGCGGCGACGCGGCGCCCTGCGCGCGGGGGCTGGTCGGACGGCGGTCACGCGGAGCCCCGGCCCTGGCCCGGGCCCTCGGCGACGTAGCGCCGCTCCCCGGACGACGGGTCGAACCACACGCGCATCGTCACGCCGGACGACGGGTCGACGAAGACCTCGTCGGTGCGCCGGAAGCTCGGCGGGAGTCGGGTGCCGGGCGGGTCGCCGCCGGCGCGTGCCGGGTCGTCGCTCGGCTTCTCGTCGGCCTCGGAGTGGTACCGCATCCGCTCGAACGCGATGGCGACGACGCCGCCGATCCCCATGACGACGAGCACGGCCCCGGAGAAGATCCCGCCTTCGCCAGGGAACGCGACGGCAAGGGCGAGACCACCCACGATGAACGCGATCGAGAAGACGACGACGATGACGCGACTTGCGCCGAGCACGGGTGCGCTCCTCCGCGGTCCAGGCTCCGCCGTGGCGGCGGAGGTCCGTGGACCCTGCAGCCTACTCGATGACGACGGCGCCGGTCGAGGTCGAGTCGGGCTCGACGATGACCGCGGTGCCGTAGGCGACGATCTCGGACATCGTGCCGCTGAGCTCGGACGAGTCGAACCGGAAGCTGATGACGGCGTTGGCGCCGGTCGCCACGGCGTTCGCGACCATCCGGTCGATCGCCTGGCGGCGGGTGTCCTCGAGCAGCTCCGTGTACTCGTGGATCTCGCCGCCGACGAGCGAACGGAGGCCGGCGGAGATGTTGCCCGCGAGGCCCCGGCTGCGCACGACGAGCCCGAACACGTGGCCCTTGCTGTCGATGACGCGATGCCCGGGCACGTAGGGCGTCGTCACGATGAACATCGTTCCTGTTCCTTTCAGTCTGGTCCGCCGGCGCCGGCAGGCGCCGCGTCACCGTCCGGGGCCGCGCGTACCGCCGTGCATGCGTCGCACGTGCATCCGTCGCGAAGCGCGCGGAACGTGTAGAAGCCGAGGCCGTGGCCGTCGGCCCAGGCAGGGGCGAGCGCGTACCGCCCCACGAGCCCCACGTCCACGAGCCGGGTCTGGTCGGCGGTGAGCGTGGGCATCGTGTCCAGCCAGCCCGGCAGGCCCGCCTCGCCGCGGCAGTACGCGCACGGGCACATCCAGCGCAGCGTGACGGCGTCGTACGTGGTGACGTGGGCGTCGGCCCATTCGATCCGGAGTGTCCCGGCGTCGCGGTCGGCGTGGATGCGCGCGGGCATGTCGGACGTGGAGGAGGGGGGCCGTGCCGACGCGTCCTGCATTGGCACATCGTACTCGTGACGACGACGACCCCCGGCCGGGCCGGGGGTCGTCGTCGTCACAGGAGAGTGCGCCGCCCGTGCGCGCCGCGGGGGCGAGCCGAGCGCACGACGGCCGCGCTGCGACGACGGAGGAGTTCGTGAGGTCGTCCTCGTCGAGCTCGACCGTCCCGGCGGCGCCGTCGACGTGACCCCGTACCCCGATTGCGCGTGCAACTACTCGCGGCGGCGGCTATCATCCGTCCCGATGGATACGAAAGGCGGCGACCTCCTCGCCACCGACGACCCCGGGATGCAGGCCTGGGTGCGGTTCCTCCAGGCGCATGCCGCGGTCACGCGGCGGCTCGAGGCCGAGCTCCAGGGCGAGTGCGACATGTCGCTCGCCGAGTTCGAGGCTCTCCTGCATCTCGACCGCGCGGACGACGGACGGCTGCGGATGAGCGAGCTCGCGTCCAGCCTGCTGCTCAGCCGGAGCGGCGTGACCAGGCTCGTGGACCGGCTCGAGGCCGCGGGCGACGTCGCGCGACGCACGTGCCCGTCCGACGCCCGTGGGTCGTTCGCCGTCATCACGGACGCGGGCCGGGTTCGCTTCCGCGTGGCGGAGCCCGTTCATCATCGCGGCGTTCGCGAGCACTTCCTTGCGCACGTCCCGGGGGACGAGATCGCGAGCCTGCGTCACACGCTCGGGCGCCTGGCCCCGGTCGACGCCGCTCGGGACGCCGTCTGCCGGACGGCGATCGCCGCGCCCGACCCTGCGATCCCGGCAGACCCGGTGACGTCCCCGCGCTGATCGGGCCCGCCCGGTGTCTCGTCCGCGCGCCGATCGCCGCGCTGTCGCCGGCCGCGGGCGGCCGCGGCGTACCACCCACGGCGGTCCCGGTCGCACGGGGCCTTCCGGCCCGGACTCTCGCTTCCGACGGCTCCGGACCCTCCGGGCGCGGCGACGGTACGCTGGGCGCGTGACGCTTGTCATCGACTCTCTGGTCAAGACGTTCGGCGAGGTCCGCGCTCTCGACGGCGTGAGCTTCTCCGTGGGCCCCGGAGAGGTCTTCGGCTTCCTGGGGGCGAACGGCGCCGGGAAGACCACCACCATGCGGATCTGCCTCGACGTCCTTCGCCCGGACAGCGGCACGGTGACGTGGCGGGGCCGGTCGAACGTGGACCTCCCGCGGCGGACATGGGGCTACCTCCCGGAGGAGCGCGGCCTCTACGGGAAGATGCGGGTGCTCGATCAGCTGGTGTTCTTCGCCAGCCTGCGCGGCGTCCCGGCGACGGACGCGCGCCGCACGGCGCTCGGCTGGCTCGAGCGATTCCGCGTGCCCGACTACGCGGACCGCCGGGCCGAGGAGCTCTCCAAGGGGAACCAGCAGAAGATCCAGTTCGTCGCCGCGATCCTCCACGACCCGGATGTCCTCCTGCTCGACGAGCCCTTCACCGGCCTCGACCCGGTGAACGCCGCGCTGCTGAAGGAGGCCTTCCTCGAGATGCGCGACGACGGCAAGACGATCGTGTTCTCCACCCACCAGATGGAGACGGTCGAGGAGCTGGCGGGATCGATCGCGATCGTCGACGAGGGGCGGATCGTGGTGTCGGGCCCCGTCCGCGAGGTCCGGGCGTCCACCGGCCGCGTCTTCGTCCGGCTCGCGGTCGAGGGCGACACCGAGCTCGCATGGCTCGACGGGCTCGACGGGGTCGCGGTCACCCGGCCGGGCCAGGACTACGCTGAGATGGAGGTCGGGCGCGATCGGGACCCCGAGACGGTCCTCCGCGCCGCGTTGGACCGCGGCCTCCGCGTGACACGCTTCGAGATCGCGGACCCCACGATCGAACAGATCTTCGTGGAGCGCGTCGGGAAGGCTGCCAGCGACGAGAAGACCCTCGCCGCTCGCGCCGACGCCGTGCCCCTGGCCGCCGACGGGGGTGTCCGGTGACCCGCTTCCTGCGGCGAAGCCGTCCGCCCGAGGGCAAGGTCGGGGTCCCCGATGCGGTCCCGGCACGCGCGGACGAGCCGCTTCTCCCGAATGCCGGGATCGTCGCGCGCCGCGAATACACCCAGCGCGTCCGGACGCGCGCGTTCCACCTCGGCACGGTCGTGCTCATGCTCGTCGCATTCGCCGCCGCGCTCGTGCCCACGCTCGTGACCATCATCGAAGGCCAGATGACGACGAAGGTCGCGGTCTACGCGGCCGACGCGCACCTCTCGTTCGACCCGGTGCCTGTCCTCTCCGCGACGCTGAACCAGGCAGCGACGGTGGGCGCCGGTGTCACCGCGTCGCCGTCGACCGCGCCGTCCACCGACCCGGCCGCGAGCCTCGCCCCGAGCCCCTCGCCGGAGTTCATCGTCTCGGCCGCCACCGACCTCGAAGCGGCGCGTGCCGCCGTCCGCGACGGGACGTACGGCGGCCTCGTCGTCGTCACGCGGAACGCCGCGGGCGACCCCGTGTTCGAGTTCGCGACGGGCGAGTCGGCCGACGGCAGGATCGCCTACTACGTGCGCCAGGGCACGACCGCGATCGCGGCACAGGACCGCATCGAGCGGCTCGGCGTGACGCCCGACCAGGCGGCCGGTCTGTTCGCGCCGCTCACCTTCGACGTGACCGCGGCGGACCCGTCCCGGTCGTCTCAGAGCACGGCCGACATCGTGAGCAGGACGTTCACGTCGACCATCCTCGTCATCCTCATCTTCATCACCGTGATCACGTACGGGACGTGGGTCGCGATGAGCGTGGCCGAGGAGAAGAGCAGCCGGGTGATGGAGCTCATGCTGAGCGCCGCGACGCCCCGCCAGATGCTCGCCGGCAAGGTCACGGGGACCGGCGGGGCCGGGCTGACCCAGTACGCGGGCATCCTGGCCGCGGGCCTCGCGGGCATCGCGCTCCAGGGTCCGATCACGGACGCCATCCTGCCGGGCAGGTCGAGCGAGGGCCTCACCCTCGCCGGCCTGACGCCGGAGGTGCTGGTCGTCTTCGTCGTCTTCTTCGCCCTCGGGTTCGCCCTGTATGCGCTCATCTACGCGGCCGCCGGCTCGCTCGTCAGCCGGCAGGAGGACGTGCAGCAGGTGGTCACCCCGCTCACGTTCATCGCGATGGGGGGTTACCTTGCGGCCACCTTCGCCACGTCCGCCGGCTCGTCGGCGCTCTGGGTCGTGTTCCTCTCCTACTTCCCGTTCACGTCGCCCTACGTCATGCTCGTCCGGATGGTCGACGGTACGGCGCAGCCCTGGGAGCCGCTGATCGCGATCGCGATCCTCGTCCCGACCGTCATGCTCATGCTTGTCGTCGCGACGCGCGTGTACAGCGCGGGCGTGCTCATGTACGGGCAGCGCCCCACCCTCCGGACGCTCGTCACGGCGATGCGCATCCGCCGCTGACGGCGTCCCCGCTCACCCGACGCCGGCCGGCCGGGTCCCGTCGGCCGGCCGGTCTGTCGCGCATCAGGAGCCGTGGGCGGCGGCCCGGTCCCGCACGATGAGCACCGAGCACGGCGCGTGCGTGAGCACGCTGTGCGCGACGCCGCCGAGGACGAGGCGCGCGATCCCCCGGTGCCCCCGGGAGCCCATCACGACGAGGTCCGCCTCGTCCTCTTTCGCGGCCGCGACGATCTCGGTCGCCGGGTCGCCCTCCCGCAGCTCCATCTCCACGCGGCGGCCGGCCGCCCGCAGGCGCTCGGCGGTCTCGGCGGCGATGGCCTCCTGCGTGTCGTGGGCGCTCGAGATCATGTCCGCGTAGACGTCCATCGCGTTCCCGAACATCGTCGGTGCGATGCCGGTGCGCCACGGCGCCGCGATGTCCACGACCGAGACCACGTCGACCAGCGCCGACGCGAACAGGGGCCATGTCGCCACGATCAGCTCGGCGGCGCGCGCCGCCTCCGACCCGTCCTCGGCCAGGACGACGGTGCTGACGGCGCGGCCGCGCGCGATGAGGACCGGCCCGGTCGCATGGTCCACGATCGCCGACGACGTGGACCCGAGGAGCGTCGTTCCGACGGGTCCGTGCCCGCGGCTCCCGACCACCGTCAGGTCGGGAGACCACGAGCGCATCTCGTCCACGACCGCCGCCGTGGGGGTCGCCCGAAGCAGCTCCGTCTCGACCGTCCGTCCGGGGCCCGAGAGGGCCGCCGCGGCATGCGCCAGCACGTCGCTCAGTGCCTCGACCGCCTCGTCCTCGTACCGGTCCGCGTCCGGAGGGACCGCCGGGATCCAGGGGCTCCCGAACAGGGCGGGGCTCAGGTCCAGTGCGGCGACCACGCGGATCTCCGTGCCGGGGGGCCACGCGGCGTCGGCGACGAGGTCGCGCGCATGATCGGCCGAGACCGAACCGTCCGTAGCGAGCAGGATCCGCATGCTCCGTCCCTCCCTGGGTGCGTGAGTCGGCTCAATGCTATGCCCCGCGACGCGCAGCGCGCGCGTGCCCTCCGGCCCCCGGTCCGCCGCCGGCGCGACCGGGGGCGACCGGCCGCCGGGTGGGCTCACCCGGCGGCCCACACGGCCCTCCCGGCCCCGCCACGGCCGGGGATGTCCCGTAGACTCCAGCCATGTCTCGAACCGCTCGTCCCGACGACCTCGTCTCCTTCTCCGTCCCCACCGACCCCCGGCTCGCGCCGGACGGCTCGGCCATCGCCTTCGTCGTCCAGTCGGCGACGAAGCGTCACGACGGCTATCGCCACGCGATCTGGTGCGCGCCCGTCGACGGCTCCGGCCCCGTCCGGTGCCTGACCATCGGATGGCGTCACGACGTCGCGCCGCGCTGGTCGCCCGACGGCCGGACCCTGGCGTTCATCTCCGACCGCCGAACGGCAGTCGAGGAGACGCAGGGCGAGCCCGAGAAGCGCGAGGACGCGGCGCAGGTGCACCTGCTGCCGGTCGGCGGCGGCGAGGCCCGCCGCCTGACCGACCTCCCGCGCGGTGTGGACGCCTTCGCGTGGTCGCCGGACGGGACACGCCTGGCGGTCGTCAGCTCCTCGCTGGGTGCGACCCGCGCGGACGACGCCCGCCTGCGCGGCAAGCCGAAGGACGCGGCGCCCGAGGCGCCGGTCCCGAGCGACTACCGGTACATGGACCGGCTCGGATTCCAGTTCAACGGGCGCGGCTTCCTCGACGGCCCGGCGGCGCAACTGTGGATCGTGGACGTGGCGACCGGTGCGGCCCGTCGCCTGACCTCGGGGGATGCCCCCGTCGCGAGCCCTGCCTGGTCGCCGGACGGGCGCCGGATCGCGTTCGCCTCGGACCGCGATCCCGGCCGCGATCTGCGCTGGGGATCCGACATCTGGGTCGTGGATGCGGACGCGGACGGGGCGCCGCCCCGGCCGCGACGGGTGACGGGCGGCGGACGCCGCGTCTTCTTCGCTCCGTCGTGGCTCCCGGACGGGCGGCGCATCGCCGCGCTCGGCCACCGGTATCCGGTCTCGGCGGGGAACCGGAACGACGTGTGGCTCTTCGCCGCCGACGGGTCCGAGTCGGGCGCCGCTCGCGGGAAGAACCTCACCGCGCGCCACGACCTGATGATCGGCGCGGGCATCAACAGCGACGTGACGATCGGCGAGGAGCCGCGGCTCCTCGTCGCCGATGGCGGCCGCGCCATCCTCTTCCTCGCCCCCGAACACGGCGCCCAGGTCCTCTGGCGGCTCGACCTCGCCTCCGGGCGCGTGGCGCGCCTGACGGACCGGGGCCGGACCCTGTCGTCCGTGGACGCGGTCGCGGTCACCGGCGGCGCGGTACGCGTCGCGGTCGTCGCGTCGTCCGCGACCGGGCTCCCCGAGGTGCGCACCGGCGTCGTCCCCGCTCAGGACGGAGGGGCGAAGGGCGGGAAGGGCGCGAAGGGCGCGAAGGCGAAGAAGGCCGCCCGGACCGCGGGAGCCGCGACGCTGGACCTGGCGCCTGCCACCGACCTGAACGGCCCCGCCCTGGCGGGCATCGCGCTCAGCACGCCGGTCGAGCTCACCTGGGAGGTGGAGGGCCGGACGATCCAGGGTTGGTGGTACCCGCCGCTCGCCCCGGACGGCTCGCTCGCGGCGCTCCCCGGACCCCTCGTCCTCCAGATCCACGGCGGCCCGATGACGGCGTACGGTCGCGCTCCGTTCTGGGAGTGGCAGGTGCTCGCCGGCGCCGGCATGGGCGTGCTCGCGGCGAACCCCCGGGGATCGGACGGGTACGGCCAGGCCTTCGCCGACGCCAACGTCCGCGACTGGGGCACCGGCCCGGCGGCCGACTGTCTCGCCGGCGTGGACCTCCTCGTAGCCTCCGGCCGCGCGGACCCCGCGCGCCTCGGCGTGACCGGCGGTTCGTACGGTGGTTACCTCACGTCGTGGATCGTCGGGCACGACGACCGGTTCGCGGCCGCCATCACCTGCCGCTCCGTGAACGACCTCGCGGTGCTCGTGGGGACGGGCGACATCGCCGGGCCGCAGTTCGGCGAGATGTACTTCCGCGCTCAGCCGTGGGAGGACCCGGAGGCCTACCGGGAGCAGTCGCCGCTGACGTACGCGACGGCGATCCGGACGCCGCTGCTCATCCAGCACGCCGAGCAGGACCTGCGGACGACGATCGCCCAGGCGGAGCTGCTCTTCACGGCGCTCCGGACCCTCAGGCGGCCCGTCCGCCTCATGCGGGTCCCGGGCGAATCACACGAGCTGACCCGGTCCGGCACGCCGTACCGTCGGGTGGAGAACCTGGTCCAGGTGCGCGACTGGTTCGCGCACTTCCTCGTCGCGGGCCGGCGCCGGCTGCCCCGGAAGCCGGCGGTGCGCACCGGGCTGTGACGGTGACTGGTCGCGACGCAGGGCCGGCGGCGGAGGACGATCGGGTGGAGTCGTCCCTCATGGCGCATGGCGCGCAGCAGGTCGGGCGGATCCCCTCGATCCGCGTGGCCGGCACGCATCGCGAAGTGGGTCGCGGCGTCGGGGCCGCCACCGCGCCCGCGGTGCGGGCCGCCGTGGCCGCGATCGATGGCGATCTCCCGCCCGGGAGGACCCGGGACGAGCAGCTGGTTCTCGCCGCGCTCTACCGCGACGCCACGCGTGCCGCCACGCCGTGGCTGGTCGAGGAGATCGACGGCGCGGCGGAAGGGGCGGGCGTGGACCCGCTCGCGCTCTTCGCTGCCTCGGTCGAGGAGATCTGGACGGTGCGGCCCTCGCAGCCGGGTCTCACGACCATCGGAGGGCGCTGCTCGGACATCGTCGCGGGACCGCCGCTCACGGCCGACGGCCACCTCCTCGTCGCCCACACGAACGACCTCTCGCCCGAGACCGAGGCGCAGATCGCCTCCGTCGAATGGCACGTCCCGGGGGAGCCGGTCGTGCTGAGCGTGGGGATCGGCCCCTGGATCAGCGTCGGCTGGAGCTCGGTCGGTCTCTCGCTGACCGGCAACGAGCTCTCGCCGGACGACGACCGTGTCGGCGTCCCTCGCCTCCTGATGGTGCGGGAACAGCTGACGGCACGGTCGTTCGACGAGGCCGTCGCGCTGACCCTTCGCCCCGACCGGGCGAGCAGCTACAACACGGTGCTCGCGTGGTCCGACGGGCGCGTCGCGGACGTCGAGGGGAGTGCGGAGGAGGCGGACGTGCACGGGCTCGACGCGCGCGGGTCGCTCGCGCACACGAACCACTACGTCCGGCCGTCGATGGTGGCGCACGAGGCGGACCCCGCCTACGCGCGCACCTCCGCGGTCCGGTATGCGCGCGCCCGGGCCCTGCTCGACGGCTCCGCGCCTGGGACGGTGGGCCCGGAGACGCTCCGCGCCTGGCTCTCGGACCACGCGACGCACCCGTCGATCTGCCGGCACGGGCTTCCGCCCCGGGGCGCGGAGGCCGCCCTCCCGGACGCCGCCTGGCGCGGCAAGACCGTGTTCTGGTGCGTGGTCGACGTGACGGCGGGCGAGGTGGAATACGGGCTCGGCAACCCGTGCGCCGCCGGCCCCGGGGAGCGCCGCCGCTACGTCGCGTAGTCCGCGGGCGCCTCGTCCCCGTCCGGCGGGTCGGGCGGCTCGTCGATCGTCACCCGGTCGCGGCCGTCCTGCTTGCTCCGGTACATCGCGTCGTCGGCCCGCGCGAGGAGCGTCCCCACATCGTCGCCGCGCAGCGCCACGGCCCCCCCGACGGAGACGGTCGGCACGATCGTGGTGCCGTCACCCGGGACGCCCGCCGCGGCCACGAGCGACCGCACCCGCTCGCCGGCCCTGCGGAGTCCGTCGGCGTCCGCCGCGGGACAGAGCGCGACGAACTCGTCGCCGCCCCAGCGGCCGATCGAGTCGGTGCCGCGGACGGCGGACCCCATCGTCGTCGCCACCGCGCGGAGGACCGCGTCGCCGGTCTCGTGGCCGTGGCGGTCGTTGACGTCCTTGAAGCGGTCGACGTCCACGAAGAGGAGACCGAACGGGTGGCCGTACCGCTCGAGGTCGTCGAGCCGCGCCCGGACCGTCATCTCCACCCACCGGCGGTTGCCCACCTCGGTCACGGGATCGAGGACGGCGACCCGTCGGAGATCGTCGATCCGCTCCTGCGTCAGCTGGCGCTCCCGGTCGTCCCCGAAGATCTCCACCGCGCCGACGATCGCCCCCGAGCCGTCCCGGATCGGCGCCACCCGGACGGCCACCGGGATCCGGGCTCCGTCGCGGTGGTGGAGGTAGACGTGCGCCTCGCGGCGACGCCCGTCCGCGAGCGTCTTCGCGACGGGGCATCCGGCCTCGCAGAGCACGCGACCGGCGTCATCGGTGTGGTTGAGGATCTGGTCCCGGCACCCTCGGCCCAGGACCTCCGCCGCCGGGTAGCCCGAGATCCGCTCCGCGCCGTGGTTCCAGTACGTGATGCGGCGTTGGCGGTCGACGTAGTAGACCCCGTCGTGGAGGTTGTCGACGATCGCCTTGTGGAACTCGTTGTCGAAGGCCGGCCTGGTCACGGCTCACATCCTGATGCCGCGAGGCGCATGCGGCCCGGCCGCGCCGGGCATGCGCACGCTCGTGCGCGGGAACGTAGCCCGCGGTGCGTCGGGGGTGGAGGGCCGAACGGCACCTCCGGCCGCGGACCGGGTCGTTCGCGGCACGAAGGATGGCGCGGGAGCATCATCGACGGGTGAGCCTCCGCACGCGTCCCGTCATCCGGTCCTTCCGGCACCGGAACTACCGGCTCTTCTTCGGCGGGCAGCTCGTCTCCCTCGTCGGGACGTGGATGCAGTCGGTGGCCCAGGGCTGGCTGGTCCTCACGCTGACGAACAGCCCGCTCGACCTCGGGATCGTCGCCGCGGTCCAGTTCGTGCCCGTCCTCGTGCTCGGCCTCTTCGGCGGCGTCATCGCCGACGCGTTCCCCAAGAAGCGGACCCTTCTGGCCGCCCAGACGCTGATGATGGTCCTGGCGTTCGTGCTCGCCGGTCTGACGCTCACGGGCGTGGTCGAGGTCTGGATGATCGTCGTCCTCGCACTCCTCCTGGGGTGCGCGAACGCGGTGGACATGCCCGTCCGGCAGGCCTTCGTCATCGAGATGGTGGGCCGCGAGGACGTGGCGAACGCCGTGGCACTGAACTCGGCCATGTTCAACACGGCACGGATCGTCGGACCCGCGATCGCCGGCCTCACGATCGCCGCGATCGGCATCGGTGCCGCGTTCGTCGTCAACGGGCTGAGCTTCGTGGCCGTCATCGCCGCGCTCCTCGCGATGCGCGACGCCGAGCTCCGGCCGGTGACCCTCGGTCCCGTCCCGCACTCGGTGCGAGAGGTGGCGGACTCGCTCGCCGACGGCCTGCGCTACGTGCGCCGGACGCCGGTGGTCCTCCTCGCGGTCGTCGTGGTGGGCGTGGTCTCCACGGCGGGGATGAACTTCACGGTCGTGTTGCCGGCGTACGCACGCGACGTCCTTGGGCAGGGAGCCGCGGGCTACGGCCTGCTCATGTCCTCGCTCGGCGTCGGGTCCGTGGTCGCCGCCCTCGCGCTCGCCGTCCGCGGCCGAGCAACGCCGTGGGCCATCGTGGGCGGCGCGATCCTCGCCGGGCTGGCCGAGATCGCGATGGCGCCCACCAGGGCGTACGGCGTGGCCCTCCTTCTCGGCTTCGCCGTCGGCCTCGGCGCGGTGTCCATGGCGGCGAACGCGAACTCCACGATCCAGCTCGCCGTCCCCGACCGCCTCAGGGGCCGCGTCATCGGGGTGTACACGACCGTCTTCGTCGGATCCACGCCGATCGGGGGCCTGCTCACCGGCGCGGTGGCATCCGCGGTGGGCGTGGCGACGGCGATCGGGATCGGTGGCGCGATCTCGGCCGCCGCCGGCGTCGCGGGAGCGTTCTGGCTGCGCTCGATCCGGGAGCGCGAGCGGGCTCGCGCGTCCACGGCCGCCGCCGCGCGCGGTGGGGGAGTATAATCCGACCGACAGTCGGTCTGTCAATGTGACGGAGCCACCGG
>CAVQVT010000007.1:0-322874 GCA_963717255.1 uncultured Chloroflexia bacterium | reverse complement strand
AACGCGATCGGTGAGATGAGGAGGTTGAAGAGGAAGACGTCGCCCTTCTGGTTCGGGTCGAGCGAGTACGCGAGCACGCGCTTCTTGGGCATGAAGACGTAGACGAAGAAGAGGGCCCCGAACCCGAGCGGAGAAGGCGCCGGTCACGTTCATGAACGGCGTGAGGAGCCGGAGGTAGCCTGGCATCGCCGCGGCCGTGGGGACTCCCGTCGCCGGATCCACGCTGTATCCGGGCGGCGGCAGCGTGGCCGCGACGGCGAGGACGGCCGCGAGGAGCGTCGCCCCGACGACCGCGAGCCCCGCGATGCGGGGCCAGCGCTCGTTCTGGAAGTACGTCTCCACGGCGATCGCGAGCGCGAGGATCGCGGCGGCGATGAAGTAGAGCACCGGCGCCGACCCCGCGTCCGGGTACTGCTGGCGCTGCTGGGTGAGGAACGTGAAGAGACCGGCGAGGAACAGCGAGAACCCGAACGCGTAGCCGAACCGCGTCCTGCCCAGGAGGAACGCCGTGCCGAGGCCGAGCCACGCGGCCGTGGCGACGGCGCCAGTCACGTACCACGTCTTGTAGAGCGCCTCGTTCCAGCCCCAGATCGCGCCGATCGCCTCGCAGCCGGCCCCGATGGAGAACCACAGCATGCCCAGCGCCCACGCGAGCTGGAACGAGTGGTGGCGGGTCCGCCACTGGTCGAGGACGGCGAGGAAGAAGAGGAACGCCAGGATGGCCGTGAGGCCGGTGAGAGCGATCCGGAGGTCCACGTGGGGGGCTCCCGTGCGGTGGGACGAGCCGCACCGTGCGCGTCAGGCGGGACGCGTCGACGGCCTCAGGCGGGGATGAACTCGTGGTCGTCGCGGTGGAAGCCGTCGCAGAGGCCCCACTCCCCGGCATCCGCGGGGACCGGGACGGGCCGCATGATCTCGCGCGCGGCCGACTTGCGGCACCAGAGATAGCCCGACCGGCGCATCCACGCCCGGATGTGGCCCTCGTCCGCGTGGAACTCGTGCGGACCGGGGTTGATCGGCGTCCGGGTGGCCCAGGACGGGGGAGCCTCGGTCGCGACGATGTCGAGGATGCTCACGCGCATCGGCTGGCCCGCGATCGGCTGGTGGCAGCCCTCGCAGCGGACGGAATCGGTGTCGTGGATGACGGTCGGGATCTTGATCCCCAGGATCTCCATGGCGCCCCACAGCATACCGAACGGCCGCCCCTGCGGACGGCCCGAGGTGCGGCGGCGGGGCGAGAACGGGCGCGGGAGCGGGGACGCCGAGCGCCGGGCGCGGCCCCCGGACATGGGAAGAGGGCCGCCGGCAAGCCGGCGGCCCTCTCGTCCTGCCCCGGTCCCGGGGCCGATCGCTCGGCCCCGGAAGCTGGTGCTGGTGCTACTTGCTGACCGTCGCGCGGTAGTAGCGCGGCACCGCGTAGGAAGCAGCGGCCGTGTCGCTCCCGGCGAAGTACGCCTGGAACTCCGTGTACCCGCTGATCTTCTTGAAGTAGAAGATGTACCCGTTGGCGCCGACGAGGCGCGTCGTGAGCTTCTTCCACGTGCCGGTCTTGCCCGCGCGGCCCCAGATCTCGACACGGTCGCCGACGACGGCGCCCTTGACGGCCTGGAGGCGGAGGGTGATGTAGGTGTTCTTCTTCACGATGACCGTGTTGAAGGTCCACTTGTTGCTGCCGGGGCCGGCGACGCCGGGGGCGATCGCGCCGAGGATCGCGGAGTCTTCCACGACCTTGGCGTTGGTCACCGTCTGGTTGAAGTTCGCCGGGTTCTCAGAGGCGGCGAAGAGCCCCGTCTGGACGCCCGGGCAGACCGCGAAGTCGGACGGGCTCGACACGTTCATGTTGCCGGTCGAGCAGACCTGCAGCTGAACGGGGCCGAGGGCCGCGTCGTTCGTCGCGGAGTACTGGAGGCCGCTCACCGTGATCTTGCCGGGGACCCACGCGCCGACCACGGGGACGAACGCGCGCTGCTCGGTGACCACGCTGAAGGTGGTGTTGTTGAACCAGCGGCCGAAGCGGGCGATGAGCCCGGACTCGGCGCTGTTGGTGCTCACCACCGGGACGACCCGGTCGGTGTTGAAGTAGACGCTCGGGAGGACGTCACGCATGTTGTTCGGGACGATCTGGAACCAGATCGCCTGCTGGACGCCGCCGAGCCACCAGCTGTAGTTGCCCAGCTGGAAGGTCGCGGACTCCGTGATCGTCACGTCGCCCGCGGGCTGGTTGAGCTTGCCACGGCGGATCTCGGGCTGGCTCACCGCGGCGACCGTCACGTTCGCGCCGTACACGCGCACGGCGTTCTGGACGAGGTCGAACTGGGTGAGGCTCGCCGGGATCGAGCCGACGCTGAACTGGTCGAACGGCAGCTGCCAGAGGCTCAGGGTCACCGGACCCGGCTTCTGCTGCGGATCGACGTTCACCTTCGGGCCGTTGTTCGGCCCGGCCGGGAGCATCGTGCCATCGGAGGCGGTGCCCCGGATCTCGAGGGTGCTGGCCACGCTCGAGGCGTTGGACACGATCCACTGCGCGCAGCTCGTGCCGCCCGCGCCGATGTAGCCCTTGACGCCGGTGCCCGCGGCAGCCGCGCCCGACGGGATCGTCGGGTCGCTGTTCGCGCGGAGCTTGAGGTCGCCCACGGTCACGACGAGCCACGGGGCCCGGGTGAAGACCTCGGGCTTGCCGGTCTGGCTGACGTAGCAGACGCGGAGGACGTTGCTCAGGAAGCTGGAGCCCATCCGGCCGGCGCCCGCCTCGCGGATCCACACCGTGCCGGTGGCCTGGTCGTTCGCGCCGATGATGACGCTCGGGATCGCCTGGGCGGTCGCGTCGACGGTGTTGTTGATGACGCCGATCGACACGGAGCCCGGGACGACGGGGATGCTGCTGGCAGCGGCGCCGACCTTGGCGGCGGCGGTGCCGGAGCCCGTCTCGACGGTGAGCGTGACGTCGCCGCCCGCGGTGGCCGCGGCCGAGACGTCGACGAAGCCGTCGACGAGGAGCTTGGACGTCACGAAGCCCACGTCCGTCGTCCGGACCTTGAAGGTCGCGGTCAGGCGATCGGGCGACAGGTCGGCGACGTACACGTTGGTGTTGTAGTCGAGCGGGTTGACGAGGCCGGCGACACGCGGGTTGTACAGCGTGAGCGGGGCCTGGCCGAGTCCGAGATCGAAGACGCTGTCACCGAAGACGTCCTGGCCGACCGGGGTGAACCCACTGTGGTCGTAGTTCGTCGACGGGGTGACGGTCGCGAACGAGTTGTTCGTGACGTCGATCGCCCTGCGATTCTCGAAGTCCGCCGGGAGCGAGTTGATGAAGAAGTTGCCGCGGTTGACGGCCGTGGGGGCGAAGTCCGCGGTGGATGCGATCCAGATGTACGGGACCGTCAGGGCGCCGCGGTCGATGCCTTCGCACCGCTGCTCGACGCCGCGACAGAGGAAGCCGAGCGCGGCGGCCTTGGTCCAGGTGACCCGGGCCGTCGGCGGCTCGCTGAACACGACGCCCTGCGTCGAGTCGAGCTTGAGGTTGATCGTGGTGCCCATCGTAAGCAGGCCGGCGGAGGTGCCGTTGCCCTCGGCGCCCGTCGTGCGCTCCTCGATGCCCAGGGTCCCGAACGGCAGCCGGTTCGGCAGGCCGCGCTGGACGGTGGGCTGGTTCGAGGTGAGCTTCAGGGAGTCGACGACCGTGCCGATGCTCGGGAGAGCGCAGCGGCCGTAGAAGTGGATGCCGGACGGGACCGCGCCCTCGCAGGTGTCGAGCGAGCCCTGGTCCTGCCAGACGAGGGTGCCGGCCGCGTGGGTCTTGGTCCGCACCGCGGTGCTGACGATCTGGAGGCCCACCGACGGCGTCACCGTGATGACGTTGACCGACTCGGTCGGAACGCAGTCGATGAGCAGGCAGAGAGCGACGCCGACCGGATCGGACGCCGGGAAGTCGGTGAAGTTCAGCTGGCCCACATCGCCCTGCGTCGGGAGGATGACGCCGTCGAAGTTCACGACCTGGAAGCTGTTGGTGCCCGGGAGGGCCGGGTTGCCGAAGATGAACGCGATCGCCGTGTTCGAGCCGTTGCCACCGAAGGTGAAGCGGCTCGTGTTGAGGACGTAGCGCGTCCGGATGCTGCCGAGGGCCGCGTTCGCGTCGGCCTTGACCTTCAGGCCCGCGACCGAGAGACCCTCGACCTGGACCGGGTTGGACGACTCGGAGACGACCTGGAGCGTGTAGTCGTTGAGGAACGACGCGCTCAGGGAGAGGGAGTCGGGGCCGCCGAGCGTCGGGGAGACGCTGGTGTCGAAGTGGACGCGGCGGTTGCCCTGCGCGTCACTGATGTCGATCGTCCAGACGAAGCCGTCGATCGGGAAGAGGATGGCGCCGCTGACCGGCGGGAAGAAGTCGGGCAGGAACTCCGGCTCGCTGTACGAGTACGCGGCCGTCGTCGCGCCGTAGCCACCCGCGCGGATGATCGGCGAAGCCTGGTTGAACGGGGTCGTGGGGACCGCGTTGCCGAGGACGAGGTTGTCCGGGCCGGACGTGACGGTCCACGGGCCGGACCAGCCGGAGACCGTGAGAAGCGGACCAGCGCCGTCCGGGTCGGGGATCGTGTAGACGACCTTGTCGACGACGCCGACGCGGATGCCGGTGAGGAGGCCGGTGAAGTTGATCTCAGCCGCGGCCGGAAGCGGGGAATCGCTCCAGGTGCCGAAGCAGTTCCACGGCCGGGAGCCGTCCGTGCCGGTGCGGGCGATCTCGTTGCCGAACTGGTCCTGGCAGATCGCGACGAACTGCAGGGACTCGCCGACGGCGATGGTGCCGGGACCGGCCGGGATCACCTGGATCTGCGCGAGCGGGCCCGCGAGGATGGTGAAGGTGTCGGAGCCGCTGACGCCGTTGTTGGTGGCGGTCGCGGTGTAGGTGCCGGCGACCTGGCCCCAGAAGATCTTGGCGTCAATGGGGTCGGCAGGGCTGGAGCCCAGCGCGCCGGGCCCGGAATACGTCCACGTGGTCGTACCGGCAGCGAACGCCGTGCCGGGGGCATTGCCCGCCCAGTCGGAGCCGGAGCCGGACGCGGTGCACGTCGTGTAGTAGCCGACCGGCGGAAGCGGGCCGGGGACCGGGACGAGCGCCGTGGCGGTGATCGGGTCGGGCGTGCAAAGGACTGCCGGCAGCTCGACGCCACCGGTGCCGGTGAGCGTGTAGAGCGTGAACGGCGTGGCGACGGCGTCGCCGGGGTTGGTGGCGTTGTGGTCGATCGTCACGATGTCACCACTCGCGGCATAGCCGGCCCGCTGGCGGACCTGGATGCCGGAGAAGGTGACGATCGTGTTCGTGACCGTCGTGTCGCCCGAGCTGTGCGCGATCGGCACGTCGAAGTACGACACGGAGCCGTTCGTGACGGCGTTGACGTTGATCGTCACGGCGCCCGGCAGGTTCCCGAAGAGGAGCGGGCCGGTGTCGCGCGCGACGGTGATCGTCGCGCTGGGGTTCAGCTCGAAGCCGTTCCCGACGACGATGCGGAGGTTGGACCCGGGGACCGGCGCGAAGATGTCATCGACGCCGTTCAGGGTGATGGTCGTGGGCGCGAGCGCCGTGTACGCCGCGTCGCCCGGCACGTTGGCCGCGACGGGGACGTTCACGATCGCCGCCGCAGCGGTTCCCGCGAAGGCCGTGGCCGCGAGCGACGCGAGAAGCCCCGCGGTCACCAGCAGGCTTACGCCCTTCTTGAACCCGTTACTCAAGTGATTTCCCTCCTAGTGCTGACATATGGGCTGTCAGTCGCCTTGGTGGACCTGATCCCTACCTCTCGGGATCCCTCGGGCCGGTCTTCCGTCACCTCCCTGCGCCGGCCCGGCGCTCTTCCTTCCTCTTGGTCACGAAACTGATCCGGAGCCGCCAGGCGCGCCCTGCGCGCCGCGCGTTCACGGCGATGGGGTGGGGGTCGGAGAGGGCGGCGGGGTGCGCCGCGGCTTCTCCGTGACCGAGGGCTCCGGCGTGGGGCTCTCGGCCGGGCTGACCGTGGGCGACGGCTGCTCCGTCGCCGTGGGTGCAGGGGTGGGCTGGATCGTGGGGGCCGGCGTGGGCTCGGGCGTGGGTGCCGGCGTGATCACCGGGGTCGGCTCGGGCGTGGGCGGCGGGGTAGGCTCCTCCGTTGCGACGGGCGGCGCCGTCACGACGGGCTCCGTCGTGACCTCCGGCGTGGGCTCCGTCGTGGGCAGGGCAGACTCGACCGGCGCGACCGTCACCGTCGGCGTCGACGGGCTGGGCACGCCGGTATCTGCCGGTGCAGCTGTCTGCGTCGGCACGGGCGGCATGGTACCAGAGCCCGTGAAGGGGAGCTGGAAGAACGTGGACGCCGCGAAGACGAACGTGGCCCCCAGGATGGCGACCGCGACGACCGTGGCGACGAGCGTCCCGGTGGTCCGCGCCGTGCCGCGCAGGAGCTGGAAGCGGAGATCCGCCCACCACGTCCGCTTGGCGTGGCGCGCGTCGCGGTCCGCGAAGGCCGCGACGAGGATCCGCTCGTCCAGGTCCGGCGTGGCCGGGACGTCCGGGAGGGCGGTGAGGATGCCGACGAGGCGGGTGACGCCCGCCATCTCGGCGGCGCACGGGACGCAGGTCCGCACGTGCGCGGCGAGAGCGCGCGCATCCGCCGTGGACAGCTCGTCCACGGCGTAGCGATCGATGAGGTGGCGCGCTCGGTCGCAGGTCATGACACCAGTAGATGCCCGTTCGGGCCGGAAAAGTTGCAGACGGGCGCGGCGGAGGCGGGGCCATGTTCCGGGCCGGCCACGCGGCGCTGACCGACAGGCACGCCCCGGGCCGTGCCGGCCCGGGCGCCATCCTCTGTCCGGCCGGCCCTGCCGGCCGGGGCCGCCTCGGGGCCAGGCGGCGGCCGGCGGAGGGGGAGGTGTCGCGCGGGTCGGTGGTGTGACTGCCAAGCACGAAGACCGGGCCTTCGGCGTCGGGGCGATGTGTGGTGGTCATCGAATCGGCGTGCGCGAGGCCCCCGTGCCCCTGGATCGGTCGCGGTCGTGCGCCCCAGTCACAGGTGAGACGTCGACACCCTCGGAAACGTGCCTGCCAGTCACTGGTCGTCGCGCCGGGGCACGAGTCGGAGTCGGCGGGTGGTACCCCCAACCGGATTCGAACCGGTGATCTCCACCTTGAAAGGGTGGCGTCCTAGGCCTCTAGACGATGGGGGCCCCGGCGGGGCCGAGTCTAGCAGGGAGGCCCCGAGCGGCCCGGGGGTGGCGCGGTGCGCGGCGTGGGGGTGGCCCGGGGGCTGCCGGGGGTGGCGCAGGGCGCGGCGTGGCGGTGGCGCGGGGGCCGCCTCCGTCAGCCGCGCCAGAGGAGCGAGAGGACGGCCGCCGTCGCGAACGCGCCGAATGCGACGAGCGCCGCGAGCCCGCCCGCGATGGCCGCGATCACGGCACGGCCACCAGAGCCGTCACTCCCCGCCCGGTAGGCACGGTAGGCACCCATGACCGCGAGCGCGGCGAAGACGATGCCGAGGATCGCCGCTCCGGACGCGAGGAGGGGGATCTGGTTCGTGTCGCGGACGGTGATCGAGTAGACGAGGTAGCCGATCGACCCGACGAGCGCGATGCCGACGAAGACGCGCGTGGGGGTCAGCCGCAGGGGACCGATGTGCGGGCCGCTCCGGACATCGCGCCGCGTGCCGTCGCTGCGGCGCGGCGAGACCTGCCGTCGGGGATCGTAGCCCTCGTCGTACCCCTGGTCGTAACGGCCGCTCATCCCGGGCCGCCACGGCGCGACGCCGACTGCCGCCGGCGCCCTCGCTCGTCCGAGGGCCCGGGCGCCGGCGTGTCCTCGAGCCGCGGGGCGGGCGACGGCCCGGCGCCCCCGCGGGCCCGGTGGTAGACGGCCACGTTGTGGCTGATCCGGGGGCGGGTCAGGCCGTCCGCGAGGGTGCTCCCCGCCTCGCCGAACGCCGCCGCGAGCAGCTCGCGCGCCTCGTCGAGGTCGGCGAAGGTCCAGAACGCGTGGATGACGCGGACCCGGAACCCGTGCGTCAGGTACCAGCCGTCGCGGCGGCTCCACGCGACGGTCTCCTCGGCGATCCCGGGCTCTGCGCGGACGTGATCGTCGCGGCCGTAATCGTGGACGACGAGGAGACGGCCGTCCGGCCGCAGGATGCGGTCGGCCTCCGCGACGGCCTCCTCGGCCGGCGGGCGGTACGCGTTCCACAGGGCGACGACGACGTCCGCGCAGGCGTCCGGGAGGCCCGTGGCCGCCGCGTCGCCCGTGGCCACGCGAACGCGGTCGCCCAGGTCGGCGATGGACGCACGGAGACGGACCTCCGCGGCGTCGTGGGCATCGCCACCGGCGCCGCCCACGGAGGCGGCCGCGCGGGCGTCGACGGGGCCGGGGTCGTCCGCGGCGTCGAGACCCTCGACAGCACCGCGACGATCCGAGGGCCGCGGCGCGGGGACGAGCGCGGTCACGCGCGCACCCAAGTCCGCGAGCTGACGCGCCCGGTGCCCGCGGTCCGCGTCCACCAGGACCACGTCGCGGCCGCCGACGGGCCCGAGCGCCTCGAGGGCGCGCGGGATCTTGGCGTCGGCGTCGAAGGCCGCGACGAGGCGGGACGCGACGCCGTCCTCCGGCAGCGGGAACGGGGTGTCTGACACGGCGACACGAGTGTAGCCCGCGGTCCGGGGCGGCGGCAGGGCTGCAGCCAGCCC
Organism: uncultured Chloroflexia bacterium; assembly: GCA_963717255.1. Classification (GTDB taxonomy): domain Bacteria; phylum Chloroflexota; class Limnocylindria; order Limnocylindrales; family CSP1-4; genus CAIYQJ01. The sequence continues at coordinate 314,180 of CAVQVT010000007.1, read as the reverse complement.
AGGCGGGGCCGGGCGCGCCTCACGGCTGGGCCGTCCCGGCCGCCGAGCCACCACCTAGCGTCCGGGGCGCTGGTATCGGCAGGATCCGGCCCAGATGCCACCACCCAGCGTCCGGGGAGCTGGTATCCAGCCGGGATGGCCTCGATCGACGCCGAGGGCCCGCTCCAGGGGCGGTGCGCGTGTGTGCGCGAGCACCAACGTGGGCCCCGGACGCTCAGATCCGCGATCCGACGTGGCAGGGACGTGGACATCAGTGCCCCGGGCTGCTATGAGGCGGACCCGGGCGGGCCCCGGCCCCCCGGCGCTCTGTGGCGGCCCCCGGCCCCCGGCCCCCCGGCGCTCTGTGGCGGCCCCCGGCCCCCGGCCGGGGCGTCGTGCGCGGCCGGGAGCGCCTGCGATCGACAGCCGGGATCAGGCGGGCCGCAGCACCGCCCGCCTCATCCGCACTTCGCGATGTCGCGCCACTTCTGCACCTCGTCCGTCACGACCGTCGTCCCGTCCGCCCCGTACGTGACCGTGAGGGTCCGATTGGGGATCTCGCCGCAGCCGGCGTCCTTCTCGACGGCCTCCCACGAGCCGCGCGTGTACTTGTACTGGAGCGCCTGTCCCTCGGTGAGCGGCAACGAGATCTCCCACGTCCCGTCGGCCGCCCGCGTCATCGGCGTCTTGCCGGCGTTCCAGCCCTGGAAGTCGCCCGCGATGTAGATCGTCGCGTCCGCCGGGGTGTCCGCGGGGACGGTGAGCCGGAACGTCGCCGTCACCGGGCGCGCCTGGGCGGCGCTCGCGACCTCGGCCGAGTCCGGCGAGAGGTTGAAGCTCGCGTCCTGGGCGGCCACGACGTAGGAGTAGGTCGCGCCCTTGCTCACGGTGTCGTCGGTGAAGGTGGGCTCGATCGTCGTGGCGAGCGGCTCGTACGGGCCGCCTGCGGTGCTCGACCGGGAGACCCGGTAGCGCAGGAGGTCGGGCGCGCTCACCGGCTGCCAGACGACGGTGACCGACGTGTCCGAGCTCGCGGCGACGGTGAGCCCGGCCGGCGCCGGAGGCGCCTCCGTGTCCGCGCCGGGGGTGGCGGTGAGCGCGACGGCGTCGCCCGGCGCGTACGGCATCCCATTCCGGCCCGCGTACGCCCACGTCGTCCCGCCGTCCGTGGAGACGCGGGCGACCACGTCGAAGGTACCGGTCGCCTCGGGCCGGACGCCGCCGACGTAGCGGTCCGCGCCGGACGCCGGCGCGTCCCAGGCGGCGTCGGACCAGGTCCAGCCCTCTCCCGCGCCGGCCGGGGCGCCCGCGGTGGCGGACGCCGCCGGGTCCGACCCGGCCGGTCCGAAACCCACCTGGGCGCGGATGCCCACTGCTGGAGACGGGCCGCCGGTCGCGCCGTCCACCGTGACGAGGACGCCGATCGGGGTGCCCGCCTCCATCGCGGAGAGCGGCTGGGAGGCCGTCGCGGGGGCGTCCACGCGCGCGTCCGCGATCGTGAGCCGCGGGAGGGCGGTCACGTCCGCCGACCGGGCACCCGCGTTGCCCGCGGCGTCCACGGCCTCCACGACGTAGTGGTACGTGGTGCCGGGCCGCGGTGTCGCGTCCGTGAACGCAGCGTCGGCCGCGGTCCCGACCTCCTCGTAGCCGCCGGGAAGGATGGAGCGGAGGACGCGATACGACGCCGCGCCGTCCACGGGCTGCCACGCGAGCGACACGCCCCGGGGACTCGCCGAGGCGGTCACGCCGGTAGGGGCGGTCGGGCCGACGAGGTCCACGCCCGGCCGGGTGACGAGCACGGCGCTGCCCCGGGCCGGCAGGGTGACGGTGACGCTGCCACCCCCGACCGTCGCCGTCGTCCCGTCGAGCGCGGAGTCGAGGACCGAGCCGTCCGGGACGTACCCGGCCACCGGGACCGTCACCGTCCGCTCGGAATCGGACAGGTTGAGGATCGTGATCGCCGCCTCAGCGTCGGTCCGCCGGCCGAAGGCGAGCGTGCCCACCGCGTCGTCGGTCAGCAGGAACCGGAGGTCGCCGGTCCGGAGCGCCTCGTGCGCGCCGCGGAGCGTCCCCAGCGTGGCGTACCAGGCGCGGAGCTCGGCGTCCTGTGCGTCCCACGGGTACGGGCGGCGGTCGTCCGGGTCGTCCTGGCCGGTGAGGCCCACCTCGCCGCCGTAGTAGATCGAGGCCATCCCGGGCCAGGTGAGCTGGAGCGCGGCCACCTGACGGAGCTTGGCCTTGCCCTGGGCGAGCGCCGCGGGCTCGGTCTTCGCCGCCTCGTTGTCCTCGCCGGGCGTCAGGGTCCAGAGGATGCGCGTCGTGTCGTGGCTGTCCACGAGGTTGAGGAGCGACGCCCAGGCGGCCGGCGGGTACTGCGCCATGACGTTCTCCATCCGGGAGGCGAAGGCGCTGGGCGAGAGGCCGGCGATCGCGCCGTCGAGGTCGGCCGTGTCACCGTTCACGAGGCCGATGACCGCGCGCCGGAACCGGTAGTTCATGACGGAGTCCGCCTGGTTCCCCAGGAGCCACGGGGTCGCGTTCCCCCACTGCTCGCCGAGCACGAGGGCATCCGGGTCGGCCTCCTTCGTCGCGATGCGGATCGCCTTGACGAGGCCCTCGGAGAGGTTGTCCATGACGTCGAGCCGCCACCCCGCCGCGCCGGCCTTCAGCCATCGCCGGACGATCCCGTCGGGGCCGACGAAGACCGCGTTGGTCTCCGGCGACTCCACGATCTCGGGGATCGTGTCGAAGCCGAACCAGCCCACGTAGAAGGTGTCGTCGCCATCCTCGGTCGAGGGTGCGCAGGGCGACGGCTCGTTCGCGTCGGGCTTCCGGAACGTGAACCAGGAGCGGTACGGCGAGCCGGCCGACTCGCAGGCCCCGACCGCGTCGTACTGGCGCGCCCGGTCGAACCACGGCGATGACGACGAGACATGGTTGAACACGCCGTCGAGCACGACGCGGATCCCCTTCGCCTTCGCCGCCGCCACGAGGGCGTCGAAGTCGGCCTGCGTCCCCAGCCCCGGGTCCACGTACCCGTAGTCGAGCGTGTCGTAGCGATGGTTGGAGCCGGCGGCGAAGATCGGGTTGAGGTAGAGCACGGTCACCCCGAGGCCCGCGAGGTCGTCGAGCTTCGCCGTGATGCCGGCGAGGTCGCCCCCGAAGAAGTCGCGCCCGAGCGGCACCTCGTCGCACGTCACACCCTTGTAGGCGCGGCAGTAGCCCTCCGGCAGGTCGGTCCACGCCTTCTGGAGGATCGGGTTCCCGTACAGGACGGGCTGCCGGAAGACCTCGGCCCCGCTCGTCCCGGGTGTCGCGTCGGGACTCGGATCGTTCGACGGGTCGCCGTTGAAGAAGCGGTCGGGGAAGACCTGGTAGACGACGGCGCCGTGCGTCCAGTCGGGGGTCGTGAAGTCCGGCCTGTACGCGGCGACCTGCCACGAGGAGTCCGGGCTCTCCGAGTAGACCTGGCCGGTCCCGCCGTCGTTCGCCTCGCCACCGTTGTCGCCGGGGATCTCGTCCTCCACGTACCGGGTGGTCGGTCCGTCGCGGACGATGAAGCGGTACGAGTAGAGGTTCGGCTGCGCGGGCGTGGCGAGCGTGGCCTCCCACCAGTCGTAGCCATGCTCGCCGCCGATCCGGTCCGTCGCGACCACCTGCATCGGGACGAGGACCTGGACGCCGGCGTCGTGGTCCCAGACGCGGACCGTGGCGTCCGTCAGGTCGCCGGCGGCCGCGCGGAGCCGGAGCGTCACCTGGGTGCCCGCCGGGACCGCGCCGCCCGGCGAGCGGTAGAGGTCGGAGCGGCTGTCGTGGCGGAGGTCCTCCTCGGCGATCGTGCCGTCCGCAGCGAGCGGCGGCAGGTCCGGCGGAAGAGCCACGGCGGCGAGCGAGGGGCTCGGCACGGCCGGGGACGCGCTGGCGGGCGCGGTCGGCGGGACGGGCGTGGGCCCCGGGGAGCACGCGGCGACCAGGGTCAGGGCGGCGACGGCCGCGGCCGCGACGCGGCGGGCAGCGGGCGGTGGGGCGATCCTCGTCATCTCGATGCTCCCCGGTGTCTTCAGCGCGCCCGCAGGACGCGGGCCGATCGCGCCCCGAGCTCCACCGACGCATCGCCGGCGGCGGCCACGGACGCGGACTCGCCGGTCGCCCACGGCCAGCCCTCCCACGTCACCGGCTCCAGGGTCCGGCCGCCCAGGTCGGGGATGGACAGGTCGAGACGCGCCGGCTCGTCGCCGGCGTTGATGCAGACGACGAGCGCCTCGGAGCCGTCGCTGCGCGTGTAGGCGGCGGCCATCCCGGCCGCGCCGGCGGGGTGGAACGCGCCGCGCCGGAGCGCGGGGTGCGCGTGCCGGAGCGCGATGGCGCCCCGGTAGAACGCGCGGAGGTCGAGGTCCCACGCGGACTCGTCCGTCGGGAACGCGCCGCGGGAGGCCGGGTCGAACTCCCCGGCCAGGCCGATCTCGTCCCCGTAGTAGATGCAGGGCGCGCCCCCGACGGTGAGCAGGACGAGCGTCGTCAGCCGGAGGCCGTCGAGATCGCCCGCGCACATCGAGAGGAGGCGCGGGGTGTCGTGCGTGTCGATGAGGTTCATCTGGACCGCGTTGATCGCCGGGTCGTACACGTGGAGCACGTGGTCCAGGCGCTCGAGGAACGCCGGGCCGTCGTCGCGGCGGACGTTGGCCCCCACCTCACCGTGCTGGCGGATGACGCGCTCGTCGCGGTGCTCGCCGGCGCAGAACGAGAGCGCGGCGAACCCGACGGGGTAGTTCATGTAGGCGTCGAACTGGTCTCCGTTGAGCCAGCGGTGGTCCTCGTGCCAGATCTCCGCGACGATGTACGCCTCAGGATCGATCGCCTTCACGCGCCGCCGGAACTCGCGCCAGAACTCGTCGTCGTCGATCTCCGCGGCGACGTCCAGCCGCCAGCCGTCGACACCGAAGCGGATCCAGTGCTCGGCGACGTCGAAGATGTACTCGCGGACCTTCGGGTTGTCCGTGTTGAGCTTCGGCAGCGCCGGCAGGTCCCACCACGCGCGGTAGCCGAGCGAGGAGATGGACTCGCTCCCGAAGTGGGCGATGTCGGAGAGATCCTCCGTCGACCGGCGCAGGGGCTCGTTCGGGTAGGCCCGGAGCGGTCGCCCGGCGGCGAGCGCGTCCCGGTCCACGTAGAACCAGTCCACGTACGGCGAGCCGAGGCCGCACTCGAGGACGTGGTTGAACGGCCAGAAGCCGCGGCTCGCGTGGTTGAAGACCCCGTCGAGGATCACCTTCATCCCGCGGGCGTGGGCCGCGTCGAGCAGGGTCCGCAGAGCGTCGTTCCCGCCGAGGAGCGGATCGACCGCGTAGTAGTCGTACGTGTGATAGCGGTGGTTCGACGCCGACGCGAAGACCGGGTTGAGGTAGAGCGCCGTGACCCCGAGGTCCTGCAGGTAGTCGAGCCGGTCGGCCACGCCGTAGAGGTCGCCGCCCTTGAACCCGTGGACGGTGGGCGGCGCGTCCCACGCCTCGAGCGGCCCGGGGGCCTCGACGCGCCCGCTCCGCGCGAAACGGTCGGGGAAGACCTGGTAGAAGACGGCGTCGCGGACCCATTCCGGCGTGACGATCGACATGCTGCGGGACCTCAGGGGATGCGGAGGGACGGGGGTAGCATGGTCATCGGACGGCGCGATGCGTCCGGCTCGGGAGGCGTGACATGGGCGACAAGGTCCGGGAGATCGATCCATCCGGACGGCCCGATGCGGCGGAGGAACGGACACTCGAGGCGGACGGCACTCCGCGGCTGGTCCTGCCGGCGGCCGCCGACCTTGGCCCGAACGGGCACGAGGTGCTCGACATCCTCCGGCGCGCCGCGCGCCTGACGCCCGCCGAGGGCAAGGCGATGGAGCGCGAGGCCGACTGGCGCTGGTGGTCGCTCACGCCCGCCGTGGGGACGACGATCGCGGCGGCCCAGGCCCGGGCGGTGGTCCTGGGCCGGAACGACGGCCGACGAGATGCGATCGCGGCGTTCGAGGCGGCCGTCCATCGAGCGATGGCCGTGCGCGACCCCGGCCACAGAGAGCACGGCCGGCTCGTCGCGTGCGTGATCGCCGCCGGCCTCGCGGTGCTCGTGCGCGACCTCATCGACGTCGAGACGTTCGAGCAGCTCACCGGTCCCTGGCGCGCGGTGATGCACCGCTGAGCGCGGCGTGGGGGCCGCCGCGCGGCCCCCACGCTCGCCGGGCCGGCCTCGGCCGCGAGGCCGGTGCGCCGGGTCGTCATCGACCCCCTAGCCCTTCACGCCGCCGAGCGTGAGGCCGGAGACGAGCCACTTGGACGAGTAGACGAACAGAATCACGACGGGGATGGAGATGAGGATGGACGCGGCCGCGAGCAGCGACCACTCCGTCTGGAACTGCTGCTGGAAGCGCGTGATCCCCAGCGGCCAGGTGAGCAGGTCCTCCCGCGAGCCGATCATGACGTTCGCCATGAAGAACTCACTCCACGCTGCGAGGAAGTTGAGGAGGAACACGATCGCGAGCGCCGGGAGGGAGAGCGGCAGCAGGACCTTCCAGAACGACTGGATCTCCGAGCAGCCGTCGATCCGGGCCGCCTCCTCGAGGTCGAACGGGATCGTGTCGTAGTAGCCCTTGAGGATCCACGTGCTGAACGGGATCGCGGTCACCGAGTACGCGATGACGAGACCGCGGTACGTGTTCGTCAGGCCCAGCTGGACGGCGATGAGATAGATCGGCACGAGGAGCATGAGACCCGGGATCATCTGGGTGGCGAAGAGGAACGTGAGCCCGCTGCTCCGGCCGCGGAACCTGTAGCGGGAGAAGGCGTACGCCGAGGTCGCCGCGAAGATCAGGCCGATGCTCGCGGTGCCCAACGTGATGATCAGGCTGTTGAACAGCCACTGGAGCGTCTCCTGCTCGAACAGGACGTTGTAGAACGCCTCCAGCGTCGCGTTCGGCGGGATGATCGAGAACTCCGGGTCCAGGAGCTTGTCGCCCGGGCGCAGGGCGACGCCGAAGACGCGGATCACCGGGAAGACCGCGATGATCGAGAAGCCGATGAGGATCGCGTGGATCAGGAGGCGCTTGCCCGGCGCGTCCTTCCCCCGCGGGGCATCCGTGAAGAGGCGGTTGTAGACCGACCGCCGGCCCTGGGCCGCCGGGGCGGGCTTCGTCGCGCTGGCGCCGGCCATCAGTAGGCCTCCTTCATCACGTTCGTCCGGCGGACGTAGAAGATCGTGAAGACCAGCAGGATCGCGAAGATGACGAACGCGAGCGCCGCTGCGAACCCGTACCGGCTGTACTGGAAGGCCGCCCGGTAGAGGGCGGTCACGAGGATGTCGCTGGTCTCGATCTCGTTCTGGTTGATGAAGAACGGGACGAGGATGTTGTTGAACGTGAGGAAGATCCCGAGGAGGATCGCGGGCAGCATCACCGGCCGGAGGAGCGGCATCGTGATGTTCCGGAACTGCGGCCACCAGCCCGCACCGTCGATCTCGGCGGCCTCGTAGTACTCGTGGGAGATGGACTGGAGTCCGCCGAGCGTGATGACCATCATGAACGGGATGCCGAGCCAGATGTTCGTGATGCACATCGCGGCGAAGTTCCAGAAGGGGTCCGTGAGCCACGAGATGGGCCCGATCCCGATCATCCCCAGCAGCTGGTTCACGGCGCCGTACTCGTTGTTGTACTCGGTCCGCCAGATCTGGAGAGAGATGAGCGCCGGGATGGCCCAGGGCAGGATGAGCATCGCGCGGTAGAGGTTCCGCCCCCGCATCGCGCGGTTGAGCAGGAGCGCCAGACCGATGCCGATGAGGACGGTGACGACGACGTTGACGGCCGTCCAGATGACGGTCTGGAGGAAGAGTTGGTAGAAGCCCGTCTGCTTGAGCACCGGGCCGGTCAGCACGTTGATGTAGTTCTGGAACCCCACGAACAGGTTCTTCTCACCCGTCAGGCCCAGGAAGCCCGGGTCGTAGAAGTTCCGGATGCTCATCTTCGTGAAGCTGACGTTCAGCTCCCAGAGGAGCGGGTAGACGTACAGGAGGCCGATCCCGACGACCGCGGGCGCAACGAAGAGGATGGGGACGGCCAGCTTCGACTTCCGCCAGCGGACGAAGATGACGTACAGGACGATCTCGATGACAGCGACGATGGCCGCCATGAACGCGATGGTGAGGGCGACCTCGCCCACCGCCCTTACGGCGTTGTTGATGTCGAACACGTCGGCCTCCCTCGCAACCCGACTCCGTCTCGCCGCCCGCCGGCGCGGCCGCGACCGTCCGCTCCGTCGTGCCGCACCAGCCTACAGAAAAGGAACGCGCCCCGGCCGGTCGGCCGGGGCGCGTTCGCGGGTCTCGTGGTGGCTACTCCGCGGCGCACTCGCCGCCGGGGGCGACGCCCGCGTCAGCGGACTTCTGCATCGCCGCGGCGACGTCGGCGGGCTTGGCACCGTTGCCGAACATGTCGCGGACACCCGCAGTCATCGAGTCGAAGACGCAACGCATCTCGAGGTTCGTCGGCTGCGGGACGCCGAGCTTCACGGCCTCGGCGGCGCCCGCGAGGAGCGCGTCGCCGGTGACGATCGGATCCTCGATCGCGGTGACGAGCGCCGGAAGCCGGGCGAGGTCCTTGACCATCTGGATCTGGTTGTCCTGGTTGGTGGACCACTTGATGAAGTCGAGCACGACGCACTGCTTGTTCGCGTCGTTCGCGACGTTCTTCGGGACCATGTAGAACGCGCCGGCCGTGTACGGCTTGGGGTAGTCGGCGCCGGTGATCTTCGGGATGGGACCGACGCCGAGCTTGTCGCCCCACGCCTTCTTGTAGTCGCCCATCGCCCAGTCGCCGTTGATGATCATGCCGGCGGTCCCGTCCTTGAACATGCCGTCGGCGACGTTGTAGTCGGCCTCCTTGGGCATGACCTGGCCGGTGAACTTCCAGTCGTAGAGGAGCTGGAGGGCCGCCGTCATCTCGGGCGTGTTCAGGGTGGGGGTGATGCCGTCGGCCGCGAAGACGCTGCCGCCCTGGCCGCCGAGGAAGGGAACGAGCCAGAAGGACTCGGTCTGGTTGAAGACGATGCCGTACTTGCCGGCGCCGTCGGTGAGCTCCTTGGCCTTGGCCGCGAGAGCGTCGGTGTCGGCCGGGGCGGCGTCACCGACGAGGCCCTTGTTCCAGTAGAGCATGAGCTGGTTGCCGTAGGAGATCGGCACGCCCCAGGTCTTGCCGCCGGCCTGGACCGCGGCGACGGCGTTCGGCAGGTAGACGCTGGTGTCGACGAGGCCGTCGAGCGGGAGGATGAGGTTTGCCGCGGTGAACGGGCCGACGTGGTCGGCGACGGTCCACAGGAGGTCCGGCTGGTTGCCGGCGAGGCTGGCCGTCTGGAAGTCCTGGCGCAGCGTCTCGACGTCCTTGTTCACGACGTCGAACGTGACGTTCGGGAACGCCGCCGTGTAGGCGTCGGCGAGGGCCTTGACGTAGACGAGGCTGGTATCGCCTTCCTTCGTCCAGTAGGTGATCGCCACCGGGTCGGTCGTGCAGGTGGCAGCCGCGGCGGACTCGGACGGAGCCGCGGTCGGAGCCTGTGTCGCGGGGGCGGCCGTGGCCTCGGTGGTCGGGGCGGCCGTCGCCTCGGCGGACGGCGCCGGCGTCGCGGCGCTGCTGCACGCAGCGGCGACGACGGCAACGGCCGCGAACGCGGTCGCGAGCTTCATGAGTCGCATCTGGTCCTTCACTCCTCTACTTGCGCTCTCTCCGGCCTCGGCCGGTCTCCCTCCGGAGGCCGTCGCGGCCGGCTCACCTGGTTCGACGGCTGCGGGGGTTCCCCGCCGGCCGTTGCGGTGACGATATCGGTGGGGGCGGCTGATGCCACCCGATCAGCTCGCCGCGACGCCCACCTCCTCCCGGAGGATCGGAGCCGGGCCGGTCGTGCCGCGGACGATGAGTCGCGTGGGCAGCATGACCTGCTCCGGCGCGGCGGACGCGTGAGGTTCGAGCTGGGCGAGCAGGAGGCGCACGGCCTCCTCGCCCTTGCGGCGGACGGGCTGTCGGATGGTTGTCAGCGCCGGGCTGGTGTAGCGCGCGATGTCGATGTCGTCGAAGCCGACGACCGACAGGTCGCGAGGGATCGAGAGCCCCAGCTCCTCCGCGGCGTGCATGACGCCGATGGCCATCGCGTCGCTCATCGAGAGGACGGCCGTGGGGCGGAGCCCGTCGTCCCATGCCCGGCGCAGGCAGGCCATGCCGCCCTCGATCGTCGCGGGGCCCACGAGCACGCGCTCGTCGGGAAGGTCGATGCCGGCCCGGCCGAGGGCGTCGCGGTAGGCACCCAGGCGGCGACCCATCACCCCGTCCGGGCTGTGTGCCGACATCGGCGCCGCGGGCTCGACGCCCACCACCAGGATGTCGCGGTGGCCGAGGCCGGCGACGTGCTCGGCAGCGAGCCGCGCGCCGGTCTCGTCGTCGACGAGCACCGAGCCGTGCGCCGGGAACGCGTGCGAGTCGACGAGGATGGTCGGGAGTCCTGCCCGTCGGATCTGCTCGATCTCCGGGTGCCCTTCGGGCAGGCCCACGGCGACGAACCCGTCCACCATGGCCCGGCCGACGGCGCGGGCGAGCGACCCATGAAGCGGCGAGACGAAGAGCAGCGCGTGACCGGACGACTCGGCCGCAGCGGCGACGCCTTCGTTGAAGAGCCCGAAGAACGGGTTGGAGAAGACGACGGAGAGCGCCTGGGGCGTGAGCACGCCGATCGTCCCCGTCCGGCGCTGGGTGAGCATCCGCGCCACCGGGTGCGGACGGTACCCGAGGTCGTCCGCGACCTCCAGGATCCGCTCGGCCGTGTCGGGATTGAGGCGTTCCGGGCTGTTGAACGCGAAGGACACGGCGGTCTTGCTCACGCCTGCGGCGCGCGCGACGTCCGCGATCCGGGCGCGGTCGGGCCGAGAGGAGCCGTTGCCATCGACCGACACGACGCTCTCCGCGGTCGCGTCCCGGGTCTTCTCCGCCACTGCCACCTCGCGGTCCGGCGGGCGTCGCGCCCTGCCGGGATCCTCCGTCCGTTCGCCCGCCTCCGGGCCGTGCGCCCGCCTGCGGGCCGTTCGCCTGCCTGCGGGCCGTGCGCCCGCTTGCGGGCCGTGCGCCCGGGGCCCGATCCGTCCGCGCGGTCCGCCGTCCCTCGGATCGGCGGCGATCGCTCGGCTTTCCCTCGAGCGACCTCTCGGTTCCCCGTGTGAACCGGTTTAGCAAACCGGTTTAGTGAAATGTACGGACCGCCCGCCGCGGTGTCAAGAGGGAGGCCCGCGGCCGGCGGGAGCGGTCCCCGGGGGACCCGTCCTGCGCCAGGCGCAAGGAGCGTCGGGCCCCCCGGGCCCGGGACGCCGAAGACATCCATCCCTTGCGCCCGACGCAGGATGGCTGCACGAGCCAGCGCCACGACCGTCCGATCTGCACCGCGGTTGCGCCCGGCGCAGATCCGCTGCCCGTTCAGCGTCTCCTCCGGCAGGTCTTGCCTCTGGCGCAAGCCGGAGGGGCGGATCTGCGCCCGACGCAGGATGCGAGCGGTTCCGCCGGAGGCGGCCGAGTCGTCTGTTCCGGATCTGCGCTTGGCGCGGGACCGGAGCACGTCCGGCTCGCGGGCGTGAGGCGTGGGGCCGGGGCGGGATCGCGGCCGGGGGGTGAGTGGCCGGGACCTCCGCGGTCGGGAGGGAGGGACGCGCCCCGCCTGCCGCACTCGGCACCGCGCGCGGGCCGGGTATGCTCGCAGGACGGCGCGCAGCGCCGCAGGCCCGCGGGATCACGGGGGAGCGAGAGATGACGAGCAGGACGGACTTCACCGACGAGGAGTGGGCGGCGCTGCGTCGCGGCCTCGTGGCGGGCGAGGAAGCGGTCCGTGCGGCCGCGCCCTCCGGCTGGTTCGGTCGGTTCAAGGAGAGCCGCGCGCTCAAGCGCGAGTGGAAGCACCTGGAGGAGCGGTACGGACATACCGACCTCGCGAAGGAGCTGATCGGCGAGGAGGGCAAGGCCCCGTTCGCGAGCGTCCGGCTCGAGGAGGGGCAGACCGACGCCTTCATCGCCGGCGCGATCGAGGCATGTCGCGCCGCGGCGGCGATCCTGGGCGCGAAGGTCGAGCCGCACATGGCCGCCGCCTACGTGGACGTCGCGCTCGAGCTGGCGGAGACCGCGGCGCTGGCCGCCCAGGAGCAGGGGTCGCCGGACGCGATCTCGCGCGCCGAGGCGATCGTGCTGCGGCGGGTGGCGGAGGCGTTCGGGCGCCGCGACTACGAGGTGCCGGGCCACGGCGACCTCGAGGTGGACGACAGTCTCGCGGTCCAGGAAGCGTACAGCCGCCAGAGCACGAACTGAGGGCGGGAGGCCCGAGCCGGCACACACGGCGGCCCGCACCGAGACGACGGCCGCGCGGGCGGGCGGAGGGCCGTCCGAGCGCGGTGGAGGCCGGCCGCCGCCCCGAGGGCGGCGCCGGCGCCGGGGGACGGACGCCACGGCGCGGGGCCGGCGCGGCGTGAGACCGCCACGGCGCGGGGCCGGCGCGGCGTGAGACCGCCACGGCGCGGGGCCGGCGCGGCGTGAGACCGCCACGGCGCGGGGCCGGCGCGACTCGGCCTCCTCGCCGCGCATCACCCCGGGGACTCGCGCCGGACTGTGCACCGGCAAGGAGCCGCTGGCCCCATGCTCGGCGAGGGTCGGCCACGTCGCCGGGACCCGTTCCCGGTGATGCGCGGCGATCGGGCGACGCCGGCGGACCCGGCGGCAGTCCTCCCGGTGATGCGCGGCGATCCCGGGCACTCGCGACTCGGCCCGGCCGCCGCCCCGAGGGCGGCGGCCGGGCCGGGGGGACGGCGCGCCGGCGACGTGCCGGCGGCTCAGCGGGCCGGCGCGGGCCAGCCGCGCGCCGGCAGCGTGCTCCGGCTCAGCGGGCGGCCGCGGGCCAGCCCTCCGAGATGAGGTTGGCGACCAGGGCGGTCCACCCCGTCTGCGCGTCGGCGCCGATCCCCTCCCCGGTCTCGGCGTCGAAGTACTCGTGGAACCGCCCGGTCGCCCGCCAGTCGGCCTCGACCGTCTGCACGACCGACTCGCGGATCGTCCCGGCCAGGGCCGGGTCCGCCGGGCCGAGCGCCTGGACGAGGAGGTAGTTGATCGGGACCCAGACCGGCCCGAGCCAGTTCGAGTTCACACCGCGCTGTGAGCTGTAACCGGGCTCGTACAGCACGCTCTTCGCGGAGGTCGAGCGGACGCCGTGTGGCGAGAGGAACTCCTCCGGGTCGCGCAGCGTCGCGAGGACCCGGTCGAGGCGGTCCGCCGGCACGATGTCGGCGATGAGCGGGATGAGCCCCGAGTACGACTTCGTCGGGATGAAGGTGCCGTCCGTGTCGAGGTCGTAGTAGAAGCCGTCCTTCTCGTCCCAGAGGCTCGCGTTCACGGCGGCCGCGATGCGGCCCACGTCCGCCGCGTATCGATCGGCTGCGGCCGTGTCGCCGAGCCGCTCGGCGATCCGCGCCAGGTCGCGCGCGAAGAACGCCATCCACGCCGACGCGTCCGCCTGCGCCATCCCCTTCCCGCGTGGCAGGTTGTCCATCCCCAGGAAGCCGCCGGTGAAGAGGCCGTCGGGCTGGACCGCGTTCGTCTTCCACCAGTACTCGTACTGGCGCTGGAGCCCCGGGTAGACCTCCTTCAGGAACGCGTCGCCGGCACCCGCTTCGGCGACCCGAAGGGCGGACCACGCGAAGACCGGCGGGCACTCGACCCCCATCACCCACTCGGCGCACGGCACCTGGCCGTCCGGCTGCTGCCAGCGGTCGGAGAGGAGGAAGCGGAGCTGGTCGGCCCCCAGCTCCGGATCGATGATCGAGGCGGCCACCGCCTGGAACCCGGTGTCCCAGCTGGCGAGCCAGGGGAACTCCCACTTGTCCGGCATGATCAGGACGTCGTTCGCGTCCACCTTCCCGGCCCAGGCGGGGTCGAACGACGTGGTGCCGTCCCACGTGTACAGGCTCTGGCTCCAGAGGAGCCCGGCCAGCGCCTGCCGGTAGACGTCCTCGTGGGCAGTGACGTCGCCACGGAAGAGCCCGTCCGCCTCCTTCGCGCGGAACGCGACGACCTCGCCGGCGTCCGGCAGCAGGTCGTCCGCCCGCGCCCGGGCCGTCTCGGCGTCCGGCGCTTCGGCCCAGGCGAGCGTCACGGTCTCGCTGGCGCCCGGGTCGAGCTGGAGGCGGAAGTGGAGTCCGCCGATATGCCCGGGACCGTCACCGGTCAGGGCGCCGTCGCGCAGGTTGGCGTCGATCGCGCTCTTGCGGTCGCTCACCTGGGCACTGGTGGGCTGCGGGCCGGCGATCGCGACGACCGAGGACGCCCCGCGGAGGAGAAGGCCGTCGTCGGTCCTCTCGACCGCCAGCGATGGGTCGTGGAACCAGCCCTTGAAGACGACGTCCACCGGGGCGGCGGCCGTCCCGGTGTTCGTCGCGGTGGCGCGCATGATCCCGGAGGCGTCGTCCGCCCGGGCACCCTCGAACGCGATCTCGAAGACCGGCGTCGCCGCGGGGTACTCGAGCACGTACCGCGTGTAGCTGGAGGTCGGGGTGTTCTCGTGGAAGGTCCGGCGGTCCACGATCGCCTCGCCGTGCGGCCCCGACGGGTTGCTCCAGCCGAACAGCCGCTCGGTCACCTTGACGTACTTCCCGTCCCAGACGGCCCAGCCCAGGGCGAAGTCGCCGGCGCGCGTCGTCCAGCCGGCGATGCCGTCCTCGCCCCAGGTGTACGGGACCTTGATCGCGCGGAGGTAGTCCATCCCCCACCCGTTGCCGCCGACCGCCTCGCGCGGGTTTCCCCACTCGCGCTCCGAGAGGTAGGTCCCCCAGCGGGTGTCGAGCGAGTCCCACGGGGCGAGGGCGACGGCCGGCGCCGGCGCCAGAACGAGTCGCCACACGAGGCCGCCCGTCACGACGACGACGGCGAGGATCGCCAGGGCGGCAGCGGCGAGGGCGACCCGACGGCGGGCCGGACGGGGCCGCGGGGCGGCCGCGTCGAGCCGGGGTGCCTCGGTGTCGGGCCGGGGTGCCTCGGCGTCGGGCCGGGGCGCCTCGGCGTCCGCCGCGGGCGCGCCCGCGTCCGCGGGCGCCTCGCTCGGCGTCTCCGGCAGGTCGGGTCCCGTCTCGGGGATGGACGTCATCGCGGGACCTCGCGGATCGAGCGTGGCGCCGACGCGTGGCGCCGCGCGGTGACCTGGTGGCGGGGGGCCTTCGCATCGTACCAGCCGGGCTGCCACGGCCCCGGAGGGGAGGTGGCAGAATCGGGCGGATGCAGATCCCGACCTCGATGCCGCTCGGCGTGAAGGTCTTCCTCGTCTACGCCTTCCTCATCCTCGCCGGCATCGGCCTGTCGCTGCGCTGGGTGGTGGACCAGGCGATCTCCGCGCCGATCAGCCCGATGGGCGTCCTCTGGATGATCCTGCTCGCCTACACGATCTTCACCACCACGCTCGTCCTCCAGCGCAAGGAGGCAGCGCGGACGCTCGCGCTCGGGCTCGCGAGCCTGACGATCCCGGCGATCCCCCTGCTGGTCCTGGCGGGCCTCTGGCCGTACGCGATCCCCGTGGCGATCCTGGCGGCGGTCCTCTTCCGGACTCTGACGCGGCCCCCGGTCCGCGCGTGGCTCAACGAGCAGTAGGAGGCCGCATGCGGATCGTGGCATATCGGCCGGTCGAGGCAGCGGCGACGGAGACGGCCACGGTCGGAGCTCCGGCGTCCGATCCCGTCGTCGGCTTCCTGATCTCCGACGGGCCGGGCGACCCGGGGCGGATCGTCCCGCTCGCGGCGCTCGCGGATCCCCGCCTGGGGTCCGCGGCGCTCGAGCCCGCCTTCGCTGCCCTCGACCTCCGCCGTCTCCTCCGCGCCGACCCCGGCCTCGGCCGGACCGAGGCCGCGTTGGATGCCGCCGTGACGGCAGGTCCCCGGCCACCGTGCCTGGGCCTCGACGAGGTGCGGCTCTCCGCGCCGATCCCCGAGCCGGGCAAGGTCGTCTGCGTCGGCCAGAACTACGCCGCCCACGTCAGGGAGCAGAACGCACCGATGCCCGACCGACCGATGCTCTTCGCGAAGTTCGCGAACGCAGTGGTGGGCGACGGGGATCCCGTCATCCGCCACGCCGACACCCACGCGCTCGATCTCGAGGCGGAACTCGCGGTCGTCGTGGGCGCGCGGACGCGGCACGCCAGCCCCGCGGACGCGCTCGGCAACGTCGCCGGCTACACGGTCGCGAACGACGTCTCGGCGCGCGACCTGCAGGGCTCGAAGGCTGCGCTCGGCGCGGGCGAGCACGGCGACGGCCAGTGGCTGCGCGCGAAGGGCTCGGACACGTTCTGCCCGCTCGGTCCCGCCGTGGTCACGCCGGCCGAGGTCGGCGATCCGGGCGACCTCGCGCTCCGCTCCTGGCGCGTGCCCGCCGTCGGCCCGGACGCGGGCCGACCGGTCCCGATGCAGGACGCGCGGACGGACGACATGATCTTCGACGTCCCGCACCTCCTCTCGTTCATCAGCCACGCGATCACCCTCGAGCCGGGCGACGTCGTCCTCACGGGCACGCCGTCCGGCGTCGGGGTCTTCCGGGATCCGCCGGTCTTCCTCGAGCCGGGCGACGTCGTCGTCGTCGAGGTCGAGGGGGTCGGCCGCCTCACCAACCCCATCGTCGCTGCGGACGGCGGGGCGCCGGTCGGGAGCCCGGCCGCGCGCATGCTCACGGGGGAGTGGGCGCTGTGAGGTCGCGACCCGGGCAGCCGGAGGACGGCCTCCCGTCGGGGCTGGGCAAGCCCGCGGAACGGGCGCTCGCGCAGGCGGGGTACACGCGTCTCGGGCAGTTCGCGGCCGTCACGGAACCGGAGCTGCTGCGCCTCCACGGCGTCGGACCCAGGGCGGTGGCTCGGCTCAAGCATGCCCTGGACGAACACGGCCTTTCCTTCCGTGGCGGCTGATTCGACTGATCGCCCCGGGGGCCGCACGCGCCGTACGAGGCCCGGGAGCCGTACGAGGCCCGGGGGCCGCACGAGGCCCGGGAGCCGCACGCGCCGTACGAGGCCCGGGGCCCACAATGGTGGAGCGACGGACGGGTCGCGTGAAGCGGAGCAATGCCCCCTGTCACGGGCCGGCCGGTGTGGACCGCACGGCGCGCCTGGCGCCCCGGCCGCGATCCATCGGAGGGAGTGACCTGATGCTCGCGATCGTGAAGCCCGCGCCGGGCCCGGGCCTGGAGTTGCGAGAGGTTCCGGTCCCAGCGATCGGCATCAACGACGTCCTCATCCGCGTCCGCAAGACGGGGATCTGCGGGACGGACCTGCACATCGAGTCGTGGGACCCGTGGGCGGCGAAGACAATCCGCCCTCCGCTGGTCGTGGGCCACGAGTTCGTCGGCGAGGTGACCGAGGTCGGGTCCAACGTGAGCGACTTCCACCCCGGCGACGTCGTGAGCGGGGAGGGCCACGTCGTCTGCGGGCGCTGCCGCCACTGCATGGCCGGCAACCGCCACCTGTGCGCCCACACGGTCGGCCTCGGGGTTGGCCGCGACGGCGCCTTCGCCGAGTACGTCGCGCTGCCGATGACGAACGTCTGGCACCACTGGCCGGGCGTGGACGAGGAGGTCGCGGCGATCTTCGACCCGTTCGGGAACGCGGTCCACACCGCGCTCGCCTTTCCCGTCCTCGGCGAGGACATCCTCGTCTCGGGGGCCGGACCCATCGGGCTCATGGCGACCGCGGTGGTCCGGCACGCCGGGGCCCGGTACGTCGTCGTGTCGGAGCCCAACCCGATCCGCCGGGAGATCGCGTCGCGGATGGGCGCGACCGCCGTGGTGGATCCGCGCCAGCGGAGCCTCGCCGACGTGCAGCGCGACCTGGGCATGACCGAGGGCTGGGACGTCGCGCTGGAGATGTCCGGCAACGCGACGGCGCTGCGGACGGCGATCGCGACGATGGCCCATGGCGGTCGGATCGCGATCCTGGGGATCCCGACAGAGGAGATCTCCCTGGACGTCAACGAGATCGTCTTCAAGATGCTCACGCTCCGCGGCATCTACGGCCGGGAGATGTACGAGACCTGGTACAAGATGACGGTCATGCTCCAGTCGGGGCTGGACATCACCCCGGCGATCACGCACCGGTTCGGGTTCCGGGACTTCGACGCGGCGTTCGCCGCGGCGCGCTCCGGCGACTCGGGCAAGGTGCTCCTGGACTGGACCACGTGAGCGGCGCCGACGAGCGCGGCCGGCCGTGGCCCGGCGCCGGGCGCCGACAGCCGTGGCCCGGCGACGGGCGCCGACGGCACGATGAGGCGACGACGGCACGACGGAGGACGCGGCGATGACCACCCGACCGGACCCCCTCGCCCACCTGGCGGCCGAGCTCGACGAGCTGCGGGCCGCCCACCTCTATCGCCCCCTGCGCGTCATGAGCACGGCGCAGGGCCCCGAGGTGGTCGTCGACGGGCGCACCGTGATCAGCCTCTCGTCGAACAACTACCTGGGGCTCGCCGACCACCCTCGCCTGAAGGCGGCGGCCGTGGGGGCCGTGGCGGACTACGGCGCGGGGAGCGGGGCGGTCCGGACGATCGCCGGGACGATGACGCTCCACGAGGCGCTCGAGGCGCACCTCGCGCGGTTCAAGCGCGTGGAGGCCGTCCTCACGTTCCAGTCCGGGTTCACGTGCAACACCGGCGTCATCCCGGTGGTGGCCGGCGAGCACGACCTCATCGTGAGCGACCAGCTCAACCACGCCTCGATCATCGACGGGATGCGCCTCTCGAAGGCCCCGCGCGAGGTCTACCCGCACCGCGACGTGGAGGCGCTCCGCGCCATCCTGGAGCGCGCCCGGCGCGACGGGGACGCGGAGGGGCGGCCGTACCGCTCGATCCTGGTGGTCACGGACGGCGTCTTCAGCATGGACGGCGACATCGCGCCGCTCCCGGCGATCGTCGAGGCGGCCGAGGCGCACGACGCGGCGGTCATGGTGGACGACGCTCACGCCTCCGGTGTCCTCGGACGGAACGGCCGCGGGAGCGTGGACCACTTCGACCTCCACGGGCGCGTCGCGATCCAGGTCGGGACCCTGTCGAAGGCGATGGGGGTCCTGGGCGGGTACGTGGCCGGCTCGCAGGTCCTCCGCGACCTGCTGATCCAGCGTGCGCGACCATTCCTCTTCTCCACCTCGCATCCGCCGGCCGTAGCCGCCGCCTGCCTGGAGGCGGTCCGGGTCATGGAGGAGGAGCCCGAGCTGCTCGAGCGGCTCTGGGAGAACACGCGGTTCTTCAAGGCGGAGCTGGCGCGCCTCGGGTTCGACACCGGCGCCTCGGAGACGCCGATCACGCCGGTGATCGTGGGCGATTCCGCTGCGGCGATCGAGTTCGCCGAGCGGCTCTTCGCCGAGGGCGTCTTCGCGCCGTCGGTCGTCTACCCCACCGTGGCCCTCGACCGGGCGCGGATCCGCACGATCGTCACGGCGGCCCACACGTACGGACACCTGGAGCGGTGCGTCGCGGCCTTCGACCGGGTGGGCCGGGCGATGGGCGTCATCGAAGGATGACCGATCGCCCCGGCGGTGAGGACGACTCCCCGCGCGCCGAAGCTGCGCCCGGAGCCTCCGGCTCCGAGGGGCGTCTCGGGCGCCCGCGCCCGGCGCTGCTCCCGCCCACGGCCCGCCGTCGCGGCCCCGGCCCGTCCCGCCGCGGCATGACCAACGATGGGACCGCCGTCAACGCGGCGATCGAGGGCCGCCCGGACGACACGGCGCTGCCGCTCGACGGACACCTCCACACCGTCATGTCCCCGGACGCCGACGTCGCGATCGACACGTACGCGGCGGCGGCGCACGCGCGCGGCATCGCGGAGATCGCGATCACCGACCACGTGGACTTCGAGCCCTCGGCGCCGGCCTATGCACACGCGGACTTCACGACGCGCGAGCGGTACGTGCGCGACGCCGCCGCGCGGTGGGCCGACCGCGGCGTGACGATCCGCTTCGGCATCGAGGTGACGTACCAGTCACGGTACGAGGCGGAGATCCGCGAGCACCTCGCGCGCCATGCCTACGACCACGCCATCGGGTCCGTCCACGTCATGCGCGACGACCCGTACGTGAAGGGTCGCGTCGCCGCGTGGGTGGCCGGTCGGACGTTCGGCGAGATCGTGGCGCCCTACTTCGCGGAGGTGCTCGCCGCCGCGCGGAGCGGCCTCTTCGACACGCTGGGGCACCTGGATTTCGTGAAGCGGTACCTGGCGCCGCACGTGCCGCCGGCCGCGTTCGCAGCCGCCCCCGAGGTGTACGAGCCGATCCTCGGGGCGCTCGTCGAGTCGGGGACGGGCCTGGAGGTCAACACGAGCGGGCTCCGCCAGGCCGCGGAGGAGACGTATCCCGCGCCGTGGGCGGTCGCGCGCTTCCGGGAACTGGGTGGGGTGCGCATCACGGTCGGCTCCGACGCCCACCTCGCCCGTTCCTTCGCGTTCGGCCTCGGCCGCGGGTACGACGTCGCGGCGGACGCCGGGTTCGGCGAGGTGGTCCTGGGCGGGCGACGATCCCGGCTCTCGGGAGGAGGCGCCGCCGCGGGCGGGCGCGTGCTCGTCGCACGCGCGAACCCCCGGGCGGCGCACCCGGAGCCCGCCGATGGACGCCCCGCGCCGGATCCCGCCGCTCCGGGCCGCCCGGGCGCCGGATCGGGCGCGGCAGGGCATCCGTCGCCACGTTCCTCGGGCGGGTAGCATCGGGCGATGGACCTCGTCATCGCGGGCGCCGGCCCCGCCTACTCCGCCCGGCCGGGTGCCGTGGGCGCCGCGTACGTCCTCCTCGAGGACGGCCACGCGATCGTCCTGGACCTGGGCCACGGCGCATACGCGGGCCTGGCGCAAGTCGTGGAGCCCAGCACGCTCGACGCCGTGATCGTCAGCCACCTCCACCCGGACCACTTCGTGGACCTCGTCCCGCTCCGCCACTACCTGCGGTACGAGTTCGAGCCACCCCGGCGGGTGCGGGTCATCGCGCCGTGGGGCCTCGACCGCCGCCTCGACGATCTCCACGCGGAGCCCGGCTTCACGGCGGCCGCGCTGGACGTCGAGGCGCTCGCCGAGGGCCTGCTGACGATCGGGCCGTTCGTGGTCGAGGCCCGGCGGATCGCGCACACCGACGACAGCTACGCCTTCCGCGTCTCGGCCCCCGCGCGGCCGGACGCGCCCGCGCTCGTGTACAGCGGCGACTGCGGCCGGGCCGACGACCTCGTCCCCCTCGTCCGGCCGGACGACGCGCTGCTCGTGGAGGCGACGTTCGGGACCGGCCCCGTCCCGGTCGACGACATGCACCTCGACGCCATCGCCGCGGCGCGGGTCGCGACCGCGACGGGCGCAGGGCGCCTCCTGCTCACGCACGTCCTGGGCACGTACGACTTCGCGGCGGTCGCCGCGGCGGCCCGCGCCGGCTATGCGGGAGACGTCCGGATCGTGGTGCCGGGGGACCGCATCACGATCTGACGGCCCGGCTCGACAGAGCGTCGGGCCGGGACCCGGGCCGAGCCGCGCGCCGCGGCGGAGGTCCACGACCCGGTACGATGTCGCGCGTCCCACCGCACGCCCGGAGGCCCCGTGACCGCACCCGTCCAGCCCCCCGTCCGCGCGCTCGTCCGGCGGGCGGTCGAGCGCGCGTGGGAGCGTGCCGTCGCGTCGGGCGCGCTCCCCGCGCTCTCCGCGGACGCCGGCCCCGTCGCGATCGAGGTGGACCGACCGGCCAACCCGGACCACGGTGACCTCGCGTCCAATCTCTCGATGAAGCTCGCGCGCCCGTGCCGGCGCGCGCCCCTGGAGATCGCGAGGTCGATCGCCGCAGAGATGGAGCGCGACGCCGAGACCGGCGGCGTCGATCCGACACGCGACCGGGCTCCCGAGGCTGAGGCGGCGGATGCCGCGACGGCGGTGCTCGGTTCGCCGATCGGATCGGTCGAGGTGGCCGCGCCCGGATTCCTGAACATCCGGCTCGCGCCGTCGTTCGTGGAGGCCGCCACGGACGCGGCGCGCGCCGCGGGCAGCGACTTCGGCCGCGTCGCGGCCACGCGCCCGCAGCACGTGAACGTCGAGTTCGTCTCCGCGAACCCGACCGGGCCGCTCCACATCGGCAACGCCCGGGGGGCGTTCGTCGGCGACCTGCTCTGCCGCGTGCTGGAGGCCGCGGGGCACCGCGTGACACGCGAGTACTACTTCAACGACTTCGGCCAGCAGGTCTGGAACCTCGGCGCGTCGGTCGCTGCCATCCGCCTGAGGACGGAGATCCCGGAGGACGGCTACCACGGCGGGTATGTCCATGCGCTCGCGGCCGAGCTGCCCGACGACCTGCTCGCACGCGCGGTCGCGTCCGGCGACCAGGGTGACCGGATCGTGGGCGAATGGGCGTCCGAGCGGATCCGGGCCGGCATCGAGGCGTCGCTCGCGCACCTGGGCGTCCACTTCGACGTGTGGAAGAGCGAGGGCTCGCTCTACACGGACGGCTCGGTGGAGGCGGCGGTGGCTCGGCTGCGGGCGAGCGGCCACGTCTACGAGGAGGACGGCGCGACGTGGTTCCGGTCGACCGCGTACGGCGACGACAAGGACCGCGTCATCCGGAAGTCCACGGGCGACTACACGTACTTCGGCTCGGACATCGGCTACGTCGCGGAGAAGTTCGGACGGGGCTTCGACCACCTCGTCTACATCTGGGGCGTCGACCACCACGGGACGGTCGCCCGGCTTCGCAACGCCGCGGAAGCGATGGGCTTCGACAGGGGCGCGGTGGAGATGCTCCTCGTCGCCTGGGTGCGCTTCATCCGCGACGGCGTCGAGGTCTCGATGAGCAAGCGCGCGGGCGAGTTCATCACGCTCGACGACCTCCTCGCGGAGGTCGGCGTGGACGCGGCGCGGTGGTTCTTCGGGTCACGCGGGCACACGAGCGGGATCGACTTCGACATCGAGCTCGCGAAGAAGCAGTCGAACGAGAACCCGGTCTACTACGTCCAGTACGCCCACGCGCGGATCAGCTCGATCCTGCGAAAGGCGGCCGACGCGGGCCTGCGGGCGGCCGATTCGCTCGACGGCGCCCTCGCGGACGACGCGGTCTCCCGCGGCCTGGCGATCCTCGCGCTCCGGCTCCCGGAGGTGGTGGAGGACGCGGCGGCCGAACACGAGACCCAGGGCGTCACGGCGTACGCGACCGACCTCGCGACGGCCTTCCACGCCTTCTACCGCGACCGGCGTGTGGTCGACCCGTCCGACCCGGCGACGTCGGCATCCCGGCTGGCGCTCGTCGAGGCGGTCCGGCTCTCGCTCGCGAACGCCCTCGGCCTGCTCGGGATCTCGGCGCCGGAGAGCATGTAGGCATCGGCGGGAGGGGGGCAGGGCACGGGCGGAGGCTCCACGAGGCGGGGCGGGCTCGGCGCAGGGCCGCCCGGCGCCGGGGCCGGAGCCCAAGGGCGGCGCAGGGCGGGCTCGACGCTGCTCGGCGGCGGGGCCGGAGCGATGCCCCTGTGACTGGTGGTCACGATTCCCAGGGCGTGATCGTCGCTGCTCTGTCCCGGGCGCATAGGAGCGACACGACCCGGCCCACAGATCAGGCGCCGAGTGTCACGATCGTGCGCGGCAGGCGATGCGCCGACGCCGGTGGCCAGGGATCCGTGCGTGGCAGTCACAGGCGCGGCGTCCCGCCCCGCCGCGGCGACCCTTACCCGTCGACCAGCCCCTCGAGCCGGGTGAGGACCGCCGCGTCGCTGGCGATCAGGATCACCGGTCCCTGCGCGTCCGCCGCGAGCGCCGCATGGGGCAGCGCGGCGACGACCGGGCCGGCGGCCGCGGTGAACCGCTGCGCGGCCGCCGCGTCGTCCCAAGAAGTGCGGAGCACGATCGCCCACGCCCCGTCGGGGCCACGGTACAGGCCGACGCGGTCTCCGCCCCAGCCGGTCGCTGCCGCGTCGGCCGCCGCCTTCTCGTTGGCCTGGGCCAGCCACGTCCGGAGCCCGAGCTCGCCGAGCGTGTCCTCGTACGCGAGGCTCCAGCCGTCCCCGAGCCCCGTCGCGAGGTCGGCGGGGAGGGCGACGTCCACGGGCGCCTCGGCCGCTCGGTATCTCTCGGGATGGAGGACCTGCTCAGTCGATGCCGGGGGCCTGGCGTAGGCCGCGTCCACGGCGCCCCACCCGCCGGTCGTCTGCAGTCCCATGACGAACTCGAGGCCCTGCACGTACGGGAACATGAGGATCTCGCGGACGAGCGGGGGAAGGGCGTCGAGGGCCTCCTGTGCGGCAGGCTCGGACGCGGCCCGGATGATCTCGCCGAGGTCGGCGAGGCCCAGGTTCTTCAGGCTCCAGTACAGCCCGGCCAGGGAGGCGTCGCCCTCCACGAGCGAGAGCGCGCCGAGCGTCCGGTCGCTCTGCTCCGTCGCGCCGAGGCCCAGGGCCTTCAGGCCGAAGCGCTGGTCCTGCAGCGCATGGGTCAGCTCGTGGGCCGCGGTGTACTCCTCGACCGGCCCGAGGCCGCCCGAGCGCTGGACGATGTAGAGGGTCCGGTCGTCGTACCGGTAGAAGCCGAGCGCCTGACTGCCGAGGGCGTCGAGGTACAGGTCCTCGAGCGAGCGGTCGCCCTCCATCGCGCCGAGCCCCCGATAGAGCGTCTCGACGTCCACGAGGCGCGCGGCGGCCCCGCTCTTCTCGAAGTCGCCCGTCAGGATCCGGCGCAGCTCGGCCTCGTCGATGACGCGCGGCTCCATCGGCGTCTTCCAGTCGAGCTGCCTGATCGCGGACACGTCGTCGGCGATCGCGCGAAGGGCCGCGACGGTGTCCGTCGCGGACGCCGATCCCGACGGCGAGGCGGCGGAGGCCGAAGGAGCTGGCGTGGTGGTCGACGGCACGACCGTCGGAGCGACCGTCGGCCGGGAGGACGCGCCCGCGGTGGGGGCCGGGCTCGAGGACGGCGACGGCGACGATCCGCACGCGGCAAGGAGGGCCGCGAGCGCGAGGGCGGTGACGGCGGCGGCGATGGAGCGGACGCGAACGGGTACCACGGCGACAGGGTAGTCGAGGACGCCCGAATGAGCTGTCGGTGGGGTGCGGCGCGGCAGGGGGTAGCACCACCGCCGCGACACCTGCTGCCCGGGTTGTGAAGGCCCGACGTCCCGGGCACGCTCTCCGGGCGGACGAGCGGACGTCCTGGACGAGCGGGGGGTCAGATCCATGCACGAGGAGAGCCGAACGGCGTCGATCGGCGCGTCAGATCCGGCCTGGAT
Source organism: uncultured Chloroflexia bacterium (assembly GCA_963717255.1). GTDB lineage: Bacteria > Chloroflexota > Limnocylindria > Limnocylindrales > CSP1-4 > CAIYQJ01. The sequence continues at coordinate 288,927 of CAVQVT010000007.1, read as the reverse complement.
CCTCCCGGTGGGCGGGGCAGCCGCGCTGCTGGTGGCCGCGGGCTACCTCGCGACGATCCCGCTGTTCGCGGCGGTCGGCGCACCTCCCAACGGCGCGGAGGCCCGGCTCGCCTATCACGCGGCGGCGGGGGGCACGTGGTGGGCGATCGTGGCGCTCTCCGTGGTCACGGACCTCCTGCTCGTCCCGGTCGCGATCGCCCTGTACGTGGCGCTCAGGCGGACGGACCAGCCGGCGATGCTCATCGCGACGTCGTTCACGCTCCTCTTCGTCGCGCTCGACCTCGCCGTGACCTGGCCGGCCTACGTCTCCCTGATCGAGCTTGGCCGGCAGTACGCGGCGGCGACGACGGGCGACCAGCGCGCCGTGCTCCTGGCCGCCGCGGGCTACCCATCGGCCGTCCTCGGCTCCCCGCTCCAGGCGGTCGACAGCATCCTGACCCTCTCGGTGGGCATCCTCGTCACCGGCCTGGTCATGCTGCGGGGTCTGCCCGGGCGGGCGCCGGGCGTGGCGGGCGGCACACCACGGTTCGGGCGGGCGCCGGCTCTCGCGGGCGTGGCCACGGGGATCGCGGGCGTCGCGTCGGTCGTGGAGACCGCGGTGACCGGCACCGTCAGCCCCCTCGCCATCGGCGCATCGCTGCTCACGATCGCGTGGCTCGTCCTCGTCGGCCGCGGCCTGCTGCGCCTGCGGGGATGTCCACGCCGGGTCGTCTAGGGCCGGAGCGTGCGCGGCGACCGGGTGGCCCGAGGTGCCGCGACGTGTCCGTTTCTTAACCGTCTCGCGGGTTGTGCCTGAATCCGCGAGGTCTACCGTTCGAGTCGGACCTGAAGGGTACCCTCTCTCGGAAACCTCGAACCCTCCAGTTCCATCCTCCCTCCCTCAGACCGGAGGCGCCGAATGGGCAGGCGTCTCCGGTCTTCCCTTTTCCGGGCCGCCGACCCGGCCGCCGCCCGCCCTCGTCCCTGTGTCAGAATCCCGGGCCATGGAGATCACCTGGTACGGCCGCAGCTGCGTGCGGCTCCGCGGCAAGGACGTCGTCGTCGTCGCGGACGCATATCCGTCGGTCGTGGGCCCCACCGGCCGCGGGATCACCGGCGACATCGTCACGTACAGCCACCCGGACGACTCGCCGCTCCCGCGGGCCAGAGGCGCGCATCCGCGCACGGCGAACGACGGCGCGACCGTGCTCCCGGGCAGCCTGGACCAGGCGTTCGTCCTGGACGGGCCGGGCGAGTACGAGGTGCGTCACGTCCTCCTCACCGGGGTGCGCACGGCGCGGGACGACAAGCGCGGCGCAGAGCGTGGGCGGAACATCGCCTTCGTCTACGAGATCGACGGCCTCCACACGATCCACCTCGGCGACATCGGGCACACGCTCTCGGACGAGAAGCTGGGCGAGATCGGCGACGTGGACATCGCGTGCGTCCCGGTCGGGGGCGCCCTGTCGGCGGCGAAGGCGGCGGAGGTCATCGCACAGCTGGACGTGAAGATCGCGGTCCCGATGCCCGTCTGCGAGGACGGCGTGTGCGCCGAGGCGTTGGCGCGGTTCTTCCACGAGATGGGAGCGGGCGAGCCGACCGCGCCGCAGCCGAAGCTGTCACTCTCGATCTCCTCGCTGCCGGACGAGGTGACCACGGTGCTGCTGGAGTCACGCGGCAGGGTCTGACCGCGGCTACCCGCGCTCGAGGATGACCTGTCCGCGCTTCACGACCGAGCGGACCAGGTTCGCCCCTGGGTAGTAGGGGATCTGGAGGTGGGTGGGGACCCGCCAGATCACCAGGTCGGCCAGCCGCTCCGGCTCCAGCGACCCGATCTCGTCGCCGAGGCCCAGGGCGTGCGCCGCGTTCACGGTCACGCCGGCGAGCGCCTCGGACGGGGTGAGGCCCAGCTCCAGGCAGGCGACCGTCAGGACGAGCGCCAGGTTGGGCGTCGGAGACGTACCCGGGTTGAAGTCGGACGCCAGGGCGACCGGGACACCCCGCTCGATGAGCCTGCGCGCCGGCGCGTAGTGATGGGTCATGAGGAACCAGGTGGTCGCCGGCAGGAGCGTGGCCACGACCGGGCGGCCCATCTCCGCGGTCCGAGCGAGCGCGTCGATGCCCGCCTCCGACGGCGCCGCCAGGTGGTCCGCGCTCACGACGCCGAGCTCGGCCGCGAGCTCGGCGCCCCCGGATGGCGCGATCTCGTCCGCGTGGAGGCGCAGGTCCAGCCCGACGGCGCGGGCCGACTCCAGCACCATCCGAGACTGGGCGACCGAGAAGACCCCCTCCTCGCAGAAGACGTCGCAGAAGCGGGCGATCCCCTGCGCGGCGACGAGAGGGAGCTGGTCGTGGATCAGCGACCGGACGTAGGCGTCCGCCGCGTCGGGCTGCGACCGGAACTCCGGCGGGACCGCGTGCGCGCCGAGATACGTCGGGACGACGTCCACCGGTCCCTCTTCGGCGAGCAGCCCGGCGACGTGGAGCAGGCGCAGCTCGGTGGCGGGGTCCAGTCCGTAGCCCGACTTGGCCTCGACCGTGGTGACGCCGTGGGCGAGCATCTCGTCGAGCCAGCGCCGGCCGTGCGCGAGGAGCTCGTCTTCGGTGGCGGCGCGGGTGGCGGCGACCGTGGAGAGGATGCCGCCGCCGGCGGCGAGGATATCCAGGTAGCCGGCCCCGCGCTGGCGCAGGCGTAGCTCGCCCTCGCGGGTGCCCGCGAAGAGCAGGTGCGTGTGGGGATCGACGAGCCCGGGCGTGACGGTCCCGCCGTCGGCATCCAGGCGGGCGAACCGGCTGGCGGGCAGGCCCTCCGCGGCGAGGGACGCCACGACGCCCTCGCGCGGTCCGACCGCGACGACCCGGCCCTCCCAGCAGGCGACGACGGGCGCCTCGGGCGAATCGATCCCACCGGCGTCCGCGGCCCGGAGGACACCGGGGTCGTCCTGGTCTGCGCCCATCCGGATCCCGCCGGCCATCGTGACGACCTCGGACGCGCCGGTCACGAGGAGGCCGGGCATGAGGTCGGCCGAGCCGCGTCCGCCGTGGATGACGCGGAGGGTCACCGGGCGCCTCCTTCGGCGTCGGCCGTGGCCACGCCGCCCGCGCCGCCCGCGTCGCCCGCATCACCGCCGGCCCCGGCCGCGCCGGCGTCCGGCCGCACGGCCCCGGCGGCCGCGAGCCGCAGCTCGAGCGCCATCGACGGGTCCGCCCCCCGGAGGCGCATCCACGCTCCGGCGGCGCGGAGCCGCTCCTCCACCGGAAGGTCCGCGGGGATCCCCGCGTGGTCCGCGACGTCCGTGAACGCCCGGAGCGGCGCGAGCCCGATCAGCTCGGACTCGAGGACGTCCACGCCGACGGCGGCGGCCTCGTCGCGGACCACCTCGTAGACCCGCCACATCGGCGTCACGCCCACGTCGAGGAGGTTCATCGAGACCTGCGCGCAGTCGGGGTCGTCCACCCGGAACCCCCGCGCCTGGACCTTCGGCAGCCCGCCGCTCGACTCGCGGAGGTGGGCCGCGATCGACTTCGCCAGGTCGAGGTCCGTCGTGGCGAGGTTGGCGTTCCACGCGACGAGGAACGGCCGCGCCCCCACCGCCACCGCGCCGGCCGTGGGATGGAGCCGCCGCGGGCCGAAGTCGGGCGCGCGGTCGGGGTCCGCGACGATCGCCTCGCGCAGCCCCTCGTACTCGCCGCGGCGCACGTCCGCGAGCCGGACACGGTCCGGGCGCGCGGCCGCCTCGGCGTACAGGTAGACGGGCAGGTCGAACCGCGTCGCGACCCGCTCCCCGAACCCGCGGGCGAGGGCGACCGCCTCGGCCATCGTGGTCGTGCCGAGCGGCACGAACGGCACGACGTCCACCGCGCCGATCCGCGGGTGCTCGCCGTGCTGGACGTTCATGTCGATCCGCTCGATCGCGACGGCGATCGCGGCCTCGAGGGCGGCCTGCACCGCCGTGGCCTCGCCGGCGAGCGTCAGGACGCTGCGGTCGTGGCTCGCGTCGCTGGTCCGGTCGAAGAGGTGGGCGCCGGGCGTGCCGGTGACCGCGGCGGCAAGCGCGTCGACGACGTCGAGACGCGTGCCCTCGCTGAAGTTCGGGACCGATTCGACGAGGTGGGGCACGCGCGGATGATGGCACGCCGGGGCCGCGGCGGCGAGGCTCTCCCGGGGCGCTCCCCGCGGCTCACGGGGCGCGGGGGCGGCCGGCGCGGAGGCGCGGGGGCGCGGGCCGCACGGTATCCTCGGCCGGGGTTCGTCCGCCCGCCACCCGCAGGAGAGCCTCCGTGACCGAGACGCGCCGGAGCCTCTGGCGCCACCCCGACTTCCTCAAGCTGTGGACCGCCGAGTCCGTCAGCCAGGTCGGCACGCAGGTCACCCAGCTGGCGCTCCCGCTCGCGGCCATCGTCGTCCTCGAGGCGACCCCGTTCGAGGTGGCTCTCCTCGGCACGGTCGCCTTCCTCCCGTTCATCCTCCTCGGGCTGCCGGCGGGCGTCTGGGTCGACCGTCTCCGTCGCCGGCCGATCCTCATCGCCGGCGACCTCGGGCGGGCGGCCATGCTCGCGTCGATCCCGGTCGCCTACGTCGCCGGCGTGCTCACCACCTGGCAGCTGTACGTCGTCGCGTTCGCCGTCGGCTCCCTCACGGTCTTCTTCGACGTCGCGTACCAGAGCTACCTGCCGTCGCTCGTGGACCGGGAGGACCTGGTCGAAGGGAACGCGAAGCTGGAGATCAGCCGATCGGGCGCCGCGCTGGTCGGACCGTCGATCGCCGGCGTCCTCATCGAGTGGCTCAAGGCGCCCCTCGCGATCCTCGTCGACGCGATCAGCTACGTCGGATCCGCACTGTTCATCTTCCTCATCCGGCGACACGAGCCCGAGCCCGTTCACCCGGACGTCGCCGCGGGCGGAGAGCGCCCCGGGATGCGCGAGGACATCGCGCAGGGCCTGCGATACGTCGTCGGTCATCGCTACCTGCGGTGGATCGCGCTCTCGACCGGGATGTCGAACTTCTTCAACCAGCTCGTCTTCGCGCTCCTGCTCGTCTACATCGTCCGGGACCTGGGCATGAGTGCGGGCGTCATCGGCGTGATCTTCGCGATCGGGAACATCGGGTTCCTCGCGGGCGCCCTCGGCGCGACGCGGCTGGAGCGGCGGATCGGCCTGGGCGCCGCGATCATCGCGGGTGCCACGATCAGCTCCGTGCCCGTGCTCCTCGTCCCGCTCGCGACACCGGAGACCGCGGCGCCGCTCCTCATCGCGCAGGGCGTCCTGGTGGGCTTCGGGATGGTCGTGTACAACGTGAACCAGGTGAGCTTCCGGCAGGCGATCACGCCGGAGCGGATGCAGGGCCGGATGAACGCGACGATGCGGTTCATCGTCTGGGGGACGATCCCGATCGGTTCCCTCGTCGGCGGTGCCCTGGGGACGTGGATCGGGCTGCTCCCCACGATCTGGATCGGCGCGATCGGCGGGCTGTTCGCGATCCTGCCGCTCGTCCTCACCCCGGTCCGGAGCCTCCGGGCCATCCCGTCGAGCCCGGAGGAGTACGCGGACGACGAGGCGGCGCGTGTGGCGGGAGGTGTGGTGGGGCGCGCGCCGGCCGAGGCCGGAGCGGCCGCCGTCGCGCAACCGGAGGAGCCGACCGCCGAGGAGGCGATCGTCGCCGCGATGGAGGCGGAGGACACCCTGCCCGGCGCGATCGCCGGGATGGGTCCGCTGCCGTCACCCGGCGTGGAGACGGGCGATCCCGGCACGGACGAGCCCAGGGCGGGCCACGCGGACGCGGACGGGCCGGCGGGCACGTGATCGGAGCATGACGGCGGCGGGGGATCCAGGCCCGGGTCAGAGCCTCTTCCGGCACCCGGACTTCCTCCGGTTCTGGACCGCCCAGACCGTCAGCCAGTTCGGCAGCCAGGTCAGCATCCTCGCGCTCCCGCTCGTCGCGATCAGCTTCCTCGACTCGTCCCCCGCCGAGGTGGCCCTCCTCTCGACGATGGAGTTCCTGCCGTTCCTCTTCTTTGCGCTGCCGGCGGGCGTCTGGATCGACCGCCTCCGCCGGCGGCCGATCCTCATCGGCGCGGACGTGGCGCGCGCGCTCCTCCTCGCCACGATCCCGGCGGCGTGGGTGGCCGGCGTCCTCACCATCTGGCAGCTCTACGCCGTGGCGTTCCTCGTCGGCGTCTTCACCGTCTTCTTCGACGTCGCCTACCAGGCGTACCTGCCCTCGCTCGTGGAGCGCGAACGGATCCTCGACGGCAACGGGAAGCTGGAGACCTCGCGCTCCGTGGCCCAGACCGCCGGGCCAGCGATCGCCGGCTGGCTCATCGGTGTCCTGACGGCGCCGATCGCCATCGTCGCGAACTCGGTCTCGTTCGTGGTCTCGGGCGCCTTCCTCGTGGCCATCCGGCGGCCGGAACCGGCGCCCGTCGCGCCGGCCACCCTCGCGGCCGATCCCGCGGCCTCCACCGGCCTCCGACACGAGGTCGCCGCGGGCGTCCGGTACGTGCTCGCGAATCCGTATCTGCGGGCGATCGCGATCACGATGTCGTGGGCGAACTTCTTCGGGCAGATCGTCTTCTCCCTCTTCCTGGTCTACGCCGTGCGCGAGCTGGGGCTGGAGGCCGGATCGCTGGGGCTCATCCTGGGGATCGGCAACATCGGGCTCATCGCGGGGGCGCTGACCGCGTCGCGCGTGGCCCGGCGGGTGGGCCTGGGGCCCGCGATCGTGCTCTCGATCCTCGTCGCGGGAGCGGCGACGCTCCTCATCCCGCTCGCCCCGGCGAGTGCGCCCGCCCCGTTCCTCATCGCACAGGGGCTGCTCTTCGGCTGGGCCGTCCTCGTCTTCAACGTCAACCAGGTGAGCTACCGCCAGGCCATCACCCCGGAGCACCTCCAGGGGCGGATGAACGCGACGATGAAGTTCATCGCGGTCCTCATGATCCCGGCGGGATCGATCGCGGGCGGCCTGCTGGCGACCGCCTTCGACCTGCACACGGCGATCCTGGTGGGCTCGATCGGGGGCGCGCTGTCCTTCCTCCCTGCGCTCTTCTCGCCCCTGCGCGGCCTGCGCGGGATGGAGGCGCCGGCGGGCGGCGCCGGGGGGCCGATGGCGCCGCGTGCGGCGCGGTCGCCGCTGATCGAGCCGAGCCCCGAACCGACGCTCGGCGAGCTCGACTGAGCTGCGGCCCGCAGGCTGCCGCCCCGGGCCGGCCGACCTCGGGCCACCGTCGGCGCCCGGCCGGTGTCCGCGCGCGGCGTCAGCCCGCCGCCGATGTACCTCCGCCGAACCAGCGGGCGATCCGGCTGGACCCGAAGAGCTCCTTGTCCGCGGTGCTCTCCTCGGACGGGGTCCCGAACACACCGAACGGCGCCTGCCCCTTGAGGAACGTGACGTCGATCCTTGCGACCCGTCCGGCCCCGAATTCCATGTAGCAGATCCCCCGGCCGTCGTACGTCGCCGGCGCCGGCGAGGCCCCGCGCACCTGCGCGGCGATCCGCTCCGCCACGACCCGGGCCTGGCCCTCGGAGAAGACGCCCGCCTTCGGTGTCCCCACGCTCGTCACGTCGCCCACGGCGTACACCCCGGGGAAGCGCGTCTCAAGCGTCAGCGAGTCCACCGGGATCCACCCGTTCTCGGCCAGGCCGGAGGACGCCACGACGGCCGGGACGACATGCGTCGGGATCCCGAGGAAGAGGTCGTAGGCCAGCTCGGACCCGTCGGAGAGGAGGGCGACCTGCCGATGGGGCACGAGGGCGAGGACGAGTCGATCCGGGACGAACTCGATGCCGCGTTCCGCGAACGCGGCGAGGACGGCACCCGACGCGTCGGGTGAGGGCGGGATGGGGACGCCGAACGGCATGACGAGCGAGACCTCGCTCCTGTCCCGCAGGCCGCGTGCGACGAGGTGGTCGTGCATGAGGAGCGCGGTCTCGCTCGGCGCCGGCGGGCACTTGAACGGGGTCGACGTCACGCCGACGATCACGCGGCCGCCCTCGAAGGAGTCGAGCACCTCGCGGAGGGCGGTCGCGCCCGCCACGGAGTAGAACTCGTGGCCGCCCGCGAGCAGCCCCGGGGTCGCCGCCGGATCGTACTCGGCACCGAGGGCCACCACGAGGATGTCGGCATCGAAGGTCCCGGCGTCGGTCTCCACGCGCCGCGCGACCGGCTCGATCGACCGGATCTCGGCGTTCACGAAGCGCACGCCCGGCTTCACGAGATCCGCGTACCGATGGAGCACTGCCGACGGCGCCATCCGGCCGAACACCAGGTCGAGCTTGGAGAACCCGAAGACGAACCCCTCGCCGCGGTCGATGAGGACGAGGTCGAGAGCATCCCCGAACTCGTCGGACAGGATGGACGTGAGCTCGAGGCCGCCGAACCCGGCGCCCAGGACGACGATGCGCATGGCGGGACCATACAGAGGGTGCGCAAGGGGTCCGGATGACGGGGTGGCCGGAGGGAGCCGGCATCCGTGTCGGGCGCGCGTTGACTCCGAACGGCGCGTCCCCCATCCTCTCCCGCAGTGTGCGGAGTGGCTCGCAGACGGGCCAGCGGAGGGGACGCCGTGCGTGAACGGATCGCTGTTCTGGCCCTGGTCGCCCTCGCGGCGGCCTGTGCCGCGTGCTCGGGCGGAGCGGCGACATCCGCGGCGCCCTCAGGAGCCGCCGCTGCCACCCAGGTCCCAGCGGTCTGCGTCAACGTCGCGTCCCTCCGCACCACCGTGCAGGCGCTGACCATGATCGATCCCGCCGCCGGGGTGAACGCGGTGCGGATGGCGGCGAACAACGTCGCGACGCAGACCGCGACGTTCGTCTCGGCGGCGCCGCTGGACCTCAGGGAGGCGGCCAAGGGCCTGAAGACCGCCGTCGCGGCGGTGCGCGCCTCGGCCACCGAGAGCGGGGCCGCCGGCCTCGCCGCTGCGATCTCGGGGATGGACGCAGCGTGGAAGGAGTTCGAGACGAAGCTCGCGGCCGTCTGCCCGAGCTGACCGTCGAGCGGGGCGCCTAGGGCGGGCGGACCGAGGCGCGCGAGGACACCGGGGCGCGGCGGACGCCGTGCGGCCGTCCTGTTGGACGTTGCGGGCGGCACCCCGGCCCCGGCCGATCGCTACGGGCGGCACCCCGGCCCCGGCCGATCGCTACGGGCGGCACCCCGGCCGCGGCCTCGAGCCCTATGACTGCCAGGCACGGAATCCGGGGGGCCGTGGTCGCTGCGATGTCCCGGGCGCATCGTGGCGACCGTTGCGGGGCGTCCCGGTGGGCGATCCCGGTCGCATCTGTGCCTGGGGGACAGAGACGCGACACCCAGACCCGAGGAACGATGCCTGGCAGTCATCGGTCGGCGGCGACGGCGGTCGGTCGCACCCACGGCAGCGGCCGTGGACAAGCTCGGCGTCCGGCGGCAGGCTCGGGACCGCGCCCGGCCGCGGCACGGCCGCGGCCCCGTCGCCTCTCCCCTATCCCTCCCGCATCGGGATGCGGACGCCGCGCTCCGCGGCGACCTCGATCGCCCGGGCGTAGCCCGCGTCCGCGTGCCGGATCACGCCCATGCCCGGGTCGGTCGTGAGCACGCGCGCCAGCTTCTCGGCCGCCAGGTCGGTGCCGTCGGCGACGACGACCATCCCGGCGTGCTGGCTGTACCCGATCCCGGTGCCTCCGCCGTGGTGGATCGAGACCCAGCTCGCCCCCGCCGACGTGTTCACGAGCGCGTTGAGCAGCGGCCAGTCGGCGACCGCGTCGGAGCCATCGGCCATCGCCTCCGTCTCGCGGTTCGGGGAGGCGACTGAGCCCGAGTCGAGATGGTCGCGCCCGATGACGATCGGCGCCTTCACCTCGCCCGACCGGACGAGCTCGTTGAAGGCGAGCCCGGCCTTCGCGCGCTCGCCGTAGCCCAGCCAGCAGATGCGCGCCGGGAGCCCCTGGAAGGGGACCTTCTCCTCCGCCATGCGGAGCCAGCGGTGGAGCGCTGCCTTCTCCGGGAAGAGCTCGATCAGGGCTTCGTCGGTCCGGAGGATGTCGGCCGGGTCGCCCGACAGCGCGACCCACCGGAACGGCCCGCTCCCTTCGCAGAAGAGGGGCCGGATGAAGGCCGGGACGAAGCCGGGGAAGTCGAAGGCCTCGACCAGCCCCGCCTCCTTCGCCTGGGCCCGGATGTTGTTCCCATAGTCGAAGACGACCGATCCCTGCCGCTGGAACGCCAGCATCGCCCGGACCTGGTCGGCCATCGACCGCATCGCGCGCCGGATGTACGTCTCCGGCTGCGCGGCCCGGAGGGCCAGCGCGTCGTGGAGCGTGATCTCCGCGGGCACGTAGCCGTTCAGGGCGTCGTGGGCGGAGGTCTGGTCGGTGACGACGTCGAATCGCTCGCCCTTCGCCGCCCAGGCCGGCTCGATCTCGGCGGCGTTCCCCACGAGGGCGATCGAGAGGGGCGTCCCGGCGGCTGCGGCCTCGCGCGCCCACGCGAGCGCCTCATCCACGGACCACGTGATCCGGTCCACGTACCCGATCTCGTGGCGGCGGCGCGCCCGGGCCTCGTCGACCTCGATGCAGACGGCGACGCCCTCGTTCATCGTCACGGCGAGCGGCTGGGCCCCGCCCATCCCGCCGAGGCCGGCGGTCAGGACGACCCGCCCGCGGAGCGTCCCGCCGAAGTGCTGGCGGGCGAGCTCCGCGAAGGTCTCGTACGTGCCCTGGAGGATCCCCTGGGTCCCGATGTAGATCCAGGACCCCGCGGTCATCTGGCCGTACATCATCAGGCCGGCTCGCTCGAGCTCGCGGAAGTGCTCCCAGTCCGCCCACTTCCCGACGAGGTTCGAGTTCGCGATGAGCACGCGCGGCGCCCACTGGTGCGTCCGGAAGACGCCGACGGGCTTCCCCGACTGGACGAGGAGGGTCTCGTCGTCCGCCAGGCGCCGGAGCTCGCGGACGATCGCGTCGAACGCCTCCCAGCTGCGCGCCGCGCGGCCGGTCCCGCCGTACACGACGAGGCGGTCCGGGTCCTCCGCGACCTCCGGGTCCAGGTTGTTCATGAGCATCCGGAGGACCGCCTCCTGCTGCCAGCCGCGGCACGAGATCTCCGTGCCGCGCGGTGCGCGGACGGGGCGGGCGCCGGGGAGGGGCGCGGGCCGGTCGGGCGCGGGCTCGCCGGACGGGGAGGCGGGGGAGGGATCGGGGCCGGTGGAGGTCATCGAGGGATGCTCCGGTGAGGAGATGGTGAGGCGACGTCGAGGGGGCAGGGCCGCGCATCGCGATGGTCCCCGCGTGCCGCCCATCGTATCGGGCCGCGCCTTACCCCCGGACCCGGTTCCCACGTGGGTGAGGTGAGGCGCCGTTGCGGCGCCATTGCCGTCGTGACTGCCGGCTCTGTCGGGCGCGTCGTATCCGACGGACAGTGCACGCATCGCCTGGGGCGCGCATCGCGTGTGGGGGTGTGGCATGGCTCGGCTCGCGGCCTCGTGGCTCCTCGCCTGCGTCATCGGCTCCTCGATGCTGGCCGGCTGCGCGGGAGACCGGGCATCCGCGCCCGTCGCCTCACCCCCACTCCCGGGAACGACCCCGCCCGTCGTGGCCGTCGTGCCGACGGCCACGACGGACCCGACCAGATGCGCCGCCGACGTGGCGCGCGGCGAGGAGCTCGCCGACCATCGGGAGTGGGCGGCGGCCCTCGAGGCGTTCGATTGCGCGATCGGCACGGGGGCGCTCACGGACATGGCCGCGGCGTACTCGGGTCGGTGTTACGCGCTGGTCCAGCTCCATCGTCCCGCCGAGGCGCTCGCCGCCTGCGACCGGGCGATCGAGATCGATCCGGAGATGGTCGATGCCTGGGTGAACCGGGGATTGGTCTACGCCGAGCGAGGCGAGCATGATCGGGCGATCGCCGCATACGACCGAGCCATCCAGCTGGACCCCGAGCGCAGTGATGCGCATGCGAACAGGGGGAACGCGTACGACGAGCTCGGCCAGTTCGACCGCGCGATGGCCGACTACGCGCGGGCGATCGAGTTGGATCCGACGTCGGCCTTCGCCTACCGCAATCGGGGCACGGCCTACTTCCGGCACGGTGACAGCGAGCTCGCCTTTGCAGACTTCACCCGGTCGATCGAACTCGATCCCGCGTATCCCGCGGCCCTCGTGAGTCGGGCAGACCTCCGCAGGGAGATGGGCGATGTGGAGGGGGGCCTCACCGACTACGACGCGGCGATCCTGCTCGATCCGCTGTTCTACGAGGCGTTCACCGGGCGTGCCCAAGCCCGCATCGACGCAGGTGACTACGGCGGCGCCACGGAAGACGCACAGGCGGCGATCGGGCTCGACCCGATGCGAGCTGACGGGTACGCCGTGCGTGGACTTGCGGCTGCGTACGCCGGCGATGACGACGCAGCGATCGCCGACTACACGAGGGCCATCGAGATCGAGCCGGATCTGCTCGGCGCCGTGGCTGGGAGGGCGAGGGCCTACATCCGTCAGGGAAACGCCCCTGGGGCGATCGCTGACTGCGACCAGCTGATCGCTGCGCATCCGGACGAGGCCATCCTGTATGCCTTCCGCGGCTTGGCGAAGGCGATCGGCGACGACAGCGCAGGAGCCGAGGAGGACTTCGCGAGGGCGCTCTCTCTGGCGTCCGATTCCGAGACGGTCAACATCATCGGGGAGATGCGGGCGGAGGCAGGGCTCGACTGAGCAGAGCCGCCGCCCGGCCCTCGCCCGCCCACCTTCCTCGCCCCGCCTCCCCGCCCGCTACGATGACCACGGCTCGGCGTCGCGTCGGACGTCGATGTGCCCTCGTCCCGAGGCAGGAACCTCCCATGGCCATCGTCCTTGACGGCACGTCGCTCACCCTCGAGAAGCTCGCCGCGGTCGCGCGCGACGGAGAGCGCGTGGAGCTGGACCCGGGCGCCCTCGAACGCATCGCCGCGAACCGCGCGATGCTCGAGGAGAAGATCGGCGCCCACGAGATCATGTACGGGATCAACACCGGGATCGGCGAGTTCAGCGAGGTCGTCCTCACGGACGATCAGGTCGCGCAGTTCCAGCGCTACCTGATCTACAACCACGCCGCGGGCATCGGCGACCCCGCCCCGATCCCCACCGTCCGCGCCGCCATGGCGGGTCGGATCAACGTCCACGCGCACGGCAACTCCGGCTGCCGGCCCGTCATCACGCAGGCGCTCGTCGAGATGCTGAACCGGGGCGTCACGCCCGTCGTCTGCCAGCGCGGGTCGGTCGGGGCGTCCGGCGACCTCGCCCCGATGGCCCAGGTCGCGCTCCTGCTCATGGGCGAGGGCGAGGCGTGGTTCGAGGGCGACCGACTCGCCGGGCGCCGAGGCCCTCCGGCGCGCCGGCATCACGCCCCCGGGCCTGGAGGCGCGCGACGGCCTCTCGACGATCAACGGCTCGAACGTCCTCACCGCGATGAGCGCGCTCTCGCTGTACGACATCGAGCGCCTCCTGAAGCAGGTCGAGATCGCGGCGGCGATGACCCTCGAGGCCCTCCTCGCGAATCTCAAGCCGTACGACGTCCGGCTCCATCAGTTGCGCGGCTTCCCGGGCGCGGTCCGCTCGGCGCGGACGATCATGAAGCTCCTCGAGGGCAGCGACCTCCAGACCGGGAAGATCCACACGAAGGTCCAGGACGCCTACTCGATGCGCTCCACGCCGCAGGTGATCGGCGCGGCACACGACGCCGTCGCGTGGGCGCGGAGGCAGGTCGAGACCGAGCTCAACGGCGTCGGGGACAACCCCATCTTCCTCACCGACGAGAAGCTCACGCTCACCGGCGCGAACTTCCAGGGGACGCCGGTCGCGCTCCCGATGGACATGGTCGGCGCCGCCGTGACCACTGTCTGTGTCCTGTCGGAGCGCCGGCTGAACCGCCTCACGAACCCCGCGCTGTCGGTCGGCCTGCCGGCGTTCCTCACGAAGGGCGCCGGGATGTTCTCCGGGATGATGCTCAGCCAGTACACGGCCGACTCGCTCATCGTGGAGCAGCGCCTCCTCTCCGCCCCGGCCTCGGTCCAGTCGATCCCGGCCGCGGCGGACCAGGAGGACTTCGTCTCGATGGGCATGAACACGGCGATGAAGACCGAGCAGATCGTGGACGACGCGTACGGCGTCATCGGGATCGAGCTGATGGCGGCCGCGCAGGCCCTCGACTTCCGCGAGATGACGCGGGGGCGCGGGACCGACGCGGCGCACGCCGTGATCCGCCGCCACGTCGCCCACCTCGACGAGGACCGCCCGCTCCACGTGGACCACACGCGGATGCAGGCGCTCGTGAAATCGTGCGAGATCCTCGACGCAGTGGAGGCGGCGGTCGGCCCGCTGGGGTAGGCGTCCCAGCCCGGGCCGGGGCCGCCGCCGGCCCCGCCCGGGGACCCGTCCTGCGCCAGGCGCAAGAAGCGTGGTGGCCACCGCGGTCCGGGATCTCGAATGGGACGATCCCCTGCGCCTGGGGCAGACGGGCTGCATGAGACTGCGCCACGACCGTCGGACGTGCACCCGGGTTGCGCCGGGCGCAGATCAGCAGCCTCCTGACCCTTCCGTCCTGCAGGTCCTGCCCCCGGCGCAAGCCGGAGGGCGAGATCTGCCCCCGGCGCAAGCCGGAGGGGCGGATCTGCGCCGGGCGCAGGAACGGAGCGGGTCGGGCGGCGGGGCGGGCACAGGCGCGCGCAGGCGGGAGGCCGGGACGGACACCGGGGTGCCCAGGGCGGGCACGTGCCGAGATGGTCCCGAGCCAGCGTCCGGTGCAAGAACGAACTCCAGCGCGTGCGTGCGTCCACCCCGGCCACCGTCTCATCACCGTTTCTTCACCGTCCCGCCTCTCGCGCATCTCCACCTCCTCGGGTACCCTGTGCCGCACCCCGAGTCCCGAGGAGGAGACCGTATGTCCACCCTGCGACCGGCAGGACGCCGGCTCACATCCATCGCGGTCGCCGCCGCCGCCCTGGCGGTCGTCGCCGCCGCCTGCTCGAGCAGCGGGTCCACGGCAGCACCCACCACCGCCCCCGTCACCGAGGCCCCCGCGGCATCAGCGAGCGCGGGTGCCGTCGCCTGCACCCCCGAGGCCGGCACGTTCCGGATGGGCACCGAGCCCTGGCTCGGCTACGGCCCCTGGTGGGTCGCGGACGACAAGGGTCTCTTCGCACAGAACGGCCTTGACGTGAAGGTCAGCAGCTTCACGACGGACGACGAGATCAACGCCGCTCTCGTCGCCGGCCAGATCGACGGCGCGAACATCGCGACGCACACCGCCATGCGCCTCGCGCAGGCCGGCACACCGCTCACGATCGTCCTCGTCCTCGACCAGTCGAACACCGCCGACGCCGCCCTCGCTGCCGCGCCGGTCGCCTCGATCGCCGACCTCAAGGGCAAGAAGGTCGCGTACGAGGAGGGGACGACCTCCGACATCCTTCTCCGCTACGCGTTGTCGCAGAACGGCATGACGATCGACGACATCGTGAAGGTGCCGACTTCTGCAGCCGACGCCGGCACCGCCGCCATCGCCAAGCGCGTCGACGCAGCCGTCACCTACGAGCCGTACCTCACGGCGGCCCTGGGCCAGGACCCCGCGTTCAAGCTCATCTACACGGCCGCCGAGAAGCCGGGCCTGATCTCGGACGTCTTCGTCGTCCGCAGCGACGTCCTCGGCAAGGTCCCGTGCCAGATCGAGACGCTGATCAAGACGTGGGACGACGCGGTCGCCTACTACAACAGCAACGGCGACGACGCGAAGACGATCATCTCGAAGGCCGTCGGCGCGACGCCGGAAGATCTCAAGACCGCGTTCGACGGCGTCGACATCTACGACGTCGCCCAGGCCAAGGCGCTCCTCGAGGGCGGATTCCCGCAGACGATGACGGACATCATGAAGATCGCGGTGGCGGCAGGGATCATGCCGGCCGAGATCGACCCCACGACCCTCGTGAACACGACCTTCATCGACAAGGTCGTCCAGTAGACCCAGGACGACGGGCGTCGCCGGGGAGCGCCTCACCCGGCGACGCCGCGGAGGCCACGTGACCGCGACGGCGCAGGACCGAACGACCGGCGGGGCCGGGTCACCCGCGCCCGCGACGGCTCCGGCGGCCCGGCGCCGGCGCCGCCATCAGTCGCTGCGGATCGGCGGTGGCATCTCGCCGCGCCTGTACGTCGTGGTCGCGTCGAGCGCCTTCATCCTCCTCTTCGCTCTCTGGCTCGCCCTGACCGCCACGAGCGCGGTCCCGCCCCTCTTCCTCCCGACGCCCGGGGAGGTCGTCGACCGGCTCGTCCAGCTCGCGTCGGACGGCACGCTGTGGTCCGACATCTGGGTCTCCGTCGGACGGATCGCCGTCGGGTTCATCCTCGCGACCGCGCTCGCCATCCCGCTGGGGATCCTCATCGGGACGTACTCGTTCTGGGAGGCGGCGGTCGAGCCGATGGTGGACTTCGTCCGCTACATGCCGGTCGTCGGGTTCATCCCCCTGACGATCATCTGGATCGGGATCGACGACAGCCAGAAGTGGGCGATCATCTTCATCGGGACCTTCTTCCAGGAGGTCCTGCTCGTGATGGACAACGTGAAGCGCGTGCCGCGCGACCTCGTGGAGATCGGGTACACGCTCGGCGAGCGCGATCGCGGCATCCTCTCGCGGATCATCCTGCCGTCCGCCGCGCCGGGGATCTGGGACACCCTGCGGATCAGCCTCGGCTGGGCGTGGACGTGGATCGTGCTCGCCGAGCTCGTCGCTGCTGGCTCGGGGCTCGGGTACCGGATCACCACGGCGCAGCGCTACTTCCAGACGGAGACGATCATCGGCTACCTGATCGTGCTCGGGATCCTGGGCCTGGTGACCGACCAGACGATGAAGCTCGTGGGCCGGCGGGTCTTCCCGTGGGCGGAGCGGTGAGCGGGACCGGCGGGACCCTCCCGGGCCCCCGCGCAGACACGGTCGCGGCCCCGCGTGCGGGCACCGGCACGGTCCCGGATGCGGGCGCAGGCGCACATGTGGCCCAGGCCCTCGGCACCGCCGCGGGCGCCGCCCGCCTGGAGATCCGCGGCGTCCACAAGACGTTCGAGGGCAAGACACCCGTGGAGGCCCTCGCCGGCGTCTCCATGTCGCTGGCCGCCAACGAGTTCGTCTCGCTCGTGGGGACCTCCGGCTGCGGCAAGTCGACCCTCCTGTCGATCGTCGCCGGTCTCATCGACCCGACCGACGGCGACGTCCTCGTGGACGGCGCCTCCATCGATGGCCCCGGGCGCGACCGCGGCGTCGTCTTCCAGACCTACACGCTCTTCCCCTGGCTGACCGCCCGCGAGAACGTCGCGTTCGCGCTGCGCGGCGAGAGGATGAGCGCGAAGGCGCGCCGGGAGGTCGCCGATGAGCACCTCTCGCTCGTCGGGCTGGAGGGGTTCGCCGACGCCCAGCCGCGCCAGCTCTCCGGCGGCATGAAGCAGCGCGTCGCGATCGCGCGCGCGCTCTCGTACAAGCCGTCGATCCTCCTCATGGACGAACCGTTCGGCGCCCTCGACGCACAGACGCGCCTCCTCATGCAGGAGCTGCTCACCCGCGTGTGGGAGTCGCACCGGCTCACCGTCCTCTTCGTCACGCACGACGTGGAGGAGGCCGTCTACCTGTCCGACCGCGTCTTCGTCATGACGAACCGACCCGGCAGGCTGAAGGACGAAGTCACGATCGACCTCCCGCGCCCCAGGACGATCGAGCAGCAGGAGACGCCCGGGTTCCTGGAGCTCCGCCGCCGGATCCTCGCGTCGATCCGCGAGGAGTCGCTCCGGGTGGAGCCGGGACTCGAGGACGAGCTCCGCGGGTGATGGACGCCGAACCGGGCGCCCGTGCCCGCGGAGGCCGCCGCGACCGCGGCGGCGTTCGGCGCGGCGCCACGGCGTTCCGGCCGCCAGATTCACACGTGACGGGCGTTCGGCGCGGCGCCACGGCGTTCCGGCCGCCAGATTCACACGTGACGGGCGTTCGGCGCGGCCTCCAACCGCGCCGAACCCGAGACATGCCGATCGGAGCGCCCAGTGCCCACGACGCGTGAATCTGGCGGGATCGCGACCGCGCGGACGCCCTGATGACCCCGCCGGCCCTCCCCCGCCCCGTCCTCGTCGAGACCGTGCTGGGCCCGGTCCCCGCGGACGACCTGGGCCCCACCCTCATCCACGAGCACGTCCGCATCGACCTGTGGCCGTGGTTCGACGCGCCGGGGGAGGACGCCACCCCAGCGGAGCGCCCGGTCGCCGACCTCGTCGTGGCCGACGACCCGCTCGTCATGGAACGGGTCCGGGCGAACCCGTTCGCCGTCCGGGACAACCTGCGGCTGACCGACGCGGACCAGGCGGTCGGCGAGCTGGGACGGTTCGCCGCGGCGGGTGGCCGCACGGTGGTGGACCTCACGCTCGACGAGATCGGGCGCGACCCGGGCTTCCTCCGCGACGTCGCGCTCCGGACCGGCCTGAACATCGTCATGGGGAGCGGGCACTACGTGGGGCGGGCGCACCCGGCGTCCGTCCTCGAGGCCTCCGAGGAGGAGCTCCGCGACGAGATGATCCGTGATCTCACGGAGGGGGTGCCGGTCGGCCCGGCGATGGACGGCCGGGTGGCCGGCGCGGACCCAGGCGGGACCGGCGGCGCGGGCTCGGCCGGCGGCGCGGGCTCGGCCGGCGGCGCGGGCACGGCCGGCGGCGCGGGCACGGCCGGGGTGTCGGGCACGGCCGGGGTGCCGGGCACGGCCGGGGTGCCGGGCACGGCCGCCACCCGCGCCGGGGCGGGCGCCCTGACCGCCGAGCGCGTCCGTGCGGGGATCATCGGCGAGATCGGCACGTCTGACCCCATCGACCCCCGCGAGGCACGCGTGCTCCGGGCCGCCTGCGCCGCCCAGCGTGCGACCGGCCCGGCGATGGTCGTCCACCTCGACCCGTGGGGGCGCGCAGGCCATGCCGTCCTGGACGCGTGCGAGGCCGCGGGCGTGGACCTCGACCACGTCGTGCTCGCCCACCTCGACCCGTCGCTCCCGGACCACGTGTACCACCGCTCGCTGGCCGCCCGCGGCGCCTGGATCAGCTACGACATCTGGGGCGACGAGGACGCGTACGGCGACCGCGGCATGCCCACCGACGACCTGCGCATCGCCGGCGTGCTCGTCGCCCACCTCGATGGCTGGGAGGACCGGCTTCTCGTCAGCCAGGACGTCTGCCTGAAGAGCCAGCTGCGCGCGTTCGGCGGCGGCGGCTACGACCATCTCCTCGTGGACATCGCGCCACGACTGGAGGCGGCCGGCCTCGATCCGCTGGAGGTCGAAGCCCTCCTCGTGGACAATCCGAGGCGCGCGCTCACCGGCACCGACCGTTGACCGCCGGGTCCCGGGCGGCGCAGGCCCGGGACCCGGCGACTCGCCACCACCGACCCGCCATCACCCCGGGAGGAGCCCCGATGAAGGACCCGATGAACGAGTACCGCGGGATGCGGGTGACCGTGACCGACGGCGTCGCGGAAGTCTCGCGCGTCACGCGTGAGGCGGAGGTCCGAGTGGTCGCGTCCCGGGGCGCACGCACGGAACCCGCTCTTGCGACCGGCCTCGCGTTCTTCGATCACATGCTCGAGATGATCGCGTGGCACGGCGGCCTCAACCTCGAGGTGACCTTCGCGAAGAAGACCTACGCCCTGCGCCACGTCGTCACCGAGGACATCGGGCTCGCGCTCGGCCTGGGGATCAACGCGCTGCTCCGCGAGGCGATGGCCGGCGGCGTCGAGGGCTCCGCGTCCGCCTCGATGGCGATGGACGAGGCGTTCGCGACGGCCGCGCTCTCGTTCGAGGGCCGCTCGATGCACTTCATCGACCGCGACGCCCCCGGCGCGCAGCTCGAGTGGGTCGAGGACATGCTCGGAGCGGACATGGTCGCCTTCTACGAGGGCTTCGCGCAGGGCGCGCGGTGCACACTCCGGCTGCGGGTGTCCGACGGGAAGGACCCCCACCACGCGTGGGAGGCGGCCGCACGCGCGTTCGCGGTCGCGCTGCGGCGCTGCTTCGACCCCATGCCCTTCCGGGCGGGCCTGACGGCCGGCGTGAAGGGGACGCTCGACTGATGGCGGCCGGGGCGCGGTTCGTCGGGAAGACGGCCCTGGTGACGGGCGGCTCGTCCGGGATCGGGCTCGCGGTCGCGACCCGCCTCGTCGCCGAGGGCGCGGCGGTCGTCATCGTGGGTCGCGACTCCGTGAAGGTCTCCGAGGTCGTCGGCGGGCTGAGGGAGGTCGCCAGGATCGCCGCGGAAGCGCTCGGGACGGAGCCCGCGGGGGTCGAGGGCGCCTCGGTGGACGTGATGGACGAGGAGGGGATCCGTCTCGCGGCGGAGGCCGCGGCGAAGCTCGGAGAGCGGCTGGACGTCTGTGTCGCCTCTGCCGGCATCGACGGCGCCGCCGAGAATGCGCTGGACCTCACGGTGGAGGACTTCCGGAAGGTCCTGGACGTCAACATCCTCGGCCTGTTCATCACCGCCCGCTCGGCCGCCGAGCGGATGGCGCACGACGGCGAGGGCGGGTCGATCGTCCTCGTCGCCAGCGTGAACGGCCTCATCGCCGAGCCGGAGTTCGCCGACTACAACACGAGCAAGGGCGGCGCGGTGATGCTCGCGAGATCCCTCGCTCGGGACTGGGCGGCACGAGGCATCCGCGTGAACGCGCTCTGTCCCGGCTACACCCGTACGCCGATGACCGAGGCCTACCTCGCGGACCCGCCGACCGCCGCGACCATCCTCGGGCGGATCCCGCTTGGGCGCGCGGCGGACCCCGCCGAGATCGCCAACGTGGTCGCCTTCCTCTGCTCGGACGAGGCGAGCTACATGACCGGGTCCACGGTCGTCGTCGATGGGGGCTGGACGGCGTAGAGGAAGGCCCCGCTGCATGGCGGGCCCCTCTCGCGGGGCCGCCGGGTCGCGGCCGGACCTCCCGCGCCTGTCCCGCAGTCAGCGGAGGCCGAAGCCGCCGCCGATCTCCAGCTGCGCCCCGGTGACGTAGGAGGACGCGTCGGACACGAGGAACCAGACGGCGTTCGCCACCTCGGTCGGCTCTCCCAGGCGACCCATGGGGATGTTCGAGAGCCAGACCTCCGCCCAGCCGCTGGCCATCCCGAGCATCGTCATCTCGGTCGCGATGAACCCCGGCGAGACGCTGTTCACCCGGATCCCGCGTTCTGCCCACTCCGACGCGAGCGAGCGCGTGAGCTGGACCACGCCCGCCTTGGACGCGTTGTACGACGCCTGTGGCTGCGGGTAGTCGACGAACGATGCCGAGAGCGACGCCATGTTGACGATCGACCCGCTCCCGCGCGCGAGCATGTGGCGCCCGACCGACCGGCAGACGAAGTACGTCCCGTCGAGGTTCACCGACATCACGTCGTGCCAGTCGTCGTCGGTCATCTCCTCGGCGGGGGCGTTGCGGCAGATCCCCGCCACGTTCACCAGGATGTCGATCCGCCCCAGCACCTCGAGCGCCTGCGCCACGGCGGCGTCCACCTCGCCGCGATGCGTGACGTCCACCGCGATCGCCGTCGCCCGCCTCCCGAGCGCGCGGACCTCGGCCGCAGCATCCTCCGCGGTCGCCGGATCGATGTCCACGGCGACGATGTCGGCGCCCGCGCGGGCGAGCGTCCGGACGACGTCCCTCCCGATGCCGCGGCCCGCGCCGGTGACGAACGCGACGCGCCCTGTCAGGTCGAACGGTCCCATGCAGCCTCCCTCCCGCGCCCCGGTCGCGGATCATCGTGCCACGCGGCGAAGGGGCGAGAGCGATCCCGGGGCATCCGCCCGCCCGCTCCCGCCCGTCCGCTCGTCCGCCGGTAGAATCGGGACCTTCGCCCCACCCGGAGACACTCCGCCATGCAGCTCCTCGCGCTCCGCCGCTGGTCCGCCCTCGACGACGCCGAGAGGCGCCGGATCCTCGCTCGCTCCAATGAGCGCGTCTTCGACCCGGGGCTCCGGGCGAGCATCCAGGCGATCTACGACGACGTGGCCGCGCGCGGGGACGTGGCGGTCTCCGAGGCGACCGCGCGCTTCGACAAGGCGGACATCCCTCCGGAGCGCCTCGCCGTCACCGCCGACGAGCTCGCGGCCGCCCACGCGTCGATCGACGCGGACCTCCTCGCCGCCATCCGCGTCGCCATCGCGAACGTCCGGGCGTTCAGCGAGGCGCAGCTCGCGGCCACCGCCGACGGCTGGCGCGCCGAGATCCGCCCGGGCGTCGTCGTGGGCGAGAAGTTCTCGCCGATCCCGTCGGTCGGCCTCTTCGTCCCGTGCGGGAAGGCGTCGTACCCATCGGTCCTCGTGCAGATCGGGACGCCGGCCGTCACGGCGGGCGTGCCGGACATCGCGGTCGTCGTCCCGCCGGTCCCGGGCACGTCGGACGTGGACGTCGCGACCCTCGCGACCGCGCACGAGCTGGGGCTCACCCGCGTGTATCGGGCGAACGGCCCGGCCGGCATCGCGGCGATCGCGCTGGGCACGCAGACGATCCGGCGCGTGCGGAAGGTCGTCGGTCCGGGCAGCCCCGCCGTGACGATGGCGCAGATCATCGCCCAGCAGTACGGCGTCCTGACGAGCATGATCTCGGGCCCGTCGGAGAGCGTCGTCGTGGCGGACGGCTCGGCGGACCCGAGGCGCGCGGCCCTCGACCTCCTGAACGAGGCGGAGCACGGCGAGGACTCGGCGGCGCTCCTGCTCACCGATTCGCTCGCGCTCGCCGAGGCGGTGGACACGGAGCTCACCTGGATGGTCGAGCTGCTCCCGGAGGCCCGCGCCAAGGCGGCCCGGAGCGCGCTGGGCGTCTGGGGCGGCGCCTTCGTGTTCGATTCGATGGCCGAGGCGATCGACTTCGCGAACACGTACGCGGTCGAGCACATCCAGCTCGCGACGGCCGACCCGGAGGCCACGCTCGCGGGCCTGCGCTACGCGGGCGAGGCACTGCTGGGCCAGCACACCACGATCAGCGAGACGAACTTCGTCATCGGGGTCCCGGCGACCCTGCCCACCGGGGGATTCGCCCAGGTGACCGGCGGCGTGACGGCCCGGACGTTCACCGTGCCGATCGCGATCAGCAAGCTCGACGAAGCGGCGCTGGCCGAGCTCGCCGCGCCCACTCTCCGCCTCGCGGACCACGAAGGCTTCCCGGCGCACGCGAACGCGCTGCGCCTGCGAGGGCTCGGCTGATGGCGGGCCGCGAGGACGACTCCATCCTGGGGCTGGGCCCTGCCGACGCGGTCCACGGGGGCGAGGTCGTCCTCAACGTGCACGACGTGGAGCGGGTGGCCGCAAGGGTCCTCAGCCCGGGCGCGGCCGCCTACTACGACGGGGGCGCCTGGGACGAGTCCACTCTCCGGGACAACATCGCCGCGTTCGAGCGCTGGCGGTTCCGGCCCAAGGTCCTCGTCGATGTCGCGAAGCGCGATCTCTCGGTCCGGGTGCTCGGCCGCCTCTGGCCCACCCCGTTCGGGACCGCGCCGATGGCGCTCATGCGCCTGGCCACGCCGGAGGGCGAGGTGGCGGCCGCGCGCGCGTGCGGGGCCCGTGGCATCACGTACACGCTGTCCACCGTCGCGAGCGCGACGATCGAGGAGGTCGCCGAGGTCGGCGGCCCGCGCTGGTTCCAGCTGTACACCACGCCGGACGCCGACTGGACCATGTCCCTGGTCCGCCGCGCCGAGGAGGCCGGGTACGAGGCGCTCGTCATGACGGTGGACGCGGCGCCGCTCGGCCGCCGCGAACGCGACCACCGCGTCGGCCTCACGCTGCCGCCGGGCGTCCGGTACGAGAACCTCGTCGTCCGGCCCGCGACGGGCGGCGGCGGCCCCGGCGGCGAGGACGCCCTCAGCCGCGAGGGGCCGCAGCTCTACGCGAAGGAGTTCCTCAAGGAGGCGCTCACGCCGGCCGATCTCGCGTGGCTGGTCCGCGAGTCGCGGCTGCCGGTCATCGTGAAGGGCGTCCTCCGCGGGGACGACGCGGACGCGATCGTGGAGGCCGGTGCTGCCGGCGTCTGGGTGAGCAACCACGGCGGCCGCCAGATGGACCGCGCCATCGCCTCGATCGACGCCCTGCCCGACGTGGTGCAGGCGGTGCGCGGCCGCGTGCCCGTCCTCTTCGACGGCGGGATCCGGCGAGGCATGGACGCGCTCACCGCGCTCGCGCTCGGCGCGACCGCCGTCTTCGTGGGGCGGCCCCTGCTCTGGGGCCTCGCGTGGGACGGCGAGCGAGGTGCCGGCACGGTGCTCGACATGCTCACGTCGGAGCTGGACCTCGCCATGGCGATCACGGGCGTCCCGCGTGCGTCGGCGATCGACCCGTCGATCCTGGTCCACGCGGATCTCGCGCATCTGCCGCGGAGGATCCGGTGAGCGACGGCGGCCCGCGCCCCGTCCCCCAGCTCGCGGCCATCGCACCGTACGTCATGGGCAAGCCCCCGGCGGCGGACGAGCCGCGGGGCGCCAAGCTCAGCTCGAACGAGAACCCGTTCGGGCCGTCGCCGCTGGGGATCGCGGCGGCCGTGGCGGCGCTGCCCGGCGTCAACCGCTACCCGGACGATCCCGGCGCGCTCCGCGCCCGGATCGCCGCCCACCACGGCGTGGAGCCCGCGAACGTCGTCACGGGCGCCGGCAGCGACGAGATCATCCACCTCGTATGCGCCGTCTACCTCGAGCCCGGACGTCGGATGGTCGTCGCCGACCCCCCGTACGGGATCCACCGGATCGCCGGCCAGCTCTCCGGCGCGGAGCTCGTGCGCGTGCCGGTCGTCGCCTGGGTCCACGACCTGGCTGGGATGGCAGCCGAAGCACAGCCGGGCGACGTCGTGGCCGTGACGAACCCGCACAACCCGACCGGGACGGGGGTCCGGCCCGACGACCTGCGCGCCTTCCTGCGGGCGGTTCCGCGCGACTGCGTCGTCCTGGTGGACGAGGCGTACCACCAGTACATGGACGACGAGGTCCGCGTGAGCGCCATCGGGATGCTCGACCTGCATCCCGGACTCATCGTGAGCCGGACCTTCTCGAAGGTGTACGGCCTCGCCGGCCTGCGGGCCGGGTACGGGATCGGGCGACCGGGGACGCTCGAGCCGCTCGACCGGGTGCGGACCCCGGCGAACGTGAACGCCATCGCGCTGGCGGCCGCGGCCGCCGCCCTGGACGACGAAGACCACGTCGCGCGGACCGTGGCCCTCACGCGCGAAGGGCGTCGCCGCCTGGTCGACGCGTGCACCCGCCTCGGCCTGGAGCACGTCCCGTCGCAGACGAACTTCGTGCTCGTCCGCGACCGCGACGGATGGCCGGAAGCGCTCGGCCGCGACGGGATCGCCGTACGACCGGGCTCGAACCTCGGCGTGCCCGGCTGGCACCGCGTCACGATCGGGACGCCGACCGAGATGGACCGCGTCATCGCGATCCTGGAGCTCCTCTTCGGCTGAGTAGCCCTGGATCAAGCCGCCTTCGCCGGGACGACCCGCCGAGGCCGGCGCCGGCTGGCCCGCCCGTCGCCGGGCGCCGTCAGTCCTCGAGCCCCTCGATCAACCCCTGGCCGAAGCCCTTCGTCCCGACATCCAGGACGCTCAGGAGGATCCGGCCGGCTTCGAGCCGGACATGGTAGACCCGGGCGCCCTCGACGCAGAGGGTGGTGTCCGCGGTCCGGCCCGCGATCGATCGGACCTCGGTGGTCGAGATGCCGCCTGCCGGCGCGCAGACGGCCTCGTCGAACCCGGGCCGCCAGTCCGCGTAGAAGGCGTCGGCGTCGGTCGAGCCCTTGAGGCGCACGATCGATGCGATCGCCAGGTCCGTCAGGTCGGCGGTCGCGACCTGGACCGCGGCGAACCCGTCGGCATCCGCCCCCAGGGTGGGCGACGTCAGCGCCGCGCTCTCGGTCTCGACCGAGCGCTCGACGGGCAGGCCGTCCACGGAGGCCGGGAGGAGGTCCGCGAGAGCGTCGTCGATCTGCACGGGCGGAACGGGCGAGGCGAAGGGCGAGGCGTCGAGCCCGGTGGGAGGGGCCTCGGTCACGGCAGAGGAGGTGCCGGGGGCCGCACCGGCGGCCGAGGTCGCGAGCGGCGCCGATCCGGCCGGCGACGCTCCCGTCGAGCCGCACGCGACGAGGGCGAGACCGAGCGAGGCCACGAAGGCGACGACAGGGAGACGCGCGCGGAGGAGGGCGGGGGCGGAGACAGGGGGCATCGAGGCGGACGGTAGCACGGGCGGCGCCTGAGCAAGGGCGGCCGTGGCGGATCGTCAGTCGTCGGTCGGCGTTCCCTGGTGGAAGCGCATCTGCCACTGGCCGTCGCGCCGGATCCAGACAGAGGCCCTGTTCGCCTTCGCGCCTCGATACGTGACGAGCGCCACCTCGTCGCTGAGCATCGCGACCTCGAATTGGTCGATTCGAACGGGCGGACCCGGCGGGCCCTCGAGCAGACCGCGGATCGAGTCCCGCGTCCAGACGCGTCCACCGCGGCCGAACTCCGCGAAGTCGTCGGCGATGAGGCTCATCAGGCCGCCTTCGACCCCGTCTGGATCGCGCGCAGCCAGCGCCGACTCGAAGCGGAACAGCTCGTCGCGGATGTCCCGATCGGCCATGTCGCGAGTCTACGCACCGGGGACCGACGGCCGCGGGTCCGGATGTCGGTCGAGCGGCCGGTCAGAGCTCCCGGCGCACCACTGGGAAGCGCGGGTCGTCCACCGCTACCGTGAAGCCGGCCCGCACCCAGAACGCCGGCGACGCCGAGCTCGTGGCGTCTGGCGCGGCGCCCGCCTCCGGGTACGCCTCGACCGCCGCGAACCCCCGCCCGGCGAGGTCGTCGCAGACGTCCGCCACGAGCCGGAGCGCCAGGCCCTCCCCGCGCGCCTCGGGCGTCGTCGCGATGCACGTGATCACGGCGGGAAGCGGGCTGTCCGGCAGCTGCGCGTACAGCTCGCGCAGCCGCTGCGCACGCGGGTACGCAGACAGCGGGCCGAACTGCGCGAACGCGACCGGCCGGTCGTCCGCGAGGAGGACGCGAGCGTAGCTGCCGAAGACACGCAGCCCGCGCGACAGGAGCGCGAGCTTGCGCGGCAGGGTCGGGTCGAGCGCGGGCGGGCCGCCGCGGCGGGGCGCCCCGGCAGGCCCCGATCCCCCTCGGCCGGGGGCCCCGCCGAAGCCGCCCCCGGCCGCGCCACCGCCGGGCGCGAACGGGTTGGCATGGCCGGCACCCGCCGGCGCGAACGGGTTGCCGTCGAACGGGTCATCGTCCGGTGCCGGCGCGAACGGATTCGCCTCGCGCGCCGGCGGCGCCGAGGGCGAGACCCAGTCGGCGGGGAGCGCGGCGACGCCGAAGGTCGCGTCCTCCGCGTCGGTGGCGAACGGGTTCGCGCGCGCTCGGGGCGTCGGCGCGGCGGCCCCAGCGCCGCCCCCGGCGGGCGGCTGGAGCCAGGACGGCCGACTGGCCCGGGACCCGTTCGGGTTCTCCCAGTGGTCGCAGGTCCGGTGGTCGAAGGCCGGGTCCGCACACGGCGGGATCCGGCCGAACGCGGCCGCGTCCATGACGTCCACGATGCGGATCTCTCGCACGCGCCGAGTCTAGCGCGCACCGCCGCCGTCACATCGACGCCGCGGGGCGCCCGTGGGACGTCCTGTGACCTTGCATCCTTGACCGTCCCGCCGTCCCGCGACACCATGCGCCGATGTCGACGCCAGTGCCGATCCCGATGCAGTCGCCCGAAGAGCGGTTCCGCAACGTCCTGGCCCGCGCCACAGCCGATGTCAACGTGCTGGGGTTCGTCGTCTTCGGGTCGCGAGGGGCCGGCCTGTTCGCGACGGAAGGCTCCGACTACGACGTCTTCCTCATCCTCGAGAGGGCAGATCCGTCGTGGGTCACCCGGCACGGGGATCCCGTCGAGATCGTGCCGATCCTTCTGGCCGACTTCGATCGATACGCCCTCGAGGGCTCGCCGTTCGCATGGAACCGTCCGTCCTTCCTCCGCGTGCGTGTCGAGATCGACCGGCTCGACGGGGGCATCACGAGGATGATCGAGCGCAAGTCGAGACTCGAGGACGCCGAGATCGCGAGGATCGCCCCGACGGCGCTCGACGACTACGTCAACGCGCTCTTCCGATCGCTGAAGAACGCACGCCTGGGCCTCTCGCTCGCATCCCGGTTGGACGCGTCCGACTCGATCGGCCCGCTGCTGACCTTCCTCTTCGCCGTGGACGGCCGCGTGCCGCCCTTCGCGAAGTACCTCGAGGTCGACGTGGCGGAGCGCCCGCTCCCGGTCGCGGACATCCTCCCGCGGATCGAACGCATCCTCACGACGGCCGACCTCCACGCGCAGTGCGCCCTGTTCCGCGCGGTGGAGGAGGTCGCCCGCGAGCGCGGCTTCGGGGCGGCCGTGGACGGCTGGGAGCCGGACGTCCCGTTCCTGCGTGGCGGCGCGATCGACGCATGACGCCCGCGCCGCCGACCGGCCGCCCGCGGGCGTCCTCGCCCGGAGGTCGGATATCCTGCGCCGGACATGCTCGCCTTCATCGACCAGATCGCGATCCCCTTCCTCGAGAGCCTCTACGGGGCGCTCGGCTACCTCGGCGTCTTCATCGCGATGACGATCGAGTCCGCGATGATCCCGCTCCCGTCGGAGCTGATCCTCCCGTTCGCAGGATTCATGGTCTCCGACCCGAGCCAGATCGAGCCGATCACCGGCCAGCCCTGGAACTACTGGATCGCGGTCATCGTCGCCACGGCCGGGAACACGACCGGCTCGCTCATCGCCTACGGCATCGGCGTGTACGGCGGCCGCCCGTTCCTCGAGCGGTACGGGAAGTACATCCTGATCCGCCATCACGAGATCGAGATCGCCGAGCACTGGTTCGCGCGGTGGGGATCACCGACCGTCTTCTTCAGCCGGATGCTGCCGATCGTCCGGACGTTCATCAGCTTCCCGGCAGGCGTCGCACGCATGCCGCTGGGGAAGTTCGTCCTCTACTCCACCCTCGGCGCGCTCCCGTGGTCGATGGCGCTGGTCTGGGCCGGGGTGCAGCTGGGCGACAACTGGGAGCAGATCCGCCACGCGCTGGAGCCGTTCGACCTGGTCATCGCGGTCGGGGTCGTGGGGATGCTCGCGGTGCTCCTCCTGTGGCGGCTCGGCTGGCCGGGGGCTGGCAGGTTCCGGGGTGCACTCGGCCGCAAGGACTGACCGTCGGGGCTGGCGCCGCGAGGCGGCCGGGTCAGCCCCAGGGCACCTCGCCGCGGCGTCGCAGGTGCGCGGTCTCGTTGAGGAGCAGGAGCTCCGCTCCGTCGGGGTCGGCCCCGTCCGGCCATCGCAGCACCGTCAGGCTGCACGGGTCGATGCGGAAGCGCCGCCTGAACTCGCGGATCGGCTCCCCGAGCGCCACGGCGCAGAGGATCCGCCCGACCGAGCTGTGGGTGACGACGAGCATCCGCCGTCCGTCGTCGCCGCCGACGGGACCCGACGCCTGCTGCGGTCGGCCGAGCGGCGATCCCGGATCCAGGATGTCGCGCAGGAACGGACGGAGGCGGCGGGCGACATCGTCGCCGGACTCGCCGCCGGGACAGCGCAGCGAGCCCGGGTCGTTCTCCCACTTGGTCCGGAACCCCGGATGGAGCCCGCGCACCTCCTCGTAGGTGTGGCCCTCCCACTCGCCGTAGTCCAGCTCCGTGAGGCGTGCGTCACCGACGGCGGACCGTCCGGACGCGACGATCTCGGCTGTCTCCCGCGCTCGGGTCATCGGGCTCGTGAGGATGCGGTCGAACGCGATCCCGTCGAGGCGTCGCGAGAGCGCGTGCGCCTGCCGCAGGCCCTGGGTGGAGAGCGGTACGTCGATCCGCTGACCGATGTGCTGCTCCGGCACCGACCGGGTCGTGAGGCCGTGGCGCGTGACGACGAGGGTGAGCACGGGGTGGAGTCTAGCGTGCGAGAATGCCTCGACGACGCACGCGGAGGCGACACATGTCCGACGAGCCGACGGCCGGGAGCCCCAGCCCGGACGCCCACGCAGCCGAGGAGGCCGCCCACGCTGCGGCCGACGGGCACGACGCCCACGGCGGGCATGGTGGTGCGGCGCTCGGGCCGATCGACTGGCGCGCGTACGGTGCCGGCTTCCTGGGGGCGGCTCTCGGCCTCGCGGTGGCAGCAGTCCTCGCGGTGACCACCGGATACGTGGTCCTGTGACGCCGAGCCCGGAACAGGCCCCCGACGACGTGCGGACCGGGGTCGAGTCCCTCGACGACCTGGTCGCCCGGCTGCCGCACCTGGCCGACGGCGACATCATGGCGCTGGCCGGGTTCCGGTCCGGCGAGGACGCCGCGGCCATCGAGGCGGCGCGGGCGCGTGCGGAGGCCGCCGTCGTCGCGGCGGAACGTGGGGAGGCGCTCGGGAAGGTCCGCGACACGGTCGCCCGGTGGGCCGAGAAGGTGGGCGGCGGCGAGGTCTCCGGGTTCCTCGGCGGCACGGACGGCCTGCGGCGGCTCGACCAGCGGATCGACGCCGTCCCGGTCGTCATGGACGCGGCGCTGGCGTTCGTCGGGCGCGGCGTGGTGGACGACGCGGACGCCACCGCGCTGAGCGCCGCCTGGGTGGAGCTGGAGGCCGGCGACGAGGACGAGCCGGACCTCGACGCGCTCGCCGAGCAGGCTGAAGCGGACCCGGACGACCCGAGCGGGGCCCGCCTCTAGGCCGAGCACGGCCCGGGCGCCCTCTGCGCCGGGACGAGGACGGGGATCCCGGAAGGCGCCTCCCTCGGGTGCCATCGGGATCACCTCGCTAGAACAGGCCGACGATCTCCCCGTCCTCGTCGATGTCGATGTTCTCCCCGGCCGGCCTCGACGGGAGCCCGGGCATCGTCCGCATGTCGCCCGCGAGCGGGTAGATGAAGCCCGCGCCGGCGGACAGGCGGACGTCTCGGACCGGGAAGCGGAAGCCTGTCGGGCGTCCCTTGAGCGACGCCTCGTGCGAGAGCGAGAGGTGGGTCTTCGCCATGCAGACGGGCAGCGACCCGTACCCGAGCGCCTCGTAGTCGGCGAGCCTCTTCGCCGCCCCCGGGGTGAAGTCGACGCCCGACGCGCCGTAGATCTCGCGCGCGATCGTCTCGACCTTCTCGCGGAGCGGCATCTCGTCGGGGTAGAGGAACCGGAAGTCGGGTGCACCCTCCTCGGCGGCCTCCCAGACGGCATGCGCAAGGTCCTCGGCGCCGGCGCCGCCGTCCGCGAAGTTGCGGGTGACCACGGCGTCGCGTGCGCCGGCCGCGAGCGCGACCTCGCGGATGGCGGCGTACTCGGCCTCCGTGTCGGTCGGGAAGGCGTTCATCGCCACGACGACCGGGACGTTGTACTTCCGGACGATCTCGACGTGCGCCGCGAGATTCTCCGCGCCCTTCCGGACCGCGTCGACGTTCTCCTCGGTCAGCGCCGGGTCGAGCGGCTTGCCGGCGACGATGCGACCGACCCCGCCGTGCATCTTCAGTGCCCGCACGGTCGCCACGACGACCGCGGCGTCCGGCCGCAGGCCCGACGCACGGCACTTGATGTCGAAGAACTTCTCCGCCCCCATGTCCGACCCGAAGCCCGCCTCGGTGCACACGATCTCGCTGGTGGCGAGAGCCACGCGGTCCGCGAGGATGCTGTTGTTCCCGTGGGCGATGTTCGCGAACGGACCGCAGTGGACGAAGGCCGGGCCGCCCTCCAGGGTCTGGAGCAGGTTCGGCTTGATCGCGTCTTTCAGGAGGACCGTCATCGCGCCCGCGACATGAAGATCCTCGGCGGTCACCGGCTGCCCGTCGCGATTCCGGGCGAGCACCACGCGTGAGAGGCGCGCGCGCAGGTCCGGCAGGTCGGTCGCCAGGGCGAGGATCGCCATGACCTCCGACGCGACGGTGATGAACCACTCGGTCTCGCGCGGGACCCCGTCCTCCTTGCCGCCGAGGCCGATGACCGCGTGGCGGAGCGCCCGGTCGCTGATGTCCACCACGTGCGGCCAGAGGATGCTGTGGATGTCGATGTCGAGAGGGTTTCCGTGGTGGAGGCTGTTGTCGATGAACGCCGCCGCGAGGTTGTGCGCCGCGCTGATCGCGTGCACGTCGCCGGTCAGGTGGAGGTTGAAGTCCTCCATGGGGATGATCTGACTGTAGCCGCCGCCGGCGGCGCCCCCCTTGATCCCGAAGACCGGTCCCAGCGAGGGCTGCCGGATCGCGACCGTCGCCCGCTTCCCGATCCGGTTCAGTCCCTGCGCGAGCCCGACCGTGGTGGTCGTCTTCCCTTCGCCGAGGGGGGTCGGCGTGATCGCGGTGACGAGGACGTACTTCCCGCGCCGGCCCTCGGCCTCCACGCGCTCGAGACCCTCCAGGGTCACCTTCGCCTTCTTGGAGCCGTAGAGCTCGATCTCGTCGTCGCGGAGCCCCAGGTCGTGGGCGACGTCGAGGATGGGACGCGGGGTGACCGAGCGCGCGATCTCGAGATCGGACGGGAAGCTCATCGGGTGCCTCCAGGACGGTGGGCGACCGGCCTGCGCCGGCGCTTGGTGGGGCCGGGCCGCGTCCACCGCGGTCCTCGGACTCCGATCGATGGACGTCAGTGCGGTGCGTGCGCCGCGCCGGAGCGGCGTGTTCGCCGGCCGCGCGGCTCGGCGGCCGCCTGTCGCTCGGCGGCCGTGATGAGCTGGGTGAGCAGGATCGCGTTGGTGACGGGCCCGACGCCGCCCGGGACGGGGGTGATCGCGGAGACGACCTCGCGCGCGGACGCCTGGTCGACGTCGCCGACGAGGTTCCCGTCCACGACGTTGATCCCGACATCCACGACGACGGCACCACGCTTGAGCATCGAGCCGGTGACGAAGTTCGGGCGGCCGATCGCGGCGACGACGACGTCGGCGGAACGCAGGACTCCCCGGAGGTCGGTCGTCCGCGAGTGGGCGACCGTGACGGTCGCGTGCTCGCGGAGCAGCAGCTGCGCCGCCGGCTTCCCGACGACGTTCGACCGGCCGACGACGACGGCGCGCTTCCCCTTCAGCAGGATCCCGGAGCGGACGAGGATCTCGACCGATGCTCGTGCGGTGGCCGGCTGGAACGCGTCCTTTCCGAGCGACAGGAGGCCGGCGTTCATCGGCGTGATGCCGTCCACGTCCTTCGCGGGGTCCAGCGTCTCGACGACCGTCTCGAGGTCGAGGTGCTTCGGCAGCGGCATCTGGACGATGATCCCGTGGATGAGCGGATCCTCGTTCAGCTCGGAGAGCACCGCCCGCAGGTGGGCGTTGGACGATCGACCGGAGACCCCGACGAGGCGGCCGCTGGCCCCGACGTTCCGGCAGCTCCGGAGGATCTGCTGGAGGTAGACCTCCGACGGCGCGTCCTTGCCGACGAGCACGACCGCGAGGCACGGCTTGTAGCCCTGCCGCCGCTGGTACGCGGCGACGCGGTCCTTCACGCCGGCCCGGATCTCGGCGGCGATCGGCGCGCCCGCGAGCAGGCGAGGGCCCCCGTGCGGGCTCATCCGGAGACGGGCTCGCGCAGGCTCCCCGCGGCGACGACGGCCCGGACGGCTCGCGCGATGCGCTCGACGTCGGCGAGCGCCTCCTCCGTGCGGAACCCGAGGTCGTCCGCGAGCGCGCGGTCGGGGATGGACGGGAGGTTGACCCGGACGTTCTCCGCGGCGGAGTGCGCGGCCGCGACTGAGAAATGCGCGGAGACGCCCAGGTCGCTGGCCGCGTTCCGATTGCTGCGGCCCGCGAGCTCCTCGGCGGCCGAGGCGATCTCGCGGCACGCGAGGACGACCTGGAGCGGGACCTGGGCCGCGACCGTGGCAGCCTCACCGAGGGCGGTCTTGCGCGTCTCCTTCTGTTCGTCGGTCTCGCGCGGCATCTTCATGACCGCGGCGAAGCGGCCGTACGCCGCGGCGTCCTCGTCCGCGAGCGCGAGGCATCGGGCGGCGAGACGCCTGCCCTCCGCCTCGCACCTGTCGATCGAGGCGATGTAGGGAGCGTAGGCCGGCCTGTCGCGCGAGAGCGAGGCGACCATCGCGACGAGCGCCGCCGCGAGCGAGGCGCCCACCGCCGCGGCGCTGCCGCCGCCCGGGATCGGCTCGGCCGAGGAGAGATGCGCGACGAAGTCCTTGAGCGTCTCGTCGCCGAACGCGCGGCGCGGATCGGACATGCGCCGATCGTAGCGACCGGCGAGGACCGCGACACGGCCGACGGACCGTCCCCGGGGGCCGCTTCGGCCCGAAAGTGGCGATCCGGGAGGGCGCGTACCGGCCGCGTCCTCCCGGATCATGGGCCGCCCGTTCCATCGCGCACGAGCGCGGACCGAGCGGGGCGTGGAGCGCGCCGGCACGGGATGACGGCCGGCGGCGTTCCGTCAGGCGGCGCGGGCGCCCTCGGCGCGCTCGTAGGCCTCGATCTCCCACTTCCGGGAGCGGTGGCGGAACGAGAGCGCCACGCGCGCCTCGCGCGTCACGACCTCGAAAACCGTCCGCGGCCCAGTGGAGACCGGGAACGCGGAGACCTCGCGGCGGATGGCCGCGATCCTCATGACCGGGACGCGGAGGCCGTCCACGACGATCTCGCGCGGCGTCCCGGTGAACCAGTCGGTGCGCACGTCCACGCGGATCGGCTGCACGCGGACCATCGCCATGGCTTCCGCTCCTTTCGGGGCTCTGCAGCGTCGCGCGGGGCACTCGGGCGACTGAACAACTGTTCGATTACGACGCGACTGTAGAGCGAACGGATGTTCGATGTCAAGGGGGTCCGCGCGATCGAGCTGCCACGGTCGTCGGCCGGCGCCGGCCGGCGCCGGTCCGTGCCGGCTCAGTCCTCCGCGTCGAGCGCGTCGGCGTCGGGGTCCCGCTCCCGCGTCACCCGCTCGGGCTCGTCGGACGCCTCGTCCACGCCGCGGCGAGCCAGGGGCGACGACGGATCGCGCTCGAAGGGCGCCGGCAGCCCCCGGTCGAGGAGGCGCGCTCGGACGATCGTCCGGTCGCCGAACTTCCGCTTCAGCGCGTCGGCGGCCTCCATCGCCCGGTGACGGCGCTCGTCCTCGGTGGTGAAGAGGCCCATCTGGTCGGGCTCGTCGAGGTGCGTTCCGGTCACCCCCAGCAGTCGGATCCGCTTCCCGCGCATCTCCGGGCGCGCAAGACCGAGCGCCGTCCGGAAGATCGGCTCGGTCAGATCGGTCGGCTCCGGGAGGGGCGCCTGGCGGGTGACCGTGCGGAAGCCCGAGTCGCGCACCTTGACCACGACCGTCCCGGCGCGCCGCCCCATCCCGCGCAGCCGCCACGCGACGCCGTCGGCCAGGCCGAGCAGGGTCCGCTCGAGCTCGTCCGGGTCGCTGGTGTCGCGGTCGAAGGTGTGCTCGTGCCCCACCGACTTCACCGCGTCGGGCTCGTGGACCGGGTCGCGGTCGATCCCGTGTGCCCGGTCGATGAGCTCGGCCCCATGCTTCCCGAACCGGCGCACGAGCGCGTCCGGCGGCAGCGCCGCCAGGTCCCCGATCGTCCGGACGCCGAGCTCGGCGAGGGCGGTCGCGGTCGCCGGGCCGACGCCCCAGAGTCGCGAGACCGGCAGCGGCGCGAGGAACGCGGCCTCCTCGCCCGCGGGCACCACGACCAGGCCGTCCGGCTTGCGCAGGTCCGAGCCGATCTTGGCGACGAGCTTCGAGGTGCCGACGCCCACGCTCGCCGTGAGGCCGGTCTCCTCGCGGATGGCCGACTTGATCCGGCGGGCGATCTCCTCGGGCGGGCCGAAGAGCGCCTCCGAGCCGGCGACGTCGAGGAAGGCCTCGTCGATGGAGACCTGCTCCACCCGGGAGGTGTACCGGCGCAGGATCGTCATCACGCGCCGGCTCTCCGCCTGGTACTTGATCCCGTCCACGGGCACGAAGATCCCGTCCGGGCACAGGCGACCCGCGGTGCGCAGGGGCATGGCCGAGCGAACCCCGAACTTCCGCGCCTCGTAGCTCGCGGTGCTGACGACGCCGCGGTCGTCCGGCCCGCCGCCTCCGACGATGACCGGCTTCCCGCGCAGCTCGGGCCGGTCGCGCTGCTCGACCGCGGCGAAGAACGCGTCGAGGTCCACGTGGAGGATCGTGGCCGGATCCGTCCCCGGGTCGGGGTCGGCTCCCGGGCTCCCGGGCTCCCCGGCGCGCGCGCCGGCACGCATCGGGTCGGGGCCGGCCGTGCCGCTCATCCGACGAAGTCCCCGCGGACGAACGTCACGGCCGCGAACCCGAGGAGGATCGCGGAGACGACGGTCCACGCGAGGTCGAACCGACGGTGCCGGCCGGCGATGCCGAGCGCGGCGAAGACCGGGAAGACCACGAGGAGCAGTCGGGTCGTCGAGGTCAGCGGGATCGGCTGGAGCCTGACCGCGATGAGGAGGATCGAGGCCGCCGCGTAGAGCGTGTAGGACGCCGGCAGGCGCCGGACCGCGAGCAGGGTGACGACCGCGAAGAGCACGAGCGTCGCGACGTTGAGGAGCTCGATGCCGGCCGACTGCCCACCGGACGCGATCCAGTCGACCGCGGCCGCGACGGTCTCCCACGGCGGATGGAACTCACGGCCGCCCCACGCGTCCTGCGCCTCGAAGAGCGGGAGCCCGACGACGGCGGACGTGTACCAGGCGAAGGCCGCGAACCCGGCGACCGGCGCGGCGACCGCGGCCGCCGGTCCGATCGACGCACCCCATCGCCCACCGAGCATGGCCCGATCGCGAGCGCCGCCACGTGAGCTCGGCTGCAGGCGTCCGGCCCGCCACGCGACCGCCGCCTCCCAGGCCAGCGGGAGGACCAGGAGGATCCCCTGCGTCCGCGTCAGCCCGGCGACGAGCGCGGCCGCGGCCGCGAGCCACCAGCGACCCTCGCGGGCGCCGACGAACGCCCACGCGGTCGCGGCGAGGAACAGGGCCTCCGAGAAGGGTGCATACAGGAAGAGCGCGGCCGGGAAGATGGACAGGTAGAGGATCGTCCGATCCGCGACGCGGACGCCGAGGTCACGCGAGACCAGTCGGTGGAGGCCGGCGAGCCCGACGACCGACGCGACGAGGTTGGCGAGCATGCCCGCCAGCGCGACGTGGTCGCCCAGGGGCAGCGCGAGCGAGCGGACGAGGAGCGGGAAGGCGGGGAAGAACGCGGTCGCGTCGGTGCCCTGCTCGTAGCCGAAGGAGGCGATCTTCCCGTACCAGCAGGCGTCCCAGCGCTGCCAGATGCCGACGAAGGGGAGCTCGGCGCCACCGGATGCGAGCGGCGGGATCGTGGCCCAGCCGTTCAGCGCCACCTCGAAGTGGCACGGGCCCGGGATGGAGGCCTGGAGCCACACGAAGACCCCCAGCGCGAGCAGCCCGAAGCGGACGACGAGGGTGACCCAGAGCGCCTCGCTCCACGCGCGCGGGAAGCGGGCGCCGAGGGCGCGCGGCCACGACGCGCCCGGCTTCTGCCGCGCGTCGTCGGGACCAGGGATCGACGGAGACTCCGGCATGCCCGCGGCGAGTGTATCGTCGCCCCGGCAGCATCCGGGAGCTGGAGGGACCGCCGACATGTCGGGACCCGAGCGTGGCGCGGCCTCGTCGGTCTTCGCGGAGACGAGACTCGGCCGCGTCGCGGGCGACCTGCGGCGTGGCCGCGTCTCGCGGGACGTCTGGATCGCGCTCGGGCTGGGCGCGCTCGCGGCGGCCGTCTACCTCCTCACGTCGTCGCGGGACCGCGAGAACCTCGACTACTTCGTCCGGCTGGCCGACGCCTTCCTCCACGGTCGGATCCACCTGACGGAGGCGCCGTCCTGGCTCACGGAGCTGATCCCGCGGGACGGCGCGTGGTACGTCCCGTATCCGCCGATGCCGGCCGTCATGCTCGCC
The DNA here is from genome assembly GCA_963717255.1 of uncultured Chloroflexia bacterium. Classification (GTDB taxonomy): domain Bacteria; phylum Chloroflexota; class Limnocylindria; order Limnocylindrales; family CSP1-4; genus CAIYQJ01. Next base: position 251,115 of record CAVQVT010000007.1, on the reverse strand, counting down.
CCCTTCGTCATCCTCCTCGGACCGGAGCTCCACCAGCAGGTCGCGAGCGCGCTCTTCGGGGGCGTCGCGGTGGGGCTGACCTACCTGGTCCTCTGCCGGTTCGCCCTCGCCGTGCGCGTGCGCGTCCTCCTGGCGCTCGTGTTCGCGTTCGGGACCTGCTTCTTCTACGTCGCCGAGACGGGCAACACCTGGTACCTGAGCCACGTCGTGGCGGTCCTGTTCGCGACCGCCGCGCTCCTCCTCGCGCTCGAGCGCCGCTGGCCTCTGCTCGTCGGCCTGCTCCTGGGACTGGCGGTCCTCTCGCGCCTGCCCGTCGTGCTCACCGCGCCGTTCTACGCCGCGATGCTCGTCGGGCTCGGGTGGCCGGTCCGGATGCCGGTGGACCGGCGAGGAGCCATCCGGACCATCGTCCTCTTCGGTGCGGGGCTCGCCGTCCCGCTGGCCGTCCTCGCCGCGTACGACGTCGCGCGCTTCGGGAGCCCGTTCGAGCTCGGCTATGCCCTGATCCCGGGCGTGCTGGACGAGCCCTACTACCAGGAGGGGATCTTCTCGATCTCGTACATCCCCCGGCACGTGTACGCGATCTTCTTCCGCTCGTGGAACTGGACCGACGCGTTCCCGTGGATCACGCCGTCGTGGTGGGGGCTGGCGGTCCTCCTCACCACCCCCCTCTTCCTGTGGCTCCTCAAGGCCCGGCTCCGCGACCCGCGGGTCCTGTACGCGGCGATCGCGATCGGGCTGACGCTCATCCCGCTCGTCACCCACGGGAACGTCGGGTTCACGCAGTTCGGGTACCGCTTCAGCCTCGATCTCCAGCCGCTCCTGTTCGTCGTCCTCGCGACCGTCTTCGAGCGCGGGATGTCCCGTCTCGCGGTGGCGGCCGCGGTGCTCTCGATCGTCTTCAGCGCGTATGGCGTGTGGGCGATCGGGGCGGGGTACGTGTCCTTCTGACGGGGACGGCCGGGCCCGGGACCCGCCCTCGCGCCGTGGCGGCCGGTCTCGCGGCTAGAAGGCCCAGCCCCCCGTGAACCAGACGACCGCCAGGACGACCATGCATGCGCCCGAGACGAGCGCGAGCACCGCGGCGAGCCGGGGCCACCGGCCGAGCCCGCCGAGCATCAGGAAGACCGGGATCACGCCGAGGACGTAGCGCGGGACGCTGATGGGCCAGGTCAGCGTCGCGAGCGTCGCGAGCGTCAGGATCGTGTACGCCGCGTACGAGGGCCGGGAGCGCCGCGAGAGCAGTGTCCATGCGGCGGTGACCGCGAGAAGACCGAAGGCCAGCAGCGGCGCGAGCACCACGGTCGCCCAGTCGCCGTTCTCCGGCCCCGCGAGGACGCCGTCCACGAGCCCGCCGATGACGACCCACGGCGGTGCGTTCTCGTGGAACCAGTACGTGCGCTGCATCCGGAGGAAGGCGAGCGGGTCCCCGAAGACGACGACGTTCAGCGCGAGGTAGACGCCGAACGCCGCCAGGGGCAGCAGCGCCGCCAGCACGGCCACGGCGCGGCCGGACCGGACCCTCCATGCCTCGAGGACCAACGCCGGGACGAGGAAGATGCCCTGCAGCCTGGCGAGGGCGGCGAGGAACCCGACGAGGCCGGCGGCACCCGCCGCGGCGCTGCGTGCGAAGACGAGCGACCACGCGGCGGCCGCGAGGAAGAGGCCTTCCGTGTACGGCGCCACCAGGCTGGACGACGCCGGGTACGCGAGGAGGAACACGACCGACCAGCGGGCGATGGTCCGCGAGCCGTCGATCCGGGCCAGCCGGTAGACGCCGACCACCCCGACGACCGTCGCGCCCGCGGAGATCGCGGTCGCGACGAGGAGCGGCGGCGCCACGACGGCCCCGAGACGGATGAGCGCGGGGAACAGCGGGAAGAAGACGATCCGCTCGGGGAGCTCGGTCGCGCTGTACCCGTCGGCGGCGATGCCGAGGTAGTGGCCGACGTCCCAGTGGGTCCAGGCCGCCACGAGGTCGACGCTCGTGGGCGCGGCGCCGGCCGAGCGGGCCACGACGGCCGCGGCGGCGACGGCGAGGAGGTGGATCGCGACCACGAAGGCGACTGCCGGCAGCGCGGCGTCGCGCGCCTCCTCGCTCCGGAGCCAGCCGGACACGGTGCGGGCGGATGTGCGCGCGGGGTCGCGGGCGGGCGAGGGTTCGGACGACGGTGCGGCGCTCACGTTCGCGGCCCGCGGTCCGTCGCCCCGGTCACGTTCCCGGGCCGGTGGGCCCGGGCCTCAGCCCTTCGGCTCGACGACGACCGTGACCTCGGGGGTCATGCCCGCGTGGACCTTCACCGGCACCTTGTAGGTGCCGAGGGTCTTGAGCGGCGCCTCGAGGTCGATCTTGTGCCTGTCGACCGTGATGCCGCGGCGACCGAGGGCGTCCGCGATGTCCTGGGCGGTGATCGAGCCGTAGAGCTTGCCGCCCTCGCCGACCTTCACGCCCATCGTGAGCGTCGTGCTCGAGATCCGGTTCGCCGCGATCTCGGCATCCTCGCGCTCGCGCTTGCGCTTCTCCTCGCGGCTGGCGATGTCGTGCTGCCAGGCGCGATACGCGCCGCCCGACGCGGGCACGGCGAGCTTCTGGGCGATGAGGTAGTTGCGGGCGTAGCCGTCCGCGACGTCCTTCATCTCGCCCGACTTGCCGAGCTTCGCCACGTCGGCGGTCAGGATGACCTTCACGCGAGAGGAACCTCCATGCTGTCGTCGTCGCGGGCGCGCGCACGCGCCCGGCGCATCCCGGGGCCGGAAGTGTACCAGCCGCCGGGCGTGACCTCCACGTCACCCACCGCACCGGCCTTGACAATCGAACACCCGTTCGGTAGTCTGGGGCCCGAAGGAGGTCCCGGTGACCAAGCACGATGCTGAGCGCAAGCGGCGGATCCTCGAGTTCATCGCGGCCACCACCCGCGAGACCGGCTTCCCGCCGTCCATCCGGGACATCGCGCGCGCCGTGGACCTCGCGTCCACGTCCGCGGTCCACCACCACCTCCAGGCCCTGGAGCGCGACGGGTACCTGGAGCGCGTCTACCTGGACGGACCGGATGCGGCACACCGCGCGGCACAGCCGCGCGCCCTCCGCCTCACCCCCGCGGCCGCCATCATGCTCGGCCTCCCGGTCGAGGCCGTCGCGTCGTTGTCCGCCGGCGGCGCCCATGTCCTCGCGGTCGTCGGGGAGATCGCGGCAGGCGGGCCGATCGAGGCCTACCAGGACATCTCGGAGACCATGCCGGTGCCGGGCCTCCTCTCGCCGGACGGCGACGCGTACCTCCTGCGCGTCCGCGGCGACTCGATGATCGAGGCCCACATCACGGATGGCGACTACGTCGTCATCCGCCCGCAGCAGACCGCGCGAAACGGGGACATCGTCGTCGCCCAGGTCGAGGAGAACGCAGTCACCCTCAAGCGGTTCTTCCGCGAGCAGGGCCGGATCCGGCTCCAGCCCGCCAACCCGGAATACCCGCCGCAGTTCTACGACGAGGTGCGGATCCAGGGGAAGCTCATCGGGGTCATCCGCCGGCTCGACTGATATCGCACCGGGAGGCCGACGGGTCGGGTCGCCCGCTCGTCCACAGGCCGTGCACAGGCTGCCCACGGTCCGGCCGTCGGCGGAGGATCTTCGTGGACGTCTTCGTGGGTAACCCGGTGGTCACCGGGCCCTCTCCCGGGGACCATCAGGGGCGTCGCACCCGAGCCCGGAGTCACGCGTGATCGATCGTCTGCCGCCCCAGAGCGTCGAGGCCGAGGAGTCCGTCCTCGGCGCCATCCTGATCGACCGCGACGCGATCGTCGAGATCGCCGAGTTCCTGCGCGCCGAGGACTTCTACCGGCAGGCGAACGGGACCGTCTACGGGGCGATGGTCGAGCTCTTCGAGCGACGCGAGCCGGTGGACATCGTCACCGTCGCCGAGGTCCTCGAACGGGGCGGACAGCTCGAGGCCGTCGGTGGACGCGCCTCCCTCTCGTCCCTGTCCAACCGGACCCCCACCGCGGTCCACGCGATGCACTACGCCCGCATCGTCGAGCGCAAGGCCGTGCTCCGGAACCTCATCGCCGCGGCCGGCAAGGTCGCCGCGATCGGATACGAGGACGGTGCGGACGTCCAGGCAGCGATCGACCGGGCCGAGCAGGAGCTGTTCGCGGTCAGCCAGCGTCGCGTCGACGACGGCTTCGCGCCCCTCAAGCTGCTCCTCCACGACGCGTACGACCGGCTCGACTACCTCCACGCCCACCGGGGCGAGATCAGCGGGATCCGTACCGGGTTCGCCGACCTCGACGCTCTCACCACGGGCCTGCAGAAGAGCGACCTCGTCGTCCTCGCGGCCCGGCCCAGCGTCGGCAAGACGAGCCTGGCCCTCAACATCGCCGAGCACGCCGCGGTGCGGGACGGGAAGTCGGTCGGCATCTTCAGCCTGGAGATGAGCAAGGAGCAACTGGTTCTCCGCCTGCTGTCCAGCGTCGCCAACATCGACTCTCAGCGCCTGCGGAGCGGCTTCCTGGAGGAGATGGACTTCGCCCGGATCGCCCCGGCGATGAACGCACTGTCCGAGGCGCCCATCTACATCGACGACACGCCGAACATCAGCACGATGGAGCTCCGGACCAAGGCGCGGCGACTCCAGGCGGAGTCGGGCCTCGACCTCCTCGTCGTCGACTACCTCCAGCTCATGCAGGCCACCGTCCAGAGTCGCGATGCGAACCGCGTCCAGGAAGTCTCCGAGATCTCCCGCGGCCTCAAGGCGCTCGCCCGCGAGCTGAGCATCCCGGTCGTCGCGCTGTCGCAGCTCTCGCGGCAGGCGGAGATGCGCGAATCCAAGGAGCCGCGACTGTCGGACCTCCGCGAGTCCGGCGCCATCGAGCAGGACGCGGACCTCGTGGTCTTCCTGTGGCGGGAGAAGGAGAAGTCGGACGACCAGGACGCCGACGGCGAGATCGTGAACCTCCGGCTGGCCAAGCACCGCAACGGGCCCACCGGCGAGCTCCAGCTCTGGTTCCGCAAGCGCCAGACGCGGTTCGTGAGCTACACCGGAGACCGGGCCGCCGTCGGAGCCGCATAGACTGACCCGAGGCGGCCCACGACGGCGCCACGCACGGGAGGGATCATGGGAGTGCTCATCATCCGCGAGATGGTCGGGACCAGCCCCACGTCGTGGAGCGACGCGGCGAAGCAGGCCGTCGCGCGCGCGTCTCGGACCGTCCGGAACATCCGGTACGTGGAGGTCGTGAAGTCCACCGCCCGCGTCGAGGATGGCGAGATCGTCGAGTACCTCGTGGAGATGAAGATCTCGTTCGAGTACGAGGCGAACGCGGGCTCCTGACGCCGCGCAGGGGTCGCTGTGCACGTCGGCTCACTGCCGCGTGATGCGCGCTGCGTGGACGAGGTGATCCCCGGGTGATCCGGGGCGGGCATCATCGCCGGGCCATGACACCCCGCGACCGCTCTTCGATGACCGCTTCGAGCCCCTCGCAGGGCACGGAGGGGCTCGCGCCACCTCCTGCGCCTGTATCGTCTTCGCACGTCGAGGCCGGCCCAGAAGGGACGGCGCCGCGCGTCCCCATCGGACCGGGGATGCCATCGGCGCACGGGGACCGGGCGATACACCCCCTGGTGACAGAGCCGCCGATGCGGGTCAGCAAGACACAACCACCCGTGCTCCGCGAGGAGGTCCTCTCGCGCGCGCGCCTCCTCGACTGGCTGGATGCCAAGATCCACCGACGGGTGGTGTCCATCGTCGCCGAGGCCGGGTACGGCAAGACGACCCTTCTCGCCGACTTCGCCCGCCGGACCCGCATGCGCGTCGTCTGGCACCAGCTGGACGACGACGATCAGGACGTCGTCACCTTCGTCCGGTACTTGCTCATGGCGTGCCGCAACGTCGCGCCGGAGGTCGGCGAGACCACCGCGGAGCTCCTCCGGGAGATCGGCACGCTCGCGACACCGGCGAGCGTGCTCGTCGACACGATCGTCCGGGAGATGGCAGGCCTCGCGGACCGGCCCACCGTCCTCGTCTTCGACGACGTCCAGTCGCTCGAGCGGGCACCGGAGGTCCAGCGAGCTCTGCGCGAGATCGTCGCGCGCGCACCGGACCGGACCACGATCGTCCTGTCGGGGCGCCGCCGGCCCCCGGTCGGCCTGTCCCGCTTGCGGACGCACGGCGAGGTCGCGGAGCTGACGGCCGAAGACCTGCGCTTCGATCACGCCGAGACGGAGACGCTGTTCCGCGAGACCTACAAACGACCGCTCGATCGGGACTCCCTGGCGGCCCTCGAGAGGCGCACAGACGGCTGGATCGCCTCGCTCAACCTCGTCCGCGCCGCGATCCGTGACCGCTCGGACGCCGAGGTGCGCCGATTCATCCGCGAGATGTCCGCGGCGGAGGGGCCGCTGTACGACTACCTCGCGGAGGAGGTCGTGGGCGACCTGGACGCCGCCCTCCAGTCGTTCCTCATGCGGACCGCCCTGCTCGTCGACGTCGAGGTCGCGCTGAGCGCAGTGGCGGCCGAGGTCGACCGCGCGACGGCCGAGGCGTCGATCCAGCAGGCGGAACGCGTGGGCCTGCTGTCCGCCGGGCGCGGTCGGGCCGGGCGGACGGGAGCGCAGTACCACCCGCTCGTGCGACAGTTCCTGACGGCCCGACTCGCCCGCGAGATCGGCGCCGCCGCGGTCCGGGACATCCACCGGCGGATCGCCGCCGCCGCGGAGGCCACCGACTGGCGCCGAGCCGCCCACCACTACGCCGAGGCGGACGACGGCGCGGACCTGCACCGGGTCCTGGTCGACGCGACCCGGTCGATCATGGCCTCGGGCGACTACTCCTTCGCGGAGAGCTACATCAACCGATTCCCGGACGCGGACGAGACCCCCTGGTTCGACATCGTGCTCTCGCGCCGCGAGCTCCGAAGCGGCCGCATCGACGACGCTGTCCGCCGCGCGGAACGCGCCGTCGCGGCTCTCGACAGCACCGGCCCCGACCGCCACCTCGCCCTCGCGAACCTGATGACCGTCAACCTCAACCACGGCGACGTGGTGGCGGCGCTTGAGACCGCCGCGGCGCTGTCAAACGAAGGTGCGGATGCCGAGCTGGACTCGATGGCCGCGGCAATGATCGCACTTCTTGAGTCGTCGCAGTCCAGGTCCGTCGTTGACGTCATCGAGCGTTTCGAGTCCCTCGCTGGTCTCCACTCGCCCGCCGAGGCAGCACGCTTCCGGGGGATTTCGCTGTTGAACCTCGCGTACGCCCTCTTGGCCCACGGTGACCTAGGGCGCGCCCTCGAGGTCGCCGGGGAGTCGGTTGACACGCTCGACCCAGATAGCCGCTCAGAGGCATCGAACGCCCGCGTCGTGCGAGCCACGGTGCTGGCGCACCTCGGCAGATCGGATGAGTCGCAAGCTGATCTCGACTGGGCGCTGGCCGGGGTTTCAGACCCTACCGGCATAGACGTAGTGCTCGAAGCCGCGGATGTCACGGGCGCGTACCGCGACCCAGCGGGTGCGGTCGAGTTGCTGGATGGGCTTCTGCGGCACGCGGACTCCCTGCCGAGACCCGCCGCCAACTCCGTTTGGATGGTCGCGTCGCACAATCTGCTTCGGGCGGGCCGAGTCGTCGATGCAGGGGCGATGCTCGGGCGCGTCGATGACGACCAGTTCATGCCGTTCCCAGGGGCCCGGAGCCGCATCGCGGCGATTCGCGTCCACATCGCGGCTGCCGAAGGTCGCCCCGACGCGAAGGCCCAGGCGCTTGAGGCCGCGGCCAGAGGACGCGCTTCGGGCGCGCTCTTCTGGGCACGGTACGCCGAGGCAATCGCCGGGCTTTGTGGCGACAGCTCCGAGATGCAGCGAACCATCGTCCGCCTAGCCGACGGTGATCCGGGTCTCTTGTGCCTTGTGTCCGACGTCGTGGCCGCGAACCTTGGGCGTCTCGCCACCGATACTCTCGACCAACTCGAACATGCAGCTTCGGGCTTCGAGCGCCGGTGGCGCGGGGCTCTCCGCAGCGTTCTCGACGGACGCGTTGACGCCGGCACCCTGCCAGCCGCGCTCTGGCTGGACAGGATCGGGGAGCACGACGACGTCGCGCGCCTTCGCGCCGTCGCGCGGCGCCTAGGAGCCCGTGGTCAGGGCGCGGAGCTCGGCCGCACCCTCGCGCGCCGTTTAGCCCCGCGCGTCTTCGTGGAGGACCAAGGGCCGGTCGAAGTCATCGTCGGACGGCGAGCGATTGCGGGGACGAGTCTCAGGCGCAAGGTCCTTGCACTCCTGTGCTACCTCGTCACTAGGCCTGATCTAGCGGCAACGCGCGAGCAGACGCTCGAAGCGCTGTGGCCCGATCTCGATCCCGAACTTGGGTCTAACTCGCTCAATCAGACCGTCTACTTCCTGCGGCGCGTGTTTGAGCCTATGTACTCCGACGACACGTCGGCCGGGTACGTTCAGAGCGACACCGAGATGGTCTGGCTGGACAAGGACCTGGTCGGGAGCCGGAGCCGCGAGTGCGGGACCTTGATCCGGCTCGCCAGACAAGGGGACAACGCAGCGGTCTTGGCGCTTGCCGGTGCCTACCGCGCCCGCTTCGCGCTCGACTTCACATACGAGGAGTGGGCGGGCCTGTACCGAGACTCCCTCCATTCTCAGTACCTTGAGGCTATGGAGCGAGCAATCGCGGAGCGCACGGCGGCCGGGGACTTCGCGGCCGCCATCGACCTCGCGCGAGCTGTAGTCGATGTAGACGACGGCGCTGATGCAGTCGAAGTCGCCCTGATCCGCCTCTACAAGTCGGCAGGTGCTCACGCTGCGGCCGCCGAACTGTACGGTCGATACGCGGCGGTCCAGAGATCTGAGTACGGTGCGGAGGTGCCTCCGCTGAGCGATCTCTGATCAGCGCGAGGGTGTTCGGGCCGCGCACGCCCCGCCGGGCGAGGGACCATAGGCACGCATACGTATTGACCCCCCCAGAGAGGGGGTCCTATAGTCCTGCCGCTGACTGGTACTCAGGTACTAGTGGGCGATGGTAGAAACGCTCGGACGCTTCGAAGCCCTTGCTGAACTGGGCACTTAGGGAAGGGCAGAGCGACTAGTGCAACCGACCGACCCCGAGTCAGGTCGGTTTCCTGTTCTTCGGACAGGAGGCCGCAGGAGGTGCGAGCGTGTACGTCGAGTCCTACGCAAAGGGCTGGTAGGCCAGGGAGCGGCAAAGGATCGAAAGATGCGAGTCAGGATCCTGCGCCTCATCACGGCCATGAGCGTGGTCGCTGCGGCCGCGCTCGCTGGTGGGGCCTCTCTGAAGGGTTTCTAGGTACTTCCACCCCTTCGGTGGTGGCGCGCGGGAGTTAGTCTCTCGGAGGTGCTTCACCGCAGGCGGAGCGGGTGGTCGTGTCTCTTACCCTCAAGGCCTACATCGCGGGGCTCGTGAGCGTCAGCGCGTTCGCGCTGGTCGCCACGAGCCTCTTGATTCCTGTCGATCCTCGGATCTCCCCCGTGGGAATGGCTGGCTCCGACCCGCTTGCTTCCTTGGGGCCCCTGGTCGGCGTCGCGCTCTGGACCTTCATTACGCTCGTCCTTGGCGCGCTTCCCGTTCAACTGCCAACGGGGACCGTGGTAACGGTCGCCAGTGCGCCAATTGTCGTCGCGATGATCCTTGGCGGCCCCACGGCTGCGGGCTGGGTCGCGCTGATCGGTGTCACGGAGATTCGCGAGCTTCGGGGCGATGTCCCGTGGTACGGCACACTCGCCAATCACGCCGGGGTGGTGCTGCCGGCGATTGTCGGTGGCGCAGTCATCGCGGCCGCTCAACGCGTGCTAGGCGCGGGCCCGGAGCAGTGGGTCCAGGATTTCGTCGGCGCGGTAATCGGCGCCTCGCTGTACTTGGTGCTGAACCTCCTTCTGGCGAGCGTATCTGTCGCCCTCCGTACGGGGAGCCGGCTCAGCGAGGTGGTTCGGGGCAACTCCACGCTGTACGCCGACATGCTGACTCTGTCGCCCCTGGCTTGGCTGATGGCCCAGATCTACGTGGAGATCGCGTGGTGGGCGGCCATCCTCTTCACGATCCCCCTCTACACGACCCGGGTCGCGTACCACCGGTTCGTCGAGATGCGCGAGATGTTCACGCAGACGATCGGGGCCCTCGCGGAGGCGGTGGACGCGCGCGACAAGTTCACGTCGAACCACAGCCGGCGCGTGATGACGATGTCGGTGGACATCGGGCGGATCCGGAAGGTGTCGACGGCCGATCTCGATGCTCTGGAGTGGGGTGGGCTTCTCCACGACGTCGGCAAGATCGGGGTGCCGGATGCCGTGCTCCTCAAGCCGGACCGGCTCACGAAGGAGGAGCGGGCGCTCATGAACGCGCATCCGGTGATGGGGGCGAACATCATCGGGCCCGTGACGAAGCTTGCCCCGGTCGTTCCGCTGATCCTCCACCACCACGAGTGGTTCAACGGCTCGGGCTACCCGGGCCGGCTTGTGGGCATGGAGATCCCGGAGCTGGCACGGATCCTCGCAGTGGCGGACGCGTTCGAGGCGATGACGGCCGCCCGTCCGTACCGGATGACTCCGCTCACTCGGACCGAGGCCCTGTCCGAGTTGCGTCGGTTCGCGGGCATCCAGTTCGACCCGCAGATGGTCGAGGCGTTCGCGAAGACGGAGTGGGTCCGCGACGTGCCCGATCCGGCGCGCCCCAACGACGTCCACCCGGTCCCGCTCCTGCGTGACATGGCCGACCGGCTGGCGACGGCGACGACCTCGGCCGAGCCGAGCTCACCGGCAGAGAACTCCTAGAGGGTGCTCGCCGGGGCCATCGTCGTCGGGCTGGTGGCCGGCCTCTTGGCCGGTGGCTCGCTGTGGAACCTGGCGTTCATCCGCCTCCGGTTCGTCTGGCTCATCTTCATCGCTCTGGCGCTGCGCGTGGTGCTGGAGGTCGGGGTGGGTGCCGGGCTGTCCCTCCCGAATCCGCTCCGCATCGCGCTGCTGACGGTCTCCTACGGCTTCCTCTTCGTGGGGCTGGCGTCCAACCGGCGGTACCCCGGGTTCCTGCTCGCGCTCGTCGGTGTCCTGAGCAACGGGATCGTCATCCTCTGGAACGCCGGTCGGATGCCGATCTGGGAGCCGAGCCTCCTCGCCGCCGGGTTCACAGTCCAGGACGTCAACACAGCGCTGCACATCCTGCTGCCTGCTCCGCTCGACGCCTCCTTCCTGCTCCACCTGGGGCCTCTGTCGGACGTCGTCCCGATCCCGCTCCCGTTCGTCCGGAACGTCGCCTCGATCGGGGACGTGTTCCTGTACGCGGGCCTCGCGATGTTCGTCCTTGCCGCCGTGCTCGGGTGGCCGGCATGGATGGAGCAGGAGGAGCCCGTCGCCGGTCGCGTCCCGGCCGGCACGGAGCCGAGCCGAGGTGACCCGCGGCAGCCCCGGCCGCGGGGCGGGACGATGGGCGCGGGCCTCGCCGAGATGGGCGACGTGGCGACGATGCAGCGCCGGGCGATGCTCGGGGGGCTTGGCGCCGCACCCGCCGTGTCCGCGCCGGTCGCGGTACCGCCGTCGTTCGGACGGCGCGTGCTCGGTCACCCGTACGTCCGTCTCACGCTCAACGGCGACTTCTCGGCGCTGTGGGTCGGCCAACTGATCAGCTTCTTCGGCGACCGGGTCAACCAGATCGCGGTCGTCTTCCTCGTTCTCGGGCTGACGGGATCGCCTGTCGCGGTCAGCGCGGTCTTCGTCGCGGCGTTCCTGCCGAACCTGTTGCTCGGCCCGATCGCGGGTGCCTTCGTCGACCGATGGGACCACCGTGAGGTGATGGTCGTGAGCGACCTGCTCCGGGCCGCGGCGGTGCTGCTCATCCCCGTGGCGGCCACGGTGAACGTGCTGCTCGTGTACCCGCTGGTCTTCGCCGTGACGAGCGTGACGATCTTCTTCCGGCCGGCCCGGACGGCGGTGATCCCGCGGATCGTGCGGGGCGACGAGCTCGTGACGGCGAACTCGGCGACGTGGATCGGCGAGACGCTCGCCGACGTCATCGGGTACCCGATCGCGGGCCTGTTCGTCAGCTTCCTCGGCGGCGCGCTCGCCCTCGCCTTCTGGCTGGACGCCCTCACCTACGTCGCATCGGCGCTCCTCATCGCGACGATGGCCGTGCCGCCGGTGGTGCGCACGATCGGTCGCGCCGGGACAGGGCTCCGCGGGGTGGTCGACGACCTCCGGGAGGGCTGGCGCTTCCTGCGGGGCGAGTCGGTGCTCCTGGCGAACACGTTGCAGGGCGTGATCGCCCAGGTGAGCGTGGGCACCACGATCGCGCTCACGCCCGTCTATGCCGCGGAGGTGCTCGACCTCGGCCGGCTGGACGCCTCGACCGCGTATGCGCTGCTGGAGACGGCGGTCGGCGTCGGGAACATCGTGGGCGGTTTCGTGGTCGGCCTGATCGGGATGCGGCTGGCGCGCGGACGCATGGTCATCGTGGGGTTCGCGCTCTATGGAGCGTGCGTCGCGGGCCTGGGTCTCACCGGCAACGTGCCCCTCGCCATCGGGCTCATGGCGGGGTGCGGCATCGCGAACATGGTGTACGTCATCCCCAGCCAGACGCTCTTCCAGGAGCGGACCCCGGCCGACCTGATCGGGCGGGTCGTGAGCTTCCGCTTCGCGCTGGTGACTGCGTCGATGAGCGCGGCGATGGCGGGAGCGGGCCTCCTGGCGGCCGGGACGGGGGTCTCGACCGTTCTCGTCGTCTCCGGTGTGATCACGGCGGCGACCGGCGTCGCGGGCCTCTTCACGCGGGCCGTCCGTGACGCGTGACGGTCACCTTCGTCGCGCCGGCGCCGCGTTGGGTACACTGGCGCGAGCCGTGAGGCTTCGGCGCGGTCTTCGTGTGCCCACGGACCGTGACACCAGCAGACCACGAGGGTCCACCGGCCGCCCATGGCCGACATGGAGCAAGACGACGGGATGACGGAGCACGACACGCAGGGCTCGCCGGACGCGCAGCCTCTCGACGAGGCTGCGGCGCAGGCGGGGTCTGCGGACGAGGGCCTGCAGGCGGTCGACGCCGGGGCGGGGACGGCCGCGGATCGCGCGGAAGCCGGCGAGGAGGTGGCCGAGTCCACCGGGACGGCGATCGCGGAGAGCGAACAGGCCATCACCGCGGTCGAAGAGCCCGCGTCCGCGGCCGTGCCGGTCGAGGCGGACGCGGACCTCGAGGACGACGTGGCGGACGACGAGGCGGTCGAAGGCGACGGGGACGCGGACGAGACGGACGAGGAGCCCGAGGGCGACGAGGCCGCAGAGGCGGCGGTCGTGGCAGCGGGAGCGGCCGCAGCTGTCGCCGGAGCCTCCGGTGCCGCCGGCGGCGCCCCGAAGAAGCCGGCCGGCGGGCCTCCGGCGAAGGGCGGCCCTGCGAAGGGCGCCCAGGCGCCCGCGGCCAAGGCCGCGGAAACGGGCCTCCACGTGGACGACCGGATCTCGATGGTCTTCGTGGGCGTCTCCGTGGCGGTGTTCGTGGTGATCGCGCTCTACGCGGTCTTCTTCGGCCACGGCGGCGTCGTCACCCCGGTGCCGCAGGCCACCCCGACCCCGGCCGTGACGGCGGCGCCCTCCGTCGAACCGTCGTTCTCGCTGGATGTGATCCCGCCGTCTGCGTCGCCGACGGCCGCCCCGTCCGTGGCCCCGTCGGTGGCGCCGTCGGGATCCCCGAGCGCCGTCCCGTCCGAGAGCGCACCGACGCCGTCGCCGTCGCCCTCCTGACCCGCCGGACGGCGCCCGTCACGGTCGTCCGGCCCTGACGGGCGCCGGTATACTCGCCGGGCCATGACCCATGTCTTCGTCGCCCCGCACCCCGACGACGTGGCTCTCTCGTGCGGCGGGCTCATCGCGAACCTGCGCGAGCTGGGCCAGAACGTCACGATCGTCACGGTGTTCTCCGGGACGGACCAGGGCGGATCGCTCACCGGGTATCAGCGGGAGGCGCTCGGCTTCGGCACCAAGGCGGTGTGGCCGAACAGCGAAGCGTTCAATCGGGCGAACATCGGCAGTGACTACCCGTCCTCCGTCGCGGGCGAGCCGGCCCCGTGGCTCGCGACCGAGGACCGCCTCGCCGCCACGCAGGCCGCCGCCGACGCCAGCGCACGGCGCTTCTGGCAGCGCGCGTCGTGGTACCGCCGGGCCGACATCCACGCGGGATCCGGCGCCGGCCCGGATGACGTCCCGCAGCAGGGGGCCGCCCTGACGGACGAGCTTGTCGCGGCACGGATGGCGGGAGACGTCATGGCCTCCCGGAGGCTGGAGGACGAGCGGTTCGCCGCCTTCGCCGAGGCATCGGTCGTCTTCCTTGACCTCCCGGACGCCGTCTTCCGGGGCTATGAGGGCGACGAGCAGCTGCTGGGCGATGTGCGGACGGACGACCCCGCGCCCGTCGAGGTCCTCCGGACGGAGATCGCGCGCCTCGAGCCGCAGAAGGTCTACGTCCCGCTCGGCGTCGGCGGCCACGTGGACCACCAGCTCATGCGGCGGGTCGGGGTCGCCCTCCTCGCCGCCGGTCCCGACTGGATCATGCCGGGCCCCCGGTACGCGGGCGCGGTCACCTTCTACGAGGACTTCCCGTACGCGTACTGGTCCGACTTCGCGCGGCTCGAGGACCTGCCCGCCGGCGCGCTCGCCGGGATCCCGTCGGACGTGGGACTGACGCCCGAGTACGCGGCGACATCCGAGGTCATCGAGCGCAAGATCCGCGGCATCGCACTATACGAGAGCCAGATCGACCGGCTCTTCACCGGCGTGGACGCGATGGGCGACGCCGTCCGCGCGCAGGCTGACCGGATCGGACGCCTGGGCGGCATCCCGGGCGGCGCCGAGCGGTACTGGGCGACGAGCCTCCTCTAGGGACGGTGCGGGGCTCCACGACACGGCGAGCCCGGGGGCGAGGGCGAGGGCGCACCGGGGGATCTCGCGATCCCGGGTGCGCACCTAGCGATACACGAGGGTCGGAAGGCCCACCACGAGCTGGTCCCACGGCGTCGGGCGTCGGTACGTGTAGTGCCCGTAGTACATGCTCGCGATCCCGGCGACGTCCTCGGCATCGCCGGTCGTGGGCCCGACGCGCACCTCGCGCCCCGTGGCGCCCGCCCCGCCGAGGACCACGTCGATCCACGCCCGGTACCGCTCCGCCGATGCATGGTCCCCGCGGTGCTCGGCGACCCGCGCCGTCCAGATGAGGGTCGTCAGGTCGAGCGGATTCTCGGAAGCGAGCGTCTGCAGATCCGCCCAGGCCGGATCGCTCCCTGTCCACCCGTCGATCACGGTGAGGGCACGCGACCGGCCGCCGGGGTCCGCGATCGTGGCGGCGATCCCGCGTGCGCGATCGGCATCGCCGGCGGAGAGCGCGGCGTCGAAGCCGGTCTCCGGGGGCATCCCGCCGAGGGCCTCATCGAGGGTCTGTGGCCACGCAGCCGACCTGTCGTCGGTGGCCGTCCAGTACGGGTCCCCTGCAAGGCTCGGGAGTCCGCGGATGGCGGCGACGAAGCCGTCCCGCGCCGACGCCCGGTCGCCGAGTCGCGCATACAGATCCCCCGCGGCGAACGCGACGGCGGGCTGCTGGATGCCGAGACGGAGCGCGCGGCGCAGGGACTCCCTCGCGGCCCCGTCCGAGCCGCGGGTCGCCTGCACCGCCGCGAGGTCGAGCCAGGCCGTCGGCAGGTCGTCCGCCGCCGCCGCGGCCGCGAACGCACGCTCGGCCGCGTCGACGTCGCCGGCCCGCGCGGCAGCGAGCCCCAGCACGAGCTGGTTGGGTGGCATGGACGGGTCCAGGCGCACGGCGTCCTCGGCCGGGCCCCTCGCCGCAGCCCAGTCGGACCGGTTCGCTCGGTTCACGGCTTCGTCGAGGCGGACCGCCGACACCTCGCTCCACGCGAGCACCGCGACGGAGGCGACGACCAGACCGGCGAACATCGCGCCGCCGAGCCGACGCAGCCGCGCGGACGGACGGTCGGGCAGGAGCATCCGGTCGCTCGCGGCGTCGAGCCAGGCGATCGGGAGCGCGAAGGCGAAGAGAGCCGCGGGCATGTTCGGATAGAAGTCGAGGAGCTGATGCGCCCCGAAGTACACGGACGCGAAGAGGACGCACCACCCATAGCGACGCCGAACCGGGTCTCCGCTCCGGACGGCGCGTGCGATGAGCCAGAGAAGGCACGAGACTGCCACGACGCCCGCGACGAGCCCGAGGACACCGGATTCCGCGAACGTCTGCAGGTAGACGTCATGGGCGTGGGGGATGTAGTAGTCGGTCTCCGGGGCCGGCGTGTACGCGACGCGCTGGGAGACCCACATCCCGGGCCCGGAACCCACCAGGGGGGAGTCGAGACCCATCCTCCAGGCGGCCGCGTAGTACGACGCGCGCAGGGCTTCGCCGCCGGACTGTGCGCGCGAGAGGACGGCCGGCGCCAGGGTCGCGGTGAGGGCGATCGCGACGACGGTGATGCCGCCGAGCGCGAGACCTGCGAAGGCGATCCGCGGCGAGCGGGCACGGGCCAGCCGACGCACGGCCCCCGCGCCCCCTCCCGCGAGCATCCATGCCACCACCGTGACCACCAGCGCGATCGCCAGCCCGAGCCAGCCCGCGCGCGAGCCGGAGAGCAGGGTGACGAGGAGCGTGAGCGCCGTGAGGAAGACGACGGCGGCCACGCGCCCGCGTGTCGCGAGCCCCAGGTGACCGATCGACGACGCGAGGAAGAGGACGGCGATCGTCATGACGGCGCTCGGGTTCCCCCAGGTGAAGCTCGCGAACCCGGGCCGCAGAGGCGGTACGGCGAGGTGGCCGACGAGACCCCACCACCCGACCCACGCATTCACGCAGACGAGCACGTACAGGATGCCCACGGCGGCACAGATCAGGACCGCCAGGCCCATGAGGCGCGGACGGAAGAACGGATCTGACAGGAGGCGCTGGAGGAGCAGGTAGAGCGCCGCAAGCAGGGAGGCCCACGCGACGTACTCGACACTGATCCGGGGATCCCTCGAGAACACGGTGGCGAGGGCGAGGGTCGCCAGCGCGACCGCGAACGCCGGCCAGATCGCGGATCGCGGTCGCAACAGCGGACGGAAGAGGGCGAGCAGGGCCCATCCGCCGAGGCCGGCCACGATGAGAACGAGGCTCGCGATCCGCAGGTGCACGGAGTAGATGCCCGCCCAGCCGCCGCCCAGGAAGACGAGATAAAGGATGAGGTAGGCGATCCCGAACCACGCGACCATGCGCGCGGCGCGCGACGCCGACGGGCGTGTCACGCGGGGATGATACGCGGCACCCGGCGGCGCCTCGGACGCGACGGCGAGCCCGCCAGCCGGACGCCGCGCCGTGGGGATCGCCGCGGTCGTCGCGCGCCCCGCTCAGACGGCCACGGCGTCCCCCAGGCGGACCGCCCGCGCACCTTCGTCGTAGATGTCCTCGACCGCGCGGACCATGAACTCGATCGAGAATCGCTCGTGGGCCACGTCGTGGCCGTGCCGCGCGATCGTGTCGGCGAACGGGTGGTCGAGGAGGAGCCGGACGATCGCCGCCGCCAGGGCGTCGGGGTCGTGGGGCGGCACGAGCAGACCGGACACGCCGTCTTCGAGCATCTCCGGGATGCCGCCGACGTTCGTCGCGACGACCGGGCGCGAGAGCGCCATCGCCTCGAGGATGACCATCCCCTGCGCCTCGCGGTAGGAGGGCAGGACGGCCACGTCGAGCGCCGCCGTCACCGCCGGGATGTCGTCCCGGCGGCCGGTGAAGACGACACGCTTCTCGATCCCCAGCTCCCGCGCCTGCCACGCGAGCTCGGTGAGGAGCGAGCCTTCGCCCACGACGAGCAGGCGCGCATCCGGCGCGCGTCCGAGGACGAGCGGCCATGCGTCGAGCAGCGTCCGATGGCCCTTCTCCGGCTCCAGCCGGGCGATCACGCCGACGATCGGCGCTCCGGACTCGATGCCGTACTCCTCGCCGAGAGTGCAGCACGGCTCCTGGTGGTCGTACCGGTGAAGGTCCACGCCGTTGTACACGAGCCGGACGGGGGCGCCCACCCGCTCCTCGTGCCGGATCTTCTCCTCGATCGCGCGCGAGACGGCGATGATCTGGTCGATCCGCGGCGTGAGGCGCCGGAGCTCCGCCCGGTCCTCGGGGGAGCGGACGCGGCTCGAGTGGACGGTCGAGACGACGTATGGCCGCGGCTGGCCGATCTCCCCCAGCGCGATCGCCGCGCGGGTCCCCACCAGATCGGCCCGGTACATGTGGTTGTGCAGGACGTCGGGGCGCAGGTCCGCCAGGTACGCGGCCACCGCGCCCACGGCGATCGCGTCGTCCGGCTCGTCGATCACCAGGGTGGAGACGCCCAGGGCCGCGATCCGCCGGACGGACGCCCCCGCCGAGAGCGAGATCACCGTCGGCGAATAGCGCTCCCGGTCGATCCGCGAGAGCAGGCCGAACACGTGCTCCTGGGCGCCGCCGTTCGTGCCCGTGGCGAGCAGCTCCACGACGCGGACCGGTCCGCCGGGCGGCAGCAGGCCGCGCGGCGGGAAGCGGTAGAGCGGGTCGTCGGGGAGCGGTGCGCCCATGGCCTCAGATCCGCGTGACGAGCAGGCGATGGATGGGCTCGTCCACGGCGCCCCATTCGTACTTGTACGGCTCGTTCCCCCGGAGGAAGTCGAGCCGCCGCTTGCCCCGCGCGAGCGCGTCGCGCACGTACCGCTCGACCATGACGACGCCCGGCGAGAGATCGCGTGCGTCCGGGTCCACCCCGGCGTTGTAGTAGTAGACCGACCCCGCGTCGTCGAAGCCGACGCCCGCGGCGATGCGCCTGCCGTCCACCTGCAGGAACCGCAGGTCGAGCGTGCCGTCGCCGGACATCAGCTCGAAGAGGCGAGCGAAGAAGCGGCGGCTCATCGCGCCGCCCTCCGTGGGCGGGAAGAGGCCGTCGTCCCCCCAACGACGCTGGTGGAGGTCGATGAACGCATCGAGGTCCGCGGTCGGGTCGGCCGACGGCACGAGATCGATGGCGCCGGCCGCGTCGGCGCGCCGTACCTTGCGGCGGATCTCGTGACGCTCCTTCTTGCCGAGCGTCGCGAGGTACCCCTCGATGTCCACGCCTCCGGGAAGTGAGACGACCGGGCAGACGTCCTCCTGCTCGACCCTGACGTGCCAACCCGACGCGGTCGCGCGGGCGGCGAAGGCCGCGCGGAAAGCCTCGAGGGATGGGTCGCCGACCCGGAGCCGTCGCAGGTCCACGACGTCCCACGGCTCGGGGTGGGGATCGTTCGGGCCGGCTGGGGCGGCCAGGAGGTCGACGACCGCCTCGGCCACGGACGGCAGGTCCGCGGGATCGGCGAGGACGGTGGCGTAGTCGGCGTGGTACGAAGCGCCGAAGAAGACGACCTTGTCGGTGGGCACCAGCGGCGTCATGCTCCCGTCCGCCTCGCGCCGCAGCGAGGTGTGTCGCGCGGCATCGCCCGGCTCCACGCCGTGACGGTGCATCAGCGGGACGATCGCGACGAGCGCGTCCTCACCCCGGGCCTCCGCCGCGGGATCGACCACGATGACCGTCTCGTCGTGGGCGTTCTCGCCGTAGGCATCCCACCAGGCCCGGTGGAACGCCCAGCGCGCGAACGGCGTCGCCCAGGGGTTCCGGGCCGCGATGGCGTGCCAGGCGCCCGGTTCGACGGCGTCGAACGAGGAGCGACGCGCGACGAGGGGGCGCTGCCGGACGGGGGGAGCGTCCGGGGCGGTCGCCTCCCCGCCGGGACACGCGGGGTCGGCGTCCACGGCGACAGGCTGGGTCACGGCGCCGAGGATAGCACCGCGACGGCCGGGGGCCGGACGGCGGAGGCCCGCGGCCCGACGACCGACCGGCTCATCCGCGTCCGTCAGCTCCGGTACACCCAGTAGACGCTCAGCAGGTTGATGACGACGCCCCAGGCGATCGCCACCCGCCACAACCAGCCGACCCCCACGCGAGCCGCCGCGAGGGCGACGAGCGCGATCACGAAGGGGAGCGAATCGAGGAAGTACCGGTAGCCGAACTGGACCCAACCCCCGCCGTAGTAGAGGAGGCTCGGGACGAGGACCAGCACCGCCGTGCCCAGGAGCGCCCATGAGGCACGCTCGCGCCAGTCCGCCCGGACCGCGAGGAGCAGGCCCGGGCTCGTGAAGAGGATCGACATCCCCAGCCAGTCGGGCCTGATCCACGGGAACGTGGACGAGAACCGCGGGAGCTTGAGCAGGAAGTAGTCGACGTTCATCGGCACGTGGACGAGCGAGAAGAGGCCCTGCGCGCGCTGGTCCGCCAGCCAGTCGGGCAAGGTGGCGAGCGCATAGCCGGACTCGAGCGGCGACCCGAAGCGGACGGCGTTGTACCAGAGGGCGAAGAGCACGCCGGGCGCGACCCCGAGCGCGAGGAGCGCCCACCGACGGACGATCGACGGGTGCCGGCCGCCCTGCCATCCGCGGTCACCCTCCCGCGGCAGGACCGACCACGCCCAGAACGGGACGGCGAAGAGCAGCGGCGCGCGCGTCAGGAAGGCGGCGCCGGCGAGGAGGCCCAGGAGGAGCGGTCGCCGGCGGCCGAACGCCTCGACGAGGCCGAGCAGCGTGAGGACCGAGGCGACGAGGTGCGCCGTGTGCCAGACGCCGCCGCGGGCGGTGACCCACCACATCGCCGTGCTGAACCCGAAGAGGACGACGACCCAGATCCGGTCGCTCGTCCGGGAGACACCCAGCCGGCCGGCGAGGACCCAGCAGAGGGAGACGCCCGCCCCCGCGAGGAGCGCGTTGACGAACGGCTCCCAGGAGACGGCCACCGCGCGGCCCACCGCGGCCACGAGCGGGACGAGCGCGAGGGCCGGGCCCGGCGCGAACGGGACGTAGGCGCGGCCGTCGAGGACGACGACGTCGTGGGGGCCGAGCGGACGCGCCAGCCATGTCCGGCCGTCCAGGAAGGCCTCGGCGAGCCAGAAGAAGTCGGGTCGGCCGGAGTCGAAGAACGCCCCGGTGTCCGAGAGGAGTCTGCTCGACAGCAGGTAGGCGGCGGCCGCGAGCGCCATCACGAGGAGCGCCGTGAGCACCGAGGGCCACGACGGCGCCGGCAGTGCCTGCGGCCGCGCGCTCCTCATGCGGGGTCCGCCGAGTCGACGAGGCAGGCGCGTGAGGCGATCACCGGGCGAGGGTAGCAGGGACGCGAGGTCCGCTCGGCGGGCCGTCCCTGCTCGGCGGGCTGGACCGTGTGTCGACCGCGGTCGTCGCCCGTACACTCGTCGCCATGGACGACGCGGCGGGGCGGGGCTTCCGCGCCCCGGCGACCGGCATCGAGCCGCGATGGCGGTGGGCCCTGCCGCGGATCGCGGGGCTCTTCCTCGCGACTCGGGCCCTGCTCCTGGCGATCGCAGCGATCGCGGAGGCGACGACGCGGGCCCCCCGGCCGGACTACGCCTGGACCGACGTCCCCATCCTCACCAGCCTGACGGTGTACGACGGCCGGTACTACCTCGGGATCGCGGCCGAGGGCTATCACGCCGCGCCCGTGTTCCGGGAGTGGGTGGACTACGCGTTCTTCCCGCTCTACCCCGCCGCCGTGCGCGTCGCCTCCTCCCTGACCTTCGGGGACGTGGACCTCGCCGGCGTGCTCGTCGCGAACGCCGCATTCGGGCTCGCGCTCGTCGTCCTGTACGCCCTGTCCGTCCGCCATCTCGACCCGGAGACGGCGCTGGTGAGCCTCGCCTTCGTCTCACTCGCGCCGGGCGCGACCGCCTTCGGGCTCGCATACAGCGATTCCCTCTTCCTGCTGCTGACGGCGGGGGCGTTCCTCGCCGCGGAGACGCGCCGACCGGCGACGATGGGCGCGCTGTACGCGCTCGCGACGCTGGCGAGGCCGCCGGGCATCCTGATCGGCGTGCCGCTCGTGATCCTCCTCGCCCGCGACCCGGTGCTACGGGAGCGACGGTCGTGGGGATGGCTCGCCCTCGGGCCGCTCGCGCTCCTCGGATTCAGCGCGTACCTCGGCGCAGTCGTCGGCGACCCGATCGGCTGGCTTCGCGCGCAGTCCCTGTGGGCGATCGAGTGGCCCGCGCTGGCGGGCGTGATCTGGGCGGTCCCGGCGGTGCTCTACCTCGCGCTCTTCGCCTTCTTCCGGCGCGACAGCATGCCCGCGGCGTACTGGACCCTCGCACTCCTCCCGGTGGTCGCGATCGCAGCGGCGGGGCGCCTCGCTTCTGCCAGTCGGTACTTCGCCATCGCTTGGCCGTTCGACTGGACGCTCGCACTGCGGCGCCCCCCGCCGGTGCGCCTGGCCCTCCTCTCCGCGTTCCTCGTCGGGCAGATGCTCCTGGCCTGGCTCGCGTTCGCGTGGATCCTGCCCCCGTAGCGGTCAGGTGGCGTCGGACGGGCGGTCCGCGCGGCCGGCGCCACCTCGCGGGGCGCGAGCCACGTGCCGGTGCAGGATCGGGATGCGCAGCAGGTCCCAGGCCACCCGCAGTGCCAGGCCCGGGCGGGGATGCATCCTCGATCCGCGTCGGTCCGCCCACCGGATCGGCACGATCGCGATCCCGTACCCGCGGCGGCGCGCCAGGTAGATGATCTCGACGTCGAACACGATGCTCCCGATCCGCTGCCGCGTGAACAGGTCGCGCGCGGCTTCCCGAGTGAACCCCTTGAAGCCGCATTGCGTGTCGCGGACGGGACCGACGGCCCAGAGAGAGGCGAGGACGTGGAAGGCCTGTCCCAGGAGGCGCCGGAAGAGCGACTGGGTCGCCCGCATGTCCCACCCGTCGGGCTGGATCCGGCTCCCCAGGGCCACGTCATGATCGCGCAGCGCGGCGACGAGCAGCGCCAGCTGGTCCGGCGGGGTCGCCATGTCGGCGTCAGCGAAGACGACGAGGTCCGCGTCCGCGGCACGCATGCCGGCGCGGACCGCCGAGCCCTTGCCGCCGTGGGGGACGGTCAGGACGGCGAGTCGCGGCGTCGCCCCGTCCACGCCGGTCGCGGCCTCGCGCCGGTGGTGGACGATCGCGGCCGTCCCGTCCGAGCTGCCATCGTCCACGACGAGGACGCGAACATCCGGGGGCAGGGCCGCGCGGGCGGCGTCGCCAGACAGGTACGCGAACAGCTCATCGAGCCCCGCGCCGAGCCGTGCCTCCTCATTGAATGCCGGCAGGACGATCGCGAGCGACGTGGGCTGCATCGCTGGGAGTCTAGCCGGGCGGGCGGCGCCGGCGCGAGGAGCCAGGGTGGCGCCGGCCGATGCTAGAGTCGGGGCGTGCGCACCCCGCTGCTCGTCGCCGGACCCGCCACACCCGCCGGGACCGGGCCGGACGCGCGCCGCAGGACGGCGACGATCGCCCCGTGACTCGTCTCGAGGCCCTTCTCTCGGCAGTGGGCATCCTGGTTCTCGCGGTCGTCGTGCGCACAGCCGCCGCGGCCGCCGTCCCCTTCCCCGTGCCCGAGGACACGGCGTACTACTGGGGCGTCGCCAGGAACGCCGTCGAGGGGCGCGGTCTCGTGAGCGACGCGCTCTGGTCCTTCTACCTCCCCCCGTTCACACTCCCTCGCCCGGCATTCGAGATCTGGCTCCCGCTCCCGTCGCTGCTCCCTGCCCCGCTCATGGCCGTCATCGGGAACGGGTTCCGGGTCGCGCAGATCCCGAACGCGTTGGTCAGCTCCATCGTCCCGGTCCTCGTCTGGCGCCTGGCGGCGGACCTCGCCGACGAGCGTCGGCTCACGCCTCTCCGATCGCGCGTCCTCGCGGTCGGATCGGGCATGGTCGCCGCCGTCTACGGGCCGCTCGTCCTCTACGGCGCTTTGCCGGACTCCACCGCGCCGTTCACCGTCGCGGCCGTCGCCGCCTGCATCCTGATGGAGCGGGTGGCGCGGGCGCCACGCGGGGCGCGCGCGCTCGACGCGCGCCTCGTCGGGATCGGACTCGCGCTCGGGATCGCGGCGCTCACGCGGAACGAGGCGATCTGGTACGCGTTCGCGTGGGTCGCGGTCGCCTGGGGCGTCGCGGGGTCGCCCGGTGCACGCGACTCGGGCGGCCGCGGGAGATCCAGGTCCTTCGCCCGACTCGTCGGGACGCCTGCCCTCCTCGCGATCGCCGCCTACGCCCCGTGGGCGGTCCGGCAGTGGGCGACGTTCGGGACCCCCCTGCCGGGCCAGGCGGTGGCGAACGCCTTCTCACGGGTCCCGTCGGACATCTTCGCCTGGGCCGACAGACCGACGCTGGCGAGATGGCTCGCGCAGGGCCCGGCGAAGCTCGCCGCCGACCGCGTCGACGGCTTCGCGCACAACGTCTGGACGGTGCTCGTGGTGCCGGCGCTCCCCGTCGGCATCATGGGCCTCGCGGGCCTGCCGTGGATCCTCCGGTCGGCCGTCCTGCGCCCTCTCCTCATCGGGGCCGCGCTCACCTTCCTCGCGACGACGCTCCTCTTCCCCGTCTCGACGGCGTGGGGGACCTTCCTCCATGCCGCCGGGCCCGTCCACGTCCTGCTCCTCGTGAGTGCCATGGCCGGAGCGGACGCGGTCGTCGCGTGGATCGGGCGACGTCGCGCGTGGCGTCCCGGATCGGCGGCCCTCGCGCCCCTCGTGGTCCTGGCGCTCGTGGTCCCGATGGTCCTGCTGACGATCTCCAGCATGAGCAGGGGCTCGCTCGCGACGGAGCGGCGCTACGAGGAGCTCCTCCGCACGACGGAGGCCGCCGGGGTCGCCCTGGCAGCGAACGCCCCCGTCATCTCGGACCACCCCGTCTGGCTCGCCGAGAGTGCGCGCGTGGAGTCGCTCGCGCTCCCGCAGGAGAGCCCGGCGGACGTTCTCGACCTTTCCCGCACGTTCGATGCGCGCCTCCTCGTCATCTCGGCCGAACCGTCCCAGGGCGCCTGGCCCGCCATCCTGGGCGAGGGCGGGCCGGGGTCCGAGTGCTTCGTGCCGGTCCCGGAGGCGACCGTCCGCGCGCCGGACGGCTCCGACGAGCTGCTCGTCTACCGGATCGCCTGCCCCTGAGGATCCGGAGGCGCTCGGGGCCGCGGTGGTGCCCCGGCGCAGCGGAAGCCGCCCGGTGACGGCTGAGGCGCCCGAGGCCGCCCGTATACTCCTCGCGATGGAGGGCTCGGCCGGCTCCGATCCGCCCGTCGTTCGTCCGGAGATGGACGACCGGCTCGACGCGCTCTACGCCGAGGCGAAGGGCGCGCTCGGCTACGCGGCGAACCAGCTGCGCGGCCTCACCGGCCTGTACCGAGAGGCGCATCGCGTCGAGCTGCGCCGGTGGCACAAGGACCGGACGACGCTCGAGCGGATGGACCGGCAGGTGGTTCCGGACGACGACCATCCCGCGGGCGCGGTGGATGGCCAGGACGACCTCGCGCGCGCCGCCGAGGGTGCGGCGGCGACCGCCGTCCGGCAGGAGCTGCGGCGATCCGTGGACCTGGCGGGCGCCGACCTGGGCGAGCGCCAGCGCGACCTCGCCCGACTCGAGCTCGTGACGGGCGGGCTGGAGGGCGCCTGGCGGTTCCTCGAGCGCGACGACCCGGTGCCGCCGGCGAGCGGCGTGATCCCGGCCGATGCCGCGGAGATGCGCATGCGCGTGCTCGAGGCGCGGGAGCAGGAGCGCGCACGGCTCGCGCAGGCCATCCACGAGGGGCCGGCCCAGATGATCGCGAACGCGTTCTTCCAGGTCGACTACGTCGAGCGGCTGATGGAGCGGGATCCCCGGCTCGCGCGGACCGAGCTGCGCTACCTGCGCGAGGTCATGCGCCGGGAGCTCGCGGACATCCGCAGCTTCATCGCGCAGCTCCGGCCGCCGGCGCTCGAGGTGATCGGTCTCGACGCAGCGATCCGCGAAGCGGTCGCGACGCTGACGGCCAGCGTGGAGGTCCGGGCCGAGACCACCCTGGAGGGCCGGGCCGAGCGCCTGACGGACATGCAACAGGTGGTCGTCCTCCGGGTCCTGCAGGAAGCGTTGCACAATACCCGTAGGCACGCGGAAGCCCGCACGGTCACCATCGCGACGTCCGACGCCGACGGGACGTGGGTGCTCGAGGTCCGCGACGACGGCCGCGGGTTCGACGTCGACGCGATCGCGTCCCGCGGGCGGCAGAACTTCGGGCTCCAGTTCATGCGGGAGAGAGCCGAGCTCGTCGGCGGCACCGTGATCGTCCGATCGAGGCCGGGCGCGGGCACCGAGGTCCGGCTCGTGATCGACGGGGAGGGAAGGCCAGGATGACCGAGTACAGCGGACCCGACCGACGGCGCGGCGGACCCGACCGGCGCGGCACCGGAGAGCCGACCAGGATCCTCATCGTGGACGACCATGCCCTCTTCCGGATCGGGATCCGCGACATCCTGTCCCGGGAGCCCGACTTCGACGTGCTCGCCGAGGCGGACAACGCGCGCGACGCGTTCGAGCTGGCCGTCGAGCTCACGCCGGACATCGTGCTCATGGACCTGACGCTGCCGATCTCGAACGGCATCGAGACGACGCAGCGCCTCAAGCGCGAGCTGGCGGCGACCGGGATCATCATCCTCGCCGACGAGGAGGACGAGGACGCCCTGTTCGGCGCGATCAAGGCAGGTGCCGCGGCCTTCATCCTCAAGGACATCGGCCCCGACGACCTCGTGACGATCATCCGTCGCGTCCATGCCGGCGAGTACCTGATCAACGACAAGGTCTTCTCCAAGCCCACCGTCGCCGGCCGGGTCCTCAAGGAGTTCCGGGAGCTCGCGGTCTATGGGCAGGATGCCCAGCCGATCTTCGCTCCGCTGTCGCCCAGAGAGGTGGAGATCCTGGACAACATCGCCCAGGGCATGACGAACAAGCAGGTGGCCTTCGCCCTCTCGATCAGCGAGCAGACGGTGAAGAACCACATGTCGAGCATCCTGCGGAAGCTCTCGGTCAACGACCGCACGCAGGCGGTCGTCTACGCGATGCGCCAGGGCTGGATCAAGATGCCCGATGACTGAGGCGGAAGCCCCGGCCCCCGCGGAGGGGGTGGAGGGGGCGCCCGGCACCGACCTCGTCGCCCGGATCTCGGCCGACATCGCCGGCCTCGACGCCGAGCTCTCGGAGATCGACCTGCTCATCCAGCAGGCGCGGAACGAGGCCGCCCGCCATGAGCAACGCCTCGAGCACGCCGGCGAGCGCATCGCGCAGGTGACGGGCGGACGCACGGTGGGGATGCAGGAGGTGACCGAGGCCTACCAGGCCCTGGTGACCGTGACGCGGAAGTCCGGCGTGATGCAGGCGTCGATCGACACCCTCGAAGGGAAGCGGCGGACGATCGTCCGGTTCCGCGAGCGGCTGGTCGAGATCCGCGAGGCTCTGGAGGGGATGGACCTCCCGACGCAGGCCTCCGGCGCCAGGGCGCGCACCGGAGTCTCGCGGATCGTCCTCACGGCGCAGGAGGACCTGCGGCGCGAGATCGCCCGTGCGATGCACGACGGGCCGGCGCAGAGCCTCACGAACATCATCCTGCAGGCGCAGATCGTCCAGCGCCTGCAGGCCTCGGACCCGGATGCCGCGGCTGCGGAGATCACCGAGCTCGTGCGGATGGTCCAGAGGACGCTCGAGGCGACGAAGACATTCATCTTCGACGTCCGGCCGATGGTGCTGGACGATCTGGGCCTCCTGCCCACCCTCCGCCGCGCAGCGCGCGAGCGGAGCCGGCGGGCCAAGGTGCCGATCGACTTCGACTCCGTCGGGGCCGACCGGCGCCTGCCCATCGACGTGGAGAGCGGCCTCTTCCGGATGATCGACGAAGCGCTCGCGGCATTCGTCGCGACGCGCCCGGACCGCGTGTCGATCCGCCTCGACTGGGGGATGCGCCTCGTGGCCGTGCTCTCCACGCCGTACGACGGACCGGTCGCGGCCCTCGCGACGGGCGACTCCGCGGCCGCGGCCGAGGCCGAGGCGGAGGCAGAGAGGCAGCGCGGCGAGACCGCGGGCCAGGGCGGCGAGAGCGTGCCGCCGGCGCTCGCGGCGATGATGCGCCAGCGTGTCGTCGACGCCGCTCCCAAGGTGCGCGACCCGGCGGAGACCGCGCTGCCGGCCGAGGTCTTCCGCGAGATCGAGCACCAGGCGGCCACCGTCGCCGCGGACGTCGCGCTCGACGAGGGGGGCCACCGCCTGCGGGTCGCGATCGACCTTCCCGGGGCATGACGGCCGCGTCCCGGCCGGCCGCCGCCGCGGCCCGGCCCACGGGGACGGGGCAGGCGGCCGCTGCCGGGCAGGGGCTCGTGGACCTCGGTCTGATCCTCGGCATCGCGGCCGTCGTCGCGATCGTCGCGATCGTCGCGTTCGGGCCGCAGCTCGCGGCGATCCTCGACTTCATCGGCGCCCAGGTCCAGCAGCCCGCCTGACCCGGCGCGGGCGGACCGGTGGCGGGTCGCACCGGGCGGGCAGGACTGAAGGACCACCCCGCCCGAGACGAAAGTGCCATGCTCGGACCGGGCATCGGCGATGTAGCGTGAACGTCGCTCCATGAAGACGAGCGGCTATCGGGATCGGCATCCAGGGGGACCCAACCGAACGGTCGGCAACGACGGACGCAGTCGCGCACTCCACGGCCCGAAAGCGTCCGGCACGACCATCGGGCCTTGCGCTCGACTCGACTCAGTGGCATCCTGCCGCGGCGGTCCGAGCGCCCCACCGGGACCTCGATCCACCGCGCACCGACTCCCGGCGAGCCGCCGGGGGATCTTCGAGGGAAGGAGGTGAATACCCCAATGCTTCAGTACTTCTCCGCACTCATCGCGTCCATCCGTCGCGACGAGGAAGGCCAGGGCATGGTCGAGTACGCGCTCATCCTTGCTCTCGTCTCCATCGCCGCCATCGCCGTCCTGATCCTCCTCGGCCCGGCCATCGCCGACATCCTTCAGCAGGTCGTCGACGCACTCTGATCGTCGTCGTAACCGATGCTCCGACCGCCGGCCCGAATGACGGGCCGGCGGTCGGAGCATCCGGGCCCCGGAGGTACCTCGGTACGGTGCGTCGAGGCGACGACGAGGACCATCGGGTCTTGGCACGACGGGCACGGCCCCGTACGGTTCAGGTGCGGGCCGGATGGCTCGATCGCGCGGCGCGGATCGGTCGCGGCGCGCGCCGCAGTCGGACAAGGTTCTCGTGGTCTCGGCCCTCGACGGAGGGCCGGGAGATCCTGGAGGGAAGGAGGTGATACGCAGCATGCTTCCCTACGTCCTCGCACTCATCCGTTCTTCCGTCGCATCGATCCGCCGCGACGAGGGAGGCCAGGGCATGGTCGAGTACGCACTCATCCTCGCGTTCATCGCACTGGGCGTCGTCGGCGTCCTCGCGTTCATCGCGCCGCCGGTCGCCGCGGTCTTCCAGTCCGTCTTCGACTCGATCTGACCATCGCAGCACACCCGGTGACCGCCGGCCCGCCGCACGTGGGTCGGCGGTCATGGATTCCGGGCGGCTGCCGACGGCGGAGGCGGCATCGATCCGCTCCTAGAAGGTCGCGGGGCCGCTGTCACCCATCCGTTGCTCCTGTATGCCGATAGCCCTTTGGTATAGTCCCGGCCCGAGATGCCGATGCTAGAGTGAGGGTCCAATCAGGTGGGGGAGTCCTAGCGTGAAGCGCACGAACCGGCTCATCCTTCTCATCGGGATCCTTCTCGCCGCGGTGGCGTTCGTCGGGATCATCTTCGCGTTCAACAGCCAGGGCAGCGGGAGCACGCCCGAGACGCCCCAGGCGAACGTCGTCGTCGCGTCGCGCGACATCAAGCTCGGCGACGCGATCACCGAGCGGGACATCACGACACAGCAGATCCCGCTGACCGACGCGAAGCCGGAGTACTTCGCGCAGCCCGGCGACGTGATCGGCCAGGTGGCGCGCACGGACATCGCGAAGGGCGCGTTCCTCACGCAGGCGATGTTCGCGGGCACGGGCCAGACGTCGATCGCCAAGGATCTTCCCGCGGGCCTCGTCGCCGTCGCCGTCCGCGTCGATGCGGTGACCGGGGTCGGGACGCTGATCCTCCCGGGTGACCGTGTGGACGTGGTGGTCACCATGACGATCAAAGAGACGCTGCTCGTGCCCGGCGCGGAGCCGAGTGCCCCGCCGCAGGCAGTCGAGCTCCCCGGGCTGGAAGGTGACTCCGCGAAGGTCATCCTCCAGAACGTCGAGGTGCGCGGGGTGCTCGGGGCCTCTGCCAGCGCCGGCACGACCGACACAACCGGGACCGCGCCGGACCTCACGTCCGCGCAGCAGATCGTCATCCTCGCGATGACGCCGCAGCAGGCCGAGGTCGTGCAGTTCCTCCAGCATGATGCCAAGACGATGGGGGCGGCGCTCGCGGGGAACAACGTCATGCTCGTCCTCCGCTCCCCGAAGGACAAGGACGCGCCCGCCGTCGAGACGACCGGCATCGTGCTCAAGACGCTCATCGAGGACTACGGCGTCCTGCCGCCGCAGATCCTGGAGGCGAGCCTTCCGCCGACGAAGTGACGGTGGGCCGGGCCAGCCGCCCGGCCGCCGCCGCCGTCGGTGATGGGCAGGCCCATGGACGACCAGATCCGCGTCCTCATCGTGGACGACATCGCGGAGACGCGTGATCACCTGACGAAGCTGCTCAGCTTCGAGAAGGATCTCTCGGTCGTGGGCGCCGCCGCCTCGGGCCCCGAGGCGATCGAGATGGCCCAGAAGCTCCTGCCGGACGTCGTCCTCATGGACATCAACATGCCCGAGATGGACGGCATCACCGCGACGGAGCGGCTCGCGTCGCTCGTGCCCACAGCGTCGATCGTCATGATGTCCGTCCAGGGCGAGGCCGACTACCTCCGCCGCTCGATGCTCGCCGGTGCCCGTGAGTTCCTCGTGAAGCCGTTCAGCAGCGACGAGCTCACGGCCTCGATCCGCCAGGTCTACCAGCGCGAGCGCGAGAAGATGGGCCGGATGCCCCTGATGCCGCGTGCGGAGGCCCAGACCGCGGCGCGGTCGGATCGCGAGCCGGGACGCGTCGTCGCGGTCTTCAGCCCCAAGGGAGGCGTCGGGCGCACGACCGTCGCGGTGAACGTGGCGGTCGCGGCGGCCGCGGAGCGGTCGGGGGACGTCGTCCTCATGGACGGCGCCTTCCAGTTCGGCGACGTCGCGATCCTCCTGAACCTGAACCCGCGATCCAAGTCGATCGCCGACCTGATCCCGGAGTTGCAGAGCGGCGAGGCCGAATCACTCGACACGTTCACGGTGTCGCACTCGTCCGGCCTCCGGGTCCTCCTGGCGCCGCCGTCGCCGGAGACGGCCGATCTCATCACCCCGGCCGCCGCCAAGCGGGTCGTCGACATGTTCCGCCAGACGAGCGACCTCGTCGTCGTCGACTGCCCCGCCTGGTTCAGCGATACGACGCTCGCGATCCTCGACACCGCGGACGTCATCCTCGCGGTGCTGACCCTCGAGATCACGAGCATCAAGAGCATCCGTCTCTTCCTCGAGGTCGCAGAGCAGCTCGGGTATCCCCAGGATCGGATCGTGCTGGTCCTCAACCGGGCCGATTCGGCGCTCGGCATCCGCGTGTCGGACGTGGAGCAGTCGATCGGTCGGAAGATCGACCACCAGATCATCAGCGACGGTCGGACGGTCGTGTACGCGCTGAACCGTGGCGTCCCGTTCGTCACGAGCAACCGGGAGATGCAGGTGTCGCAGGACGTCCTGAAGCTCGCCCGGACGCTCCTGGGCGGCAGTGCGGCGTCCCCGGTGCAGCGGGCGAAGGTCGAGCGCAGGCGAGGGATCTTCTCGCTCCGCTAGTCGGAGCGCCCGATGGGAGGGGTCAGAATGTGCGTCCCCAGTGAGATGAGGCCGAAGCGATGTCCCTGCTGAAGCGGATCGAGAGCGCGCGACCCGGGGGGGCCGGACCCGGGCCGGAGCCCGTCCCGGGTCCGGCCGCGCCGGCGCCCGGCGGGACGCTGCCCGCCGCGCCGACGTCGGCAGCGCGTCTGCTGGCGACCGCCCCTGTCCGCGAGTCGTTCCGCGATGTCAAGTTCCGGATCCAGAGTCGCGTCATCCAGGAGCTCGATCCCCGCCTCGACCTGACGAACCAGGTGGAGGTCCGTCGTCAGATCGAGGAGATCTTCGGCCGCATCGTCGACGAAGAAGGCCTCGCGCTCACCCGCGCCGAGCGGGTGAGGATGCTCGAGCAGATCACCGACGAGATCATCGGCCTCGGCCCGCTCGAGCCGCTCCTCCGCGACGAGGGCATCACCGAGATCATGGTGAACGGCCCGCGCCAGGTGTATGTCGAGCGGAGCGGCAAGCTCGAGCTGACGAACGTCGTCTTCCAGAACGACGACCACGTCATGCGGATCATCGACCGGATCATCGCGCCGATCGGCCGCCGCGTCGACGAGGCGAGCCCGATGGTGGACGCACGCCTGACGGACGGCTCGCGCGTGAACGCGATCATCCCACCGCTCTCGCTCGTCGGTCCGGTCCTCACGATCCGGAAGTTCGCCGCCAGCCCGTTCACGGTGGCCGACCTCGTGCGGTTCGGCACCGCGACGCCGGAGATGTTCGACTTCCTCCGCGCCTGCGTGGAGGCCCGGCTGAACCTGTTCGTGTCGGGTGGCACCGGCTCGGGCAAGACGACGACCCTCAACGTCCTCTCGTCCTTCATCCCCAACGACGAGCGGATCATCACGATCGAGGACGCCGCCGAGCTCCAGCTCCGCCAGGAGCACGTCGTCACACTCGAGAGCCGCCCGCCGAACATCGAGGGCAAGGGCGCGATCCCGATCCGCGAGCTCGTCCGCAACTCCCTGCGCATGCGGCCCGACCGGATCATCGTCGGCGAGTGTCGTTCGGGTGAGGCGCTGGATATGCTCCAGGCGATGAACACCGGCCACGACGGCTCGATGTCGACCGGCCACGCGAACAGTCCCCGGGACATGCTCGCCCGCCTCGAGACCATGGTCCTCATGGCCGGCGTCGATCTGCCGCTCCGCGCCATCCGAGAGCAGATCGCTGCCGCGGTCGACCTCGTCGTCCACCAGGCGCGCCTGAAGGACGGGACCCGGAAGATCACGAACATCACCGAGGTCCAGGGGATGGAGGGCGACGTCATCGTCATGCAGGACGTCTTCATCTTCGAGCAGACGGGCGTCCTGGAGGGACGGATCCAGGGCAGGCTGAAGCCGACCGGCATCCGCCCGCGGTTCGTCGAGAAGTTCGAGGTCATGGGCATCCAGCTCCCGCCCGGCCTCTTCGGGTTCACCTTCTGACGGGGAACGACACGTGAGTCCTGTCACAATCGCCCTCGCCGCCCTCGCCGCCATCGCGATCGTCCTCATCGCCTACGCGGTCGCCGGCGCTGGCTCCGGCGGTGTGGCGGCGCGGATCGAGCGCTATGCGTCGCCCGGTCGCCGCCAGATGGAGCAGAGCGCGCCCGAGGGAAAGGCGTCACTCTCGGACATCTATGCGCAGAGCGTGGCTCTCACGCAGATCGACAAGGCCGTCGAGCGGCGGGGCTTCGGCGCGAACATGGCGCGCGATCTCGCTCGGGCGGACCTGCGGCTGCGGACGAGCGAGTACATGGCGATCATGGTGGGGTGTGCGATCGCCATCCCGCTCGTGCTGACGCTCCTCGGGCGCATCTTCCCGTCTCTCGCGAACCCGCTCCTCATCATCGGCGGGACCGTCCTGGGGTTCTTCCTCCCGCGCCTCTACGTGCGGCGACGGAAGCGCGCCCGGCTCAACGCGTTCAACAAGCAGCTTGCCGACACGATCACGCTCATCGCGAACGCGCTGCGGGCCGGATCCTCGTTCCTCCAGGCGATCGAGCTCGTCGTCCGCGAGGCGCAGCCGCCGATCTCGACCGAGTTCGGCCGCGTCATCCGGGAGGTCAACCTCGGCCTGCCATTCGATGAAGCGCTGGAGAACATGGTCGAGCGGGTGCGCTCGGACGACCTCGAGCTGATGACGACGGCGATCGCCATCCAGCACCAGGTCGGAGGCAATCTCGCCGAGATCCTGGACTCGATCGCGTTCACGATCCGCGAGCGGGTCCGCATCAAGGGCGAGATCCGCGTCCTCACGACACAGGGTCGGATGTCCGGCTACGTCGTCGCGGGCCTCCCGATCGGCATCTTCCTCATCCTGTTCGTGCTGGCGCCTGGGTTCATGGCGCCGATGTTCCAGAAGCCACCGGAGGTCCTGGGCCTGCCGGCGGGAGCGGTCCTGCTGGCGTTCGGTCTGTTCTCGATGGTGGTCGGCTTCCTGCTCATCCGCCGTATCGTCGACATCCAGGTCTGACCGATGGACGTCTATCTGCCGATCGCCGTCGCCGCCGCCGCCGCCGGATCCATCGTGCTCATCGCGATCGGCATCGCGAGCGGACGCTCGACCGACCCGGTCCAGGCCCGTCTCTCCCAGCTCGGCACGATGCAGGCCAAGTCGCTCGCGGAGATCGAGCTCCAGCAGCCGTTCCTCGACCGGACGCTCCGGCCGTTCGCGAACCGGCTCGCCGCGTTCCCGCGACGCTTCACCTCGGCGACGTTCGCGGAACGGACGGAGCTGCGTCTGGCGCAGGCCGGCAACCCGAGTGGCATCCGGGTCCAGGAGTGGCTCGGGATCAAGGTCATCGCCGCGGCCGTCGCGGGATTGTCCTTCTTCCTCATCTTCGGCCTGCTGCTCGGGATGGGCGCTCCCGCCGGCCTCCTGTTCGGCATCGGCGGCGTCGTGGGAGGCTACATCGGCCCCGACTACTGGCTCGGCAGGAAGATCAAGGGCCGCCAGCACCTCATCGTCCTGGGCCTCCCGGACGCACTCGACCTGCTCACCATCTCGGTGCGGGCAGGCCTCGGGTTCGACGCCGCCCTGGGCAAGGTCGTCGAGCGGATGCGAGGCCCGCTGCCGGACGAGTTCCGGCGGGCACTCGCCGAGGTCCGGATG
Source organism: uncultured Chloroflexia bacterium (assembly GCA_963717255.1). Taxonomy (GTDB): domain Bacteria; phylum Chloroflexota; class Limnocylindria; order Limnocylindrales; family CSP1-4; genus CAIYQJ01. The sequence continues at coordinate 216,233 of CAVQVT010000007.1, read as the reverse complement.
GGAAAGCTCCGGCGCGATGCGCTCCGCGACATCATCGTGCGGACGGACGTCCCGCCGCTCACCAACTTCATCTCCGCCGTCATCCAGGCGGAGCAGCTTGGCGTCTCGATCTCGAAGGTGCTCCAGGTCCAGTCCGAGCAGCTCCGCATCGAGCGCCGTCAGCGGGCGGAGGAGATGGCCCAGAAGGCGCCGATCAAGCTGCTCTTCCCGCTCATCGGCTGCATCTTCCCGTGCCTGTTCATCGTCCTCCTTGGGCCGGCCATCATCACGGTCATCCTCGGCCTGTCCGGCGTCACCGGCTGAACGCGGGCGTCCGCCGGTGGCACGGGCCCGGAACCTGACGCGCGACGCCGCGATCGCCGACGACCTGGAGCTCGCCGGGAGCTTCTGGGCCAGGCTCCTGGGGCTCATGGGGCGGTCGGCTCTGTCCGAGGGTGCCGGGCTGTGGCTTCCGGGCTCGCCGAGCATCCACATGCTGTTCATGCGGTTCCCGATCGACTGCGTCTTCCTGGGCCGCGAGGAGGCGGACGGCGCCCGACCGGTGGTCGGCCTTCGACACGGCCTGCGGCCGTGGACCGGCGTGGTCTGGTGGGTACGCGGCGGAACGGGGACGATCGAGCTGCCTGCGGGCGCGATCGATCGGTCCGGGACGGCCGTGGGGGATCGGGTGGCGATCGTTCGCTGATCCAGGGGTGATCGGGGCCGGTCATCGTGACCGACATGGAGTCCCGGCCGAGCCGCGTCCGCGCGGGATCCCGCGCCCGGACGTCCGGCCGAGTGGCCGTGGACGGCGTGGGTCATGTGACGTCACGCCTGCTGGACCTCGTGCTTCCCCCGGCGTGCGCCGGGTGCGGCCGGGAGGGCAGCGTCCTCTGTCCCGGCTGCGAGGCAGAGCTCGACGCCCGCCTGGGGAGCCAGCCGGGCGTCGCCATCGGGCTGCCCTCGGAGGTGCCCCTCCCTCTCGTCGCGCACGAGTGGTGCGTCCCGTACTCGGGCCTCGGCCGCGCCGTGATCCACGCCCTGAAGTACGGTGGCGTGCGCCGTCTGGCCGTCCCCCTCGGCGGGGCGCTCGCGCGACGGTGGGCGTCATGCGGGGGCCTCGGCGACGTGCTGGTCCCGGTCCCCGTCCACCGCGACCGGCTGCGCGAGCGCGGGTTCGACCAGGCGCACCTGATCGCACGCGAGGCCGGCCGCATCGCGAAGGCGCCCGTCGCCCGGGCGCTGGTGCGCACGCGGCGGACGGCGCGCCAGGCGGAGCTCGACCGGCGCGGCCGCGCCGGGAACGTCGCCGGGGCGTTCGCCGTCACCGCACCAGAGACCGTCGACGGCCGGTGGGTCGTCCTCGTGGACGACGTCATGACCACCGGGGCGACGCTGCGTGAGGCCGCGCTCGCTCTCCACTCCGCGGGGGCCGTCGCCGTCTCCGCGCTGACGGTCGCGAGGGAGCGCTGAGCGGGACTTCGGTACGCCCCGACGGTATCCATCGGGGGCTGTCCGGCTCCGGGTCGCGCGGACCTATACTCGGTTCGTGACATCGGCCGTGCCGGCGCGCGCTCGCTGCGGATCCCTCGCGGCGCCGCGCGCCGCGCCGCCTATGGGAGGTCATCCGTGAGGACGATCGTCAAGGGCAAGAACATCGACGTCCCGGACCGCACCCGCGAGTACGCGGAGCGGAAGATGGCACGCCTCGAGCGGTACCTCGATGACCGGACGGACGCGATCGTCGAGCTCTCGACCGAGAAGCACCGCAGCGCCGCCGACTCCTGCATCGTCGAGGTCACCCTCGTGATCGACGGCGAGACGCTCCGCGGCCGTGCCGCGGGGCCCACGCACAAGGCGGGGATCGACGAGGTCGTGGACAAGATGGAGCGGCGAGCGGTGGACTATCGCGAGAAGCCGCGCTCCACGCGCGTCCGCCGTCCCGACGAGAAGGAGCTGCTCCGGAGGATCGCCGACGGGACGTCCGAGGAAGGCGAGGAGCGGCGGGTGGTGAAGACGAAGCGCTTCGCGATCGAGCCGATGTTCGAAGAGGACGCGATCCAGCGGATGGACGACCTCGGGCATGACTTCTTCGTGTTCGTGAACGGCGAGACCGAGCGGATCGCGGTCCTCTACCGGCGCAACGACGGCGCGTACGGGCTCATCGAGCCCGTCGTGGGCGGCGAGTACACCCCGTCCCGGCCGTCGCGCGCGAAGTCGAAGGCCACGTCCGCGTGACCGACGGCTCCCGCCCGTCCCGCGCCGGCCGCGCGGGACCGGGAGCCGGGTCGTCAGCCCGTCCCGCGCCGGTAGACCCCCGCGTCGCGGACGAGCAGGCCCGCGTCCACCATGTGGCGGCGCAGCGCCGAGACATCCGCGTGCGCGAGGGCGATGCGCATGTTCACCTCGGGCTCGGGCCATGCGCCGGCGTCGGGGAATGCCGTGTCGCTGAGCCAGCGGATCACGACACGCCTCTTCCTGTCGCGTGCGGGGATGCCCGTCAGGCGACCGTCGCGGACGAACGAACGGAGCGTCCGCGAGACGAACATGGGGTCCTCGCCCAGGGCCGCCGAGAGGGCGACCACCTCCGCGTCGTCCGCGGCGGTCCCCGGCTCGTGGACCCTCGGCGAGCAGGCGGGTCGGGCGGAAGCCGCGGCCGATCCGGCCGACGGGTGTCGGCCCGCTGCGTCGCGGCTCTCGGGGCGGTCGGCGCCGTCCGGCATCGGCGGAAGGTACCACGACGCCCGGCGGCGCGGCCATGACGGACACGTCCGCGATCCCTTCGACCCTTCCCGGCGGCCGCACGCTGGGCGCGCACCTGCCGATGGCCGACGGGATGGTGCGCGCCGTGGACCGGATCGCGGAGGTGGGCGGGGGCGCGCTCCAGATCTTCACCGACAACCCCACCTCCTGGCGGCGCCGTGCCGAGCCGCCGGCCGAGCAGGCGGCCTTCAGGGCCCGCCTCGCGGACCGGTCGATCGGGCCGGTCGCGATCCACGCGCCGTACCTCGTGAACCTCGCCGGCCCCGAGGAGGAGCTGTACGCGCGGTCGGTGGAGCTGCTCGCGTCCGAGGTCGCGGTCGCGCCCGGCTTCGCGGGGCGCTTCGTCAACGTCCATATCGGCTCCCACCGCGGGGCCGGGCGCGAGAGGGGATCTCGCGGCTCGCGGAGGGGATCGACATGGCCCTCTCGCGGATGCCGCCCGACCCCGCGGCGCCCCGGGTCGTCCTGGAGAACTCGGCCGGCGGTGGATTCGCGGTCGGCGTCACCGTGGAGGACCTCGCGGAGATCGCGGAGGCGCTGGAGGCGCGTGGCCTCGGCCGCGACCGCGTCGCGTTCTGCCTGGACACCGCGCACCTGTGGGGAGCCGGATACGCGATCGACGACCCCGACGGGCGTGGACGACCTGCTGGCGCGCGTGGAGTCCCTGCTGGGGCCCGGCAGCGTCGCGATGGTCCACCTCAACGACTCCAAGGCCGAACGCGGCTCCCGCTTCGACCGTCACGAGCACCTCGGCGCGGGACGGATCGGCGCCGTCGGCCTCCACCGTCTCCTCACCCATCCGTCGCTGGCCGGCGTTCCCCACTACCTCGAGACGCCGGGGATGGACGAGGGATACGACGCGCTCAACGTGCGCAATGCGCTGCGGATCGCGGCGGGGCAGCCCATGGAGCCGGTGCCGCCCGAGGCACTGAAGGCGCGCGGCTCGGCCGGCCTGACGGCCCCCGACTGACGTCGCTGACCGACGACCGCGTTCCGGGGAGGACCGGCGCGCCGGCCCCCCCGGAACGGGAGAGGGCGACCGGGTCCCGGACCCGATCGCCCTCGAAGGGCATCCGCCCCTGAGGGGTCGTCAGTCGTCGCGTCGTCCTGACGCTGCCGCCGACAGCGCCAGGCGCGAGCGCGCGGACGCGGCCGACTGCCCGTCGGCGCGGGTCACGCGCGAGACGGCCCCACGGAGCCGGCGGAGCCGGGCCGCGAGGTACGTCTCCATCACCATGCGGATGTCGCCCTCGTCGAGCACCTCGTCGGCGCGGAGCGAGTACTCGACGCGGGCGACCGGGTTCGTCGGCGTGGACTGGAGGGTGCCGAGGTACTGGGTCGGCTCCTGGTCCTCCCGGAGCTCGCGGAGCCCGCGGGCCAGCTTCGTGGCGGTCTCGAGGGAGGGCGTGCGGTCGCCCCGGACGAGGCGGGAGATCGTGGAATGGTCGACGCCGGAGAGATGAGCGAGCTGCCGCTGGGACATCCTCTTCGCCCGCAGCTGCATGCGCAGCCACTCGTTGAACGGTCGTCCGTTCTGGCCGTCGATCATCTGCCTGACCCTTTCGATGCCGCCGCCATGCTCGGCAGCAGAGCCACTATGCGATGACGCGATGCACCGAGGTATGAGTCGGTGGTACCGCGCCGGAGGGCGCCGGGAGTACGGGGCGTGACCGGTACGGTCGGCGGCCCGGACCCGTCCCGGGAGCGCATGCGGCCGGGGCGACGCGCGGGTCAGGTCGTCGGAGCGGCGCCGGCGACGGCCGGCTCGGGCTCGGTCTCCACGCACGGGATGCCGCGACCGCGACGGATCGGCGAGATCGCGTAGACGATCGCCCCGAGCACGATGACCGAGAGGACGCTGATCGCGCGATCCACAAGCGCGATCGTCGTGGCCTCCTGGAGCGGGATGCCGTAGGCGGCCGTGAGGACGCCGACGACCCCGAGCTCGACGATGCCGAGCCCCGCCGGGCTGAGCGGGACGGCGGTGAGGAGCGAGCCGACGAGGGCGACGAACGCGGCGCCCGAGAGCCCGAGGGAGACGTCCGGGAAGCCGAGGGCCTCGACGACGAAGTAGAGGCGGAGCGCCTCCGTCATCCAGATGAGACCCGTGAGGACGAGGAGGCCGGGGAGGGCGCGCGGGCCGATCGACCCGAAGACGCCCTCCTCGAAGCGATCGTACAGCTCGAGCACGCGGGCGGGAAGCGGAAGCCGGACGAGGATGCGTCGCCCGAAGCTCCGCATCGTGATGAGCCCGACCGCAAGGACGATCACCACGCCGACGCCGAGGGCGACGACGAACCGGATCGACGGGGGCATGTCGATGCGGAAGCTCCAGAAGCCGGCCGCGAGGCCCAGGATCGCGATGACGAAGAGGTCGAGGATCCGCTCGATGAAGACGGTCCCGAAGGTGCGCGAGAGCGAGACCGGCGCGTTCGACTTCAGGAGGTACGCCCGATACACGTCACCGAGCTTGGCCGGGACGAGGCAGTTGACCAGCCAGGACAGGAAGATGATGTGCGTCCCGTCGATCGTCCGGATCCGGATCCCCGACCCACGCAGGAGCAGGATCCATCGGTAGCCGCGCAGTGGGAAGCCGATGTAGTACACGAGGAACGCCGCGAGCAGGAGCCACATGTTCGCGTCGAGGACCGCCGCGAAGAGCTCCTGGAAGTCGATCGAGAGGACGACCCGGAGGACGAGGACGAGGAGGACGAGCGGGAGGACGAGCGAGATGATCGTCCGCGGCTGTCGGAGACGGCGCGTGAGGGAGACCTGATCCGCCGTGACCTCGCGCTCGAGCTGGGCCGGATCCTCGAACAGCTCCTCCTCGAGGCGGAGCGGGCTCTCGAGCTCGTCGTGTCGCCCGTCCCCTGCGCGCGAGCCGGGCCGGGGGTCCGGGGCGGAAGACCCTTCGGGCGATGCCGGGCCGTCGGGCTGCGACCGAGGGCCCGCGGGCGGTACCTGCTCGGCCGGCTCCCGGGTGCCGGTCATCGGGCGTCCCCTGTGTCTCCGGCGCCACCCGGGTCCGCGGTGCCCTCGGCCGGTTCGGTGCCGCTCGCGGGCACGGCCGCGGGCGCGACGCGCCGGACGCCGCGAGCCCGCTGGAGGACCTTCGCGACGGGCGTCACCAGGCGGACGAAGTACGTGGCGCGTCCCGTCGCAAGGTGGGCACCCGGGAGCGCGGCGAGCAGGCCGGCCGGCGTGGACGGGTCGAGGTCCAGGATCGTGGACGCGACGCCGACCTCGAGGATCGTGTGCGCATCGGAGACGGAGACCCCGGGCAGCCCGCGGTCTGCGGCGAAGACGGCGGCCTTCTCGTTCCCCTCGCCCATCATGACGCGCGCGTTGTGCGTCTCGACGTAGTCCACCAGCGACGCGACCGAGGCGAGACCCTCGTCGCGCAGGACCGAGTTCCGGTAGCCGTCGAACGGATGCGGGATCCCGACGAGCCCGCCCTGCTCTCGGACCGCCGCGATCGTCTCGGCGATCGGGAGACCGGGTGGGACGGCGCGTTCCAGGAAGAGGCAGATGAGGTCGCCCGCCGCCGTCTTCACCTCCTCGCCGACGATGATCGACAGCCCGTCGACCCGCGCGTCGCGGGCCCGGAGCGCACCCTCGATCGTGTCGTGGTCGGTGATCGCGAGATGCGTGAGGCCGCGCCGCTGCGCCGTCCGGGCGACCTTCACCGGGTCCGAGAGCGAATCGAAGCTCGCCCGCGTGTGACAGTGGAGGTCGACGAAGGCTCGGCGGCCGGGCGTCACGCCGCCGCCCTCAGATCTGCTGCACCAGCGACTTCTTGAAGAAGTCGAAGTGCTCGAGGGCGAGGCCCGTGCCCATGGCGACGCAGTTGAGCGGGTTCTCCGCGACGTGGCAGGGCACGCCGGTCACCTGGGTGAGGAGGCGGTCGAAGCTGCGGAGGAGGGAGCCGCCGCCCGACATCACCATCCCCTTGTCGATGATGTCGCTCGAGAGCTCCGGAGGGGTCTGCTCGAGGACCTGGCGGACCGCGGTGACGACCGCCTGGAGCGGGAGCTCGATCGCCTCCATCACCTCCGAGCTGGTGATCGGGATCGTGCGCGGCAGGCCGGCGATGAGGTCGCGGCCGCGGACGTCCATCTGGAGCTCGCGCTCCAACGGGATCGCGGTCCCGATCTGGATCTTGACCTCCTCGGCCGTCCGCTCGCCGATCATGAGGTTGTACTTCTTCCGGATGTAGCTGGCGATCGACTCGTCAAAGCGGTTGCCGCCGATCCGGAGGCTCTGGCTCACGACGATCCCGCCGAGGCTGATGACCGCGATCTCGGACGTCCCGCCCCCGATGTCGATGATCATGTTCCCCGACGGGCTGCTGATCGGGACGCTCGCCCCGATCGCGGCGGCGAGCGGCTCCTCGATCAGGTAGGCCTCGCGGGCGCCCGCCTTGAGGGCCGCATCGCGCACCGCGCGCTTCTCCACGCTGGTCACGCCGGCCGGGACGCTGATCATGACCTCGGGCTTGGTCAGGCTGAACGAGCCCTTGGTGGCGCGGCCGATGAAGTAGCGGAGCATCGCCTCGGTGATGACGTAGTCGGCGATGACGCCGTCCTTCATGGGACGGATCGCGGTGATGCTGCCGGGTGTCCGGCCGATCATCTCCCGCGCCTCTTCGCCCACCGCGACGATGCGGTTGTCCTCGCTCACCGCGACGACAGAAGGCTCCCGGATGACGACGCCCTTGCCCTTCACGTAGACGAGGACGTTCGCGGTGCCGAGGTCGATGCCGATCTTCATGCGGGGGTGACGGGATCCTCCTGGAGACGCTCGATCCGCGCGCCCAGATCGAGGAACTTACGCTCGATGTTCTCATACCCCCGCTTGACGTGGTGCGCGCCGTGGATGACGGAGGTCCCGTCGGCGGCGAGCGCTGCCAGGATGAGCGAGGCACCCGCCCGCAGATCGCCGATCTCCATCTCGCCGCCCACGAGGCGCGCGGGGCCGTCGATCTCGGCCCGGTGTCGGTCCAGGACGCGGACGGTGGCGCCCATCTTCGCGAGTCCGGACAGCCACTCGAGACGGTCCTCATAGATCGTCTCGTCGATCCGGCTCGTGCCGGTCGCCTGGGAGAGCAGGACGCCGGTCGGGGGCTGAAGGTCCGTGGCGAACCCGGGGTACGGGGCCGTCGTCACGTCCACCGCGCGGTAGGCGCCGCCCCCCGCCGGGGCGCCGCGCACCTCGATCCGGTCCTTCGCGCACGCGATGGAGACGCCCATCGAGGTGATGACGTCGAGGAACGCGCCGAGGTGGTCGCAGTCGACGCCCTCCACGGCCACATCGCCGCCCGTGATGGCGGCGGCGATGACGAATGTGCCCGTCTCGATCCGGTCCGGCATGACCCGGTGGTCCGCGCCGCGCAGGCGGCGACGCCCCTCGACCTCGATGACGTCCGGCTCGGTCCGTTCCACCTCGGCGCCCATCGCACGGAGCATGGTGATGAGGTCGTCGATCTCGGGCTCCCGCGCCGCTGGGCGGATGACCGTGTGCCCGTCCGCGAGCGTCGCCGCCAGGATCGCGTTCTCCGTCCCCATGACCGTGACGAACGGGAACTCGACCGTGCCGCCGCGGAGGCGGCCGGGCGCCTTCGCGAGGTAGTAGCCGTTGCGGTACTCGATCTCGGCACCGAGTGCGCGCATGGCGTCCACGTGGAGGTCCACCGGCCGGCGGCCGATCCGGTCCCCTCCCGGGTTGCTGATGATCACCCGGCCGAAGCGTGCGAGGATCGGCCCGAGGAGGATGAACGAGGACCGCATCTTCGCCGCGGCCTCGAGGGGGACGAAGAGCCAGTCGACGTCCCCGGACGCGATCTCGTACGTGTTCGGCGCGGGGTGGTCCACGACGACGCCGAGGTCGCGCAGCGTGTCCGCCATGACGCTCACGTCTTCGATCTCGGGGACGTTCGTCAGGCGGCACCGCTCGCCCGTGAGCGTGGCCGCGGCCATCATCTTGAGGGCGGCGTTCTTCGCGCCACTGATCGGGACCGTCCCGCGGAGCGCCCGGCCGCCCTCGACGCGGAAGATCTCCCGCGCGACGGGCGGCGGCGTGTACTCCCAGTGGAACGGGCGTGCGTCGGCCACGGTCGTCCTTCCGGTGCGTCCCTGCAGGGTTCCCGCGTCGTCCGCGTCAGCCGCGGTGGCGCGAGCCCTCGTGATGCCGTCGCTCAGCCACGCGGATCCGGAGCAGAGCGCGATCGAGCGCCGCGCGAGCCGCCGCCATGTCGGCGGGCTCCACGTACGTGGACGAGAGCGCCTTCTCGGCGTCGCGCCGGGCCTGATCGGCCCGCTCGAGGTCGATCTCTGACGCCATGTCCGCCGTCTCGGCCATCACGACGACCTTGTCCGGGCGCACCTGGAGGAAGCCGCCCACGATGGCGAAGTACTCGTCGTCCCCGCCCTTGCGGATGTGCAGCTCGCCGACCCCGAGGACCGTGAGCAGCGGCGCGTGGTGCGGGAGGATGCCGAGCTGGCCGTCGATCCCGGGGACGACGACCTCGTCCACCTGGTCACGGTATGCCAGCTTCTCCGGCGTGACGATCTCCAGGAGGAGCGACATGGCGCGTGCCTACGCTCCCAGCTTGGCGGCGTTCTCGCGGACGTCGTCCACGGTGCCGGCCAGGAAGAACGCCTGCTCGGGGAGCACGTCGGTCCGGCCCTCGAGGATCTCGCGGAACGAGGCGACCGTGTCCTTGATGGGCACGTACTTGCCGGCGCGGCCGGTGAAGACCTCGGCCACGAAGAACGGCTGGCTCATGAACCGCTGGAGCCGGCGCGCCCGCGCCACCGTGGACTTGTCCTCCTCGGAGAGCTCGTCGATCCCGAGGATCGCGATGATGTCCTGGAGGTCGCGGTAGCGCTGGAGGACGCGCTGCGTCTCGCGGGCCACGTCGTAGTGTTCGGTGCCGACGACGAGCGGGTCGAGGATCCGGGACGTCGAGGTGAGAGGGTCCACTGCCGGGTAGATGCCGAGCTCGGTGATCCAGCGCTCGAGCCGGATCGTCGCGTCGAGGTGGGCGAACGTGGTCGCCGGCGCCGGGTCGGTGTAGTCGTCCGCGGGGACGAAGACCGCCTGGAGGCTCGTGATCGAGCCCTTCTTCGTCGAGGTGATCCGCTCCTGGAGGGCTGCCATCTCCGTCGCGAGGTTCGGCTGGTAGCCCACGGCGGACGGCATCCGGCCGAGGAGCGCCGAGACTTCCGAGCCGGCCTGCGTGAACCGGAAGATGTTGTCGATGAAGAGGAGCACGTCGCGGCCCTCGGCGTCGCGGAAGTACTCCGCCATCGTCACGCCGGTGAGGCCGACGCGGAGGCGCGCGCCGGGTGGCTCGTTCATCTGGCCGAAGACGAAGGCCGTCTTCTCGATGACGCCCGACTCGGTCATCTCCTTGATCAGGTCGTTGCCCTCCCGGGAGCGCTCCCCGACGCCCGCGAACACCGAGTAGCCCGCGTGCTCCTGGGCGACGTTGCGGATGAGCTCCTGGATGACGACGGTCTTTCCGACACCCGCACCGCCGAAGATGCCGATCTTCCCGCCCTTCGCGAAGGGGCAGACGAGATCGATGACCTTGATGCCCGTCTCGAAGACCTCGGTCTCGGTCGTCTGCTGGTCGAACGCCGGCGCAGCACGATGGATGGGGAGGTACGTCGTCGCCTCGACCGGTCCCTTGAGGTCGATCGGGTGGCCGAGGACGTCGAAGACTCGACCGAGGGTGACCTCTCCGACGGGCACGCTGATCGGGCCGCCGGTGTCCCTGACGGCGACGCCGCGTGCGAGGCCGTCCGTCGTGGTCATGGCCACGGCGCGGACCCAGTCGTTGCCGAGGTGCTGCTGCACCTCGCACACGAGCGGCTCCTCACCGGCGCCGCGGTCGATCTCGACGGCGTTGTAGATCGCCGGCAGCCGGCCGGCCGGGAACTCGATGTCGACGACGGGACCGGTGATCTGGATCACGCGGCCGGTCGCGAGTGCGGCTGTCGCCATCTGCGTCGTCATGCCTCCGTCGGGCGTCTCAGCGCGCGCTCGCGCCGGACGCGATCTCGATCATCTCGCGGGTGATGTTGGCCTGGCGGACCTTGTTGTACGAGAGGGTCAGGTCGTCGATGAGGTCCTCGGCGCTCTCCGTCGCGTTCTTCATCGCGATCATCTTGCTGGACCACTCGCTCGCGGTGTTCTCGAGCACGGCCTGGTAGACGCGCGTCGCGATGTACCGGGGAAGGAGCTGCTGGAGGACCGCCGCCGGGCTCGGCTCGAAGATGAACTGGTTCCCCGGGATGCCCACGGTGTCCTCGTGTGGCTCCATCGGGAGGAGCTGGTCCATCGTGGGGCGCTGCACGAGGGTGCTCACGAACCGCGTGTAGATGACGTCCACCCGGTTGTAGTCGCCGGCCAGGAAGTCGTCCGTCACGAGACGGGCGAGCGCCGTCACGTCGGCGAATGTGGGGCGGTCGCCGAAGCCGGAGAAGTGCGCCTCCACCGGCAGCTTCGCACGGCGCATCGCGTCACGGCCCTTCCGTCCCACGGTGACGAGGGAGAGCTCGCCGCCGTTCTCGCCGTGCTCCACGATCTCGCGGAGCGCGAAACGGATGGCGTTCGTGTTCAGCGGACCTGCAAGACCGCGGTCCGTCGTGATGAAGACGATGAGGCGCTTGCCCTCCTCGCGCTTCGTGAAGAGCGGGTGATCATCGCCGGAGAGCACCTGGGCGAGGTCCGCGATGACCTCGTCGATCTTGTCGCTGTACGGCCGGGCGGCGAGCGTCGCGTCCTGGGCGCGCTTGAGCTTGGACGCGGCGACGAACTGCATCGCGCGGGTGATCTGCTTGATGTTGCGGACGGCGCCGATCCGCCGCCGGATGTCCCGCTGACTAGCCACGGCGGACTCCAAGGCCGCCGCCGCTCCGCGCCCTTGGCTGCGTTGCCGCCTCCGCGCCCTCGCTCACGCACGGCGGAGTGCGCTCGCTCGCGTGCTCGGCGGCGCCTTGCCCTGGGTCGTATCGGCGGCGGATCCTCATCTCGGAAGGCCCTACGCCAGGAAGGCCTGGCGGAACGCGTCCACGGCCTCGGTGAGGCCGGCCGCGATCTCGTCGGTGAGGGTCTTTGCGGTGCCGAGGTCCTCGAGCACCTGCGGTCGCTCCGTCTCGAGGAAGCGGTAGAACGCCGCCTCGAACTCGCGGACGCGCGGGGTGGGGACATCGTCCAGCTTGCCGGTCGTCGCCACGTAGAGGATCGCGACCTGCTTCTCGACGGAGAGCGGCTGGTACTGCGGCTGCTTGATGACCTCGGAGAGCTTCTCGCCGCGGGTCAGCTGGTCGCGGGTGGCCTTGTCGAGGTCCGACGCGAACTGCGCGAACGCCGCGAGCGCGCGGTACTGGGCCAGGTCGAGCTTGAGCGGGCCGGCGACCTTCTTCATCGCCTTCGTCTGGGCCGCGGAGCCCACGCGGCTGACCGAGATGCCGATGTTCAGCGCGGGCCTCTGGCCGGCGTTGAAGAGGTCGGTCTCGAGGAAGATCTGGCCGTCGGTGATCGAGATGACGTTCGTCGGGATGTAGGCGGACACGTCGCCCGCCTGCGTCTCGATGATCGGGAGGGCCGTGAGCGAGCCGCCGCCGTTCGCCTCGTTCAGGCGCGCCGCGCGCTCGAGAAGCCGGCTGTGGAGGTAGAAGACGTCGCCCGGGTACGCCTCGCGGCCCGGTGGGCGGCGCAGGAGGAGGGACATCTCCCGGTACGCCCACGCGTGCTTGGACAGGTCGTCGTAGACGCACAGGGCGTCCTTGACGAGGTGGCCGTCGAGCTCGACACCGTTCTCCATGACCTCCTCGCCCATCGCGACACCCGCGTACGGTGCGAGGTACTGGAGCGGCGCCGGGTCCTCCGCGCCGGCGACGACCACGATCGTGTGGTCCATGGCGCCGTGCTGCTCGAGGATCGCGACGGTCTTCGCGACCGTGGAGAGCTTCTGCCCGATCGCCACGTAGATGCAGACGAGGCCCTCGCCCTTCTGGTTGATGATCGCGTCGATCGCGATGGCGGTCTTGCCGGTCTGGCGGTCGCCGATGATGAGCTCGCGCTGGCCGCGGCCGATCGGGATGAGCGCGTCGATCGCCTTGATGCCGGTCTGGACCGGCGTGTCGACCCCCTGGCGCACGATGACGCCGGGGGCGATGCGCTCGACCGGACGGGTGCGCGTGGTCGCGATGGGGCCCTTGTCGTCGAGCGGCCGGCCGAGCGGGTCCACCACGCGGCCGACGAGCGCCTGGCCGACGGGCACCTCCACGACCGAGCCGGTCGTCTTGACGATGTCGCCTTCCTTGATCCCCGTGTCGTCGCCGAGGATCACCGCGCCGACGGTCTCCTCCTCGAGGTTGAGTGCCATGCCCATGACCCCGCCCGGGAACTCGAGGAGCTCCGAGGAGAGCGCTCCCTGCAGGCCGTAGACCTGCGCGATGCCGTCGCCGACCTCGACCACGGTGCCGACGTTCCGCGTCTCGGCGGCGCCGTCGAACCCGGCGATCTGGGACTTGATGATGCTGATGATCTCGTCGGATCGGATGGCCATCGCTTCTCCGTTGTGGCCCTGGTCGGCCGCTGAGGGCGCGCCGGGGGGCGCCGGTCCTGCGCGCTAGCGCGCGCCCTCCGTGAGGCGCTCCCGGAGCCGCTCGAGCCGGCCCCGGACGCTCGCATCGATGAGTGTGTCGCCCACGCGGATCGTGAGCCCTCCGATGAGGGCGGGATCCACCGCGGTGGTGAGGTCGACCGTGCCGCCCGCCGTCTCCGCGATGCGCTCGCGGAGGGCCTCGACCTCGGACTGTTCGAGGGGGATCGCGCTGGTCACCCGCGCCTCGACGACGCCACGCTCACGGTTGAGAAGGCGCCGGTACTCGGAGGAGACGACGGGCAGGATGTCCACCCGGCCCCGCTCCAAGAGGAGGAGCACCAGCTTCACGACGGACGGCGAGACGCGGGTCCCCAGCAGTGCGCCGATGACGTCTCGGCGCGACTGCAGCGGGACCGAGGGATCGCCGACGACGCGGGCCACCTCGGGCATCGACATGATGCCCGCCGCCGTGGCGAGGTCGGCCGCCCACCGGTCGAGGGCATCCGCCTCCTTCGCGAGGGAGAAGGCCGCCTCGGCGTACCGCCGCGCTGCCGTCGTGGGTCTGGCCATGGGCTAGTTCCGGGACTCCGGGCCGGCCGGCGCGCGGAGGAACTCCTCGACCAGGCGGCGCTGCCGCTCGCCGGTCATCTCCTCGCCGACGACGCGCCCGGCGGCCGCGAGCGCGAGGTCGGTGACCTCGGCGCGCAGGTCGGCGATCGCACGCTGCTTCTCGGCGTCGATGTCCGCGGTCGCGCGCTGGCGGATCCGCTCGATGTCCGCTCGCGCGGCGGCGATGTCCGCGTCGCGCTGCTCCTGGGCGACCCTCTGGGCACGGGCGATGATCTCGTTCGCCTCGCGCCGCGCCTCGTTGAGGGCGGCGAGGCGCTCGCTCTCGGCGAGCTCGCGGTCGCGGCGCGCCGTCTCGGCATCCCGGAGGCCCTGCGCGATGCGCTGCTTGCGGGAGTCGAGCATGGCGCCGAGCGGCTTGAACGCGAACAGCCAGATGAGCGCGAGGAAGACGAGGAAGTTGACCGCGCTCACGATCACCCAGAACAGGTTGATCGTGAATCCGCCCGCCTCGCTCCCGGCCGTCAGGGCGACGACCGTTCGCGCGCTCTCGGTCGCGACGGCGTAGAGATCCACCGCTGACTCTCCCGGAGGCGGGGCTACTTGATGAAGATCGCGAGGAGGCCCACCACGATCGCGAGCACGCCGAGGCCTTCGGCGAACGCGGCGAGGATGATCGCGAGGCCGCGGATCTGCGCGGCGGCATCGGGGTTCCGGCCGATGGCGGCGCTCGACATGCCGGCGAGGATGCCGATGCCGATGCCGGGGCCGACGACGCCAAGGGCGGCGAGACCAGCGCCGAGGTGCTCCATGTCGGGTGTCCCTCCTGTCTCCCCGGGTGTCTCCCGGGTGGATGACCGATGGTGTGGCGCCGCTTCCGCGGCGGGTGTCAGGCCGCGGCGGCCGGTGCGGCGCCGTGGTCGGCCTTCCGCACGTCCTCGACGGCTTCTACGCCCTCCTCGCCGAGCTCTCCCTCCTCGTGGTGGGACTCGATCGCGACGAGCGTGAACATGAGCGTCAGGGTGCTGAAGATCAGCGCCTGGACGAAGGTGAGCATGACCTCGAGGCTGAGGATCGCGACCGGGACCACGGCGAGCGTGAGCGCCGTCATGACCGCGAGCGCGACCTCGCCCCCGTAGATGTTGCCGAAGAGTCGCATCGCCAGCGTGATGGGCTTGACGAACTCGAGCAGGAGCTCGATCAGCCCGACGAACATGGCGATGAGCCCGGCACCGATGCCGTGCTTGAACTCGTAGACGGGGAAGAACTTCGAGAGGTAGCCCGCGCCGTGCGCGCGGAAGCCCTGGAGCTCGAAGTAGCCGAAGGCGACCAGGGCCAGGCCGATGGTCACGTTGACGTCGCTCGTGGGCGCGCGCAGGAGCGGGATCTTGCCGACGGGCGGCACCAGGCCGCTCCAGTTGCACAGCAGGATGAAGAGGAAGAACGCGGCGAAGATCGGGACGTGGCGGACGGCGGCGTTCCCGCCGTTGCTGATCGCGAAGTTCCGGAGGCCCTCGTAGGTCCACTCGACGAAGTTCTGGAGCCCCGCGGGGATGTCACGGCGGCGGCGCGTCGCGGCGATCGCGAGGACGAGGAGGACGATCTCCACGATCCACATGGTGAGGAGCGTGTTCGTGATGCTGACGTCGAAGCCGACCGCGAGAGAGCCTTCGAGCGTGGTGGAGGGATCGAGGTCCCAGATCACGTGTGGCGGCGGGAACTCGAGGTTGCCGTTGATGAAGCAGACGGGGTACGCGCAGGCCGCCCCCGGCTCCCCCGGCGGGAACGGCGGAACCAGCAGGATCGCCCCGACGTTGAGGAGGATCGCGGAGACGATGACGACGACGAGCAGGTTCCGGGTACGGCGCGAGGACTTCGCCTTCGCCGCCGCCTCGGCCGCCACCTCGTCACGTACCTGAGGTTCGCTCGTCACGTTCTCTCCGCCGCGTCCGGGCGGTCGTTTCACCGCCACGGACCGTCAGTCTCGGTATGTCGCGAGGAACCGGGAGATGAGCCGGTACATCGCCAGGGCTCCTCCCGCGAGCCCGATGAAGAGCCCGACGAGGAGGAAGACCGGCAGCGTTCCCAGCTGCTGATCGACCCAGTAGCCTCCCAGGACTCCCGCCAGGACCGTGACCAGCAGGATCAGTCCGATCTCGGAGAACAGCGCGAAGTACGCGGCGGCTCGACCGAGTCCGTTCATGGGCACGTGGGCACGGCCGGGGGAGTATAGCAAAGGTCCTTCGGCGACCGCCCGTGGGCAGACCGGGCGGGATCCGTCACGGGACCGGCTCGGCCCTCGCCGAGGTGCCCGCAGTCGGCGACGGACTCGGGGCCGGACCGGAGGAGGCGGCCGGGGAGGGGGACGTGGCGGCCGCGGCGCCGCCGGGGGCGCCGGTCGCGGACAGCACGTCGCCCGTCGGGGCCGGCCGCACGAGGAGGGAGCCGACCAGGACGACCCACGCGACGAGAGCGAGTGCTGCCGCCGCGTCGCGGACGAGCCGCCGGCGGTAGCCGGCCGGGTCGAGGAGCGGGCCGTCCGCCACGGGCGCGTCCGCGGGAGGCCGGGGCGGAGCCGTCGGCGGGGGAAGCGACTCGGCCGTCGGCGGGGGAAGCGACTCGGTCGCCGGGGGCGGCTCGGGCTGGGCCGCCGCGACGCGCCCGGCCTCGGGGGGCGCCTGACCCCACCGCTGTGCGGGCGCCGGCGCTGGGGCGTCGCGCTCCGGCATGACCGACGGCGCGACCGCGGTGCGCGGCCGCAGGTGGATACCGGACGGCACCGGCGGCGGCCAGTCCGCGCTGCCCGGCTGACGACCCGCGTCGCTCACCCGGGAACGCCCCCTGCCGGACCGACCGGGCCCGCGACGCCGGGCGCGTCCTCCGCCGCCACTCCGACCGCACCATCCACGGTCGGGGCGTCCCCGGGCTCCGCCTCATCGCCGTTCGATGCCCGGCGGGTGAGGAAGACCAGCGCGAGCCCGAAGGCCACCACGATCGCGAGGAACGCGTACATCTGCCCCGTCCCCGAGAGGAGGAACGTGAGCATCGCCAGGAGAAGGCAGATCCCGTAGATGAGCAGGACCGTCTGCCGGTGGCTCAGGCCCAGGTCGAGCAGCCGGTGGTGGATGTGGCCGCGGTCCGGGCTGAACGGGGAGCGTCCCTGCCCGACGCGGCGGACGATGATCCAGAACGTGTCGATGATCGGCACGCTGAGGACGAGGAGCGCGACCGCGATCTTCGCGCTCCCGAGGATCGACAGCAGCGCGAGGGTGAACCCGAAGAAGAAGACACCCGAGGTCCCAGCGAAGACCGATGCAGGGTGGAAGTTCCATCGGAGGAAGCCCAGGACCGCGCCCGCGAAGGCGAAGCAGAAGACCGCGACCTGGGGCTGGTCGATCCCCGGCGTCAGGTTGATGAGGCCCAGCGTCACGGCGGCGATGATCGTCACGCCGGACGAGAGCCCGTCGAGTCCGTCGATGAAGTTGATGCTGTTGATCATCCCGAGGACCCAGACGACGGTGAACGCGACCTCGAAGACGCCCTCGAGCCGGATCACGCCCGGGCCGAACGGGTTGTTCACGACGTCCACCCCGATGCCGAGTGCGACGACGAGGAACGCCAGCACCAGCTGCGCCAGCAGCTGCCACCGTGCCCGCAGGTCGAAGTAGTCGTCCAACACGCCGAGGAGGGCCGCGAGGCCGCCGCCGCCGATGAGAGCCACCAGCTCGGAGGTCGTGAGCGGCCCGATCCGGCCGACGGGAAGGATCCCGCCGCTCAACGCGATGATCACGAGGCCGACGACGACGAAGGCGGCCGCAGCCGCCACCCCTCCGCCGCGGGGGATGGGGACCGGGTTGACCCGCCGGGGGTCGGGGCGATCGACCAGCTCGAAGTGCAGCGCGAGGCGCCGAGCGAGCGGCGTGAGCACGAGCGCGAGCAGCGCCGCCGCCACGAAGACGACCGCGATCATCGGCAGCGCCTGGGAGGCGCCCGTCCCGAACCTCATCGCTCGTCGCCCGTCGTACCGCCGCGGCCCGAGCCCCGGGTCACGCCTCCGGCACGCCCGGCAGCGGGAAGCGCGCGCACATCGCGCGGGTCTCGGCGCGGAGCGCTGCGGTGGTCGCCGGGTCGTCGCGTCCCTCGATCGCGTCCACGACGACCCGCGCGATCTCGCGCATCTCGTCCGGCCCGAAGCCGCGCGTGGTGGTCGCGGGCGTGCCCACGCGGATGCCGGACGCCGTGTTCGGCGGGAGCGGGTCGAAGGGGATCGCGTTCTTGTTCACGGTGATCCCGACCGCGTCGAGGAGCGTCTCCGCCTCGCGCCCCGTGACGCCGAGGGGTGTGACATCGACGAGCATGAGGTGGTTGTCCGTGCCGCCGGAGACCAGTCGCGCTCCCCGTGCCACGAACGCGTCCGCGAGGACGGACGCGTTCTCGACGGTCCGGCGCTGGTCCTCGCGGAAGTCCTCGGTGAGCGCGAGCCCGAACGCGACGGCCTTGGCGGCGATCACGTGCATGAGCGGGCCGCCCTGGATGCCCGGGAAGACGGCCTTGTCGACCGCCTTCGCGAGGTCGGCCCTGCAGAACACGACGCCTCCGCGCGGGCCCCGCAGGGTCTTGTGGGTCGTGGACGTGACGATGTCCGCGTGCGGGAACGGGCTGGGATGGACGCCCGCCGCGACCAGTCCGGCGATGTGGGCCATGTCCACGAGGAAGAGCGCGCCGACGTCGTGCGCGATGGCTGCCATCCGCTCGAAGTCCCAGATGCGCGGGTAGGCGGACGCGCCGGCGATGACGAGCCGGGGTCGGACCTCCGCTGCCGTCCGCGCGAACACGTCAAGGTCGATCCGCTCTGTCCCCTGCTCCACGCCGTACGCATGGACCTCGAACCACTTGCCGGAGAAGTTCACCGGCGAGCCGTGCGTGAGGTGCCCGCCGTGCGCCAGGCTGAGACCCAGGATCCGGTCGCCGTGCTCGAGGACCGCGAAGTACGCCGCGAGGTTCGCCTGCGCGCCGGAATGCGGCTGGACGTTGACGTGCTCGGCGCCGGGGAAGAGAGCGAGTGCGCGCTCCTGGGCGAGCCGCTCGGCGATGTCCACGAACTCGCAGCCACCGTAGTAGCGGCGACCGGGGAGGCCTTCCGCGTACTTGTTCGTGAGGACCGTCCCCTGCGCCTCGAGGACCGGCGCGAAGGCGAAGTTCTCGCTCGCGATGAGCTCGATGCTCCAGCGCTGCCGGTCCACCTCGGCGGTGATCGCGGCCCAGAGCTCGGGGTCGACGTCGGCGATCCTCGCCCAGGCGGCCCCCGAGGCGTGCGTCACGGACATGCTCGTCCCTCCCAGCGTGCGGGGCCCATCGTCGCATGAAGCGGCCGGCGGGGTCGACCGACCGGGGGAGAGGGATCCCTCGTCGACCACGACGCGGGTCCGGCGACGCGGGGTCGGCGGGTCAGCGCCCGGATGGGGCCCCGCCGAGCACCAGCTCCTCGATCATCACCGCCGCGCCCTGCTCGTCGACATGCGGCGCGACGTACCGGGCGACCGACCGGACCTCCTCGGGCGCGTTCCCCATGGCGACCCCATGGCCGGCGGCCGCGATCATGTCGAGGTCGTTGAGCTGGTCGCCGACGGCCATGACCTGGGGCATCGGGATCCCCTCGCGCCGTGCGAGCCAGCGGAGGGCCTCGCCCTTCGAGACCCCGGGCGCGACGAACTCGAGGAACTCCGGGTGACTGATCGTCGCCTCCGCCCGTCCGGCGAACCGTGCGACCGCATCCGCGTATGCCTCGTTCGGGGCGGGCCTGCGCCCCACCGCGATGACCTTCGTGACCGTGCGCCGGCGTGCCAGCCACGACTCGAGGTCCGGCACGAGCGTCATGCGGCCGCCGACGAAGCGGCTGTAGTCGTCGGCGCGAGGGTCGTCCGCCGGGAGGATGAGCGTCTCGAGGTTGTTGAAGTGCGGGATGAGCCCGACCGAGCGCGTCCATTCGACGATCTCGAGGGCCGTCGCCGCGTCGAGCGGCCGGTGCCGAAGGAGGCGTCCGAGCGGCTCCTCCCGGCCGTCCCCCATCTCCCGGGCGATCGCCCCCTGGTACCCGACGACCGTCTCGGTCAGCCCGAGCCGGCGCGCGAACTCCATCCCGGAGGTCGCCATGCGGCCCGTGACGATCGACACGCGGACTCCGCGGCGCCGCGCCTCGGCGACCGCCCGGATCGTCCGGTCGTGGAGGACGAGGTCGTCGCCCACGATCGTCCCGTCGATGTCGAGCGCGACCAGACGGATGGGGAGGTCGGGGGCGGGGGCGCGGGCGCCGCGGCGGCGAGGATCGGGCACGTGTCCAGTATGGCGGCGACGGGCGTCCCGGGCCGGGTCCCCAAGGTCGCCGGCGGCCCTCGGCGGTCAGGCGAGGGAGGTGTCCACGCGGAGGACGCGCGGCCGGCCGGCGAGGTCCGGGAGGACGGCGGCCACGGCCCCTGGGACGGCGGCGCGGGCGGCCGCGGCTGCCGTCTCGCCCTGGTCCGCCCCGATCTCGAGGAGCGCGACGCCGCCCTCCTCCAGGACCGACGGCAGCCGCGCGAGGAGCAGGCGGATCACGGTGAGGCCGTCCACGCCTCCGTCGAGCGCGAGGCGCGGCTCGTGGTCCGCCGATCCGCCGAGGACGTCCAGCGTGGCCGTCGGGATGTACGGGAGGTTCGCGAGGACCAGCCCGAACGGCCCCCAGCCGGCCGGCACCAGGTCCGCGAACTCGATACGGACGACCCCCAGGAGCCCGTGCGCCGCGGCGTTCTCCCGGGCGAGCGCGACGGCGTGGGGCGAGATGTCCGTCGCCAGGATCTCCACGGCGTCGAGGAGCCGGCGCCGACGGAGCGCGATCGCGAGCGCGATGGCGATGGCGCCGGTGCCCGTCCCCACGTCCACGACCCGGATCGGCTCACCACGCCGCGCACCCACGCCGCGGGCCAGCCGCGTGACGATCTCCTCGACGGCGGCGTCCACGAGCAGCTCGGACTCCGGCCGCGGGATGAGGGCCCGCGCGTCGGTCGCGAAGGCGACGCCGTGGAACTCCTTCAGGCCGCGGATGTACGCGACCGGCTCACCCGTGGCGCGCCGCTCGATGTCCGCCACGAACGCCGCAGCCGCCTCCGGCCCCACGGGCGCATCCGGATGGGCGATGACGCCCGTCCGGTCGGTGCCGACGGCGAGGGCGAGGAGGAGCTCGGCGTCCAGGCGCGGCGTGTCCGAGCCGGCGGCCCGGAGCCGCTCGACCGCGGTCGCGAGAAGCTCGCCGACGGTGGCCATCCCGCCGCCACGGTAGCAGGGCGGCGGGTCCGGACGCAGCACGACGAGCGGCTCCCGCGCTCCGGGCTGCCGGCCCGGACACGACGTCGTGGTGCCCGCGTGCACCCCGAACACAGCGACGGTCGGCACTGGCGGCGCTCCCGCGACCGATGCACCGTCGCGGGTACGAGCGGGAGGCTCCGACGAGTGGTCCACGCCTCGGCCGCCGGGACCGCGCCGAGCCACGGGCCGGACCGACCCGCGCATGCGTCCTTGGGAGGCTGACGCCATGCGCCGTGTCACCACGCTTGCCCTCGTTGCGGGCGGGACGCTGGCCATCGTCGCGGGTGGCGCGTTGGCCCGCTCCCGCATCCGGGGGCGCGGGCCGGGGGTCCCGAGGCCCGTCAGCGGCATCTTCCCGAACGGGATGGCATTCGTCCGATGGGGCACCGGCCCGAAGACCCTGCTGGAGATCCCGGGCGGTCCCGGCAACGCCTTCCCCACCGGCGGGCCGGCCCTGAAGGCGGCCCAGTCCCAGTTCCGTCCGTTCGTCGAGGACGGATACACCGTCTGGTTCGTCGTCAGGAAGCAGAACATGCCGAAGGGCCACACGGTGGCCGACATGGCCGACGATCTCGCCGGGCTGGTCGCCGACCAGTTCGGCGGGAAGGTCGACCTGGTGGTCGGCCAGTCCTTCGGCGGCATGATCGGCTTCTACCTCGCCGCTCGCCACCCCGACCGCTTCGGCCACATCGCCATCTCCGTCGCCGGGTACGAGATGAGCGAACAGGGCAAGACCCTCGACTACGACTTCGCCAGGCTGCTGAGCGAGGGCAGGAGGAGCGAGGCCGGCGCCCTGATGTTCGGGCACATGGTCCCCGGCCTCCGGGCGCCGGGTGTCGCCCGGGTCCTGGGCGCGGTGATGGGTCGCCTCATGTTCGGGGAGACGCACCCGCACTTCGCGAGTGACGTGATGGTCGAGGCGGAGGCGGAGGTGGCGTTCGACGCCCGGGAGGTCCTGCCCGACATCCGGGTGCCGGTGCTGCTCGCGTGCGGCGACCAGGATCTCTACTTCCCGAAGGAGGTCTACGAGGAGACCGCCCGGCTCATCCCCGACTGCACGCTCAGGGTGTACGAGGGCATCGGACATGTCGGGGCGATCCGCGACAAGCGCTTCCCCCAGGATGTCCTCGACTTCGTGCTGCAACGGCCGGCGGTCCAGCCGGAGCGCGGCGCGGAGCAGCCGACGATCAGCGACCAGCCGGCGGCCTCCATCTCCGAGCAGCCGATCGGCATGTCGCCCGTCGGCGTCGGCGCGGGCTGACGGTCAAGGCGCGTGCAAGGAGCCAGGAGATGCAGGACACCGAGCTCTTCCTGTCGCTGGCGGAGATCGCCGGCGTCTTCGTGGGCTTCGGAGCGCTCATCGCCATCCGCAGCGGCGGCTCGAGTGACGTGTACGACGTCGCGTACATCGGGATGGTCGTGTGGGTCGCGATCCAGGTCGTCGTCTACTCGCTCGCCCCGGTCGTCATCAGCCGCTTCGACGTGACCGGCCACGCACTCTGGGTGGCCTGCGCCGTCATCGCCCTCGTGGGGTTCTTCATCGGGGACGAGGCGGTCATGCGGATCTCCCCGGAGCGGAGGGCCGTCCTCGCCTCCATGCCGAGGAGATCGCGGGTCCGGATGGAGCTCATCGGCGTGCCGTTCTGGCTCCCGGCGGTGATCGCGCTCGGCCTCATCCTCCTCGGCGTCCTCCCGGATCTCGAGTCGGCGCTGTACTTCGCGGCGATCGTCCTCGTCCTGTTCATGGACGCGGTACTCCTCCTCGTGGCGGTGAACCGCGCCTGGCGCCCGCAGACCCCCTGAGAGCCGGCGCCGCATCAGGTGTCCGGCCGGTCACAGCGCCGTCAGGACCTGGGAGCGTCCTCCTCCACGAGGGCCTGCAGGCGCTCGGCCTGGTCGGCCATGATGAGGGCATCGATGAGGCGGTCCAGGTCGCCGTCGAGGACGCCGGGCAGGTTGTGGAGATCCATGCCGATCCGGTGGTCGGTCACGCGATCCTGCGCGAAGTTGTACGTGCGGATCTTCTCCGAGCGGTCCCCCGCGCCGACCATGCTCTTGCGCATCGCCGAGCCCGCCACGCGCTGCCGTTCGAGCTCGAGATCGAGCAGGCGCGAGCGGAGGACCGACATCGCCTTCGCCTTGTTCTTGTGCTGGCTCTTCTCGTCCTGGATCGCGACGACGAGCCCGCTGGGGAGGTGCGTGATGCGGACGGCGGAGTCGGTGGTGTTCACCGACTGGCCGCCCGGCCCGGTGGAGCGGTAGACGTCGATCCGGAGGTCCTTCTCGTCGATCTGCACGTCCACCTCGTCCGCCTCGGGCAGGACGGCGACCGTGGCAGTAGACGTGTGGATCCGGCCCCCCGACTCGGTGACGGGGATCCGCTGCACCCGGTGGACGCCGCCCTCGAACTTCAGGCGGCTGTACGCGCCGTCGGCATCGACCTGGACGATGGCCTCCTTCGTCCCCCCGATGCCCGTCTCGTTCGACGAGAGGATCTCGGCGGGCCAGCGGTGGCGCTCCGCGTACCGGAGGTACATGCGGAGGAGCTCCGCGGCGAAGAGCGCGGCCTCGTCGCCACCGGCCCCCGCGCGGATCTCCATGATCACGGCGCGGTCGTCGCTCGGGTCTCGCGGAAGGAGAAGGACCTTGAGCTCCTCGAGCAGGCGCGTCTCGACGGTCTCGAGCGCGGCCACCTCCTCCTTCGCCATCGAGCGCAGCTCCTCGTCCGGCTCCATGTCGCGGAGCTCGCGGGCGCCCTCGAGCTGCGAGCGGACGTCCTGGAGATGACGGAAGTTGTCGACGACCGGCTGGAGGCGGGCGAGCTCCCGGCCGAGGCGCCGGAGCGAGTCCGGGTCGGACGAGACCTCCGGGCGGGCGAGCTCGGCCTGCAGGTCGTCGTACTGGCGCGCGATGCCGGCGAGCTTCGCGTCGATCATCGGGGCGGGTCCATCTCCCCGGCGGGCGAGGAGGAGACGGGCTCGCTGGCGGAGCCACCGCCCGGCGCCGCGGCGGGCACGACCGGGTCGACGCCCGGGACCGCGTCGTCACCCGGGGCCGGGTCGGGCACGACGGGATCGGCGCCCGGGGTCGGGTCGGCGCCCACGGCGCCGTCCACCGCCTGCGTCGCGAGCGCGTCCGCGTAGGAGGAGCGGGGGAGGTCGGCCGAGCCGTCCGGGACCGCCTGGCCGTCGGCCTTCAGGGCCTCCTCCAGGCTGACGATGGCGACCTCGATCATGTCGTCGGTCGGCTGCTTCGTCGTGATCTTCTGGACCCAGATCCCCGGCGTGATGATCGCGCGGACCACCCTGTTGTCCTCGTGGCGCGCGCCGAACTGGAGGACCTCGTAGGCGACCGCCGCGATGATGGGCACGAGGATGATCCGGCTCACGACGGTCACGAGGATCGGCTGCTTGCCGACGATCGAGAACGCGATGATCGAGATGATGATGACCACGACGAGGAACTCGGTGCCGCAGCGCGGGTGGGCGGTGGGGTAGCGCCGGACGCGCTCGACGATGAGCGGGTCGCCGTTCTCGAGCGCGTGGATCGACATGTGCTCGGCGCCGTGGTACTGGAACGTCCGCCGGACGTCGGGGAGTCGCGAGATGAGGAGCAGGTAGCCGAGGAAGATCGCGACCTGCACGACGCCCTCGGCCGCGTGGAAGAGGATCCCCTCCTGGTTCGGGAGCGCCGCGCGCGTGATGAAGAGCGGGAGGAAGAAGAAGATCCCGATCCCGATGGCGAGCGTGATCGCGAGCATGAGCGCCACGCCGCCGCTGCCGAGCTCCACACCCTCCTCGGAGGCGGCGAGGTTGGCGGACCGGATGAGCCAGCGAGTCCCGACGACGAGCGTCTCGTACAGGACGACGAGGCCCCGCACGAACGGCAGCTTGGCCCAGCGGGTGGCGCGGAAGGTGCCCGAGAGGGGCTCAGTCTCGCAGACGATGCGACCGTCGGGCGCGCGGAGCGCGACGGCGATGGCGCCGCGGCCCCGCATCATCACGCCCTCGACGAGGGCCTGACCGCCGTAGCGAAGGCGAGCCATGGGCGGCGGGTGCGCGGCGAGCGGGTCGGGGACCGGCCGAGCCCGGGTCAGCGCCCGGTGGCCGCGCGCTCGAGACGCTTCGTGAAGCGCTCCACCTGGCCGGCGGTGTCGATGATCATCTGCTTGCCCGTGAAGAACGGGTGGCAGGACGCGCAGACGTCGACGCGCAGGTCGGGCCTGGTGGACCCCACCGTGAACGTGGAGCCGCAGGTCGCGCACGTGACGTTCGCGGCATGGTACTTGGGGTGCGTATCGGACTTCACTGGATCTCCCGGTCGGCGCGCCGCACGGTCCCCGCGAGGCGCGGGGCGCCCGTCAGGCCTTGGCCGCGACATGCTCCGCGGCCGGGACGACCCGGACACGCTTCTTCTTCGCCGTCTGGTGCTCGAACTTCACATTGCCCGTGACGGTGGCGAACACCGTGTAGTCGTGGCCGAGCCCGGTGCCCGGGCCCGCGACGAACGTCATCCCGCGCTGGCGGACGATGATCGAGCCCGCCGGGACGAGCTGGCCGTCATGCGCCTTGATGCCGAGGCGCTGGCCGACGGAGTCGCGGCCGTTCTTGGAGCTCGAGCCTGCTTTCTTGTGTGCCATCGTCAGGCGTCCTTCTTCGTGCGGGTCCGCTTGGGGGCGGGGGCGTCGGTCTCCGCCCCGGCGGCGCCCTCGACGGCGGTCTTCTTCTCAGCCCGCGTCTTCTTCGCCGGCGCCTCGGCCTCGGCCGGGGCAGCAGCGGCCTCTGCGGAGGCGGCAGCAGCGGCCTCTGCGGCCTTGGCCTTCTCGGCGAGCTTCGCTGCGAGAGCGGCGTCCTCGGCGGCCTGCCGTGCCGCGGCCTCCTCGACCTTGGCGCGCTCGGCCTTCTTCGCGTCGCTCTTCGCGGTCGCAACGGCGGCGGCGCTCTTGCCGTCGAGCGTGATGTCGGCGATCCGCAGGACGAGGTGATCCTGGCGGTGCCCCTTCTTCACGCGACGGCGGGCCTTGGGCCGGTACTTGAAGCTGATGACCTTCTCGCCGCGGTCACGGCGGACGACCTCCGCCCGGACTGTCGCGTTCTCCACGGTGGGTCGGCCGATGGCGGCCTTGTCCCCGTCGGCGACGAGGAGGACGCGGTCGAGAGAGATCTCCGTGCCGACCTCGGCATCCAGGAGCTCGACCTCGAGCTCCGTGCCGACCTCGACGCGGTACTGCTTCCCGCCGGTCTCGATGACTGCGTACATGGGTCCTCGGATCTGGGACGAAGGCGCCCGATGACGATCGCGGGGTCATCGGGACAACGCCACGGGCGAACCGGGCGCGAATGAGGATGGTATCGAACCCGGGCGTCCGGGTCAACCGCGGCGAGGTGTCGACCACGGCCACGGGTCCTGGCCGATCGTCCGCGTGGCGCTGCGGAGCCCGATCGTGCCCGGCAGACGGCCGGGTGGGTCCTGCCGGCCGATCTCGCTCCCGTCAGTCGGCCCCGTCAACGAGCGTGAGCCGCTCGCGCGTCCCTCGCACCACAGACAGCCCTCCACTGACGGACTCGCCGAGCGCCGCCACGACCTCGTCGGGCCGGCCGGTGCCCTCCTCCTGCGAGTGACGGAGGTCGATCCGCAGCGTGCCGGATCCGCCGCCCGCGTCGTCCCACCCCAGGACGTCGATCGCGACGATGAGCGGCCGGAGGTCGTACCGGACGGTCTTCTTCTCCTTCCGCCGCTCGCGGTCGAGCCGCTCCGCCGCGAGCAGCGACGCGGCACCGGCGCGGACCTCGTCCCCATGGACCGGCAGCGTGGTCGTCCCCGCGAGGTCCATCCGGTACGCCGCCCCGACCAGCTGGGACGCCACCGACGGCGCATGGAGCCAGACATCGTGGAGATCGACGAGCGCGAACCCATGCGGCAGGTCCCGCTCCAGGCGGGCGCGAAGGTCGGCCACCGTGAGTCGCTCGGAGAGGACGACGTCCACGATCTCCCGCTCGGCGAGCATCCCGAGCGGGAGTGGCGAGGCGAAGACGATCCGCGGTCTGGGGCTCATCCCCTCCGTCCGCGCGACGGGGATCCCGGCGCGCCGAAGCGCACGCTCCCACAGCTTCATCGCATCGAGGTGCGCGAGGAAGCGGGCATCCTCGTCGCGGCGGAAGAAGACCCGCCAGCGCTGGCGCGGCTCCGGGGCGTGCGGACGATCGACGTCGGGCATGGTCTCGCCTGCTAGTCTGCCCGACGATGGACGAGAGCGAGAGCCTGACGACCGCTCAGGACCCGCGGACCCCCGACCTGCGCCTGGGAGCGCCGACGCCGCGCGTCGCACTCGTCGTCATCGCCGCCGTCGCGCTGGTGGCGATCCTGTACGCGGGCCGCGAGGTCCTCGCCCCGTTCGTGCTCGGGATCTTCCTCGTCTTCCTCCTCGACCCACCCGTGGAGTGGCTCGCCCGTCGCAGGATCGGGCGCGCGTGGGCGGTCCTCCTCGTCTACGTCGCGGTCATCGCGATCGTGGTCGTCCTCGTCGCGATCACGGCGGCGCCCCTCATCGCGCAGGTTCGGAAGCTGGTCGATGAGCTGCCGACGCTCTGGGACGCGATCCGTACACAGGTCATCGCGCTCCTGGAGCGCCTGGGGGTCCCCGCCGACGTCGTCGCGAGCATCAAGGACACGTTGGAGCACCTCGATCAGCTGCTCGGCGGGATCGATCCGACGGTCGTCATGCCGTTCCTCACGTCGATCTTCTCGCTCGTCGGCTCCGTGGTCGCGTTCCTCATCGTCCCGGTCTGGGTCTTCTACGTCGTTCGCGACCGACCGTCCGTGACGGCCGGCCTCGAGGCGGGGATCCCGGAGCTCTGGCGGGGCGACGTGCGGGCGGTGACCGCGATCATCACGCACGTCCTCGGGCGGTGGGTGCGGGGCCAGCTCGTTCTCGGGTCCACCGTGGGGCTCGCTACCCTCGCGGGCCTCGTCCTCCTGGGCGTCTTCGTCGACCCCATCTTCCTGCGCTTCTCGATCATCCTCGCGGTCATCGCGGGGTTCTTCGAGCTGCTCCCGATCATCGGGCCGATCATCAGCGCGATCCCGGCGGTCATCCTGGGCGCGACCGTCTCGCCGCTGGCGCTCGTCGCCGTCTTCCTCCTCTACCTCGCGATCCAGCAGCTCGAGAACACGTTCCTCGTCCCGAAGATCCAGGGGGACGCGGTAGAGCTGCACCCCGCAGCGATCCTCTTCGTCATCGTCCTCGGCGGGGCCGTCTACGGGCTGCTCGGGGCGATCCTCGCGGTGCCGATCGCGGCCGCGGCGCGCGACGTCTACCGGCACTTCTTCCGGCGCCTCTCCGACCACGAGAGCGACCTCGCGCGTGCGGTCGCGCGTGGCCCGGCCGAGCCGCCGCCCACCGAAGGTCCCTAGCCCGGTCCGGGCGCGCACCGTCGGCCGCCCATGCTCGCTGCCCGCGCCCGGACCCGGGCCCTCTCAGGCCGCCCGCGTCTCGGGCTCGCCCCCCCCTTCGCGGATCGCCCGCGGCACGGCGAACCGGAGGAGGAAGGGCGCGGCGACCGTGGTGATGACCACCGCGGCGAGGACCTCGTTGAAGCCCTCCACGCTGAGGATCCCCAGGGAGACCCCCAGGCCGGCGACGACGATGCCCACCTCGCCCCGAGGGACCATCCCGAACCCCACGGCCACCGACGTCCAGCGTCCCGCCGACCACGCGCCGACGATCCCGCCGAGCGCCTTCGTGAGGATCCCCAGGAGGCCGAGCGCCAGGGAGATCGCCAGGACCGTCGGGTCGAGGAACGCCACGATGTCGACCTGCGCGCCCGTGTAGGCGAAGAAGAACGGGACGAAGATCGTCACGAGCGTGCGCGTCTCGTGCTCGACGTCGTGCTGCGCCTCGGTCTCCGCGACGATGAGGCCGGCGACGAAGGCCCCGATGATCGCCGCCAGTCCCGCGACGGACGAGACGATCGCGAGCGCGAGCATCAGGAGGAATGCGACCACGAGCGGGGTGTCCGCGAAGAGGGGCCAGGTGAAGGCCGTCTTCGAGAGGCCGCGCACGCGGCGCGCGACGACGAAGCCGAGGACGACGAGGCCGATCCCGGAGAGCGCGACGAGGGCGGTGGACGCAGAGAGATCGCCCTGGACGGCGCCGCTGACGATCCCGATGAGGATGAGCGCGAGGATGTCGTCCAGGATCGCGGCGCCCAGGATGATCCGCGCGAACCGGCGATCGAGCACCCCCATCTCCGCGAGCGCGCGGCTCGTGATCCCGATGCTCGTCGCCGCGAGCGCGAGGCCGAAGAACGCCGAGGTCGCCAGGCCGACGTCCAGGGCCAGCCCCACCCCCACGCCGGCGAGCACCGGGAGGAGCATCCCGATGAGCGCGGTCGCGAGCGCCGGTTTCCCCACCGACAGCAGGTCGTCGGTGCGGACCTCCAGGCCGACGGAGAAGAGGAGGATCACCGCGCCGAGCTCGGCGAAGACCGCGACCGCGCCGCCGGGCTCGAGCGACGCGGAGCTCACGAGGCCGAGCGCGTACGGCCCCACGACGAACCCGCCGACGAGCTCGCCGACGATCCCCGGCTGGCGCAGGCGGCGGAAGACCTCCTCGCCGACCTTCGCGGCCACGAGGAGGACGAAGAGAGCGAGGAAGATGGCGGTCGTCTCGGCCGCGCCGGCGGCCTGGGGCGTCGGGCCGGGAGGATGCGAGCCGGCGAGGGCTGCGAAGAGGGGGTGATCCATCCTGCCCCGATGCTACCTCCCGGCGGCCACCGGCCACCGGCTACCTCGTGGTGGGTGCGCCTTCCCGCCGCGGGTCACCCGGAGGGCCGACGTAGGCCCAGCGCCGGCGGACACGGGGGTCGTCCGTCCCGGGCTTCAGCGGCTCGAGGGTCACGAGCGCCTCGCGCGGACCCCGGTCTCCCGTCCGGCAGCCGAATCCCGTCGCTTCCGGGACGCCGCAGTCGTAGCAGACGTCCCAGTGGCAGTCCGGGATCGTCGTCTCGTCGCGGGAGCGCTGCCACTCCCCCTGGAGGAACGCATCCGTCACGCCGCCGTCGAGGTGCGCCCACGGAAGCGTCTCGTCGAGGGGGATGGCGCGCTGGGCGTACCAGGCCGGGTCCAGGCCTTCGGCCGCGAACGCCGCCATCCAGAGGCCGAAGCGGAAGTGGTCGTTCCAGGCGTCGAACCGCGCACCCGACTCCCAGGCGCGGCGGACCACGGCGCCGAGCCGCCTGTCGCCACGCGAGAAGGCGGCTTCCAGGATCGCGCTCTCGGCATCGTGCCAGCTGAGGTCGAGGCCCTTCCCGCGCAGCGTCTTCTGGAGCGCCGCGACCTTCTCCTCGATCCGGGGCATCGAGTCCTGGCCGTCCCAGACGAAGGGCGTGAGCGGCTTGGGGATGAAGGTCGAGACGTTGGCCTTCACCTGCGCCCGGTCGCCGTGGTGGCGCCGGCCGATGGCGAGCACGCGCCGGCAGATCGCCGCGATCCCCAGCACGTCGTCCATCGTCTCGCCCGGCAGCCCGATCATGAAGTAGAACTTCAGCGTGCTCCAGCCGCGGCTGAACGCGAGCTCGGCGCAGCGCGCGATCTCGTCGTCGCTCACGCCCTTGTTGATCACGTCGCGCATGCGCTGGCTGCCGGCTTCGGGCGCGAACGTGAAGCCGGTGCGGCGTGTCGGGGCGAGCGCGTCCGTGAGGTCCACGGTGAAGGCGTCCACCCGGGTGCTCGGGATCGAGACGTGGACGTCCGGGTGGCCATCCCGGATCGCCAGGGCCACCTCCCGGACGTGCGTGTAGTCGGCGGTCGAGAGGCTCGTGAGGCCGATCTCCTCGTATCCGGTCGCGGCGAGGATCGCGTCCGCCGCCTCGATCGCGACGGCGGCCGGCCGCTCCCGGAGCGGCCGGAACTGCATCCCCGCCTGGCAGAACCGGCACCCTCTTGTGCACCCGCGCATGACCTCGACCTGCGCGCGGTCGAAGACCACGGGGATGTTCGGGACGACCTGGCGGATCCCGCGGACGTTCGTCTCGAAGTCCGCCACGATCCGTCGGGTGACGCGAGCCGGGACGGATGGGTCGTGGCGCTCGATCCGGTCGATACGCCCGTCCTCGTGGTATCCAGGCCGGTAGAGCGAAGGCACGTAGACGCCCGGGATCGCCGCGAGCGCGCGGAGCGCCGCCGCGCGCGTCGCACCCCTGCGGAGGCCGCCGTCCCCGTCGACGGTCCGATGCGTCCAGCCGACCGCGCGGAGTGCGTCGCCGATCTCGACGACCGCCTCCTCGCCCTCGCCGAGCACGACCGCGTCGAGGATCTCCGCCAGCGGCTCTGGATTGAGGGTGGTGGTGCCGCCGGCGATGACGAGGGGCTCGCCGGGCGCGCGCTCGGCGGTGGCCAGCCCCACTCCGCCCAGGTGCAGCATCGACAGGAGGTTCGTCGCGACCAGCTCGTAGCCCAGGCTGAACCCCAGGACGTCGAACGCCGCGAGCGGCCGGCGTGTCTCCAGGCTCCAGAGCGGCAGTCCCTCCGCGCGGAGCGCGTCGTGCAGGTCCACCCAGGGGGCGAAGCATCGTTCCGCGAGCACCCCCGCGCGATCGTTGAGGACCTCGTACAGGATCTTCAGCCCGAGGTTGCTCATCCCGATCTCGTACAGGTCGGGATACGCGAAGCACCACCTCAGATCGCACGCGGCCCAGTCCTTCGCGACGCTGTTCCACTCGCCGCCCGTGTACCGGGCCGGCTTCTCGACGCGGGACAGCACCGCGTCGATCCGCTCCCGCGGCAACGGATCGGGGACGGGGGCGAGCGGACGACGCGGGGACGCGACGGTCATCGGGACGCTCAGCGTTGGTGGCGGGCGGTCGGCGCGGCGGCCCTTCCCGGGGCCGGCCTCACCACTCGGCCCGCGCCTGTCTGATGTTGATGCTCTGGAGGATGCCGAGGCCCAGCGCGAGCGTGATGAGAGACGCGCCGCCATGGGTGATGAACGGCAGCGGGATCCCCGTGATCGGCATGATCCCGATGACCATCCCCACGTTCACGGCGAGCTGGAAGAGGATCATCGACGCGAGCCCGGCGCCGAACATCGTGCCGAACGGGTCGCGCGCGCGCCACGCGGACGTGAGGACGCGCCACAGCAGCGCGACGAAGAGGAGGAAGATCACGATCGCGCCGAGGAACCCCAGCTCCTCGGCAAGGACCGCGAAGACGAAGTCCGTCGTCTGCACCGGGAGGTAGTCGAGCTGGCCCTGGGTGCTGTTCGTCAGGCCCTTCCCCATGAGCCCGCCCGCGCCGACGGCGATCTGCGCCTGGAGCAGGTGGTAGCCCGACCCCTGCGGGTCGGCGGACGGATCGAGGAAGCTCAGCAGGCGCGCCTTCTGGTAGTCGTGGAGGATGAAGTTCCACGCCACCGGGATGAGCGCGATCACCGCCGCGCCGAGGACCGCGAGCCACCGGAGGCTCGCTCCGGACATGAAGAGCATCCCGACGAGGATCGCCGCGAGGACGAGCGACGTGCCGAGGTCCGGCTGGAGCATGACGAGTGCCACGGCCGGTGCCATGAGCAGCCCCGCGCCGAGGATCGTCGAGAGCGAGTCGAGGCGGGCCTCGCGCGCGCTCAGGAAGCGGGCGAGCACCACGATCATGAGGATCTTGGCCAGCTCGCTGAACTGGAACTGCATCCCGACGACCGGGATCGTCACCCACCGCGAGCTGTTCCCCACGCCGTCGCCGATGAGGAGCGAGAGGCCCAGCAGGCCCAGGTTGACCGCGTACAGCGGCCAGGCGAACGTCTTGAGCCACTTGTAGTCGAAGACAGTCGCGGCGACGAAGACGCCGACGGCGATGACGGCCCAGGCCGCGCCGCGCGTGAACGTGGTGCCCCACGACAGCGGCGGCGCGCCGTCGTGCACGCTGTTGCTGTACGCCATGACGAGCCCGAACGACATGAGCATCAGGGCGTAGACGGCCAGCTGCCAGTCGTAGGCCCGCCATGCGGAGCCGACGGCACGCGAGGCGGCGCCCAGGCGCGCTGGCTCGGCGCGCAGGACCCCCATCAGGCGGGACCCGGTCGGGCGTGCGGATCGGTCGGCATGACTCGGCGCATCAGTTCCCGTAGAAGTTCCCGCGCTCGAGGAGCGCCGGGATCCGGTAGTCCTTCTTGATTCCGAAGTGTAGCTGCAGGTAGTACTTGGCCACTTCCGTGGCCGCGTTCCCGACGGTGTTCGCCCCGTACACGAACGAGACGAACGCCAGCTGGGAGTCCGGCTTCTTCACGTCGCCGCTCTTCGACACGAAGCCCGCGTACCACGTGTGGTACGGGAGCCGGCCCTTCGCGTCCTTCACGCCGAACTCGGCCGTGCCTGTCTTCCCTGCCACCACGATCGGCATGTCCACCACGTTGTACGTGTGCCGGGTCGTCGCGACGTTCCGGGCCGCCAGCCGCATCGTCTGCAGGTTCGCCGACGAGATCGCGAGCTTGCGGATGAGCTGCTTCGTGAAGGGGCGTGCGACCTCCCCGTCCGGCCCGATGACCTCGCGCACGACCTGCGGCCGGTAGAGCTTGCCGCCGTTCGCGAGCGCCGCGTAGGCGTTGAGGACCTGGATCGGCGTCGCGACGTCGAAGCCCTGGCCGATCCCCGCCTGGAGCGTCTCGCCGGGGAAGATCTCCTGCCCGAATGTGTCCTGCTTCCACTGGTTCGTCGGGACGACGCCGACGACCTCGCCGGGCAGGTCGATGCCCGTCCGTGCCCCGAAGCCGAATTGCTTCGCGAAATAGGCGAGGCGGTCGATCCCCAGCATCGAGGACAGTTGGTAGAAGAACGTGTCGCTCGAGTGCCCGAACCCTCCGATGATGTTGAGGGGTCCCCAGCCGCGCTTGTTCCACTCCCAGTACTTGTCCGGCCCGATCTGGACGTACGGCTTGGAGAGGACCTCAGAGGTCTTCGTGATCTTCTTGTCCTGCAGGGCGCCGGCGCCCGTGACGAGCTTGTAGGTGGACCCCGGCGGGTACTGCTCGGCGATCGCGTGGTTGACGAACGGCGTGTCCTTGTCGGTCAGGTACTTCTTCATCTGGGCGTCGGTGATGCCCTCGGCGAAGTCGTTGTCGTCGTAGGTCGGCAGGCTGACCATCGCGATGATCTCGCCGGTCTGCGGGTTCATGACCGCGAAGACGCCGCGCCGGACACCCGCCTCCTTCAGGCCCCACTCGAGCGCCTCCTGCGCGTACCGCTGCTCCTTGAGGTCGATCGTGAGACGGAGCGACGATCCGGGCACCGCCTCCCGCGCGGTCTCGAGGACACGGATGACCCGGCCCGTCGCGTCGCGTTCGACGGTCTGGGCGCCGTAGGTACCGCGGAGCTCCTCCTCGTACGAGGCTTCGACCCCCGCCTTGCCGACGATGTCGTCCGGGAGGTAGCCCTTGGCCTGGAGATCGGCCAGCTGCGCCGCGTCGATCGCGCCGGTGTACCCGATGATCTGCGCCATGAGCGGCCCGGAGAGGTAGTCGCGCCGCGATTCCACGGCGACCTGCACACCCGGGAGCTTCAGACCCTCCTCCGCGATGATCCGCGCGGTGGACTCCTCGACGTCGGTCTTGATGCGGACGAGGTCGAAGGTCGACCCGACGTTGCTCTCGATGCGGAGGTTGATGTCCGCCGGCTTCATCTCAAGGAGCTCGGCCAGGCGGGCCACGACGGCGTCGCGCTGCGGGTAGGGCAGGTCCGCCGGCCGGATCTTGACCGTCCACGTCGGCACGTTGCGCACGAGCAGCTTCTTGTTGCGGTCATAGACGACGCCGCGCGTGCTGGGGATCGGCTCGGTGGCCGTCCGGTTGGCCTCCGCGAGCGCCTCGAACCTGGGAGCCTCCTGGATCTGGAGGAAGACGAGACGCGTCGTCAGCGCCGCGACGACGACGGCGATCGCCACGCCGAACGCGAGGAATTGCATCGGGCGGCGAGAGCGGACGGCGTCGTTGGGGAGGAGGGCGTCATTCACCAGGCGACTCGCTCCTGCTCGCCGAAGCGGCGGCGGAGGAGGATCGCGATCGGCAGCGCAGCGGCGTACACCACGGTCGTGTAGATCGCGTCCGGGATGACCGACCCCACCGGGTCGGGTGCCGGGACCGGCCCGGCGAGGGCACCATACACGACGAACCACAAGAGCGCCGTCGCCGTCGCAAGGACGAAGGCCGCGAGGATGAGGAGCGGGACGCGGCTGCGTGCCCCCGTGCGCGCGACGAGCGCCGTCGCTCCGGCCGCGAGGAGAAGCACGAAGGACGATGACCCCATCGGCCGCGCCAGCAGGGCATCCACGGCGATTCCGCCGACGAACGCCGCCACCATCGCGCCGTCGAGGGCGGCGAAGGACGCCCACAGGAGCACGACGACGAGGACGAAGTCGGGCGTCGCGTCGCCGATCGTGACGTACGGCGCGACGCTCGCCTGCAGGAGCGCCGCCGCGACGGCCGCGAGCGCCGCGAGAGCGAGGCTCATGGGCGGTCGTCCCTCTGGTGACGGCGCCGCGTACGGCGCGTGTGCCGCGGCGCGCCGGACGGGGGCGGCTCGATGATACGGGCGGCTCCTCGGTGCGGCAAACACCGGGTCCACGATCGGGCGCGTCCGCGCACCGGCCGGCCGTGCGGGGTCTGAGTCGGCGACCGCGGAACGGCCGGCCGTGCTGCGCCGGAGGGAGCGGCGGCGCCTGCCGGGCGGGCGGTCGGTCGGGCGGGCGGTAGGTCGGTCGGTCGGTCGGTCGGTCGGTCGGTCGGTCGGTCGGTCGGTCGGTCGGTCGGTCGGTCGGTCCGATGATAGTTGTGTAGGCAACTATGCGCCGGCGGTTTCACGTGAAACGGCGCCGAACGGCGAGCGCCGAGCGCCGAGATGCATCAGCGTCAGGCGCCGAGCCGAGCGAGATCCGGCAGCCGGACCGCCAGTGGCCACCAGTGGCCACCGACGCGACCGCAGCGACCTGGGCCGCCGCCCGTGTCACATGGAACACGCGGCGCTCGTCCGGCCCCGGACGCGACCCCGGAACGCTCGACAGCGAGCGCACCGGACGCGAAGCGGGGACCACCCGCCGGCCCATCGCTGCTCGAGTCGTCGTCGAGCGCGTCGACCCGGCGTCGTTCGCGCGGTGAGCCGGACGTGAGCTGGAGTGGCCATGCTTGCAGCACACCCCGGCACCGACAGCAGCGCACAGCCCGGAGACCGCCCCCGATGGTAGGATTCCGCGCGTGATCGCCCCCATCGCGCCCCCATGACCATGGGGCAGACGATCGCCTGCGCCAACCAGAAGGGCGGCGTTGGCAAGACCACCACCGTCGTCAATCTCGCGGCGTATCTCGCCCTCGCCGGTGACCGCGTGCTGGTCATCGACCTCGACCCCCAGGGGAATGCCACGAGCGGCCTCGGCATCGACCGAGGGAGCGCAGGGCGGTCCGTCTACGACGCGGTCGTGGAAGACGCGCTTCTCGACGACCTCGTCCTCCGGACCTCCATCGACGGCCTCTCCGTCATCCCCTCGTCCATCTCCCTCGCGGGCGCCGAGGTCGAGCTCACCCCCCTCCCCCAGCGCGAGCGCCGGCTCGCGCACCTCCTCGCTCCTGCCGTGCCCGCCTACGACTACGTTCTCCTCGACTGCCCTCCGTCCCTGGGCCTTCTCACGGTGAACGCCCTCACGGCAGCCGACTCGGTCCTCGTCCCCATCCAGTGCGAGTACTACGCCCTCGAGGGGCTGAGTCAGCTCATCGCGACGATCAACCTCGTCCGGGATCACCTCAACCCCGACCTCGCCATCAAGGGGGTCGTCCTCACCATGTTCGACGGTCGCACGAACCTCTCCGCGGAGGTCGCTGCCGAGGTCCGCCGACACCTCGGCAGCGCCGTCTTCGGCTCGGTCATCCCGCGAAGCGTGCGCCTCGCCGAGGCACCCTCGTACGGCCGCCCGATCGTCGAGCACGACCCCGCGTCCCGTGGCGCTCTCGCGTACCAGGCCCTCGCCGAAGAGCTGCGCCGTCGCGACGGCAGGCCGGTCTCGGGCCCGGTCCCCGTGCCCGAGGCGGTGACGCTGTGACAAGCCGGAGCGATCGGCACCAGGGGGGCCTCGGGCGCGGGCTCTCGGCCCTCATCCCGACGCGACCCACGGCGATCGAGGCACCCACGGAGATCCCGCTCGCCCGGATCGCGCCGAACCCCTACCAGCCGCGTACCGCCGTGGACGAGGACGCGCTCGCCGAGCTCGCCGCGAGCATCGTCGAGCATGGGGTCCTCCAGCCGATCCTCGTCACCGAGACGATCGACGGCTACCGCCTCGTCGCCGGTGAGCGTCGCGTCCGCGCGAGCCGCCTGGCCGGTCTGGAGCGCATCCCGGCGGTGGTCCGCGAGCTCGCGGACCACGACCAGCTCGAGCTGGCCCTCGTGGAGAACATCCAGCGCGAGGACCTCGATCCGCTCGAGGAGGCGCGGGCCTACCGCCAGCTGATCGACGAGTTCGGTTTCACGCAGGAGAAGCTCGCCAAGCGGATGGGCAAGGCGCGACCCACCATCGCGAACAGCCTCCGCCTCCTCGCTCTGGACGACGAGGTCCAGGCGGCGCTCGCCGCCGGCCTCGTGTCGGAGGGCCACGCGCGCGCGCTCGGTGGCCTGCCGACCGACCGCCAGGCGCGCGTCCTCGCGGTGGTCATCGACCGCGATCTCTCCGTGCGCCAGACCGAGGAGCTCGTGCGTCGACTGCGCGAGGAGCCGCAGGCGGCGACCAGGGCACGGGCTGCGGGCGAGGCACCGGCCGACGCCGAGCTCGAGCGGGTCGAATTGGACCTCCGCTCCGCACTCGGCACGAAGGTGAGCATCGCCCGGTCGCGCCGCGGCGGCCGGATCATCATCGAGTTCTACAGCGACGAGGAGCTCTCGCGGCTCTTCGATCGTCTCGTCGGAGGGACCGCGTGACGGAGAACCCCAAGCGCCCCGGCGGAGGCGACGCCGGAGATGCGTCGACCGCATCCGCTCGCCGGACACGGAAGCGCGCCGCGTCGGACGAGTACGGCGTCAGCGCGATCCAGGTCCTCGAAGGCCTGGAGGCGGTCCGCAAGCGCCCCGGGATGTACATCGGCTCGACGGACGTCCGCGGTCTCCACCACCTCGCGTGGGAGGTCGTGGACAACTCGATCGACGAGGCGATGGCCGGGCACGCGACCCGCATCGACGTGACGCTCCAGTCGGACGGCGCGCTCCGGGTCGTGGATGACGGCCGCGGCGTCCCGGTCGGTCGCCACGCGACGGGCAAGGATGCCCTCGAGGTCGTCCATACGGTCCTCCACGCCGGCGGCAAGTTCGGCGGCAGCGGCTACAAGGTCTCCGGCGGGCTCCACGGCGTGGGCGTGAGCGTGGTGAACGCCCTGTCCGAGTGGCTCCGCGTCGAGACCGCGCGCGACGGCGCCGTCTGGGCCCAGGAGTACGCGCGCGGGAAGCCCACGATGCCGGTCACCAAGGTCGGGCCGCAGGGGGATCGGCACGGCACCGCCACCGTCTTCCGGGCCGACCCGGAGGTGTTCGACACGACCGACTTCTCCTTCGACACCATCGCCCAGCGGCTTCGCGAGTCGGCCTACCTGAACAAGGGCCTCTGGATCCGTCTCGTGGACGAGCGTGCCGACCGGGAGCGCTCGTTCTACTTCGAAGGCGGCCTGATGTCCTTCGTCCGGCACCTGAACCGGAACAAGGACGTCCTCCACGACCGGCCCATCTACGTCGATCGACTGGACGGGACCACGCGCATCGAGGTCGCGCTCCAGTACAACGACAGCTTCAGCGAGAACGTCTACGCGTTCGCGAACAACATCAACACGATCGACGGTGGGACGCACCTCACGGGCTTCCGGACCGCTCTGACCCGCTCGCTGAACGAGTTCGCCCGGAAGAGCGGCGTCCTGAAGGACTCGGACAGCAACCTCTCCGGCGAGGATGTCCGCGACGGCCTCACGGCGGTCATCAGCGTGAAGCTGCCCAACCCGGAGTTCGAGGGCCAGACGAAGGGCAAGCTGGGGAACGCGTTCGTGACGCCGCAGGTGGCCGCGGCGGTCGCCGACGGCATCTCCCAGTATCTCGACGAGAACCCGTCGGACGCGCGGCGCATCGTCGAGCAGTGCCTGCGGTCGGCCCGCGCACGCGAGGCGGCGCGGAAGGCACGCGACCTCGTCATCCGGAAGGGTGCGCTCGAGGGGCTCGCCCTCCCGGGCAAGCTCGCGGACTGCCAGGAGCGCGATCCGGCGAAGAGCGAGCTCTACCTCGTCGAGGGCGACTCGGCCGGCGGCTCAGCGAAGGGCGGCCGCGACCGACGCTTCCAGGCGATCCTCCCGCTCCGCGGCAAGATCCTGAACGTCGAGAAGGCCCGGCTCGACAAGATCCTCTCGAGCGAGAACGTGCGCCCGCTCATCGTGGCGCTCGGGGCAGGCATCGGCGAGACCTTCGACATCCTGAAGCTCCGATACCACCGGGTCATCATCATGACCGACGCGGACGTGGACGGGGCCCACATCCGCACCCTGCTGCTTACCTTCTTCTACCGCCACATGCCACAGGTGATCGAGCAGGGCTACCTCTACATCGCGCAGCCGCCGCTGTTCCGGGTCAGCACGGGCAAGGTCACGCGGTACGCGCAGTCGGAGGGCGAGCGCGACCGGATCGTGAAGGAGATGACCGCGAAGAACGTCACCGTCCAGCGCTTCAAGGGCCTGGGCGAGATGAATGCCGACCAGCTCTGGGAGACGACGATGAACCCGGAGACGCGGACGCTGCTCCGGGCGGAGATCGATGATGCGGCCGAGGCTGACGGCATCTTCACGATGCTGATGGGTGAGAAGGTCGCTCCGCGCAAGGACTTCATCAAGTCCGAGGCGCGGAAGGTGCGGAACCTTGACGTCTGAGGCGCGAGGCGCGGCGCAGCCCGGCGTGGAGGGGACGTTCGACCTCGCGGCGCACCGCTGCTTCGCCTGCGGCGATCTCAACGCGCAGGGGATCCGGATGGTCATCCACATCGAGCCCGATCGCTCGTGGAGCGACCTGGTCCTCGGCCCGGGCTTCCAGGGGTGGGAGGGGATCGCGCACGGCGGGATCCTCGCCACGCTGCTCGACGAGGCGATGGCGTGGGCGATCGCGTCGCG
The DNA here is from genome assembly GCA_963717255.1 of uncultured Chloroflexia bacterium. Classification (GTDB taxonomy): domain Bacteria; phylum Chloroflexota; class Limnocylindria; order Limnocylindrales; family CSP1-4; genus CAIYQJ01. The sequence continues at coordinate 175,809 of CAVQVT010000007.1, read as the reverse complement.
TGAGGCGTTCGCGCTGACCGCCCGGATGTCCATCGAGTACCGACGGCCCGTGCATGTGGCCACGCCGCTTCGCGTCGAAGGCCGCGTCATCGAGATGAAGCGGCGGCTCATCCGGGCCGAGGCGGCCGTGCTGGATCGCGCGACCGGCGACGTCTGCGCGCGGGCCGAGGGCGTGTATCTGACGATCCCAGAGAGTCAGCAGCAGGAGCTGCGTTCCCGGTATCGCTTCGCGGGCACGACCGACGGCCCGGGAGGCGTACGGCGCTGGCGCGTCCGGCAGTCGCTCCCGGCCGTGGAGCCGCTCGCGGGCGCCGGCGTCGAGCAGCTCGCGGACGCCGGCGTCGGGGCGGGCGGCGGTGCCGGCACCTCTGCCGGCGCGGACGCGACGGTGGACCGGGACACGGCAACCGATACTCCCGGCATGGTGGCGGACCGATGAGCGTCACGGCCCCGGCTCCCGCCAGTGCCGCCACCGACGCGGCGATGGCCTTCGTCGAGGCCCATCGGCCGGCCGCGGTGGCGCTCGGTGGCAGACTCGGCGAGCTGCTTGACGACCCGGAGAGCTTCGTCGCCGCTCTCGATGCGGGGCTCGCGGCGCTCGCCGATCCCGTCTACGCGGAAGCGATGCCGCGCGTGGCCCCGGGGCTCCGGGGCGTCGCCGGGGTCCGTCAGCCCCTCATCTCCGCGGTCGAGGCCGGCGTGGCCCGTGCCGGACGAGGCACGGGGCCGGCACGACTCCTGGCCGCCGCCGACCGTGCGTCGCGGAGCGAGGTCGCCGAGGCCCGCTGGATCGCGACCCGGCTCATGGACCGGATCGTCGCCGTCGACCCAGAGCGGACCTGGCAGCTGATGCGCCGGGCGGCGCGCACCGCGAGCGAGTGGATCTCCGTGGACACCCTGGCCTCGCCGTACGCGCGGGGGGTCCTGCTGGAGCCCTACCGCTGGGCCGAGGTGGAGCAGGTCGTCTTCTCGCCGTCGCGCTGGGAGCGCCGGCTCGCCGGATCGACGATCGCCCGCATGCCGTTCGTGGACCGCACGCGCGGGCGGCGGCCCGAGGTCGCCGTCCGCGGCCTCGACGTCGTGGGCTCCCTCATCGGCGACGCATCGCCGGACGTCCAGAAGGCACTCTCATGGGCGCTGCGGTCGCTCGTCCTCGTGGACGCGCGGGCGGTGGCCACGTTCTGTCGCGAGGAGGCCGAGCGCGCCGCGGCGTCCGACGACGGGGCACGCGCCTGGGTCGTTCGGGACGCGCTCGCGAAGCTGGAGCCCGGCGCCGCCTCGGCCATCCGCGAGCGGATCGCGGGCATCCGGCGCCGGCCCGGCGCGACGTCCACATCGACCGCCGCCGAGATGGCCGCGCGATTCGGCGAGCTCCCTCCTCCCGACTCCCACACGATGGCCCCGTTCCCGTGAGCCATCCGCAGACTGACCGGAGACACGAGACGTGATCGACGACCCGGGCGACATCAGGGCCATCCGCATCGAGGACGAGATGAAGGTCTCGTACCTCGACTACGCGATGAGCGTCATCGTCTCGCGCGCGCTCCCCGACGTCCGCGACGGCCTGAAGCCGGTGCAGCGCCGGATCCTGTACGCGATGGGCGAGATGGGTCTCTCGTCCACATCGTCGTTCCGCAAGTGCGCCGCGATCGTCGGCGAGGTCCTCGGCAAGTACCACCCGCACGGGGACCAGGCCGCGTACGACACGCTCGTGCGCCTCGCCCAGCACTTCTCGATGCGGTATCCGCTCGTAGACGGCCAGGGCAACTTCGGCTCGGTGGACGGCGACAGCGCCGCCGCGATGCGGTACACGGAGGCCCGCCTGACCGCGATCGCGGCCGAGATGCTCGTCGACATCGACAAGGACACCGTCGACTTCATCGACAACTACGACGGCAGCCACCGCGAGCCCACCGTGCTGCCGGCCCGCCTCCCGAACCTCCTCGTGAACGGCTCGTCCGGGATCGCGGTCGGCATGGCGACGAACATCCCGCCGCACCATCTCGGCGAGGTCGCCGATGCGACGATCGCGCTCATCGACGACCCGGACCTCACGAGCGACGACCTCTGCGCGTTCGTGAGGGGCCCGGACTTCCCGACCGGCGGGACGATCTTCCGGTTCGACCAGCAGCGCAACACGATCACCGGCCAGACCGAGCGGGTGGACGCGATCCGCCAGATGTACGCCCACGGCAGGGGCCGCGTCGTCATGCGCGCCCAGGTCGCCTTCGAGGAGACCCGCAGGGAGCGGACGGCGATCATCGTCACCGAGCTCCCGTACCAGGTGAACAAGGCGGCGCTGATCGAGAAGATCGCCGACCTGGTGAAGGACAAGAAGCTCGAGGGGATCTCGGACCTGCGGGACGAGTCCGACCGCGACGGGATGCGCATCTTCATCGAGGTCAAGCAGGACGCGAACCCGCACAAGGTCCTGAACAACCTCTTCAAGCACACGACGATGCAGAGCGCGTTCAACCTGAACATGCTCGCCCTCGTCGACGGCCAGCCGCAGACGCTCCCGCTCAAGTCCGTCATCCAGCACCACATCGACTGGCGCCGCGACGTCATCCGGCGACGCACGGAGTACGACCTCGGGAAGGCGCGCGAACGGGCCCACATCCTCGAAGGGCTGAAGATCGCGCTCGACAACCTCGATGCCGTCATCAAGACGATCCGCGAGTCGGCAGACGTCGAGACCGCGCGGAAGAACCTGATGGCGCACTTCGGGCTGACCGAGGTCCAGGCCCAGGCGATCCTGGACATGCGGCTCGCGCGGCTCGCCGCGCTCGAGCGGAAGAAGATCGAGGACGAGTACCTCGCCGTCATCCAGCTCATCGCGGAGCTCGAGGACATCCTCGCCAACCCGGGCCGCGTCCTCGCGATCATCAAGGACGAGCTGAACGAGCTGAAGCGGAAGCACGCCGGCGAGCGGCGGACGCGCGTCGCCGACGACGAGTCGCGCGAGATGACCGACGAGGACCTCATCGCCGACGAGGATGTGGTCGTCACGATCAGCCGGCGGGGCTACATCAAGCGCCAGCCTGTCGCGACCTACCGCCGTCAGCACCGCGGCGGCAAGGGGATCATCGGCCACGTGACGCGCGAGGAGGACGCGGTCGACGACCTCCTGGTGGCGAACACGCACGACTGGGCCCTGTTCTTCACGAACCGCGGGCGCGTCTTCAGCAGCAAGGTCCACGCGATCCCGGACGCCAGCCGCCAGGCGAAGGGAATCCCGATCATCAACCTGCCGGGCGTCCAGGTCGAGACCGGCGAGGCCCCGAAGGCGACGATCGTCATCGCGGGGTTCGACGCCGGCTCCTTCCTCATGCTCGCCACCCGCAACGGCATCGTGAAGAAGACGCCCCTCGAGCAGTTCGAGCGCGTCCGGTCATCGGGCATCATCGCGATCACCCTCAACGAGGGGGACGAGCTCGCGTGGGTCGCGGTGACCAGCGGCGAGGACGATGTCCTGCTCGCGACCGCACACGGGAAGCTCGCCCGGTTCCACGAGGGCGAGGTCCGGCCGATGGGCCGCGTCGCCGCCGGCGTCATCGGCATCCGGCTCGCACGCGCCGGCGACCGCGTCGTCTCGATGGCCGTCGCGGAGCCCACCGCCGACCTGCTCACGCTCACGGAGACCGGGTACGGCAAGCGCGTCCGGCTCTCGGAGTTCCGGCGGAAGCACCGCGGGGGCCAGGGCGTGATGCTCATCCCGCTCGAGGGCCGGAAGACCGGCGCGGTCGCGGCCGTCCAGCAGGTCACCGAGACCGAGGAGGAGCTGCTCCTCATCAGCGAGCAGGGCCAGATCGTCCGCACCGATGTCCGGACGATCAACCGCTACTCGTCCGGCGCGCGAGGGGTCATCGTGATGCGGCTCGCCGAGGGCGACCGCGTTGTGGGGATCGCGGCCTTCCGCGCAGGTCTGGCGGAGCACCGGGCCATCGGGGAGAATGACGGCGACGACGAGGAGTCGGCGGAAGGCGACGGCGGGCCGGACGCGTGAACTCCGCGCGCGGGCGGGAGACTGCGGTGTACTCCGACCAGTTCGACGTCTACACGGGGAACGCCAACCCGGAGCTCGCGCGCAAGATCTGCCGCTACCTGGGCGTGGAGCAGGGCCGCGCCGAGATCTTCCAGTTCGCGAACGAGAACATCTTCGTTCGCGTGCTCGACAACGTCCGAGAGAAGGACGTCTTCCTCGTCCAGCCGACGTGCCGCCCCGTGAACCAGTCGATCATGGAGCTGCTGATCATGATCGACGCGTTCAAGCGCGCGTCGGCCGGGCGGATCACGGCGGTCGTCCCGTACTACTCCTACGGGCGCTCTGACAAGAAGGACCAGCCGCGCGTCCCGATCACCGCCCGTCTGGTCGCCGACATGATCACGGTGGCCGGCGCCGACCGCGTCCTGACGATGGACCTCCATCAAGGCCAGATCCAGGGCTTCTTCAACATCCCGGTGGACGAGCTGACCGCGGTCCATCTGCTCTCGAACCACTTCATCCGCAAGGGCCTGCACGACCTCGTCGTCGTGACCGACCTCGGTTTCGCGAAGCGCGCACGGACATTCGCGGAGCTCGTGGACGCGCCCCTCGCGATCATCGAGAAGCGACGCGTGGGGAACCTCGACCAGGCCGAGGTCCTGAACGTGATCGGCGACGTGAAGGGGCGGCGCGCCATCGTCGTGGACGACGAGTTCGACACGGCCGGGACCCTCATGGAGGTCGTCCGGGCGCTCGAGCGCGAGGGCGTGGACGAGATCTACGCGACGGCCACGCACGCGGTGCTGTCCGACCCGGCCGTCGCGCGGATCGAGGCCTCGTCGCTGCGCGAGGTCGTCGTGACGGACTCGATCCCGATCCCGGCGGCGAAGCGCACGCCCCGGATCACCACGCTCTCGGTCGCGCCGCTCATCGGCGAGGCGATCCGGCGGATCCACCGCGGGGAATCCGTCGGGGCGCTGTTCCAGAGCGAGGTGGCGTTCACGCAGGAGATGCTGCTCTGGGAGGGCGGGCTGGCGAACCCGGCGTCGTCCGGGGAGACCGGCGCCGACGAGCTGCCGGCGACGCTCGCCGAGCTGAGCTGACCGCTGCGGGCCCGACGGCCGGGGCGGAGCCGCGTCCGGCGGGCGGCTCGGGCCGAAGGCACCCACGGAGCTTCCGCCCGCCGGTCGCCGCGCCGGACCAGGCCCCGCCGGGCTAGGATGGGGACGACACGAACCGACAGCGACACGAGGCACGGATGACGCTCCAGCTGCATCGCCCGGACGGCCAGGGCGGGATCGAGGCGGTCCCGCCGACCGCGGACTTCCGCGAGGATCTGCGCTCGCCGCGCTGGAACGTCGCGCGGCTCGCCAACCCGGAGATGAATCCCACCTCGCGACTCCGCTCGGCCCTCTTCTGGCTCGTCCTCGCGGCCGCTACGTTCGTGATCCTCCTCGCGGGGTACGAGTCCGGCTTCTGGAGGTGACCCGCCGGGGTCGCCGCCCGAGGAGCCTCCCGGCCGGCCGGGCGATCGGCTGGTGGATCGCCGGCTTCGAGGAGCGCATGTACCCCGAGCGCGAGACCGTCCAGGAGCGCGTCCGCTGGGGGACGGAGACCCGCATCTCATCCGGCCCGGGGTCGGACGCCGTGGTGCGCTTCCCCGACGACGCCGGCCCGCCCGCCGCCGAGGGCGAGGCGTCGCCGACGGCGCGGCCGATCGGCGACCCGGGCGCGGAGGTCGAGCCGCGCGACATCCGGGATCCCGGCGCCGAGCGTCCGCAGGGACGGTAGCCGGAGGGGTCGTCCGAAGGGCCGGCGGGCACCCTCGCCTATACTTTCCATCCCATGCTGAGCTTCCTGAACCGCTTCGTCGACTCGAACGACCGCGAGCTTCGACGCATCCAGCCGTACGTGGATCGCGCGAACGCGCTCGAGGAGGAGTGGGCCGCCCTCTCCGACGCGGAGATCCGTGCGCGTTTCGACGAGATCCGCGCCGAGATCCGCGAGGTCGCCGCCCCCTCCGAGCCGTCCGAGGAGGAGACTCCACAACTCGGACCTGGAGCGGCGCCGTGAGCTGGCGCGCGACCGCCGGAAGGCCGACACCGCCCGGATCCAGGCCGCCCTGGACGACGCGATCCCGGACGTCTTCGCGGCCACCCGCGAGGCGATGCGACGGAGCCTTGGGATGCGGCACTTCGACGTCCAGCTCCTGGGCGGCGTCGTCCTCCACCAGGGCAGGATCTCGGAGATGAAGACCGGCGAGGGCAAGACCCTCGTCGCGCCGCTCGCCGCGATCCTCAACAGCCTCGCCGGGCGCGGCGTCCACGTCGTGACGGTGAACGACTACCTGGCCCGCCGCGACCCGCAGTGGATGGGGCCGATCTTCCACTTCCTCGGCGTGAGCGTCGGGATGATCACGCACGACACGTCGTTCGTCTTCGACCCTGCCTACCCCGCCACGGACGAGCGGCTGGTGAACCTGCGGCCGGTCACCCGGCGCGAGGCGTACGCCGCCGACGTCACGTACGGGACGAACAACGAGTTCGGCTTCGACTACCTGCGCGACAACATGGTCACGGAGCTGGACCAGCGGGTGCAGGGCGAGCGCTTCTTCGCGATCGTCGACGAAGTGGACAACATCCTCATCGACGAGGCACGGACCCCGCTCATCATCAGCGGACAGGCGGAGGAGTCGGCGGACAAGTACTACACGTTCGCCCGCATCGTCCCGCGGCTCCAGGAACGGCCCGAGGGCGCGGAGGAGGGCGGGGACTTCTTCGTCGACCTGAAGGAGAAGTCGGTCTCGCCCACCGAGCAGGGCATCACGAAGATGGAGCAGTGGCTCGGCGTCGAGAACATGTACGACGCCGACCCCACCCTCGCGCGCCACTTCGAGCAGGCGCTCCGGGCGCACGCGCTCTTCAAGCGCGACCGCGACTACATCGTCAAGGACGGCGAGATCATCATCGTCGACGAGTTCACCGGCCGCCAGATGCCGGGCCGGCGCTGGAGCGAGGGCCTCCACCAGGCGATCGAGGCGAAGGAGGGGCTGCGCGTCCAGCGCGAGAACGTCACCCTCGCCACGATCACGTTCCAGAACTACTTCCGCCTGTACGACAAGCTCGCCGGCATGACCGGCACGGCGATGACCGAGGCGGAGGAGTTCTTCAAGATCTACAAGCTCGAGGTCGTGGCGATCCCCACGCACCGGCCGATGATCCGCGAGGACGACGCGGACCTGGTGTATCGCACGGAGAACGGCAAGTTCCTCGCCCTCATCGACGAGATCGCCGGGATGCAGGAGGAGGGGCGCCCCGTCCTCGTGGGCACCGTCTCGGTCGCGAAGTCCGAGATCCTGAGCGAGATGCTCAAGCGGCGCGGCGTGAAGCACGAGGTCCTCAACGCCAAGTTCCACGAGAAGGAGGCGGGGATCGTGCAGCAGGCGGGCCGCTCGGGCGCGGTGACGATCGCGACGAACATGGCCGGCCGCGGGACGGACATCAAGCTCGGCGGCGACCCGCAGGGGCTGGCGTCCGAGCTCCTCCACCGCAAGGGGCTCAACCCGCTCGAGGTGAGCAAGGAGGAGTACGCCGAGGCCCTCGCGGAGGCGAAGGCGATCTGCGACGAGGACCACGAGCGTGTCGTGGCCGTCGGCGGCCTCCACATCGTGGGCACCGAGCGACACGAGTCGCGCCGGATCGACAACCAGCTCCGAGGCCGAGCCGGCCGCCAGGGCGACCCGGGATCGACCCGCTTCTTCCTCTCGCTCGAGGATGACCTGATGAAGCGCTTCGCCTCGGAGCGCGTGTCGGGCCTCATGGAGCGCCTCGGCCTCGAGGAGGACCAGGCGATCGAGTCGCGCCTCGTCTCCAAGACGATCGAGGGAGCCCAGTCGCGCGTCGAGGGCTACAACTTCGACATCCGCAAGCGCGTCGTCGAGTTCGACGATGTCATCAACAAGCAGCGCGAGACGATCTACGCGGAGCGCGACAAGGTCCTGCGCAACGAGGACCTCACGGAGACGATCCGCTCGTTCGTCGACGACGAGATCGACCACGTCGTGGACGTCCACCTCCTGGGCGCGCCGGACGAGTGGGACATGGAAGGCCTCTCCGCGGCACTGCACGCGATGGGCGTGCACGAGGGCGGGACGTCGCCGGACGAGCTCTGGGACGTCGGCGGACGCGAAGCGATCCTGGGCCACCTGCGCGAGCTGGCGGACGCCAAGCTCGAGGAGCGCGAGCGGGAGGTCGGCGAGACCGACTGGGCCCTCGTCGAGAGGCTCGTCCTGCTCCGGACGATCGACAGCCTGTGGATCGAGCACCTGACCGAGCTCGACGACATGCGCCGGGGCATCGGGCTGCGGGGCTACGCGCAGCAGGACCCCCTGAACGAGTTCAAGAAGGAGGGGTACCGCCTCTACGAGGAGCTGCGGGACCTGATCCGGCGGCAGGTGGCGACGACGATCTTCCGCGTCTCGGTCGTGCGCGAGGAGCCCAGACCGCTCCCCATGCCGACCGAGTTCTACGGCGCCGGCGACCAGGCGCCGGCCGATGAGGCGGCAGAGGCCGCGGCCACGGCCGCGTCGTTCGGCGGCCGGACGACGGGCGCCGCCGCGAGCGGCACCTTCTCGTCGTCGACGACCACGACCGGGACCGGCCCCGCGAGCGCGGGCGGCACGGCTCCCGGCACGGGGGCGAGGGCCCGCGCGGAGAAGGCGACCGGCCTGCCCAGCGCGCCGGCCATGCGCCAGGTCCAGGAGTCGCTCGGAGATCGCGCCCTCGCACGGCCCGCCGGCACGGACGGGCGCCCGCCGGGCACGCCGAAGGTCGGGCGCAACGACCCCTGCTGGTGCGGGTCGGGCGTGAAGTACAAGAAGTGTCACGGCCGCTGAGCGACGGATCGCAGCGCGCGCGCCGTCTCGCGGACCTCGCGATCGTCGCGGCCGTCGCCGTGCTGGCGGTGGCCGGTGTCGCCGCCTACGCGACCTACCGGATCTGGGCCCAGGGCTACACGGACGAGGCTCGGCCGGCGGACGCGATCGTCGTGCTGGGCGCCGCCCAGTGGGACGGCGCTCCGTCACCGGTCTTCCGGAGCAGGATCGACCACGCGGTGGAGCTGTGGAAGCAGGGCGTCGCGCCGTGGTTCGTGGTGACCGGCGGGTCGGCCGAGGGTGACAGCTCCACCGAGGCGGCCGCAGCGCGCAGCTACGCGATCTCCCGCGGCGTGCCGGTCGAGGCGATCATGGGCGAGAACCGGGCCCACAGCACCCTCGGATCCATGCGTGCGCTGGATCAGCTCTTCGACGAGCACGGGATCCGGAGCGCCGTCTTCGTGTCCGACCGCGGGCACATGCTGCGCGTGATCCGGCTCGCGACGGACCTCGGCATCGAAGCGTACGGCTCCCCGGCCGCGGACAGCCCCAGCGACGCGACGATCACGGCGCGCACCCGGGCCACCGTCCACGAGCTCGGGGCGCTCGGCTGGTACTTCCTCTTCGGCCGGGAGGGCGGCGGGGGCTGACGGCGATCGGCCGGCGACGCGCGTTTTCGGCCCATCTCCCCTCTAGGCGAGAGCCGCACTCCCTCGTATACTTCGGGACGATCTCCGACCACAGGGGAACGCGGTCGGGTACCCCGAGGCCCATCGTCACCAGCCGCGATCAGCACCGCCCAGCCCTTCGGTGCGGTCGCCCTGCCGAGAGAGGGATAGGTGAAGCAGGTCGAGGATCCCCGGTTCATCGATCTCATCGCCTGCGAGCGAGATTGCCGGTCCTGCAGCTACGCCGCCGCGCTCGATTGCGACGGCAACTGCGGGGTCTGCGCCCACAACGGCTACTGCCCCTGCGTGAACCCCGTCGTCGCCCGGAGCAAGTCGGCCATCCGACTCATCGAGCTCCGGCCGATCCTCCTGCAGGACGCGCGAGCCCAGGCCTGATGGACCTGGCCGGCCAGCGCGACCTCGCCGAGAGGATCGCAGCGACCTCGGGGCGGCTTTGACCTCCCCGCCAAGGAGAGCCGTCTCACCGAGCTGGAGACGCTGACCAGCGCTCCGGACTTCTGGGACGACCAGCGCACCGCCCAGCGGGTCCTCCGCCAGGCCGAGAGCCTGCGGTCGGAGATCGCGCTGTGGTCGGACCTGTCCGCGCGCGCCACGTCGCTCCTCGAGCTGCGCGAGATGGCCGAGGAGGCGGGAGACGCCGACCTCATCGCCGAGATCGATCGCGACGCCGAGACACTGGCCGCCGCGTTCGAGAAGGAGCGCTTCCAGCTGCTCCTCTCCGGCGAGTACGACGAACGCGATGCGATCCTCTCGATCTCCGCCGGCGCGGGCGGGACGGAGGCGACCGACTGGGCCGAGATGCTCCTGCGGATGTATCTCCGCTGGGCCGAGCGCCACCGGTTCTCCACGGAGATCCTCGATTCGACCGAGGGCGAGCAGACCGGCATCAAGAGCGCCGCGATCGCGGTGGACGGCCGCTACGCGTACGGCTACCTGAAGGCGGAGCGTGGGGTGCATCGCCTCGTGCGCATCAGCCCGTACGACGCGCAGAAGCGCCGCCAGACGACCTTCGCGCTCATCGAGGTCCTGCCCGAGGCCGAGGACGACGTGGAGATCGAGCTCGACTGGGACCAGATCCGCGTGGACACGTACCGCGCCACCGGCGCCGGCGGCCAGCACGTGAACAAGACCGATTCGGCCGTCCGCCTCACGCACCTGCCCACGGGGACCGTCGCCCAGAGCCAGAACGAGCGGTCTCAGATGCAGAACCGCGAGACCGCCACGAAGATCCTCAAGGCCCGGCTGCTGGAGAAGGCGCTCGAGGAGCGCGAGGCGGAACGGCGTGAGCTCCGGGGCGAGCACGTGGAGGCCGGCTGGGGCAACCAGATCCGGAGCTACGTCCTCCACCCCTACCAGATGGTGAAGGACCACCGGACCTTGGTCGAGACGAGCGACACGACCGGTGTGCTCGACGGCGACCTGGACGACTTCATGCAGGCCGAGCTGGAGCGCGAGGCGACGGGCGCGCCGATGACGGAGGACGGGGCGACCGACTGACGCTGCCGAGCGCTCCTTCAGACTCTCGGGTACGCTCGCGCCCGTGGCACTCCTCGCGGGTCCCGGCACCGAGCGCCAGGCCCCTGCAGCGACCTTCGGCGCGGCGCGACCCGTCATCTTCCTCCGCGACGTCACCAAGACGTACCCCGGCGGCAAGGTCGCGCTCCGCGACGTGGACCTGACGATCCGCGAGGGCGAGTTCGTCTTCATCGTGGGACCGTCCGGCGCGGGCAAGTCGACGCTGCTCAAGCTGCTGATCCGCGACGAGGTCGCCACGGAGGGCCAGGTCTTCATCGACGGCACGGACCTCGCCCGCCTCGGACGCCGCGAGATCCCGAAGGTCCGCCGCCGGATCGGCACGATCTTCCAGGACTTCAAGCTCCTCCCGACCCGGACGGTCTGGGAGAACGTCTCGTTCGCACTCGAGGTCACAGGGGCGTCGCGGAAGAAGATCGCGCCCCTCGTGGACCGGGTCCTGGCGCTCGTGGGCCTCACCGCGCAGGCGGGCCAGATCCCGACGCAGCTGTCGGGCGGCGAGCAGCAGCGCACGGCGATCGCGCGCGCGCTCGTCCACGACCCACGCCTGATCATCGCCGACGAGCCGACGGGCAACCTCGACCCGCTGATCAGCTGGGAGATCATCCAGCTCCTCCTGCGGATCAACGAGCTCGGCGTCACCGTCCTCATGGCCACCCACGACGCCGAGGTCGTCACGGCCCTTCGCCGGCGCGTCGTCGCGCTGGAGGAGGGGCGCGTCGTCCGCGACGAGCTGGGCGCCGCGTACCACCGCGAGGACTGAGGGTGATCCCGTTCGTCGTCTTCAGCATCCGCCGAGCGTGGCAGGGCTTCTGGCGCAACGGCCTCATGAGCATCGCCGCCACGGCGACGATGACCTTCATGCTCCTCCTGCTGGGCGGGTTCTGGATCGTCCAGGCCGGCCTCTCCGCCGGCCTCCAGTACGTCGAGCAGAAGGTCCAGGTCGTCGCCTACATGAAGGACGACGCCACCGCCGACCAGGTCGACGAGGCGCTGGCGGCCGTCCGGCTGATGCCCGAGGTCAAGGAGGTCGTCTACGTCACCAAGGACGAGGCGCTCGCCCGCTTCCGCGCCAACCTCGCCGAGCGGGGCCAGCCCGACCTCACCGGGAGCCTGGACACGAACCCGCTCCCCGCGAGCATCGAGGTCTACCTCGTGGACCCGACCGACTTCGGGGCGATCGTCACGCAGCTGGACAGCAGCCCGGGCATCGACCGCGTGGACGACGTCCAGCAGCTCGTGGACCGGGTCACGACAGTGACGACGGTGATCCGGACGGGCGGGATCGTCGCCCTCGTCCTCGTCGGCCTGACCGTGCTCTTCATCATCGTGAACACCATCCGGCTCGCGGTCACGTCGCGGGCCGAGGAGATCGAGATCATGCGCCTGGTGGGCGCATCGGACGCGTTCATCCGCTGGCCGTTCATCTTCGAGGGAGCCCTCGTCGGGCTCCTCGGGGCGCTCGTCACGCTCGTCATCCTCGGGGCGGCGGCCGCTCCCTTGTCCTCGCTCATGCTCGGGTTCTTCCGGGTCCTGCCGCTCGAGTTCGGGACGCTCGTCCGCGACGTCGCGGTCCTCGTCCTCGTGACCGGCCTTGGGCTCGGCGTCGTCGGCTCGTATGTGTCCGTCCGCAGCTACCTCATTCGCTGACGGGTCGGCGCCCGAGGGTCCCTCCGTCGAGGGGGCCGTCGCGGCCGACGACAGCCTGGGGACGGAGACCGCTCCAGCCACCGTCCTGACGCCCGTGACCGTCGATGGCCGGGCGGGCCGGGACCGCCGGCGCCCCGTCGCCACGGTCGTCGCCCTCCTCCTCGTCGCGGTGATGGGTGGCGCGGTCGTCTTCCTCTCGGGGTACGCGCTCGGCGCGCGGGTCTCCACGACCCCCGGGACGCCCGCCGACCAGGAGGCGCTGTGGGCGCCCTTCTGGGACGCGTACCGGGCGATCACCGACCAGTTCGTCGGCGAGGTGGACGAGAAGAAGCTCGTGGAGGGCGCGATCGACGGGATGGTCACGTCCCTCGGTGACCGCTGGTCGCAGTACCTCACGTCCGAGCAGTACCGCGACAGCCTGCAGGGGATCTCGGGCCGCTTCTCGGGGATCGGCGCCGAGATGCAGGGCCAGCCCATGCCCGGCGGGGAGCCGTGCACGCCGCTGGGGCCCGACTGCCGCCTGACGGTCATCACCACTGTGCCGGGGGCACCGGCGCAGAAGGCGGGCCTCCTCCCCGGCGACGCCGTCGTCGCGGTCGACGGCGCCTCGCTCGACGGGCTCACCGCCGACGAGGCGACGGGGAAGATCCGCGGGCCGAAGGGGACGCCGGTCACGCTCACCATCGTCCGAGGCGCCGAGGCGCCGCGCGACGTCACGATCGTCCGCGACTACATCGCGCGGCCCGAGGTCCAGGCGAAGACCCTCGCGGACGGGACGGTGGGCTACGTGAAGCTGTCCGGGTTCAGTGACGCGGCCTCGAAGGCCTTCGCGGCCGCGGTCGCCGACCTCTCCGCGCAGGGCGTGAGGCGGTTCGTGGTGGACATCCGCGGGAACCCCGGTGGGTTCGTCTCCGCCGCCCGGGACATCGCGAGCCAGTTCATCGCGTCCGGCCCCATCTACTTCCAGGAGGACGCCCGGGGCGAGCGGATCGCGGTCGAGGCGAAGCCGGGCGGCGCGGCGACGGGAGAGGACGTGCGGGTCGTCGCCCTCATCGACGGGAACAGCGCGTCGGCGAGCGAGATCCTCGCGGGGGCGCTGCAGGATACCGGGCGGGCGACCCTCGTGGGGAGCCGGTCGTTCGGGAAGGGGACGATCCAGGAGTGGCTGCCGCTGCCGAACGACATGGGCGGCATGCGGCTCACCGTCCTGAAGTGGCTGACACCCGACGGCCGGTGGATCCACGACACGGGGATCGCGCCGGACGTCGCCGTGGACGCGGCGGCGGCCGGGGGTTCCCCGGACCCGGTCCTCGACCGCGCGCTCGAGGTCCTCGGCGCGCCGGTCGCCTCCCCGTCCGCGTCCGCCACTCCCATCCCCTGACCACAGGCGGGTCGGCCGTCCCGGCGCCGGCCGCGAGGCCGGAGACCGGCCTCCGACCGCCCCCGGGGCGGTCTCCGGGGCCCGGGCGCGGCTGACGCGCGCAAGCCCGCCCCTTGCGGCTTCGGCCCGTCTCCGCTATCGTCCCGGGCAACGAAAGGAGGTGATGTGCAGTGATAGACAGTACGAGCTGCACCACCTCGCGGGAGACGGTGGCCTAGGACCTCCGCCCCGCAAGGTGGTAGAGCTTCGAACGCCGGCCCTGCCGTAGGGCCGGCGTTCGTGCGTCCGGTCGTCGACCGATCGGTCACGCGACCCGACCGGCACGGCCCACCGACCAGACAGGAGCGACCACCGATGGGCGAGCAGACGATCGCCCTCAACCGGAAGGCCCGCCACGACTACCTCATCGAGGACACACTCGAGGCGGGGATCGTCCTCACCGGGACCGAGATCAAGAGCGTCCGGGCGCACAAGGTGAACCTCGCCGACGGCTACGTCCGGATCGAGCGGGGCGAGGCCTGGCTCGTCGGCGCCCACATCGCACCGTGGGAGGGCGGGAACCGCTGGAACCACGAGTCGAAGCGGACGCGGAAGCTCCTGCTCCACCGTTCCCAGATCGTCACGCTCGGCGTGCGCATCAAGGCGAAGGGCCTGACGATCGTGCCGCTCCGCCTCTACATCGACGGCCGCGGGCACGCGAAGCTCGAGCTGGGGATCGGGCGCGGCAAGAAGCTGTACGACCGCCGGCGCGACATCGCCGAGCGCGACTCCCGGCGCGACGTCGCGCGCGAGCTCGCGGACGCGAACCGGGGAAGGTAGGCGGGTCCGCTCCTGCGACGCGCCGGGCCAGCTCCTGCGACGCGCCGGGCCAGCTCCTGCGACGCGCCGGGAGCGCGCGCTGGCGCCGCTCGTCGCGCGTCCCTCGAGACTCCTCAGCGCGTGGCCGGCCGCACCGCCCCCAGCCGCCGCGCCGCGGCCGCCGCGTAGGCCGGGTCGATCTCGATCCCCACGAACCGCCGTCCCGCCGCCAGCGCCGCGGCGCCCGTGGACCCGACGCCCATGAACGGGTCGAGGACGAGGTCGCCCGGTCCCGACCCCCAGTCGATGAGCCTGCGCAGGACCGCGAGCGGCTTCTGCGTGGGGTGACGCGGGTCCTTCACGCGCTCGGCGCCCATGCAGATCGGCGCCTCGATGAAGTTGTGCATCTCGCGCTGGCGCGTGAAGTTCCAGGCGTGGCCGCGGTCCCAGGCGGCCACGATCAGCTCGCAGCTGTTGAGGAAGCCCGCGCGGCGGAACTTGGGCGGCGGGTTCGTCTTGTGCCAGACGACGATCTGGAACGTGTCGAACGCCGGGTCGTACGCCTCGTGCCAGCGGCCGAGCATGTTGTAGCTCGTGAACGCGAAGAGATTGCCGGTCGGCTTCAGGACCCGCCGGATCTCGGGCAGCCAGGCGGCAGGGTCGAACGCCTCCGCATCCCAGTCGGCGACGTCGTTGTTGAACGGCTTGCGCCAGCCGGGGTCGATGTTGCCGGTGGAGTAGTGCGCGAGGTTGTACGGCGGGTCGGTGCAGACGAGGTCCACCGACGCATCCGGGAGCAGGCGCAGGAGCTCGCGCGCGTCGCCCGGCCAGAGCTGGAGCGGGGCGGTCGCGTCGAAGGCCGGGATCTCCGGGGACGCCCGGTCAGGGTCGACGGTACGGGGCTCGACGGGCGGGGGTGCGGAGGGGGATCCGGCGGCGGGCAGGGTCGCGTCGGCGGGCGCGGGGTCGGGCGTCGACCGGGTGGGCATCGGAGCGATGGTAGCGGCGGGTCGGACGCGCCGACGCATGCGTTCGCGCCGAGGGTGCGCCCGGTGGCGGACGGAGCGCGCTGGGTCGCGCGTCGAGGCCCGGATCGCCTCTGCTCGGGCGTCGAGGCCCAGCGCCCCTCGGGCGTCGAGGCCCAGCGCGCCTGCCGATCACGGGGAATGACCAACTGGCGCTGGCGTGGCTCCTCCGGGACGGTGGATCGATGCCGTCGGGCGCGGTCGCACGCTCGGCCGTGATGTGGCGCGGGCGACAGCAGCCCTCGTACGGCCCGCTGGTCGGCGGTCGCAGCGCCAGATGGTCAGGCCACGTGAATCTGGCCACACCGGGGCGCCCAGGCGGCGGGTCGCCCGCGTGGCCCGCCCAGGCCGCGCCCACGCTGGGCCGCGCCACGCTGGGCCGCGCCCGCGCCCGATCCCACGAAATGGCGACACCGTGCCTCTCGGCCGTGCTAAATTCGTGGCCTGAGCGCCGTCGAGGTCCGGGAATCGAACCTCCGGCCAGTGAGACCCGAGGCCACCGCCATGGCGATCCTCCACCCGTCGAAGCCGTCCGAGCCCTCAGACGCCGGCACGCCACAGGGCGCGCCGGGCGGCCCGTCCCCGCCCGGATGGAACCGCCGGAGGGACCCACGGTCGCCTTCGATCCCGAGCGTGTCTCACGGCTCATCGAGGAGGAGTCCCGCCGGCTGGACGAGGGGACGTCGGGATCGGCCGCGATGTTCGCCCGCGCGAAGAAGACCCTCGCCGGCGGTGTGCCGTCGTCCTACCAGGCGCGCAAGCCGTGGCCGATCTACCTGACGCACGGCGACGGGCAGTACGTGTGGGACGTGGACGGGCGCAGGTACCTGGACGTCCACAACGCCTTCGGGAGCATGGTGCAGGGCCACGCCCACCCGAAGATCACCGAGGCGGTCTCGCACCGGATGGCGCTCGGCACGCACTTCGCCGCGCCGACCGAGGACGCGATCGTCGTCGCGGAGGAGCTCGAGCGGCGCTTCGGCCTCCCGCAGTGGCGGTTCCTCAACTCGGGGTCCGAGGCGACGATGGACTCCATCCGCCTGGCCCGAGCGATCACCGGCCGCGACACGATCCTCAAGATCTTCGGGTCGTACCACGGCCACCACGACTACGTGATGGTCTCGATCGGCCTCTCCGAGGACCACATGGCCGATCGCGAGGACTACCCGTCCGTCGCCTACGGCGCGGGCATCCCGCCGAGCGTCACCGCGATGACGGTGGCCGTCCCGTTCAACGACGCCGACGCTCTCGAGCGCAGGATCGTCCGCCTCGAGGCGGAGGGTCGCGCACCGGCCTGCCTCATCATGGAGGCGGCCCTCATGAACTGCGGGGTCATCCTGCCGGAGCCCGGCTACCTCGACCGCGTCCGCGAGATCACCCGCCGTCACGGCATCGTCTGGATCGTGGACGAGGTGAAGACCGGCCTCACCATCGCCGCCGGCGGCGCGTGCGAGTACTTCGGGATCGAGCCGGACATCATCTGCCTCGCGAAGGCCCTCGGCGGCGGCCTCCCGTCGGCGGCCATCGGCGCGACGCACGAGATGATGGAGCCCGTCCTCTCCGGTCGCGTCTGCATGGTCGGGACGTACAACGGGAACCCGCTCGTCATGGCCGCGGCCCGGGCGAACCTCCTCGACGTCATGACCCCCGACGCCTACGCCCACCTGGAGCACATCAACCGCCGGCTCCTCGACGAGAGCCCAGCGCGTCATCGACGCGTACCGCATCGCGGCCTACCCGGTCGGGATCCGGTCGAAGGGCGTGATCGCGTTCTCCGACACGAAGCTCGTGGACTACGAGACCTTCAAGCGGGCGCAGGACGAGCAGCTGATGGCCCTCGCCTGGCTCTGGAACATGAACCGAGGGATCTTCGCCACCCCGGGGCGCGAGGAGGAGTGGACGCTGTCGATCCGGATGACGGACGACGACGTCGACCTCTACGTGAGCACGTTCGCCGAGCTGGTGGATGCGCTGACGCGGTAGCCTGCCCGGATGCAGGCCGACGCGTTCGACAAGGCGAGGTACCTCTCACTCACGACCTTCCGCAGGGACGGGAGAGCGGTGGCGACCGCGGTCTGGTTCGTCCCGGACGGCGACCGCCTGCTCGTCGTCACGGGCGCCACGTCCGGCAAGGTCAAGCGCCTGCGGAACGACGGCCGCGTGCTCGCGGCGCCGAGCTGACATGCGCGGCCGGCCGAGCGGCGAGGCGGTGGAGGCGACCGCTCGCCTCCAGGACGCGGCCGGGACCGCGGCGACCCTCGCCGCCGTGAAGCGGCGCTACGGCGTCATGGCCCGCTTCTTCTTCCGGGGCGGCAGCGGGACGGGCCCGGACGCCAGCCTGGTGGGGATCGAGATCGTCCTCGGCGGGCATGGACGGGACGACGGGCCGGCCGCCGGGCGGGATGCCTGATCGGACGGCCCCCGTCGACGCCCGCGGTATGATGGTGGGGAGCCGGAGCCCACGGGCGCCGGCCGACGTGTCAGTGGGGATGCGTGGTCTCGACGGGGCCCCGCCATCCGGGAACGCGAGTCGAGGATGCCGCTCTGGCCTCGTTAACAAGGCGGCAAAACGAAGTAACTGGCAACCGCCAGCCTGCTCTCGCCCTCGCCGCTTAGGCGGTAAGGTGAGCGTGGAAGCGGCCTCCCCCTCGTGGGCCGTGGAAGCGTCATCCAGCGAGGGTGCGACACCGGCGAGCGTCTCGTAGCCGGAGGTTCAAGCCCGATCTAGGGGAACGAGACTGGACCCGACGGCAGGCTGCCGATGGCCGCCCGCCGGGCCGACGACAAAGCATCGGACACGCTCGTAGTGGTCCCGGGTCACGGGTTTCGGACGGGGAGTTCGACTCTCCCCCATCTCCACCACTCCTCTCGCCCCCGCGCGCCGGTCCGACGGCGCGCCCGGCTCACGCTCCGGGTCCTGGCGCCGCCAGTGCCGCGAGCGTCGCCATGTCCGGGACCTCCAGGTCCGGGGTGGCATCCGCCGGCGGCGTCGCCCCGGTCCCGGGCTTCCCATGCCGGCGGTTCACCCAGACCGTCGCGAGTCCCAGCCGCTTCGCCGGCACGTGATCGTGGAAGAGGCTCTGCGCCACGTGGAGGATCCGCTCGCGCGGGACCCCGATCCGCTCGAAGACGAGCTCGAACCCGCGGAGGCTCGGCTTGTACGCCCCGACCTGCTGGGCGGTCACGACCATGTCGAACGGGTCGCCCAGCCGGCGACTCGACCCCGCGAAGAGGTCGTCGTCGCAGTTCGTCAGGACGCCCAGGCGGTATCGGGCATGCAGCGCGGCGAGGGCCGCGGGCGCATCGGGGAAGGCGGGCCAGTCGGGCACCGAGCCGCCGAACGCCGCGGCGTCCTCGTCGGTCACGGTCGCGCCCAGGTCGGCGCCCACGCCGCGGAGGGCGAGCCCCAGGACGTCGCGATAGCGGCGATACGGGCCCTCTTCGATCGCGGCCTCGTGCCGGGCGTACGTCTCGAGGAGCAGGTCGTCGGTCGCCTCCACGCCCGACCGCGCCACCACCGGCCGGAGGCCCGCGAGGATGCCGGACTCCCAGTCGATGAGGGTGCCGTAGCAGTCGAAGGTGAGGGCGTCGAAGCGGGAGAGGTCGAGGTCGGTCATGGCCCGGGAGTCTACCGGGCGCCGAGCGCGGGCGATGGGCCCGCGGCGCTGCGATGGGCGGGCGCGCTCGCGGGCGGACGCCCGCGAGCGGCCGCTGGCGGGCGGTGTGCGCGCCGTGCGGCCCGGCCTGGGAGCGGGGCTGCGGTCTCGGGCAGCGACTCGCCCCGAGGCGGGCCGCCGGTCCAGGCCGAGGGGCCGCCCGGACCGGCACCGCGCATGCGTCGCCGGCGGCGCGTCGCCGCAGGCGCCACGCGACGGTCACCCCCAGCAGGAGCACCGACGCCGCCCCGAGGATCGGCTGGATCGGCGCCCAGACGGACATGGCGCCGCTGGCCCCGAGGGCGATGAGCACGACCTTGTTGCACAGCGGGCAGCCGATCGCGAGGAAGGCCCCGAGGCCCGCGACGGTGCCGAGGAGCGACCCGTCGGCGCGAATCGTCGCTGACGCGGTGCCGGCGCCCCGTGACGGCGGCGACCGCAGGCGCCGCGACGGGTCCTGCGGACGCCGAGCCCCTCGCCGCGGCGAACGTGGCGCGCTCTCCCGGAGCGGCGGGCAGCGGCTCCGACGCAAGGGCCGGCGACCGGCCCCAGCGTCATCGGCGCGGCGTCACCTCGGGCCGGCACCGTGAACGTCGCGGCGAGCAGGCCCATGAGCGGCGCCGAGACGAGCCACACGACGATCGCGAACGGCTCCGGCGGCACGGACCGCCCGAAGACCGGGTTCGGGACGATCGCGGAGACGAACCCGAACGCGACGCAGCGCGACGCCGATCCACGCGAGGGTCCACGGAGGAAGCGACGGTCCGCGACCGCCTTCGCGAGCGGGCACATCAGGCTCGGCCCTCCGGCACCTGCCCTCACGCCGGCTGCTCGAGCGATGCCACCACGCGCTCGAGCCGGGCGCGGGCCTCCTTCGCGACGACCTCCACGCCGGCGCGCTCGACCACGCCGAGCATCGAGAGCGGGTCGATGACCTCGACGATCGTCCCGGTCCGGTCCTCGCGCAGGACGACGTTGCACGGCAGCAGCGCACCGACGGACGGATCGGCTTCGAGCGCAGCGTTCGCAAGGGTCGGGTTGCACGCGCCGAGGATCACCATCGGCGCACGGTCGAGCCCCGAGCTTCGCCTTCATCGTCGCCTGGACGTCGATCTCGGTGAGCACGCCGAAGCCTTCCGCCCTGAGGGCAGCCTCCACCCGGGGGCGCGCCTCGGCGACGGTCCCGGGAGGTGGGTGCCGAACGTGAAGCTCGTGAGTCGGGACATCGTGGTCACCTCGATGCTGGCGCTGGGAGCCCGTGCGCGCCGGAGCGGCGGCCGGCGCGGCCGACGGCGCGGCCGGGGGGTGCACCGGCCGCGCCGTCGGCCCGGCGCCGGACGATCCGTCCGACGACGTCGCACGCCTGGAGGATGTCGGGCTCGGCGAGCGCGTAGAAGACGACGGTGCCCGAGCGTCGCGCCGCGACGAGCCCTGCTCCGCGCAGGACGCCGAGGTGCTGGCTCGCGTTCGGGAGGCTGCAGCCGAGTGCGACCGCGAGATCGCCCACGGACCGCTCGCCGCCCCGGAGCGCGTCCAGGAGCATGAGCCGCTTGGGGTCCGTGAGGACCTTGCAGAGCTCGGCGTGCAGCCGGTAGTCGTCCGCTGTGCGGGCGGTCGCGTCCATCTGGTTCCTCGTGCGGGCCGGTGGGCGCCGGAGCGCCGGAGCGCCGACGATAGCACCTGGTTGCGTGGTTGCGCAAGTGACTGAGAAGAATCCCCACAGGCCCCGACGGGGCGGCGGCCGCCTGCATGATCGCGCCACGGACGCTCCACGGGCCCTCCATCGGGCATCCACCCGGTTCCTCGAGGATCGGTCTCGGCCCCCACGACCGGCGACCACGACGGCCCGGCCCGGGCAGGAGACCGGAGGCACGCACCATGCGCGACCCGATACGTCCCGCCGTCGGCGCGGGAGCCGCCGCGTTGGCCCTCTCCATCGCACTGTCGGCCGCGAGCCCGGCAGCCGTCCTGGCCGCGGGGTCGCCGTACACTCCCGCGCGGGCCCGCTCGCCGATCGCCCTCGTCGCAGCATCGCCGCTCACGGCGACGCAGGCGGCCGACCTGCGGGCGATGGCCGAGGAGGAGAAGGTCGCGAGAGACCTCTACCGCGCCTTCGCGGCGCGCTACCCGTCGGTCGTGTGGGACAGGATCGCCGCGGCGGAGGCGGCGCATCTCGCCTCAGTCCGGACGCTGCTCGCCCGTTGCGGCGTCGCCGATCCGACCGCTGGCCGCGCGGACGGCTCGTTCGCGTCCGCGGCCGCGCAGGCCCTGTATGCCCGGCTGCTCGCGGCGGGCTCGGTGAGCGAGGTCGCGGCGTTCGGCGTCGGGCGGACCGTCGAGCGCGACGACATCGCGGTCCTCGACGCCGCACTGGCGCGTGCGACCCAGGTCGACGTGCGGCAGGTCTACACGAACCTCCGACGGGCATCGACCCAGCACCTGCGCGCGTTCGAGCGGCAGCTCGGGCGCTGAGGGCGACGCGTCGCCATCGTCCGTGACCGCGACGCGCTCCGCCGCGACCCCGGACGCGAGGAGGGGACCGATGACACAGGCAGCGACGGGCACGGCGCGCAGGACGCTCGGCCCGATCCGTCGACCCCGGCGGGGCTTCGCGGCACTCCGCGGGATCCAGGGATTCCGCCGCGCGACGCAGGTCTTCGTCGCGCTCGTCGTCCTCGCCGTCGTGGTCGGCCGCTCGTCGGCGATCGCCGCCGGCGCGCCCGGTGGAACGGTGACGTCCGGCGAGGCGCTCTGCCCGTTCGGCGGCCTCGAGACGCTCGGCACCTTCCTCGCGACCGGCGGCTACGTCCCGCACGTCCACTTCTCGAACGTCGTCCTCGCGGTCGCCGTCCTGCTTGTCGCGTTCTTCGCACGGGGAGCGTTCTGTGGGTGGATCTGCCCCCTCGGCTTCCTCCAGGATCTCGTCGCCGGGTTCGGCACCTTCGTCCGCCGGCACATCCCGCCGGTCGGCCGCGCGGTGCGCACGCTCGAACGCAGCGCGACGCCCCTCCGCGTCCTCGACCGGCCGCTGCGCCTGCTCAAGTACGTCGTCCTCGCCTGGGCCGTCCTCGGTGCGGCCGCGTACGGGACGATGGTGTTCCGGGGCGTCGACCCATGGAACGCCCTCCTCGACCTCGGCCGGGAGACCGCGGGTCTCGGCACTCTCGTCCTCGGCGTCGTGCTCGTCGCCTCGCTCTTCGTGGACAGGGCATGGTGCCGGTACGCATGCCCGCTCGGCGCGGCGGCCGGGCTCGTCTCGCGATTCAGCCCGGTCCGGCTGGAGCGGGTCGAGGCGGCCTGCTCGTCCTGCGGCGCCTGCACGAAAGCATGCCCGATGGGCCTCCCTGTCGCGACCGCCACGATGATCGTCTCGCAGGACTGCACCGGCTGCCTCGAGTGCGTCGAGGCGTGCCCGCGGTCGGGAGCGCTCGAGCTTCGCGCCGGGCTGCCGGTCCTTCCGACCATCGCCTTCCTGCCCAGGCGCCCGGCTGGGGCCGCCGGCGCCGTCGAGAGCTGACCGGAGGACCCGACCATGCGCATGAAGCCGATCGTCTTCGGCACTCTCGTCATCGCGATCTTCTTCGGGACCGTCGGCGTCACGATGGCGGCCGGCATCTGGCAGGCGACCGGCCGGACCGCCGCGGGGCCCGGCGCCGGCACGGGTGCGGGCGGCGGCCTGGGCGAGCCCTCGGGGCCGCAGGAGCGTGCCGGGGGTGGAGAGGGGTCGGGTGACGCGGTGGGTGCCGGCGAGGCGACGGTGAAGGGATGGATGGCCATCGGCGACGTCGCCGAGGCCGCGGGCGTGGACCTCGTCGAGATCCTTGCGGCTTTCGCCCTCCCGGCAGGCACCCCGCCGTCCACCCCGGTGAAGGACCTCGAGAGCGACGCGTTCTCCGTCGCGGCGCTGCGGACCTGGCTGGCCGAGCGAGGCGACGATCCTGCGATGCCGTCCGATGGATCGCAGGCCGGCCCGGACGGCACAACGCCCTGATCCCGGGTCGCGGACACCTCGACCGGGTCGTGCCGCCCGGTCCTCAGCTCGCGGCCGTCGGGCCGATGGACCGCGTCGGGAGCTCCACCCAGAAGGCGGCACCATGGGGGACGACGGGATCGACCCCGACCGATCCTCCCTGCGCCACGGCGAGGGCGTGGACGATCGCGAGCCCGAGCCCGCTCGTTCCCGTGGAGCGGTCACGCGACGGGTCGGCCTGGTAGAAGCGGTCGAACACGTGAGGAAGGTCCTCGGGCGCGACCCCGCCGCCGGTGTCCCGGACGACGAGCCGCGCCCGGCCGGGTTCGGCCGCGGCCGTCTCCACCGACACCTCGCCGTCCGCCGGCGTGTGGCGGATCGCGTTGTCGACGAACGCGCCGAGCATCTGCTGCAGGCGGTCCGCGTCGGCGCGAACGGTCAGGCCCCCGGGCACCGCCATGCCCAGGCGTACCCCTTCCTCTTCGGCTCGCACGGCGAATGCGCGGACCACGGCCGCAGCGGCTTCGTGCGCGGATGCGTCCGCGAGGCGCAGCGGCAGCTGCCCGGCCTCGGCGAGCCCGATCGTCCGGAGATCGTCCACGATCCGCGCGAGGAGCCGCGACTGGTCGCGGATCGTCTCGAGGTGACGATCGTCGTGCGGGTAGACGCCGTCGAGGACGGCGCTCGTCGTCGCGTCGATGACGGTGAGCGGGGTCTTGAGCTCGTGGACGACGTCCTGGAGGAATCGGCGCCGCGACGCCTCGGCGTCCTGCAGCTCGGCCGCCATCTCGTCGAACGACCGCCCGAGTGACCCGAGCTCGTCGGACCGGTCGGCGATCCCGGATCGGCGCGAGAGGTCCCCGTGGGAGACGGCCGCCGCCGCGTCCGCAAGGGTGTCGAGCGGGCGCGCGACGCGCGAGGCGATGAGGACGCCGACGAGCGACGCCGCACCCGCCGCCGCCAGGGCGACCGCGATGAGCGTGACGACCGTCTCCTGCTGGACCTGCTGGGCGTGGATGCCGAGTCCCTGGCCGGCGCCCGGACCCTGCCCCGGGCCCCGACCCAGCCCCCCGCCCGAGCCAGCGCCTCCGCCCGCGCCCGGGGCGGCGGTCTCGCCGGCGACGATCCGGGCGAACCCACGGCCGACGATCGACGGCGTTGCGATCGCCACGACGGCCGCGGTCGCGAGGGCGACGAGCGCGAACGACAGCGCGAGACGGGAACGCAGGCTCATGTGCGGGCCGCCCGGTAGCCCACGCCGCGGACCGTCTCGACGTACTGCCCGCCGTCAGCTCGCGGACCCAGCTTGCGGCGCAGGTTCTTGACGTGGCTGTCCATCGTCCTGTCGAACGCGTCGAACTGCTCGCCGAAGACCCGCTCCCCGAGCTGCTCGCGCGTGAGGACGATGCCGGGCGGGTCGGTGAGGACGTCGAGGAGGTCGAACTCCACCCGCGTGAGACCCAGGCGGGCGGCGCCGCGCACGACCTCTCGCCCGGACAGGTCGATCGAGAGGTCGAAGAAGGGGCGGGCATCCACCGCGCCGCCGGGGGACGGCCCCGACCGTCCCGTCCCGGACGTGCGCCTGAGTACCGCGCCCACGCGGGCGACCAGCTCGCGCGGTTCGAAGGGCTTCGTCACGTAGTCGTCGGCGCCGATCTCAAGGCCGGCGACACGGTCGATGACGTCGTCGCGGGCGGTGAGCATGACGATGGCGGCCGGCGAGCCGCTCGCGCGGAGCTCCCGAAGCACGTCGAAGCCCGACCTGCCCGGGAGCATGACGTCCAGGACGACGAGATCGGGCGCGCTCTCGAGCGCGAGCACGAGCGCGGACTCGCCGTCCGACGCGGTGGCGACCTCATGCCCCTCGCGCACGAGGTACGCGCTCACGACCTCCACGATGCGCGGCTCGTCGTCGACGACCAGGATGCGTGCCATGGACGGAGGATAGCGGCGACAGGCCTGTGGGCCGGGCCGGCCGTCGCTATCCGTCCCGGATGGGTCAGGGTCGTGTCGCGGCGCCGGGGCCCGTGCCGTCGCAGGCGCCGTTCCCGCCGCGGCCGCCGGCAGCACCGTTGCCACCGTGCGCGCCGCGCATCCCGCCGCCAACGCCGTTCCCGGCACCCTGCGTCCCGGCGGTGGTCGGGCCCGCACCCACGGCCGCGCCGCGCATCCCGCCGAGCGTGGTCCGATACACCATGTCCTTCGCGCGGACGGTGAGCTGCTCCTTCAGCGCGGAGGCCTCGGCGGCGGTCAGCGCGCCCGCGGAGACGCGATCGTCGATCCGCGCCGACCAGCGAGCGGCGAAGGCCTCGATCAGGCGCGTCGGATCCACCGCCTGCTTCTCGGCGATCTGCGCGAGCGAGAGCCCGCCCCGGCGTAACGTGCGGATCTCGGCCTCGTGAGGCCCAGGATCGTCGGGGCGACGTCGCCGACGCCGGCCGGCGAGGCGCCCTGCGCCTGCCCCCGGCCGGGCGCCTGACCGTGCGTGGCGCCGTTGCCGCTGGGGCCGGCGGCCGCGACGGTGGCGACGAGCGCAAGGGCTGCCAGCGAGGCGCCACCGAACGCGAGAGCGGCCGTCTTGGTGATCTTCACGAGCATCGTCCTCCGGTTGGGACCTGGGGTGCCGGGCCGCGCCCGGGGTTCGTCGGGGGACCGGCGACGAGATGGAGTCTCGCTGGGCCCCGTGGAGCGGCGATGGAGCGACAGTGCAGTCACCGCGGAGAAGCGCGCCCGGCGTGGCCGGGGTCCATCCGGCAGCCGCCGATGTGACGAATGGCCCGGGACTCTACATGTCGCACGCATATAGTGACTGTCAGCACATATGAGCCTATGGCGAATATGGCAGACCATCCCGGTCCGGACGTGAGACGAGGGAACGCGGCGGATGCTGAGCATGGCCGACGACATCGAGGCGCTCCAGGCGTCGCTCCTTCGCACGCTCGCGAGCGCGCAGCGCCTCCGGATCCTCCACGTCCTCGGACGCGGCTCGGTGGACGTCTCGGACCTCGCGCGCGAGATGGGGATCAGCCAGGCGACCGCTTCGCAGCACCTCGCGGCGCTCCGGTCGGCCGGGGTGGTGGAGGCGCACCGGAGCGGGCGCTGCGTCCGCTACGAGATCGCCGATCCCGGCCTCCTCGCCGCGTGCGACCTCATGCGGACGGTGCTCGTCCGACGACTGACGCGGCTCGGCGACCTCGCCGCCGCCGCGGGCGAGCCCATGCGAACGGATCCATCCATGAACGGGACGGGTCCCCAGGCGGACAAGGTGGCCCTCGGGTGACCGTGCAGCTCACGTACTGGGCGCTCGACGCGTTCCGCGCAGAGGCCGCGCGCGGCCGCACGGCCATCCACCTCGATCGACCCCGGCCGGGGGATCCGGCGGGACACCTGGGAGGGATCCGATGACGAGCAGCCTGCCCCGCGTCGCGCACGAGCATCACGAGCGACTCATCCACTTCGTCGACACGCTCCCGGCGCTCGGCGACGACCTCATGACGGCGAGCCCGGACGATCTCCGGCCGCGGATCGCCGAGGCCGACACGTTCCTCTCGACGACCCTCGTCCCGCACCTGGAGGCAGCCGAACGGACCCTCTACCCCGAGCTCGAGCGCATGCTCCAGAACCGGCACTCGATGACCCCGATGCGCAAGGAGCACGCGGAGATCCGCTCGCTGGTGTCGGACTTCCACCGGCTCGGCGGGCAGTCGGATCCCGGGAAGCCCAGCCTGGCGCACACGCTCGGACTCCGGCGGGTCGTCTTCCGCCTCTACGCGCTCCTCAAGATCCACCTGGTGGAGGAGGAGCTCTACGTCGGGATCGTGAACAAGGCAGTGACCGTCGACGTCGCCGACATCCTCGCGACGGCTCTCGACCACCCCTGTCGCCGCCGGCAGCTGAGTGGGGCGTGGACCCGACGCGGCCTTGCCGACGGCCGGCCCGTCCCCGCCCAGCCCGGCGGTCGGGACGGGCGGTATGCTCGGGGCCGGATGAGCGGAACGCGACGCCCTGACACAGCCGTGCGGCCGGAGCCCGACGAGCCTTCGCGTGGCGTCGGCCTCGGTGAGCCCGCGTCCGGGGGGACGCCCTCGGCGGGTGGTGCGGCCGCGGCGGCCGGGACGCCGCCACCTGTCGGACCTCCAGCCGACGCGATCGCCTCCGATCGGGATTCTTCGGGCGTCCCCGTCCATCGGGGATGGGCGCCTCTCGGTGCCCGCCGGCGCTGGATGGAGCCGTTCGTCCTCGTCCTCCTCGCGGGCGGAGGGGCCCACGGCTACGCGATCATCGGCGAGCTCGAGGAGATGGGGATCACGAACGGCCAGGTGGACATCGGCCAGGTCTACCGGACGCTGCGCGACCTCGAGGAGGCGGGCCTGGTCACGTCGGCGTGGTCCAACGACGCACAGGGGCCTCAGCGGCGTGCGTACGAGCTGACGGCCGCCGGCTACGCGACCCTCGACGAGTGGGCCGCGGTGATGAAGGAGCGGGCGCGCCTCGTCGGGGAGTTCGACGGTCGCTACCTCGAGTGGGTCGCCCGCGAGCGGCGGCCGCGAGCCTGATCGGCGGGGCGCCTCCCGGCCGGATCGCGGCTCCCGGGGCCCGACCGGGCCGGTCAGAGCGGCTGCTCGCACGCGTGGACCAGCGCGCGCGTGATCTCGTCCTTCTCCTCTTCGCTGAGGTTGTGGTCGAGGACGCCGAGGTAGAGCTCCTCCTCGGCGAGGTGGACCTTCACGATCGAGTGCAGCCGGTAGAGGGCACGGCGAAGCCCGATCCCGTCGTCCGGGTCGAGCGTCCCGGCCTCGAGCTTCGCGGCGAAGTCGCCGAGCGAATCCACGAGCCGGACGAGCTCCTCGTGCTCGCGGCGCATCGGCGCCATGGAGTGGCGGCCTTCCATGAGCTTCTCGAGCGGCGTGTAGAGCGACGCCTCGATGGCGGTCATGTGCCGGATGAGCCGGCCGGTGATGAACGCGTACTCGGGCATGAACCCGTCGCGCAGCGCGGCGACGTCCACGCGACCGATCGAGTCGGCGATGACGGGGAGCCGATCCAGGTGCTCGTTGATGACGCCGTGATGCTCGTGGCTCGTGTCGGTGAGCGAGGGCACGCGATCCTCCTCCGTGTGCGGCGCCGCCGAGGCGCGGGACCGGCGAGGAGCGACGCCGGACGTCGCGCGCGAGCGACCGGGACAGCGTACGGCTGGCGTGGAACCGGCGCACGATGGGGCGCGTCGTCCGGGTGCACGTGCCGGCGTCCGCCGGCGGGCGAGGCGACGGGGGTGACATGCGCCGATCCCGGTGGTTCCTCCGGCCGCGGCCGCGGCCGCGATGCTCCTCTCGGGGTGCTCGGGCGGTGGCGGTGGCGGGACCACGCCGACACCCGCGCCGGTCGCATCGCTGGAGCCAACGGCGCCGGCATCGCCGGTGATCGCCTCGGCGACTCCCGGACCCGTCACCACGCCCGCGGCGGAGACGCCCGCATCCGGGGCGACCGACCCCCCGATTCCCACGGCCGCGCCGACGGCCGCGTGCGTGACGGAGTTCGAGAACATGCCGGAGAACGCCACGCCGAGCCCATCCCGCTCACCGAGGTCCGGGTCGGCATCCACGCCGGGGTCGCCCGCATCGTCTTCGAGTTCGCGGGCGCCGAGGCCCCGGCCTTCGACATCGCGCCCGCCGAGCCGCCGTTCGTCCAGGACGCGCGGGTTGCCGGTGGACGTGCCGGGCACGGCCTTCCTGCGGATCCACTTCCCGTTCGCGACCGGCATGAGCACGTACGACGGACCGACGACCTTCGCGCCCCCGGACCCGGAGCACGACTTCGCCTCCCTCGTCCGCATCGGTGACTTCGAGGCGGTGATGACCTGGGTCGCCGGTACCGCCGGCCCGGCGTGCGTCCGGGTGACCATCCTCGAGGCCCCGACCCGGGTGGTCCTGGACGTCTCGCCGTCGCGGTGAGGATCGGCCGCGGGGATCGCGGCAACCGGCCGCGCCCCCGCGCCCGAGGCTGGGCGATGCTCGCCGGCGGACGAGGTCAGCCGGATCCCGAGCAGGGCGTCGATCGCAGCGGTGCGCGGCGGCGCTCCGATGCGTTCCCACAGGT
The DNA here is from genome assembly GCA_963717255.1 of uncultured Chloroflexia bacterium. GTDB lineage: Bacteria > Chloroflexota > Limnocylindria > Limnocylindrales > CSP1-4 > CAIYQJ01. Next base: position 146,153 of record CAVQVT010000007.1, on the reverse strand, counting down.
CCCGGGCGGCGCGCAGCTTCGCGGCACCGGCGTCGGCCTCGCCGAGCGCGAGGAGGCACCGCCCGAGCCCCTCGAGAGCGTGCGCCTCCTCCGGCCGCATGCCCAACCTGCCCAGCGCCTCGGCCGCGCGGATGTAGCTGTCGCGCGCTCGCGCGAGGTCGCCCTCCGCCTCGGCGAGCATCGCCTCCGCGGCGAGCAGCTCCGCGGCCTCCAGCGGCGCCGGCGTGGTCCCCAGCTCCAGCACGCGTCGCGCCAGGTCCACGGCCCCGCACCGGACGCAGGCGCGGACGAAGGACGCGGGACGGTCGATCTCGCCGGGCGAGAGGCCGTCGAGGGCGGCCGCGAGGATGCCACGGGCGGCCGACGGATCCCCTTCCGCGATGGCAGCCAGGGCGGCCACGGGTGCCGCGTAGCCCGGCATCCCCACGTCGCGGCCGCGCGCCACGAGATCCTCCTGCGACCCGACGCGCTCGCCGCGTGCGAGCCGGACGGACGCCATCACGAAGTCGGCCGACCACGCCGCCCAGGCGTCTCCGCGCGCCTCCGCCCACGCACGCACTGGCTCCGCCTCGGCGACGACCGCGTCCCAGTCGCCCGCGACCTCCAGCTCGTCGAGCCGCGAGAGGCGGACAGGCATCTCCGGGAGCCCGTGGACCGCACGGAAGGTGCGCGCCTCGTCGAGGGCGGCAAGCGCGGCGGCGGGACCGAGCACGTTGCCGCGCGCGATCGCGAGGTTCTGCATCGCGCCTCCTGCCGACTGGATCGCCCCGACGTCCACCGCCACGTCGATCGAGGCACGGAAGTCGGCCTCGCCGGCATCGGGGTCGGCCGGGTAGCGGACCCAGCCGCGCGCGTGGAGGGCGCGATGGGGCGGCCGTAGCCCGAGCGCGGCGCCCAGCGAGATCGCCTCCTCGGCGAGCGCGGCAGCCGACTCGAGCCGGTTCGCGACCATCGCGGACATCGCCTGTTCCGCGATCACGGCGACGAGCGACGGGCCGGGTCGATCGGCCAGCTTCTCCCGGGCGTCGGCGAGCACCGCCTGGGCTCGCTCGCCCTCGCCGGTGAACGCGAGCGCGACGGCCAGCACGGGCGCGATCCCGGCCGCACCGGCGGCAGCCCCGGCCGCCCGATACGCGCCGGCGGCTTCCTCGAGGGCCGCGACCGCCGTGCGGACGTCGCCGGTGGAGTTGAGCGCGCGGCCCAGCTGCTCGAGGACGGCCGGACGGCCGGGATCGCCCGGTGGGAGAAGCTCGAGCGCCCGTCGGAGGTGGGCGACCGCGCGGGGGACCTCGGTCCGCATCGCGTGATCGGCCGAGGCGAGGTGCGCGGAGATCAGGTCGGGGAGGAGCGAAGCGGCCGCGGCGCCGGCGGGGCCGCGGCCTGCGTGGCTCTCGGCGCCTCCCGGGAGGGCGGCTTCCGCGGCCATGCCCGTCCCGCCCAGCGCCCCGGCAAGGTCCAGGGCACGCTCCAGGTGGGCCGCCACGATCTCCGCCGTCGCGCCCTCGGCAGGGCCGCGCAGGGCCGAGACCCACTGCCGCCACTCCGCGATGGCGGGCGAGCCTGTCCGGCCGCGTCAGGGCGCCGTAGGCGACGTCGCGCACGAGTGCGTGCCAGAACGCGTACTCGGCCTCCCCGTCCATCGAGGACGGGGTGACGGGACGCACGAGCTCGCGCCTGACGAGCTCGGCGAGCGCCGGCCCCACACCGTCGAGCGCCCGGCCGCCGACGGCAGCGACGGCCCCGGGCCAGAAGCGTTTGCCGACCACCGAGGCGTCGAGCAGGACCGTGCGGGCGTCGGCCGGCAGCGCGTCGATCCGCGACGCGAGCAGCGCGTGGATCGACGGGGGGATGGCCTCGATCGGCGACGCGGTGTCCCGCCCCGGCGCCCCGTCCAGGTCGACGGCGGTGGCCGCCACCGTCCGGTCACGAAGCATGGCCGCCAGCTGCTCCGCGTACAGCGGGCTCCCTCCCGCTCGCGCCAGCACCGCGTCCTGGAGCGGCGTCGTGGCGTCGGCCCCGGGCGCATGCGGGTCGAGCACGGCACCGATGAGCGCGCGCATCTCCGCGTCGGGCAGGCCGGCGAGAGGCAGGACGGTGGCCCGGCGCGTGCGTGCGAGCCAGCCGGGGTGGCGGTCGCCGATCTCGGGCCGCGCGGTCACCAGCAGGAGCAGGGGCAGGCCGGCGGTGTCGTCGGCGAGGCTCTCGAGGAAGGCGGCGAGAGCGTCGTCGGCCCAGTGCAGGTCCTCGATGACGAACACGGCGGGACCTGCCGCGGCGATCGACGCAAGGAAGCGCCGCCACGCGGCGAAGGCCTCGTCCGGGGTCGGCGGCTCACTCCGGCTCGTGCCGCCGGCGAGCGGGGCGAGTCGGTCCAGCATCCAGCGCCGGACGCCTTCGTCGGGCTCGGCGAGCACGGCGTCCAGCTTCGCCTCCCGCGCGCTCCCGGTCGTCGGTGTCCAGGATCCCCGGCATGACCCCGGACGATCTCGCCGAGAGCCCAGAAGCCGATCCCCTCGCCGTACGGCAGGCAGCGGCCGACGCGCCACGTCACCAGGTCCGGGAGCCCGTCGAGGTGGCGGCCGAGCTCCCGGACGAGGCGGCTCTTCCCGAGGCCGGGGTCCGCCACGATCGTCACGGTCTCCACCGAGCGCGTCGCGCGGGCCCGCTCGAAGGCGTGGACGACCAGCGCGAGCTCGGTGTCGCGGCCGACGAACGGCGTCGCGTCCGGTCGGTCGCCGGGGACGCTGGCGATCGGCCGGAGGGCGCGGAAGAGCGGTAGCGGCCCGGACCGCCCGCGAAGGTCGACCGGCGGCAGCGCCGCGTACGCGATGGTGCGCACGGTCGCGGCGCGGGTCGTCTCGCCGACGACGATGCCGTCCGGCGGCGCGACGGCCTGGATCCGCGCTGCCGCGTTCACGCCGTCGCCCATGAGGTCGTCCGCGTCCTCGAGGACGCTCCCGTACGTGACGACGGCCTCGGCGGTGTTGATCCCGACCCGCGCGTGGAGGCCCGGCCGCGGGCAGTCGACGCGTCGAGGTCGCGCAGGCTCGCCTGGATCGCGAGCGCAGCGCGCACCGCGCGCTCCGGGTCGTCCTCGTGCGCGACCGGATACCCGAAGACCGCCATCCCGGCGTCGCCGACGATCCGCGCCAGTGTCCCGCCGAACGCCTCGACCTCGCGGCGCAGCACATCGTGGAAGGGGCGGACGAGGGCCCGCACGTCCTCCGGGTCCAGCATCTCGGATCGCGCGGTGAAGCCGACGAGGTCCGCGAAGAGGACCGTGACGACCTTCCGCTCCTCGCGCACGGTCGCGTCCGCGGGCACCGCCACGCCGCACGCGGGGCAGAACCTCGCGCCGACCGGGGACACGGCGCCACACGAAGGGCACGACGGCACGTCCGGCAGCGTACCCCCGGTGTCCACCGCCCTCAAGCGTCGAAGCCCAGGCCCCGGTCCGGCCCGGCCGGGCGGAGGGCGGGACGGCGTCGCCGCTGTGTGACGAAGTACCGGATCGAGCGTGACGCACGGGGTTCGGCGCGATGGGCCGCTGGCCGAGAGTGGGTCCGTCAAGGCCCGCGACCGGGCCGGAGCCACGGAGGAACCGATGAGCCTGCTCGGAGCCATGCGCCTGGTGATCGATGGGTGGCGGCAGCCGGAGCACCGACGGCCGGACGAGCCGCTCGCGCCGATCCGCTCGGGCGCGTGGGCCGACTGGGCCCGCGCCGGGACGGCCGGACCCGCGGTCGAGGGGGATCTCGGCGAGGCATGCGTGACCGAGGACGGGCGCCCGGGGCGGATCGTCGCCGCCCACGACGGCATCCGGCTCGTCCGCGTGTGCGAGCCGACCTGAAGAGGAAGGGGAAGACGATGACGACGCAGCCGGGCATGCTCGCCCAGACCATCCACGAGGACCGCCTGCGGGAGTACGCGCACCCCGCGTGGCGCCACGCCGCGGAGCTCCGCTCCGCGTCGGGCCGCGCGACCCCGACGCGCGGGATCCTGGGGCGCCTGATCGGCCGGATCCGGGTCCCGCTCGCCGGCGAGCCGGCCCTCACGACCGGTCGCCCCTGACACCCTCGCCGGCCCGGTGCGCGTCCGAGCGCGCCCCGAGCCCGATCGCCCGCCCGAGCCCGCCGCGCGCGTCCCCGCGGCGGGCTCGGCGCACGTCATGAGCGGGCGATGCGCCGGAGCCCCTCCACGTCGAGGACCGTGACGCGGCCACGGCCGATCGCGACCAGGCCATCGCCGCGGAAGCGGTTGAGCGCGCGGTTCGCGGCCTCGCGCGAGCAGCCGACGAGGCCGGCGATCTCCGCCTGCGTGATGGCGAGGGCGACGGGCACCGAGGTCCGGCCGGCGTCGGCGTCGGCCGGACGGCCGGGCTCGTCCGGCGGCGCGCCGTCGCGCTCCGCGACTCGACCCGCGGCCAGCTCCACGAGGCGTTGCGCGACGCGCGCGTCGGCGGGGAGATCGGCGAACTCGGCACGCTTGCGGTCCGCGTCCCGCAGGCGGGCGATGACCGTCCGGAGCACGCTGATCGCGGCCTCGGGGCGATCCCGGAGGCCCTCCACGAACCGGTCGGCCGTGAGCGTCGCGATCTCGGCGGGCTCCACCGCGGTCACCGTCGCGAAGTGCGGCTCGCCGTCGATCGCCGCCAGCTCGCCGATGAGGTCGCCGCGGCCGCGGAAGCCGAGGACCGTCTCGCGGCCGCCCTCGGAGAACGTGGACACCTTGAGGTCGGCCGGAGATCACGAGGACGACACGGCCGGAGACGTCGCCTTCGGAGACGACAACCGCGCCCGGCCGGAGCGCGACCCGCCGCCCGGCCGCGAACAGATCGCCGATCTCGCCGGGAGGCATCGCGCCGGACGGGGCCCCTCGGGCGCCGGACAGCGGCCCGTCGCCGCGCTTCTCCCCCGGCCGGTCGTCGCGCCCGCCCATCGCCACCTCCCTAGCCGAACCGCTCGCGGAGTCGCACGGCCACGTCGTGCGCTGCCGCCTCGAGTGCCGCCGGCCCCCCGGCCGCCACGATCCCCACGATCACGTGGTCCGCCCCGGCGCGCACGAAGGCGTCGGCGGCTTCGAGCGCCTCCCGTCGCGCGGCGGTCGTCGTGCCGGAGACGACCTGCCCCGCGAAGCTGAAGTCGTCCGGGTCGCGCCCGGCCGCCTCGAGGGCGCGCCGGATCTCCTCGCGCTTCGCCGCGAAGTACGCGACGTCGCCGGCCATGTTCCCCGGCATCGGCCAGCCATCCGCGAAGCGCACCGCGAGATCGATCCCGCGCCGCTTCTGGCCGCCGAGCCAGATGAGCGGCCCGGCCGGCCGCACCGTCCCCGGCTCGTTCGTCGCACCGACGAGGGGCGAGAACGGATCGTCGAGATCCACCCCCGGCGGCCGTCGCGCCCGGTCCGAGAAGAGGGCGCGCAGGACGCGGAGCGTGCTCTCGTACCGGTCGAACCGCTCGGACGGCGGCGGGAGCGGGATGCCGAACGTCTCGTGCTCGCCCGGGTGCCACCCCGCCCCGAGCCCGAGGATGAAGCGCCCGCCCGTGAGGTCGTCCAGGACGGTCGCCTCCTTCGCGAGCAACGACGGGTGCCGGAACGTGTTCGAGAGGACCGCCGTGCCCAGCCACTTGCCCGGCACGTGGTGGGCGAGGGCGGCGAGGAGCGTCATCGGCTCAGACTGGAGCCCCCGCGCTCGAGGTTCGCGTCGGTCAGGTGGTCGTTCACCCACCCGGCGTCGAAGGCGTCGAGCGAGCCGGCAGCCCGCCACGTGGCGTCCAGCGTGGCGAGGTCGACGCCCTGCGGCGAGGTCTTGAAGCCGATCGTCAGGCCGGGGGCGAGGCGCGTCATGGGGGACATCGTAGGGCCGGGGGGAAGGCCGACGGTCTCGGCGGCGGCGCTACGACGCGGTGGGCCCCACGTCGACGTCGAGATCCAGCACGAAGCAGAGCAGGTGGATGTCGGGGACCGGGACCCAGTCGCGCTCGGGAACGTGGCGGAAGCCGAGTCGCAGGTAGATGCGCTGCGCGGCCGCCATGACGGGGAGCGAATGGAGGACCACGCGCCCGAAGCCGTCGGCGCGGGCGCGCTCGACGCAGGCAGCCGCGAGCGCGGTCCCCGCGCCGCGCCCTGCCGCGGCGGGGTCCACGGCGAGCATCCGGATCGACGCCTCGCCGGGCCGAAGCTCCTCGGCGAGGGGAGACGCGAGCCCCGGGACATACGTGGCGCATCCGACCGGCCGGCCGGCAGCCGGATCGAGCGCGGCGAACACGACCGCGGCGGCGGCGCGCGCGGCCACGTCGCGCAGCTCGGCGGCGTACGCCTCGTCCCCCTCCAGGGCGCCGACCTCGCGGTAGGCGGAGACGACGATCTCGCCGAGGACCGCGAACTCGTCGGGGTGCGCCTCGCGGACGACGATGCCCATGCGCCGATGATGGCACGCCCGGCGCGGCCTGGGCGGCGAGACGCGGCGCCGCTCACGCGACGAGGCGATCCGAGGCCCCCGCGCGCGCTCCGCGGTATGCTCGTCGGCGCGTTCCCGCTGCACGCAGCGGCCTGAGGAGACCCCATGCCCGATCGAACCAGCTCGCTCGTCACGGCCCGGCTCGTCGCCGGCTCCGCCATCGTCGCCCTCGCGGTCGCCGCCTGCGGCGGCTCGTCCTCGACCCCGGCCGCCTCGTCGGCGCCCGGCGCGTCGCGGGTCGCGTCCCAGGCGCCCGCGGACACCCCGGCGCCCACGACCCCGCCCACGGCTCAGCCGGCCGCGTCCGCCGGCGGATCGACCGACAACTCGTGCGCCGATCCGGCCGCGATGGCTGAGGCGATGAAGAACGTCGACCATTACATCGCGACCGCCACGGTCACGACCGCTCTTCCCGGCTCCTCGACCAGCGACGTGTCGATGGACATCACGATGAAGTTCCAGAAGCCGGACAAGGTGGAGATGTCCACCGGGATGGGCGGCGGGCTGAGCCTGTTCTCGTCGATCACGATCGGCGAGGAGAGCTGGGTCTCCATGTTCGGATCCGACACATGGACGAAGTCGGACTCGACCGCGGCCGGGACGGACACCGACATCTTCGGCTCCACCTTCGACGCCTCCGGGCTCAAGCCCCTCGCGGAGATCCCGTCGACGCTCGAGCTGCCGGGCTCCTCCTCGTGTGTCATCGGCTACGAGATCCAGACGCCTGCCGGCACGACCGGCGACGAGAACGACCCGCTGTCCGCGCTGTCGGGCGCCGCGTCGTTCGTCGTCCGCGTCGACACCGGCACGAACCTCCCGCAGTCGATGGGGTTCGTCATCGACCCGGAGACGAGCCGGACCGGAGTGCCGGCATCGATGGTCTTCGTCTTCGACTACGAGACGCCGGTGGACATCCAGCCCCCGGACCCGTCGAAGGTGTCCGACTCGCCGGAGGGCATGTTCCCGTTCCCGTCGGGGCTCGACATCCCCTCGGGCCTCACCCTGCCGTAGACGGCGGATCCGGCCGGGAAGCTGGCCCGCACCCGACACGAACAGGGCCCGCCTCGACGGCGGGCCCTGCGCTCTCTCGGGTGACGCCGCCTTACGGCGCCGGGGGCGGGACGGCCCCTCCGTCCGGCGGGGTCACACCACCGTCCACGATCGGGACGTCCGGCGTCGGCTCGGGCGTCGCCTCGGGCGCCTCCTTCTTGCCGACCAGCAGGAGGCCGTTGACCCGGGCGTAGCGCGAGAAGAACGTGTCGGTCCGGATGACCTTGCCGTCCTTGTCCTTCACCACGCGCGTCACGGATGCGTTCATGCCGTCGGTCGGGTACTCGACCCGCTTGGACTGTCCCGGACGCAGCGATGTCGTGTACTGGGTGACGTCCGTGGCCCTCGTGTAGTTGGTCACCACCGGCTTGCTGAAGGTCACGGTGCGCCCGGTCGGGACCGAGTAGAGATCGAAACGCACGACGCCGGGGGATGCGAACCCGCGGACGAGGACCGGGTACTCGGTGTCGTTGCGCCAGCGCATCGAGAGGCCGCTGTTCCCGGTGAGCCACACGGTGGCGTCCAGGCCGAGCGGGTAGCGCGTGATGTAGTAGTAGTGAGCCTGACGCTCGAGGATCTCGAAGCCCGCGCGGACGGCGGCGTTGAAGATCGTGGTGGAGCAGGAGCAGATCCCGCCAGCGAACGCCCCCGTGGGCTCCGATCGCCCGTTGATGATGGCACCACCCGCCTTGTAGCCCTGCTCGACGGTGGGGATGCCGACGACCTTCCAGAAGTCGAACTCCTCGCCCGGGCCGATGACGGTGCCGTCGATGATCTTCGTGGGGATCGAGATGTTCGCCGCGAACCCGTTGCGCTCGCTGACCTCGTACTTGGTCGTCCAGGTGGAGATCCGCCTCATCAGCGGCGCGGCCTGGCGCGCCTCCTCGGTCGTGAGGACCGGATCGGCGGACGCGAACCCGATCTCGACCGGGGCGGCGGCGACCGTGGGGTCGGCGCCGCGCGCCAGGAGGGCGGCGGCGACGCGAGCGGCGGTCGCCTCCGGGTCGAGGGTCCGGCCCTCCTTGCCCGCGACGACGCCGACGACCGTGCCGTCCTTGCCGGTGAGGAACGTGGCGCTCCTGGCGGGACGGTCGATCTTGGGCGCGAGCTTGGCGATGGAAGCTGCGGCCTTCTGCGTGTCCACGACCGGGCCGAATGACCCGTCGGGTCGGGTCCCCAGCCCGATCCACGTCTTCACGGTCTTCGCGGTGACGGTCCATCTTCTCCTTGCCCTGGGCGAGGAGGACCGGGCCCTGCATCCGCGCGGCAGCCGCGACGGCAGCCTCGGCGTCCTCGGTCGTGGTCGACGCCTCGACCGGCGCGTATGCGGCGTCCACCTCGACGGTGTCCGGGGCCTCCGTGGTGGAGAGTGCTACGACCGCCTGGTCGGTCGCCGCGTCGACGTCCATCTCCTCGCCGGCCACGGCGGGGGTCACGGTGGAGCCGTCCGGGCTGTAGTCCACGGAGGCGTCCGCCGGGGCGAGGTCGGTCTCCGCAGCGATCGAGGCCATGGCCGCGCGCACGGCCTCCCGGTCCAGCGTGACCGCGGGCGCCACCTCGACGCCCCGCACGGCATTGCGCAGGTCGGTCGTCAGGCGGTCGATGGGCTCGCCGCCTCGACCGACCGAGAACGCCGCCGCGACGATCGGCGCGACGTCGGGCCGGCGTCCGATCGCCGCGTACGGGATCTCCCGGTCCCCGGCGCGCGTGTGGACGACGATCGTCCCATCCCCGTACCCGGCGAGCGAGGTCGTCACGGCCTCCGTCGCCTGATCCTCGTCGAGCCCGGAGAGGTCGGTCCCGGCGACGCGCACGCCCGGCAGGATGCGGCCCGCGTACTGCTGGTCCGCCGCCACGACGAGTCCCGAGGTCAGCGCGAGGGCGGCGAGCGCGCCGAAGAGCGTGCCCGCGACCACGCGCGGCCAGACCCGCCGCTTCTTCGGGGCGGTGGTGGGAACGACGGTCTCCGTCTCGACCCTGAGGCCTTCGGTCACGTGGCGTCCAGGCGCTGGCGCGCGCGCCGTGGGCTCCGGCAGCCCGGCGGGACGCGTCGCGTCATCCTACCAAGAGCCGCCGAAACGCCTCGCCGACGCGTCCCGTCGGTCGCCATGCGCTCGTCAGACGTTGCGGGGCAGGACGACGACGCGGCGGTCCGGCTCCTCGCCGATCGACTGCGTCACCACGCTCGGGTCGTCCCGGAGTGCCAGGTGGAGCCAGCGGCGCTCGAGCGCGGGCATGGGCTCGAACTGCACCATCTTCCCGGTCTCGGTCACCCGCTGGGCCGCCTTGACCGCGAGCTCGCGGAGCTGACGCTCGCGGCGACCGCGGTAATCCTCGACGTCCACGAGGACGCGGGTCCATTCGCCCATGCGCCGTGACAGCATCAGGTTGAGCAGGTGCTGGAGCGCCGAGAGGCGCTCGCCCTTCCGCCCGATGAGCGCGCCCAGGGCCTCCTTCTCGTGGCCCCGGCCGACGACGTTGAGGCGATTCGTCTCGCCCGTGTCCACCTCGACGTCCACGTCGAAGCCGAGATGATCCATGAGCTCCGCGAGGATCGCGCGCCCCGCCTCCAGGGCCTCCGGAGACGCCTCCGCGGCCTGAAGCTCCTCGCGCTCGCGCGCCAGCGAGCGCGCCGCCTGGACCTCGCGCGCCTCGCCCTCGGAGACGACCGTGGACCGCTCGGGCGCCGGCCTTCGGTCGCGGCGTCCGGCCGACGCGGGCGCGGACGCGGTGTCTGTGGGGGCCGGCACGGCATCGGCCGGCACGGCATCGGCCGGCACGGCATCGGCCGGCACGGCATCGGCCGGCACGGCATCGGCCGGCACGGCCTCCGCCGGCGGGCGGCTCTCCTGCCGCGGCGGCCGGTCGTCACGGCGCGGCGGCCGGTCGCCGCGAGACCGGTCGTCCCGCCGGCCGCGGTCGTCACGGCGCGGCGGCCGGTCGGCGCCGGTGGGCGCGGGGAGGGGCTGCGCGGCCGCGGCGTCTCGTTTCGGCGCGGAGCCGCCGAGGGCCGACCGCGGCGCCGCGATGATCCGGGCCGGCTCCGCGCCCATCCCAAGGACACCCCGGCTGCCGGAGGTGAGGATCTCGAAGTCGAGCTCGTCGAGCCCAACGCCGAACTCGTCACGCGCCGACCGGATCGCCTCCTCGACGGTCTTCCCGGTGAACTCGCGGTATGCGTCTGTGCTCATCTAGCGGCGTCTCCCTCGGCGGCCTTGCCGGCCGCGCTGGCGCACGGTGGAGGCGGCCGAAGCGGCCCGCTGCTCTTCCGTGCGAGAGCTCATGGTTCCTTGGTCGCCCTGACCGGGCGCCGTGGTGGGGCCCTTGGGCGTGGCGGCGTCGAACGTCACCGGGAATCGCGGCTTGTGGTCGCGCGCGAAGCCGGGCGTCCGTCCGAAGACCGGGAACAGCGATCCCCACCCGACGATCAGGTACTGCTGGAAGATCGAGAAGACCGTCGTGACGATCCAGTAGATGAAGAGGCCCGCCGGGAGGATCCCGCCGTAGAGGACGGAGATGAGCGGGACGAAGAGCAGCATCTGCTGCTGGAGGCGGGCCTGCTGGTCGCCCGGCGAAGCGGGCGGCATGACCATCCGGGTCTGGACGACCTGGAGGAGCGCCGAGATCACGGCGAGGACGCTGATCCCGAAGCCGGCGATCGCGAAGACCGTCGACGGGTAGGCGACGTTCAGCCCGGCGAGCCAGGGGACGACCGTGTCCAGGCACGGCTGGACCTGTCCGTTGATGTAGACCGGCGCCGATGGGCAGTCGAGCGTGATGAGCTGGACGCCGAACACGTTCAGCATCGCGTTCGGGTCGTAGTTCGTCAGGCCGGCCGAGATGACCGAGTACATCGGGATGAGCAGGACGAACGTGATGAGCGTGGGGAGGCATCCCGACAGCGGGTTGACGCCGCGTTCCCGGTAGAGCTCCATGGTGGCCTGCTGGATCTTGTTCCGGTCGCCCTTGTATCGCGCCTGGAGCGCCTTGATCTCCGGCTGGACGAGCTGCGTCCGGCGCTGGCTGACGATCTGGCGGCGGAAGACCGGGACGAGAAGGGTCCGGACGAGCAGGGTCATGACGATGATCGCGATGCCCATGTCCGGGACGACCTGATCGATCGCCACGAGGGTGATGAACAGGACCTGGAAGATCGGGGTGAACAGCCATGCCAGGAGGCTGATCGGGTCCGCGCCCGGCTGCGCAGGAGCGAGGGGCGTCTGCGTGGGCGTCGGGGCCCCGGAGGCGCCCGGGGACGCGGTCCCCGGCACGCAGGCGGCGACGACCAGGACGACGAACGCCAGGAGGGCGATGAGCGCGAGGCGTCGCGCGACGATCCTTCGGTCCACCTTCCGGCGATCCTCGCTCACGGGACGGGGTCGTAGCCGCCGGGATTCCATGGGCCGCACCGCGCGATGCGTCGCGCTCCCATCCAGGATCCGCGGAGCAGTCCGTACTTGATGATCGCCTCCTCCGTGTAGTGGCTGCAGGACGGATAGAACCGGCAGGAGGGCGGCAGCCACACGAAGACGACCCGGTAGAGCTTGATCAGGGCGACGCCGAAGGCCGAGCCGATCCGCTTCACTCGCGCGGCTCCGTCCCGAGGATGCCGACCCGGGCCAGCAGGCGGGCGAGGTCGGCGGCGATGGCAGCCTGGGGTGCCTCCGCGGTCGCCGGCCGGGAGACGACGAGGACGTCCCATCCGGGCGCGAGCGCGGCGATCATCGGGCGGAGGGATTCGCGGATCCGGCGCCGCGTCCGGTTGCGCACGACCGCGCCGCCGAGCTTCTTCCCCGTGGAGAAGGCGAACCGCGTCGCGGCGAGGTCGGTGCGGCGGGCGCGAACGGACAGAAGACCGGACGAGCGCGACGTCCCGTCGCGCTGCAGGGCTGCGAAGTCGGCTGGCCGCGTGATCATCGCGAGCCGCTGGCGGCGTGCGCCGCTGGCCGGCGTCAGGCGGAGAGCTTCTTGCGACCGCGGGCCCGGCGTCGCGCGAGCGTGCGCCGGCCCCCGGGCGACTTCATCCGGGCGCGGAAGCCGTGCTCCTTGGCGCGATGCCGCCTCTTGGGCTGGTACGTCTGCTTCATCGGGGTGTCGTCCGATCCTCTCCATCGGGCCTCCGGGACGGGTGCTGGGGTCCCTGAAGGCACACGAACGCGCCTGAGCGCACATGTGGCGCGTCGGCGCGTCGACTGCCGGGCGAGTATATGGACGCGCTCGGAGGAGTGTCAAACGAGGGGGCCCCCTCGCCGGCCACCCGCGAACGGCTCCGGGCGCCCCTTGTGCCGCCGCGGCGGGAGGCAGCGTCACGAGCCCTGATACTCCCCAGGAGTATGGGCGGACCCGTGCCGAATCGCCTTGCGGCCGTCCGTCGGCCGGTGCTATCTTTGCGCGGCCCCCGACGCCGGGACGTTCGAGGGCAGGTCCTCGAAGCCCCCGGATCGAGCCGCGGGAGGGAGACTCGGCGTCGCTCCGTCGCCATCTGCGACGAGCGCCTCGGGGCCCCATCGCGACCCGGCCGCCGGCCGTTCCCGTGTGGCGCACCCTCGATCGACCGACCATCCACAGACCGACCGCAACGAGCTGACGATGGACGCGAAGCACGTCTGGCGAGCCGCCCTCGGGGAACTCCAGGTCTCGCTGTCGCCCGCCAACTACGAGACCTGGCTGAAGAACACGTCGCTCGTCGACGTGGAGGGCACCCGCTTCCGGATCGCGGTCCCCAACGGTTTCGCCCGCGACTGGCTGGAGACCCGCTACAGGCCCCTGATCTCGCAGACGCTCGCCCGCGTGGTCGGCTACAGCGTCCAGGTCGAGTTCGTCGTCCGGTCCGCGGAGGAGAGCGCCGCCGCCGGGGGCGCACCGGCGCCCGTCCGGGTCGAGGCCACGCGCGTCGGAGCGCCGGAAGGCGGCGCCACCAGCCTCAACCCGCGCTACACCTTCAGCAACTTCATCGTGGGGTCGGCGAACAGGCTCGCGCACGCCGCCAGCCTGTCGGTCGCCGAGCGGCCGGGGCACGCGTACAACCCGCTCTTCCTGTACGGCGGGGTGGGGCTCGGCAAGACCCACCTCATGCACGCGATCGGCAATGCCGTCCTCGCGCGGTATCCGCGCAAGCGCGTCGTCTACGCGACCAGCGAGAAGTTCACGAACGAGTTCATCACCAGCATCCAGCAGGGCCGGATCGATGAGTTCCGCAGCCGCTACCGCCGGATCGACCTCCTCCTCGTCGACGACATCCAGTTCATCGCGGACAAGGAGCGGACGCAGGAGGAGTTCTTCCACACGTTCAACGCGATCCATGAGGACGGGAAGCAGATCGTCCTGTCCTCGGACCGGCCCCCGAAGCAGATCACGACGCTCGAGGAGCGCCTCCGAAGCCGGTTCGAGTGGGGCCTCATCGCCGATCTCACCGCCCCGGACCTCGAGACGCGCATCGCGATCCTCCGTGCGAAGGCCGAGGAGATGGGTGTCCCGTTGTCGGCGGACGTCGTCGAGTTCGTCGCGCGCAAGGTCGTGAGCAACATCCGCGAGCTCGAGGGCGCACTCAACCGGATCGTCGCCTACTCGAGCATGCAGGGCCAGTCGATCGACATCGGGCTCGCCCAGGCCGTCCTGTCCAACGTCCTCTTCAACCCGAAGAAGCGCACGGTCACGCCGGAGCGCATCGCGAAGGCCGTCTCCGAGTACTTCGGGGTCGGGATGGACCAGCTCAAGGGCCAGAAGCGCGACAGGGCCATCGTCGTCCCCCGCCAGATCGCGATGTACCTCATGCGGGCGGAGACCGACGTCAGCCTCATCAGGATCGGCGAGGAGCTGGGCGGGCGGGACCACTCCACGGTCCTTCACGCGTGCGACAAGATCGACCGCGAGGCCACCGCGAGCGACGAGATGCGCCGCGACATCGCAGCGGTGCGGGAGCTCATCTACTCCGACTGACGCCGGCCGGCGTCGCGAACCGCGGCCTCCCCGGCGGGGCGGCGCCCCGGCCGCCGCATCCGGCGGATGCCGCCGCAGCGTGGATAAGGGCGGGATAACCGTGGATAACCGGGCCCCGATGTGGACAAGGTGCCCGACCCGGCGCGGGGCGGGCACCTTGCGGGCGGCGAGCCATCCCCCTCCTTCACCGGCCGTCCACCGGCCATCCCGGGGCGCGTGCACCGGCCGGCCCCGGTCATCCACATGTCGGGGCCGGGTCTTCGACAGCCCGGCGCCGCACGGGCGAGCGTGGTCGTCCACACGGTCCACGACCATATGACGGTGACGGTGAGTCTCTCAAGGATGAGAAGATACGCACCGACGGTGTGGACCCGCCCGGGAGCGGCCGGCGCACCGGTGATCCGTGCATGTACGCCTCGTGCCGGGAGCCAGGGAGACCACCGGTCGTGAAACTGACGATCCTCCAGGAGAACCTCGCCCACGGCCTGTCGGTCGTGGGACGCGCCGTCTCGTCGAAGGCCGCGCTGCCGGTCCTGTCGAACGTTCTGCTCCGGACCCGCGACGCGGGCCTCGAGCTCACCGCGACGAACCTCGAGATCGGCATCACGCACTGGGTGCCGGCGAAGGTGGACGACGACGGGGCCATCACGCTGCCCGCCGACCTCTTCGCGGGGATCGTGGCCTCCATCCCGATGAAGACCGCCGCGATCGAGCTGGAGCTCCTGCCCGACGAGCGCATCCACCTCGTGAGCGGCCGCTTCGAGACCCACATCAAGGGCATGGCGGCCGACGAGTTCCCGCAGATCCCCTCCGCCGGCGAGCGCCCGACCACCCGCGTGAGTCAGAAGGTGCTGCGCCAGGCGCTGGGCGAGGTCACCTTCGCGGCCGCCACCGAGGAGGCGCGCCCGATCCTGACGGGAGTCCTGACCCGCCTCGAGGGCGACCGGATGACCCTCGCCGCAGCGGACAACTACCGCATCGCGATCACCACGATCCCCACGCTCGCGCCGACCGAGGACACGAGCATCGTCGTGCCGGCCCGGTCGTATGCCGAGCTCGAGCGGATCCTCACGGACGTGGACGACCCGGTCGACGTGATCCTGGCGCCGAGCCGGAACCAGGTCGTCTTCACCGTGGACGGGCAGGACCGGACGGTCCTCGTGAGCCGCCTCATCGACGGGCAGTTCCCCAACTACCAGCAGGTCCTCCCGAAGGAGCACACGACGCGTGCCGTCGTGGACCGCGAAGAGCTCCTGCGGGCGGTGCGGCCCGCCGCACTCCTCACCCAGAAGACGACGAAGATCGTGAAGCTCCATGTCGGCGGCGAGGGGACGGCCGGGATCTCGGTGACTGCGGTCTCCGACCTCGGCGATCACCAGAGCGAGGTGGACGCGACCGTCGAGGGCGACGCGACCACGATCGCCTTCAACGCCGACTACCTCACCCAGGTGCTCCAGAACGTGGAGACCGAGGAGTTCGCGATCGAGCTGGCCGGCCCGCTCTCGCCCGGCCTCTTCCGCCCTGCCGACGGGCGCGAGTACACGCACGTCGTCATGCCGGTCCGGACCGCCTCCTAGGCGGCCGGGCGGTCGGAGGCCCCCACGCTCGCGTCGCTGCGCCTCGTCGGCTTCCGCGCGTACGCCGCGCTCGACGGTTCGTTCGGCCACGGGCCGCAGCTCGTCTGGGGACCGAACGCGTCCGGGAAGACGACGCTCATCGAGGCGATCGCGCTCTGTGCGCGCGGCCGCAGCCACCGTGCCTCCGCCGATGCCGAGCTGATCCGCTGGGGCGCCCCGTTCGCGCGGGTCGAGGCGCACGCCGCGGATCCCCGAGGCGACGATCGAGGTGGTGCTCGCGCGCGAAGGCCCCGCCGCCGGCCGCAAGCGGCTGAGGGTGAACGGCGTCCCGCGTCGGCCGGCGGCGCTGGGATCGGCCATGCGCGTCGTCCTGTTCGCGCCGGAGGAGATGCTCCTGGTGGTCGGCCCTCCCGGCCTCCGGCGCGACACGCTCGACCGCCTGGCGTCCGACCGCTCGACCGCCTACGCCCGCGCGCTCGCGACGTACGAACGGGCGTTGCGTCAGCGCAACGGGCTCCTCAAGGCGATCCGCGAGGAGACCGCGACACGCGGCGAGCTCCCGTTCTGGGACGAGGCGCTCCTCGACGCCGGAGCCGAGGTCCTGGAGGGGAGGGCCGCCCTTCTCGAGGCGCTCGCCGGCCCGCTCGCCGCGGCCCACCGGGAGATCGCTCCGGAGGAGGGTGCCCTCGCCCTCGCGTACGTCACGAACGCGCCCGTCCGCCCCGGGGAGAGGTCGCGTGACGCCCTCGCGCGACGGCTCGCCGAGACGGCCGACAAGGAAGTGTGGAACGGGGCGACGCTCGTGGGACCGCATCGCGACGATGCCGCGTTCCTCCTCGACGGGCGCGACATGCAGGGGGTCGCGTCGCGCGGCCAGCAGCGGTCGGCGATCCTGGCGCTCAAGCTCGCCGAGCTCGACCTCCTCGAGCGCCTGGACGGCAGGCCTCCGCTGCTGCTGCTCGACGACGTCTTCTCCGAGCTGGATCCGGCCCGACGCGGGCACCTGGTCCGGCGGATCTCGGCGCTCCCGCAGGCGTTCGTGACGACGACGACCCTCGCCGACCTCGATCCCGACCTGCGGGCGCACGGGACGCCGTGGCGCGTGGAGGCGGAGGACGGGCCCGGCCCGGACGAGGCGCCGGCGGCCGCGGGAGCCGGTGCCGCGACCGGCACGGGCGCTCGCCTCGTGGAGGACGCGGGGTGACGCGGGCTCGCCGGCCGATGCGACGCGTGGGCGACCTGCTCCCCGAGGCGGCGCGCGCCCTCGGGCTCGAGGAGGAGCTGCGCCTCGCGCGCGCGTCGTCCACGTTCGCGGCGATCCTCGCCGAGCGCGCGCCGGCGGTGGCCGGCGCCGCCCGGCTCGTCCGGGTGGTCGGGGACGCGGTCATCGTCGAGGTGGACCACCCGCTCGTGGGCCAGGAGGTGCACCTCCGGTCCACCGAGCTCCTCGAGGCACTCGCCGCGGCACCGGGCGGCGTCCGCGCCACCCGGATCCGGACGGTCACCGCTGCGGGACTGAGGCCTTCCGCTCGACGGCGGGCGACCGGGGCCGGCACCATCCCCCGGCCCCGGTCGCCGGAAGGACTTCCGGACGACCTTGCGTATACTCGGGACGCCCTGCGGCGCTGCCAGGGCCGCCCAGCGGCGGCGCGCCACAGCGCCCACCCTCCCGCCACCAGGTACGGATGACCGCCCGGCTGCAGATGAGGCTCGGCGTCGTCGCCGAGCAGGACCGCCTCTCCGACTCCCAGGACACGACCGTCGTCGTCGAGCCGACGGTCGGCTCCGTCGCGCGCTCGAAGGGGAGCCTCTACCTGCTCGTCACAGGCCCGGCCCACCCGCCGCGGGTCCGGGACGCCACCCGCCTCGTCGCCGAGGCGATCCGCGACGAGTACTTCTACGATGAGTCGGCCGGGATCCAGGTCATCCTGACGAAGGTGATCCGTTCGGCGAATCGCCGGTTGGCGGCACAGCGCGAGAGGGTGGGCCTGGGCCGCGCCACGGACGAGCCGGGCCCGATCGGGCTGGGCCTCGCGGTGGTCCGGGGGAGCGAGCTGTACGTGGTCACCGTCGGGCGGGTCGCGGCGTACATGGTCCGTCAGGACCGGCTGCTGACCCTCCCGGACCCGCACGGCGAGACGGGACTGCCGACGAAGGACATCGCGCCCCAGGTCTGGAAGGGCGACGTCGGCGTCGGCGACATCGTGGCGCTCATCTCGGCGAATGTCGTGGGCAGGGTGGGGGTGGACGAGATCCGCGACGGGCTCGTCTCGCTCCACCCGTCGTCGGCCGTCGAGCACATCCACCACCGGTTCGTCGCCATGGACGGCACCGGATCCGACGGGGCGATCGCGCTCGAGGCGGCCGAGGTCGCGTCCACCTACCACCGCGCGGAGCTCGTCCCGGTCGCGCCCGAGGAACCACTTGCCGGGTCGCCCGAGCGCTCTCCGATCCCGCTCGCCGACTCGCTCTCGGGCGGGGTGGCGGCCGTCACCGACACGGCGTCGCGCGCCCGCCGCGCGGCCGGAGGCGCGGCGCGCGACGGCCTGGACCGCGTGCAGGACCTGCTGCCGCGGCGCGCGGAGCCGTCCCGGAAGGTCACGCCCGTCACGGCGCGCCGGGCCACACAGCGGAGGGTGGCGATCGCCGCCCTCGTGCTGATCGGCACGATCGCGGTGGTCGGCGTCGGGGTCTTCGCCATGGGGGGCGGAGGCACGTCCCCCGGCGTCGTCGCCGAGGTCACGGCCGGCCAGCAGGCGCTCGAGTCGGCGCAGGAGTCGCTCCGCCTGGTCTACGACAACGGGTCGAACCTCGTCACGGATGACCCGACGAAGGCGATGCAGCTGCTCACGAACGCGTACGAGGATCTGAAGAAGGCAGCGGCCGCGGACATCCCGCCCAGCACGATCACGCCGTTGCAGCGGCGGGTCGTGGCGGGACTGGATGACCTCTACGGCGTCGCCGAGGTGGCCGCCACGCAGGCCTTCTCCTTCGACCGAGCCGATCCGGCCGTGTCGCTGGCACGGATCGTCCAGGGGCCGGACGGCGCCCCGTACGTCCTCGACGGTGAGGGGCACGCGGTCTACCGGGTGGACCTCGCGGGCAAGAAGGCCTCGCTGATCCTGGCGGCGGGCGCCGAGGTCGGCAAGACGAAGGCGGGCGAGCCGCGCTTCCTCTCCGTGTCGGGCCCGGACCTGCTCATCCTCGACTCGAAGAACATCCTCTGGCGCTTCCGTCCCGATCGACAAGAAGGGCAACGGGACGCTCGCCCGCGTGACCGTCGCGGACTCGACGTCCTGGGGCAAGGACATCCGCGCGATGGGGACCTTCCTCCGCGACCCGGACCGGGGCCTGTACAACCTCTACATCGTGGACCCTTCGGCGCGGCAGATCCTCCGCTACTCGCCCGCCGCGGACGGGAGCGGCTTCCCGGCTGCCGCCACCGACTACCTCGCCGCGCCCCAGGACGTCTCCGGGATCTCGAGCCTGTACATCGACGGCGCGCTGTGGGCCGTGGACGGGACGGAGATCGCCCGATTCAGCGGGGGTCAGCGGACCAAGAGCCCCGTGGCGGACCCCGGCGACGAGCTCCTGCGGCCCACCCCGGAGTACGGTCTCGTGACCGGGTATGGGAGCGCGCAGGACGGCCAGGTGTACGCCTGGGACGCCCCGAACCGCCGCATCGTGGCCACGGACAAGGCGACGGGAGGGTACGTGGCGCAGTACCGGCTGGCACGTGAGCCCGAGCGATGGGACGCCATCCGCGGCATGTACGTCGTGGACCGGGGCGAGTCGAAGCCGCCGCTCCTCTATTGGATCGACGGGACGCGCCTCTGGACGACGCCTCTGGAGGCGATCGCGCGCCCCGCGGCATCGCCGGGTGCGGGCACATCGAACCCGGCGGCCACCGGCGCGACCGAGGCCCCGGCCGAGACGATCGTCTCGCCCTGACCCGGGCGGGCCCGGCCCGGCGGGGCGCGCATGGGATAATCCCGGCATGTCCACGGGCCGGATCGAGGTCGTCGTCGAGAGCGTGCGGGTGCACATGCTCTCGAGCCAGCACGTCGTGATCCTCAAGGAGCTCGGCCGGGACCGCTACCTGCCGATCTGGATCGGGCCCTGGGAGGCGAACGCGATCGCCATGCGGCTGCAGGGCGTCGAGCCCGAGCGACCGCTGACCCATGACCTCCTGGCGTCGCTCATGCGGGATCTGGGCGCGACGGTGCGCGAGGTTGACATCGTCGGCCTCGAGGCCGAGACGTTCTTCGCGCGGATCGTCCTCGAGTCGGGCGGGCGGGTCCACGAGGTGGACGCGCGGCCCTCGGACGCGCTGGCGCTCGCCGTCCGAACGGGCGCGCCGGTGTATGCGGCGGCGGAGGTGCTCGATCGTGCCGGCGTCCGTCCGGAGCCCGACGAGTCGGACGAGGCCGAGCCGACGGACGAGAGCCTCTCGGTCTTCCGCGACTTCGTGAACTCGCTCGACGTGGACGACCCGGGCGAGGGCGGCCCGCGCCGGCGGTAGGCGGCCGAACCGCTCCCGCGTCGGACGTCAGGCCTCGGGCGCCCGGGCGCCCGAGCGGCCCAGGATCGGCTCGCCGCGGCGGAGAGCCCGACCGCGGTCGGCCCACAGCCGCAGGCGCAGCGACCAGAAGTCCTTCACCGCGCGCCAGACGACGCCGGGCTTCGCGCCCGTCTGGGAGCCCGCCGTCCGCGGGTAGTGGGGAACGCCCACCTCGACGACCGTCCGGCCGCTCGCGCGCAGCTTGATGAGCATCTCCGCCGAGAAGAACGCGCCGCCGGACGCGACGCGGATCCCCTCGAGCGCCTCGCGCCGGAAGAGCTTGCAGGCGCAGTCGACGTCGGTCACGCGCAGGCCGAACCAGACCCGGTTCGCGAACCGATACATCCGCGCGTAGGCGGTCCGCACGAACGGGTCGGCGCGTCTGATCCGGAAGCCGACGACGACATCCGGGCGGTCGGACTGCGCCATCCGTGCCGAGAGCCGGCCCAGGTCGGCGACCCTGAACTGGCGGTCCCCGTCCGTGAAGGCGACGTGGGCGTACCGCGCCGCCCGGAACCCCGACCGCAGGGCGGTCCCGTACCCGAGGTTCGTCGGGTGGTGGATCGGCGCGGACGACATCCGGATGGACCGCCGCCAGCCGGTCCGCGATCCGCGGCGTCGCGTCCCGGGACCCGTCGTCGACGATCACGATCTCGAACCGCTCCGCGAGCGTCGGCAGGGTCGCGAGCGCCTCCGCGACGAGGGGCTCCAGGTTCGCCTCCTCGTTGTGGGCCGGGAAGAAGTAGGAGAGCTCCGGCAGGCGGGGCGGAGCGGTGTCGATCGCGGTCACGGCGTGGCTCCTCGCTCCGAGACGACCCGGTAGACGAACTGGTTCGCGGCCGTGAAGGCCGGCTCGAGCACGAACTCCTCCTCAAGCCCCCGCAGGTCCGACCAACCCGGGATCACGTACACGGGTCGCGTCGGCAGGTCGGCGCGGACGACGTCCGCCATCTCTCCGAGGCCCTCGTCGAGCCGCGTGCGGTCGTCCACGATCCGGAGGTCGGGACGGCGTCCCTCGACGATGGTCCCATACCAGAGCGGTGTCGAGTAGCTCCACCAGCTCACGACGGTCGCGTCGGGCTCGAACGTCTCGAACGCCGTCTCGACGAACGACCGTGCGTCCAGGATCCCGACCTCGCTCGCGCGCCGCTCCGACTCCGGCAGCCGGACGACCTGCGGCAGCACGATGGCGGCCGCCAGGAGGCCCGCGGCGACCGCGCCGCCGGCCACGATGGCGGTGCGCCCTGCGTCTCCCCGGGCGCTGTCCGCGCCCCTCCAGCTCCTCGTCCTCCCCTTCGCGCCTCCGCAGCGCCGCCTCCACCAGGTCCACGACCCAGTCTGCCGCGACGACGAGCCAGCTCACGGCGATGATCGCCGGCCCGAGGTGGTAGCGCGCGATCTCCGCGTTGTCGTAGACGGCCGCGAAGACGAGCGTGATGGCGACCGCCGGGACCGTGAGGAGGGCGTACCGCGGTGCTCGGACCGCGGTCACCACGGCCGCGGGGACGATCGCGAGCGCCAGCAGCCCGAGCTGGCCTGACAGCGCATCGGCCATCGCGCGCACCGTCTCCACGGGACGTGCGAGCGGGTCGCCCAGCGAGCCGCGGAACTGCTCCCCGAGCACGATGTACCAGAACCCGTCCCACGTGCCGGGTCGCCCGTAGACGAGCGGCCGGTCGAGCGCGACCGCGAGCGGCAGCTGCAGATAGAAGAGCGCCGCGGTCCCGAGGACGGCGGCCGCGCACCCGAGGACCACCAACGGCCGCCGGAGGAGCCGCGGCTCGGTCGCGAGGACGTACAGCCCGATCCCGGGCGCGACGAGCAGCATGAGCGCCTGGTTGCCCAGCGCCGCCCCATAGGCGATCGCGGCGGCCGCCAGCCACCGATCCGTGCGGTCCAGGCCCGCCCGGCGCCGGTCGCCCCAGACCACGAGGAGGACGAGCACCAGGCCGAGGAGCAGCGCGTGGAGCGCGTGCGGGTCGGCATGCGTGGCGAGATACCACGCCTCCGGCATCGTCGCGACGACGATCCCGCCCGCGAGGGCGAGGACCGGCCGGCCGACGAGCCGCCCGAACAGGAGCGTGGCGACGGCGGCCGCCGACCCGATGAGAAGGGCGTTGAGCAGGTTCAGGACGAAAGCCGGCGAGCCGAGCGGCTGCAGCACCACGGAGGCCAGCCATCCGAGGACGACGTACGTGGGGTAGCCGGTCGGGTGCGCCGTCCCGAAGACGGGCGCGACCGTCTGCATCTCCCCGGTGTCCCAGAACGCGACGCCCGGGAGCAGCCGCGCGCAGCCGAGAGCGAACGCCACCGCGCCCGCGACGAGCGCCGCGACCACCACCGCGGAGGTCGTCCAGGAGGACGCCGCGGGCGCCTGGTCGGCGGGGGTCCTCGCCGGATCGAGCCGGCTCACCAGCCCAGAGCCCCGCGCCAGACGATGCCCCACAGCTGCATGAGAGCCGAGACCCCGATGAGAGCGAACCCGACCGTCCGCCAGCGGCTCGAGAGGCCGTCGAGACCCAGTGCGGCGACCGGGAGGAGGAAGGGCGCCCAGTCGAGCGAGAAGCGGTAGCCGACCTGGACCCAGCCCTGGCTGAAGTGCATGAGGTCGAGCAGGGCGACGAGTCCCGCCGCCACGACCCCCCCAGTGACGATGGGGTCGCCCCATCGGCGCCGGATCGCCGGCAGGACCAGGAGCCAGGCGGGGCTCGTGAGAAGCAGGCTCATCCCGACCGCGTCGGGGACGAGGAGCGGGCAGTCGGGGTCGAAGATGCCGCGGGGCGCGTCCGCCGGCGTGCATGCGGGCAGGAGGTTCGGCGGCTGGAGCAGCATGATCGCCAGGTTCCTCGGGATGTAGCGGGGATCCTCGATCGACCAGTCGCCGACGTACCCGAGCTCGGGGTAGGCGTCCACCTCCTGGCGATAGAGGTACTCGTACGCGGGGTTGAAGGCGTTCCCCGTGGCAGCGTACGTGTACCCGACGAGCGCGACGACCGGGATCGCCGCGCCGAGCGCGACCGACGCGACGCGCCGCCTCGTCGACCCGCCCCCGACGAAGACGAAGTACGAGGCGCCGAGGAGGACGGGCATGCGCGCCGCGGCCGCGAGCCCGAGGAGGAAGCCGGCCGCAACGAGCGGCGGGTCGACGAACCGGCGCACGCCCCCGGCGGGGTCGAGGCCGACCACGCGCTCGCGGGCGAGCCCGATGGCGACCGCCCCGAACACGAGCGGGAGGGCCACGACGTGCGCGGTCCACCAGGTCGTCCCGACCGCGGCCGTGTACCACAGCACGGTCCCGAACCCGAGGAAGAGGGTGATCGCGAGGCGGGTGGACCGGCGGATCTCCACCTCTCCGAGCATGCGGAACGCGACGCCCGCCGCGAGTGCCGCTCCGAGGGCCGTGAGCAGCTGCGCGTCCGTCGCCAGGCCCCAGACCGCGACGAACGGGAGCAGCACGAGGGCCGGCAGCGGCGGGAACGGGAGGATGGCGCGCCCCGTCTCGGACCCGTCGGGCCCAAGGACCGGCATCACATCGTTGTAGTAGTCGTTGCCCGGGACCGGGTACGGGATCGAGAGATGACCGTCGAGCCACGCCATCCCCTGCCAGACGAAGTGCCGGTAGAGGTTCTCGCGGTCGAGGTTGCTCAGGCCGTAGACGACGAGCAGCAGCACCACGACCGCCCCGCCCACGACGACGGGCGGGACGGACTCAAGGAGGCGGGAGGGCTCGCGGGCCGATCGAGCCGTCGTGGGGCGACCCGGGGCTATACTCGGTTGCACCTCAACGCTCGTGCAGGAGGCCGAACTCGTTTGACCGGCCCTGAACGGGGCGGCCCCACGGAGGGCGCGACCGCGGAGTCCGGGACGACGAGGACCGGGAGCGACTACCGCGCGATCGCGATCCTCGTCGCGGTCGGGATCGCCCTCCGGCTCATCATCGCATACGTCCTCCTCGAGCCGGGTTCGGGCTTCGGCGTGGACGTGGCGGCATTCCGCTACTGGGCGGACAACCTCGCCGCCCACGGGCCGTTCGGGTTCTACGACCGCGACTTCTTCGCCGACTACACGCCCGGGTATCTCTACGTCCTGTGGCTCGTCGGGATCGTGGGCAGCTTCATGGGCGGGGCGGGCGACCTGATCAAGCTGCCGCCGATCATCGCCGACGGTGCGATGGCCTTCGTCGTGTGGTGGATGGTCCGCGACCTCGGCGGCGGCCGGCGGGCGGCGCTCCTCGGCGCGGGCCTGGTCCTGTTCAATCCCGTCACCTGGTTCGACAGCGCGGTCTGGGGCCAGGTGGACTCGGTCGGCACGGTCGTCCTCCTTCTCGCCGTCCGCGAGCTCTGGAAGGGCCGCATGGTCCCCGCCACCGTCCTGACGACGGTGGCCGCGATCATCAAGCCGCAGTTCGGGATCCTCATCCCCATCGCGGCGGCCCTGATCCTCCATCGCTACCTCGTCACGCGGCCCCGCCGCGAGGGGCCTCCGGGGCTCGTGTGGCGGGCGCTGGCCCGGGCGGGGATCGGGCGCCCCGACCGCGAGGGCCCGGCCGACGTGGCGAGCGTCCTGGTCGCCGGGATCGGCACCGCCTTCGTGCTCTCCGTGCCCTTCGCGCTCATGCCCTGGGACCTCGCCCGGAAGATCGTCACGACGGCCGCCCAGTACTCGTACCTGACGGTCAACGGCTACAACCCGTGGGCGCTGCTCTCGCTCGACGTCGGCGGGGTCGTGAACGGGCTCGCCGCCAACGGCACCTGGGTCCTCGACGTGGCGCGCGATCCGGGACAGCCGTTCTACTCGTTCGGTCCCGTCCCCGCGGTCATGGTGGGCACGGCGCTCCTCCTCGCGTTCATCGCCGTCCTCTGCGCGATCGTCTGGCGGCGCCCCGACCGGCGGACCCTGCTGGTCGTGCTCACGGTGATGGCGATCGGCTTCTTCATCCTGCCGACCCGCGTCCACGAACGCTATCTCTACCCGGCCTTCGCGCTCGGCGCGATCCTCGCGGCGACCTCGTCCCGGTGGCGGATCGCATACCTGGTGCTCGCGATCGCGAGCTTCCTCAACCTGTACGCGATCCTCACGCTGCCCTTCTACGACAACCCCGGGATCTCCGACTGGCTGGGGATCGGCGACCTGATCCGGTCGCCCGGCGGCGTGGCGGCCATCGCCGTCGCCCATCTCGGAGTCTTCCTGTGGTCCCTCACGCGGCTGAGGCGGAGCGCGATCGAGCAGGACGCCGAGGAAGCGCGCGCCGGGCTCCTCGCCGAGGAGGCGCGCGACGCGATCGCGCTGGGCGACAGGGGGGTGCCGGGGGTGCCGGCGGCGCGCGCGCACGGCCCCGGGCCGGCTGCGGCAGCGGCGGCTGCTGCGGGAGCGGCCGGAGGGACGGCCGGGACACCCGCCGCGTCGTCACAGGCAGGGGCCGGCGGGGCGGCCGCGACGGCCCTGCTCGAGGCCGGGCCGGAGGCCGACGACGCGCTCGACGAGGGGCCGGAGGACGGCGGCGGCGGCCGCCTGAGGGTCGTCGGCTGGCTGCGCGGGCTCGGGCGGTATCGCACCCACGACCGGTCTGCGCTCCTGGTCCGGGAGCGCGGCGGCCGGCTCGACCGGCTGGACCTGTGGATCCTCCTCGTCCTCGTGGTCGCCGCGCTCGTGCTGCGGACGTACCGGCTCGCCGAGCCGTACCGCATGCACTTCGACGAGGTCTACCACGCGCGCACCGCCACCGAGTTCCTGCAGTTCTGGCGGTACGGCGAGCCGCACGAGATCTACGAGTTCACCCACCCGCACCTGGCGAAGTACGCGATGGCCCTGGGGATCGTCGCGTTCGGCCGCGACAGCGTCTCCGCCACGAGCGAGACGGGCGCGCCCGTCTCCGACGCGGCGATCGAGCCGCGGTGGGACGACGGGCTCACGACGACCGCGACCGGGGGCGACCGGCTCTACCTCGCGACCGGCGACGCGGTCACCGCGTACGATCTCGCGAGCCGCGCGCTCGTCGCAACGATCGAGGCGCCGGGGGCGCGGTCCGTGGCGGTGGACGAGACCTCCCACCGGCTCCTCATCGGCACGGAGCAGGGGTCGGTGCTCTCGCTGGACACGACGAGCACACTGGACGCCCTCCGGGCGGCGGGCCGGACGGGCGAGACGATCCCGACCCCCGACGCCCTGAGCACGCTCGGTGGGCCGGTCACGCGCCTCTATGCCACGACCGACGGCACGACGGTCGCAGCCGCGCTCGCGGGCGACCTCCTCGTGACGCTCGACGCCTTCTCCGGCGAGCCGCTCGGCCGCTCGACGGTCCCCGGCCTCGGCGGGATGACCGACGGCGGGACCGCGCCGACCCTCGTCGTGGACGCCACCGCGGTCACCGATGCGGAAGCGCTCGCCGCCGAGCTCTTCCGCGTGGCCGGCCTCGACGAGGCGGCCACGCTCGAGAAGATCCGCGCCGGGGCCGGGGCGCCGGTCGTCCTCTCGGGGAGTCTCGACGCCGCCGTGAAGACCGCCGTGGAGGACGCGATCGCTGCCGGGACCCTGCCCGGTGTCGCGATCGAGTCCCGCGGCCGGATCGCGGCCGCCGCGGACGCAGGCGTCGTCTTCGTGGATCCGGGCGACGCCGCGGTCGCCGACACGGTCGAGCTCGAGGGCGGGGCATCCGACGTCGCGCGCGTGACGGGCGTCGGCGACCCGGCGATCTACGCGGTCGGCGGCACGACGATGTGGCGGATCGATGCGGGGAAGGACGGGGACGGCGCGCCCGCGGCCGTCGTGAAGACCGCGACCATGCCCGGCGAGACCTCGCGGATCCTGTACGACGACGCCACCCAGCTCGTCCACGTGCTCGGCGTCGCGCCGGATGGCAGCGGGGAGACGATCTACGTCGTCGAGCCGAACGGGAACGCCGTCTTCGCCGACGCGCGGCTGCCGTTCGACGCCACGGCCTGGGTGCTCGACTCCGACCAGCAGCAGCCGGCGAGCGACCGCCAGCAGATCCTCACGTTCTCGGCCGACGGGGCATCGGCCGCGGTGCCCGCCGGGTCCCACGCGTTCGCGTGGCGCCTGCCCGGCGTCATCTTCGGCGCGCTCACCATCGCGGTGCTCTTCCTGCTGCTCCGCATGCTCTTCCGCCGGCGCACGGTCGCCGTGATCGCGGGGATCCTGGTCCTGGCGGACGGGATGATGTTCGTGCAGTCGCGCATCGCGATGAACGACGTCTACGTCGGCTTCTTCATCCTGGCCGCCTTCGCACTCTTCGCGGCGTTCTGGACGGGCCGCCTGAAGGGATGGCTCGCGTTCGCGGTCGGCATGCCGCTCGTCGGGGTCCTCCTGGGCCTCGGGCTGGCGTCCAAGTGGGTCGCGCTCTACGCCGTCGGCGGGATCGGCATCCTCGTTCCTCGCGCGCTCCGCCCTGGGCCGGATCGTCCTGGTCCTGGGGCTCGCCGCGATCTCGGCGAGCCTGGGGTACATGGCGATCGCGACCACCCCGGAGGCGACGACGAGCAGCGGCAACCTCTTCTTCCTCGCGATGATGATCGGCCTGACCCTCCTTGCGGTCGTGGTCACCGTCCTGCGTCCCGTCGCCTGGACGCTCGACGAGATGCGGTTCGCGGTCTACGTGCCGGGCGTCCTCGGCATCGCGGGGGCGCTCGTCGGCTTCGCGATGGGCATCGGCACGCTCCCGCCGGAGGGCGCCCCCTCCGCGGGACTCATCGTCCTCGCGGTCTCCGGCGCCCTCATCGCCCTGTCGATCCTCGCCGTCGTCGCGTTCCGCGTCGGCGCGCGGTACGGCATGGGGCCGCTCGCACCGCCGCCCGCGCCGGACGATCCCGCGAGCCTCCTGCCGCCGTCCGACCCGGCGCCGCAGGGCTGGCTCCGCCTCGGGTCGGGCTGGGGGCTGCCGGCCCTCTGGCTCGTCGTCAGCCTCCTCATCGTCCCAGTGGTCGTGTACGTCGCGAGCTACGTCCCGTGGGTGGCCCTCGGCAACCGTTTCACCGAGGGCTTCCCCGCGGGGAACGCCGGGCAGACGCTCCTCGACCTCACACGGTCGATGTACGACTACCACAACAACCTGCGCGCGACACATGCAGCATCGTCGCCGTGGTGGGCGTGGCCGTTCGACCTGAAGCCGGTCTGGTTCTACCAGGGGAGCTTCGACGGGACCTCCGCCGCGATCTACGACTCCGGGAACCTGGGCATCTGGTGGATCGGCGTCCCCGCGATGGCGTTCGTCGCGTGGCAGTCGTTCCGCCGGCGGAGCCTCCCGCTCGCGCTCATCGCGGTCGGGTTCTTCGTCATGTGGCTCCCGTGGGTGCGCATCGACCGCGCCACGTTCCAGTACCACTACTACACGGCACTGATCTTCCTCCTCGCCGCCGTCGCGTACCTCATCGCGGACGTCTGGCACGGACCGTCGCGGCGGACGTGGCTGCTGGTCAGGGTCTCGGCGGCGGTCGCGGTCATGGGGCCCGCGCTGATGTGGCTGTTCCGCCTGCCCCTGTGCGCGATCGTCGGCGTCGAGAAGGCGTACGCGAACTCGCCGGCCTGTGCCCCGAGCGTCGGCCAGCTGGTCGTCACCGAGCGGATCGGGGCGATCGTCGCGATCCTCGTCGCGACCGGCCTCCTCATCGCGTGGCAGATGCTGGCGCTGGAGCGCGCGGCGCGCGACGGACGCGATGGGCGCATCGCGCCCGAGCAGGCGCGGGTGAGGCGCGATCGACACCTGTTCGCCATCGCCCTTCTCGCCGCGGCAGGCGCCGCCGGGCTCGTCATCACCGGCTTCCTGAGCGACACCGCACCGATCCTGGAGCAGGAGGGCATCTACCCGGAGCTGATCGCGCTCGCTGCCCTGGTCCCCCTCGGGATCTGCGCGTACGTCATCGTCACCGCGCGCGACGCCCGCCGGTTCGCGCTCGGCTTCATCTGGGCGGTCGCGCTCCTCTTCGTCTTCTTCTACCCGAACATCTCCGCGCTCCCGCTGCCCTCGCAGCTCTTCAACGCGTACCAGGGGATCCTCCCGACCTGGCTCTACGTGTTCCAGTTCCCCGTCAACACCGACCCACCCGTCTCGGTCAAGCTGCTCGACGTGTGGCCGGCCGTCCTCTTCGTCGCGCTCCTGGCCACGTGCGCGGTCGTCGCCTACAGCACGTGGTCCTGGCGGATCGCGCTCGCGGAACGCGCGGCCGAACGGCAGGCGCCGCCCGGCGACGGCGGAGGCGACGAGACCGCGGACGTCGCGACCGCCTGAGGGGGAGACCGCCCGACGTCGCGACCGCGCGGGGCGCGTCAGGCGCCGGGGCGCGGCGTGGCCGGTGGGGCCGGCGGGACCTCGGCGCTGAAGTCGCGCGGGAGGGCCCCCTGGGCCGCGAGCCGCCGCACCACGAACCCGTAGTAGTCGTCCACGCGCCGTGCGACGCCGCGCCAGCTGAACTCCTCGGCCCGCTCGAGCCCGCTCGCTCCCATCCGCGCGCGCAGCTCCGGGTCGTCGAGGAGCCGTCCGATCGCCGCCGCGAGCGCATCGCGGTCGCCCGGCGGGACGAGGAGCGCCTGCTCGCCGCGCTTGACCACGCCCTTGTACCCGTGGATGTCGCTGCAGACGATCGGGGTGCCGGCGGCCATCGCCTCGAGGAGGACGATCCCGAACGATTCGCGGCCCGTGGCCGGCGAGACGAAGACGTCCACGGTCCGGAAGAGCTGGGCCTTCTCGTCGTCGCTCACCCGGCCGAGGAACTCGACGCCCTGCAGCCGGCGGGTGGCGACGTAGCGACGGCACTCGCGCTCCTGCGGCCCGCCGCCCACGACGAGGAGCCGGACGTCCTCCCGGCCGTCGCGCCGGAGGACCCGGAACGCCTTGAGCAGGTGGATGAGACCCTTGCGTTCCTCGAAACGCCCGACGAACAGGATGTTCCGCGCGCCGTCCTGCCAGCGGGTGAGAGGAACGGCTCGCTGGAAGCGGTCCACGTCGACCCCGTTGGGGATGACCTTGTAGTCGCCGGGGAAGTAGCGGTCGATGAAGTGACGAGCGGCGGCGCTCACGGCGATCCGGCCGTTGAGCCGGGCCGCGTACCCGGCCAGGGCGCGCCTCCCGAACTCGTACGAGGGGGAGAAGCCCGCGTACGCGTGGAAGGTCGCGACGTTCACGCTCCGCGATCCCTTCAGGACGGAGAGCGAGAGGAACGGCACGAAGGGCTCGTGGAAGTGGAGGAGGTCGAACCGCTCCTCCTCCAGCATCTGCCGGGCCTGGCGGTCGAAGTTCGGCGAGATCGTGATGGTGCCGACCGACCCGTTGGCGGGGAAGCTGAAGCCCTTGCCGAGGCGGACGACGTCGCCCTCCGACGCTCGCTGGATCCCGTGGCTGCTGCTGATGATCCGCACCTGGTGACCGCGGATCCGCAGCTCCTCGTACAGGTGGCGGACATGGTCGTTCACGCCGCCGGGCAGCGGGTAGATGTACGGGGTGACGAGTCCGATCTTCATCGCAGGTCCCCATCATCCGGCGTCGCGACGCGCGCGCCAGTGCCGTCCGGCGCCGCCCCTTCCGCGGCCCCGGCGGTCGAGGCCGGGCCGCCCCATCCGCGACCGGTGGTTCGATGAGCCCGGCGTCGAAGCGCGCCGGCCGGAGCCGCCCCCCGGGGTAGCCGAGGTCGCGCCCCGTCCGGTCGCCGCGCACGAGCCCGGCGACGCCGTCCCGCCAGCCCTGCCCGTACTTCGCGAGCTGGCGGCCGAACGTCGGCAGCTGCGAGAGCGTGCCGTGGAAGGTGCCGGCCCACCGCGTCTCGCCCGCCGCGATGGCGGCGCGCAGGTCGTCGGGCGTCGCTGCCCCGGAAGAGGGTGAGCCCCGTGGCGATCGCCGCCGCCCGGTGTGCGTCGCTGCCCCCGACCGCCGGGAGCCCGAGCTCGCTCGAAAGCCGGACGGCGGTCGCGTGGCCCACGCGCCCGAAGGTCGTGGGGTTGAACGCCTCGATCGCGTCGAGGCGATGCCGCGGGTCCGGCTCGTCCATGAGGCGGCGGACGGAACGGGCGGTGACGCAGAGCGGGTACGGCGTGGCCGGGTGCGCCGCGACGGCGATCCCACCCTGGTCGTGGATGCGGGCGACGGACTCCCGCAGCGAACGCAGCGGCGGCACCCGCTCGGTGAGGAAGAGCCCCAGGATGTGGCCGCCGCGGGTGGAGACCTCCTCGCCGACGATCACGCGGACCTGCATGCCCCGGGACTCGGCGATCGCGCGTGCGGCCACCGCGGCGTCGATCCGGTCGTGGTCCGCGATGGCGATGACATCCATCCACGCCATCGCTTCGACGTGTTCGAGGATCGTGACGACGCCGTCCACGCCGTCGGACGCGAGCGTGTGGATGTGGAGGTCCGCGCGCCCGAGCCGGACGGGGCTCATCCGGGCCCGGTGCGGTCGACCCGCTCCGCCCTCCGGCGCCATGTCGGGCCAGATCGGATGGAAGACGGCCCACCACTGCTCCGGCGCCTGGGCGACCGACTCCTCGATGAGCCGGGCCGTCCGGTCGAGGAACGCCGTCACCCGGGCCCGCAGCCTTCCCTCGGCCGGGACCGGCACCTCGCGCATCCAGCCGCGGTACCTGCCGTCGCCGACGCGGATGACCGCCTCGTAGAAGACGCGTGCGCCCGTCTCGACCGCGAGGATCGCCGCGCCCGTGGGCAGGGGCGCCGGATGCCCGAACAGCTCGACCTCCGTTCCGCCTCCGGAGATGTCGCGGTCCACGACGAGCAGCGCCGCGCCGCCGGCGTCGATGGCCTCGCGGAGCCGCCGCCTCGCGCGGTCGAGACCGACCAGCTCGATGCCCGTCCCGGCCCGCGTCCGCGCGATCCAGGCCTGCAGCTCCGGGTCGTCCACCGTCTCCATCACGCCCACCACCGGCCCAGGCCGCTCGTGGCCGCCCAGCCAGGCGAGGATCTCCACCGGCCCCAGGTGGCTCCCGATGAAGATCACCCCCCGTGGCTCCGCGAACGAGCCCGCCACCGTCCCCGGCGACGTCACCTCGAGGCGCTCGAGGAGGTACCTCTCATCCAGGGTCGGCGCCCGCAGTGCCTCCAGGTAGTAGCGCGCCAGCTGGCGATAGGCCGCGCGGACGAGCGACTCGAGCGCGCGCGGATCCGCGGCCGCGCGCCTCGCCCGGGCCGGGCCGCGGCCTTCAGCGGCGAGCCACGTGCAGACGCGGCGGAGGTTCGCGCGAGCCACCGCAGCGCGCGCGGGCGTCGCCCGGTACCAGAGCTCGCCGACGGAGTCGGCGGCCGCGAGGAGAGGCCGCTCCGGGAGATGGCAGGCGGCGACCGTGACGCCCCCGAGCGCGCGCGCGCGCAGCCGCTGCACACGGGTCCCCCGGCCGCCCATGACCCCCGGGCGCCCGCCGTCCACGATCGTCACCCGTCCCCGGCGTCCAGGCCGTACTCGGGGAGGCGCGCGAGGAGGCGGGCCCGATCCTCGTCGGTCTCCGGCCACATCGACTTGAAGACCCACCACTGGTCGGGCGTCCGGCGGATCGCCACCTCGAGCGCATCCGCGACGGCCTGCGTCGCTCGGGCGACCTCCGCCGGCTCGGTCGACGCCACCTCGATGACCTCGCCGACGTACCCGGCATACCCGCCCTCGCGGGTCAGCCGGACGGCCATCGGGGCGATGACCGCGCCCGTCTTCGCCGCGAGGACCGCCGGGCCGGCCGGGAAGGTCGTCCACTCGCCGAACCAGCGGACCGGGACGCCGTCCGGCTTGTATCCCCAGTCCACGAGGAGCCCGACGATCTCCCGACGCTTCAGGACGCCGAAGATCTCGCGCACGCTCGTCCACGGGATGAGCCGCACGCCCCACCGGCCCCGCTGCTCCTGCAGGAGCGCGAAGAGCTCCTTGTACTCCGTGTCGTCGGCGAGGACTGTGACCGGCCAGCCGCGGTCCGCGACGGCGGCCGCGCCGGCCTCGCTGTGGCCCACGTGGGCGGCGGCGATGATCATCCCCTGTCCGCGGTCGTAGACCTCCTGCAGGATCTCGGCCGCCGAGAGATCCGCGCGCTCGGCGACCCAGTGCGGCGGCCGGGACGGCAGGCGCATGATGTCGACGATGTATCGCGCGTAGTTCCGATACATCCGCCGCGCGAGCCGGTCGACCCGGGGATCGGACGGGTCGGTGCCGAGGACGCGCGCGAAGCTCGCCCTCGACGCCCGGCGGCGTGCCGGCCAGGCGAGGTACGTGCCCTGGGCGAGGATGCCGCCCACCTCCTGCGCCGGGGCCTCGGGGGCATGCCCGAGCGCCCAGGTCGCGGCCCGGTACGCGTGGAGGACGGACCGCTCCCGGACGCGGGTGATGAGACTGCGCTCGTCCGCCGCGGCCTCGGGGGTCGCCGGCCTGCCTCGACCGCTCACCGCGCGCTCGAGGCCGCCTCCGCGGCCCTCGACCGCTTCGTCGCCGCGTCCGCCGCAGCGACGATCTCGGTCCTGCCGATCGCTGCGATGGGCCGGGCCGGGCCGCCGGCGGCGTTTCGCGCGCCAGGCCCCTTCCCGCGAGCCTTCGCGTCGGCGCTCCTGCCGCTGGACTTCATCGGGACGTCGTCTCCTTGCCGGGTGAATCGCCGGCTGCGTCGCGTGCGGTCGCGCGATCGGCAGTCAGGGCCTGCGCCCGGACGTTCGAGACGCGCTGGACGACCGTGATCGTGGCGAGGACGAAGATCGTGCCCACGCCGAGAAGGAACGGCGCGTTGCCGGCCGTCGCGAGGCCCGCCGTCGGGTCGGCCGGATCCCACGGGGCGACGCCGCCGAGGAAGCCGGTGAGGACGAGGGCGACCGTGAGGACGACGAGACGGATCTCGCGGGGCGCCAGGCCCACGCTGGCGAGGCCGGACCCCGGCGAGAACCCGAGCCCCTCCGCACGGGCCCGGGCGTAGCTGACCATGAAGGCCGAGGCCAGCGCCAGGATGGAGAGCGTGGCGGCGAGGTCGTTCCCGGCGGCCATGCATCCGGCGGCGATCCCCACCCAGGTGAGCGCCTCGCCCCAGCGGTCGAAGGTCGAGTCGAAGAAGGCCCCGAGGGGCCCGACCTTCCCGGTGGCCCGCGCGAGGGTGCCGTCGAACATGTCGAACACGCCGCCGACCATGACGACGATCCCGGCCACCAGCCACAGCTGGAAGCCGGCGAGGACCGCCGCGACGAGCGTGATGCCGAACCCGATGAGGGTCAGGCCGTTGGGCGTCAGCCCCAGCCGACCGAAGAAGAGGGCGACGGGCTCGAACACCTTCTTCACCGATTGGCGCTGCTCAGCGGACGTGAGCGAGCCCTTGCGCCCGCCGCCGCCCGCGGCCCGGCCGCCCTGCGTCATCTCAGCCCTCCACCCCGAGCAGCTCGCGCTCGCGCGCGGCCAGCTCGCTGAACGCCCCCGCGCGGATGGCGATCCGCGTCTCGCGGCCGCTCCGTCGTGTCTCGACGATCCCCGCCGCCCGAAGCCGCGCGATATGCCAGCTCACGAGCGGCTGGGAGAGCCCCACCGTCGCGACGAGATCGCCCACCGTCGCGGCGCCGTCGGCCAGCCGCCGGATGATCCGGAGGCGATTGACGTCGGCGAGCGCCTTGTGGACGTCGCGCAGCGCACGGAGGTCGGCCGGCTGGTCGACGACCGACGCGATGGTGCCGCGGATGCGGGCGGGACTGGGCAGCAGGGACTCCTCGGGTCGGCCGCCGGCGGAGCGGCTCGGTGCGGACCATCCGGGCGGGACGCGGTCCCCCCGGGCGTGGCCCCGACCGTCATATAAACGTCCATTGATGGTAGGAGCGGTGCTCGGGCGTGTCAAGGTGCGCGTGAGCGCGGTGCACGAAGGGGCGTCCGATGGGCCCAACGCCCCTTCCCTCGCGAGAGAGCCCGCGCTAGCATTCGGGCCGGATCGCGAACGAAGGCGATCGGTCGAGCGACCCCGGCGGACGATGGGCGGCGATCCGTGGGCCCAGGTCCGGCGGCCGTGCCGGCCGGCAATGGGGTGCGAGCGATGAACGGAATCCGGCGACGCGTCGCGGCTCTCGCGGCCGCGCTCTCCCTGGCCTTCCTCATCCCGGCGGCAGCGCCGACGGGCGCCGTGGCGATCGCTCCCGTCGAGGGCGGCGTCATCTACGGCACCGTGATCGGCCAGGACCACGGGACCCTCATGGGCGGCACCGTCACCGCCTGCCTGACGTACGGCGGCTGCTGGCGCGCCACCATCGACTCGCAGCAGACCTACCGCTTCGACGGCCTGCCCGGCGGGCCCTACACGGTCGGGGTGACCCCGCCGTCCTACGGTGCGCGCTACCTCTCGGGCTGGTACTCGTCGTGGTCGGTCGGCAACTTCACGACCTCGTACGCGAGCGCGTCGATCGTCTACCCGACCGCGACGCGCATCCTCCCGCCGATCGTCGTGCCGGTCCGCGCGCCCTCGCTCGGGTCGATCACCGGGCGCGTGCTCGCCTCGTCGGGCGCCCCGCTGGCCGGCGGGTCCGTGATGGCCTGCGGGCTCACGGCCGGCTGTCTGAGCGTCGGCATCAGCTGGGACGGCGGGTACGCGATCGGTGGCCTCCTGCCCGACCGGTACCGCGTGTCCATCTCGCCCCCGCCGTTCACGCCGTATCCGTCCGGCTTCTACTCGGCATGGTCTCCCGGCTACTTCACGGTCAGCGCGGGCGCAGCGACGCTCGTCTGGGTCGGCAACGGGAACGTCTCCCTGCCCACGATCGTGGTCCCGGCGCCGATCGCCCTCCATGGCTCGATCTCCGGGTCCGTGATCGGGTCCGACGGCGGGACGCTCGCCGGCGGCACGGTCACGGCCTGCCCCGCGCCGGTGGGGGTGTGCACCGCGCGCCAGGTCGCGTGGGACGGGACGTACCTGCTGCCGGATCTCGCTCCCGCCTCCTACGTCGTCTCGGTCGTGCCGCCGCCCTCCGCCCCATACCTCTCGGGCTTCTACTCGTCGTGGTCGCTCGGGTACTTCAACCCGGTCCTCGCGAACGCCACGCTCGTGCCGATCGCGTTCGTGAACGTCGCGCTGCCGCGGATCGTCGTCCCGCGGTTCGTCGTCGTCGGCGGACCGGCCGCCGCGCCCGCCGGGCCGTCCGCCCCGGCCGCCGGGACGGCCTCGGCGAAGCCTGCGGCCCTGACCTCGTGGATCCGGCTCGCGGCCACGGCGCAGGTGAAGTCGATGGTCTCGGTCCCCGAGGGCGCGAAGGTCGAGCTGGTCGCCCGCACGGAGACGTACTACGCCGGCCGCAAGGTCGAGGTGTGGCGACGGGCCGGCAGCGGCCAGTGGGCGCCGATCACGAGCCGCACGGTCGCCGGCGACGGCTCGGTCGTGTACCGGTTCGCCGCCCGCGACGACGCGTCGTACCGGCTGCGGATGCCGGCCACCGCGTCGGCACGTGAGGCCATCGGGCTCGTCCGCACGGTCTGGGTCCGCTGACGCGGCCACGTGATGAGGGACGCTCACCCGCGTGGGCGAAGAAGGGGGCGGCTGGAGGGCCGCCCCCTTCTTCGTGCCCGACGCCCGGGCGGCGCCGGGCCGGACGGCCGTTCGCGACGACGGCCCGCACGTGCGACCATCGTGGCGATGCGCGCCCGTCTGACCGCCATCGCCGCCCTTCTCGTCGTGCTCGCCGTCCCGGCTGCCGGCGCGATCGCGGTCGTCTCCGTGCCTGCATCGGCCGATACGGTGCCCCTGGAGGGGCCGGCTGAGGCCGTCCCGTGGACGCCGCCAGCCGCGGACGAGGGCGGATCAGAGGGTCCCGCCACCGCGACCCCGTGGACGGCGGCGCCCGCCAAGGCCGAGATCTACGCCTCGCAGGTGTCGATCCTCCCGGGCGAGCGGATCGACCTCCACGTGAGCACGCCGGCGAAGACCTACAAGATCCGGGTCTATCGCGAGGCCGCCACCGAGGACGGCAGGCGCGCCGAGCTGGTCCGGTACCGCGTGGACGGCCGCAAGGGCGTGGACCAGCGGAAGCGCGTGGTGATGGACGAGCGGTCCACGCCGCGCGCGAACTGGACGGTGACGGACACGATCCGGACCACCCGCTCGTGGCCGCCCGGCGTCTACACGATCCTCGCGCTCGACTCGGACGACACGCGCAGCTCCGCGATCGTCGTCGTGCGCTCGCCCACGATCCGAAGCGACGCGCCCCTGCTCGTCGTGCCGGTCCTGACATACCAGGCCTACAACGACTGGGGCGGCGCATCGTCCTATCTCGACGAGCGTGGCGTCCGGTCGTACCGGGTGAGCTTCGACCGCCCGTACGTCGCGGGCCCCGGCCTCTGGTGGTCCACGCGCGACAGCAAGCTCGCCGGCTTCGTCGCGGCGAGCACCGACGACCTCCAGTACACCACCGACTACGACCTTTCCCTCTCGCCGCCCGGGACCTTCCCGAGCTTCACGGTCCTCGCCCGGCACACGGAGTACGTCTCGAAGGCGATGTACGACTGGATCGATGAAGGGGTGCGCGTGCGGGGCGCGATGGGTCTCGCGAACTTCGGCGCGAACGCTCTCTACTGGCAGGTCCGCCTGGAGCCTGCCACGACCGGCGCGAACCAGCGGACCGCACCGCGCGAGATCGTCATCTACCGCAACGACAGCGTGACGATCGATCGCTCGCCGCGCGACCCGGTCGTCGGGGCGACCACGACGACCCGCTGGCGCGACGCGCCCGTGGACCGGCCCGAGGGGCTCCTGCTCGGCGCGCAGTTCCGCGCGAAGCTCGGCTCCGACTCGGACGACCGATGGCCGATGGGGATCGCGGAGGAGATCCCGTGGTTCCTCCTGGACGGCACGGGCTGGACGGCCGGCTCGACGTACATCTGGAACCTCATGACCGGGGAGGGGGACGAGCCGGTCGCGGGACCGGAAGGGACCTCGACCATGGACATCCTCACCTCCCGGGCCGTCAGCACGACGCTCGAGGTGGTCCGCCCGGCGGCGACGCTCCGGACCTTCCCGTCAGGCGGGCGCGTCTTCAACGCCTCCACGCTGGGCTGGGGGTACCTCCTGCCGCCCGCCGAGTTCGACCCGGGCGTGAGCGACACGAGCTTCGGGAAGTTCACGCGCAACATCCTCGCGTGGGTCGCGGGCGACAACGGGGGACCGCACGGCCCCTGAGCCCGCCCCGGTGCCCGTCACATGCCCCGGTGCCGGTCACCCGGCTCGGCCCGTTCGGGCGCCCGGGTCGCGGCAGGAGCCGCGGCGGGATCAGCGCGGGCGCGACGGGGTCGCGTGCCGGTGCTCGCCCTGCTCCTCCGCGCGCGCGAGGATCCACGCGAGGTCCGCGAGCCGGTTGAGGTAGGGGACCAGGTAGGCGCCGGGGACGAGCCCGGCGCGGTCCAGGGTGACCGCCCGCCGCTCCGCACGCCGGACGATCGTGCGTGCCAGCTCGAGCGCCGCCGACGCGCGGGTCTCGCCGGGGACGACGAACTCGCGGGGCATCTCCACCCGGCGCTCCAGGTCGGCGACGAGCGCCTCCAGGCCGTCCACCATCTCGAGCGAGACGCGCGTGCGGCCATCCTGGAGCCGGTCCCAGGCGTCCGGGCTGGCGGCCAGCTCGGCCGCGACGACGAAGAGCTCGCGCTGGAGCCGGAGGATCACGTCGGCGATGACCTCGAGCGGCGGCGGGAGCGTCCCGTGGCGCTGCATCTCCACCAGCTCGACGCGGGCCAGGCCGAAGGCGGCGACCGCCTCGTCCACGGTCCCGTACGCCTCGGTGCGCGGGTCGTCCTTCGCGATGCGGCCGCCCCCGAACAGGAGGCCGGTGGATCCGTCGTCGCCGCGCCGCGTGACGACCGCCGATGACGCGAGGGGGTCCGGGTCCGGGACGGGGCCGGACCGTGACCCGGAGCCGCCGGGCGCCTCGGCGTGGCCGGACGATGCCGGCTCGGCGGGCTCCGTCACCACATCAGGCCCGCGTCGCGCGGGTCCCACCGCTCGGCGAGGAGCGTGACCTTCACGGGGTGCTCCAGCACCGACTCAGCCTGCTCCCGCACCTGCGCGATCATCGAGCCGGCGTACGGGCAGAACGGCGTCGTGAGGATCATCTTGACCTCCGACTCGTTCTCGCCCACGAGGATCTGCCTGATCAGGGCGAGCTCGACGACGTTCATCCCGATCTCCGGGTCCACGACCGATCGCAGCGCGTCGAGGATCGCGAGCTCGCGCGCCCGCTTGACCGCGTCGATGGCGGAGGCGTCGGAGGTGGGGGGTTCGGCGGTCGAGGGCGTGGTGGCGTCGGTCATCGTGTGGTCCGGTCCCGGTGCGGCTGGGTGCCGAGAAGAGTACCACTCCGGGCGAGATACCCGAGCGATCGGGTCGGATATGTCCGGCCGAGCGGCACAGGGCAGGGCGGGACCATGGACGCGAGGACCGACGCCACCCGGAGAGCGCTCAGGCGGATGCGGTGACGACGACGCCCGGGGCCCGGAGGTCCTCCGGGAGGCCCGCCGCCTCGTCGGGCGTGTAGCCGGGTCCGGCGAGCGAGCCGTCCTCCTGGATGAAGTCGCCGTAGAGCCCGGGGTTCGCGGCCGCGTACACGTACGCGTGGGCGATCCCGACCCGTCGAAGCTCCGGATGCCGGGTGAGGATCTCCACGAGCGTGAGCCCGTTCCGTCGCATCTCCAGGAGCTGGCGGACGGTGACGCGGCTCCCGTAGCAGAACGGCTCGCCGTTCATCACCAGGGGATCTGTCTTCACCCACTTGATCGTCACGTCAGGCGCCCTTGTAGATCGCGTCGAGGATCGGGTTCCGCACCCGCGCGTCGCCGGAGAAGCGGCGGTAGTAGCGGAAGATCTTGACGGCGGCGTCCACGGAGGCGTTCATCGGCTCCCGCTCGGCCTCGTCGAGCATCGCCGCGCAGGCGCCCCGCAGGCCCTCCATGAGGGCGATCGCGTCGTCCATCGGGACCTTCCGGCGTCGGTAGACGGGCGCGACCCAGTCGGCCCACTCGCGCGTCCAGATCGGGTCGCCGGACGCGACGGCCTTCGCGATGCGATCGACCATGACCTCCGTGTCGCGGAGAAGGTTGCGCAGGCCCAGCTCGTCCCACCGCCCGCGCATCTGCGGCGACGCCGCGAGGGCGGCGCCGAGCGCGCGCTCACCGAGGCGGTCGCGGGCGGCCAGGAGGCGCGAGGCCGCGGCCGGGAACCCGGCCGTCATGTCCGGGGGCATGGCCCCGAGTGCGGGATGGCTCACGAGCATCGAGTCTAGCGCCCTGCCGGGTCCGATGCCGGTCGCCGTGACGAGCCGGTGGGGACGAGCCGGTGGAGACGACGCCGGTGAGCCTGCGGACGCGGGTGGCGCCGGGCCCTGCGCCACGACCGGCGGCCCGGCTTCGGGACGCCGGTACCATGGCGCCGTGACATCTCCGCGACCTTCCCCCGCCGGCGAGCCGGGCGACGTCCGTGGGCCGGCCCCTGCGTTCGCCGCCGCCCGCCGGCGCGGCGACCGGTCGCTCGCGTACGGCACGACCGCCGCTGCCATCGGCGCCGCCGTCCTCTTCGGGCTCGCCGGACCCCTCAGCGTGGACACCGGCCTGCTCGTGGCGGGCGTCGCCGTCGGCTGGGTCGTGGGCGTCGCCGTCCGGACCGGGGCGGCCCGCGCGCGGATGCCCGCGGGCGATCCGGGCACGCGCGTCGCGACCGCGATCGTGCTCGCGCTCGCCGCGTGCGTCGTCGCATGGGTGGGCACGTGGGCGTGGTCGCACGTGCAGGGCGGGGTGCTGGGCCCGGCCGAGCTCCTCATCCAGGTGTACGGCCTGCTGGTCCCGGCCCAGCTGCTGTTCGCGACCGCCGCCGCGGCGGTCGGGTCTCGATGACCGTCCGCGACGCCGACGGCTCGCTCTCCCGGATCGTCTTCCGGCCGCCGGTCGAGGCCGACCACCGTCGGCTCGTGGACGTCGTGGACCACTGGTTCGGGCGGCCCGTGCGCGCCCGCCTCGGCCGGATGTGGTTCGAGCACTTCACCGGCACGTCGCTCGTCGGCGAGACGCTCGACTCGCGCTCGGCCGACCCGGACGTGCTGCGCATCGCGGCGTTCGTCGTGGGCTTCGAGAGCCCCGACCGGCCCCGCGAGGCGGTCATCCACCTCGCGGCGGTCGCGCCGGAGTGGCGCCGGCGTGGGTTCGGGACGGCGATCCACGAGCGGTGGCTCGCCGAACGGGCCGCCGCGGGCGCGGTCCGCGGGTCGGTGGCCGTCCCGCCGGACGAGCGCGTCGCGATCCTCTTCTACCGGTCGCTGGGGTTCGAGCCGGTGACCGCGGGCGCCCGGCCTCTCTGGGGGATCCCCGCCTTCGCGGACCATGAGGGGGACGGCGCGGACCGCGCCCTGCTGGTCCGGGGTCTCCCTTCCGGCGCGCCCTGAGGCTTCCGGATCCTGGTCCGGCCGCGACGGGCGTCCACCTAGCGGCGCATCCGCTCCGGGTTCGGTGCACGGCGGGCGACCGAGGGATCGCTCGCCAGGGTCCGCTCGCGTGCCTCGCGGATCCGCTCGGCGAGGTCCGGCCCCGTGGCGCGGATCGCGCCGGTCAGGTCGGCTCGGTCGGCGGCGATCTGCCCGCCCGCCCTGTCCGGGTCCGCGACATCGCCCTCCGCCGAGCGCGAGCCTCGGACCGGCTCGTCCTCGCCCACGAAGGGCATCCCCTGGCGCTCCACGGCGTCGAGGCTCATCCGCAGGGCCGCCGTCTTCTGGATCGCCACCTCGCGGACGTACGCCGCCGCCTCCTCCTCTGTCATCGCTCGGTCGCGCACGGCCTCGCGCGGGCGCCCGACCGAGAGCCACACCAGGTGGTATCGGTCCATCTGCCCCCACGCGTCGGCGAGCAGGACGTCCGACTCGGCGAGCCAGGTCCGGAGAGACTCCATGGACGGCGTGCGCTCGATCCGTTCGCCATCTGCGACGAGCGCGCGGGTGCGCAGGATCAGCTCGTCGCGCGTCACGGCGCCGCGCGCGATACGCGGTCGATCCACGCTTCTCGCTGGTTCCGCAGCTGGATCGTGATCGGCCCCGCGCCGCCGCGCCCGATCGCATCGCCGTCGAGCCGGCCGACAGGCAGGACTCCGGCGACGCTGCTCGAGAGGAGGACCTCGTCGGCGTGGAGGAGGTCGGCTCGCGTCAGCTGTTCCTCCTCCGGCACGAGGTCGTGCGCCGGTGCGTGCTCCAGCAGCCACGCGCGCGTCGTGCCGGCCAGGCAGCCGGATCCCAGCGGCGGGGTGAGGAGGCGGCCCCGACGGATCGCGAAGACGTTCGCGGCCGTCGCCTCACTGACGTGGCCCATCGTGTCGAGGATGAGCGCGTCGTCCGCCCCCGTCCGCTCGGCCTCCAGGCGCGCGAAGACGCTCTCGGCGCGCGAGGTGGTCTTCACACCGGCCAGCGGGGAGCCCGGGTCACGGCGGACCGACGAGGTCACCAGCGACAGCCCGTCGCGGAGGACGGCGGCGGCCGGCCCCGAGTGCGGCCACGCGACGATGACGATCGACGGCCCGCTCGACGGGCCCGTGGGGGCGAGGCCGCGGGCCGCGAAGGCCCCGCGCGTCACGGTGATCCGCAGGGCGGCGTCTCCCGGCGCGTGCCCCGACGACCCGTCGTCCGCGAGCCCCTCCGCCGCCAGCAGGGCCGCGATGCCCGCGACGATGGGCGCGTCCTCCGCCGGCAG
Source organism: uncultured Chloroflexia bacterium (assembly GCA_963717255.1). Lineage (GTDB taxonomy): Bacteria > Chloroflexota > Limnocylindria > Limnocylindrales > CSP1-4 > CAIYQJ01. Next base: position 102,914 of record CAVQVT010000007.1, on the reverse strand, counting down.
CGGGATCCCGAGCGGGACGGCGCTCTCGCGCAGGCGCTCGAGGTGGGCGTCCAACTCGACGACGACGCCGCGCCGCGCGCGGAGCGTCTCGAAGATGCCGTCCCCGAGCAGGAAGCCGCGGTCGAAGACGGAGATGGCCGGCGCGTCGGCGGGCAGGATCCGTCCGTCGACCCAGACGTGCTGTGGCATGTGTCCAGCCTAACGCGGTCGTGCCACCGGCCGCGAGCCGCCCCGAGGGTGCCGGGTGGCCGGGCCAGCCAGCCCGCCTATACCCGGGACCGTACCGGCCGATGCAGGCGGTTTCAGGACGTTCGGCCGGTCTACGCGGCGATGTAGGCTCGCCAACATTCGCATGGTTCCGGTAGGTATAGGTAGTTTCGGGAGTTTCATGGTGCCGACGCGGACGAAGCCGACCGGGCGGGATCGCGAGTGGATGGGCCTCGGTGAGGCGGCTCGCCTGCTCGGCGTCGCGCCCACGACCCTCCGCCGGTGGGCGGACGACGGCGTCGTCCGTTCTTTCGTCACCCCGGGTGGCCACCGCCGCTTCCTCCGCTCATCGCTCGAGTCGATGATCCCGACGGCCCGCGCCGAGCGCCCGCCGCTGCAGCGCCTCGGCGAGACGCCCGAGCGGATGGCACGTGCGTACCGCAGGAGCGCCGTCGCCGACGGCCTCGATCCCGCCTGGCTCCGCGGCATGGACAGCGCCGAGCGTGATCCCCTCCGCGAGCGCGGCCGCGAGCTCTCCGCGGCGCTCCTCGCGTTCCTGGACGCCGGGACGGACGCGGCGCGCAAGGCCCGCCTCGACGAGGCGTCCCAGGTGGCCGCGGAGTACGGTCGGGTGGCCCGCCTCCGCGGCGCGACGGTCCACGAGACGGTCGCGACGTTCCTCCGTTTCTCCCGGCCCTTCGTGAGCGAGATCGCGACGTTCGCACGGCGCCGGAACCTCGACACGACCGAGGCCACCTCGCTCCTCGAGTCCACCCTTGCCGCCCTTGACGCCCTCCTCCTCGTGACGATCGAAGCGCACGAGGCGGTCCCGACCGGGGGCACCGGACGCCTCGGCGAGGGCGCCGCGGGTGCCGGGCCCGTCCCGGTCGGGCGCGACCCCCACGCCGCGATCGCCGAGGTGGTGGCATGAGCGGCCGGCCCCTCGCGTCGCTCGTCGCGCTGACCGTCCACGCCCGCCGGGTCGCCAGCCTCGAGCGCGAGGCGTTCGCTGCGCATGCGGCCGCGCTCGCGGCATCGACGGGCGCCATCCTCCTGCACACGTGCCACCGCGTGGAGCTCTACACGTGGCTGCCGTCGCTCGCCGCCGAGGCGATCCCCGCCCTCCCGGCCGGCGGCGTCCGCCTCGAGGGCATCGAGGCCGCGGGCCACCTGTTCACGGTCGCCGCGGGGATGGACAGCGTGGTCATCGGCGAGGACCAGATCCTCCACCAGCTGCGGGACTGCCTCGCGGCACGCCACGAGCACACGGCGGCGACGGTCGGGTCGTGCCCCGCAGGGGGTGCCGCCGGCGCGATCGGCGTCTCGCTCGCAGGTCGGGAGGCCGGCACGGCTCCGCTCGATCCGGCGCTCGAGCGCCTCTTCCAGCTGGCCCTGCACGTGGGTCGGCAGGCGCACGCGTGGCGCGACGGCGCGCCCCGCTCCCTGGCCGACGTCGCGCTCGACCGGATCGGCCGCGACCACGAGACGCTCGAGGGGCGCCCCATCCTCGTCGTGGGCGCCGGCGCGATGGGCCGGATCTCAGCGCTCGCGGCGGCACGCCGGGGCGCCCGCGTCCTTGTGACCAACCGGGCGGAGGAGCGTGCGGAGGCGCTGGCGCACGACGTCTCCGGCGTCGCCCTCCCGTTCGCGCCGGGCGCGGAGCTCCCGGGCGTCGCCGGCGTCATCGTGGCCGCGGGCGGCCGGTGGCCGGTGGACCCGGCCACCGCGCGCCGCCTCGGGGAGATGCGGGCGGTCGTCGTCGACCTCTCCTCGCCGCCCGCCGTCCCCGCCGACCTCCAGCGCGTCCTCGGCGGCGACTTCATCTCGGTGGACGACCTCGCGCGGGCACCCGAGGCGAAGCCCCACGAGCGCTTCCGACACCGGGTCGACCGCCTCGTGGCCGAGACCACCGTCGAGTACGAGGCCTGGGCGGCCACGCGTGGGTGCGTCCCCGCGATCCGCGCGATCTCCGACCACGCAGAGGCGAAGCGGGCCGCCGAGCTCGACCGACTCCTCCGCCGCGCCCCGACGCTCGAGCCCGAGGTCCGCGACCTCGTCGACGAGATGTCGCACCGCCTGGTCGCCGGCCTCCTCCACGGACCGATCGCCGCCCTCCGCTCGGACGTGGACGGGGAGCGCGACGCGCTCGTCCGCGAGCTCTTCGGCCTGTGACCGGACCGGAGCAGGGCCCCGCGCCGTCCACCCACCCGGTGGCACGGGTCCTGCGGCTCGGCACGCGGGGGAGCGCGCTGGCGCTGATCCAGTCGCGCGAGGTCGCAGCGGCCCTCGAGGGCACGGGTGCGGCCGTCGAGCTCGTGATCGTCCGGACGACGGGCGACGACCAGGCTCCCGACACCGCGTGGGGGGAGGGTGCCTTCGTCGGTGCGCTGGAGCGGGGGCTGGTCGACGGCTCGATCGATCTCGCCGTCCACAGCGCGAAGGACGTCCCCACGACCGTGGACCCGCGGCTCGCGATCGCCGCGTACCGCCCGCGGCAGGACCCCCGCGACGCGCTCGTCTGCCGCGAGCGAGGCGGATCGATCAGCACGCTGCCGCACGGCGCGCGCGTGGGCACGGACAGCCCCCGACGGTCCGCGTTCCTCCTCGCCCGGCGCCCCGACCTCCGGGTCCATCCCCTCAACGGGAACGTGGACACGCGCCTGCGCCGACTCGACTCAGGCGAGAGCGACGCGCTCGTCCTCGCGGTCGCGGGGCTCACGCGCCTCGACCGCGCCGACCGGATCGACGAACGGATCGCGTCCGACGTCATCCCGCCCGCCCCCGGGCAGGGTGCGGTGGCGGTCGAGGTCCGCGCCGACGACGACCTCGCCGTGACGAGCGTCGCACGGCTCGACGACGCCCCGACACGGATGTGCGTCGAGGCCGAGCGGGCGTTCCTCCACGCGTCCGGCGGCGGATGCCGCGCGCCGATCGGCTGCCTCGCCCGGATCGAGGGCGCGACGATCGTCCTGCGTGCCGGCGTGTCCCGCGAGCCCGTGGGCCCCGGCGTCCCGGTCGCGTGGCGCGAGGCGAGCGGGCCGGTCGTTGATCGCATCGCGATCGCCGAAGCGCTCGCGGCGGAGCTCCGCCCGATGCGTGGCACGGACGGGCCAGGTGCGGCCCGCCGACCGCTCGTCCTCGTGACGCGGCCGGAGGACCAGGCCGGGACCCTCGTCGTCGCTCTCGATGCCCGCGGGATCGGTTCGGTCGTCATCCCCACGATCTCCATCGAGCCCGCCGACCCAGCACCGATGGAGGCGGCGGCGCGACGGCTCGCCGACTTCGACTGGGTCGTCGTCACCAGCCCGAACGGGGCGCGGGCGCTCCTGGCCGCCGCCGCGCGGGCCGGGGCAAACCCCGGCCGCGCGCGCTGGGCCGCGGTGGGCTCGGCGACGGCGCTGGTGCTGGACCCGGCGGACGTGGGCCCGGTGTTCGTCCCGTCGCGCGGGACCGGGGCCACGCTCGGCGCCGAGCTCCCGGTCCGCCCGGGGGAGCGCGTCCTCCTGGCACGCACCGACATCGCCGACGCCTCGCTGCCGGACCGCCTCGCGGCGGTCGGCGCACGCGTGGAGGAGGTCGTCGTCTACCGGACCGTCGAGGGGCCGGAGGCCTCGCGCCGGCCGCTCACCGACGCCGTCGCCTCGGGGTCGGTCGACGTCGTCGTCTTCACCAGCGGGTCCACGGTGCGCGGTCTCCTCGCGCTCCTCCCGCCGGAGCTCGCCGCGGTCGCCCGCGCGATCCCCGCCTGCTGCATCGGTGAGCCGACGACGGCGGTCGCGGCCGCCGCCGGCTTCTCGGCGATCCACACCGCGCCATCCCCGCGCGTCGACGCCGTCGCGGACCTCGTCGCCTCCACCCTGCCCACGGGAGCCCTCCGATGACCCTCGCCCTCGATCGCCCCGACGCCGCCGTCGCCCCCACGACCCCCCAGCGCAGACTCCGCCGGTTCCGCCGGACGGCCGGGCTCCGTGCGCTCGTCCGTGAGACGCACCTTGACCCGTCGATGCTCGTCGCCGGCCTCTTCGTCAAGCCCGGGACCGGTCGCCGCGACCCGATCGGCTCGATGCCCGGCGTCGCGCGTCTCAGCCCGGACGTGGCCGCGGAGGAGGCACGCCGCCTCGACGCGCTCGGCGTCGGCGGCCTCATCCTCTTCGGGTTGCCGGACGCCAAGGACGGCGTGGGGTCGGGTGCGTGGGCCCGGGACGGGATCATCCAGGAGACGCTCCTCCGGCTCCGCGAGGCGGATGTCGCGCTCCCGCTCATCGCCGACACCTGCCTCTGTGAGTACACCGACCACGGCCACTGCGGCCCGCTGGCACAGGATGGGAGCGTCGCGAACGACCTCGCGATCGCGCTCCTCGCCGAGACGGCCGTGAGCCAGGCCGCCGCCGGGGCGGACATCGTCGCGCCGTCCGCGATGATGGACGGCCAGGTCGCCGCCATCCGCGCCGCGCTCGACGCCGCCGGCCACGGGGAGACCGCGATCCTCGCCTACGCCGCGAAGACGGCCTCGGCGTTCTACGGGCCGTTCCGCGACGCCGCCGATTCGGCGCCGGCCTTCGGCGACCGGCGCGGCTACCAGATGGACCCCGCCAACGCCCGCGAGTCGATGCTCGAGATCGCCCTCGACGTCGCCGAGGGAGCGGACGCCATCCTCGTCAAGCCCGCCCTCCCGTCGCTCGACATCCTCGCCCGAGCCCACGACCGCTTCGATCTGCCGATCGGCGCCTACCAGGTGAGCGGCGAGTACGCGTCGATCGCGGCCGCTGCCCAGAACGGCTGGCTCGATCGGCGCCGTGCGCTCCTCGAATCCACGACCTCGATCGTCCGGGCGGGTGCCTCGTTCGTCATCACGTACGCCGCCGCGGAGATCGCGGAGTGGCTCCGGGAGGACCCGCGATGACCGCGACCCCGACCTCCGCCGGATCGGCCACCCCGGCCGGGGCCGACCCTGCCGCAGGAGCCGCGAGCGCCCCCGGCCGCCAGGCCGACCTCATCGCGCGCGCCGAGCGCCTCTTCCCGGGCGGCGTGAACAGCCCGGTCCGCGCCTTCCGCTCGGTCGGGCGCCCGCCGCTCGTCCTCGCGTCGGGGTCGGGCGCGCACGTGCGCGACGCCGACGGGAACGCGTACGTGGACTACATCGGCGCGTGGGGGCCGGCGATCCTCGGCCATGCCCATCCTGCCGCGGTCGAGGCCGTCCGCGCGGCCGCGCTCGACGGGTTCGCGCTCGGCGCGACATCGCCGGGCGAGGTGACCCTCGGCGAGGCGATCAACGCGGCCATGCCGTCGATGGAGATGCTGCGCTTCACGTCCTCGGGCACGGAGGCCGCGATGAGCGCCCTCCGTCTCGCTCGCGGCGCCACCGGCCGACCGCTCGTCGTGAAGTTCGCCGGCGGGTACCACGGCCACTCGGACGGCCTCCTCGTGGACGCCGGCTCGGGCGTGGCGACGCTCTCGATCCCCGGCAGCGCCGGCGTGACCGAGGCCGTCGCCGCGGGGACGGTCGTGGTGGCGTACAACGACCTCGACGCGGTCCGCGCGGCCTTCGCGGCGCATCCCGGCCAGGTCGCGGCCGTGATCGTCGAGCCCGTCGCGGCGAACGTCGGCGTGATCCCGCCGGCTCCGGGCTTCCTGCAGGGGCTCCGCGAGACCGCGACCGCGAACGGTTCGCTCCTCGTGTTCGACGAGGTCATCACCGGCTTCCGCGTGGCGCACGGCGGGGCGCAGGCGCGCTACGGCGTCACCCCCGACCTGACGGTCCTCGGGAAGATCATCGGCGGCGGCATGCCCGTCGGCGCGTATGGCGGCCGGCGGGACCTCATGGAGCACGTCGCGCCGCTCGGCGGCGTCTACCAGGCCGGGACCCTGTCCGGCCACCCGCTCACGATGGCCGCCGGCGCAGCGACCCTCGCGCTCCTCGACCATGCCGTGTACGAGCGGCTCGAGGCGTACGGCGCCGTGCTCGAGCGCGGGCTGGGCGACGCGGCGGCGGCCGCGGGCGCGACCGTCGCGATCGCGCGGGTCGGCGCGCTGCTCACCGTCTTCTTCCGCTCCGAGCCGCCGCGGGACGCCGCGGAGGCGCTCGACGCCGACCGCGCCGCGTTCGCGCGGTTCTTCGGCGCGATGCTCGACGCGGGGATCCTCCTCCCGCCGTCCCAGTTCGAGGCGTGGTTCATCGGCGCGGCGCACGGCGACGCCGAGCTCGCGGCCACGCTGGACGCGGCCGCCGCCGCGTTCCGCGCGTGACGGCCGAGAAGGGCGCTCCGCGACGCCGCCGCGCCCCGGCGCCCGAAGCCGCGGCGGCCCCCGCGCCCGGTCCCGCGACGACGGCCGGTTCCGCACCCGCCACGGGCCCCGGGACGGCCGCGGACCCCGGGATCGCCCCCGCCGTCGCGGAGCCCACCGCCCGCTACCTCCGCGCGGCGCGCCGGCTGCCCGTGGACGCCACGCCGGTCTGGTTCATGCGCCAGGCCGGCCGCTCGCTCCCCGAGTACCGCGCGGTCCGCGAGCGCGCCACGCTCATCGAGATCACCCGCGACGCCGCCCTGTGCGCCGAGGTCACCCTCCAGCCGGTCCGCCGGCTCGGCGTGGATGCGGCGATCCTCTTCGCCGACATCACCACGCCGTTCGCCGGGATGGGCGTCGCATTCGACATCGTCGAGGGTCGCGGCCCGGTCCTGGAGCGCCCGGTCCGGACGGCGGCCGACGTCGCCGCGCTCGTCCCCTTCCAGCCGGCCCGCGACGTCGCGCCGCTCCTCGAGGCGATCCGCCTCGTCCGCGCGGAGTCGCCCGTCCCGCTCATCGGCTTCGCCGGGGCGCCGTTCACGCTCGCCTGCTACCTCGTCGAGGGCGGGCCCTCCCGTGAGTTCGTCCGGACCCGGACCCTCATGCACGCGGACCCGGGCACCTGGTCGATGCTCATGAACGTCCTCACGGACACCACCGCGCGCTACCTCGCCGCGCAGGTGGAGGCCGGCGCCCAGGCGGTCCAGGTCTTCGATTCGTGGGTCGGCGGCCTGTCCCCGTTCGATTACGCCCGGTCCGTGGCGCCGTGGATGACGCGCCTCTTCCAGCGTCTCGCCGGGCTCGGGGTCCCCACGTGCCACTTCGGCACCGGGACCGCGGGGATCCTCCGGCAGCAGGCGCAGGCCGGGGGCGACATCGTCGGCCTCGACCACCGGATCTCGCTCTCCGACGGGTGGGCACTCGTCGGCGACCGGGCGGTCCAGGGCAACCTGGACCCGGTCCTCCTGCTCGGACCCTTCGACGCCGTCGCGGACGCCGCGCGGTGGGTCCTCGACCAGGCCGGCGGCCGGCCCGGCCACGTCTTCAACCTGGGGCACGGCGTCATCCCGGCGACCGACCCCGACGATCTCCGGCGACTCGTGGACCTGGTCCACGAGAGACGGGCCGGAGGCCCCGGCCGAGCCTCGCACGGAGCGTCCCGATGACCACCTCCGCCGTCCTCCTGCTCGCCTACGGCAGCCCCGACTCCCTCGACCAGGTCGAGGCCTACTACACGGACATCCGGCGCGGGAACCCGCCGACGCCCGAGCTCCTCGAGGAGCTGAAGGCGCGATACGCGGCGATCGGCGGCGGCTCGCCGCTCTCGCGGATCGTCGAGGAGCAGCGCGCCGCGCTGGAGGCCGAGCTCGCCCGCCGCGGCCGGCCGATGCCCGTCTACGCGGGGATGCGCCACATCGCGCCGCGGATCGCGACGGTCATCGAACGGATGGCAGACGACGGCGTGACGGACGCCGTCGCGATCGCCCTCGCGCCGCAGGCGTCGATGAGCGTCGAAGGCTACCGCCGGGCGGTGGACGGCGCGCGCGCCGCGCTCGGCGACCGCGCGCCGCGGATCGCCTTCGTCGAGTCGTGGTGCCGGGAGCCCGACTTCATCGCCGGCCTCGCCGCGACCACCGGCGAGGCGCTCGCGCGCTTCCCGGAGCCCGACCGGGTCCGGCTCATGTTCACCGCCCACAGCCTGCCGCAGCGGGTCGTGGATGCCGGCGACGTCTACCCCGACGAGCTGACGGCGACGTCGCGGCTCGCCGCGGACGCCCTGGGCCGGGCGACGTACGACTTCGCGTACCAGAGCGCCGGCCGGACGGACGAGCCGTGGCTGGGCCCCGAGATCCTCGCGGAGATCCGCCGGCTCGCCGCTGACGGCGTGACCGAGGTGGTCGTCAGCCCGGTCGGCTTCATCGCGGACCACCTCGAGGTCCTGTACGACATCGACATCGAGGCGCAGGGGGTGGCACGCCCGCTCGGGATCCACCTCGAGCGCCCACGGATGCTCAACGACGACCCGCACCTCGTCTCGGCCCTCGCCGGGATCGTCGAGCGGACGCTCCCCACGGTGGACGCGGCCTCGCCGGTCGCGGCCGCCGGCCGCTGACCCCCAAGGAGGACACCGTGGACCACGCCAGCGCAGCGGCCCCCACCCCCACCGCCCCCGGCGCCACGGTGGCCGCCCCCGGGCACCCCGCCACCTCCCCCGGCGGGCATCCTGGGGGGCATCCGGGCGGCGGCCACCCGGGTGCGATCCCGGGCGCCGGCTCGGTGCGCCCCACCGGTTACGTCTTCGGCCGCGCGCCGATGATGCTCTACTGGGAGATGACCCGGTCCTGCGGCCTGGTCTGCCGTCACTGCCGGGCCGAGGCGAACGCGGAGCGGCACCCGGACGAGCTGACCACCGCCGAGGGAGAGGCGCTCCTCGACACGGTGCTCGGGTTCGGGAGCCCGATGCCGCACGTCGTCTTCACCGGCGGCGATCCGCTCCGGCGGCCCGACCTGGCCGACCTCGTGCGTGCCGCCCGCGCCCGTGGGATCGGCGCCTCGCTCGCGCCCGCGGCCACCCCTGAGCTCACCCGCGAGGCCCTCTTCCGCCTGAAGGAGGCGGGCGTCCAGAACATCAGCCTCAGCCTGGACGGCTCGAACGCCGCCCGTCACGACGGCTTCCGCGGCGTGGAGGGGACGTTCGACCTGACCGTGAAGGCCGCCGGCTGGGCGCAAGAGGCCGGCCTTCCCGTCCAGCTCAACACGCTCGTGACGAACGAGACGCTCGACGACCTTCCGGCGATCTACGAGCTCTGCCCCAGCCTGGGGATCATGCGCTGGAGCCTCTTCTTCCTCATCTCGGTGGGCCGCGGGACGGACCTCCAGGAGATCTCGCCGGCCGAGAGCGAGAGGCTCATGGCCTGGCTCCTCGAGATCGGGAAGGCGGCGCCGTTCCAGGTCAAGACCACCGAGGCGACCCACTACCGGCGGATCGCGATCCGGACGATGCACGACCGAGGGATGACGGACGAGGAGATCGCGCAGACGAGCATCGGGCGCGGGTTCGGGATCCGCGACGGCAACGGGATCATGTTCGTCAACTTCGACGGCGACATCTACCCGTCCGGGTTCCTCCCCGTCGCCGCCGGCAACGTCCGCCGGGACGACATCGTCGAGGTGTACCGACACAGCCCGCTCTTCACGTCGCTGCGGGACACCGCGTCGTTCAAGGGCCGCTGCGGCCGCTGCGAGTACGGCGCCCTCTGCGGCGGCTCCCGCGCACGCGCGTTCACGTGGACGGGCGACCCGCTCGAGAGCGACCCGCTCTGCCCGTACGTCCCGCCCGTCGCCGAGGCCTGACGTGCACGCGGTCGTCGTCGGCGGCGGGATCACCGGCCTCACGGCCGCGTACGTCCTCGGCCGGGCCGGCGTCGCCACGACCGTGCTCGAGGCGACGGACCGGCTCGGCGGCAAGGTCCGGACCTTCGCCGGCGACGGGTTCGTCGTGGAGGAGGGGCCGGACTCGTTCATCGCCGTGCGGCCCGCGGCCGCGCAGCTCTGCCGCGAGCTGGGCCTGGGGTCGGACCTGGTCGGCACGAAGGAGCCGCGCGAGGTCTTCGTGCTGTCGGCACGGGGACTCGTCCCGATGCCGGACGGGCTCGCGCTCGTCCTCCCGACGAAGTTCCTGCCCTTCGCTACCACCCGCCTGTTCTCGTGGCCGGAGAAGATGCGGATGGGGATGGACCTGTTCCTCCCGCGCGGCCCGATGGACGGGGACGACACGATCGGCGGGCTTCTGCGGCGCCGGCTGGGGTCCGCTCTCGTGGACCGGCTCGCAGGGCCGCTCGTCGGCGGGATCTATGGGACGGACATCGACGAGCTCAGCCTGCTCGCGGTCCTGCCCACCCTGCGCGAGTCCGAGCGGTCCCACCGGAGCCTCCTGCTCGCGAGCATCGCCGAGGCGCGGCAGCGCAGGGCGAGGGAGAAGGAGCGGGCGGCCGAGCGGGCGAAGGTCGTCGCGGCGGCAGCGGCGGCGGGCACGCCGCCGCCGCCCGCCACGCCGCGCTCCGTCTTCCTCAGCCTCCGCGGCGGGATGACGCGGATGACCGACGCGCTGGGCGCGGCGCTCGACCGGATGCCGAACGTGGACGTCCGGCTCGGCACGCAGGTCGTCGCGCTCCAGCCGGCTGGCACGGGCTCGTGCCTCGTCCTGGCGGACGGGAGCCGCCTCGACGCCGACGCCGTCGTCCTCGCCTCACCCGCTCCTGTCACCGCTGACATCCTCAATGACGCGGCGCCGGTCACCGCGGCGGCGCTCCGCACGATCCGCCACGGGAGCGCCACGATCGTCAGCCTGGCATACGGCGCCGACCGGTTCCCGCGCCCCGTCACCGGTCACGGGTACGTCGTCGCCGCGGACGCCGCAAGCCCGCTCTCCGCCTGCACGATCACCTCCGAGAAGTGGCCCGGTCGGGCACCCGACGGGACCGTCCTCCTCCGCGCGTACCTGCGCGACGAGGGCGAGGGCGCCGTGCCGCCGTCCGCCTCGGAGGCCGAGACCGTCGCCGCGGCCCGCGCCGCGGTGGAGCGGACATTCGCGCCGCAGGGCGACCCCCTCTTCGCCCGGGTGGCGCGCTGGGAGGGCGCCATGCCGCGGTACACGCTCGGACACCTCGACCGGGTGGCGGCGGCCGAACAGGGTCTCGCGGGGCTGCCGGGCGTGGTCCTCGCCGGGGCCGCGTACCGCGGCGTCGGGCTGCCGGACTGCATCACCCAGGCGCGCGCCGCCGCTGCGAAGGTGCTCGCGATGGCGTCGGCGGAGGCAGCGGCAGCGGCGTAGGGCGCCGGACCGCCATGGGTGCGCGTACGATGGCGAGCGACGCTCGGTGGTGCCTTGCGCGGGCCGTCTGACCGGGGTCCGCGGCGGGTCGCGGAGGCGTCTCCGGCGGGCTGGCGACGCCGGCGGAGGAGCGGGATGCGAGCACGTATCGTCGCGGCGCTCAGCGCCGCGCTCCTGATCGCGTCGACGACCGGGATCGCCACGGCAGCCGACCCGGGGCCAGTCCCGCCGCCCCCACCCCCGCCGACGATCACGCCGCTCTGCGTGACGGACAAGGAGTACGTCCGGACGGTCAGTGGTGAACTCGCGGTCTGGGGCGACGCGATCGTCGAGTACACGACGAAACAGACCGACGACTGGACGCCGCCGAACGCTCGCCATCTCTGGCTGTCCCCGGGGCCGTCCGGCGGCTCCGTCGGCACGGTGTACACGAGCCGCATGGATGGGACGAACCTGCACGTCCGATGGTGGATCTTCCCATCGCAGGCGTCGAGCACATCATGGGCGCCCTCCGGCGCGTGCGAGCCGATGAGCCTCAGGGTGATGCGGGTGGTCCAGGGCGGGAACGAGCAGCCCGACGCTTTCCCGGTCACCGTCACGCGGCTGGTCGTGAGCCTGAAGGACCCGGCCATGTCCGAGTCGATCCCCGCACAGGTCACCTCCGACGCCCCGCGGTCCATCCCGCCCGGCGAGTACATGGTCGGCCCGACCAAGGAGGGCGACAGCTACGCTCCACTCCCTGCCGGCTACGTCTTCCGCGAGAGCTCCTGCTCGATCTCGCAGAAGGGCACCCAAGACTCGACCCGGTTCAGGACGACAGAGCAGGAGTATCAGCGCGTTGTGGTGACTCTCGACCCGGGTTCGACGACGACGTGCACGGTCACGTATCACTACGGCCCCGTCCTCGACGACTCGATCGGGGCCGGCAAGCGGACGACGGGAACGGAGGGATTCGCGACGGCCCCGATCACCGTGAAGAAGGGCACGTGGGTGACGTATCTCGTTGCGACGAACCCTGGTCTGGCCGGCAGGTCGGTCCAGATCTGGACGAAGACCGGGTCGGCATCCAGGCCGTGGAAGTTCGCGAAGACCGTCAGGGTCGCCTCGGACGGGTCGATCCGCTTCTACGCCAGGGTGACGACCTTCACGGGCTTCCAGGCCAGGTGGGCGGGCGACCGGACCTACGTCGCGTCCGCCGCCGACGGGCGGTACGTCAGGGTGAGGTAAGGGAGGGCGCGCGGGACGGCACGCGCCTCGGTCCAGCTCGCGGGTAGCGCGCCACACGCCCTGCGTCGACGCACCCGCCCTGGGTCACCGACGTCTCGTCGACCGCTCCTACGCCTCCTCCGCCCCGATCGCCCGCAGCGGGCCACGCGCCTTGACCCGGGTCTCCTCCCATTCGGCGTCCGGGTCGCTCCGGCGCGTGATGCCGCCGCCGACGTGCAGCGTGAGGCGACGTCCGTCGGCGACGAAGGTCCGGATGAGGATGCTCGATCCCATCGCACCGTCCGGTCCCAGCCAGAGGGCCGTGCCGCAGTAGGGGCCGCGCCGGACCGGCTCCAGCTCCTCGATCAGGCGCATCGCGCGGATCTTCGGGGCGCCGGTGATCGACCCACCCGGGAAGGCGGCCCCGAGGAGGTCGAACGCGTCGCGCCCCGGAGCCAGCCTGCCGACGACGGTCGAGACGAGGTGCTGGACGGCCTCGGTCCGCTCGAGCCGGCAGAGGCGAGGGACGCGCACGGTTCCGGCGCGGCAGACGCGTCCCAGGTCGTTGCGGAGGACGTCCACGATCATGACGTTCTCAGCGCGGTCCTTCTCGCTGCCGAGCAGCTCGGCGGCGAGCGCGCGGTCCTCCCCGCGGGTCCGCCCCCGCGGGCGTGTGCCCTTGATCGGGTCGGTCTCCACGCGCCCCGTCGCGTCCACCGAGAGGAACGGCTCCGGCGAGGCCGAGACGATCGCCCGGGGCGCGCCGCCGGCCGCGGCCTCGCCCGCCGCCGCGCTGGCCGCCGGATCGCGGCCCAGGTCCAGATACGCGGCGAACGTCGCCGGGTCGCCGGTGCGCAACGCCCGGAAGAGCGGCCACGGGTCGCCGGCGAACGGCGCCTCCAGGCGGCGGGCGAGGTTGGCCTGGTAGAGCTCGCCGGCGGCGATCGCCTCGCGGACCCGTTCGACGCCGTCGACCCATGCGTCGCGATCGAGGCCGGACGTGAACCGGAGGCCTGCGGGGACCAGCGGGCGCGGGGCCGGCAGGTCGCTCCCGCAGCCCGCCGTGAGGGGAGGCGGTACCGCGACGTCCGTCCCCGCCGCCCGCACCCCTGCGAGCCGCGCCCGGACCGGCGCGAGCCGCGCCTCCAGCCGTCCGGCGTCCCCGTCGACCGGAATGCCGCACAGGAGCACGCGGCCCGCGCGCCGGTCCACCGCGACCACCCAGTCATGGAGGGCGAGGGAGAGGGGCGGCAGCGGCTGATCGTCGAGGGCGATCGACGGGAGGCGCTCCAGCTCGCGGCCCACGTCGTAGCCGACGAAGCCGACGAGCCCGCCGGTGAACGGCGGGAGGTCCCTGCCGGCCACGCCGGGTCCGTGGCGGGCGCCCCGGGACGGCGACGCCGCGCCGCCCGCCGGCGTGGCCCCGTTCGGCCGCTCCGCATCCGCCTCTCCCCCGCGCGCCTCCGCGCGGCCGCCGGCGCCGCCCGCCGGCCCTCCCATCCGCGCGAGGAGCGCGCGTGCCGGGGCGAACGTCGCGCCCCGGGGTCCGACATCGGTCACGACCGCGAGGGGATCCGCGGTGACGTAGGTCCACCGCGACCGCCGACCTGTGCGCGCGCTGTCCAGGACGGCCAGCCCCGGCAGGCCGCGCAGGCTTTCCGAGATCGCGAGCACGTCGGCGCCAGCCGACTCGGGCAGCTCGGCGACCCGCGGGCCCGTGACGTCCGGCACCTCCCCGGGGGTACCACCGGCCGGCCACATAGGCATCCCGGTCGTCTGGCGAGTGGCGGCCATGGGGCGCATCATCGCATCGAACGGACCGGCGTCCGCCGCGGTCGGCCTTGCCCCCGCGCCGCACGCCGGCCGAACGAGGCCGCCCATGCCCACACTGCGCCTGGACCCGGATCGCCTGCAGCCCGCCTTCGAGGCCCTCGAGACGCGCGTCGAGTCGGGCCGCGTGACGGCGGGCGTCCTGGCGGTGGGCACCTCCGGGGGGCTGGTGCGCGACGAGGCGTTCGGGACGGTGGGCGAGGACCTCGTCGGCGTGGACGACCGGTTCTTCATCGCGTCGATCACGAAGCCGATCGTCTCGACAGCGGTCGTCCAGCTCGCGGCCGAGGGGCGGATCTTCCTCACCGAGCCGCTGCGGACGTACCTGCCGGACCTTCCGGAGAGCCACGCGGCCGTCAGCGCATGGCACGTCCTCACGCACACCTCCGGGATCCCGGACGACCCGTTCGGGGCCTGGGACGGCAGCACGCCGCGCGATGAGCTCGTCCGCCGCGCGATGACGCGCCCGCTCGACTTCGCCCCGGGCGCGCGGTACGCGTACTGCAGCCTGTCCTTCTACCTGCTCGGGGAGCTGCTGGCCCGGCTGGACGACGTCCCGTTCGAGGAGTCCCTCCGCCGGCGGGTGCTGGCGCCGATCGGGATGACCGCGACATCTTTCTCGGCGACCGACCCGCCCGGCACATGGATCCCGCTCGAGGACCTGCCGACGGATCCGATGGACGACGCGGCGATGGCAGCCACTCTCGCGTACCTCGCCGAGATCTCGCCGCCCGGCGGCGGCCTGTGGAGCACGGCAGGCGACCTGATGCGGTTCGCCCGAGCGTGGCTCCGCGGCGGGACCCTCGATGGTGCCGGGCTCCTCCCGCCCGCATGGATCGACCTCATGGGCCGCGAGCAGACGATGGACGTCCGCGAGGCCAGCCCGGACGGGATCGCGCCGGAGCGCGATCCGCACTACGCCCTGGGTTGGGGGAAGCCGGCCGGCGGCGGGGACGTCCCGTGCTCCGATCTGGCCGTGGAGCACGGCGGAGTCAGCGGCACACGGCTGTTCATCGATCCGGCGACGGACCTCGCGGTCGTGGTCATGGCGAACCGGTGGGACCACGCGGAGACGTCGCATGCGGTGGTCGCCGCGGTGCATTCGGCGCTGGTGCCGGCATGAAGGGGGATGAGAAGGGCATGGACGACGCCGTCGGCGGGGGGTCGACCACCTCCCGGGGCACGGCCGCGGGCACGGCCGCGATCGAAGGAGCCGCTCCCGCGGCGCCGCGCCCCCGGGCGCGGGACCTCGGCGTTCGGACCGGGCGCCTGGAGCCCGGCCCCTGGAACGCGATCACCGACGTCCCGGGCGTCCGCGTGGGGCACGCGACGATCGTCCGTGGCGACGGCCCGCTGGTCGTCGGCGAGGGGCCCGTGCGGACGGGCGTGACGGTGATCCTTCCGCACGACGGGAACGTCTACCTCGAACCCGTCTTCGCCGGGTGGCACTCGCTGAACGGGAACGGGGAGCTCACGGGGACCGCGTGGCTCGACGAGGTGGGCCTCCTGTCCGGCCCGATCGCGCTCACGAACACGCACAGCGTGGGCGTGGTGCGCGACGCGATCATCGAGCACGCCGTCCGTTCGCACCCCCCGGGGACGGAGTTCTGGTCTCTGCCGGTCGTGGGTGAGACCTACGACGGCACGCTCAACGACATCAACGGGTTCCACGTGCGACCCGCGCACGTCGCCGAGGCGCTCGCGTCGGCCGCGGCCGGACCGGTGGCGGAAGGGTCGGTGGGCGGCGGGACCGGGATGGTCTGCCACGAGTTCAAGGGCGGCATCGGGTCGTCGTCGCGCGTGCTTCCCGAGGAGCACGGGGGCTGGACTGTCGGCGTCCTCGTCCAGGCGAACTACGGCGTCCGGCACGACCTGCGGATCGACGGCGTGCCTGTCGGCCGGCACATCCCCGTGACGGAGGTCTCCAGCCCGTACGGTCGGAAGCGTGCCGGCGGTCCGGGGACGCCCGGTGCGGGATCGATCATCGTCGTCGTGGCGACCGACGCCCCGCTCCTGCCGCACCAGTGCCGCCGGCTCGCACAGCGCGCCGGTCTCGGCCTCTCACGGGCCGGCGGGTACGGACGCAACTCCAGCGGCGACATGTTCATCGCGTTCGCCACCGGCAACCGGGGGATCCCCGACATCTCGGGCTCGGGCCGCGAGGGGCCGGCCGCGATCGACGTCCGCATGGTCCTGGACGACCGGATCGACGGCCTGTTCACGGGGGCCGTGGACGCGACGGAGGAGGCGATCATCAACGCGCTCCTCGCCGCCGGGACGATGACCGGCGTCAACGGCGTGACGGCGCACGGCTTGGATGCCGGGCGCGTGGCGCGCATCATGGAGGCACACGGGCGGATCGCCCCGGGCGGGGCCGCGGGCCCGGACCTGACGGAGGGACGATGACGACGCGCCAGGGCCTCCGGCCCGCCACGACCGACGACGTCCCGGCGATCGCCCGGGTCGCCGCCGCATGCGACGAACCGATCGAGACCCCGGGAGTACCGGGCTCGCCCTACGCCGAGCATCTCCTCGCCCGGGGCACGGTCGTCGTGGCCGATTCCGATGGCGTCGTCGTCGGGTACGGCGCGGCGGTCCCGGTCGGCACGTGGCGGCACGTGACGGATCTCTTCGTCCACCCCGCTGCGCGAGGACGCGGCTGGGGGAGGGCACTCCTCGCGAACGTCCTCCTCGGCGCGCCCGCGGCCACGACCTTCGCGTCGGACGACCCGCGCGCCCTCCCCGTCTACGTGCGAGCCGGGCTCCGCGCCCTCTGGCCGATCCTCTACCTGGAGGGGCGCGCGGCACGCCTGGCGGACCCCGGCCTCCGGGTCCGCTCCGTCCCGGCCGCGGAGGCGGCGGCGACGGAGCGGTCCTTCAGCGGGATCGACCGGTCCGCGGACCACGCGTACTGGGGAACCCGGCGCGGAGCGGTCCCGTTCCTGGTGCTCGACGGTGACGACCCCGTCGGCGCCGGCTGCGCCGTCCATCGCCGCGGCCGACCGGGCCGCTGGCTGCCGCACCTGGCGATCGCGCCCGGCGCCGACGCGGTGGCCGTGGCGGTGGCCGCGGTCCATGCCACCGCGGCGGGGGGACCCGCGTCGCATGCCGCCACGGACGCGGACGCGCGGGGCTCTTCCGCCCACGCCACCTCGGTGTGCGTGCCCGGGCCGCACCCGGCCCTGCCGGTCCTGCTCGACGCGGGCTTCAAGGTCGTCGATCGCGACATCTTCCTCGCGACGGCGCCCGACTTCGTGGACCCCGAGAGGCTGCTGCCGGACCCCAGCCTGCTGTAGGACTCAGGCGTCGCCCAGGCGGTCCAGGCGGCTGAAGTCGGCGAGCGCATCGCGGCAGGCGTCCAGCTCGCGTGCCACCCGACGTACGATCCACGGGTCCACCCGCGGCGTGTCCTCGATCGCAGCGGAGGGGCCGTACGGGCCGTCCTCGAGGACGATCCCCGTCGTCGTGCGGTAGTCCGTGAGCCATGCCGCCTGCAGGCGCACCAGCGCGTCCACCACGACGGCGCGGTCGAAGAGCCAGTCGGTCTCCGCGGCGTTCAAGGCGGAGACGATGTCGTCCAGCAGGACGGGGCGACCTCGTTCGATCCGCGCCACGAGGCGCAGCACCCGGAGCGCGGCGAACGGGTCGCCAGCCTCGGCGACGACCGGTGGACGCGGCGACTCGTCCGGCAGGCCCGGCGGCGGCGGGCGGAGCGCGAGGCGGCCGGGGATCGGTCGGGCGTCGGGCATGGCGGAGGGCTCCGAGGCGGATCGCGACGGACGTCGCGCTGCACCGGAAGAGGATAGACGGGCGCCGCCTCGACCCATCGCTCTTAACCGATTCTTATGGGCACGCGGCGCGGTTTCCGGCGACACTGCACGCTACCGCCCCCGGGGACGCCTTCATCCGGGCGCGGACCCAGGAGCTGACGTGGACCAGGACCGACCGCAGAACGACGCGCCCGGCTGGGGCGCCACCAACCCGCATCTCGCCTCCCGGAGCCCGCAGGGACCCGCGTGGGACGCTCCGGAGAGCCCCGCATGGGGCGGTCCCGGCGCCCCCCAGCAGCCGCTGCAGGGCGCCCCCGGGGCATCGCCGCAGCCCCACCAGGCGTCCGCCCCGGCCGGTTCGGGACAGCCTGCGCCGACGCCGCCCGCCGGCTGGGTCGCCGCGCCTCCGCCGCCCCGCCGCCGCGGCGGCATCGGCGGCTACATCGCCGTCGCCGTCGCGACCGCCGCGATCTCCGCGGTGCTCGCGTTCTCCGGGGGCGTCGTCGTCGGCGCCGGGATCGGCGTGAGCGTCGCGGACGGGATCGCCTCGAACGGCCCCATCCCGGCCGCGTCCACGAAGCCCGGCGACCCGAACTCCTTCGGGCTCTTCACCGAGGCATGGGAGACCCTCCGCAAGAACTACGTCGATCAGACGGCGCTCGACAGCAAGGACATCACGTACGGTGCGATCCGCGGGATGACCGAGGCGATCGGCGATACGGGCCACACGCGGTTCATGACCCCGGAGGAGCTCGCACGCCAGGAGCAGGACCTGAGCGGCTCGTTCGCCGGGATCGGCGCGGTCCTCGCGGACGTGGATTCCGAGCTCATCGTCCAGTCGGTCATCCCGGGCACGCCGGCCGAGCGCGCGGGCGTGAAGGCCGGCGACCGGATCCTCGCGGTCGACGGGGCCGACACGACCGGAAAGGCCGTGGACGACGTCGTCCGCGAGGTGCGCGGCGACGAGGGCACCCAGGTCACGCTCACGCTCGTGCACAAGGGCGAGTCGGACCCGTTCGACGTCACGATCACCCGCGCGGTCATCGCGCTTCCCGCGGTGAGCTGGGCGATGTACCCGGGAACGGACACCGCCGTCGTCCGCCTCGAACAGTTCCAGGCGGACTCTGGCAAGGACATCGCCGCCGCGCTCGACGCCGCACGGTACGCCGGCGCCAAGAAGATCGTCCTCGACCTCCGGGCGAACCCCGGCGGATACGTCGGCGAGGCCGTCGAGGTCGCGAGCCAGTTCCTCCAGGGCGGCACCGTCTACATCCAGCAGGACGGCCGAGGCGACCGCACCGAGGTCCCGGTCCTGCCCCAGGGGAAGGCACGCACGCAGCCGCTCGTCGTCCTCGTGGACGCCGGCAGCGCCAGCTCGGCGGAGATCGTCTCCGGCGCGATCCAGGACGCGGGCCGCGGGAAGATCGTCGGGGAGAAGACCTTCGGCACGGGGACCGTCCTCACGCCGTACAAGCTCTCGGACGGCTCGGCGCTCTACGTCGGGACCGTCGAGTGGCTCACGCCGAAGGGCAACGAGATCTGGCGCAAGGGGATCACCCCGGACGTCCTCGTGGCCATCCCCGACGACGGGCGGATCGTCGTCCCGTCGGAGTTCGAGGAGCTTGGGAAGGACGGGATCGCGAAGGCGAACGACGCCCAGCTCCAGCGCGCGATCGAGCTCCTGGCGCAGGAATAGGCCCGGGATCGGTGGAGGCCGGGCCGGCCGCGGCGGCCGGCCCGGGTGGAGCGGCCGGCCCGGCCGCCCGGGCCGTCTCAGCCCCGGCTGCCGTTCCGGCGGCCCCGCACGCCGCGTCCCACTGAGGCCGCGAGGCGGCGCGCGATGACCCGCATCTCGGTGCCGGCGCCGGCGACCGCCCTGCTGCGGGCCGCGGCGCCGTCGCCGTACAGCGCGTGCAACGCGGCGCGGAACCCGTCGCCAAGGCGCCGGTCGTACGGGTGCCACCAGACCGGGTCGTAGATCCCGCGGTCCACCGAGATCGACTTCACCTGGACGCACTCCCACAGGCCGAACCGCGAGCGCGTCACGCCGAAGCCCGACGCCTTCCGCCCCGACCAGCCCACCTGCGAGACCCCCGCCGACGTCAGGTGGTCGTTGATGAGCACCGTCCCCACATCGAGCCTCTCGGCGATCGCCTCCGCGCGGGCGATGTCGCGCGACCAGACCGAGGCCGACAGACCGAACGGCGTCGCGTCCGCGAGCCGGACCGCCTCGTCCTCGGTCGTGAACCGCGTGAGGACGATCACCGGCCCGAACAGCTCCTCGTGCCATAGCCGCGCGCCGGGCGGCACGTCCGCGAGCACCGTCGCCGGCAGGTGGCCGACCGCCTCCGCTTCGGCGCCGTCGGGGATGATCGCATCCGGGCCGCCGGCGAGCGCACGCGCCCCGCGGGCGAGCGCGTCGCGAACGAGGTCGGAGACCTCGTCGCGGGTCGTCGCGTGGGCCATGGCGCCCATCTGGCTCGACGGGTCCATCGGGTCGCCGGGGACGACCCTGCGCGCTCGCTCGACGAGGAGCGCCTCGAACCGGTCGGCCACCCGACTGTCCACGTAGACGCGCCGCGCCGCGCCGCACGTCTGGCCGGCGTGGCCGAAACCGGCCCACGCGGCCCCGGCCGCGGCTCGTTCGAGGTCGGCGTCCCGGAGCACGAGCATCGCGTCCTTGCCGCCGAGCTCGAGGACGACCGGGCGCGGATGCCCGGGCGCCTTCGCGGCCAGCTCCATGACGCGCCGTCCCACGACCTCGGAGCCGGTGAAGAAGACCTTCTCCACGCCGTCGGCCACGACGAGCGCCTCACCGACCGCGGGGCCCCCGTGGAGGATGGGGAGGATCTCCCTGGGCACTCCCGCGTCCACGAGGACCGCCCGGAACGCCTCCGAGATGAGCGGGACGTTCGAGCTGGGCTTCCACGCGACCGCGTTCCCCGCGACGAGGTTGAACAGGATCGTCCCCGATGTGGTCGCGAGCGGGTAGTTCCACGGGCTGATCACGCCGACCACGCCGTACGGCTCCAGGCGGATGCCGTGTCGCCGGCCCGCGAGCACGAACTGAGGCGTTCCGGCATCGATCGGCCGGAGATGGCGGGCCGCGTTCGTCTCGAGCCACCTGCAGGCGTCGAGCGCCGGCGCGATCTCCATCGGGATCGCCTCGACGACCGTCTTCCCGCTCTCCCGGGCGACGATCTCGGCGAGGTCGTCCATCCGCTCGAGGATGAGTGCCCGGGCACGCGCGAGCACGGCCGTGCGCCCGTGCACGCCGCGGGCCGCCCACTCGGGCTGTGCCGCCTGAGCGCGCCGGATCAGCGCCTGAACGTCCTCGGGGGCGATCGCTTCCACGCTCCCGATGACGCGCCCGTAGGCCTTGTCGCGACTGACGATGGAGGTCATGGCCGAAGGGTAGTCGAGGGAGGATCGACGGATCGGGCGGGGTCGTCTCCCCTGGCGGCGGACAGGCGACACCTCCCGGGGCCGGGCGGCCCCGGGAGGTGTCGCGGTGCCGGGTGGCCCAGCGGCGTCTCGCCGTCGCACGGGCAGGTGCAAGGCCGTGAGTGCCCCTCGATGCCGGAGGGCGCTCTGGGGTCGGGCTCCGCCCCGCCGGATCGCCGGGCTCCGCCGCGCCGGATCGCCGGGCTCCGCCGCGCCGGATCGCCGGGCTCCGCCCCGCCGGATGATCGACCGTCGATGCGCCAGCCATCGTCGGCGAAGCGGCCGGCACGATTCTCCGGCCATGCAGGATGCGCGCTTCGGTCGAGCGGTCCGGGCACTTCGTCGACGGAAGGGCCTCCGCCAGATCGATCTGGCCGTCCTCGCCGGCGTGCCCCAGACGACGGTCTCACTCGTCGAGCGGGGCCGGCTCGAGCGCCTCCAGGTAGCGACGATCCGCGCCGTCACCCGCGTCGTCGACGCCGAGTGGGATCCGACCGTCCGATGGCGCGGTGGGGAGCTGGATCGGCTTCTCGACGAAGCGCACGCCGGGTTGGTCGGCGTCGTCGTGGCCCGCCTCGGGCTCGCCGGATGGGATGCGAGGGCGGAGGTCACCTTCGCCGTCTATGGTGAGCGCGGGTCCATCGACGTCCTCGCCTGGCACGCGGGCGCCCGGATGCTCCTCGTCGTGGAGGTCAAGACGTCGCTCCTGTCACTCGAGGAGACCCTGCGTCGCCACGACACGAAGGCGCGGCTTGCCAGACGTGTCGCGGATGAGCGGTTCGGATGGCGTCCCGTCGGGACGTCGTCGTTGCTTGTGCTGCACGGGTCGGCCACGGCTCGCCGCCAGGTGGCGAGGCACGGATCCGTGCTCCGAGGCGCCTACCCGCTGCGCGGCGCTGAGCTGCGCGGGTGGCTCCGCGAGCCTCGACTGCGAGCCTCCGGGCTCCTGTTCGTGTCACCTAGCGCCGGGGGCGCTGCTGTCCGCGCCTGGCCCACCCCGCGCCGCGTCCGGGTCGCTCGCGGGTCCCCCGCCCCTGCGGGAGGACCCCCACCAAGCGTCCGGGACGTCAGGTGATGAGGGAAGCCGCGTGGGTCGTGGGGAGGCCGGGCTCGCTCCCGGATACCAGCGCCCCGGACGCTGCGTGACCGTCGGTGACCCGGTCCGGCCGGATACCAGCGCCCCGGACGCTGCGTGGGGCAGTGCGGGCGTCGCCCGGTCGCTCAGCGCCCCGGACGCTGCCCGGCGCAGGACCCGCCTCCGTGCTCCCGATGATGCGGTCGCCCGGGTCGGCGGCGCGCCGGCCGATGCTGTGGACCGCGGCCCGCCCGCGGTGGCCCTCGGCGCGCCCGCGGCCCGCGGTGGCCCTCGGCCCGCGAGCGCGCCTCCCCCGCTCGACCGGGCGCCGCTGCTACAGCAGCTCGCCGTGGGCCGAGCCGGTCGGCATCCCCTCGGGCGGCCGCGGCTCCTCGCCAGGTCCGTACTCGGCGGCCGGCGCGCCGGCGCCGCGGGCATCCGCCATCCCCGGGCCCGCGTCCAGCACCGGGAGCGGCGCACCCGCCTGGCCCTCGATCGCGCCCACGCCGTACGGCACCCACTTGGACGGGTCCTGCAGGCGGTGCGCCTCGACGTTCCCACGGGCGTGCGTCTGCTCGAACCCGGCCGGCTCGATCCACATCTTCTTGCCGTCCAGGAGGCCGGTCAGGCCCTCCTGCCCGAGCTCCGGCCGCGGGTCCCTGCAGTAGCGGCAGCCGGCGGAGTCGTGCGGCGTATAGGTCGGGGGCTCCTCGTACGTCGTGATGTAGCCCTCGTAGTTGCGGAGCACGACCTTGTGGTCCGAGTAGCTGATGAGGTAGTTGGGCATGACCGGGATCTTGCCGCCGCCTCCGGGCGCGTCCACGATGTACATCGGGACGGCGTACCCGGACGTGTGGCCCCGGAGGCCCTCGAGGATCTCGATGCCCTTGCCGACCGGCGTGCGGAAGTGGCCGGCGCCCTCGACCAGGTCGCACTGGTAGATGTAGTAGGGCCGGATGCGGTTCTCGACGAGCCGGTGGACGAGGTCGCGCTGGATATGCACGCAATCGTTCACGCCGGCGAGGAGGACCGACTGGTTGCCGAGCGGGATGCCGGCGCGGGAGAGCTTGTCGGCGGCCCTGGCGACCTCGGGCGTGATCTCGTTCGGGTGGTTGAAGTGGAGGTTCATCCAGACCGGGTGGTACTTGGCGAGCATCTCGCACAGCTCGTCGTCCACCCGCTGCGGCAGGAAGACCGGGACGCGCGACCCGATCCGGACGATCTCCACGTGGGGGATCTCCCGGAGTCCGCGCATGACCGACTCGAGCAGCTTGGGGGCGAGGGTCAGCCCGTCGCCACCGGAGATGAGCACGTCGCGGACCTGGGGTGTCCGGCGGATGTAGTCCAGCTGCGCCTCGTGCTCGGCCCGGTTGAAGTTCTGCGACGCGTCACCGACGATCCGGCTCCGCGTGCAGTACCGGCAGTACGTCGCGCACTGCGTGGTGACGAGCATGAGGACGCGGTCCGGGTATCGATGCACCAGGCCGGGGACCGGGCTGTGGCGGTCCTCGGCGAGCGAGTCCTCCATCATCCCGGTGAACGCGCGCAGCTCCTGGCCCTTGGGGATCACCTGGAGGCGGATCGGGTCGTTCGGGTCGTCGGGGTCGATGAGGCTCGCGAAGTACGGCGTGATGTCCACCCGGAACTTGTCGGGCGCGGACAGCCCCTCGCGCTCATCGTCGGTGAGGCTGAGGACATGCTCGAGCTCCTCGAGCGTGTTCACGCGGTTCGACAGCTGCCAGCGCCAGTCGTTCCACTTCTCGTCCGGGACGTCCTCCCAGATCGGCGCGCGCCGGGAGACGGCGGGCTCGCCATCCGGTCCGAGGCGCTTCGCTGGGTCCCGGAGGTTCATGAAGGGCCGCTCCGCGGCGCCGGCGGAGGTGGCGACGGAGGTCCTGGTCTCGGTTGCGTCCACGCCGATCCTCCCGCAGGCCGTCGGGCGGCCATGCATAAGGCTTATGCAGAGTGAATAGGACCGGATGATAGCGCGCCCGGGCGCCCCGGTCCAGATGGGAGGAGGCGCCGCCGGGCAGGGCGTGCCCCGCCCCGCGCTGCCCTGCGACGTTGCTCCCGCCCGGGCCGGGGGGTACGCGACGGAGGGCGCGCTGGCGGTCCGCGACCGGGTTCTTCGACGTCCTCCGCAGCGACCGCCTCATCGCGCTCGTGCAGCCGTCCAACGCGGCCTCGTGCCGGGTGGCGGAGAAGATCGGGATGCACGTGGAGCGCAACGCCCTGGTCTTCGGGTCTCGCCACGACGTGTATGCGATGACGCCCTGTGCGCGGTTCGCCGCCGTCGTCTGCCCCCCGCAGCGTTCCAGCCTTCGGCGTGGCGCGCCGCGGTCTCGTGCCACGCCGGAGGCGGGTGAGCGGGCGCTCGAGGGCATCGTCCGCGCTCGAGGGCATCGTCCGGATCCTGTCCGGCGGACGTCGTCGCCGGGCGCCGACCGTCCACGCGCGCCGACCGGCCACGTGCGCTGCGCCGTCAGCCGGACCCGAGGGATGCGCCCGGCCGACGCCAGCGGCGCGGTCGCCATTGCGCGGGACGCAAGAAGCGGAGCGTCGCGACCAACGGGAGGCCCCCCAACCGTCGCGTCTTTGCGCCACCCGCAAATCCTGTGCGCCCGGCGCGGCCGTCGGCCCCGGGCGCACAGGCACGTTGCCTCCCGCGCAAGCCGGGCGCACGATCCCGGACCCGTCCGACAGGTCTTGCGTCTCGCGCAAGGGGAAGGCGGGGATCTGCGCAGGGCGCAACGATCCCGCGGAACGTGCCACGGGGGCTGCGCCGGGAGACAGAAGCCGCCCCCGTCGGCCAGGTGCGGAGGGCCCGGGTCACTCCCCGACGACGGACCAGATGAGCCCCATCGAGATGAAGAAGCCGGTGAACAGCGCGATGAGCGCGATGCCGCCGTAGGGCGAGTTCGCGCCGGTGTGCGGCACCGCCTGGAGAAGGAGGCCGAAGAAGACCGCCCAGGCGATGAACAGGACCGTGAAGAGGATCTTGGCGTTCGAGCTGGTGATCGATCGCACCCAGCGGATGCCGCGACGTTCGGGCGACTTGGCCGCCGCGAACGCGATGCCGATGATGACCGCCGCCATCGCCACGGACAGCCAGAACTCGATCGGGTGCTGGAACGGCAGGACGAACAGATCCACCGAGAACGCCTCCGAGGGGTCGGACGTGCCGGGCGGGTATCGTACCAGAGCGGCGCCGGCGCTCGGAAGGGGTCGGCGCCGCATCCCGCCGAGGGCACCGGACGGACCGGGTGCTCTGATCCGGGCCGAGACGGAGGTGAGCGTGCGCAGAGAGGACGATCGCACGCGACGCGCCGAACGGCCCTGGCCGGGACGCCATCGGCGGCCCCGTCCGGTGCCGAAGAGCCGCACGTGACCGTCTTCGAACGCCTGGGCCTCTTCGTGGCCCGGCACCGCTGGTGGGTCGTCGGCGCCTGGGCCGTCCTCGTCCTCGTCGCGCTCCCCCTCGCGCCGCAGGCGCCCTCGGTGCTGCGCGCCGGCGGCTTCTCCCTCGACGACCTTCCGTCGAGCAGGGCGCGCGCTCTCCTGGTGGACGAGCTCGGGCTGCCCCCGTCGGCGCTGGTGATCGTGTACGACTCGCCCACCCTGCGCGCCGGCACGCCCGAGTACGAGCTCGCCGCTTACAGGGCGACGCAGAAGGTCGCGTCCGCCCCGCACGTCGTGCAGGTCCTTTCCCACCTGTACGCACCGCGCCAGGTCTCGGCCGACGGCCACACGGCATATGACGTGGTGCTCCTGGACCTGCCGCCGGACGACTCGCCGGCCGCCCTCCCCGGCATCGAGGCCGCGATCGCCTCGCAGCCGGGCCTCACGGTCTCCCTCGCCGGCGGCCCCGCCTTCTACGGCGACATCCAGCACGTGTCGGAATCCGACCTCCGGCGGAGCGAGCTCATCAGCCTGCCGCTGGCCGCACTCGCGCTCCTCCTGGTCTTCGGGTCGGTCGTCGCCGCCGGCGTCCCCCTCGTCGTCGGTGGCGCGGCCGTCGTCGTGAGCCTCGCGGTCGTCTTCGTCCTCGCGAGCCTCATGCCGATGAGCGTCTTCGTCCTGAACCTCGCGACGCTCCTGGGACTGGGCCTGGGCGTGGACTACTCGCTCCTGATGACGAGCCGGTTCCGGGAGGAGCTGGCGATGCGGACCGGGTCGCCGTCCGCCGCCGACGGCCCCGCGCGCGAGCCCACCCGCGACGACATCGAGGCCGCCATCCGGGTGACGGTCGCCACCGCCGGCCGGGCGGTCTTCTTCAGCGGCGTGACCGTCCTCCTCGGTCTGCTGGGACTCATCCTGTTCGAGTTCATGGTCCTGCGGTCGGTCGGGATCGCCGGGGCGCTCGTCGTCGGCATCGCGGTCCTCTCGGCGCTCACCCTCCTCCCCGCGGTCCTCGCCATCCTCGGGCCGCGCCTGGACGCGCTCCGCATCCGCCGCGTGGGGTCCACCGCGTCAGCGGATGGCGCGTGGGCCCGCCTCGCCCGCCGCGTCATGGCACACCCGGTCGCGGTCCTCATCCCGACCCTGGGCGTCCTCCTCGCCCTGGGCTGGCCGTTCCTCCACGTCCGGTTCAACGCACCGGACGCGACGATCCTTCCGGCGTCCGTCCCGTCGCGCGCTGCCTTCGACCGGCTCCAGCAGCAGTTCGGCGAGGGCGACTTCTCGCCCGTGACGCTCGCGGTCCGGACCGACGGCCCCGCCACCGACCCGACGAATGTCGCGCGCCTCTACGACTACTCGCGGAGGCTGGCGGCCGACCCGCGCGTCTCGCGCGTGGAGAGCATCGTGGACCTGGATCCCCGGATCGGCCTGGACGCGTACCAGCTGCTCTATGCCGCGCCGTCCGGACCGCCGGACCGCTACACGAGCGCGCGCCTCCAGGCCACGACGAAGGGCGATCTCACCTCGATGACGCTCTACACCCCGTACGGCCCGAACCGCGACGAGGCGAAGGCGCTGGTGGCCGACCTCCGGGAGGCCGCCGGACCCCTCGCGCCTCCCGCCGGCCTGGCGGTGGCCGTCGCCGGCGGGGCCGCGGACGTCGGCGACGTGGTGGGGCGGATCGCCGCCGACTTCCCGCGCACCGCCCTGTTCATCATCGTCTCGACCTATCTCGTGCTCTTCGTCCTCCTCCGGTCGGTCGTCCTTCCCATCAAGGCGATCGTCATGAACACGCTCTCGATCACCGCGGCCTACGGCGCCCTCGTCTGGGTCTTCCAGGACGGGAACCTGTCCGCGCCTCTCGGGTTCCAGCCCCTCGGATTCGTCGAGACGACCCTGCCGGTCATCCTGTTCTGCGTCCTCTTCGGGCTGTCGATGGACTACGAGGTCTTCCTCCTCACGCGGATGAAGGAGGCCTGGGACCGGACCGGCGACAACCGCGAGGCCGTGGCGGTCGGCCTCGAGCGGAGCGGCCGGATCGTCACGAGCGCCGCGATCATCGTCGTGGCCGTCGCCGGCAGCTTCGTCTTCGCGGACATCGTGCTCATCAAGGCGCTGGGGCTCGGGGTGGCGCTCGCCGTGGCGATCGACGCGACGATCGTCCGGGCGCTGCTGGTCCCCGCGACGATGCGACTCCTCGGACGGTGGAACTGGTGGATGCCGTCCTCGCTGGAGCGGCTCGTGGGCAATCGGCTCCCGCGGTCGGAGGCCGAGGTGGAGGCTCTCGTCCGATGAGCCGCGTCGATGAGCCGCGTCGATGAGCCGCGTCGATGAGCCGCGTCGATGAGCCGCGTCGATGAGCCGCCTCCGATGAGTCGCCCGACGGCCCGCCCCGCCGCCCGGCGGACCCTCGTTCTCGCCGCCCTGGCGGTCCTCGCGGCGGCGCTCGCGCCCGCCCTCGCGGCCTGCTCCGGGCCGATCCTCGCCAACGCCCCGGCGGCCCGACCGCCCCTGCAGACCGAGGCGCCGCCCACGCCCACGCCCTCGCCGGACCCGCAGCCGGTCGTCCTCCCGCGCGATGACGGCCCGCACGACCGCCTCACCGAGTGGTGGTACTACACCGGCCACCTCCGGACGCCCGATGGGCGCGAGCTCGGTTTCGAGGACGTGATCTTCCGCGCCGAGCGCGGCGACTTCCCGGTCAGCTGGGCGAGCCATGTCGCGATCACCGACGAGACGGGGAAGACGTTCCGCTACGCGCAGCGCAGCGAGATCGGCCCCCAGGTGGACCGGAGCCCCCGCGGGCCGGATGGCGAGCCCACGGGCTTCGACCTGTCGATCGCCGGCTACGACCCTGCCGACCCGTCCACGATCGCGAACCCGCCGTGGACGATGCGCGGCTCCGGCGGCCGCGACGCCATCGCCTTCGAGCTCTCCCCCGCGGAGGCGGCAGAAGCCGGCGTCCCCGGCGGGATGACGCTGGATCTCACGCTCACCCCGACGAAGCCCGTGGCGCTCCACGACACGGACGGCTACGCGGACTTCGGGCCGGCCGGCGGCTCGTACTACTACTCGCGAACGCGGATGGACGCGACCGGCTCGGTCGTCCTCGACGGCGTCCGCCAGCCGGTCGAGGGATCGGTCTGGTTCGACCACCAGTGGGGGGATTTCATCGCCATCGGGGGCGGCGGCTGGGACTGGTTCGCGATCGAGCTGGACGACGGGACCGACCTGATGGTCAACCGCGTCCGGGCCGCCGACGGCGCGTACCCGTTCACCTACGGGACGCTGGTGGGCGCCGACGGGACGACGACGCACATCCCGGGCGACGGGATGTCGATCGACGCGACCGGCACGTGGACGAGCCCGGGGACGGCCACCACCTACCCCTCGGGCTGGCGCGTCCGCGTCCCCGGGGAGGGTCTGGACCTCACCGTCACCCCGACGATCCCCGGCCAGGAGCTCGACACGCGCGAGACCACCGGCGTCATCTACTGGGAGGGCTCGACGGACGTGACCGGGACCCGCGGGGGCGCGCCGGTGAGCGGCGCGGCGTACGTCGAGCTGACAGGGTACACGGAGGCCGCCGGGGAGCCGTCGACGCCCTGACGCCGCGGGCCGGCCGCCGCGGGCCGGCCGCCCCGCCCCGGCGCACCGCCCGGCACCGGGGCCGGCACGCGGGCGGGACCATGGTCCGGCCCTGCCCCTCCGCGCTCCTCCATACTTCCGTCGTGCGACTCGAGCTGACGAAGCGGGGAGACTACGCGGTGCGGGCGATGGTCGCGCTCGCATCCGCTCCGCCCGGGACGCTCCTCTCCGTCCGCCGCATGGCCGACGAGATGGGCATCCCCGTGCGCTTCCTCCCCCAGGTGATGGGCGACCTCGCCCGGGCCGGCCTCGTGACGTCCGCGCCCGGGCGGGCCGGTGGATATCGCCTGGCGCGGCCCGCGGCCGAGATCTCGCTCCTGGACGTGGTGGAGGCCGTCGAGGGGGACAGCCGGCGACGCACGTGCATCCTCCGCGGGGTCCCATGTGGCCTCGACGGCACGACCTGTGCGGTCCACGACCCGTTCTTCGCCGCGCAGGACGCGATGATCGGCCGGCTCTCCACGGCGGACCTCGCGTCCGTCGCCCGCGCGCGCGACCCGCGCACCGCGGACTGAGCGCTCGGGACCCGGCCGCCGGGCGCCTCGCGCCCCGTCGCGGTCCTGGCCCGTCGTCTCCGGGCTTCTCGCCGCCGTCGCCGGCGCGTAGCATCGGTGCATGCGCGCGGGGCGTCGTGCGCGGACCGCGTCCCGGTCGGTCCGTCCGCGTCGATCCACGAGAGCCGCACCCGCGCGCCCGGGCCTTCCGCCCGGGGAGGCGAGATGCGTGCACGATCGCTGGCGGCCTTCTGGGCCACGGTGCTGCTCCTCACGGCGACGGGCGTCGTCGTCGCCGCGGAGCCCACGCCCACGCCTGGATCGTCGCCGTCGCCCGCGCCCCTGCCACCGACCGTCACGCCGCTCTGCGCGACGGACCTGGAGTTCGTCTGGAGGGTGTCCAGCGACGCGGCCGGCCTCGCCGACTACGCGATCGACTACACGACGAAGCGGACACAGGACTGGTCGCCGCCCAACGGCGGGAAGACGTCGCTGGCGGTCACGTCCGCGGGCGGTCACGCGATCACGCTCTACACGGCCAGGGCGGACGGCGCCGCGCTCCTCGTGCGCTGGACGTCGTCCCCCGACCAGGTCGCGAGCGCGCCGAGCGCGCCGACGAAAGCCTGCGACAAGGCGAGCCTGACGGTGAACCGCGTCGTGCAGGGCGGGCCGGCCAGCGGCACGTGGTTCCCCGTGTCGCTCACCCGGTGGACGGTCAGCTTCGTCTCCCCGAGGCAGGCATCGTCGACGACGGTGCCCGTGACCTCGGACGCGAAGATGGCGATCGAGCCCGGGCACTGGATGGTCGAGCCGACGAAGGATGCCGGGTCCTACGTCAAGCTCCCCGAGGGATACGTCTGGCGATCGACGGCGTGCGTGACCACCGGCACACTCGGCGTGCCCGATGGGCAGGTCGTCGTGACGACCGACCGGGCCGCCCAGGGTCTCCGGGTCACCGCCGATCCCGCCTCGACGACCGTCTGCACGGTCACCTACCACCTCGGGCCGGTCCTCGACGACGCGATCGCCGCCGGCCGGAGGCCCGTGGGCACCCGGGGATTCGGCCCGACGAAGGTCCTCGTTCCCTCCGGGTCGTACGTGACGTACCTGGTGACGACGAGCCCGAGCCTGGCGGGCAGGAAGGTGCAGATCCTCACGAAGACCGGGTCGCTCTCCAAGCCGTGGACGCTCGCGAAGGTCGTGACGGTCGCAGCGGACGGGTCGATCCGCTACTACGCGAAGATCACGACCTTCACGGGGTTCGTCGCGAAGTGGCCGGGCGACACCGCCTACGTGGCGTCCCGGTCGAGCGGACGCTACGCGGACGTGAAGTAGGGCACGGGACGGGGCGACGCGTCAGGGCCGGATCGAGAGAGCGCGGCCGCGGAGTCCGCGCCCGGTCCGGGGCGCGCCGCGGCTTTCGGGCCGGGGCGCGCCACCGCGCGCGTCGGCCGACCGCGGTGTCAGCGGGAGATCGCCAGGGCGCGCGCGAGGAGCCCGACCGAGACGATCGCCGTCGCGCCCACCAGGACGCCGCCGGCCACCACGAGCGTGGGGGCCGCGGCCGCGATCGCCGGCAAGCCCTCCGCGACCGCCCCCGCCGCGAGCACCGTCGTCCCGGCCTGCCATGCCGCGAGGCGGGGCGTGGAGGCCCGCCCCAGGATCGCCCGCTGCGCCGCGTGGACCACCGGGCCGCCGGGTCCGATCGTCGGCAGGAGATGCGTCCACGCCCCCACCAGCGTCTGCGCGACCCAGCCCACGCCGAGCGCGACCAGGACCGCCGACGACCACGCCCCCGGTGACGCGCCGGACGCGAGCACCAGCGCCGCGGCGACCGTCCCTCCGGCGGCACCCCACGCGATCCCCGCCGCCAGGTGCCCGGTCGCTGCCCGGTGCCAGCCCAGGTCCATCGTCCACCGGCCCCGAGCCCGCCACCGCGCGATCCCGAACGCCGCGAGCGAGACCGCGCCGGAGAGCGCGACGACCGCCCCTGTGCGCGCGATGAAGTCGGAGCCCGTCGCGAGGCCGAGCGCCACGATCGGCGGCCCCAGCCCCCACCCGACGCCCATGCCGGCCCCGGCGCGGCCCGGGACGATCCGCGTCCCGAGGACGGTGGGCCACAGGTGGACGAGCGTCGTGACGATGGTGACCCCGACGAACCCGAGGACGTTCAGCCACGCGTGGGCCGGCCTGAGCACCCCCCAGTGCTCGAGCACCCACGGCGCGCCCGCGGCGTAGAGGGTCCCGAGCAGGGCGCCGAACCCGACGTCCACGAGCGCCGCCGTCGCCGCCAGGCCGAGTGGCATGCGCCGCGGGGCCGTCGAGCGTGCGAGCGGCGCCAGGGCGGCATACCCGACCAGCGACATCCCGGCGAGGTAGGCGACACCGCCCGCCTCGGCGAGTCCCAGCGGGCCCCACGCGATCCCCGTCGCGACGGCGAGGATCCCCACGAGCGGGAGCGTCACGCCGACCGTCCGGACCGCCGGCCGGACCGGCCGCGCGACCCCAAGCGTCGCCGTGAAGAACGGCAGCACGGCGGCGATCGCGACGCTCGACGCTCCGGCGATCCCCAGGTGGACGGGGAGCCAGATGCCGCGGCGCGCGTCCGCCGGCAGGAGCGCGGCGAGCACGCCGAGGACGATGAGGACGCCGGCAGCGGCGATCCCGCCCGCGGCGATCGCCCGGTCCGGCCGGCGGTCCACGACCGGGCCCGCGTCTCGTGCCCCCCGCTGCGCTTCCATCCTCTCCATGGTGCG
Source organism: uncultured Chloroflexia bacterium (assembly GCA_963717255.1). Lineage (GTDB taxonomy): Bacteria > Chloroflexota > Limnocylindria > Limnocylindrales > CSP1-4 > CAIYQJ01. The sequence goes on along the minus strand of CAVQVT010000007.1, from coordinate 69,966 downwards.
CTCTCGGCCTGCCTCCGTCCCGACGGCGCGCTCCCCGCGTCCCCCTGCGGGCGCCGTGCCCGACGTCTTGACAATACTAACTAAGTTAGTGATAGTTCTGCCGACCACACCATGCGCCCCACCAGGCGTCCCGGACGGAGGCACGAAGAGGACGATGCGGCTCCAGCTCACGCGACGGAGCGACTACGCGATCCGGGCCTCGATCGCGCTCGCCCTCGAGGCTCCCGCCCGGTCGTTCCTGCCTGCGCCGCGGATCGCGGAACGGATGCGCATCCCCCTCAGCTTCATCCCGCAGGTCCTCGGCGACCTCTCGCGCGCCGGGATCGTGGAGACGGCCTCCGGCAAGAACGGCGGCTACCGGCTCGTCCGGCCGCCGGTGCTCCTGCCGGTCCTTGACGTCATCGAGGCGGTCGAGGGGCCCGCGCGCTCCGGGCGATGCAGCCTCGATGACCACGGGTGCGACGGGACCGACCCGTGTGCGCTCCACGAGACGTGGACGGCGGCCCAGACCGCGTTCATCGACGTCCTGGCCGGCACGAGCCTGGCCGACCTTGCCGCGGCGCACCACGCGTCCGCCGGCGCGAGTGGGCCCGAAGGCCCGGGAGGGGAGATCTCATGAACGGTTCGCGACGCCGCGTCCTCGGCGTCATCGCCATCGCGCTCGCGGTCGCCGCGTGCACGCCGGCGACCGCCGGGCGCCAGTGGACGTTCCCGCCCGTCCCTGCCATCGAGGCGGGCGCGGCCTCGTCGGCGGCACCGGCCCCCGCGGCCCCCGCCGCGTCGCAGGCCGCTCCGGCCGCGCCTTCTGCCACGGATGCCGCGGCGGCCTCGGCGGCGCCTGTCGCGCCCGCCGCGACGGGCCCCGTACTCGGCTCGCTCGAGATCACGGCCGTGGACCTCGGGTTCCAGCCACCGAATCTCACCGTGGACGCGCCCGGGACGTACGAGTTCGCCCTGAAGAACACCGGGACGATCGTCCATGACCTCACGTTCCCGGACGGCACGAAGATCACGGCCGCGTCGGGCGAGACCGCGAAGGGCACCGTCGCGATCCCGGCCGAGGGGATCTCGTTCCTCTGTTCGATCCCCGGCCACGCCGATGCCGGCATGAAGGGCGCGGTCACGGTGAAGGGCAGCGCGGCGGCGAGCAGCGGCGACAGCCACGGCGGCCCCGCCCCCGCGCTCGACGTCCAGCCCGACGCGGCCGCCCCGGCCCCGGTCCGCTACGACCCGGCCGCTCCCCCGGTCCTCGAGGGCGACGTCCACGATATCGACCTCGTCATCGAAGAGAAGAAGATGACGGTCGCCCCGGGCTTCGTCGTCGGCGTCTGGACGTTCGGTGGGACGGTGCCCGGGCCGGCCATCCGCGTGAAGCTCGGCGACCTCGTCCGCATCCACCTGAAGAACCCGGCGACGAACAAGCTGCCGCACTCGGTCGACTTCCACTCGTCGATGGTCGCCTGGAACGGGCCGATGACCTCGATCGACCCGGGCAAGGAGAAGCTGTACGAGTTCCGTGCGAAGTACGCCGGCGTCTGGATGTACCACTGCGGGACCGCGCCCGCGCTCCATCACATCGCGAACGGCATGTACGGGATGATGATCGTCGAGCCCAAGGGCGGCCTCGAGCCCGTGGCCAGGGAGTACACGCTCGTCCAGAGCGAGTGGTACCTCGGGCCGCAGGGCGAGCCGGTGAGCCTCACGAAGGCCGCCGCCGGCGCGCCGTCCCCAGACTTCGTCGTCTTCAACGGCGTGGCGGACCAGTACAAGGACGGCCCGATCGAGATCCCGACCGGGGAGAGGATCCGGGTCTTCATCCTCGACGCAGGACCGAGCATCGACAGCTCGTTCCACATCGTCGGGACGATCTTCAGCCGCGTGATCAAGGAGGGCATCGAGCTCTCGCCCGACAACGCCGGCGGCTGGGGGAGCCAGGCCGTGGACCTCTCGCCCGCCCAGGGCGCCATCGTCGAGTTCGAGATGGCCGACGACGGGCTCTACCCGATCGTCACCCACGCCTTCAACTTCGTCGGCCGCGGCGCGCTGGGCCTCTTCAAGGCCGGAGACGGCGAGCCGAAGAACCCGCAGCAGTAGCGTCCCCCCGCCCCATCCTCGCCTCCCGCGAGAGCGTCCCGGCAGGCAGCCCCCGCCGGCCGGGACGCCAGGGCGTTCCCGTCCTGTCGGGGCTCGCCCGGGACGCGCCGCGCCCGGGGGCCTCACGCGTCAGGCCGTCGCGGTCCGCCGGTAGACGACGATCGCCGCGATGAAGCCCGCGACGACGGCGGTGTCGAACGCCATGCACCAGGCGCAGATCGCGTGGATCACGAAGAGCTGCAGGTACACGAGGTACGCCACGGCCAGCGTCCCCAGCAGCCCGAGCAGGTACGTCCCGAGGAGCGCCCGGTGGTCGCCGGTCCGCCACCAGGCGAGGACGGTCGCGAGCACCCCGACCATGTAGCCCATCCCGTACACGGAGACCGGGATCCCCAGCACGGTGGAGTACTCGCTCGTCTGCACCGTCTCGCAGCCACCCAGCGGTCCGCAGACCACGGTCCCGCCCGTCACCTTCGCCAACGTCAGGTAGCCCGCGACCGCCAGCCCGACGAGCGCGATCGCAGCCAGCACGGCCGCGTACCGGCCGCGGCCGACCGCCGTTCCGTCGTCCACGACGGCCGCGGTCCCGCCCGCCGCCACCGTCCCGCCTAGGGTGCCGGCGTCGCCGCCGAAGCCGACGGCGACGCCGTGCCGCCGGCCGCGGCGAGGGCCTTGTCGATCTCGGCGGAGATCTGGTCGGCGGTCGGCACGTAGCGGGACTCGTACGGGACGCCGTTGATGACGATCGTGGGGGTGCCCTTCACCGGCACCTTCGCGGCGAGGGCCGTGTTGTCCTTCACGGTCGCGTGCTGGCCGCCGCCGTCGTAGCACTGGGCGAACTTCGTCGCGTCCAGGCCGACCTTCCCTGCGATCCCGTCGAGGAGCGTCCGGCTCGGCCAGCCGCTGTTCTCCTTGCCCTGGTTCGCGAAGAGGTAGTCGTGGTACGGCCAGTACTGGTTCTGCTCGCCGGCGCATTCGGCCGCCGCGCCCGCGTTGAGCGAGTCCTCGTTCTGGCCGGCGCCGATGAACCAGAGCGCGTGGTCGACGAAGCGGACGTCGCCGGTGGGCTCGTACTTGTTCACGAGGTCGATGAACGTGGACTTCGCGAAGGCGTCGCACGCGGGGCACTGGAAGTCGGACCAGACCTCGACCGTGACCTTCGCGTCCTCCGGTCCGATCGTCGGGCCGTTCGCGTTCGTCGTCGGCGTGAACACGAGAGGCGCCTGCACGGTGGACGACGAGCCGCCGCCGTTGCCGCTGCCGCTGCCGCTGAGCACGGCGAACCCGATGAAGACGGCCGCGACTGCGACGGCGCCGACGGTCATGAGGAAGACCGGCGACTTCCAGAACGGCTGAGGCTGCGCGGTGGCGGCCCCCTTCAGGCGCGCGTCCTTGCGGGCAGCCTCGCGGCGCTCTCGCCGCGTGCCCCCGGCATCCGAGTTGCTCGATCGGTTCGTCATCGCCGGCTGGACTCCTCGTGAGCGATCGCCCATCGCGTACCTGGGCGCACCGCGTGCCACAGGGTAACCGGAAGGGTAACCGCACGCGCCCGAACGCGCCGCCGCACGCGTTCGCCAAGGTAATGAGACTGTGTATCATTACTCGCCATGACCGATGCTGCTCTCGCCGTCGACGCCCTCGACACCGCCGGGTACCGCCTCACCGGGCCCAGGCGGGCGCTCGCCGCGGTGATCGCGAGCATCGCCGGCCCGTTCACCGCGGCGCGGGTCGTCGACGAGGCTCGCGATCACGGCCTCCACGTCGGCCGGGCGACCGTCTTCCGGACGATCGGCGCGCTCGAGCGCGCCGGCGCCATCGAGCGGCTCGACCTGCCGAACGGCGAGCACGCATACGTCGCCTGCGCGCCGGCCCATCACCACCACGTCGTCTGCTCCGCCTGCGGCCGCACGGCCGAGGTCGCGGACGGCGACCTCGCGGCGCTCGTCGTGGAGATCGGCCGTCGCACCGGCTACCGGATCGAGGAGCACCGCCTCGAGCTCTTCGGCCTGTGCGCCTCGTGCGCGGCCCGGAACGACGGGGCGCGAGCCCGATGACCGCCCCCACGCCCTGCGAAGGCCGGAGACCGCCGCGCGTCCTCCTCGCCCTCTCGATCATCGCGATGCTCGTCGTCTCGGCCTGTGGGTCGGGCGGTTCGACGTCGTCATCCTCCCCCTCGGCTCCTTCGCTCGCCTCCGGCGACCGGATCAAGGTGGTGGCCACGACGACGGTCCTCGCGGACCTCGTGCGCAACACGGGCGGCGACCGGGTCGTCGTCGAGAGCCTCGTGCCGGCGGGCGCCGAGCCCCACACGTTCGCCCCACGCCCGTCCGACCTGCGGAAGATCGTGGACGCGGACGTCGTCGTGATGAACGGGCTCGGCCTCGACGACTGGCTGCGGCCGCTGGCGGCGGAGGCGAAGCGCCCGGATGCGGTCCTCGTGGAGCTGGGGCACGACCTCGCGGGTGTCACGTACCTGGCCGAGGGCGCGGAGGGGGCGGGAGCGGTCCCGGCGGCCGCCGCACCGGGCGAGCCGGCGAATCCGCATCTCTGGCTGAATGTCGCATACGCGGGGAAGTACGTCGACCGGATCGCGGAGGCGCTATCGGGCGTGCGTCCCACGGACGCGGAGGCGATCGGGGCGTCCGCGGAGGTGTACCGCAGGACGCTCGCGGAGCTCGATGCGTCCATCCGCACCCGGATCGGCGCATTGCCCGAGGATCAACGCCGCGTGGTCTCCTTCCACGACGCCTTCCCGTACTACGCTGCCGCGTACGGTCTCGACATCGTCGGCGTGGTGACGCCCGTGCCCGGCCAGGAGCCGAGCGCCTCGGAGGTCGCGGCGCTGGTGGACGCGATCCGCGCTGCGGGAGCCACCGCGATCTTCGCCGAGGCCCAGTTCTCGCCGAAGGTGGCGGACCAGATCGCCGCCGAGACAGGGGCGAAGGTCGTGGCGACCCTGTACAACGACTCGCTCGGCGAGCCGCCGGCCGACTCCTACGTGGGGATGATGCAGTGGGACACGGACCGGGTGGTCGAGGCACTCCGATGACACAGGACCCCGGCGCCCACCCCTCCGATCCGCACCGTGTCCAGGCAGGACAGGGTCTCCCCGCGTACGCCGGAGGCCATGACCTCACCCTCGACCACCTGGCGCACCACGCGGCGGTCGTCCTGCAGGGCGTCACGGCCGGCTACGACGAGCGGATCGCCCTCGAGGACGTGAGCGTGGCGTTCCCGACCGGCTCGCTCCTCGCGGTCTTCGGGCCCAACGGCGGCGGGAAGAGCACCATGCTCAAGGTGATCGCCGGGCTCCTGGCGCCGTGGCAGGGGACCGTGACGGTCCTCGGGGCCGCGCCGCGCGTGCACGCGCGGCGCGTGGCGTACGTCCCGCAGGCTGAGCAGGTGGACTGGGACTTCCCGGTCACGTGCTGGGACGTGGTGGCCATGGGGCGGTACCCGTCGATCGGGCCGTTCCGCGGGCTGCGCGCGATCGATCGCGAGGCGGTGGGATCCGCCCTCGAGGTGGTCGGGATGGCCGACCACGCCAGGACGCAGATCGGGCGGCTGTCCGGCGGCCAGCGCAGACGCGTCTTCCTCGCCCGCGCGCTCGCCGCGGGCCCCGACCTCTACCTGCTCGACGAGCCGGTGACCGGGGTCGATCCCACGACGCAGGAGGACCTGATGGGGATCCTCGTCGCCGAGGCGGGCCGGGGCCGGACCGTGATCGCAACGACTCACGACCTCGCGGCCGCCGCGGAGCACTTCGAGCAGGTCCTCGCGATCAACCGGACGGTGATCGCGCACGGCCCGTCGAGCCTGGTGCTGGACGAGCGGGTCCTCGCGCGCACCTACGGCGGCCATCTCCTCGTGCTGGGCGGCAGCACCGTCCTTCTCGACGACGCCCACCACCACGACGAATCGCCTCGCGGTGAGCCTCATTTCCACGAGGGCGATCCGGGGGCGCACCGGTGATCGAGACGCTGCTGTCCCCGCTCGGCTACGAGTTCTTCGTCCGAGCGCTCGCGGCCGCTGCGCTCGTCGGCCTGGTCTGCGCGGTCGTCGGGTCGTACATGATCCTCCGCGGGCTCTCGTACATGGGCGACGCGATCAGCCACGCGGCGTTCCCGGGCGTGGTGGCCGCCTACCTGGTCAACGGGCCGTTCTACGTCGGGGCCGCGATCGCCGCCGTGCTCACGGCGCTCGCGATCGGGTGGATCGGGCGCCGGGCACGCCTGCGATCGGACACGGTCATCGGCGTCCTGTTCGCCGGGATGTTCGGCCTCGGCGTCCTCATGTTCAGCGCGATCCCCACGTACGTCGGCGACCTCTTCGGGTTCCTGTTCGGCGACATCCTGGGGATCTCGGTCATGGACCTCGTCGCGCTCGCGGTGCTTGGCGGGCTCGTGCTCCTTGTGGTGGCAGCACTCTGGAAGCAGTTCCTCTACGCGACCTTCGACCCGCTGGGGGCAGGCGCAAGCGGGCTGGACGTCGTCGCACTCGACTACCTCTTCCTCGCGCTCATCGCGACAACGATCGTCGTGAGCCTCCAGGCGGTGGGCATCATCCTCGTCGTCGCCATGCTCACGACGCCGGCGGCGACCGCGCAGCTGCTCACCGTGAGGTTCGGGCGGCTGATGGCACTGGCCGCGGCCATCGGGATCGGGACGGCGATCGGCGGCCTCTACGCCAGCTACTTCCTCGACGTCGCGAGCGGTGCCACGATCGTCGTCCTCCAGACGCTGCTGTTCCTCGCGGTCCTCGTGTTCGGCCCGCGCACGGGGCTCCTCGCTCGGATTCGGCAGCCCCGAACGGCTTGACGGTCCGCCGGCCCATCCGGCCCGATCCGGATCACCGAGCGTCCGGGGCGCTGGTATCCCGCCCATCCGGCCCGATCCGGGTCACCGAGCGTCCGGGGCGCTGGTATTCCGCGCATCCGACCTCGGCCGGGCTCGCGCGGTCGCCTCCGCCGGGCCAGACGTGCGTGCGCGAGCGTGGTGCCCCGCCGCCGGACCTGGGACCGCTGATCCCGGGTGACGGGTCGTCGCCTACCAGCGCCGAGGGCGCTACCTGACTCGACCGGCACCGATCCCGGAGGCGAGGATGCCGGCCCGGCTCGCCCCCTCCTCAGCCGCGTTCGGCAGCGAGGAAGGCGTCCAGCTCGGCGCGCGTCGGAATCCCTTCGCGGGCCCCCGCGCGCGTGGTCGCGACTGCAGCCGCCGCGCCCGCCCAGCGCGCCGCGTCCGCGAGGGAGCGTCCCTCCGCCAGCGCGGCCGCGAGGGCCCCGGAGAAGGTGTCGCCGGCCCCGGTGGAGTCCACGGCGTCCACGTGGTGCGCCGCGACGTCCGTCACGTCGATCCGCACCCTGCCGCGGTCGCCGCGGTCGCCGCCGCCGACCGCAGCAGGCGGGGCGCCGTCGCTCGCCCCGATGATCCTCTCCCGCACCCGTTCTACGACGAGCGAGCCGGCGACACCCAGCGTCACGACGATGGCGCGCCGCACGCCCGGACCCTCCGGCCCGTCGGCGAGCAGCTCGCGGGCCCAGCGCTCGACGTCGGCGCCGGCCGTCCGCGCGCGCCCGGTCCGCGCGGCGACGGCCTCAGCCAGCTGGCGGACCTCGGTGCGGTTCGGCGTCACGATGTCCGCGGCCGCCAGCAGCCGGGAGCCGATCCCGGTGGCCGGGGCGGGGTTGAGGACCGTGACGGCCCCGGCGGCGCGGCCGGCCGCGAGGGCAGCCCCCGCGGCGGCGAGCGGGATCTCGGTCCCGACGAGGACGACGTCGCCCGGGCCCGGCTCGAGGCGCGCGAGCGCGTCGCTCACGGCACCCGCCGTGACCCCGGCGTTCGCCCCTGAGGCGACCGCGATCTCGTTCTCGGCGCGCGCGTCCACGAGGATGAGGGCGACGCCCGTGGTCGCCCCGGGGAGCGTCACGAGGCCGTGGCAGTCCACCCCGTCGGCCTCGAGCGCGGCGCGCGCCTCCGTGCCGAACGGGTCGTCGCCGACCGCCCCGACGAACGCCACGCGCGACCCGAGTCGTGCTGCCGCGACGGCCTGGTTGCCGCCCTTCCCGCCGTGGTGGCGCGCGAAGATGCCGCCGGTGACCGTCTCGCCGGCCGCGGGGAGTCGGTCGACCGTCACCACGAGATCGACGTTCACCGACCCGACGACGATGACGCGGGGGGCCACGCTCACGACCCCGTGATGAACTCGCCGCCGTCGACGCCGATGACGTTGCCCGTCATCCAGAGGAGGCCGTCCTCGGACAGCTTCACGATCGCCTCCCCGACGTCCTGTGGGGTGGTCATCCGGCCCGACGGGTTGCGCTTCTCGGTCCGGCGGATCACGAAGCTGTGGTGGGGGATCCGGAGCAGCGCGGGCGTGATCGTCACGCCGGCCCGGATCGCGTTGACGGACGACCCCGTCCCGGCGCGGGCGAGCTCCATCGCGAGCTGGCGACAGTTCGACTCGAGCGCCGACTTGGCCGCCGAGACGGCGCCGTACGACGGGATGACGCGCGTGGACCCCTCGGAGGTGAGGGCGTAGATGCGCGTCTCCGAGAGCAGACCGAGCGAGAAGAGGTCCTGCGTCCAGTAGACGAGGCTGCTCGCCATGACGTCGAGCGTCATCTCCAGCTGCTTGCGGCTGATCCGCTGCTTCGGGTCGTCGCCGATGAACGGCAGGAGCGAGCCGAAGGCGAGCGAGTGGACGACGACCCGAAGGTGCGGCGATCGCCCCGCCGCCGTGCTCTCCGCGAACCGCGCGACGAGGGCGTCGAGGACGCCCGCGCGCTTCTCGTCATCAGCGGCGTTGACGTTGAAGAAGAGCGCCTCGCGACCGGCCGCCTCGATCGCCGCCTTCACCTCGTCGACGTGCTTGATGCCGGCGCGGAAATCGAGATGGACGCCCGCGATGTTGCAGCCCGCGTTCGCGAGGGCGAGCGCCGTCGCCTCCCCCATCCCGCTCGAGGCGCCGAGCACCAGCGCCCAGCGCTCGCGGTCGTCCGACATCGTTCCCCTCCCTGGTCGTAGACCGGCCGCACGAGCCGGTGGGCCGGCCGGCCGCCCGGGGCCGGCGCCGCCCCGCTCCCCGGGGCGGGGGAAGTCTAGCAGCGGGGCCCGCGGACTCCCCGCGGCCACGTCCGTCCGTCACGCACCCAGGGATCGTCCGGCAGGTGGCCGCGGTCCGCCGCGCGGCGTAGAGTCGGCGGGTGGACAACACGACGCTCGTGGCCGTCCTGCTGCCGTTCATCGCGATCGAGCTCGGCCTCATGGCCTGGGGGCTCTGGGACCTGACGCGGCCTCAACGGATCGTCCGGGGCCTGCCGAAGCCCGTCTGGGCGGCGATCATCATCTTCATCGGGATGGTGGGGCCGGCGATCTACCTGCTGTTCGGCCGCGAGGAGTCGTGACGGACCGCACCGCGACCGACCCTGCCGCCGCGATCTCCACCCGGGCCCTCACCAAGCGCTTCGGGGACGTCCTCGCGCTCGAGGGCCTGGACCTCGATGTGCCGGCCGGGAGCATCTTCGGCCTCCTCGGCCCGAACGGCGCCGGCAAGACGACCACGCTCCGGCTCCTGCTCGGGCTCGCCCATCCGACGGGTGGCGACGCCACCGTCGCAGGCGTCGACATCCGTCGCTCCGCCGATACCGGCGCCCTCGGCCGCCGGATCGGCTACCTGGACCAGGCGCCGCGCTACTACGGGTGGATGAAGGGCGGCGAGCTCGTCGAGATGGCGGGCCGGCTCCACGGCCTCCGCGGCTCGGCACTGCGCGCGCGCGCGGCCGAGGTCCTCGAGCTCGTCGGCATCGAGGACGCTGCGCGCCGCCGGATCGGCGGGTACTCGGGCGGGATGCGCCAGCGCCTGGGGATCGGGGCGGCCGTCATCGGGCGTCCCGAGGTCCTCTTCCTCGACGAGCCGGTGAGCTCGCTGGACCCCGAGGGGCGTCGCGATGTCCTCGAGATCGTCGAGCGCCTGCGCGGGACGGCCACGGTGGTCCTCTCGACGCACGTCCTCACGGACGTCGAGCGCGTGTGCGACCGCGTCGCGATCCTCGACCGCGGGCGTCTCGTCGTGGAGTCGCCGCTCGAGGATCTCATCGGCCGGTACGCGCCACCGACGTACCGCATCGAGGTCGCCGGCGACGGAGACGACGCGCGGCGCACGACGGATGCCGAGCGCCTCGCCGGGCTGCTGGGCGGGACCGACGGCGTGACGGACGCCCGCGCCGCCGGTCCGGTCGTCACCGTGCGGGTCTCCGACCCGGAGACGGCGAGCGCCCGCCTCCTCGCCGCGCTGGTGGCGGCCGAGACCCCGATCGATTCGCTCGCCCGCGTGCGGCCGACCCTCGAGGACGTCTTCCTCGACCTCGTCGGCCGCCGGATCTCCCCGGAGGAGGTCGAGGCTCCGGGGACGCGGCCTCCAGCCGCCGGGCCCTCCTGGTCCGCCGGCGTGGACCCGGGTCGCGGCCGATGACCGGGTTCGCGACGCTCCTGCGCAAGGAGCTCCTGGAGCAGTGGCGCACGCGCCGGCTGATCATCGTCGGCATCGTCTTCCTGCTCTTCGGGATCGGGTCGCCGCTCATCGCGAAGTACACGCCGGAGATGCTCAAGGCGATCGGGACGGGGATGCCGGGCGCCACGATCGAGTTCCCGCCGCCGACGACCGCCGACGCGGTCGCACAGCTCGCCAAGAACGTGGGCCAGCTCGGCGTGATCGTCGCGATCCTCCTCGCCATGGGCGCGGTCGCCGGCGAGAAGGAGCGCGGGACGGCCGCCTTCATCCTGACGCTGCCCGCCGGGCGCGGCGCCTTCCTCGTCGCGAAGCTGGTCGCGATCGGCTTCACGCTCCTCGTCGCCGTCGCGCTGGCCGCCGCCGCGGACTGGCTCTACACGACGATCCTCTTCGAGCCGCTGGCCGTCCCCGGCTTCGTCGTCCTCGCTCTCCTGCTCTGGCTCCAGATGCTCGCCTTCGTGGCGATCACCTTCCTCGCCAGCACCGTCACCGGCTCGCAGCTGGTGGCCGGCGGGGTCGGGTTCGTCGTCTTCGTGGCGGTCTCGATCGTCGCGGCGTTCCCGGTGATCGGCGACTGGACGCCGCTCGCGCTCTCCTCGGCCGCCATCGACGTGGCCATGGGGGAGACGCCCGACGTCCTCGTCCAGTCGGTCGTCGCGTCGCTCGCCATCGTCGTCGGGTGCGCGGCGGCCTCCTGGGCCTCGTTCCGGCGCCAGGAGATCTAGGGGCGCCGGATGGCGGCCAGCCCGCCCGACCAGTCGGTGCCCGGGAAGCAGGCGCCCGCCCGGTCCACCAGGCGCGGGGTCGGCGGGGTCCTCAGCGGCCGCGGCATCCTCGGGGGCCGCGACGTCCGGCTCCTCTTCGCCGCCCGGGTCGTCCGGATGGCCGCGTACGGCGGCCTCTCGGTCGTCCTCGTCCTCTACCTCACGGCGATCGGGCTCGACGGCTTCCGCGTCGGCGTCGTGCTCGCGGCGACCCTCCTCGGCGACGCGCTCATCTCACTCCTGCTGACGACCCGCGCCGACCGCTTCGGCCGCCGCCGGACGCTCCTCGTCGGCGCCGCGCTCATGCTCCTCGCCGGGGTCGTCTTCGCGGTCACGACCGACTTCTGGGTCATCGTGATCTCCGCGACGATCGGGGTCCTGAGCCCCAGCGGGAACGAGGTGGGCCCGTTCCTCGCGGTGGAGCAGGCGTCGCTCTCGCACGTCGTGGGCGACGAGCGCCGGACGACGGCGTTCGGCTGGTACACGGTCGCGGGCGCCCTGGCGACGGCGACCGGGACGCTCGTCGCCGGGGTCGGCGTCCAATCGCTGATGGGCTCGGGGGCCGGGACGGTGGACGCGTACCGGATGGTCATCGTCGCGTACGCGGTGTCCGGCGTCGCGCTCGCCGCCGTCTTCTCCTTCCTCACGCCGGCCATCGAGGTGCCCGCGCCCACCACCACGTCGCGCTTGGGGCTCCACCGGTCGCGGGGTACGGTCGCGCGGCTGTCGGCCCTCTTCGCGCTCGACGCGTTCGCCGGCGGCTTCGTCATCCAGAGCCTCGTCTCCTACTGGTTCACGACCCGCTGGGGGCTCGAGCCGGCGGTCCTGGGCGGCGTCCTCTTCGTGGCCAACGTCCTCGCCGCGGGCTCCGCGCTCGCCGCGACCTGGCTGGCGCACCGGATCGGGCTCGTCGAGACGATGGTGTACACGCACCTTCCGTCCAACGTCCTGCTCATGCTCGTCCCGCTCATGCCGACGGCACCGCTCGCCGTCGCCGTCTGGTTCCTCCGCATGAGCATCAGCCAGATGGACGTCCCGACCCGCCAGTCCTACACGATGGCCGTCGTCGCCCCCGACGAGCGGTCGGCCGCGGCGGGGATCACGGGGATCGCGCGGACCGTGGGCGTGGGCCTCTCGCCCTTCATCGCCGCGCCGCTCGCGGCGAGTGCCGTGTACGCGTCCGTCCCGTTCTTCATCGCCGGCAGCCTGAAGATCGTGTACGACCTGCTCGTGTATCGCGGGTTCCGGCACGTCCGCCCGCCGGAGGAGCGCGGCACGCGCCGCTGAGAGCGGGCACGGCCGGCGCCCGGCGCGTGCGCCACAGCGCGGCGGGTCAGCGCGCGGCCGGCGCCCGGCGCGGCCGGCACAGCGCGCCGCCCGGCGCGACCGGGTCAGCCCGTGGCCGCGGCGGTCAGACGATCCCCTCGGCCCGGAGCCGCGCGATCTCGCCCGGGCCGTACCCGGCCTCCGCGAGGATCTCGTCAGTGTGCTCACCCAGGAGCGGCGGCGGCGTGCGGACGGTCGCCGGCGTCGCCGAGAGCGCGAACGGCGGGCCGACCTGCCAGATCCGGCCGAGGACCGGGTGCTCGATGTCCACCACCATGCCGCGTGCGCGCGCCTGCGGGCTCCCGAGTGCGTCGAGGACGGTGGCGATCGGCCCCGACGGGACCTCCGCGTCGGCCAGCCGCGCGAGCCATGCCGCCGACGTGTCCGCGCGGAACCGGGCGCCGAGGATCGGGATGAGGACGTCGCGGTGAGCTACGCGGTCGCCGTTGGTGGCGAACCGGGGGTTCGCCGCGAGGTCCGGCGCCCCGAGGGCGTCGCACAGGCGCGGCCACTGGCGCTCGCTGCCCACGGCGACGGCGATCTCACCGTCCGACGTGGCGAAGGTCTCGTACGGCACGATGTTCGGGTGGGCGTTCCCGCGTCGGCCGGGCGGCAGCCCCGTGGCGAACGCGTTCTGCGCCTGGTTCGCGAGCCAGGCGAGGGTCGACTCGAAGAGGCTGATGTCGATCCGCTGACCCCGGCCGTGCGCGGGTGACCCCTCGCGGTCACGGCCGTCGAGCGCCGCCGAGGATCGCGACCGCCCCGAGCATCGCGGTGGTCAGGTCGCTGATCGCCACGCCGACCTTCACGGGCCGCCCGCCGTCGGCGTCGGCGTCGCCCGTGATCGACATGACGCCGGCCATCGCCTGGACCACGAAGTCGTACCCCGGCGTCCGCGCCTCCGGCCCGGTCGGACCGAAGCCGGAGATCGCCAGGTGGACGAGTCGAGGGTTGATCGCGTCGAGGGTCGCGTCGTCGAAGCCGAGCGCCGCGAACCCGCCGACCCGCTGGTTCTCGACGAGGACGTCCGCGCCGGCAAGGAGACGCCGGAGGACGTCGCAGCCGGCGGGCGCCTTCAGGTCGAGGCGGATGCTCCGCTTGTTCCGGTTGGCCGAGAGGTAGTAGGCGGCGGTGCCGGGATCGTCGGGTCCGGCCACGCCCGGCGCGACCCAGGGCGGGCCCCAGCCGCGGGTGGCGTCGCCCTCCGGCGGCTCGACCTTGACGACGTCCGCCCCGAGGTCGGCGAGGAGCATCGTGCAGTACGGCCCCGCGAGGACCGTCGAGCAGTCGACGATGCGGAGGCCGGCGAGCGGTCCGGCGAGCGCGCGGCGGGAGGATGGGTCGGGCGTTTCGCGCGGCTCGGGGGCGTCGGGCGGCATGGCACGATGGTACCGACCCGGCGGCCCCGCCAACGACCGGGACAGCGGGCGGGCCAGCGGCCGGCGGGCGGTGGGGCTGCGGCCGGCGGGCGGTGGGGCTGCGGCCGGCGGTCCGGGCCGCGGCTCGGTCAGCGGGCCGCGGTGGCGGCCAGCGCGTCGAGGAGGCGGCGCGATGCCGTTGCCACCTCGTCCACCGCCGCGTCGAAGGCATCCGCGTTCCGGCGGGAAGGAGCGCGGTAGCCGCTGACCTTGCGGACGAACTGGAGGGCGGCGGCGCGGACCTCCTCGTCGGTGGCGGGCACATCCGCCCGCCGGAGCGTCTTGATGCTGCGGCACATGACCGCAGGGTACCGCGCGCCGGCCGGTCCTCGGCCGGACGGGGCGCCGGCCGAGCGAGGAGCGGGGCACCGGCCCGCTCCCCGACCCGTCAACTCGCGCGACGACGCCGCCGTGTGGCCGCGGCGATCCCGGCGGCGACGAGAACGGCCACGACGGCCACGACGGCCACGGCGCCCGCCCCGACCTGCCATCGCCCGACCCCGCCCCCCGGCGTCGCGGTGCCGCGCTGCGCCTCCGTGTCTCCGGCGGTCGTCCCCGCGTCCGTTCCCGCGGCGCCCGGGCCTGCCGAAGCGGACGGGCGTGTTCCGAATGTCGCGAGGAGATCCCCCACCGTCCGTGGAGCGCCCGCCAGGCCGTCGGGGTCGATCGTCCCGTCCGGGGCGACAGCAAGCGTCCAGGTGCCGCGGAAGTCGAGCGAGCGTGGGTCCATCGCGAGGACGACGACCCGCGTCCCCGGGACGAGCGTCACGGACGTCGCGTCCCCGGGGAATGCCAGCTCGGTCGCGTCCGGGCCCTTGAGCACCGCCTCGACCGAGAGCCGGTACCCGGGATCGGCGGGCGGCGCCGCGTCCACCGTGCCGACGACCACCAGGCGCGCGCGGTCGAACACCTCGGCGAAGGAGGCCCCGGTGGCGCCGGCCGCGGAGACGACGGGTGGCACGAACAGCGAGCCGGCGGCGACACCGGCGGTGGCGGTCGCGACCGCCACCGCGAAGGCGACGGGCCAGCGGCGCCGGGCCAGGGCCGGCCGGCCAGGGCGGCCGGTCAGCGGGGCGGGCCGACCGCGGCGTTCGACGACCGGCGAGTGCATGCGTCGTTCCTCCGGCAGCAGCGGATGGTGAGGCGCCGGGCACGATGTGCCCGGCGCCGCCGTGGGTCAGTAGAGGTAGCCAGTCCCCCAGGACGCGATCGCCAGGTACAGCGCGCGCTGGCTGATGGTGTAGACGCCCCCGTTGCGGTTCCCGGCGCTGCCGTTGCAGGCCCTCCCGCACGTGTCGAGGTACGTGTACGTGCGCGCGATGTCGTCGTAGCCGACGATGACGATCGTGTGCCCGAGCGACCGTGACCAGTTCGGCAGATACGCGGTGTCCACCGCGGCCACGACCGGCCTGTTGTCGTAGCCGACGTCCCACGCGACGTCCGCGTGGAGCCGCGTCTCGGCCCACCGGGAACCCCACGCGGGCTGGACGGCGTAGTACCAGGTGGCCCAGCCGGTCGAATGGCCGGAGATCTCCCAGTTGAGCGCGTCGCGGGTGTCCGGCAGGGTGGCCCCGAGGGTGGGGTAGTAGCTGAACTCGGCGAGCCCGGGAGTCGCCCAGCCGGGCGGGAAGACCTGCTCGGCGATGTACATCAGGTACGACCGCCCCTTGGTGGGGTAGCCGCTCACGGAATCGGCCGAGGCCCAGTAGGTGCGGACACGCTTGGGTCCGTACGGCTCGACGTAGTAGCCGGCCGGGCGGGCGGTCACCCGCGAGGAGCCGAAGTAGTACGCGGCCACCGTGGCGCCGCCGGGGGCGCAGAAGTTCCAGTAGTTCGCGTCGACGAACGACGTCCCCAGATCGTCCCGGCCGACCCCGGGCGGCTCTACGACGAGCGCCGTGTCCGTGGTCACGAGGCGCTTCGCGGTCGGGAGCTCGGACATGGGCAGATCGGTCGCCACGAGGCGGCCATCCGGCCCCAGGGTGGTGCGGTGGGCGGTCTTCGCGGCGAGCCACGCCGGATCCTGCGACAGGGTGGACTTCCCGACGACGCCGGGCGGGGCGGCGCCGCCGCTCGCACCGCCGACCACACCCTCGTCCGCGCCGCGTGCGGCCGATGGGAGCGCCCAGACGAGGACGAGGCCGCCGACGGCCGCGGCGACCAGGACGCGTCGCGGGCCCGAGGGCCCGCGGTGGAGCGCGCGGCGCAGCCGCGGGCTGGGACGGCGGGGGACGATGAGCGTGGCTCCCGGCATCGGGGACCCTCCAGCTGTGCCACCGGTCCGGATCCGTCCACCGCCGCGGAAGGATCCGCCGGCGGTCGCCCCGACGATGCGCCGCGAGGCTCGACCCCGGCTCAGCGGCGGATCGACCGCGGATCATCACGGGGACGCTCGGGGCGTGGGGTCCCGCCGCCGATCGCCACGCCGCGGGGGATGGTTCGGGAGGGGTCCCGGGCTACTTCGCCGTGCCGACGACCCGGAGCACCGCCCCGCCGATGTCCACGACGTACAGCTCGCCGTCGTCGCCGCGCCCGAACGACACGACGGGCCGCCCGGTCTCCGCGAGGAGGATCGGCTCCTGGGCGTCCGGCCCCGCGGCATCGACCGCCCAGATCCGGCCGCTGCACGAGTCGGAGAACAGGTAGACGCCGTCGAGCGCCGGCTGCGCGGCCCCGCGGTACACGTATCCGCCCGTGACCGCGCAGCCGAGGTCGTGCCCGTAGACGGCGAGGGGCATCGTCAGCCCGTCGGTCGGGCAACCCGACGGCGGGTCGTAGCAGGCCCGGCCTTCCATCAGGCGCCAGCCCAGGTCGGCTCCGCGTCCTCCGCCGGTCGCCGCGGTCAGGCGGTCGACCTCCTCCCACGCGCCCTGGCCGACGTCGCCGACCCACAGGTCGCCCGTCCTGGGGTCGAAGCTGAACCGCCAGGGGTTGCGCACGCCCGAGGCCCAGATCTCCGGCCGCGCGCCGGCTCGCCCCACGTACGGGTTGTCGCCAGGGACCGCGTACTCGAGCCCGGGGTCGCGCCCGTCCACGTCGATCCTGAGGATCTTGCCGAGGAGGGTCGAAAGGTCCCGTGCACGGTTCTCCGGGTCACCCCCAGCGCCTCCGTCGCCCATCCCCACGTAGAGGAACCCGTCCGGGCCGAAGTCGATCATCCCGCCGTTGTGGTTCGGATATGGCTGGTCGATCCGGAGGAGGACGCGCTCGGACGCCGGATCGGCGCCGACCGCGGACCCGGACGCGCGGCGCATCTCGGCGATGACGGTGTTCCCGTCGCGGTCGGTGTAGTCCACGTAGAGGAGCCCGTTCTCCGCATGGCGCGGATGGAACGCGAGGCCGAGGAGCCCGCGCTCGCCGCCGGCCGAGATCCTGTCGGACACGTCGAGGAACGCCTCGCGGCGGACGGTCCCGTCCGGCTCGATCACGCGGACGATCCCGCCCTGCTCGACGACGTACAGCCGGCCCGACCCGGTGCCGTCGCCGGTCGCGTGGAGCGGGCTCCTGAACCCGTCGGCGACGTCCTCGATCGTGAGCGTCACGCGGGCGAGGATCGGGGGTGCCGGGGTCGGGGCGGGGGCCGATCCGGTACCGCCGGCCGGGGCCTGCGTCGCCGGCGCCGCGGTGGCCGGGCTTCCCGCGGACATGGGCTCGCTCGCCTCTGCCGTCCGCGTTCCCACGGCAGGGGACGTCGAGGACGCGGCCGGCGACACGGTGGCTCTGCCCGCGTCGGAGGGGGTGCAGGCTGCGACCAGGACGGCCGCCGCGGCGAGTGTCGCGAGCGTCGCCGCGAGAGCGGCGGGGATCGATCTCATGCGGCCACGGTACCGCCGAATCGCCCCCGCCGCCCGCGGCGCTCCATGGGTGGCGGCCGCCGTCGGGTGCTGCCCCGGGGCCGTCCGCCGGCGCCCAGAGCGCCCCTCGGGTCCTCGCCGTACGATGCGCACCATGTCCGACAGCCGCGCGTCCTCCGCCCACGTCCCCACGCTCATGACCGTCCACGCTCACCCCGACGACGAGATCATCGGGACCGGCGGCGTCATGGCTCGCGCCGTCCGCGAGGGCAAACGCGTCGTCCTCATCACCTGCACACGCGGCGAGCTCGGTGAGATCGTCGTCCCCGAGCTGGACACCGAGGAGAACCGGCGTCGTCTCGGCGAGATGCGCGCGGCGGAGCTCGAGGCCGCGATGGCCGAGCTCGGCGTCAGGGAGTGGGAGAACCTCGGATACCGCGACTCCGGGATGATGGGCGACCCGGGCAACCGCGACCCGCGCTGCTTCTGGCAGGCGCCGATCGACGACGCGGCCCGCCGCCTCGTCTGGCTCATCCGTCGGTATCGGCCGGACGTGGTCACGACGTACAACGACTTCGGGTCGTACGGGCACCCTGACCACATCCAGGTCCACCGCGTGACGCTCCCGGCATTCGAGCGGGCCGGGGATCCCGCCTGGTACCCGGAGCAACTGGCACCCGAAGCCGGCGGCACGGGACCGTCGCTGGCCGAGGGTGGGCTGGAGCCATGGGCACCCTCCAAGCTGTACGAGACGGCCTGGGACCCGGAGATGCGTGAGCGGATGGTGCGGATGCTCCGCGAACGCGGGATCCGGTCGTTCTGGGAGCCGCCGGAGGGCGCCACGCCCGAGCAGCTCGCCGAGTTCGGGGCGTACATGGAGCGGATGACGATCGACCCGGCCACGATCACGACCCGGGTCGATGTCTCTGCGTTCGCGCACGAACGATTCGCGGCGCTGGCCTGCCACGCGACGCAGATCGCGACCGACAATCCGCTCTTCGCGCTGGGTCCGGACGCCTGGCAGGACCTCGGCGGGCAGGAGGTCTTCGTGCGGATCGTGTCACGGGTGGACGCGCCGCTCCCGGAGACCGACGTCTTCGCCGGGATCGCGGGCGCCTGAGCGCGGACGGCACCCCGGCGGCCCGGGGATCGAAGACGCCCCGCGGGTGGCGGGGCGTCGAGGGTGTCGAGATGGCGGACCCGACCGGATTCGAACCGGCGATCTCCAGCGTGACAGGCTGGCATGTTGGGCCGCTACACCACGGGTCCGTGCGGCGGTACGGGAGTGTAGCACGAAGGCGCTCGGCGAGGCCGCTCCGTCCGCCCGCCCGGACCGTCCTTCGCCCGCGCTATGCTCGGCTCCCATGCGCCTCATCGACCTTCGCTCCGACACCGTCACCCACCCCACGCCCGCGATGCGCCGCTCGATGGCCGAGGCCGAGCTCGGTGACGACGTCTTCGGCGACGACCCCACCGTCAACGCCCTCGAGGAGCGCGCCGCCGATCTCCTCGGGAAGGAGGCCGGGCTCTTCGTCGCGTCGGGCTCGCAGGGCAACCTCGTCTCGCTCATGGCGCACCTCGCGCGCGGTCAGGAGGCCATCGCCGCGTTCGAGAGCCACGTCGTCATGGACGAAGCGGCCGGTCACGCAGTGATCGTCGGCGCGAGCGTGCGGACGCTGCACAGCGGCCCGGACGGCACGCTGGACCTGGCCGAGATCGCCGAGTCGTTCCGCGACCCGACCGACCCGCACGAGCCGATCACCGGCCTCGTGACCATCGAGAACACCCATGCGCACTCGGGTGCGCGCCCGCTCACCGCCGCGTACACGCGCGCGGTCGCGGAGATCGCGCACGCCCACGGCGTCCCGCTCCACGTGGACGGCGCCCGCTTCTGGAACGCGGTGGTCGCGCTCGGTGCCGACCCGAAGGACCTCGCCGGCCCGGCGGACAGCGTGACGTTCTGCCTGTCGAAGGGTCTCGCGTGCCCGATCGGCTCTGTCGTCGTGGGGGGCCGGGACTTCATCTGGCGGGCGCGCCGCGCGCGGAAGATGCTCGGCGGCGGCATGCGGCAGGTCGGTGTCCTCGCCGCGGCTGGGCTCGTCGCCCTGTCCGACGGCCCGGACGGGACGATCGCGCGGCTGGCGGACGACCACGCGAACGCCCGCCGGCTCGCCGAGGGGCTCGCCGGCCTCGACGGGATCGAGAGCCCCGGCGGCATCGCGCAGCCGACGCCGGGTCGCCTGGACCCGGACCGAGCCGTCACGGACTTCGTCGTCTTCCGCGTCGCCCGCGATCGGGCCGCGTTCCTCGAGGCCCTCGAGGCGCGCGGCGTCCTCATGGTCCCGTACCCGCACGGAACGATCCGCGCCGTCACCCACTACGGTATCGAGGCGGCGGACGTGGACGCCACGGTCGCCGCCGTGGGCGCGGCACTCGCCGACACCGCCCACGCCGCCGTCACCACCACCGCCGCCGCCCCGCCGGCCTGAGCCGGGCCCACCCCCACCGCGATCCGCTCGCCACCCGCTCGCCACTGGAACACCACCGCCTCGACCCGAACAGGAAGGCCACCCGTGTCCGAGACGACCCTCACCCGCCCCGCGCCCGCTGCCGACGCCGGCCCGCTCGACCGGCGCTTCTGGGACCTCGTCGACGAGCGCGTCGTCAGCCTGGTGACGGCGCACCCGCAGGTCGGCACCTTCCTCGGCATCCACTCGCAGGATGGGCGACTCCCCAGCGGCGAGCGTGACGCCGTCCTCGCGGAGATCGCGGAGGAGCGCGCCCATCTCGCCGCGATCGAGGGGCTCGACGAGGCCGGGCTGTCGCCGGCGGTCCGCTTCGAGCGCGACCTCCAGGCACACGCCGTGCGGAAGGGGATCTTCGACCTCGAGACGCATCGCGTCTGGGAGCGCCGCGGGACGGCGATGGACGTCGTGGGAGACAGCCTGTTCGCCATCTTCGCGCGCGACTTCGCGCCGCTGTCCGAGCGGCTCGCATCGATGACGTCCCGGCTCGAGGGCGTGCCCGCGTTCCTCGCCGAGAGCCGCTCCCAGCTCGCGGGCACGCCCGTCCGCACCTGGCAGCAGCTCGAGATCGAGTCGGCCGAGGACATGCCAGCCCTCTACGGTGAGATCTCCGCGGCGGCGGCGGGCGTCCTGGCGGAGGCAGAGGCTCACCGGCTCCGGGCGGCCATCGAGCGTGCCACCGCGGCCACCCTCGAGTACGCGGAGTGGATCCGCTCCACCCTGCGCGACGCCGCGGACGACTGGCCGCTCGGCCGCGAGCGCTTCGACGAGCTTGTCGACCTCCGCGCCTTCGACGGGCTCGACTCCGACGAGATCCTCGCGATCGGCGAGGAGCAGCTCCGCCTCAGCCGGGAGCGCCGCGCCGCGACGGCGCGGGAGATCGACCCCTCGGCGACCGAGGCCGAGGTCGTGGACCGGATGAAGTCGGACCATCCTGCCACCTTCGCCGCGGCTCTCGAGGAATACCGCACGGACACGGCCCGGGCCCGTGCGCACCTCGTCGCCCACGGGATCGTGACGGTCCCCGACGACGAACGGCTCGACATCATCCCGACGCCCGAGTACCTCCGGAACGTCATCCCGTTCGCGGCGTACTTCGAGCCGCCGAAGTTCGATCCGGCTCCCTCGGGCATCTACGTCGTGACGCCCTCGGTCGGCGACGACCCGAATGCGATGCGCGAGCACAGCCGCAGCTCGATGAGCAACACCAGCGTGCACGAGGCCTACCCGGGCCACCACCTCCAGCTGTCCGTGGCCGGCCGTCACCCGTCCCTCGTCCGCCTGCTCATCGACGCCCCGGAGTTCACCGAGGGGTGGGGGATGTACTCAGAGCAGATGATGCGGGAGGAGGGCTTCGACGACGCCCCGATCTTCTGGCTGAACGTCCACACCGACGCGATCTGGCGCGCCTGCCGGATCGTGCTGGACGTGCGCATGCACCGCGGCGAGCTGACCGTGGACGAGGCGACGCGCTTCCTCGTCGAGAACACGAGCTTCGAGGAGGCGAACGCCCGGGCGGAGGTCCTCCGCTACACCTACACGCCGACCTACCAGCTCAGCTACCTGCTCGGGAAGGTCCTCCTGCTCCAGCTGCGCGAGGACGAGCGCCTCCGCCTGGGGTCCGCGTTCAGCCTGCGCGACTTCCACGACACGCTCCTGCGGAACGGCAGCCTGCCGATCAGCTTCCACCGCCGGCTGCTCGACGCCGCCGCGGCCGGCGCGCCGTGGGCGCTCACGGTGCCGGCGGCGATGCCGGGAGGGCGGATCTGACCGGGGTCGGGACGCGGCGGCGGGGCGGACGGCCGTCGGGCATGGGGGCGTCCGCCCCACCGCCGCACCACCGCTCCCGCCGGGTCGCTGGCACCCCGCTGCCGAGGGAGGGCCGATCGCCGTGCTCGTGATCCCCTCGATCGACGTGGAGCGCGGCCGCTCCCGTGTCGTCTTCTGGCCCGGCTCGGCGGCCGGGACGGGCACGCCCACCGACCGACCGGATCGCATCGCGGAGCAGCTCGTCGCGCGTGGCGCCCCGGTCGTCCACCTCGTGGACCTTGACGGCGCGCGCGTGGGCTCGCCGCGGAACCTCGAAGCTGTCTCGGGGATCGCCGCGCGCGTCGCCGTCCCCGTGCAGGTCGCCGGCGGGATGGAGGATCCCGACGCGATCCGCCTCGCGTTCGCGTCCGGCGCCACGCGCGTGGTCCTCGCGATGGGCGTCGCGGACCGGCCCGACCTCCTCGCCTCGTGCCTGGAGGTCGCCGGCGACTGGCTCGCCGTCGGCCTCGACCCGCGCCCGGAGCGCCTCGCCGAGTACCCCTGGCGCGGGCGGCCGCGCCCCGCGTCGCTCGACGCGCTCGTCGGCGACCTCGTCGGGGCCGGCGTGCGGCGGTTCGTGCTCTCGCACGGCGGGTCGGAACCGGACGCCGGGACGCTGCGCCGGCTCGCCTCCGGCCACGACGCCGACATCCTCGTCGCCGGCGGCGTGACGGACCTCGACGGCATCGCGCGGCTCCGCGACGCGGGAGTCTCGGGCGTCATCCTCGGGGAGGTGATCCTCTCCGGGCGGATCGACCTCGCTGTCGCGATCGCACGGGCGGCCTGATCCCGCCGGCCGCGCCCGCCTGCCCGACGGCGGCACGGCCGCCGCCCCTGCCCCGCGCGGGCGAGGACCCGCCCGCCGCGCCCGCCCGGCCGTTTCGCCGCTATCCTCCTCCGTGCCGCAGCGCGTCGCGCCGCGGCGCACCTCGACCCGTCCCCGCGTCGCGGACGTCCCCTCCGCGACGGGCGCATGACCACCGCACCCGGCATGGAGAGACCCGCATGACCCTCGACCACCGCGCCACGCCCGGCCGCCGGACGCTCCGGCTCGCCGCTCTCGTCGCGACCGCGGCCCTCGCGCTCGCCGCCTGCTCGAGCGCAGCCACACCCGCGCCGACGCTCCCGGCGATCGTGCCGCCGACGCCGACCCCGGTGCCTACCCCGACGCCGACGCCCGACCCGAACGCCCCGGCCACGCCGGACCTCGCGTCATGCCCCAAGGCCTGGGACCAGATCCCGCCGCTCAAGGCCGGCGAGACCAGGACGGTCACGATCCAGACTGAGCTCGGGAACATCGTCACGGAGGTCTCGGGCGACCTCGCCCCCATGGCGGCCGGCAACTTCGTCGCGCTCGCCGAGTGCGGCTTCTACGACGGCGTGGTCTTCCACCGCACCGTCCCGGGCTTCGTCATCCAGGGCGGCGACGGCGAGTTCGCCCGCGCGCCGATCGAGCAGCCCCAGCACATGGGCGTCGGCGGGCCCGGATACCAGTTCGACGACGAGCCCGTCGTGGGCGAGTACGTCCGCGGCTCGCTCGCCATGGCGAACGCCGGCCCGGACACGAACGGCAGCCAGTTCTTCATCGTCCTCGACGACCTCACCGGCAAGCTCGACAAGAACTACACGATCTTCGGCAAGGTCACCGAGGGGATGGACGTGGTGGACACGATCGCCGCCGCGCCGCAGAGCGGCCCGCCGAACAACGTGCCCGACGACCCGGTCGTCATGACCAAGGTCACCGTCTCGCAGTAGCGGACCGGCGACGCGACTCGACCGACCCGGATCCGCCGGCCACAGCCGGCGACGCCACCCCGCCCAACGCCGGCGCCGTCCGGCGGCCCACCCCGCCCGGCCCCCGGGCGACCCGAAGGAGCACCCGTGACCACCAAGGCGATCCTCGCGACCGAGCGGGGCGACATCGAGATCGAGCTCTACACCGACGGCGCGCCGAAGGCGGCTGCGAACTTCATCGACCTCGCCGGGAAGGGCTTCTACGACGGTGTCGTCTTCCACCGCGTGGTCCCCGGCTTCGTCATCCAGGGGGGCGACGGGCAGCACGGGAAGAAGGCGTCGATGAACGCCGGGCGGGTCGGCACGGGCGGCCCCGGGTATTCGTTCGCCGACGAGCCCTTCGGCGGCGACTACTACCGCGGCGCCGTCGCGATGGCGAACGCCGGGCCGAACACGAACGGGAGCCAGTTCTTCATCTGCCTGAAGGACCTCTCCGGCCACCTCCCGAAGAACTACACGATCTTCGGTCAGGTGACGAAGGGCCTCGACGTCGTGGACGCCATCGCCGCCGAGCCGACGGGCCCGAAGGACCTCCCGCGCGATCCCGTCGCGATGGAGACGGTGACGATCGTCGAGGAGGCGTAGCCCCGGCGGCGCCGGGGCCGCCGATCTGGCGGCCCGGGGCAGTCCTCGTCCGGTCGGCCCTCTGCGTCGGCCCCGGACGCCCGGTCGTCAGTCCTCGTCCGGCGTCCCGTCGTAGGGATCGTCCTCGTCGTCGTCCGCCTCCGCCGGCCGGGCCATCCCCTTCTCCAGCGCGGCAGCCGAGACCTCCGTCCCGTCGAGGCTGACGATGGCCTCGTCGGCGAGGTTCGCCTCCTCCACGAGATCGACCGACGAGACCAGCTCTTCCCCGTGGATCTCGTCGTCGTGCACGCGGCCGATCGAGAAGCTCACCCCCGGCGGGATCGACGCCGTGATGACGATCTCCTGGATGCGGTAGGGGGAGCCCTTCTTCTTCAGCGCGCGGTTCGTCATCTCCTGGAGCGCGGTCGACTTGATGACGAGGTCGGCCAGCGTCCCCGGGTCGATCCGCTCGACCATCGTGTTGACGCCGCGCCGGGCCTTACCGAGCGCCTCGGACGCCTGGCGTTTGGCGCGCGCCTGCGCCACGGGATCCTGCGCCTTCTCCCCGAGGACCCGCGCCTGATCGCCCATCTGGGAGCCGACGACCTTCGCCTGCTCGGCGGCCTGCGCGGCGGCCTGCGCGGCCGCCTCCCTCGCCTTCTGGAGGAAGCTCATCGGTCCGTCCTCCCGGTGCCGGCGCGCATCGCGTGGGGACGCGCGGCTCGTCGAAGGTTAAGGCCTCTTAACCTCACCCTAAGCCAAAGGCCTTGGTGGCGCAGAGGATGCAGGGTACTCTACTTGCGCTGCACGTCAGCCCGCTGCCCCAGCGGCGAGGGCATGGGTAGGTTGGGTTAGGGTAGCCGGTTCAGCCGGCGTGACAGATGCCTTCACTGCGTGGCAGAAGGTGACCCGCTCGTCGGGTTCTTCACCGGGACAGCGTCGAAGCGGCTCCGCAAGGAGCCGCTTCGGATTCTCCGGGGTTCTCGCGGCGTGAGGTACCCCTCGCGCCCGGACCGGCCCTCGCGCCCGGACCGGCCGCGTGCGAACCAGCTCGGCGCCACGCGAGATCCGTGGGCCCGGCGTCCCCGCTGCCCCGCCACGGCCCCCGCCCCCGGCCCCGGGCCCCCGCCCCCGAGCGCCCCCCGCCCCCGCAGCGCCTATGACTGGCACGCACGATTCGGAGGGTCGTGCGGTCAGGTCCATGTCCCCGGGCCAAGAAGACGACCGGAAGCTGGCACCCGAGGGCATCCGAACCACCGCAACTATGACTCCGGCGCATGACAGCGACGTCGGCACCCCCGGAATCGTGCCTGCCAGTCAAGGACGGGGTTTCGCCGGCTCGGACCGCCCGGCCGCGCCACTCCGCGGTCGATCGCGCAAGTCCGGACCGCCCCCGATCCGCCCCGCGGCACCGCCTTCACCCGTAGTGAACCGGCCGGTGAGCGGCGCCTGCTCCACTCCCGGCCATGACCGACCCTCGCGTTGCCCGCTCCTCAGCCCGGATCGCCGCACGCCTGCATCGGGGCCTCGCCGAGGACGTCGATCGACTCCGCACGGACGCCGGGCTGACGGTCGCCGCGCTCGCTCGGGCGGCGGGCGTCGACCAGGGCTACCTCCATCGGATCCTCGCCGGTACGGAGCGCCCGTCACACGCGACATACGCCCGCCTGGCCGTCGCGCTCGGCGCGGACCTCGCCTCCCGGCTGTACCCGGAGACCGGCCCGCTGGTACGCGATCGGCACCAGGCGCGGATCCTGGAGGCTCTCCTCCGCGCGGTGCATCCGCGCTGGCGGATCCACACGGAGGTCGCGGTTCGTCGTCCGTCCCGCGGCTGGGTCGATGCCGTTCTGCACGATCCGCGCGAGCGCGTGGTCATCGCCGTCGAGATCCACAGTGAGCTTCGGCGCCTCGAGCAGGTGGTCCGCTGGTCCGCCGAGAAGGCAGCCTCGCTCCCGAGCTGGGACGGCTGGCCGAGCCTGGGCGAGGAGCCGCGGACGTCGAGCCTCCTGGTCGTCCGACGAACGCGCGCGACCCGCGCCACCGCCGCCGCTTTCGCCGGCCAGCTTCGCGTCGCATACCCGGCGCATCCGGACGACGCCCTCGCGGCGCTCACCGGCACCGCGCCGTGGCCCGGTGCGACGCTGGTCTGGTCGGTCATCGACGGCCGTGAGGCCCGCCTGGTGGCGGGCTCCCGCTGGTGAACGCTGGTAGACTCGATGCCCGCGGTGCGACGCCGCGGACGCGCGCGCCTGTAGCTCAGCGGATAGAGCGTCGGCCTCCGGAGCCGAAGGTCGCAGGTTCGAATCCTGTCGGGCGCGCCAATGCACACCTCAGTGGGCAGCGCGACCGCCAGTCCGTGCGCATACGCCGACGGCGTCAGCCTGATCGACACGATCGTCCTCCCTGTGACCACGATCCGGTCGTAGATAGCGTGGAGTAGCTCCGCCTTCGCCTCAGGGACGTCGGCCCCGCTCCAAGTCGGGTGTCGCCGCGATGCGCGACCGTGACGAGCGGCGGAGGCGGTGCCGTCAGTCGCCGAGCAGACGGCTCATGCCGTCACGCATGGCGCGGATGTCCTCGATCCGTTCCTCGACGGCCCATCCGATGGTGCGGCCTGCCTCGTGGCCGCGCTCGGTGAGCTCGACGATCGAGCCGCGCCGGTCGCCCGCCACCGTGCCGTAGGTCCGGTTGATGAGGCCGAGGCCTTCCATATGGTCGAGGTGCTTCGAGAGTGCGGCACTGTTGAGGCTGGTCGGCTCCAGCAGGTCGCGTGGACGGAGCGGTCCGCGGATCGAGAGCTCGCACAGGATCAGGAGCGGGACGTTTCCCGCCAGGTCGGGATCGGCGAGCGCCTCGGCGAGTGCGTCGGTGAAGATCCGGCCGCCGCCGGCGAGGACCAGCATCGCGAGCTGGCCGCGGCGGGGCGCCTGCGTGGGATCGGCAGGCCACGGCAGCGCCGTGACGGGGCGCTTGGCGGGGTGGCTCGTCATCCGCCGGCCTCGGGCGCACCGCGGAGGAACCGGTTGCGGTAGTGGACGACCGCCAGCAACAGGAAGGCCTGCACGAGCGTGGAGCCCATGGCCGTGATCTGCTCGACGTACAGGCTGACGAGCGCCCCCGCGGTGAGCGCCACGGCGAACCCCACCAGCGCGAAGCCGACGCCCTGGGGCTCGTGCCCGCGCAGAGCGCGATCCCGCCCACGAGCAGGAGCAGCCCGGCGAGGCCGAGGATCACCGCCTCGAGCCAGTAGTAGACCGCCTCGGACGGCCGCTCGACGCGCGTGGACGCGCTCGTGATCGAACTGATCAACTCCTGGACGGTGCTCGAATCCAGTGCCAGGAACAGGACCATGCTGAGCAGCCAGGCGATCCCGAACAGCAGCAGCACGGACACCGAGCAGCCGCCGGTAGCGGCGCCGCGGCAGGTGACGCTCCTCCCACCCGGACACCCGGGCCGGCGCGACCACCGCGGCCTCTCCGCCGGCACGGTGGCGTACGAGCAGGAACATCAGCGCGAGCACGAGCAGCAGCCCGTAGATCAGCGGCGCCGCCAGCGGGTAGAAGTAGTCGTTCGAGGCGGTGATGAACTTGCCGACCTCGTCGATGAACAGGCCGGTCCCTGCACCTGTTCCGATCGCCGCGAATGTCATCACCCACGGCGCGTCCACGACGAGGACCAGGACCGCGGCGATGACCAGCAGCAGTCCGCCCCAGAGCATGTGCGCGATGTGCAGCTCGCCCCCGCCGACCTGCGGGTACCCGGACAGGTCGAGGAACCAACGGGTGCCCACCACCGCGATCGTGAACGAGACGATGACGAGGAGCAGGGACCGCTCGGCGCCCTGGCGGATCATGCTAGGCCGTCGCGGACCGGGCCTCGGCGAGGCGCTCGGCGGCGCGCCGAGGCCGACGCGTCCCGGGCTCCAGACGGTCGGCCGCCCAGGCATAGGCGATCACGCGGTCGCGCAGTCGCCGGGCATGCTTGTCGGCGGGCTTCGGGGCGCCGATCAGGGCGATCTCATCGGCCGTCAGCTCGCCCCAGCCGTCCTGGCGGGCGGCCTCGGCGGCGAGGAACGCGACCTCCGACCTGCGGGCCTTCCAGATCACAGCCAGGAGCACGACGAACGGCAGGAAGGCGACCGCCAAGGTGACGGGCGTGAGGTCGTCCTGGCTGTTGAAGATGCCATGGACCGCCATCATGGCGATCACGACCGCGATGGCGCCGAGCGTGCGGCGAAGTCGCTGGCCGCCAGGTGCGCAGGCCACCCAGCCGATGGCCGCGCCGATGAGGCCCGTGTACACCGCGTGGGTGAAGACGCCCACGGTGAAGCCGCGCAGGATGAGCAGCGGCACGAGCTGGGAGCCGAGGTCCCCGCCTCCCTTGAACAGCGAGTTCACCGCGTAGACGGCATCCTCGAAGACCTGGAATCCGGCGCCCACGAGGACGCCGTAGAACAGGCCGTCGAGCGGGCGGAACCGCCGGAGCACCGGGATCAGCGCGAGTCCGATCACGCCCAGGGCCTTGGCCGATTCCTCGATGACAGGGGACGAGAGCGAGGCGTGCGGGTCGCTGCCCGTCAGGCGGAGGAAGATCGTGGAGCTCGCGCCGTTGGCCTCGGCCGCGGCCCACGTGGCCGCGAGGCTGCCCCATGCGAGCGCCAGCAGGATCCCGGTCCAGGGTCGGTCGGCGAAGCGCTGGAGGGCGACGACGAAGGCGACCGCGACCAGCCCATACACGGCCCACATGGCCCAGGCCGCGAGCGCCGGAGCGCCGAGGCCGATGGTGAGCTCACCGTTGGACTGCCAGAGGTTCCACGCCCCGATGGCGATGCAGGCCAGCATCACGACGGCAACCGGCGAGATCCGGCGGCCGGCAGCGGCCGGCCGGCCGAGTGCGGTGGTGGCGGACGCGGTCACGAACCGGCCTCCTCGAGCTTCAGGGAGGACACGATCGTGACGATCTCGTCCTTGAGGGTGGACCACGCCGTGTCGGTGCCGCTGACAGTGACCAGCGCCGACTGTCCGTTCTCGACGACTCCGAAGGTGGCGACGAACTGCTGAGGCGCGAGTGCGACCGCCCACGCGCCGGTGGCCCCCGAGGCGGTGGTGAACGCCTGCGGCTCGGTGATCTGCCAGGACGTCGACGTGTCGTTGCGTTGCACGTCGAGCACCGGCTGGAGCACGGAGGTGGCATCTCCGGCGGCCGGTTGCGGCGGCAGCGCGGTGATCTGCGCCCCGTCCTTGCGGAGGATGAGGATCGCCTTGGAGTCCGCGGGCTGCACCCAGCCCGCCTCGGGCGTCAACGTCACACCGCCCAGGCTGGTCGGCTTGCCGGCGACTGTCTCGGTCTCATTGGGGATCGCCGCAGCGATCCGCGGCACGCCGAGGGCGAGGAAGCCCATCCACGCGGCGATCAGCACCGCGCCGATCCACTGGCTTGGGCGGTCGTCGATCTTCACGTGGGTGGCTCCTCTGGGCCGTGGCCGAGAATGGGGTGCCGAGGCGGCAACACCGCCCCGGCACCGTTGCACGATCGGGGACGAGGCTACCGGCGGGAGGTCCGCGCGGCGGCGGTGAAAGCGCCCGTCGACCAGGGCCGAGCAGGATCGCTGCCGCGTGATAGTAACTGCGATGAGGCAGATGTCAATGGGCAGCAGGCGCAGATGATCTCAGGGCTCATGGCTCAGTCCGCGCGCCCCTGAGCCTCCGGGTCCGGCAGCCGCGGCCCCAGGATCCACACGAGCTGCGCGGTCGTCTCCGCGCCGACCTTGGACCGTGCGTTCGCCAGGTGGTGCTTCACCGTTGAGTGGGACAGACCGAGGCGGTGGGCGGCCGCCTTCTCCGACCCGGCAGCGAGGACGGCCGCGACGACCCCGACCTCACGATCGGTGGCGCGCTCGGCGGCGCGTCGCTGTGCCGCCGTTCGAGCCCTCACCCCCCCAGCCCGGCAGCGACCAGCCACTCATCCCGGCCCTCGATCGGGATCTCGTAGGTTGCTAACGCGCGCCCGACACCTGTCGGGCGCGCCACAGCCCACTCGGTGGGCACGTTCTCGGGCAACAGCGCGGGCAGTCCCGTGCGCTCCGCCATCGGCGTGAGCTTGACCCGAACCACGCTTGGCCCCTTGACCGTGATGCGCTCGTAGGTCGCCTGCACGAGTCGAGCCCGCTCCGCGGGCGTCGCGAGCTCCCAGGTCGCAGCGATGCCCTCGATGAAGCTGACGGCTTCCTGCGGGTCGACCGGGGCCGGCCGCACGCTCATTGTCGTGCTTGACTCGGCCCGCAGCCGAGCCATCTGCTCAAGGTAGGCGGCATCGCCGATGCGACCGGCCACGTGCGGGCGTCGGGGCCGTGCGGGGGCGCCTCGTCCGGGGTGTCGCGCCTGAGCGCCGCGCACGGCGCGATCCGCCGGCGACCTGCTCACCACCGGCTATGCTCCGACCCATGGGACGTCCGGCATCCAGGCCCGAGCTGATGGCGGCGGCCGCGCAGGAGTTCGATCGGCTGTGGGACACGGTCGATGCCGTGTCGCCCTCCGACCATGAGACGCCGGGCGCATGCGACTCCTGGTCGGTGAAGGACATCCTCGCCCACCTCGATGCCTGGCACCGCATGTGGCTGCAATGGGAGCAGGCCGGGATCCGGGGCGAGCCCACCCCGATGCCGGCCGAGGGGTTCACCTGGGCCCAGACCCCTGCCCTCAACGCGCGGATCCACGCCGACACCGCCGGTGACCCGTGGGATGCGGTGTGCGATCGGCTTCGGGACTCGCACTCCCGGATCATGGTCGTGCTGTCCGGGTACTCGGACGAGGACCTGTTCACCA
Organism: uncultured Chloroflexia bacterium; assembly: GCA_963717255.1. Classification (GTDB taxonomy): domain Bacteria; phylum Chloroflexota; class Limnocylindria; order Limnocylindrales; family CSP1-4; genus CAIYQJ01. The sequence continues at coordinate 38,543 of CAVQVT010000007.1, read as the reverse complement.
AGAGGCGGTACCGATGGACCGGCTCCACCTCGGTGGGTTCCTACGCCGTCTCGGCGACGTCGAGTCACTACGCCTGGGCCTCCGACTTGATCCGCCGGTCGCTGAGAGGCCGGGGCTGATCGGCTCTCGATCGGCATGTCGGAGGCGGTGATCGCGCGTCCGTGATCGCGTGGTCGCCCCCCTCCCAGCCGACGTCGGCGCCTTCACGATCGGGCGACCTCGCGACGCTGTGGGCGGTGTGGGGGTTCACGCCGGGCGCGAGCAGTCGGGAGGCCCAGATGAAGGTCATCGTGAGGCGGCTGCCGAAGGACTACGACGCCTGGCTCCCGGTCGTCGATGATCGGAACCCGATGCGCCGCGAGTACGGATCGAGGGGCGGAACGGTCTACCGGAGCGCGAGAGACCCCGACGAGGTCTAAGCGGCATCGCCGTTCGGGTTCCCCGAGCAAACGGCCGGCTGCGCCGACGCTGCCGGCCCCGGTCGGGCCGCGCACCACGTCAGTCGTCCGCCGCTCGGCGCCGCGCGACCATCTCCTCGCCGGGCCACCGGCCGGTCATCGGTCCCATCCGTCGCGCCAGGCCAGCCAGGGAGTGCCGCCGTCGACATCCCACGCCGGCCCGTCGAAGCCGAGCGTGAACTGGCTGAAGCCCATCGTCACGAGGCGCTCCGCGTCGTCGCGCAGGAAGCGGTCGAGGTCCGTCGGCTCGATCCCGACACCCCACTCGATGTCGGCTGGGTCGCGATCCACGACGTCGCACCAGCGCCGCAGCGCGTCTGCCGCCCCGTGCCGGCGACGAGGATCGGCATCCGCCGGAGCGGCGGCGGGTTCAGGAGGGCGAGGCGTTCGCGGATGCACGGCAGGTCGTGGGCGAGCGCCTCGAGGCGGCTGCCGGCCGTCCCGAACGGGTAGCCGTGGGCGGATATGTCGCGCTCGAACCATCCTGAGCCGAGGCCCAGGATCACCCGGCCGCCGCTCACGTGGTCCACCGTGCGGGCGATGTCGGCGAGCAGGTCAGGGTTGCGGTACGCGTCGCACGTGACGAGGGGTCCGAGCTCGATCCGGCTCGTCGCTTCGGCCCAGGCGGCCAGCAGGCTCCAGCACTCGAAGTGGCGGCCCTCGCGGTCCCCGTAGAGCGTGAGGAAGTGATCCCACGTGTAGACGATGTCGTAGCCGAGCTCCTCCGCCCGGAGAACGGCGCGCCGGAGCCCGGCGTCGTCGCCGTGCTGGGGATGGAGCTGGGCGGCGAGAGGATGACCATGGACCTTGACCCGTTGTGAGAGTCGATCCCCTGCGGCTATGCTTCCGCGACGCCGCGACTCGGCAGCCAGCCACGCGGGTGCGCTCCCGAGCGCGTCGCTGGCGCAGGCTGAACTGACGGCGCCGGAGGGAACGATCGAATGGCGACGGTCGACGACGCGGTCCAGAGCCAGGCGCGCAACATCGAGCAGGCCACCGGCCGATCGATGGACGAGTGGGTCGTCCTGGTCAAGGCCAGTGGCAAGGAGCGGCACTCGGAGATCCTGGCCTGGCTCAAGACGGAGCACGGGTTCAGCCACGGGAACGCCAACCTGGTGGCCCTGGCAGCGAAGCGTGGCACGGTCACGGGCGGCGGCGACGAGCTCGTCGATGCCATGTACGCGGGCCCGAAAGCGCAGCTGCGCCCGCTGCATGACCGAGTCATCGAGCTGGTGCGAGGATTCGGTCCCGACGTCGAGCTGGCGCCCAAGCAGGCCTACGTCAGCCTGCGCCGCTCGAAGCAGTTCGGCACTGTCGGTCCCGGACCCGGGGGCCGGCTCGAGATCGGCCTGAACCTCAAGGGAGAGGAAGCCGGGGGCAGGCTGGAGCTCGCCAGCGGGATGTGCACCCACCGGGTCCGACTGGCGTCGCTCGAGGAGCTCGACGCCGACGTGATCGCCTGGCTCCGGGAAGCCTACGGGCGGGCGTAGCCGCGGCCTTCCTGCTGGGGGCCGGATGGTCCTATCCGGCCGTGCCCGCGGAGAGGTGTGCGGCACGGTCGCTGCGCGGCGCCTCGGCCGCCGGCGCCACGCCCTCCCCGACCGGCTCGGCCAGCCGCACCCGGAGGCACTGGCTCACGCCGAGCACGCGGAAGCCCCGCCGATCGCCCGCCGGGAAGAGCGCCTCGACCGACCGCGTCGGGACGAGCTCCGGCCGGACGACCTCGTGGGCCTGCCCTCCGAAGACGATCGTGGCGGACCCGCTCGCGAGCACGTTCCTGAGCCACTGGGTGCGCGACCCGTACACGAGCGCGATCACGAACCCGTCCTCGGTCGGCACCGCCCCGACGGGCGTCTCGTAGAGCCGGCCCGTCGTCCGCCCGCGATGCCGGATCACGGCCGCGTACGCTCCCGGCGTGCCCGCCGATCGCATCTGTCGCGGGTTGATCATCGCGCGCTGGAGGCGGATGAGGGGGCGAAGGACGAGCGGGGACTTCGCGCGCATCCCGAGCACGTAGATGGCCGCGACGGCCGCGATCCCCAGGACCAGGGCGCCCGCAAGGGTCGCCAGCATCATCAGCATCGGTGCCTCCCAGCCGGCGAGAGGATGTGCCACGCCTCGTCCCGCCTGCTACACTGTAAGCCTACGGCGTAAGCCGACTACACCGTAAGCCTACGACTACACCGTAAGCCTGTCAAGGGGCCGCCGGACGGCGACCGGGAGGGACGTGATGGCCGGGAGGGACGACGGGACGGCGCCCGGGACGCGAGGGACGTCGGCGCGAGTGGGCCGGCGGACCGCGCGGCCGTCCGCCTCGTCCGGACGGCCCGCCACCCGTCGACGGCCGCTGAGCCGGGAGCGGGTCCTGCAGGCCGCCGTCCGCCTGGCCGACGAGGGCGGCCTCGACGCGGTCTCGATGCGCCGGCTCGGTCAGGCTCTCAGGGTCGAGGCGATGTCGCTCTACAAGCACGTGGCCGGCAAGGACGACATCCTCGACGGCATGGCCGACCTCATCACGGGCGACTTCGACGTGCCGTCCGACGATGTCGACTGGAGAGTCGGCGATCCGGCGGAGTGCGACCTCCGCCCACGAGGTCCTCCTGCTCCACCCCTGGGCCGGCGCCCTGATCGAGTCGCGCGTCAGCGTCGGTCCCGCGCGGCTGCGGTACCTCGACGCGGTGATCGGCGTCCTCTCGGCCGCGGGGTTCCCGATGCCGACGGTCCTGCGGGCGATCATGACGCTGGACAGCTACACGTACGGCTTCACGCTCCAGGAGCTGGCGTGGCCGTTCGACGCCCAGACCGCCCCGGCCGCCGCCGGGTCCCTCGCGCAGGCCCTGCCCGTCGGCGAGTACCCGAGCCTCCGCGCCATGGCCGAGATGGTGACCACGGCCCCATGGGACGCCGTGGTCGACTTCGCGTTCGGGCTGGACCTGATCCTCGACGGGCTCGAGCGCCTCCGGGAGACCGGCGGAGGGTGACCAGGCGGCGTCCCGGGCTCAGGCGGCGTACGCGTCGGGCGCTCTCACCCCCGGCACCCCTGCCGTCCGCCCCTCCGCGCCGGCCGACCGCCGCCGATAGACTTCCTCGGTGACCCTCATCCTCGTGGGTGCCGGGGGGTACTTCGGCGCCATCGCCCGCTATCTCGTCGGCGGGGCGGCCGGCCGATGATCTACGACCGCATCGAGGGATGGGTGGACCGCGTCCTCCTCGTCGGCGCGATCCTCGCCCTCGTCGTCGGGGCCGTCTTCGCGGTCGCCGGGAACCAGCAGGTCGGCCGACCTCCTCTGGGCCGCCATCACGGCCGCAGTCGGCATCCGGCTCGTCGTGACGATCGCCATCGACCTCTTCCACCGTCACGCCGGTGTGGACATCATCGCGGTCCTCGCCGTCATCGGGGCGCTCCTCCTCGGCGAGTACCTCGCCGGGGCGGTCATCGCGCTCATGCTCACCACCGGGACCGCACTCGAGGCATACGCGGAGGGTCGCGCCGGTCGGGAGCTCTCGGCGCTGCTGGCGCGTGCGCCGCGCGTGGCCCACCGCTACGAGGATGGGACGCTCGTCACGCGTTCGGTCGACGAGCTGACGGCCGGCGACCTCCTCCTCGTGAAGCCCGGCGAGGTCGTCCCGGTCGACGGCCTCGTCGTCGGCGACCCTGCGATCCTCGACGAGGCGGCGCTGACCGGCGAATCGCGCCTCGTCACGCGCGAGGACGGCGACCAGGTCTCGAGCGGCGTCGTGAACGCGGGCTCGCCGTTCGATCTGCACGCGACGGCAACAGCGGAGACGTCCACGTACGCGGGCATCGTCCGGCTCGTGAAGCAGGCCCAGGACGAGAAGTCGCCCTCCGTCCGCCTGGCCGACCGCTACGCCGCGCTCTTCGTTCCGCTGACCCTGGCGGTCGCGGGGGTCGCGTGGATCGTCTCCGGCGACCCGGTCCGGGCGCTCTCCGTGCTCGTCGTCGCGACGCCGTGCCCCCTCCTCCTCGCCGTGCCGATCGCCATCGTCGCCGGCATCAGCCGCGCCGCCCGGCGCGGGATCATCGTGAAGGGCGGGGGCGCGCTCGAGACGCTCGCCCGCTCGAAGGTCCTCCTCTTCGACAAGACCGGGACCCTGACCGCCGGCCGGCCGCACCTCGCCGCGGTCGAGGCCGGCGAGGAGCTGGGTGGGGACGAGGTCCTCCGGCTCGCGGCGTCGCTCGACCAGGTCTCGCCGCACGTCCTCGCGGCCGCGATCGTGCACGCGGCGCGCGAGCGCCAGCTCGCGCTCACGTTCCCGGAGCAGGCGGTCGAGAAGGCGGGCGCCGGCATCGAGGGCATCGTGGAGGGGCGCCGCGTGACGGTCGGGATCGCCGAGTTCGCGACGGCCGACGCGACGCTCCCCGGGTGGGCCCGCGACCTGCGCCGCCGCACCGCGATCGAGGGCACCACGGTCGTGTTCGTCGGCGTGGACGGGCGGGCGGTCGGCGCGCTCGTCCTCGACGACCCGATCCGGCCGGACACCCCGCGCGCGATCCGGTCGCTCCGACGGGCGGGCGTCTCGCGGATCGTCATGGTGACCGGCGACCACTACTCGGTCGCGGAGATGGTGGGCGCGGCCATCGGCGTGGATGCCGTCCTCGCCGAGCGGACCCCGGGCGACAAGGTGGAGGCCGTCCGCACCGAACGCGCCGACGCCACCTCACCGGTCGTCATGGTGGGCGACGGGATCAACGACGCGCCCGCCCTCGCGCTCGCGGACGTGGGTGTCGCCATGGGCGCGCGGGGGGCCACGGCCTCGTCCGAGGCCGCCGACGTCGTCATCGTCGTGGACCGGCTCGACCGCCTCGCCGAGGCCATCCGCCTCGCGCATCGCTCCCGCTCGATCGCCGTCCAGAGCGTCATCGCCGGGATGGGGATGTCGCTCGTCGCCATGGGGTTCGCGGCCTTCGGATTCCTGCCGCCGGTCGCGGGCGCGATCATCCAGGAGTTCATCGACGTCGCCGTCATCCTCAACGCCCTCCGGGCGCTGCGCGGCGGGACAGAGCAGAAGGTGACCGTCCCGGGCTGGACGGAGACGAGCGCGAGCCTGCGTCACGAGCACCGCGAGCTCGCGCCCCACATCGGGCGGATCCGGACCGTCGCCGACCGCCTGGACGTCGTGGAGCCCGGTGTCGCCGGCGAGGAGCTCCGGGCGATCAGCTCCTTCCTGACCCGCGACCTCGTCCCGCACGAGGAGCTCGAGGACCGGTCGGTCTTCCCGATGCTCGCCAAGGCGATCGGGAACGACGATGCCACGGCGGCGCTCCACCGCACCCACCGCGAGATCTTCCACCTCGCCCGCCTCTACGCCCGGCTCGTGGACGAGCTGCCCGCGTCCGGCCCGACGCGAGACGATCTGCCGGACCTGCGCCGCGTCCTCTATGGGCTCCACGCGATCCTCCAGCTGCACATGGCGCAGGAGGAGGAGCTCTACCTGGGGCTCGGAGACGAGCACCCGGCCGGCGAGAGTCCCGCGCACCTGCCCCGCCCGGACCTCCCGACGGCCGCCTGACCGCTGGAGACGGCCGGCCGGCCGCGACCCGGGGGCCGCGGCGCCGGCGATCGCGGCGCCTCCGCGATCGTGCCGGTCGCCCGCCGAAGCCGGCGGGCGGTCGGGTGCCGGGTCTCGCGGTCGTGGGCGCCCTGGACCCGTCAGCCGGGTCCGGCTCCCCCCGCGGTCATCCCGCGGACCAGCGTGGCCCCGTCCGCCGCCCGCTCCAGGCGATGGCCCCAGCCGTCGGCGGTCCTCCAGGCCCGCGCCGTGAGCGTCTCGCCCGCCCGCGCCGCGTCGACGTACTCCAGCGCGGCTCGCCGCGGGAACGTCCCCCGCAGGTCGCGGCCCGCGGCCGCGACCGACTCGTCGAGCAGGTCCAGGTAGACGCTGTTGTTCATGTGGCCGACCGGGTCGAGGTCGCGCAGCCCGACGATGGCCACGATGGCCGCCGCGTCGGCCGGCGGCTCGCCCCGGTCCACCCGCACGGGCTCGAAGGGGCCGGCCCCTGCGAAGCGCGCGATGATCTCGTCGGCGATCCGTGTCGGCCCGCCGGCCTCGACCGACGTCATGACCCAGTCGGTCGCGACCGTCGCCACGGGGGACCCATCGGGGGTCGTGAGGCGCGTGAGCCGGCGCGCGAGCACCCGCCGCCAGCCATCGATCATCGTCTCCGCCCTGATCGTGTCACCCTGCGCGACCGGCGCGAGGTACCGCACCTCGACCGACCGGACGAGCCACAGGAGACCACGCTCCTCGTACCACCCCCGGGTCAGGCCCAGCGCCTCGGAATGTCGCCACGCGATGTCCTGGACGATCCCGAGCAGCGTCGAGCCGCGCATGAGCCCGTCCGGGCCCGCCTCGTCGAACCGGACCCGGTACTCGGCGGCAAGGCGGGGGACGTCCTCCGGCGTCGGCGCGGGCCCGGCCCGCTCGGCCCTGCTCGTCACGCGCCGGACCCCGGTCCACCCGGCGCCGGCGCGCCGTGCGCGAGGCCGTCCACCGTCTCGAGCGTCAGGACGGTCGTCCCGTCCCGCGGCGCGTACGTCCGGTCGAGCCGGACCGCGCAACTGCGGGACGTGTCGAACACCACGAGCGACACGGGCAGCCGCACTTCGTCCTCCGCGGCATGGCGGCGCGCGTCGTCGAGCTGGTGGAGGACGTCGTCGTTGATGCCCCGCGCCCCCCACTTGCAGTCGTACACCTCCGGTCGCCCGGCCTCCTCCACCGTGACGTCGTACGGGTGGATCTCGGCCGGGACGCCGTCGAACAGGACGCGCCGCTCCCGCTTCACGGACCCGGAGCGCCGCGCCAGGAGGCGCGCGGTGAGCTCCTCCACGATCGCCCCGCGGAACTGGTCGCGGACCGACGTCCCCTTCGCGGCGACACGGAGCGCGTGTGGCAGGACCGCCTCGGCGGCCGCCCGGACCGCGGGGTCGGCGGGAGGGCCCAGCAGCGTCGGGAAGATCGTCCGCCACGTCGCCTCGTCCTCGCTCTCGCCGTTCATGACGGCGCGGGCGAGGAGGCGGACGGACGGCGGTGCGTCGCACAGCGCGTCGGCGACCGCGCCCACGAGCACATCGGCCTGGATCCCCGCATAGACGACCGCCCGGGCGTCCTTCGCCGCGTCCTGGAAGCGCACCGGTCAGGGCTCCCGGCCGAGGGCGACGGCCACGATGCTCGGGAACGTCGAGAGCCAGTCGATGGCGCGGTGGGGGTCGGCGACGCGGGCGATCTCCGCGCAGGCCGCGACGACCGCCGCGGAGACGGCGGGGTCGATGACCCGGGCGTCGTCCTCGGCGGCGATCGACTCCAGCCGGTCGCGGTGGACCGCTGTGAGGTCCTGGACGTACATCCACTCGTCCTCGACCTCCTCCGCGACCGACTGGAGGGCGGCGTAGGCGTCGAGGGCGAGCCGGACCGCGTCGTCGACGGTGGCAGGTCCGGGCGAGGTCATGGAGCCGAGGATAGCCCGCGGGCGAGGTGCGCTGCCGGGCTCGCTGACGGGCTCGCGACGTCCGCCGGCGGGGCCGGAGCGGGCGGCCGGGCGGGCGGACGCCATCGCCCCGGTCGCCAGCGTCGCCGCGCATCACCCCGCGGACTGCGCCGACGGGCCGGATCGCCGCGTATCACCGCAGCGTGGGCTCCGGCGACACCGCCCTCACACCGCGAGCGTGGATGTGCCGCCCAAGACCGGCGCAGCGTTCGATCCGAGTCTCCTGGGTGATGCCCGGCGAGGAACCCGACCTGGGCCCCCGACGGCCGGCCCCCGGTCCTTCGTCGTCGAGCACGCCTCAGCTGTCCAGCCGCCGTGGCGGGGTCGTGTCCGGCCCCCGCACCCCTGCTTCGCTGCGGCCCTGTCAGTCGCCGCCGTGGCCCAGCGACCGGATGTGGAAGCCAGCCCCCATCCCGGCCGGGGCGGTCCACACGATGCGGAGGTCGTCCACGCGCGATCCGGACGGGCCCGAGCGGAGCGCCGTCTCCAGCGCCACGAGCGACGCGCGCTCACCCTCGGCGGCGCACACCACCGTGCCGTCTGGGGCGTTGGCGACCCACCCGTCGAGGCCCAGGTCCATCGCCCGGTCGAGGACGAACCAGCGGAACCCGACGCCCTGGACCCGGCCCGAGATGGTCGCCTCGAAGCGTCCGCGCGACCCGTCGGTCACGCCTCGTCCTCCGGCCCGTCCGCGGTCGCCTGCGCGTCGTGCGCACGCCCGCTTCCCGCGGCGGGTGCGCGACGGGCGTCCGCCGGACCGGCCTCGGCGCGTGGCCAGGCGAGGAGGAGCGTGTCGATCGCGAGCTCCGGGCCGGCGTTCGCCTCGACGAGCCGCTCCGTCGCCTCGAGCCGCGCGAGGAATGCCACCACGGAGCCCGCCGGCAGCCGTCCCGCGACGTCGCCGACCTCCTCCAGGAGCGCGGCGTCGCGCAACTGCCGCCGTCCACCGGCGGCCGCGACCGCCAGGTCTCGCGCCAGCACGCGCCATGCGTCGATCAGGGCGCGCGCGGCCTCGCGTCGCTCGGCGGGAGGCGGACGGCGCCTGCGCCCCGCGCCCGGCTCACCATCGCCAGCCGCGTCTGTGTCCGCGTCGCCGGGCGACGCATCGTCGCCGTCCGGCGACGACCCCCGGGTGCCGCCGACGGCCGCGGCGAAGGCCGCGACACCCGCAGAGCCCGCGGCCATCGGATCGACGGCGTCCACCGTGGCGCCGGCCGGGCCGCCGAACGACGCCACCGACGTCGCGCGCCCCGCCTTCGACCGTCCCCGCCCTCCGGTCGCGCCCGCCGCCGCCCCGGCTCCTCCGGCGTCCTCGCTCGCGAAGCCCGCGGTCGCCGACCCGCGCGCGGCCGCAAGGAGCGATGGGGCGGCGGTGAGCCGCGCCGCCGGTCCTTCGTCCGTGAGGTCGAGGAGATGCCGCAGCAGCTCCTCCCTCCCACGCACCGCGTCGGGCCGCCGGGCGAGCGCGATCGCGACGCCGGGTCGGCCCTCCGCAAGACGCGCGAGCCGGGCGGCGGCCGGGGGGTCGGCGAGACTCAGCTCTCCGAGCAGGCCCTCGATCGAGCGAGAGGAGACGGGCCCGAGGCGGATCCGGACGCACCGGGACCGGATCGTGGGCAGGAGGCGGTCCTCGTCGTCCGCGCAGAGCACGATCACGACACCCGGCGGTGGCTCCTCCAGGGTCCGCAGGAGGGCGTTCTGCGCGTCGTCGTTCATCCGATGCGCGGATTCGACGATCGCCACCCGAGCCCCACCCTCGGCCGCGCTGAGCGCCAGGCCGACGACCAGATCCCGGACGCCGGGCTCGGCGGCGTCACGGCCGCCGATCCGGACCTGGCCGCCCGGCCCGGCCGGCCGCAGGACGTGGAGATCCGGGTGGTTGCCGGATGCGACGCGCAGGCAGGCGCCGCACCGGCCGCACGGGACCGGCTCGGCGGCGCCGGCCGTGCAGAGCAGCGCCGCCGCGAGGTCGCGCGCGAGCGTCGTCTTGCCGACCGACGCGGGGCCCGCGACGAGGATCGCGTGCGGGACGCCGCGCCGCCCCCACGCCGCGATCGAGGCGACGGCGTCGTCGTGGCCGCGCGTGCGGTGGCGTCCTGCCCGCAGCCAGACGAGCCCGGACGAGCCGCGCGTCATCGCGCGCCCCGACCCCGCCCCGGAGAGACCGCCGGCCTCAGCCCGCGGTCTCGGCCTTTCGCGTCCGCGGGGCGCGCTTCGGCTTCGCGGCCCCATCGACGGCCTCGGTCGGAGCGGCGTCGGCCGGTGCGGCCGCCGAGGCGGTCCTCCTGCCGCGCGCGGGCTTCGCCGCGGTCGCGGCGGCCTGCTCCGGTGCAGGGGCGGCGCCCGCCTCCCCTGCAGGCGCCTTCGCGCGGCCGCGTCCGCTGGTGGGCGCCGCCTGCTCGACGGCCGAGCCGGCCGCGGTCGCGGGCGCCGACCCGCCGGCCGGCCTCCGGCCACGGGATGACCGCGGCGCGGGTGCGGCGGCGACCTCGGGTGTCGGCTCGGCCGGCGCGGAAGTCGCGGTACCAGGCTCGACAGCGGCGGCCTTCGCGCCGCCACGACCGCGCCCGCCGGTCGCGGACGCCGCCTCCGCGGGAGCCCCCGTCCCTCCGGTCCTTCTCCGACCGCCGCCGCTCCCGCTCGTCGGAGCGGCTTCGCCGCCTCTCTCGACGCCGCCGGCCGCGGTCCCCGCCGCCGGTCCGCCGGGCCGCGTCGACTTCGCGGCGAGCTGTGCCCGCAGCATCGCCTCGAGCTCCGGCGGGACGTCGCTGAACGCGGCGCCGTACTCGGGCCGCGCGGAGCGCTCCGGTCGCTCGGGCCGCTGTTGACCGCCCCGGGGCTGGCCGCCCCGCGGCTGGCCGCCGGGCTGCGGCCGGGGCTGCCCGCTGCGGGTCGGCTCGGCCATCCGGCCACCGCCGCGCGCGCCATACCGCTCGCGATCCACCGCCGAGGAGTAGCCGGCCCGTCCGCCACGCGCGCCCTGCGAGCGTGTGCCCTGCGCGCGGCCGCCCTGTGCGCGGCCGCCGCGCCGCTCGGCGAGCAGGTACTCGGGGATCTCAGGCTCTTCCTCGTCGAGCTCCTCGTCGGCCGCGGCCGGAAGGCTCTCGACGCGCGGCGCCCCGGCCATCCCCATCTGGCTGTCCCAGATGGAGCCGAACGTCTGCGACGCCCGACGCGACGGCGCCGGAGCATCGGCCTCTTCCTCGATCCGGTCTTCCTCCTCGGCGTCGAGGTGGATGGTCTCGACGCCCTCGAGGTCCGCGACCGTCCGCGGCGCCTCCACGCCCTCGGCCTCACCGCGCTCGTGGCCGCGGCCCCGGCCGCGCCCGCCCCGGCGCCGCCGCCGGCGCCGCCCGGCCTCGGCGGCATCATCGCCGGCGCCCTCCGCCCCGGCCTCGGCGGCCTCGGCCTCGGCAGCCTCGATCTCCTCCTCCTCGATCTCCGCGTCGGGAGTCGGTCGCGCCGCCGCCTTCGAGAGTCTCTCGCCCGGGAGGGCGACGAGCGCGCCGCGTCCCGCGGCCGCGGGCATGTCCACGGTCTCCGCCGGCTCCGGCTTCGCCGCTGCCCGGCTCCGGGTCCGCGTCCCGCGGCGCGGCTCCTCGGCCTTCACGGTCTCCACGGCCTTGATGGTCCGGCCTCTGCCGCGCCCACGACCGCGCCCTGACCCCTCGCTCTCCTTCTCCGGGACGACCGTCATCGAGAGGTCGGCCTCGCCGGCCTCCCGCTCCTTCACCGCGATGCGGTCCGAAGAGGCGATCCGGGTGATGTCCGTGAAGAGGTCGGCGACCTCGATGAGGTCGGAGCTGGTGTTCCCGCGGAAGCTGATGACCTCGACTCGCACGCCCATCTCCTGGACCGCGCGGATGGCGGGGGCGAAGTCGCCGTCGCCGCTCACGACGATCGCGATGTCCAGGTTCCGCGCCGTCTTCATCATGTCGACGACGAGCTCGATGTCGAGGTTCGCCTTGACCTTGCCGTCGCCGTACTTCCGGATGTCCTTGCTCACCACCTTGTACCCGTGGCGGGCGAGGAACGAGTGGAAGTTGCGCTGGTTCTCGTTGTCGGGATCGAGGCCCGTGTACGCGTAGGCGCGCACGAGATCGCGGCCGACGCTCGCGTGCTTGAGGAGATCGACATAGTCGACGTCCACACCCGCGGCCTTGGCTGCGTAGAAGATGTTCGCGACGTCCACGAAGACGGCGACGTTCTTGCCCAACGATGGCTCCTTGCTGTCCCGGCTCCGGGCCGGGGTCCGTCGGCCGCGGCGCGGAGCGCCGTGTCGGCCGTGCGTGTGCTCTTCTCAGTCCGAGTGCTGTCTCACGTGGTCGCGATGCTGCAGATCATCCGTGGCCCCGCATCGGCGAAGCCGTGTCGGGCCCACGTGGCGCGGAGTCGAGGATCCGTGGGCGGTGCCGCCTCGACCGTTCGGCACCCCTTGTTGCGGGCGGACCGGAGCAGCTCCGTCAGGAGCGCGTCGGCCACGCCCACAGCGTCCGATCCCTCGTCCGCGCCGATCCCGTCGACGACGCCCACGTTGGCGCCGGCGACGACGGACGGCCGGAGCGAGAGGATCCCCGCACCGATGAGGCGGCGATGCGACTCGACGACGAGGACGCTCGCCTGGGGGAGGGAGACGAGCCGACGGAGCTGGTCCGCCGCGGCGCCAGGGCCGGCCGCGAGCGCGCCGGAGCCTTCGAGGATCGCGACCATGCGATCGACGTCGGTGATCCGCGCCACGCGCACCTGGTAGTCCACGAGCCCGCCCTGACCTCCGCGAGCACCGCCTCATCGCCGCGCACCGCGCCGACCGGGTGGCCCTGGGCCGTCTCGGTCGCTGCAGATGCCGCCGGCTCATCCGGCCGCGCGCCGCCTGCGTGGCGATCGCGCGTCACCCTGCCCCCCGCGCGCCTCCGGCCGACGGTGACCGAACGTGACTCTGGCGCCTGTCGGCGGGACGAACGGGACGCTCCGCCCGGCGCCGGGCTGCTTGCAAAGGGGCAGGCTGCGGCTAATATACGGCATCGCTTCGACGGTCGAGCGTGCGCCACTCGGCGTCCCATCCTCGGGACCCGTCCCGGCGTCGGTCGCGAGCCACGTCCCCTGGCCCTGATCCGACCCGGTTTCGGTCCCTGCACGGACGGGACGGGCGTATCGCATCCGTCGCGATCGCCGTCGCGCACCGGGCGGGCGGCCAAGAGGAGGAGTACATGAAGCTCGTGAAACTGGGGGTCCTGGTGGCCGGCGCGGCGATCATCGCCGCTGCCTGCTCGTCGGGTTCCTCGACCCCTGCACCCACGTCGGGCGGCGGAGGCGAGAGCCCCGCGGCGTCCGCCGGGGCGGTGGCGGTGGCGAGAAGGGCACCGTCAAGGTCGGGATCTCGCTCCCGCTCTCCGGCAGCTCGCTGGCGAGCGCCGGCCCCGCGCGTGATGGCGCGCTCCTCGCGATCGAGGAGGCCAACGCCGCCGGCGGCATCAACGGCTGGAAGATCGAGCCGGTCGTCCTCGACCACTCGGTCAACGGCGTCCACGACCCGCAGCAGGGCGCGAAGGACATGTCGTCCTTCGTCTCGGATCCGGCGGTCGTCGCGGTCGTCGGCCCGTTCAACTCGAGCGTGGCCAAGGTGCAGATCCCGATCTCGAACGAGGCGGGCCTCCTGCAGTGCAGCCCGGCGAACACGAACGAGGGGCTCACGAAGCCCGAGTTCGGCGCCCTCGAGATCCGCAAGGCGTTCCCGGACCGGATCAACTACGTCCGCGTCGCCAGCACCGATGACGTCCAGGGCCCGGCGGTCGCGCAGTTCGGCGTCCAGACCCTCGGCCTCAAGAGCGTGTTCATCATCGACGACACCGAGACGTACGGGAAGGGCCTCGCCGACAACTTCGCCAAGGAGTGGGAGAAGCTCGGCGGCACGGTGGTCGGCCGTGAAGGCGCCCCGAAGGGGACCACGGACTACGTGCCGATCCTCACCAGTGCCAAGGCCCTCAACCCGGACTCCGTCTTCTACGGCGGCGTGACCGCGACCGGCGGCGGGCTCGTCCGCAAGCAGATGCCGCAGGCCGGCCTCGGCGACATCCCGTACATGGGCGGCGACGGCATCCAGGACGGCAACGGCTCCGTCGACGGCTCGTTCATCAACATCGCGGGCCCGGCTGCGGCGAACAGCTACAGCTCCGTCGCCGCGATCGCGGAGATCCCGGACGCGGCGGCGTTCGGCGAGAAGTACAAGGCCAAGTACAGCGTCGATCCGGGCTCGTACAGCGCGAACGGCTATGCGTGCGCCCAGATCATCATCGACGCGATCAAGACGGCCTCCGCGGCCGGCGATCCGACCCGCGAGGCGGTCCGCGCCGCCGGGTCCAATACCGCCACCACGTTCACCACGGTCCTCGGCCCGGTCCAGTTCGACGCGAACGGTGACACGAGCCAGAAGATCATCTCGCTGTACAAGGTCGACACGGCCGGAGACAACGGCAAGGGCGACTGGGTCTTCGAGAAGCAGGTCGACTACAAGTAGTCGCCGACGTCGGTCGGGGCCGGGGCGCGATCGCGTGCCGGCCCCGACGGCGCATCCGCCATCCCCGCACCACGGCCTTCCTCCCGGGGGACGCGATCGATGACGTCACAGGCCCCTCCGATCCCGGCGGCGCAGCCGCGCGTGCCGGTCCTGGTGAAGGGATTCGCTCAAGGGCTGGTGTTCGCGGCGATCGCCATGGGCGTGTGGCTCGCGATCGTCCCGTCGAACCAGTGGGTGCAGCAGTTCGCGAACGCGATGACGCTGGGCGCCATCTACGCGCTCGTCGCCCTGGGCTACACGATGGTCTACGGCATCATCGAGCTCATCAACTTCGCCCACGGCGACGTCTTCATGGTCGGCTCGTTCGTGTCGATGTGGTTCCTTGCCGACCTGCTGAAGCTCGACGGGCCGATCTACGACGTCCCGAAGCTGATCGTCGTGCTCATCGCCGTCTTCGTCTTCGCGATGGTCGTCATGGCGATCGTCGGCGTCGTCATCGAGCGGCTCGCCTACCGGCCGCTGCGGAACGCCCCTCGGCTCGCTCCCCTCATCACGGCGATCGGCGTCTCGTTCATCCTCCAGAACATCGTCCAGTTCATCTGGGGCCCGTTCACGATCACCTCGCCGCAGATCTTCCCGGTCGACTGGACCGTCGAGATCTTCGGCTCCACGGTGGGGCTCCTGAACTTCTTCATCGTCGGCGTCGCGTTCGGGCTCATGATCGCCCTGCAGCTCTTCGTCGGACGCACCCGGCTCGGCCGCGCGATGCGCTCCACCGCGCAGGACCGCGAGGCGGCCCTCCTCATGGGCGTCGACATCAACCGGACGATCGCCATCACCTTCCTCATCGGCTCCGCGCTCGCGGGCGCGGCCGGCGTCGTCCAGGGCCTCTACTACGGCGCGGTGAACTTCCAGCTCGGCTTCTACGCGGGCCTGAAGGCCTTCACCGCGGCGGTCCTCGGCGGGATCGGCAACACGGTCGGGGCCGCGCTCGGCGGATTCATCATCGGCTTCATCGAGGTGGGCGCGCAGGCGGCGGGCTACGGCCGGTGGGGGCCGGCGATCGTCTTCGGGGTCCTCGTCGTCGTCCTCGTCTTCCGCCCGTCCGGACTCCTCGGGCAGCAGATCGGTGAACGGGCATGAGCGTCGCGAGCACGACCCCCACGAACGCCCCGGCCAGGACCGGCGGCTTCCGCCGTCGCCTCGGCGAAACGGCGGGCCGCCACCGCTCGATCAGCGTCATCGTCGGGATGGCGTTCGTCACGGCGTTCCTGCCCTTCATCGTCACCTTCCCGCCCTTCACCGCGTTCCAGACGCAGACGGCCTGGGTCGACGGGTTCACGAACGCGGGCGTCTTCGTCCTCCTCGCGCTCGGCCTGAACATCGTCGTCGGGCTCGCGGGGCTCCTGGACCTCGGCTACGCGGCGTTCTTCGCGATCGGCGCCTACACCTACGCGTACGGGGCATCGCCCTTCTCCGGCCTGGACATCCCGTTCTGGCCGATGCTCCTCGTCGGCGCGATCGTCGCAGCCGTCTTCGGCATCCTCCTCGGCGCCCCCACCCTTCGCCTCCGCGGCGACTACCTCGCGATCGTGACCCTCGGCTTCGGCGAGATCGTGCCGATCGTCTTCCTCAACTCGGACCAGTTCACGAACGGCACGAACGGGATCGGCGGCATCTACAAGCCGTCTCTCCTCGGGTTCAACTTCACGCTGACCAACCCGTGGCCGTACTACATCACGATGGCCGTCATCGTCACGGTCACCATGATCCTCGTCTATCGGCTGCAGGATTCGCGGATCGGCCGGTCGTGGGAGGCGATCCGCGAGGACGAGCTCGCTGCGGCGAGCAGCGGCGTGAACACGGTGACCGCGAAGCTCCTCGCCTTCGCCCTCGGCGCGTCCACCGCAGGCCTCGCCGGGGTCTTCAACGCCTCCAAGCTCACCCTCGTGAGCCCCGACCAGTTCCTCTTCGTCGTCTCGTTCACCGTCCTCGCGATGGTCGTCCTCGGTGGCATGGGGAACGTCTGGGGCGTCGCCATCGGTGCGTTCACGATCTACACGATCCAGAGCGTCCTGCTCAAACAGCTCAACCAGTTCTTCGACGCCACCGGAGTCCCGATCCTCAAGGACATCGACTTCATCCAGTTCCAGTTCGTGCTCTACGGCCTGGCTCTCGTGCTGATGATGCTCCTGAGACCCGAGGGCCTCTTCCCATCGAGCAGACGGAAGCGGGAGTTGCACGCGCGGCCGGACGAATTCGAGGGTGAGATGCCGGACGACACTGGCGAGATCGCGGAGAGCGTGCCGTGAGCGCGGCGACATCCGTGGCCGGGACCGACGTGGGCGGCCGCTCGGGCGTCGTGGACCTCTCGCGTGACACCACGCCCGTCGGCGAGCCGATCCTCGTCGCGCGCGAGATCACGCGCCGCTTCGGCGGCCTCGTCGCCGTGAGCGCGATGGACTTCGATATCCCGAAGGGATCGGTCGTCAGCCTCATCGGCCCGAACGGTGCCGGGAAGACGACGTTCTTCAACGTGCTCGCCGGCGTCATCCCCACCACGAGCGGCACCATCGACTTCGTGGGGCGCCGGATGGTCGCCCCCCAGCGCCGGACCTGGCTCGAGTCGTTCGTCTGGTTCGTGCCGTCCGCCGCCGTCGCGGTGATCGGGGCGATCCTCTATGGCATCGGCATCGCGACCTCGGCGGTCGCGGTCTCGATCATGGCGCTCGTCGGGCTCGGCGCGCTCATCGCGATGCTGCTCCTGGCGATCATGCGGCCCGTCTGGTACCAGACCGGGCTCACGCGGCTCGGCATCCTCCGGAGCGCCCGCCCGAACGACATGGTGGACGCCGGGATCGGCCGGACGTTCCAGAACATCCGGCTCTTCGGGAACATGACGACCATCGAGAACGTGCTCATCGGGATGCACGCGCGATTGAAGTCGAACCCCGTCGACGCCTTCTTCTCGACGCCGCGCAAGAGGCGCGAGGAGGTCGAGGCGACGAAGCGCGCCCAGGACCTCCTCCGGCTCGTCGGCCTCAAGGGGAAGGAGAACGAGGTCGCGCGCAACCTCCCGTACGGCGACCAGCGGCTCCTGGAGGTGGCACGCGCGCTCGCGTCCGACCCGGTCCTCCTGCTCCTCGACGAGCCGGCGGCGGGGATGAACCCGCGGGAGACGAACGACATGATGGCCCTGATCTCCCGCCTTCGGCGCGACTTCGGGATCTCCGTCCTCCTCATCGAGCACGACATGAAGGTGGTCATGGGCATCAGCGACCGGGTGACCGTGCTCGACCACGGCGAGAAGATCGCCGAGGGGACGCCCGAGGAGATCCGCCGCGACCCGCGCGTCATCGAGGCGTATCTCGGGACCCCCCCGGCATGACCGCGCAGGTCGCGACCACGGCGCAGGTTCGGCCGGCGGTCGACGGGGAGCCGATGCTCAGCCTCCACGAGGTCCACACGTACTACGGCAACATCCACGCGCTGCGCGGGATCAGCCTCGACGTCCACAAGGGCGAGATCGTCACGCTCATCGGGGCGAACGGCGCCGGCAAGACGACGACGCTCAAGACGATCAGCGGCCTCCTGCACCCGCGCGCGGGGACCGTCAGGTTCGAGGGGAACGACATCTCGCACGTCCCCGCGTTCAGGCTCGTCGTCGGCGGGATCGGTCACGCGCCGGAGGGCCGGCGGATCTTCCCGCGCCTCACGGTGCTCGAGAACCTCCAGATGGGAGGCTTCACGCGCAAGCCCGCCGAGATCCGCGAGGACCTCGACCGCGTCTACACGCTCTTCCCCCGCCTGCAGGAGCGCGCGGGCCAGAAGGGCGGCACGCTCTCGGGCGGCGAGCAGCAGATGCTCGCGATCGGCCGGGCGCTCATGGCGCGGCCGCGCGTGCTGCTCCTCGACGAGCCCTCGCTGGGCCTCTCGCCGATCCTCGTCCAGCAGATCTTCGCGATCATCCGCGAGATCAACGGGCAGGGGACCACCATCCTCCTCGTGGAGCAGAACGCGCTGCAGGCGCTGACGGTCGCCCACCGCGGCTACGTGCTCCAGACGGGACACGTCGTCCTCAGCGGCGAGGCGAGCGTCCTCCGCGAGGACGAGATGGTCCGCAAGGCCTACCTCGGCGAGGACTGACCGGGCCGGCCGCCCGGCGCCCCGGAGCGCCCGCACGAGCCCCGCGTCCCCGCCAGGCGCCACGCCGGGCGACGCCGGCCGGTCGGAGCCCAGGCTCGACCTCCAGCCCGTCGGCGGGCCGGGCCGGCCCCCGACGGTCGCCGCGGCGGTGCTCGTCCTTGTCGCCGCGGGGCTCGTCCTCGCCGTCCTGAAGCCGTGGACCGTGCTCGAGGAGCCGATCCCCACACACCGACCGGCCCCCACGCAGGCGGCGGCCGTGGTCGCCTCCACGTCCCCGCCCGCCGCGTCCCCCGTCCTCGCCGCCACGCCCACGCCCTTCCCGCGGGGTGCCCGGGTCTTCCGCTGTCTCGGCGGCCGGCACTGGACGCTCGTGACCGACGAGACGCAGGGGGCCCGGGAGCTGCGCTCATGGATCCGGGTGGACCCGCTCCTCGGGGCGACCGGCCCGGACGACCCGGCGATCCCATGGGAGCGCGTCGGGGCCGACGCGGTCCGGGCGATCGGCGTCTGCCTCCCGGGCGCCCCGTCCGTTCCCGGTGCCTCGCCCGACGCGGAGACCGTCGGCGCGACGATCGTCATCCGCCGGCCGCGGGACCCGGCCTGGCCCGCTCGGTGGGGGTGGGAAGAGGTGGGGGTCGTCCCGTGGACGGGCGAGATGGCGGTCGAGGGCGGCGCGATGGTGGCCCCGGGGCCGGGCGCGGACGGCGGCGTCTGGGCCGTCGGCGACTACGTCGTGGAAGTGCGGCCCGGGTACGTCGGGCCGTCGGCGTGGTTCGGGCTCCGGATCGCCGGCCCCACCGCGGCGGACGGCTCGCGGGCCGGCCGTCCCGCGTCGCCGACCGCGCCGCCGGGGCCCGACGGCTCCTCGCGGCCGGAAGCCTCGCCGGTGCCACCAGGCTCTCCGGTCCCGTAGGCGTCGTGCGATCCCGCCGCCGCCGTCCCGCCCCCTACCGGACCCCGTGGCGAGACGTGGCGAGGTCGAACGCTGCCCACGCGAGCGCGGCGAGCGCCAGTCCGGCGAGCCAGAGCCCGGGTGCCCGGTCCGGCGTGAGCGAGCTCGGGCCGGCGGGGCTCGTGACGAGCTGGATGAGACGGACCACGTACGCTGCGATGCCGACGATCGCGAGGACGGCGTAGCTCTGCCACCGGTCGATCGCGACAGGCGCATCGCCTGCGGCGTAGGGGAGGGCGATGAGCGCGAGCGTGGCGAGCGCGACGAGGAAGACGAGGATCCCGGGTCCCTCGAAGGCGTTGCCGGTGATCGCGGGGATGCCGGTCCCGCCGCCGGCGGTGTACCAGGGCAGCACGCACGCGACGAGGAGGACGACCGAGGCGATCCCCGCGACCCACCGCGCCCGGCCGAGGGTCCGGCGGTGCATGGACATGGTCACGTCGAGTAGACCTCGGGCCGGAGGACGCCCACGTAGCGGAGGTTGCGGTAGTGCTCGCCGTAGTCGAGGCCGTAGCCGACGACGAACTGGTCGGGGATCGTGAACCCGACGTAGTCAACCGGGATCTCCACGAGCCGGCGCGCCGGCTTGTCCAGGAGCGTGCAGATCCGCAGCGACGCGGGGTTCTTGCCGCGCAGGTACCGGAGGAGGTAGTTGAGCGTGAGGCCCGTGTCGATGATGTCCTCGACCAGCAGGGCGTCACGGCCGTCGATGCTCGCGGACAGGTCCTTGATGATCCGGACGAGGCCCGACGTCTCGGTGGCCGCGCCCCCGTAGGACGAGACCTCCATGAGGTCGATCGTCAGCGGGAGGTGGATCGCGCGCATGAGGTCCGCCATGAATGGCAGGGAGCCCTTCAGGACGCTCACCAGCGTCAGCTCGCGACCCGCGTAGTCGGCGGAGATCCGCCCGCCGAGCTCCAGCACCTTCGCGCGGATCAACTCCTCGTCGAGGAGGACCTCGGCGACGTCGGCGTGGAGGTTCGTCGGAGGATGTCCCATCGGCCCGGCCCCGGCTCAGCGCGTCACTCGGCAACGCGCCGGCTTCGTGTCCGCCCGGCGCGTCCCGCGGGTTCCGCCGCGGCGGGGGTGCCCGGTCCGGGCTCGATCGGCTCCCCGCCCGCGCGTCGCGCGTCCGGCCGCCTGGTCCCACGGCGCGCCCGGGAGGCCCGGCGGGCCGCGGCACCGGCCGTCGGGTCCGCCCTGCCTGGAGCGGCGACGCCCGGCGATGAGCCGTGCGCGGCCGTCGGATCGGCCGCCCGATCGCCGTCCGCGGCAGGGTGCCGCCCGGCGTCGCGCGGCGGCGTTGTCTGGCCGACCGTGCCGGAGAGCGCGTCGGCGAGCCCGATCCGCCCGAACTTGAGCAGGAGCGCGCGGAAGTCCTTGCCGTACAGCAGCTTCACCCGGACGTCCGGATACAGCTCCCGCATGCGGCGGAGCTTCCGGTTCTTCTTCCGGACCAGCTTCTGGCGGAGCGTCGTGAGCTCGACGAAGAGGTCCAGCTCCGGCAGGAAGAAGTCGGGCGCGAAGCTCTCGACGACCTCGCCGCGGAGGTTCCACATGAGCGGGAAGGTGCGGGGCTCGTACTCCCAGGCGACGCCGTAGAAGTCGAGGATCCGCGCCAACTCGGCCTCGCTCGCGTGGGCGAACGCCGTGTGGTTGGGGTCGGGGCGCACGGCAGCGCGCCCCGGCGTCGTCGGGTGGAGGCGCGGCTGCGGATCCATCACCGGAAGTCTAGCGGGTCGAGACGCCGGGCGGCAGGGGGTCGTCCGAGACGGACGGGCGACGGACCGGCGTGGAAGGCCGGGGGAGGCCGGGGACGTGGCGGGTATCATCTCCGGCATGGTGGACAGACCCACGACGAGCGACAGGCGCGGGGTGCCCGCCACGCGCGCCTCCGAGCCGGCCCGCGCATCCCGGGCGACGCGGCCCGCGGCCGGCGGCTCGCGCCCGGGCGCCCGTGGGGCGGCGGATGCGGGGCACGCGGATCATGGCGACCATTTCCGCCACTCCTACTCCAAGGACCGGGCCGTCCTCCTCCGCCGGCTCAGCCGGATCGAGGGCCAGGTCCGCGGTATCGCGCGGATGATCGAGCGGGAGGACTACTGCGTGGACATCCTCCAGCAGACCGCGGCCCTGCGGGCGGCCGTCGATGCCCTCTCCATCCTCGTGCTGGAGGATCACGTCCAGGGATGCATCCGCACGGCCGCCGAGCGTGGTGAGGCGGACGCGTACGTGGACGAGGTCCTCGACGTCGTCCGCCGGACGCTCGGCCGGCCGATCCGCGGCGGCCCCGCGAGGGGCTGACGGCTCACCGCATGGCCACGCTCGAGGTCGTCGACCGCCGCTACCGCCGAACGGGGCCCTTCGCCAAGCGCGGCGATCGCCGCGTGGCGTATCGCCGCCACGAGGACCGGGCCGCCCACGCGACCCTCGGGTTCAGTACCCGGGCGTGCGCGATCCTCGCGGCCGACGAGCCGCCTGATGCGACACTCGCGGGTCTCCTCACGCTCATCGCCCGGGTCGCCGGCGCGCGTCGTGCGGCGGTCGTCCTTCCCGGCGAGGACCGCGTCGTGGCCGTCGCCGTGGGTCCCGGCGAGGATCCGCGCCAGGCGACCGAGCTCGCGGCCTGGATGGACGCTGCCACCGACAGGACGCGCCAGGAGCGTGCGACGGCTCGGGCCTCGCGCGTCGTCGTGGTGGCGCTCCCCTCCGGCACGACCGGGTCCCCGGGGAGCCTCCCGTCGCGGCCGACGCGCGTGGCGATCCCCCTCGGCGGCCGGGCCGCCCCCCTGATCGGGCTCGACCTGCGCAGCGCCCGCGCGGCCGCCCGGGCGGGCGAGCGTCTCCCCCAGATCCTCCGTGAGCAGGCGGCCGGCTTCCTCATCCTCGCCACGCGGGTGGCGGACGGCGCACGGGAGCGCACCCGCACCACCTCGGTCGAGGTCGAGCGCCGCCGCTTCGCCTCCACGGTCGCCCACGAGCTGCGGACGCCGCTGACGGGCCTCGGCGGCTATCTCGACCTCCTGCTCGCCGACCCGCTCGGCGACCCCGTCATCCGCGAGGAGTTCATCGAGCGGAGCCGCCGCATCGTGGAGTCGATGACCGAGCTCGTGAACGACCTGCTCGAGGTCTCGCGCATCGAGGCCGGCTCGATCGAGCTGTCTGAGGGGACCGTGCCGCTGGCGGACGTCCTCACGGCCGTGCGCGACCAGCTCGAGCCGGTGGCCACCGGCCGCGGGGTGGACCTCGCGATCCGGCCCCCGTCGCGGCTCCGGGTGGCGTTCGGCGACCGGCGGGCCGTCGAGCGCGTCGTCGTGAACCTCGTCAGCAACGCGGTGAAGTACACGGAACCGGGGGGTCGCGTGGACGTGGACGTCGCCCCCGACGGCATGGTGGCGCTCGTCATCGTGCGAGACACCGGATCGGGCATCCCGCCCGAGGACCGGCCGCGCGTGTTCGAGCGCTTCGCGCGACTCGACCGCCACCGCTCGCTCTCGGGCACCGGGCTGGGCCTCCCGATCGCGCGCGACCTCGCACACCTCATGGACGGCGACATCGGCCTCGCCTCACAGCCGGGTGCCGGCTCCGCGTTCGTCCTCGCGCTCCCCGGGCCGACGCGGCCCGACGCCACGGCCGTCGCCGCCGCGCTCGAGCGCGCCGTGGCCGCGGAGCAGGAGCGCCTGGATGCGGCGGCGCGCTGACCGGGCCGCCGGCGATCCGCCGACCGGCCGGCCGCCGGCCCGACCAGGCAGGTTCTCCACACCCGGGACGGCCTGCCGCCGCCGGTTATCCACCATCGGCGCCGGGCGATCGCGAAAGGTGGATAAACGCATTGATTCGGGCCGCCGACCGGTCTACCGTCCGGACTCCGCACGGTCGATACGGCCGGCGGCGGAGGACGGCGCTCACGAGGGGCCCGGGGAGACCCGGCCGTGAACCGGACGAGCGACGCCGTGACCCGCCGACCACCGGGCGAAAGGAACGGCGCCGGGAGCGGCCGGCGTGGGGAGGGTGATCGCGGCGCTCATGGGCGCCCCACCGAGGACCCCCGCGCCCCGCTCCCGTCGCACGTCCGGGAGACCCCGGACCTTCCTCCGGCCGCATGCGCCGCCCTGTCCGCCGCCCTGCCCGCGCTCGGGATCGAGGCTTCGGCCGACCTGGTCGCGGCGCTCGAGGGCCATCTCCGCCTCCTGCTCGCGTGGACCGCCGCGATCAACCTGACGGCGATCCGCGACCCGGACGAGGCCGTCCGCCTCCACGTCCTCGACAGCCTCGCGGCCGTGCCCGTCCTGCGCGCCCGTGGCGTCGACGCGTTCGTGGACGTCGGGACGGGCGGCGGCTACCCCGGTCTCCCCGTGGCCCTCGCGCTGCCGGCCCGCCGGGCGCTCCTCGTGGACTCGGTCGCGAAGAAGACGCGATTCGTCGCGACCGCAATCGAGGCGCTCAGCGTCGGCGACCGGGTCGAGGCGTGGGCTGGACGCGCCGAGGCGCTCGCAGCCGACCCCGTGCACCGTGGCCGCTGGCCGGGCGTCCTCGCGCGTGCCGTCGCGGACCTCGCCGACGTGGCGGAGGTGGCGATCCCGCTCCTCGCGGTCGGCGGGACGCTCGTCGCCTGGAAGCGCGAGCCGATGGCCGAAGAGCTGGCGGCGGCGCGCGAGCGGATCGCCGACCTCGGGGGCGGTCGGGCGCACGTGGAGCGCCTCGAAGTCCCGGGGCTCGACGGACACCGGCTGGTCATCGTGACGAAGGTCCGCGGCACGCCGGACCGCTACCCGCGCGACCCGGCGCTGCGCGCCCGCGACCGACGCGCCGCGTCGGTATCCTGAGTCTCCATGCGGATCGCGGTCGTCTCCGACGTCCACGCGAACCTGCCCGCCCTCGACGCCGTGATCGGAGCCGTGGGCCGGGTCGACGCGTGGTGGCACTGCGGCGACGTGGTGGACTACGGGCCGCACCCCGACGAGGTCGTCGCCCGGCTCCGCGAGCTCGGGGCGCAGGGCGTCCTGGGCAACCACGACGCGGCCGCGTTGGGCTCGTCCGTCCTCGAGTGGTTCAACCCGTACGCCCAGGTCGCGTGCCTGTGGACGCGCGAGCGCATGTCCCCCGCGACGCGGGCGTGGCTGGAGGCGCTGCCGGAGCGAACGACGCTCGACGACTGGGCGCTGGTCCACGGGAGCTTCCGCCGGCCTCTCGAGGAGTACGTCGAGGATCCCGAGGAGGCCGCCGCATCCATGGCGATCTCCGGCGCCCGGCTCGCGCTCCACGGCCACACGCACGTGCCCAGGGCGTGGCGGAAGACCGGCCGCACCGCGTCGGATGAGGGCTTCACGGTCGGCACGCCCCTCGCGCTCGGCGGCGACACCTGGTTCCTGAACCCCGGTAGCGTGGGCCAGCCGCGCGACCACGACCCGCGCGCGGCGGCGCTGGTCCTCGACACGGAGGCCGGCACCGCCACGCTCCTGCGCGTGCCGTACGACATCGCCCGGACGCAGGCCGACATCCGGAAGGCCGGGCTCCCGGGGATCCTCGCGGACAGGCTGGGAGTCGGCCGGTGATCGGGGGCCGCCGGCCGCTGCAGGGCAAGAAGCTCGGCGACAAGAGGGTCCGCATCGAGCGGCCGCACAGCGCGTACTTCCGCTGGACGGGGCCCGGGACCCTGACGGCGAAGGCGGCGGCGTCGGTGCCGGAGACGCGCGTCGGGCGGGCGTGGGCGGGCGCCAAGGCCGTCCTCATCGGCAAGCCGCTCGCGAACGAGGCGGACATCACGGAGCGCCTTCCCAAGACGAAGGCGCTGGCGGTCTTCTCGTCGGACGCGATCAGCTCCTCGACCTACGCGTCGGAGGAGATCGTCCTCGTCCTCATGACCGCCGGGGCCGCCGGCCTCGTCTTCTCCGTCCCGATCTCGATCGCGATCGCGCTGCTGCTCCTCATCGTGGCGACGTCATACCGCCAGATCGCGTACGCGTACCCGTCCGGCGGCGGCGCGTACGCCGTTGCGAAGGCGAACATCAACCAGGTCTCGGCGGTGTTCGCGGCGGCCGCGCTGGTCTTCGACTACATGATGACCGTGGCCGTCTCCGTCGCCGCCGGCATCGCCGCCGTCACGTCCGTCGCGACGGAGCTGCTGCCCTGGCGGGTCGAGCTGGCGCTCATCGCGCTCGCGCTCCTCACGGTGGCGAACCTCCGCGGCCTCCGGGAGTCGGGCAACATCTTCGCCGTGCCCACGTACATGTACGTCGTGGGCGCGATCGCGCTCATCGGGCTCGGCGTCTTTCGGATCGCGAGCGGCGACCCGGCCGCGAGCTTCACCCCGCCCCCCATCGAGCCTCCGGCGGAGGGGTTCGCCGCCGTCTCCGCGATCCTGATCCTCCGCGCCTTCGCGTTCGGGTCGGTCGCGCTGACGGGGACCGAGGCGATCAGCAACGGGGTCCCGGCGTTCAAGCCACCCGAGGCGAAGAACGCCGCCGCGACGCTCACCATCATGGCCGTCCTGCTGGGCGTCATCTTCGTGGGGATCTCGATCCTGGCCCAGGCGTACGGCATCGTCGTGAACGAGCAGCAGACCCTCATCTCGCAGGTCGCGCAGGCGGTCTTCGGTGACGGGGCGCTGTACATCTACTTCCAGGTCTCGACGGCGCTCATCCTGGTCCTCGCCGCGAACACCGGCTTCAACGGCGCCCCCCGGCTGGCGCAGATCCTCGCGATCGATGGGTTCCTGCCGCGCCAGTTCTCGTTCCGCGGCGACCGCCTGGCGTACAGCTGGGGGATCGTCATCCTCGCCGTGGTCGCCGGGGCCTTCATCGCCGTGTTCGACGGATCCGTCGTCGCGCTCATCCCGCTCTACTCGATCGGCATCTTCTTCTCGTTCACGCTCTCGCAGGGCGGGATGGTGGTGCACTGGCTCCGCGACCGCGTGAGCGGGTGGCGCGTCCGGCTCGCGTTCAACCTGCTCGGCGCGACGGTCACCGCCGTCGTCGCGGTCATCATCACCGCGGCGAAGTTCCCCCGCGGGGCCTGGATCGTCCTCATCGCCGTCCCACTCCTCACGGGGCTCATGCTCCTCATCCACCGGCAGTACCGCTCCCAGGCGGCCGAGCTGTCGATCGATGCCGCCGCCGTCATCGCCGCTCCCCACCGGGCCCGGCGGATCGTCGTGCCCGTCAACGGCGTCAACCGGGCCGTCGTCCACGCGCTGAGCCTCGGGCGCGCGCTCGGGGACGACATCCGGGCCGTCTACGTGACCGACGACGAGCACGAAGGCGAGCGGATGCGCGAACAGTGGGAGCGCCAGGTCCCGGGTGTCCCGCTCGTGATCGTGGAGTCGCCCTACCGCGCGCTCGTCGGACCACTGCTCGCGTACCTCGACGTCCTCGACCAGGCCTGGCCCCCGGACGTGGAGGTCCCGATCACGATCGTCGTGCTGCCGGAGTACGTCGCCCGGCGCTGGTGGGATCGGATCCTCTACAACCAGCAGGCCCGCCGGCTCAAGACCGCCCTCGTCGGCCGCGAGCACACCGTCGTCGCGGACGTGCCGTATCGCCGGCACCACTGACGCGCGAGGCGGTCGCGTCGCGCCCGGCGTCCGCCCGCTGAGCGAGATCGCCCCCGAGGCGGCGCTCTTGGTACGTACCAAATGAGCCACAGATCCGCGAGAAGGTGTATAACGCTTCAGTCGCGAGGCGAGCCGGCGCGCGGTCCCCGCCCGACTTGGGCCGGGCAAGGGCCGGGACGACGGGTCGCGGGAGTGGAGGAGAGGTGATCGGAGGCCGGCGGCCCGTCCGGGGCCGCAAGCCCGGGGACCGGCGGGTCCGCGTGGAGCGCCCGCACTCCGCGTACTTCCGCTACACGGGCCCGGGGCAGCTGACCGCGAAGGTCGCCGCGAGCGCGCCCACGACGCCCGCGGGGCGCGCCTGGGCCCAGGTGAAGCGCGTCCTCTTCGGCCGGCAGCTCTCGAACGAGGAGGACGCGTTCGAGCGACTCCCGAAGAAGCTCGCCCTGCCGATCTTCAGCTCGGACGCGATCTCGTCCTCCGCGTACGCGACCGAGGAGATCCTCCGCGTCCTCGTCGTGGGCGGCGCCTCCGCGATCATCTTCTCGATCCCGGTCGCCATCGCGATCGTCGTGATGCTCGCGATCGTCTCGACGTCGTATCGCCAGGTCTGCCGTGCGTACCCGTCCGGGGGCGGCGCATACGTGGTCGCCCGCGAGAACATCTCCCAGATCGCGGGACTCGTGGCCGCCGCCGCGCTCCTGATCGACTACGTCATGACCGTCGCCGTCTCCACGGCGTCCGCCGTCGCGCAGGTCTACTCGGTCGTGCCGCAGGTCTACGACTTCCGGATCGAGATCGCGATCGTGGCGATCGCCCTCATCACGGTCGGCAACCTCCGCGGCCTCAGGGAGGCCGGCCTCGCGTTCGCGAGCCCCACGTACCTCTTCCTCGGCCTCGCTCTGCTCATGATCGCGCTCGGCATCCTCCGGATCGCCACCGGCACCGCGCCGGACCTCCCGCCACCCTCGGACGCGGTCCCGTACGGGACGGCCCCGCTCACCGGGTTCCTCCTCATCGTGTTGTGCCTGCGGTCGTTCGCCGGCGGCTCCGTCGCCCTCACCGGCGTGGAGGCGATCGCGAACGGCGTCCCGGCGTTCAAGCCCCCGGAGGCGAAGAACGCCGCGAACACGATGACGATGATGGCGATCCTCCTGGGGATCCTCTTCATCGGCATCACCGTCATCGCGGACGTCTTCCACGTCCTGCCGACCGAGGAGGGCGGCCCGACGGTCGTCGCCCAGGTGGCGGCGGCCGTCTTCGGCGACGGCTCGCTCCTCTTCGTCCTCTTCCAGGCCGCGACCGCGCTCATCCTCTTCCTTGCCGTGAACACGAGCTTCAACGCGTTCCCGCGCCTCGCCGCGATCCTGGCGAAGGACGGCTTCATGCCCCGCCAGTTCTCGTTCCGGGGGGACCGGCTCGCGTTCAGCTGGGGGATCGTCCTCCTCGCCACCGTCGCCGGGGCGCTCCTCGTGGCCTTCGGCGGCGACGTCCACGCCCTGATCCCGCTGTACTCGGTCGGCGTCTTCGTCTGCTTCACGCTGTCGCAGGCCGGCATGGTCCGCCACTGGCGCTCGGAGCGCGAGGCCGGCTGGTGGTGGCGGGCGGGCCTGAACCTCGCCGGCGGGATCCTTACCCTCCTCGTCCTCGTCGTCGTCGTGAGCGTGAAGTTCGTCGACGGAGCGTGGCTCGTCGTCGTCCTCGTCCCGATGCTCGTCGCCATGATGCTGTTCATCCAGCGCCAATACGCCGCCAGCGCGCGCCAGCTCGCGCTCCGCCCCGACCAGGTCGTCGCACCGCCGCACCGCGCCGAGCGCGTCGTCGTCCCCATCGCCGGGATCAACCGTGCCGTCATCCAGGCCGTGAACGTCGGCAGGTCGATCAGCGACGATGTGCGGGCGGTCCTCGTCTCGGACGAGCCGGAGGTCGCGGAGCACGCCCGGGCGGAGTGGGAGCACCGCGTCCCGGGCATCCCCCTCGTCGTCGTGGAGTCGCCGTATCGCGCGCTCACCGGCCCGCTTCTCGCGTACCTCGACGTCCTCGACCAGGCATGGCCGCCGGACAAGGAGCCGCCGGTCACGTTCGTCATCATCCCCGAGTACGTGGCGCGCCACTGGTGGGAGCGGATCCTCTACAACCAGTCGTCGACCGACCTCCGGCGGGCGCTCATCGGCCGGCCCAACACCGTGGTCACGCAGGTCCCCTACCGGCGCGAGGAGCCGGAGGCGTTCGCGCGGCAGGCGGAGCCGACCGAGCCGTGACGGGGCGATCCGCCACCCCCTGTGCCCCGGCCATCTCGCCGCGCCCGAATCCCCCCACGCCGCCGGGCCGGTGGTATCGTGACCCCGCCGACCGCTGCAGGCGGCGCGAGACCCGTCCCGCCGGCCGCGTCCAGGAGCCCTCCGACCCCCACCTGTGAACGAACCGCTCCGCCCCGCCCTCCGCACGATCGTCCTGGCGCTCAACGGCGCCCCCACCGACAGGCTCGTCGTCGCCTACGCGGCAGCCCTCGGCAAGCCGTCGAAGGCCGATCTCGTCGCCCTCCACGTCGTCGAGATCGACTGGACGCTTCCCCTCGACGGCAGCGTGTCGGGCCTCACGGAGGAGGCCCAGCGTGTCCTGGACGTCGCGGAGACGGACGCGGAGCACCTCGGCGTGAGCCTGGAGCCGGTCCTCCTGAAGGCCCGAAACGTCGGCGCGGCGATCGTGGACGAGGCGGCGTCCCAGGAGGCCGACCTGCTCGTGCTGGGTCTTCCGTACCGCAAGAAGTTCGGCGGGGACTTCGTCATCGGAACGACCGTCCCCTACGTCTTCAAGAATGCGCCGTGCACCGTCTGGGTGGTGCGCGAGCCCATGCCCCAGGAGGGAGCATGAGAGCCGTCATCGTGGGCTGCGGCCGGGTCGGCGCGGGCCTCGCGGCCGCGCTGGACCAGGCTGGCCACCACGTCCTCATCCTCGACATCGCGACGTCCGCCTTCGACCGGCTCCCCTCCACCTTCTCCGGGGAGGCCGTCCGCGCCGACGGCACCGACGAGGACGCGCTGCTGCGGGCGGGCGCGCACGGCGCCGACGCGTTCTTCGCGCTCACGGAGGGAGACAATCGCAACATCATGGCCGCACAGCTCGCGCGCGAGTCGCTGGAGATCGCGGCGGCCGTGGCCAAGATCAATGACCCCGTCCGGGCGCGCGCCTATGCGGACCTGGGCGTCGCCACGCTCTGCCGGACGACCCTCATGACGGACACGCTGCTCGGCTTCCTCGGCTTCGTCGGGTCGGGCGACCCGCCGATCCACCACGCCAAGGAGCACGCCCATCCGATGGAGCCGACGCCGGCGACTCCCGCGACGGCGCAGGCGCCCGCCGCCATCCGCATCGTCGGGGAGGGCTGAGCCGTGTTCGTCATGGTGGTCGGGGGAGGCAAGGTCGGGTACTACTTGACGAAGGAGCTCATCGAGGCGGGACACGAGGTCGTCCTGCTCGAGAAGACCCGGGCGCGCGCCATCCAGATCTCGGACGAGATCGGATCCGTGGTCCTCGCCCGCGACGGATCGGAGGGCTCTGCGCTCGCCGAGGCGGGGGCGAATCGCGCGGACATCGTGGCCGCGGTCACCGGCGACGACGAGGACAACCTCGTCATCTGCCAGATGGCGAAGCACCACTTCTCCGTCAAGCGGACGATCGCCCGGGTGAACAACCCGAAGAACGAGCTCCTCTTCCGGCACCTCGGCGTGGACGAGATCATCAGCCCCACGCGCATGATCCTCGGTGCGATCGAGCAGGACATCCCGGTCCACGAGCTCCTGCACCTGGCCGACCTCGGCAGCGGGGACCTCGAGCTGATCGAGGCGCTGCTCACGGATGAGTCGCCGGCGATCGGGCGGACGACGGGCGAGCTCTCGATGCCCGAGGGGTGCACGCTCTTCGCCTACATCCGCGACGGGAAGGCGCTGCAGGTCCGGCCCGAGACGCAGTTCCGCGGCGGCGACAAGGTGATCGTCATCGGCCGGCGCGAGTGCGAAGACGCCCTCCGCGGCACCCTCATCGGCGAGGAAGGGGAGCCCGCCGCGATCTGAGGCCCCGCGGGTCCGCGGCCGTGGCCCCCGACGCGGCCGTGGCCCCCGACGCGGCCGCTCCTCCGCCCCGCGCCCGCCCCTGCGTCCCGCGGACCGCCGAGCCTTACCATGTTCGTGGCCGCCTTCCATCGCACCACATGACAAGTCTCTTGACAATCCCGTTGATAGGGTTTTAGCATTCCGGCTGACCGGAGGCGCACAGGGGACGCACCCGATCCCCCGGCCGCGCCGGGGCAGCCGACCCCCCGCAGGAGGACCAGCAGATGACGCTCATCCGTCGGTCCTCGCCGTTCCGCGAGATCCGCCGCGGGACCTTCACCCGCACGATCGCGCTGCCGGAGGACCTCGAGCCCGACCGCTCCCAGGGAGCGCCGGAGACGCCCGACGGCGCCGGGACCAGGGAGGCCTGACCGGGTGCACGAGGGCCGGCCGCATCGGGACCCCACCCGACCCGTCTACGTCATCAGCGTGGCGGCCGGGATCGTCGAGGTGCATCCGCGCACACTGCGGATCTACGAGGACGAGGGGCTCATCTGCCCGGCCCGCACCCCGACGAACATCCGCCTGTACAGCGAGAACGACATCCGCCGGATCCTCTGGATCCGGCACCTCACCCAGGACCGAGGCGTGAATCTCGCCGGAGTCCGGATCCTCTTCGAGCTCGAAGAGAGACTGGGGACCCGGATCCTCGAGCGGCTCTACAACGAGTCGTTCGGGCCGGACCCGGAGGCCGTCTGAGGGGCCATCCGACCACGACCACCCGCATGGAGATCGAAGGGACGGCGGGGACCGGGAGACCGGCCCCGCCGGACCGCACAGGAGGATCCCGCATGGCGAAGACTCCGCCCGAGCCGGACGAGACGACCACCACCCCGAAGAGGGGCGCTGCGCGCGGCGCGCGAACGCTTCCGCTGGTGGCCCTTCGCGAGACGGTCATCTTCCCTGAGATGATCGTGCCGCTCCAGGTCGGCCGCGAGAAGAGCGTGAACGCCCTCAACGCCGCCGTGGCCGCGGACAGCCTGATCGCGCTCGTCACGCAGCGAGAGGCGGAGCGCGAGGACATCACGGACGCGGCCGAGCTCTACGAGATCGGCACGCTCGCGAAGATCGCCCAGGTGGTGCAGCTCCAGGACGGGACGGTCCGCGCGATCGTCCAGGGCCAGGGGCGCATCCGGCTGCGCCGCTTCGCGAGCACGGACCCGTACCTCCTCGCGGAGATCGAGGACGTCGAGGAGAAGTCCCCGACCGGGGTCGAGGTCCAGGCTCTCATGCGCACCATCCAGTCGCAGATGGAGCAGTACATCGCGAACGGCGCGCCGATCCCGCCGGAGGCGGCGGTCGCGGCCCGCAACATCTCGGAGCCGGGCCTCCTCGCCGACATGGTCGCGTACAGCCCGGACATGGACACGCCGCAGCGGATGGAGCTCCTCGCCACGACGGACGTCCTGGAGCGGCTGAAGCTCGTCTCCGCGTTCCTCGCCCGCCAGGTCGAGATCCTCGAGCTCAAGGGGAAGATCCAGAGCGAGGTCAAGTCCGAGATGGACAAGACCCAGCGGGAGTACATCCTCCGCGAGCAGCTGAAGGCGATCCAGCGCGAGCTGGGCGAGGACGACCCGCAGCAGGCCGAGATCGCCGAGCTCCGCGACAAGGTCGAGGACGCCGGCATGCCGGACGAGGTGAAGGCCCGGGCGATCAAGGAGATCGACCGGATGAGCCGGATCCCGTCGGCATCGCCCGAGGTGGGCGTCATCCGGACCTACGTCGACTGGCTCATCGGGCTCCCCTGGAACGTCGCGACCGACGACCGGCTGGACATCAAAGAGGCCGCGACGATCCTCGACGAGGACCACCACGGCCTCGAGAAGGTGAAGGACCGGATCCTGGAGTACCTCGCGGTCCGCGCCCTCGCCTCCACCATCCGCAGCCCCATCCTCTGCTTCGTCGGGCCGCCCGGCGTCGGCAAGACGTCGCTGGGCCGCAGCGTCGCGCGCGCGATGGGTCGCAAGTTCGTCCGCATGAGCCTCGGCGGCGTCCACGACGAGGCGGAGATCCGCGGCCACCGTCGGACCTACATCGGTGCCCTCCCCGGGCGCGTCATCCAGAGCATCAAGACCGGCGGCACCAACAACCCGGTCTTCATGCTCGACGAGGTCGACAAGCTCGGGATGGACTTCCGCGGCGACCCGTCGTCCGCGCTCCTCGAGGTGCTCGACCCGGAGCAGAACTTCAGCTTCCAGGACAACTATCTCGAGGTGCCCTTCGACCTCAGCAAGGTCCTCTTCATCGCGACCGCGAACCTGCTCGACCCGATCCCCGCACCCCTGCGCGACCGGATGGAGATCATCTACCTCCCCGGCTACACGCAGGCCGAGAAGATCGCGATCGCCCGCCGCTTCCTCATCCCCAAGCAGATGACGAACCACGGCCTCACGGACAAGACCATCGCGATCACCGACGAGGCCCTCACGGAGCTCGTCCAGGCGTACACGCACGAGGCGGGCGTCCGGAACCTCGAGCGCGAGATCGCGAACGTCATGCGCAAGGTCGCCCGCGGCGTCGCCGAGGGGCGCAAGCGCAAGGTCACGGTCGACATCAAGCGCCTCCTCGCCTACCTCGGCCCGCCGCGCTTCGAGTACGGCGAGATCGAGGCCGAGGACCAGGTCGGCGCGGCCACCGGCCTCGTCGTCACCGAGGTCGGCGGGGACGTCGTCTCCGTCGAGGTGACGAAGATGGAGGGCAAGGAGGACTTCATCCTCACCGGCCAGCTCGGTGACGTCATGCGTGAGTCGGCGCGGGCCGCCCTCTCGTGGATCCGTGCGCATGCCGCGGACCTCGGGATCGAGCGCGAGGTCTTCGAGAAGAACACCCTGCACATCCACGTCCCGGCGGGCGCGACCCCCAAGGACGGGCCTTCCGCTGGCATCACCCTCGCGACCGCGATCGTGAGCGCCCTCACGGGGATCCCGGTCCGCAAGGACGTCGCGATGACCGGCGAGATCACCCTCCGCGGCCGGGTCCTCCCGATCGGCGGGCTGAAGAGCAAGATCCTCGCCGCCCACATGTCCGGCGCGGCGATGGTCATCCTCCCGAAGAAGAACGAGAAGGACCTCCGGGATGTCCCCGAGGAGATCCGCAAGCAGATGAAGCTCGTGATGGTCGAGAACATGGACCAGGTCCTGGAGCACGCGCTCCGGCGTCGGCCGCGGCCGCTGCCCACGGGCCCGGTCGGGCCGGCTCGCAAGGCAGCGGCATCGAAGCCGGAGGGCGCGTCCGCACCGGGGCGCGGCCCCGGCTTCCCGCCGGCCGAGCAGCCGCCCGCGATCGTGAGCGGCCACTGACGGCGACCCGCGGCGCCCGGGGCACCGGCCCCGGGCGCCGCGACGCCGGCCGCGAGGGCGGGTGAGCGATGGAGTTCCGCGACTACTACGAGACCCTCGGCGTCCCGAGGACCGCGACGCAGGCCGAGGTCAAGAAGGCCTTCCGCAAGCTCGCCCGCCAGCATCATCCAGACGTCAAGCCCGGCGACGCGGCCGCGGAGGCGCGCTTCAAGGCCGTCAACGAGGCGAACGAGGTGCTCTCCGACCCGGAGAAGCGGAAGCGCTACGACGAGCTCGGGGCGCACTGGGACCAGTACGGCGGCCCGGGCGGCCCGGGCGCCCGCCCCGGCGCCGATCCCTTCGGTTCGGGAGGTCCGTTCGCCGGCTTCGCACGCGGCGGCGCCGGCGCGGCCGGCCAGGGGCCGGGGGCGTCCGTTACGAATTCCGCACGGTCGGTGGTGACGATGCCGGCTTCTCCGACTTCTTCCGGATGTTCTTCGGCGGAGGGATGGCCGCGGCCTCCGACCTCGACGCCATGGGCGGCATGGGCGGCGTCCCGGGGACGGGCGGCTCCGGACGGCGGTCGTCGGGGGCGCGGGCGACGGGAGCCGGTGGCGGGGCAGGCTCGCATGGGGGCCGCGCCCGCTCCGGACGGCTCGCGCCCGTCGAGGCGGAGGTCGAGGTCACCCTGGAGGAGGCCGCCTCCGGGACCACGCGCATCGTGGAGGTGGACGCCAAGCGCCTTGAGGTGAAGATCCCGCGGGGCGTGGACAGCGGCAGCCGCGTGCGGATCCGCGGCAAGGGCGGCGACGGCCGCGACCTCGTCCTCGTCGTGCGCGTCGCGCCGCACCGGGTCTTCACGCGCACGGGTGCCGACCTCTCACGCGACCTCCCGGTCACGCTCCGCGAGGCGCTGCTCGGCGCCGAGATCCCGCTCGCGACGCTCGACGGCCGGGTCCTCCTGAAGGTCCCCGGCGGCACGCAGAACGGGCGGACCATCCGCCTGAAGGGAAAGGGGATGCCCGTCCTGTCGAAGGACGAGCGCGGCGACCTCCTCGCGAAGGTCCGCGTCGTCCTCCCCACCGACCTCTCCGACGAGGCGAGGGCCGCCGCCGGGCGCTTCCTCGACCTCGCCCGTCAGCCCGACCCACGGGGCGGTTGACGCGCCTCCGACCCGACCCCGGCGCCGCGGGCCGGCCCCCGTCGCCGCGCCGCCCACCGAAAGGAACCCCCGACACCCGATGAACCTCGACCGCCTCACCCAGAAGGCCCAGGAGGCGATCCTCGGCGCGCAGCGGCTCGCCGCCGAGCTCCAGAGCCCCGTGCTCGACGCCGAGCACATCCTCTCTGCGCTCCTCGCGGACCCGGACGGGATCCCGGCCCGGACGCTCCAGCGGATCGGCGTGGACGTACCGGCCCTGCGCGACGAGGTCGCGGGCGTCCTCGCGCGGCGTGCGAAGCTCGCCGGTGGCTCCCTCGCGCTCGACCCGCGCGCCCAGCGCGTCCTCGAGAAGGCCGGCGACGAGGCGCGCCGCCTCCAGGACGACTACGTCAGCACCGAGCACCTCCTGCTCGGCTGCGTGGAGGCGGGCGGCGACGCGCAGGGGCTCCTGGAGCGCGCCGGCGCGGGCCGCGAGGCGATCCTCACCGCGCTCTCGAGCGTGCGCGGCGGTCAGCGGGTGACGAGCCAGACGCCGGAGGGGACGTACGAGGCGCTGGAGAAGTACGGCCGCGACCTCACGCTCGAGGCGCGCGCCGGCGCGCTCGACCCGGTGATCGGCCGGGATGAGGAGATCCGCCGCGTCATCCAGGTGCTCTCGCGCCGGACGAAGAACAACCCGGTCCTCATCGGCGAGCCGGGCGTGGGGAAGACCGCGATCGTCGAGGGGCTCGCGCAGCGGATCGTCCGCGGCGACGTCCCGGAGACCCTGAAGGACAAGAAGGTCGTCGCGCTCGACCTCGGCGCGATGATCGCCGGCGCCAAGTACCGCGGCGAGTTCGAGGAACGCCTCAAGGCGGTCCTGAAGGAGATCAAGGACGCCGAGGGCCGGATCGTCCTCTTCATCGACGAGCTCCACACCGTCGTGGGCGCCGGGGCGGCCGAGGGCGCCATGGATGCGTCCAACCTCCTCAAGCCGATGCTCGCGCGCGGCGAGCTCCACACGATCGGCGCGACCACGCTCGACGAGTACCGGAAGCACATCGAGAAGGACGCCGCCCTGGAGCGGCGCTTCCAGCCGGTCGTCGTGGACCAGCCGACCGTGGAGGAGACGATCAGCATCCTCCGCGGCCTCCGCGAGAAGTACGAGCTCCACCACGGCGTGCGGATCACCGACTCCGCGCTGGTCGCGGCGGCGACCCTGTCGAACCGCTACATCACCGAGCGCTTCCTCCCGGACAAGGCGATCGACCTGGTGGACGAGGCGGCCAGCCGCCTGCGGATGGAGATCGACTCGATGCCCGTCGAGCTCGACGAGCTCGAGCGTCGGCGCGTCCAGCTCGAGATCGAGCGCGAGGCGCTGCGCAAGGAGAAGGACGACGCGTCGAAGGCGCGCCTGGAGGCCCTCGAGAAGGAGCTCGCCGAGCTCTCCGAGGAGGCCGGGGCGATGAAGCAGCGCTGGGAGACGGAGAAGGAGGCGATCGCCGCCCTGCGAGCGACGAAGGAGGAGATCGAGGCCGTCGCCCATCGGATCGAGACGGCCGAGCGCGAGGCCGACTTCGGGACGGCCGCCCAGCTCAAGTACGGGACGCTTCCCGGCGCTCCAGGAGACGCTTCGCTCGCAGGAGGCCGCCATGGCGGTCGTCGAGGGCTCGCCGCGCCTGCTGAAGGAGGAGGTCGACGCCGACGACATCGCCGAGATCGTCTCCTCGTGGACCGGGGTCCCCGTCACGCGCCTCCTGGAGGGCGAGATGGCGAAGCTCGTCCACATGGAGGAGCGGCTGCATGCGCGCGTCGTGGGCCAGGACGAGGCGATCGAGGCCGTCTCCGATGCCGTCCGCCGAGCGCGCGCCGGGCTGAAGGACCCCCGTCGCCCGATCGGATCGTTCCTCTTCCTCGGCCCCACGGGAGTCGGGAAGACCGAGCTCGCGCGGGCGCTCGCGGAGTTCCTGTTCGACGACGAGGCCGCGATGGTCCGCGTCGACATGAGCGAGTACATGGAGAAGTTCTCCGTCTCGCGCCTCGTCGGGGCGCCGCCCGGCTACGTCGGCTACGAGGAGGGCGGGCAGCTGACCGAGGCCGTGCGTCGCCGGCCGTACCAGGTCGTCCTTCTCGACGAGATCGAGAAGGCGCACCCGGACGTCTTCAACATCCTCCTGCAGGTGCTCGACGACGGGCGACTGACCGACGGGCAGGGGCGGACGGTGGACTTCAAGAACGCCGTCGTGATCATGACCAGCAACGTCGGGAGCCAGTTCATCGCCGCGTTCACCGGCCGAGGCGACGGCGAGGACGCCGACGCGTACGACCAGATGAAGGCCCAGGTGATCGAATCGCTCCGGGCGCAGTTCCGGCCGGAGTTCCTCAACCGCGTGGACGAGGTCATCGTCTTCCACGCGCTCTCTGACGCCGACCTCGCGGCGATCGTGGACCTGCTCGTGGACGATCTCCAGCGCAGGCTCGCCGACCGCGAGCTGACCCTCGAGCTGACCCCGGCGGCCCGCGGCCTCATCGCGCGCGAGGGCCACGATCCTGCGTACGGCGCACGGCCGCTGAAGCGGACGATCCAGCGCGTCGTGGAGAACCCGCTCGCGCGGGCACTCCTCGAGGGACGGTTCGCTCCGGGCGACACGATCGTCGCGGACGCGGACCCGATGGGCGGGACGCTCGTCTTCCGATCCGGCGACGAGGCCGTCTTCCACGACGCGGGCGAGCGGCGCGACGCACGAGGAGCGCGGAAGCCGGCGGCGACCGGGGCGGGGCGCTCGCAGCTGCCGCTGCCGGAGACGGACGACCGCCCGAAGCGCGACCTGCCGAACTAGGGACGGGTGCTCGGGGCGACATCGCCCGCTTCGCGCGTCCCGGCCG